>NZ_JBBHLF010000002.1:0-1211174 GCF_037483205.1 Chitinophaga sp. CCNWYY40
GTAGGACTAAAAACTTATATTGTAAACTTCAAACAGGATTATCTAACAAAAGTGTAAACCTATACCAGGACTAGACCATCAGCGGACTCTGGCGACCTTAATATATAGATAGTGCATAGATAGTGCATGGATAGTGCATCAATAGTGCATGAGGAGTGCATGCGAACAGTATAGATAGTGCATGGATAGTCCATCAGGTACCCATGTCCGAAGCACCGGAGAAGCATCCGGGAAGTAACCTTTAAGTAAGCACTACTCTCCATGTCTCCTCCCCGGGACCAATCCGCCCGCCCTTGTAAAAAAAATTGTTTACATGTGTTAAATTCACTATATTGTAGTACCACCTCTTTTATGCCAACAGGAGGTGCGGTTCAACCATAACATATTTATTCAACCTAAACCTAAAAAAAGCCGTGAATCTGCTGCTCCTTGGCCTGTTTGCCCTCGCATTATGGCTGATGTTCTCCCTGTACAGGAGTCACAATCGCAAAAAGGCCGAATTGCTCTTACCCGTAAGGTCTGCGAGTATTGTGAAAATTCATAGTTACAAGTCGTTCGGTATTATTGCCACCATCCGCTTCAAAGAGGAACTGACTCCTCAGATAGGCGACCGGTTGCATGAAGAAGGCAACATCTACCAGATCACCGGGGTGGTAACGCCCGATCCGGTACCGGAACAACCCAAAGATACCTGGGACTGCCGTCTTGTAAAAATCTGAGCATGGAGTATCTCAAAGTATCCTGGCTTCATCATTTTGAAGACGAACCAATATACCTGTACAGTGAGATAGATTCGCAGCGTTTCGAAAACCGGAAAATTGAAATCTACCCGGATGGAAGCTTCGGCATTGCCTGCAGCAATTTTCATTTTGGCGGTACCGCCTTGTCCGACCAGGTAATGCCCGGTTTGGAAGAGATCAGTGAAGAACGACAGTTTATTCCGGAGTTAATTTCCCAGGCAGAATTCGAACTGATCTGGAATCAATATTTTTATTTTTTGTCCTGACATAGCTGGTCCGTGGTTTGCGTAAGATCTCTTAGAAAAAAGAATCTTATGAACGCTTTTATGATCAAAACTTCCGGAGGCCGCTTTTATGTAAAGCCCTCTTCAGCTGAACGCTTTCTGGTAGATGTAGACGGAGAAGAGGTAATGATGGAAAAAGATGAGGACGGATTTGTGCGTGCGCCAGGCGCTACAGACAACGGCCGTCGTTTAAACATGGGACTGCTGAACAACATTGCAGACCAGATTGCGGTTCAGACGGCGTAAAAAATCCACAGGTTGGGGTTATGGGTGTTCCTCAAAAGCCGTCAGGTATTTGTCGATATACTGCGACTTCGTTTTGGATTTATACTGCATCACAAAACGGGGGTGCTCTAACGGAACAACGGCCCCGAAAAATTTCTCCTTTTCATTTAATGCCTGCAGGAACGCGGCATTCTTTCCCGTCCCCATACAATAGCATACCTCACGACTGATATTCCACTGCAATTGTTCTTTTAAACTGCTCACAATAAACGGATAAGCAGCTTTTGTTAAAGCAGCGCTGTCGTAATAATTGTAGTTTATTTCTTTTCCGCCGGGTTGGAGAGAGGTAAATCCAAGCGGACAAATGGAGCTGATATAAAAATGTTGGTAAAACTTTTTCACCCCGCCATAGGCGTCTATCACGTCATACACAAAAACAGAAGAAGGCTCGTGCGTTTTAAGCCCGGTAATTTCAATGCCGCACTTTTCCCACATACGTTTGGTATCCGTAAAGGGTACGCCGGTAGACCCCGATCCCAGCCGGCCGGGATTGATGCCCAGGATCAGTTGCCGCGGCTGTTTGTCGTCATAAAATTTTTTGTAGAACTGGGTCATGATACCCATAATACCGGGGCCTTCCCGGAAAGGGTTCATCACACGTATACCTGCGGGCAACTTGCCCGGGAAATGCAGCTGGCTGTTGAAAGCAATGATCTGATCGGCGATGGTCATTCCGCAATTTAAGCCATTTGGTGATGCCTGGTAATTTTCTCCAGGATGTCCTCTTCGCGGTAAGGCTTCATGATGTAATCATTTAAACCTGAGCGGAGATACAGCTCAATATCATCTTCCATAACATTACCGGTAATGGCAATAATGGTTACTGCGGCTTTCTTCTTGTCAGGTAATTCCCGGATCATGTTGGTCAGCATCAGTCCATCAATACCGGGGAGGTCAATGTCGGTCAGTATAAAATCGAATGCTTCACGATGGTATACTTCCAGCGCTTCTTCTGCTGAAGAAACAATCAGGTAGGAAGCCTGCATTCTGTCCAGCATCAGGGCCAGTAGTTTCTGGTTGAGGATACTGTCCTCAACCACCAGTAACCGGATACCTGCCGGAATAGTAGCGTTTGTAGATGTATTATTCACCGGGACAATAATTTTTTTGGTAACAGGTGATGGGGTCATCAGCTTGTACCTGATTTCAAAATAAAAAGTAGAGCCTTTTCCTGCAAGACTTTCTACATGTATCTTTCCGTTGTGCAGCTCGATGATCTTCTTGGAAATATGCAATCCCAATCCGCTTCCTTTATGATAATGGTTATTTCCCTGAGAGAAAGCATCGAATACCAAAGGTAGTTCTTTATGTGAAATACCTACACCTGTATCTTTTACGCTTACCTGTAATAAGTTGTTGTCACGCATATGCGCTGTTACGGTAATGCCCCCTTTTTCCGTGAATTTAATGGCGTTGGCCACCAGGTTAATCAATACCTGCTTCAACCGGAAGGCATCGCCCAACACAATTAAGGTGCTGGGGAAGTAAATGTTTACATCCAGCGTCAGTGATTTCATGGATGCCTGTACGGCCAGGGTATTGCACACCTCTTCAATAGCGGTGCGGGGAGCAAACTTCTCTTCCCTTAACAGCGGCTCTGCAGATTCCATCCGCGTGTAGTCGAGCACGTTATTTACCACCTGTAACAGCATTTCTGCCGAATGACGTATAGCCGCCACCGTTTCCGGTGTTTGGTCGCGCTCCAGCAGGTGCGTGTAGCCGAGCACCGACTGCACCGGTGTGCGTATTTCATGACTGATGGTAGCTGCAAAGTCGCTTTTCTGTTGAGCAAACTTTTCCGCCTGTTGCTTGGCCCTCAGCAAAGCCAGGTCGTAGCGGTATAAACGGACGATACCATATATAATGATCCCCGCCAGTAACAGGATGAGGGGAATTTCCCAGTAATTGTGCTTATCCAGCCTGTAGAGGGAATGATCGATGTCCTGGCCCAGCTGTAACCGCTTCTTATCGGTTTCCGCTACAATATTCTGTTTCAGGTTGGCCATGAGGAGAAGCAGCCCGGAGAACAGCCGTTCGTTGGCAATAACGAGGGCATATTCTTTCTGCTTCAGGTTATTATGACTTTCGGTGGCGTCTTTTATAAACTTGTTATAGGCGGCCTGGATCTTTGACAGCTGATCTTTTGAAAAGGCTTTGCCCTCTTTAGGGGCGTCGTATTGAACGATTTTCACCTGCTGGCTGGTTTGCTGTACCTGCGATTTATTACTGATCGCATCCTTGATGCGGCCCAGTAATTTCTTGCGGCCTTTGGTGGTAGCTGTTTCTGTAGTAACAATGGTATCAGCTTTTATATTAGGCGCCGGTATTTTGATATTGCCCAGTTGTTGCAGGGGGAGGGGCTGGGTGGCCGTGTCCCATACCTGCGATAGTTGCAGTAATGAATCTACGTATTGCCGTGTCTGTAGGAACAGCTGCGACTTCCTTGCTTTGTCGGCCAGGAGCGCATGTAGCTGCTTCTCATTTTTGGCGGAGTTCATGGCGCTGTCCAGGTGCGCAGTAATGCTGCTCAACTGACCCACATAAGCATTCAGGTAATGCTTGTCGTAGGTAAGCGTATATACGCGGAAGTTATTATCGGCTGCATATAGCAGCTGTACGGCCTGGTCAATATGACCAACATCTGTTTTGGTGGCTATCAGGTCTTTAACAACTATGCTTAACTGTGCTGACTCTTTCTTTCTTAAAGAGATGATCATAAAAAAGGTCATCAGAACAATCACCATTATCGTTAACACAGCATAACGTACAAAGGTCTTTTTTTCTTGGGTTGTATACATTGTTACATATGATTGGGACGTTGGCTTGGTGGCTAAACCGCGACGAAAATAAATGATTTTATATTCCGTAACTAATAGATAATCAATGAAAAACAAAAAGAATGGGTATGTATTTTCTGCTGAGTTTCCTATATATGATTATATTTAATACATTATATATTTTTACCTATTAAAACTTTCATATACCGTCAGGCTTCAAGGTTTAAATATTGGTATATAAAATATAGGTTATATTTAAGGGAGAAGATAAAGTTCCCTTTTCCTTTTGTATTATTGTTCCTGTAATACCTGCTTTAATGAAAAACTGCTTTCTTACCGGCCTGTTACTCCTGGTGTTATCCTGTACATTTGGTCAACCTGCTTCGCCGGACCTGCATTACAAATTTTACAAGGGAACCAGCGTTTTGCAGGACAGGATCTTTTACCTGTTCACACTGCTGGAGCGTGTGCCCGGGCTGCCACAGCTGATGAATAAAGACAGCACGCTTATCGCATTGCGCAACACCTACGCACAGCGTGTAGCCCATCCCGTGAGTAGCGGCGATCTTACCGCTTCTTTGCAGTTTAGCAGTGGTACCATTAATGAAGTGAGTGGCGCCTTTCTTACATTATTGCAGCAGCACCCAAAGGAAATGGAACGCCTGTTAAGCGAAATGCGGGGCAGTGGCCTGTTCCAGCTATATGCCGGCAAAACCGACGCCGCATTCCTCTCTCTTGCCTGGAAAGACGCTGCCGATGGGGTGAACTATATCCTTAATGCCTATACGAACGGTAAAGGGCTGCGTTACCCCGTGATTGACTCTGCCACTTATTATGTGTTATCGCCCGCCTACAGGACAATGGTGCAACGTGTAATGGAACAGGCGGCGGAAAAGCAGCCGGACTTATTTTTCCAGCCGTCGTTGCAGGTGGCGCTGGGCCTACTGGAACTAAACCGCCGCGATGAAGCCGTGCGCTATGAACCCTTATCCGGTACCAATGAAGAAGCGTATAAACAAATAAAGAAAACAGACTGGAACAAATATCCATACACCGCCATGCTTATTTTGGGGGCAAGCCCCGTGGCAAAGGAAACAATCAGCGAAACCGGTAAAAGCCGTTGCCGCACCGGGGCAGAACTGTACCGCAAAGGAATGGCCCCCTTCATTATTGTATCCGGTGGGCATGTAAGACCCGTGGGGACCCAATATTCCGAAGCGGTGGAAATGAAGAAATACCTGGTAAATGAACTAAAGATCCCGGCTTCAGCGGTAATGGTAGATCCTTATGCCCGCCACACCACCACCAACGTGCGTAATGCCGTAAGGATCGTGTGGCAGAGCGGCATACCAGCCAATAAAAGGATGATGTGCGTGTCTGATGTCATGCACTTAGCCTATGTGAACAGCCCGATGTTTACCCAACGCTGTACAACAGAGCTGGGATACATGCCTGCGGCAGATATCAAGCAAGCCGATCTTTACTTTTTGTCGTTCCTGCCAGACCTCCGGTCGCTGCAGGTAAATGTTTTTGATCCATTAGACCCCTGAAATAAAATATTCCGTTCACTCATTCGTCTATCATAATAAACACATCCTCATTTTATGTCTGATTCTTCTATCCAGCCCTTATATACAATCCTCGGTGCAGGAGGTATTATTGCTAACGATCTGGCTGCCGAACTGGTGCGCCACGGCAAAAGGGTACGTCTCGTAAGCCGTTCGCCGAAATCCATTGAAGGCATTACCGACCTGGTACCGGCTGATATTACCGATGCCGCGCAAACAAAGAAAGCCGTAAAAGGCAGCGCCGTGGTATTTCTTACTGCCGGTCTCAAATATGATATCAAGGTATGGTCAGACGCATGGCCGAAGATCATGACCAATGTAATTAATGCATGCAAAGAGGCCGGTGCAAAACTCATCTTCTTCGACAACGTATATCCTTACGGGTTAGTAAGCGGCCCAATGAAAGAAGATACGCCGTATCATCCGGCCAGTAAGAAAGGAACGATCCGTGCGGCTATTGCCACCCAATTGATGAACGAGGTGAAGGCCGGTAACCTGACCGCCACCATTGCAAGGTCCGCCGACTTCTACGGACCCGGCGCCGATAAAACCGGTTTCCTTAACCTGCTGATCATCGATAAGTTCAGGAAGAACAGCAATGCCATGTGGCTCGGAAAAGACGATCAGACACATAGCTACACCTTTACGCCGGATGCCGCCAAAGGATTGTACCTGCTTTCCCAGGACGATACTTCCTGGAACCAGGTATGGCATCTGCCCACTGCCAACCCTGCGCCCGACGGCAACGGATATGTGAATATGATTGCTACCCAGATGGGCGTAAAACCTAAGTATATGAAGCTGGGCAGCTTTATGCTTACGCTCTCCGGGCTGTTTGATACCACGATCCGGGAAATGAAGGAAATGCTGTACCAAAGCAACTATCCCTATATTTTCGACTCTACAAAGTTTGAGCAGCATTTTAAAGTGAAACCTACTTCTTATGAAGAAGGCATCCGTTTAACACTCGCACATAAACAATAGTCTACTGATTTTGTAGGAAAATAAATTTGGAAGTTATTTTTTCTGCCTTATCTTTGCACCAGTTCTTTAAATAGCTTATCAAGAAAGGAGGAGGGACATGGCCCGACGATACCTTAGCAACCATCACTGTGCAAACAGTGAAAGGTGCTGCATCCATCCCGGTTTACGGACCAGGAAAGATAAGTCAGATCAATAGTTTTACTTTATATTATTCTTCCAATATTAGAAAACTCATCTGGCTCCCAGGTGAGTTTTTTTTATGCTCCCACCTTTTTGATATGCTCATTTAACGGACCTGTTTAATCAATTTTCATCAAACTAAAAATCAAACAAAGATGAGCACTATCACTGAACTGATCCATTCTATTCCCGTGGATCCGCAAACAGGCGCTATTGCCGTGCCTATTTATCAGACCTCTACTTTTGTGCAGGACGCGCCCGGCGTAAATAAAGGATACGACTATGCCCGGTCCAATAATCCAACCCGCGAAACCGCAGAAAAGATCATTGCAAAGCTGGAAGGCGGCGCTACTGCATCTGCCTTTGCCAGCGGCCTGGCAGCGATTGATGCGGTGATCAAACTCCTGAAATCGGGCGATGAAATTGTAGCGGTAGATGATATTTACGGAGGTGCGTTCCGGTTATTCAATAAAGTATATGAGAAGTTTGGTATCAAAGTAAGCTATGTGGATACTTCTGATACGCAGGCGGTGTTCAACGCCATCACGCCGGCCACACGCCTGATCTGGCTGGAAACGCCCACCAATCCAACGTTGAAGATTTCAGACATTGAAGCCATTGGCCGCATTGCAAAAGCACATAACTGTTTGTTTTGTGTAGATAATACATTTGCTTCCCCCGTGCTGCAAAAGCCGCTGCAGCTGGGCGCCGACCTGGTGATCCACAGCGCTACCAAATACCTGGGCGGCCACAGCGATCTGATTGCGGGGGTAGTAGTAGCTAAAACATTACAGCTGGGAGAGGAGATCAAATTTTATCAGAATGCCTGCGGCGCTATTCTTTCGCCATTCGATAGCTTCCTGCTGATACGTGGCATTGAAACATTGCATCTGCGTATTAAGCAGCATGGTATTAACGCGCAGGCGCTGGCAGAATATCTCGAGAAACATCCGGCAGTGGATAAAGTGTTTTACCCGGGGCTGCCATCGCATCCGGGGCATGAGTTGGCAAAGCGGCAGAGTAAAGGGTTTGGAGGGATTATATCTTTTACTTTGAAAGATGACAGGGCGGAAGCAGCCACTGCTTTTGTTACCTCCACGCACTATTTTAAACTGGCGGAAAGCCTGGGCGGTATCAAAAGTTTGTTGTGTCACCCCGCGGCCATGACCCATAAATCCATTCCCGCAGAAAAGAGAAGGGCAGCAGGCGTGAGCGATAGCCTGATACGTTTATCAGTAGGGTTGGAAGAAACAGCCGACTTGCTGGCCGACCTGGAGCAGGCATTTACGAAATTGCCGGCGCCCGCCCTCGCAGAAAACGTGTTGTGAGCATAGCGGCAACATTGTCTCCCGTTGCATTGAGGATCGTAGCCAGCGGATCTACCAGTGTACCGATAATCATCAGCGGCGGGAGCGCTTCTATGGGGAAGCCGTAGATGCTCATCACCAGCAGTTCGCCGATGTAACCGCCGTTAGGAATACCGCCTTCCACGATGCTGGCTATAACGGTAACGCCTAGTGCCATTAAGATTACTGCTACACCATCGAAGCCCCTTCCGAACATGGCAAACACCACTGCCATTTTTATAATGGAAGAAATGCTGGAGCCGTCTTTGTGAAGCGTGGCGCCCAATGGCACCACCACATTACCAATATCGCGCGGAACGCCCATCCGTTCTACTGCCTGGAGATTAGCCGGAATAGTAGCGATGCTGCTGCCGGTACCAACAGCAGTAAGGGTAGGGATAATATTATTCTTCCAGAAAATTTTTATGCCGGGTATACCACCGGCAACAAACGCATACGCGCTGAAGCCAACAATAAAATACACGATGCCAAAGCCATAATAAATACCGAGGGAGTGCGCGTAGGTGCCAAACAGTTGTGGTCCTAGGGTGCCCACCTGGTAAGCGAAGTAGGCGCCCAGCCCAACAGGGCCCAATTTCATAATGAGCGTCAGGATATCTTTCATCACCTCATTACCGGATTGCAGAAAGCCGCGGAAAGCAGCGCCTTTTTCACCGGTACGCATAGCGGCAAAACCAACCAGCCCGGAGAAGATGAGGAACGGCAGCATATTTTTACGTGACAGCAACTCGTAAAATTCATTCACGGTGAGGAGTCGTACCAACTGTTCCCCCCAGTTACCCGGCTGTTCCAGGTTCACATCTTTTGTAAGGGTTACCTGCTGGTGGATAGGAAATATCCAGACGGCCACAATCGTAAGAAAGGCAGAGATGAGAACGGTACTCAGAAATACCAGCGACATAACGCCGAGGATACGGCCCAGCTTATGCCCTGCTTCTATGTTGGCAATGGCAGAGGAGATAGCAAAGAATACCAGTGGTATAATGGCAGTAAACAACAGGTTTAAAAAAACATCACCCAATGGTTTAATAATGGCTACACGCTCACCAAATATAAGCCCGGCAATACTGCCTGCGATGATGCCTGCCAGTAACCAGAACATACTGCTGTACGTTTTGAGGAATCCCATACCTGAAGTTTATGATTTACAAGATAACTAAATGTATCTGTTCGGTGAACAATCTGTCATGATTATTGTTTATGGTGTTAGCAAACCAATATATTTATCATGAAAAGCTGGATGCTATGTTTGTTGCTTCCCCTGTTCGCTCTGCAGGAACGGACTTACACCATCGGAGAGGTGATGCGCAATGCCCGGCAACTGCACAACGACAGCATCGCCGTTAAGGTGACCGGCTACGTTACTAAAAAGCTCCGTGGTAATAACTATCTTTTTGAAGACCGGACCGCCGAAATCCAGGTGGACATAGATCCGAAATTCCTTCCGCAGCGGCCTTTCAGCGACCGCGAAGTGATCACCATTAAAGCTTTGGTGGAATATGAAATCAACAAGCCCATTACTTTAAAGGTAAACCAGCAGGTAAGCAACGATTAACGGCTACGACTATATGATTTTGAGCACAAACATGTAGATGCTCCTCATACTTGCCAGGATCACAATTACCGCTACCGCCACCATAATAGTTTTAGCAGAAATTTTATTGGATACTCTTGCCGCAATGGGAGAAGCGATGGCACTGCCTATCACGAGGCCGAGTACGGCATCCCAGTGTACATGGTACAACACGGTTACAAAAGTGAGGGAACTGAGCATGGCGATAAAAAAGCGGGTAGCCTTTACCGTGCCCAGCGAAAAGCGGGGATGTCTGCCGCCGGCAATCAGGGAAGATAATACGATAGAACCCCAGCCACCGCCGCCGATGGCGTCTATAAATCCGCCACCAAAGCCCAGCAGGCCTATCCTCTTTATTTTTTTAGCCACGTGCTTCTTACGCTGCGCATTAATGGCCCTCATCAGGATTACCGTGCCGAGGATCAGTGTGTAAAGCGATACCACCGGCTTGGTGTATTGTGCGTAATGTTCCAGCGACGACAACAGGTAAGCGCCGATCACCGCTCCGGCAATACCCGGTAATATCAGCAGTTTAAATAGTGTTTTATTGACATTTCCCATCCGCATATGCATCCAGCCGGCAATGCCGCAGCTGAGGATCTCGGAGATATGTACTGCCGTACTCGCTGATGCAGGCGGAATACCCATCGACAGGGAAAAGGTAGTAGAGGTAATGCCGTAAGACATACCAATGGCGCCGTCGATCATGGCGAAAATAAACCCGGCTATGAGGAAATAATAAAAAGTAGGAGGTACGTCTTCCACGTAGGTGCGGAAATCGGGCGATTGCCACCATGCCACACCAAGTATAACACCTAGTATGAGGATGCCTGCTATACCATAAATCCAGCGCTGTTTTCTAAAGTTAACGCTTTCCTGCGGCGTTGCAGCATTTGATTCATTTGTGCTCGTAGCTGCGGGTGCAGCGAGGGTAGTAAGTTCTTTCTCCATTTTTTATTAATGTGCCAGCCTTAATTCCCCACAAAATACATAAACTCTATGAAATAAGTAGACTGCTTGGAAAAAATTGCATGGAAGAAAGGTAAAACCGGTGATATATCTCCCTAAATTTTAATTTATAAATGGTAATTCCTCAAAATACCCGAACGTATAAAAATTGATTTACCTATATTTGGGGTTGCGAACCAATTTAACAACTACATGCTTTGGCAACTCTTCTGGACAATTATATTAGTATTATTAAACGGATTCTTTGTTGCGGCAGAATTTGCCATTGTTAAAGTACGTTCCTCTCAAATCAACAGCAAAGGCAGCGTAGCAGGCAAAAGAGCCACTGCAGCAGCCAAAAGCATCCTGAATAACCTGGATGGATACCTGGCGGCGACGCAGCTGGGAATTACGCTGGCTTCACTGGGCCTTGGCTGGGTAGGCGAATCGGTAATGACCGCCATCGTACTAAAGTTGATGGCAAGCCTGGGTGTTACCATTTCACTCGCCGCCACCCATGTAATCGCCGTAGCTATTGCTTTTACCATTATTACCATTCTGCATATCGTTTTCGGGGAACTGGCCCCTAAATCAATGGCCATCCGCAAACCGCTGCCCACCACGCTGGTGGTGGCCATCCCGCTGCGGGCGCTGTTCGTGATCTTCCGTCCTTTTATTTGGCTGCTCAACGGCTTCGCCAACAGTATCCTTCGTCTTATGGGCATTAAACCCGCCGGGGAGTCGGAAATCCATTCGGAAGAGGAATTGAAACTGATCATTTCTGAAAGCCAGGAAGGCGGCGCGATTGAGGAAACCGAACGGGAACTGATCCAGAATGTATTTATGTTTGACGACAGCCGCGTAAAAGAAATTCTCACCCACCGTAAAGATATTTCCTCCCTCGACATCAATCTGCCCCTGGACCAACTGATAGACCAGGTAATCAGAGATGGATATTCCCGGTATCCCGTGTCCAGCGGTTCGCTCGACGAACTGAAAGGCGTGGTATATACCAAAGATGTAGTAAAGGGAATGCACGAAAAAACACTCCATAATATAAAGGATATCATGAAGCCGGTATTTTATGTACCGGACAGCATGAAAATAAAAGACCTGCTGCGCACCTTCCAGGGACAACGCCTGCAAATGGCCGTGGTAACCAACGAATTCGGCGATACCGAAGGAATTGTTACAATGGAAGACATCCTGGAAGAGCTGGTAGGGGATATCCAGGATGAACATGATCATGAAGCGCCGATTGTAGAGCAGAAAGATGATAATTTTATTGTGGATGCGCATGAATACCTCGCAGATATCAATGAATTATTACCTTACCCGCTGCCGGAAAGCGAACATTATGAAACCCTTTCCGGTTTAATAAACTACATCCACGGAAACATTCCGCGGGAAGGAGAAGTGATCATCATTGAAAATTATGAAGTACTGATCCTGAAAATGTTCCGCAGCTCCGTGGAAAAAGCCAGGTTAAAACTGATCCGATAAAATATTTTTTATGGAGAAGAAAATCCTCCACGTTCTCGAAGGACGCGAAAAACATATTACCGACACGGAAGTAGTGCGGCAGTCGCTGCCCACTATGCAGTTCCGTTTTGCCAATCCTTTTATTGTGGTGCATCACATGCCGGCTAAGTATTTTGCGCCCGGATCGCCGGAAGACAGGCTGCATCCGCACCCTCACCGCGGGTTTGCGCCGGTTACCTTTATGCTGCAGGGTCAGGGCTACCACCGCGATAATGCAGGTAATGCCATGACCGTAACCGCCGGCGACGTGCAATGGATGTTTGCCGGGAAAGGGATCCTGCACAGTGAAGGCCCGTCGGAAGAATTTCTGAAGAAAGGGGGGAACTACGAGCTGTTGCAGCTCTGGTTTAATGTGCCCGCCGCGCATAAAGCAGAAGATCCCTGGTACCAGTATATTAAAGGAACGGAAATGCCCGCGGTAGCGGAAAAAGAAGGTGTACACCTTACCCTTGTGGGCGGCGAATATGAAGGTAAAACCGGGCCGTTAAAAAACTTCACACCTATCACTGCTATCTGGGGAAATGTGGAAGCCGGGAAAGAGGTAACGCTTACGGCTACACGTGGATACTGGACGCTGCTGTATGTAGTGGATGGAAAAATAGAAGTGAACGGAACAGCAGTAACAGGCTATCATCTTGTAGTATTTGATAAGGACGATGAGCAAGCGGACATTCACATCACCGCGCTTGAAAATACCCGGCTGTTATACCTTTGCGCGGAACCCATCAATGAACCGGTAGCAGCGAAAGATAATTTTGTAATGAATACTGCCGAAGAAACCGAGCAGGCTATACAGGATTATAAGAACGGTTTATTTGGTACGCTTGAACAATAAAAAAAGGAGGGGAATTCCCCTCCGCTAAAATCATCTGAATAAAGTATCTCTTTTCTGTGGCCAGGAAGTATCTCCTTTTTTATCTTTTTTCTTCTTGTGTTTCATCACTGTGTCCATTGGCTTAGGTGGAAAAGTGTCCTGTGCAAATACTTCAATCTGGTCAGTTTGTATAGGCTTTACCGGAGCCGCCTGCGCCTTGTCCGGGTTACCCCTGAAGAAAATAAAGAGGGTAAGAACGCCTATAAGTCCGATGGTAGCTGGTAGGTTTTTCATAAAAAAATAAATTTATGTTCAGGAAGATAACAAGCAGATATCATGCGCCCTTTCCTGCGGCAGAGCACTTTTGGAGATAAGCCACTGATCCTATTTTAGTTATCCCCTCTCTGCGTTATTCCTTCCCCGTTTTTACTGTGGATATTGTCCGTCAAAAAGTGGAGCGACAGACACGCTATCCCTTACCGGTTGCCCATACATAGCCGGAAGGAGTGAGGCACTGCTTTTGTGGCGCCTAAGGTATTGTTCACTAAAAATTTGTCTTATGAAAGGCACCAGAAATGAAAATACCCGGCAAAGTAAACAGCAATCTTTTTCCAATCTGCCGCGGCCTGAAATCAGGGATAATCTTGACAGCAGGAAGAATGAAGAACAAGACGATAAAGGCGATGATACCACACATAACAGTAAGGATACCAAAGCCAATAAGCGTAAAAAACATTGATGGCAGGAAGTTCCGGCCGTATCTCAGCGACCGGGTCTGATTTTAAAACCAGCGGACTATGGATCGTATATTTTTCAGACTATCACTGTTGCCGGTGATGATTTTTGCAGCCTGCAACAGCCCCATGCAAAATAAAGAAGAACGGGCAGCAAAAGACTCTGCCAATGCGCCGGTGCAGGCGCCTGCAACAGAAGATGTGAAAAGCGTGACACTGGATACCACCTACGGAGATTACCGTATTTCCGCTATTGCCCGTGGCAACAGCAGCATGCGGGATCTGATCCTGGCGGTGGGCAGCAAAAAAGATTCCACACAGGTAGACAGCACCATTGAAAAAGACGTGAAGGGAGCGCTGAAAAATATGATGATCGCGGACCTGGACGGAAACGGTAAATCGGAGCTTTATTTACAGATGCTTTCTGAAGGTACCGGTCAATTCGGTAAGATCTATGCTTTTGACATAGGGCCCAAAATCACAAGGATTAATACCTACTCGCTGGATACCATGCAGCAAAAGGCTTACAGGGGGCAGGATACATTTTTTATAAAAGGGAAAACGCTGGTACGCACTTTCCCGGCTTTCAGGGAAAACGATCCTGATGCGTTAACTGCAAACACCAGAGGGATCATCGTTTATCATCTACAGAAGGCGGGCGATACCCTGAAGCTGCTGCCGGCGAAATAAACAGCTA
Organism: Chitinophaga sp. CCNWYY40; assembly: GCF_037483205.1. NCBI lineage: Bacteria > Pseudomonadati > Bacteroidota > Chitinophagia > Chitinophagales > Chitinophagaceae > Chitinophaga > Chitinophaga sp. CCNWYY40. Next base: position 14,494 of record NZ_JBBHLF010000002.1, read on the forward strand.
TTGCAGCCAAACAGTTGCTGCAATAGCTGTTATAATTATTTGTTGTACTGAATACCTTCTTTATCCCAACGGGTATAGAAGTATTGCAGTGCATTGGAAAACTGTGTGAAGTTTTTGTTGGCAGGAACAGTCCAGCCATCTTCCGCATAGGCCGCCAGGCGCGGAAACACCTGGTGGTTCATTGTTTTTACATCTGGAATCCATTCGCCCCACATCTGGCAGCCACTGCCCAGTATTTTTGCGTGATACTTTGGATCCAGTCCTTCAGGGATGGGGTCAAAGCTGTAAGCTTTTTCCAGCGGTATTTCCTTGTAGTCGTAATCCAGGTAAGTCATGGCGTGATAGGAATTGATTACGTCATATCCTTTGGACACCGCATCGGTGATGAGTTTCAGCTCTCCTTTCCAGAACTGTACGATGGTACCGGCCGCGAGTTTTTCGGTGGCGGAAACATCTTTGCTATCGGTGAACTCATGCAGTTTGCTGCCCATGATCTCGTTCCAACCGGCCATGCGGCGGTTTTTGCGGGCGAGGTAGTTGGAGATGTTGTTGGTGAAAGCAATCTGTAAGTCGGCGGGTGAGCCCAGTTTATGTGCTTTCATATAGGCGTTTACCCCGGCGTCTGCTTTCCACTGGTCGTATTTTACTTCATCGCCGCCAATATGGATTACTTTGGACGGGAACAAGGCAATCACTTCCTGCAACACATCTTCCAGGAAAGCGATCACTTTAGGATCGGATACGTTGAAAACATCGTAATGCACACCGAATTTGCCAGGTACTTTGATAGGCGTGTGCGTGGTGCCCAGCCAGGGATACGCGGCAATAGCGGCGCTGGAGTGACCCGGCATTTCTATTTCAGGGATAATAGTGATATGCCTGTCGGCTGCGTATTTAATAATGTCTTTAATCTGTTCCTGTGTATAAAACCCTTCATGAGGTTTGCCATCATATACTTTGCTGTTCCAGGTACCTATTTGGGTGGAATCGCGTTTGCTGCCCACGCTGGTGAGCAGGGGATACTTTTTTATTTCAATGCGCCAGCCCTGGTCGTCGGTCAGATGCCAGTGGAATACGTTCATTTTCAGCAGTGCCATTTCATCGAGCAGGCGCTTTACGGTTTCGCCGCCTTTGAAGTAACGGCCTTCATCCAGCATGAATGCCCTCCAGCCGAAACGGGGCTTGTCTTTGATGGATACGGCATTGATCGTGTAGGCGTTGCCGTTGGCTGTAATGAGCTGGCGTAAAGATTGGATACCATAAAACACACCGGTGGCCGTGGCTGCGGTGATGGTAATGTTATCCGGCGTTACCTGTAGTTGATAACCTTCTTTCCCTAATTCCTTTTCCAGTTTTTCATTCAGGGAGAAGCGGATGTAATTGTTTTTAGCGGTAGGTTTCAGGGCGAGAGAAAGACCATATGTTTCCTGTAATGCCTGTTGCAGCTGGTTGGCCTCGCCGGCGCACTTGCCTGGAATGATGGCAGTGGCGCCGGATAAAGAGAATGTGCCGGATAATGTTTTTACTTCCGACGGCTGCGGAATAATGTTGATCGCCGGCAAGGGCCCTGCCAACAGCAGTAGCAGGCAGGCAAATGCCAGTGTGGAGCGTAGTTTTAGCATACGTAGATTTTTATTGTTCACTTGGTTAAGGTGAAAAAATACAATAAAATCCCGTGATTTAAAAGAACCTCCTATTAACCTTCCTGTTCCATATAACCACTTGGCAAACCGTTTTCCATGGAAGCGTCGCCATAATCGTATTCCACGGCTGCATAACCCTGCGATAAAGTTACCGGTCTTTCCAGTTGAGGAAACACCGGTTCAACAGGCAGTTCATTGAATTTATTTTTCCATTGCTGCAGGGTGGCTGCATCCAGGTGAACGGGATGCAATATCCTTATGTGTGCATTTTCAGGAATGGTAAGAACGTCGCCTGTAACTGTTTTCGGCGTTATGTTTTCATCACAGTAAAAGGCAGTGATCAGTTGATCGGCTTCATCAAATAATGCCCATACCAGTCGCGTTGCAAAAGCAGACATCACGGGGTTTTGCTGAAATACCGCCTGCCATTTTGCAGCGCTCCATTTTCTTTGTTCTTCCAGGAACAGTTCCAATCGCTGTGTTTGTACCCTGATGGTGTCGGCCATTTCTTTTGGCAGCGCTTTGAATGCATTCCTGATGTCCCTGGGGGTGGCTACCGGGATCGCTTTCAAGCGACGGCCTTTATCGTTGAGATAAGCCGGTTTAAAGTTGCTGTCAAGGAAGGCGCGGTATGTTTCGTTCTTTACTTCAAAGGACCTGTACAATCCGTCGAAGCCAAAATCCGGCACCAATGAATCGATCAGTTCATGCAGTGTCATGCCTCTTTCCGTAGCGGTAAGCTCCAGCGCCCTGAGGGCTGCGGCGCCTACTACTGCTTTGCGGAAGCGGTACCTGCGTGAGAAGAATTCCACTTCACGGAGGGCTTTATTGCTGCCATGCAGGGCCAGTGCGCCCACGCCGTGTTCTGCCATTTTGAGGCGTTTGGTGGTAATCCAGAGCTGTATGTCTTCCCGGAGCGTATCTGCCAGCAGGTCGTCTCCCAGCAGGGCCGTGAGGGTCATGAGATACTTTAGTTTCAGATCGCCGCCCTGGTCGGCATAGGCTTTATAGAGTGCGCGGGCAAAATCGCCGCTGCGGGACCTGTCGATCAAACGCAGCAGGGGTTTGGCTTCCACGTCGGCGTGTACTTCCGTTACCCTCGACATGCGGTAAATAAGGAAGCGCATCATGTCGGTGGTCATTACGGTGCCATCCAGCAAATAGAGTGGTGGCAGGGCTTTGTCGTCCAGCCATTTCTCTGCCGGTTTGGAGAGCTTGTGTCTTTTCTTTGCAAACATCACCAACTTGGTAACGAGCACCAGGTCGTCGGTATCCGTGAGGGTATGACCTCCCAGTGTTTCCAGCATCAGGTCGCGGGCATCGTCGTTTACTTCTTTGTGAAGCGCCAGTTGCAGCAGTTCGCGTGCATGCGGGTTGTCGAGTTTAGAGAGGATCTGTACGGCAGTTAAGCGTTGATCCGCTTTCTTATGCCCCAGTAATTCCGCTGCTCTTTCCAGCGCCTGCGGGTGTTCCGCCAGTATAACGGCCACGAGTGTACGAACGGACTTCAGTTTATGCAGTGTGTATGGCCAGAGCTGATCTATATACAGTGCTTTGTTCAGTTGGGAGAGTACCGGCAGTACTATTCTGGCGTCGTAATCATTTTCCAGTGCGTGCAGCAGCATGGGGGCAGCCTGTTCCTGTAATTCGTCTGCCAGCACCTGGAAGGCTTCCGGGTGGAGGGAACGTTTTTGGGAGAGCAGGTTACCGAGATAAGGAACGGCCGCGGGGCGGTCGAGGTGCAGTAGGCCGCGCACAGCCAGCACGCCGGGAGGCATGTTGTTGGGCGGTACATTCCCTGTTACTTTTGAGTATCCCGATTCCGGTGTGTACGGGCCTGCCACCGGCATGTCGAGGAAATCGTAGGCTGCTTTCAGCAGCCGTTGGTTATATTTTTCCGGGAGATGACCGGCGAGCAGATAATAACCACTGAGCGCAGCTGCATAGTCGGGTACTGCGGCCAGCTGCGTGGTTGTTTTTTCGATCAGCGGTTCATACTTGCCCGGGTTGTTTTGCAATAATACGCGTGACACGGCCTGTTGATCCGGGAGGTACTCCGGCAGCAGGAGGATGCTTTCCAGGTATTCCATTTCCCGGTCCGGGTGCCCTTTGGTGAGGAGCCGGAAGAAGAGGGAGTTCCATCCTTTCTTACGCCAGGTGTTTACGTAGGCGTTGATCACGTGTGGTTCCGCACTTTTGATCAGGTCCTGCAGGAATTTGCGCAGGGGCGTGAATTTCAGCGGCGCCAGGTCGAAGTTGTTGCCGTCCCTGGAATAGCTGATCATGAGGGAGCCGATTTCTTCCGGTGTGCAACCCCGTTGCTGGAGGTAGCTGGTAAAGTAGCTGAACCGCAATACGATGGAGGAGGAAGTTCCGGGCATATCCAACATGGGAATGATGGTAGTCAGGAAAGTTTCTTTGCATTCGTTCCAGGTAAGCGGAGGTGAAATCAGCTTCAGGATGAGCCGGTCGTTGTCGTCCCAGTGATCGGGAATCTGCAGCAGGGAAATAAAATGTCCCATTTGCCGGGCGGCTTCAGCGGTGGGAAATACCGGTGGTGTTTCATAGGTATGCCCTGTAAGGAAATCTACCCCGGACTGTATAGTGCCTGCGATGTTTTCATAGTCATTCAGTTGTTTCAGTTTTTCAACAAGAGGTAGTATAGTTTCCTTTTTGTATGGCATAAGGGTATAGATAGATTCAGTTTATTTTTTCAGCACAATATCTTCTTTTGCGGCCCATTGAGCAACATCCTGTTTGCTCAATGCGCAGGCCATCATCTCCGGAAATTTGTCCGGGGAGCATGCAAATACGGGTATTCCGAGGTTAGCCAGGAATTGGGCATTCTCGTGGTCGTAACTGGGGGCACCTTCATCATTCAGCGCCAGCAGTACGATTACCTGTACACCTGCTGCTGCAAGTTCAGTAAAGCGTTTCCGCATATTTTTTTCATCTCCTCCTTCAAAGAGATCGGTGATCAATACAAGCACGGTGTCTGCTGGTTTGGTGATGATCTGCGCGCAGTATTTCAATGCGGCATGGATATCTGTACCACCGCCCAGTTGTACGCCAAACAGCAGTTCTACCGGGTCCTGCAATTCTTCTGTAAGGTCTGCCACGGCGGTATCAAACACCACCATTTGTGTTTTTAGTGCCGGGATAGAAGCCATTACCGCCCCAAATATACCAGAATAAACGACAGACGTACCCATTGAACCACTTTGATCGAGGCATAATACCACTTCTTTCAGCGCCGACCGTTTACGGCCGTATCCGATCAGTGTTTCCGGGATGATGGTTTTATAGTCCGGTTGATAGTGTTGCAGATTTTTCTGGATAGTGAGGGGCCAGTTCACCTCGTTGTGCCGTGGGCGCCGGTTGCGGGCGCTGCGGTTTAAGCTGCCGGTAATGGCCTGTTGGGTTGGTTGTGCCAGTTTCCGCATCAGTTCATCCACTACTTTTCTTACTACCTGCCGGGCGGTGTCTTTGGTTTTTTCCGGGATTACCTTGCTCAATGTCATCAGGGTGGCCACCATGTGTACATCGGGTTCTATGTTTTCCAGCATCTCTTTTTCAAAGAGCATCTGGGTGAGGTTCAGGCGTTTGAGGGCGTCCTGTTGCATTACCTGCACCACAGAGGCGGGAAAGTAGCTCCTGATATCGCCCAGCCAGCGGCTTACATTGGGAGAGGATGGTCCTAATCCTCCCTGCCTGGTGCTGTCGTACAGGGCTTCCAGCGTTTTGTCCAACTGCAGGTCCGTTTTATTTAACGAAAAGGAGGTGCCATCATTCTGGGATCCTCCCAGCATGAGCCGCCACCTGCGAACCTGTTCTTCATGCTCCATCCGGTAATAGTTTAGCGTCTTTAAATCCCAGCAATTGCATCACTACCGGGATGCCACGGGCGCCCCGCTCATGGTCCATATCCCCTGTGGTAGTTGCTTTTATGCTGGTTCCATTTCCGCCGTGTTTCACTTTGTCGCCCAGTTTTTTTCTTTCCGGGGCAGTAAAGTTAGAAAAGGTGCGGCGTAATAACGGCAATACCTGTATGAAAATATCATTTTCCAGTTGAGAAACCCAATTGTGCACCATGCTCCACAGCTCTTCATCCAGTAACAGGAGAGTGCCGCTGCCCCTGAGAAAGCCTTCCAGCCAGGCTGCTGCCAGTGCAGGCGGATTGGCTACGGACATGGATACACTGAAAGCTTTTACCAGTGTTTCCCCCGTCATTATTTTGGCGTCGAAAAGGAGGCGGGAGGCGTAGCCGGCTATCATGGGTGCCGACTGCGGGTTGCCGGAAATGACCAGCAGTGTGTCCTGCCAGGAGGCGGTGAGGTCATTATCCTGTACCAGGTTAATGGCGTCGTTCATGGCAAAGAAAAGGTCCAGCAACGGGAGTGTGGCATCATCGGCTACCGCCGTGCAGGCAGCGGGTAAGCTGATGCAGATGCGGCCAATCATGCTTTCGGTGATGTTGTTAACCAGCGCTGCATCTGTTTTGCGTACGTTGCCATACCGGCTGATATTTACCAGGGAGGGAATTACTTCCATCAGCTGGAGCACATCGCCGGAAGCGGCGGCGAGGTTGTTGATCCGGTGGATCAGCACTTCCACTATCGCGGGGAGTTCCGCGGGGATGGCTGATTCCAGCATTTTACACACCTGTTGCAGTGTGCCGGTATTATTAGCAGTGTTGATTACAAAGCTGGTGGCGGCTTCTGCTACCGTATTTCCCCAGCTGCCTTTTTCAATGATGTCAATAGAAAAGGCGGGGTCCCATTGCAGGCGCCATTGTTCTTTAAAAGTGCCTTTACCGGATACTTCAAACCGTTTTCCCCAGTGTATTTCCAGCAGTTGCAGGCGGTGCAGGAAGATACTTCTTTCCAGGTCCGTGTCTTTCCGGAGGTCGAGGGTATAGTCTTTAAAGTCCGCCGTTTGGGGCAGTCTCAGTTTTTTCTGCCACCGGGTGATATCGGTTTGCAGCGGGGGCGTGGGTACTTCCGTGGGCACCTTCCCGATGCGGTTGCGTACAATCAGTTCATCGCGGATCAGCTGCATGAGGATACTTTCCCCGTTGCAGAGTACACTGAGGGTGGCCTCGTTGAGTTCTTCCAGTCCGGGCCGCGGATAATGGCGGAGGGCCGCCAGCGCATTGGCCAGGCGTACGGCTTCCATTACGTGCGCCACAGAGGTATCCTGTTGCTGCTCCCTGAAGAGCTTTGCCACGAGGGCCATCCAACGGGTGCCATCATCGGCGGGATGTTCCCAGATATGTTCGTACCATCCCGGTGAGGGGATGCCTGCGCCGTAGCCGCTTTCATAACTGAGGCGGCTATACGTCCACGGGATCCAGGTGCATTCCACTTTTGTTTTGGGCAGCCCTTTCAGCAGGTCGTTATCGTCTTTTTGCTTGGGCATGGTTTGCAGCGCCGGTGCGTGCCAGGCGCCGCATATCACCGCTATGCGCTGGAACATTTCCTTTTCCGCCTGGCGGATGCATTTCCGCATCCAGGCTTCGCGGAGGGCTTCTTTCCGGTCGTACCGCCGGGGGAGTTCTTCCCGGAGTGCGTGCATGGCGTCATGTACGGCTTCAAATACCTGTTCCTGCCCGAGGCGGTATTCAAACATATGTTCCCACCACCGCTCGCCGTCGTCGTAGCCGGCGGCATGGGCCAGGTGGGCGACCGGGTCCTGCGGTGATGGCGGGAGAAATTCCATGTCCAGTTCCGCCGCCGTGAATTCTTCTGTGGAGTTGTTTAGTTCCGCAGGTGGAGTCTCTCCGTCCGGGGTTGTGCTTTGGGTTTCATCTTCTTTTTGGGTTTCGTCCTTTTGCGCTCCGGCCGCTCTTTTTGCGGCGGCTTCATTTTCCATTCCGAATACATGGGCCAGCGGGAGGTCCATAAAGCGGGCATGGATGCGATGGGTTTTGGCATGCAGCATTGCCTGCCATTCCGGTGAGAATGCAGCAAAGGGATAGAAGCAGGCTTTCTGCGGACTATCCGGCTGGTAAGCAAGGATCGCTACCGGCGGCTGGAGGTCGTCATGACCGGCCCATTGCAACAGGCTATCTGCTTCCGGCGGTCCTTCGATCAGCACAATATCCGGTTGCAGCTCTTCCAGAAAAGCTTTTACATTCCTGGCGGAGCCAGGGCCGTGGTGCCGGATACCTAATATATGTACAGACATACGTCGATCATTATTAATAAATGAGTGGGATGCCTGCGGTTTGACATCTCCCGGAAAATATACTGAAAGTAATTTTTAAGCAATCGTTATGCAATGAGCACATTATGATTAAGTTATAAAATTTACCTTAAAGTAAAACATGAGGTCCTGAAGAAGGCTTTCCTACCTTTTAAAGGCGCTTCCACCATGCTTCAAAGGTGGACCTGATACGCTTCATCTATGCTTTAACCATGCTTCAAGCACGCTTCAAAGGTGGACTTGATCCTTAATATTCCGTTACGCCAGGTCGCGGCAGGCACGGTACACATCTTTCCATTCCTCGCGTGTTTTCACTACCGTTTCCAGGTATTCCTGCCAAACCAGTTTATCCTGAACGGGGTCTTTCACTACGGCGCCGATGATGCCTGCGGCAAGATCGGCAGCATTGAGGGTGCCATCGCCAAACCAGGCGGCGAGGGTGAGACCATTGTTAACCACAGAAATGGCTTCAGCAGTGCTGAGGGTGCCACCGGGCGACTTCAGCTTGGTTTTACCATCGAGGGTAACGCCGTTGCGGAGTTCCCGGAAGATGGTAACGATGCGGCGGATTTCTTCAATCGCCGGTTTTTCTGCCGGCAGCTCCATTGTTTTTTCAAAGCTTTCCACTCTTCTTCTTACGATATCAATTTCTTCTTCCATAGAATCCGGAACAGGCAGGATAACGGTATTGAATCGGCGTTTCAGCGCACTGGATAATTCATTTACGCCTTTATCGCGGTTGTTGGCGGTGGCAATGATGTTGAATCCTTTGGTAGCCTGAACTTCTGTATTCAGTTCCGGAATGGGAAGCGTTTTTTCCGACAGGATAGTGATGAGGGTATCCTGCACATCGGCGCCGATGCGGGTGAGTTCTTCTATACGGGCAATTTTACCTTCCTGCATGGCGCGCATCACCGGCGTTTCCACCAGGGCATTCCGGGTAGGGCCTTCTGCCAGCAGACGGGCATAGTTCCAGCCGTACCGCACGCTTTCTTCGCTGGTGCCGGCAGTGCCCTGTATAATGAGCGTGGAATCGCCGCTGATGGCGGCGGCCAGGTGCTCGCTCACCCAACTTTTGGCGGTACCGGGTAAGCCATACAACAGCAGGGCCCTGTCGGTGGCGAGGGTAGCAACCGCGATTTCCATGAGGCGTTTGCTGCCAATATATTTAGGGGTGACTTCAAAACCGTTCTTCAGTTTTCCGCCGATCAGGTAGGTGACCACCGATTGGGGTGTCAGTAACCAGTTTTGCGGACGCTTCCCCGGGTCGTCTTTTTTCAGTTCTTCCAGCTCCTGTGCATACAGTTGTTCGGCGTGGTAACGTAAAATGTCTGACATGGTATGTTGATTAATGTGTTTGGATTAAAGTGATTGTATCTGGCTTTTTGCCTGGAGCAGCCGGCCCAGGTGAACCTTTATATTATTCCAGTACCCGGTGTGATAGGCTTCCACGGGCGTGATATCGTCCAGGGTGGCGGCAATGGCCACGGGTATTTGCCGGATATGATTGTTCATGAATTGCTGGTTGTAGGTGTAAGGCTGTGTGGCCGCATATTTGAATATCCGGGTACACAGCGGGAGGCTCCATTCTTCCTGGTTGTTGCAGGCGTACTGGATGATGGAATCCGGGTGTTCATCAAAAAACTTTTCACTGAACTGCTGCTGTTGTTCCGGCGGCAGCATGGGAATGATATCTATATAAAATGTTTCACTGTGATGCATAAACGAAAGGGCGCGCTCCTTGTCTTCAAACCAGGCGATGGCCAGCACCAGCGCCGGGATAAAGGGTTTCAGCGAATCCTGCAACTGAAAAAGGGCGATCACCCTTTCCGTATTCCGCTTGAAATGCTCTTCCCAGCGGGCGGGATGTACGAGGCTGATCAGCTGGTAGAGGATGTGTGTTTCATCCGTGATGGTTTTATCGTTGCTGAGTTTTTCGATGCCGCTCTGGAAGATGCTGTCGTCTGTTATTTCCGGGAGGGCTACGGTTACCTGTCCGTATTCATCGAGTTGTATGGCGCCGGCTATGATCTGCCAGTATTTTTCATGCAGCGAGGAGCCGGGCAGTTTTTTCAGGATGCGGGTGGCGGTTTCTTTTACCTGTTTACTTTTTTCAGTAAGCAGGGATTCCAGCCAGGGAACGTCTGCAGGGTTTGCGGGTTGTTCCAGTACGGAGAGCAGTTCCGTTTTCACGGTGGCGCTTTCTTTGGGCCAGGATTGTTCCAGCCAGGTGCGGGCCATTACGGGATCGGCTGCACGCAGTTCTTTCAGCGCTTCTACACGTTGTGCCGTGGCGCCGTTCTGCCACCTGTCTTCGATAGTGTCTGCCACGCGTGAAAAGTTCCAGTCGGGGTTAAAGTGCCCGAGCCATTCCGCGCGTTGCCCGCCTGTGGCAGCGATCAAAGCCCGCAGCGATTTATTCCGCCAGCCTTTATCGAGCATCACGGGCAGTTGCGCCGGTGGCAGGAGTACGTTGGCTTTGGCGCAGTATTCCAGCCAAAGCTGGAGGAGCTGGATGCTGTCTGTTTCCAGTACCTGTTGTAATACCCTAACGGCGGCGGGTTTACAGTAAGGCTTTGTTTCCGGCGGGCACACTTTCGTGGGTGCTACGCTGGCGGTTACGGGTTGGGTACCGCTTAGCCGGTAGTTGTAGAGTACTGCCGCCAGTTGCAGGAACTTATCTTCTTTATCTGTGTTATCGCCGGTCAGTATGGTATTGGCCGCCTGTTGCAGGGGGCCGCTCATACCGGTGCTGTCGGCCGGCTTTTTAGCCGTGCCAAGTAGGGCAGTATTGATGAGTTGATTCCAGTGCTCCATTATAATATTTTGTATTCCTGTTCGTGCCAAACGCCAATGGGTTCGTATTGGGTTTCTTTACCTGTAACTGCCATGTGCAGGGGTGTTCCTCCGCTCAGTGCCAGCAGTTTCCAGATGTGCTGGAATGTTTTTTTCACGGGCATCAATTGCCGGCGGCTATCCTGCAGCCACCATTGTTCCGCGTGCCAAACGGGGGTGAGGTCTGCGATCGTGTATACCTGGTCGTTATACACGGGCAGTACTTCACTGATGGCGGTTTGTGCGGTTACTACTTCCTGCCATCCGGCGTAGCCGTTGAAGGTATGATTGGCCGGTATTGTTACCTGTTGTTTGATGAGTGCGCGCAGCGGTGCTGCCGAAGGGTAAAATACCAGTTCTGCATTGATGGCGCTGCCGGGTGTGAGGGCGTTGGTGATGGTGCTTTGCCCGCGTACATAAAACTGCAGGATCAGCGCGGGGCGTTTGGTATTTACGCCGTATAGCCAATAGCGTTCTACCACGAGACGGTCTTCTTCCGTAGTTTGTTTTCCCAGTACCTGCCAGGTGTCGGTGATCCCGGTTTGTTCCTTCAGTTCTTCCTGCGAGGTGGAAAATCCGGCGAGGGTACGGATATCCTGCTGTAGTGCAGGCGGGAGGTCGCTGATATGCTGATAGCCTTGTATAACGAGGTAAATGCGGGTGAGCTGGGTGATGAAAACGGATTGCCATCCGTCGTGGAAGTAGCTGATGTCTGCCAGTTCGCGCATCATGGCGGCGAGGCCGGGGGCCTGTGCATCTACCATGCGGCGGATCATATTTTCAAAGAAGGAAGGATCTTTTTCGGGCATGTCCATGATACCGTTGCGCACGAGATCTTTCATCCAGCGGAGGAGTTCTGCGGCGCCGTCGCTTACTTTCTGCATGCGTGCCTGTTGCCTTTTGGCCTGGGCGGTGGTATCTGCCTGCTTCTCTGTAGCAGTGGGCGTTGTATTTTTCTTCTCTTCTTTTTCTGCGCGTTTGGCGAGCCATTCGCTAACCCAGGAGGGCGGTGTTTCTTCGGGGAAGGAAGCCCGCTGCCTGGAGTAGAGCAACAACAGTCCCAGTCCGTGTTTGCAGGGAAACTTACGGCTGGGGCAACTGCATTTGAATGCCATGTTGCCGGTGTCTATCTGTGTCTGGTATGGTTTACTGCCGCTGCCCTGGCATTCGCCCCATAACGCTATTTCGCTGACGCCTTTACTCACCCATTTAGCCGGATTGGCCAGGTCCTTCCCGGATTTACGGGAAGATTCATCAGGCGCCATAGCAAGCACTTGTTCGTCGGATAGGTTCAATGGATTAACGATTTAAACCGCAAAGTAAATAATTCCATAAAATAAAAAACCAAATATCAGATAACACTACGCAGTGTATTTGATATTTGGTTTTAGTATGTAAGTATTGTGATTTTTTACAGAAAGCCGAGTTCCAGCTTTGCTTCTTCGCTCATCATGTCTTTTGTCCAGGGCGGATCAAAAGTAAGGTGAACATCTACATCAGAAACGCCTTCTATATTTCTTATTTTTTCATCTACTTCCCGGATAATATCGCCGGCTACGGGGCAGCCGGGAGCGGTAAGGGTCATATCGATACCGATCCTGTTATTCTCCTTGATCTTTACTTCGTATACCAGTCCAAGTTCCCATATGTTCACCGGGATTTCCGGGTCGAATACGGTTTTGAGCTGTGCTTCTATCTGTTCTCTTAATGTTGCTTCACTCATTGCTGGTTAATTTTAGCCTGGTAGGCGATGGCGTACAGCTTCATTTGTTTGAGCATACTCAGTAACCCGTTGGAGCGGGTAGGCGAGAGGTGGCTGCTCAGGCCGATGGCATCGATAAAATAAATTTCTGCTGCGGCAATTTCCTGTGGTGTATGACCGGAAAGTACATAAATCATCAGGCTAACAAGCCCTTTGGTGATTACGGCATCGCTGTCGCCGGTAAAGAACAATTTGCCGTCTTTCAGCTCTGTATGCAGCCACACGCGCGACTGGCAGCCTTTGATGAGATTGTCCGGCGTTTTAAATTCTTCTGAGATGAGTGGTAATTCCTTACCCAGCTGGATGATATATTCGTATTTATCTTCCCAGCTGCCCATCACCGAAAAATCGGATATAATTTCTTCCTGTATTTCCTGAATCGTCATATTCACCTGTTTACAAAAGCATGGCGCTGGCTCTTTTTATGCCGGCTACCAGTTTGTCTATTTCTTCTTTGGTATTATAGAAAGAAAGGGATGCACGTACCGTACCGGGGATTTTAAAGATATCCATCAGTGGTTCGGTGCAATGGTGTCCTGTTCTTACGGCGATGCCTTGCTGATCCAGCAGTTCACCCATATCAAACGGATGGATGTTGTGTACCAGGAAGGAGATAGCGCCGCTTCTTTCTGCTGCGTCTCCGATAAAACGGATACCATCGATCTGTCGTAGTTCCTGCATGGCATATTCCATCAGCTCTTCTTCCCATTGCTGGATTTTGGAGATCCCGGTTTGCTGCAGGTATTGGATAGCCGCGCCCAGTGCGATGCCACCAGCAATGTTAGGGGTACCGGCTTCAAATTTATACGGCAGTTCGTTGTATATTGTTTTTTCGAAAGTAACGGTTTTGATCATATCGCCACCACCCTGGTAGGGGGGCAGTTTATTGAGCCATTCCTTTTTGCCATAGAGTACACCGGTTCCGGTAGGTCCATAAATTTTATGACCGGAGAAAGCGAGGAAATCAACGTCGAGTGCCTGTACATCAATACTGATATGCTGGATCGCCTGAGCGGCATCGAGCAGTACCGGTATATTGCGTGCATGCGCCAGCGTTATAATATCCTGCACCGGGTTGATGGTGCCCATTGTATTGGAAACGTAGGTAACGGCTACTATTTTCACGGAGTCGTCCAGCATGGCTTCGTATGCATCCATCCGGAGTTCACCGCGGTCGTTGATAGGAATTACCTTGAGTGTGGCGCCGGTTTCTTCGCAGGCTATCTGCCAGGGCACTATATTACTATGGTGTTCCATGGCGGAAATGATAACGCTGTCGCCTGGTTTGAGGAAGCGGCGGCTCATGGTATTGGCTACCAGGTTGATGCTGGCGGTGGTACCTGCGGTGAAGATCACTTCATGCGGGTCGGCGGCATTGATATAACCTGCAATGGTGATGCGGGCTTTTTCGTATGCGTTGGTAGCTACCTGGCTCAGGTGATGTACACCCCGGTGCACATTGCTGTTATATTCTTCGTAACAGCGGGCTTCCGTGTCTATTACAACCTGTGGTTTCTGCGTGGTAGCTCCGTTGTCGAAGTATACCAGCGGTTTACCATGTACCTGTTGCTGCAGGATAGGAAAATCCTTTCTGATCTGCTTTACGTCCAGGCCGTCGGTTATTATGTTAGCAATATGTTCCATTGTAAAATTAGTTATTCATGATCTCCGCAATCTGCGTCTGCAGGAAATGTTGCAGGGCAGGCACCTTCACTGCATCTGTGATGTCGTGGGAGAAGGCGTTTACCATCAGTGCTTTTGCCGCGTCTTCGCCTATACCGCGTGAGCGGAGGTAGAACATGGACTCTTCACTGAACTGACCGGCAGTAAAACCGTGGCTGCACTTTACGTCGTCGGCATAAATTTCCAGCTGAGGCTGGGAGTTGATGTCCGCTTTGGTACCGAGCAGGAGGTTATTGTTCTGCTGGAAAGCATTTGTTTTCTGTGCTTCCTGGTGTACAAGGATCTTGCCGGTAAATACGCCGTTGGCGTTATCGAGCAGTACGCCTTTGTACAGTTCGTTGCTGTTGCAATCGGGCATGATGTGATCCATAAAGGTATGGTTATCTACATGCTGGTGTTTGCTGGCAATATATAAACCGTTCAGATTAGTTTCGGTATGACTGCCATTCAGGGCCACGCTCAGGTTGTTACGGGTGAACGGGGTGTTTGGCAGGGTGAAATTAAAATGGTGATAACGGCTGTCTTTGTGTTGCTGTGCAGCGGTGGTATGTACTTCGCGGAAGCTTTCGGCGCCCTGTTGTACATTATAATGCCACAATTCTGCATTTTCCAGTACCACGGTTTCCAGTACACTGTTCGCAAAAGCGATGGTGGCGGTTTCCGGGTGTACGGAAGTTTCGATGATAGTAGCGGCCGCGTTTCTGTTCAGGATCCACAGGTGGCGTGGCTGAATGAAGGCGTGCGCTGTACAGGAGTAAACGTTTACTACATGTATTGGTTTATCGAGCACGGTGTTGGCAGCCAGTTCAAGATACAGGCCATCTGCGAAGAGGGCTGTATTCAGCTGTGCCAATGATTCGGCGGCCAGGTGGTGCTGTTCGTTGAAATAAGTAACAAAGCCTGGTGCGGTAGTATGGGCGCTCATGGCGCCAAGGGTAATACCTTTACCTTGCGGCAGGGTAGACTGATCCGCCTGCAGGTGGCCATTTACCAGCACGATGCGGTAGCAGTCCAGCTCAGGAATAGCGGTGCTGTTTATTACTGCTTCTGAAACGGGGGAAGCGGTAGAGAGCAGTTCATAAGGAAACTCTTTCAGGTAGCGCTGAATATTCGTGTAGCGCCATGCTTCCGTTTTCAGCGTAGGCAAGCCTATTGCAGAGAAACGCTCCAGCGCCTTGCGGCGGATGTCCTGCAGCGTATCCGTAGCGAGGGCCGGAACCTGTGCCGACAGTGCATTTACATCTTCTGTTAACGCCTGGTAAAATGGCAATATCATATCGCTTGTCATAGTTCTTTTTATACAGATTCTTTCAAATGTAATTCCTCTTTCAGCCAGTCGTATCCTCTTTCTTCGAGTTCCAGTGCCAGTTCTTTGGTACCGGTTTTAATGATACGGCCGTTGTATAATACATGCACAAAGTCAGGTATGATATACTCCAGCAGGCGTTGATAGTGAGTAATCACTACGAAAGATTTTTCTGCATCGCGTAATTTGTTTACACCATTTGAAACAATACGCAGTGCATCGATATCCAGTCCGGAATCTGTTTCATCCAGTATGGCCAGCTGTGGGTCCAGCATAGCGAGTTGGAAAATTTCGTTACGTTTCTTTTCGCCACCGCTGAATCCTTCGTTGAGGGAACGGTTCATCAGGTTGGAGTGGAAGTCAACCAGTTGTTGTTTTTCTTTGGTCAGCTTCAGGAATTCCCTGGCTTCGAGGGCCGGGAGACCTTTATACGCCCTGATTTCGTTCAGTGCGGTTTTGAGGAAGTTGAGGTTAGAAACACCTGGAATTTCTACGGGGTATTGAAAAGCGAGGAAAACACCTTCGCGGGCGCGTTCTTCCGGAGCCATATCCAGCAGATTTTTGCCGTTGAACCAAACTTCACCTTCGGTGACAGTGTAGTTATCCCGTCCCGCCAGAACAGAAGCCAATGAGCTTTTGCCGGAACCGTTAGGCCCCATGATGGCGTGCATTTCTCCTTTGTTTATTTCGAGATTAATGCCTTTCAGAATTTTTTTCCCTTCTACTTCTGCGTGCAGATTTTTAATCGTCAGCATGATTGTTTTATTTCGTTCTGTATGTATTAATTGGATAATGAGTTATCCAACGCTTCCTTCAAGTGTAATAGATAATAATTTTTGTGCTTCCACTGCAAACTCCATTGGGAGCTGGTTCAGTACTTCCTTCACATAACCGTTTACGATCAGGGCTACTGCTTTTTCGCTGTCGATGCCACGCTGGTTCAGGTAGAAGATCTGGTCTTCACCGATTTTCGAAGTGGTGGCTTCGTGTTCGATCATGGCAGTTTTGTTTCTTGATTCGATATACGGGAACGTGTGTGAGCCGCATTGGTTACCGATGAGCAGGGAATCGCACTGGGTGAAGTTACGTGCATTGTCGGCACGTGGCCCAACGGATACCAGGCCGCGGTAGCTGTTGTCACCTCTGCCGGCAGAAATACCTTTGGAGATGATACGGCTTTTGGTGCCTTTACCGATGTGGTGGATTTTGGTACCGGTATCAGCGATCTGTTTGTTACGGACTACTGCTACGGAGTAAAATTCACCTTCGGAATGGTCGCCCTGCAGGATTACGCTGGGATATTTCCAGGTAATAGCGGAGCCGGTTTCTACCTGTGTCCAGGAGATCTTGCTGGCAGCGCCTTTGCAGATACCTCTTTTGGTAACGAAGTTATAGATCCCGCCTTTACCGTCTTTATCGCCGGGATACCAGTTTTGTACGGTAGAGTATTTTATTTCCGCCTGTTCGAGTGCTATCAGTTCCACTACTGCTGCGTGCAGTTGATTTTCATCACGCATAGGAGCGGTACAGCCTTCGAGGTAGCTTACGTAGCTGTTATCGTCTGCAATGATCAGGGTACGTTCAAATTGTCCGGTGTTCTGCGCATTGATACGGAAGTAAGTGCTCAGTTCCATCGGGCAGCGTACGCCTTTGGGAATGTATACGAAGGAGCCGTCGGAAAATACGGCGGCGTTGAGTGCTGCGAAGATGTTGTCAGTATGTGGAACTACGCTGCCCAGGTATTTCTTTACCAGGTCGGGGTGTTCCTGTACTGCTTCACCGAAAGAGCAGAAGATCACGCCCATTTCTTTCAGTTTTCCTTTGAAAGTGGTGGCTACGGAAACGCTGTCGAAAACGGCATCTACGGCTACACCGGTAAGGGCTTTCTGTTCATTCAGGGGAATACCCAGTTTTGCGAAGGTGGCCAGCAGTTCCGGATCTACTTCATCCAGGCTGTTGAGCTGTTTTTTCTTACGGGGGGCGGCATAGTAGGAAAGTGCCTGCAGATCGAGCTTAGGCATTTCAAAGTGCTGCCATTTCGGGAATTCCATTTTCTTAAACGCGGCAAATCCCTTCAGGCGCCATTCCAGCAGCCATTCGGGCTCATTCTTCTTCGCCGAAATAAAACGGATGATATCTTCATTCAGCCCCGGAGGAGCTATATCCATTTCAATATCGGTGCTAAAGCCAAACTCGTACTCCTTATTGGCTATATCATCAATTATTTCGTTACTGTTGATCATACAAGTTTAATATTTAAACCGCAAAGCTTTCGCCGCAGCTACACGTTCTGGTTGCATTTGGATTATTAAAGTAGAGGCCTTTTCCGTTGAGTCCATCAGAATAGTCCAGTTCTGTACCATACAGGTACAGGAGGCTTTTCATTTGTACCACTACTTTTACGCCTTTATCTTCAAAAACCTGGTCGCCTTCTTCTTCAGTTGCTTCAAATTTCATCACATATTCAAGACCTGAGCAACCACCACCTTTTACGCCTACACGCACAAAGGTGCCCGGCGCATGATGTTCTTTTTCCATCAGCGCTTTGATATATTCTCCTGCTTTTTCTGAAACGGTTATCATACTCAGAATTTGTTTTAATTAGCTATTTACCGGTTTCCCGGCCTTCCTTATCTGTTTATCCTTCAATACCAGCCACTACATGCGATTTAGCCGCACACAGTAACTGCACCATCGTATCCAGTTTATTTTTATAGAACTCAGTGAACCCGCGGGTTTCCGGGTCATACAGGTTGTCTTTCAAAATAGGCAGGGAATATGGTAAAACCCATGCCCTTAGTGCCTTTGCCACTGCGTCCATCGCATTTATACCCTGCATGGCCTGGGTGCCGTCCGCCCAGGACAGCAAAGCTACAACCTTTCCTGTTAAATAAGGACGCTGGTTCTTGCTTGTCATTTCGAGCCAGTCCAGGCAATTTTTCATGGCGCCTGTCATGCTGCCATGATATAAAGGAGTCATCCAGATATGCAGATCCGCCTTGCAAAAAGCTTTGCACATAGCGTCTACTGCGGGTGGTTTTGTTCCTGCTTCCGCCTGGGAGAAAAAGGGGATTTGGGCGTTACCCAGACTGAATATCTCCGGGGAAAATCCTTTCTCTTTTAACTGTTCCGTCAGATACACCGCCAGCTGGTTAGCCGTGGCATAAGGACGATCATCTATTGCACCATTAAATATCAGGACGTTCATTAATATTTAACTTTTAGAGATTTAAATGATTATGAGATTAAATTTTGATGAAGGATCTCATAAACTCACCAAAATCCCAAAATCTTTTTTTTAGCTTTCACAAAAATACCGATATTTGAGAATAAAACAAGTAAGAACTTGGAAAATTATCCAATACGAACCAAGAATGCTGCCGAACGGTTTTTGACGTTGCTCAAGACCCGGGGACCGCTGTCTGCAGCAGAATTGGCCAATGAATTGGGTATTACCGGAGAGGGCGCCAGGCTTCAACTGCTCAAACTGGCAGAAGAAGGATTGGTACAATCGGAAAGTGCTTCCAAGGGCGTAGGACGCCCTGTTTTAATATGGAGCCTTACCCCCCTGGGTAATGCCCGTTTTCCCGACACACATACCGAACTCACCCTTCAGCTGATCCAGACCATTAAGAATGTGCTGGGTAAGGAAGCGCTCGATAACGTAGTGAACGCCCGGGAGAAAAGCCAGCTGGAAAAATACAGCAGTGCCCTGGAAGGGGTTAACGGTATTGAAAACCGGCTTACCTCGTTTGCGGCCATCCGTTCCGGGGAAGGCTACCTGGCTGAATGGAAAAAAGAAGGCGATACCTATTATTTTATAGAGAATCACTGTCCCATTTGCTGTGCCGCCACAGAATGTGATAATATCTGTACTTCCGAGATGAGGACGTTTGTCAGCATACTCGGAGAAAAAATGAATGTGTCGCGGATGGAACACATTATCAACGGCGCCCGCCGTTGTGTGTACAAAATAGAAGCGGAGTAAATGCCGCGGAGGTTGTCTTTCCCAGGATTACACTGATTTTTTTGATTTTATTTTAAGATGAGCACCAATGTACCGGCTATAATGAGTCCGGCGCCGATGGCTGTTTTCCAGGTGAGTTCTTCATGCAGGAAAATGGCTGACAGGATTATGGTGAGCGCTACACTGAGCTTGTCCACCGGCGCTACCTGTGATACTTTCCCTATCTGGAGCGCTTTAAAATAAAAGATCCACGAACAGCCGGTAGCAATGCCGGATAATACGAGGAAGAGCAGTCCGTGTTTTGATACGGCGCCGAAACTTTTATATTCCCCTCTTGCAAATACAATAGCCCAGGCCAGTACCAGTATAACGATCGTCCGGATGGCGGTAGCCAGGTTGGAAGGGACGTCCGCTACCCCGATTTTGGCGAGGATAGCGGTTAGTGCCGCGAAGAAAGCGGATAGCAATGCATAAAACCACCACATATTTTTCCTGATTTACGGTCCGAAATTATCCCCGAAAACTGAAGGAATGTTGTAGCCGGGGTCAGATCTTTCTTCCTAAAATTTTCAAACTTCTTTCCACACCATCCAGCACCGCAATTTCCGGCAGGTGCGCCCATTCTTCAAAACCCATATTCATAAACAGTTTCAGACTGGGTTCATTGTGTGCAAAGATGAAACCCAGCAGGGTTTGTACGCCAAATTCCGGCGCCACGGTAATGGCATGTTGCAGTATTTTTTTGCCTAATCCTTTGCCACGGGCTGTTTCATCGAGGTAGATACTTACTTCCACGGTGCCGTTGTAGGCGGGGCGGCCGTAAAAAGACTGAAAGCTCATCCAGCCTACATTGCTGCCGTCGTCGTCTATCATCCACAATGGACGGTGAGTGCTGTTGTGTGCATGAAACCAGGGCAGCCGGCTTTCCACGGTAACAGGCGCCGTATCGGCGGTCACCATCCGGCCGGCGATAGTAGTGTTATAAATTTCAACGATCCGTGGCAGGTCGGCTTCTGTAGCATGCCGGAATTGTAAGCTCATGGTATATAATAATTAGAAAATAGATTCCCTTGTATGTTCGTGTCTTAAAAGACTGTAGAGTTCTGCGTTTACAAATTTTCCTTTTTCAAAGAAGGCATCTCTTAAAAAACCTTCATACCGGAATCCCAGTCTGCTTAACAATTTGGAAGACGCCTGGTTTTCCGGGTCCACAAAGGCTTCAATGCGGTTGAACTGTAATTCCTCGTAGCCATAGGTGAGCATGGCGCTGATGGCTTCTTTCATCACGCCTTTGCCCCAGTAAACCGGTTGCAGGTCGTACCCGATTTCCGCTTTGAAATGTGTTTTGTTGATTTTGTGATATCCGCAGGTGCCTATCAGTTCGTCCTTTCCGGCCAGTGTGATGGCCCATCGCATGCCTTCTTCCTTTTCCAGGCTTTGGCGGAAGAACTGTATAATATGTGTGGCTTCACTGATATTGGAAAAAGAATCAATGTCCATATATTTTGTGACCGCATCATCTGAAAAATGCCTGAAGAGGGCGGCGGTATCCTTATCTTCTATGGGTCTCAGCACCAGGTCGCCGGTACTTAAAACGGGTAAATGCATGATACGGTTGCCGGTTTAGGTTGGAGCAAAGCTAACAGATATTGCGAAATTGTCCATAGGAACCTCGATTTTAATCCCGCTTTAATGCCCGCCCGGGTAAACAATCCTACTTTTGCAGGGGTTATTGCTTATAATTTTTTGATATGAAAATACTGGTTATAGAAGATGAAGTTAAAGTGGGCGCTTTCATCAAACGCGGGCTGGAGGAGCATCACCACCAGGTGGATGTGCATACAAATGGAATTGCCGGTCAGCAGGCTGCCCTGGAACAGGATTACGATCTCATTTTACTGGACCTGATGTTGCCGGGTATAAACGGAACGGCTGTATGTAAAAATCTGCGCGCACTGGAAATCAGTGTACCTATATTAATGCTCACAGCGTTGAACGCCACGCAGGATATTGTAGAAGGACTCAATGCCGGCGCCGACGACTATCTCGCCAAGCCTTTTCATTTTTCCGAGCTGATAGCCCGTATCAATGCGTTGTCGAGAAGAAAAAGTCATTTCCACCAGGAGCAGGCGGTGCTTACGTTTGCGGATCTTCAGCTGAATACCCATACCAAAACCGCCAGCCGCGATGGACAGGAAATTGTGCTCACCGCAAAGGAATATGCGTTGCTGGAACTGCTGCTCCGCAATACGGGCAAGGTGCTGTCCCGCGCGCTCATCTCTGAGGCCGTATGGGGCCTGGAGTTTGACACGGGCACCAACACCATTGATGTATACGTTAATTATCTCCGGAATAAAATTGAAAAAGGCTTTACCGGCGAAAAGCTGATCCACACCGTAGTTGGGATGGGTTATGTGATGAAACAGAAATAAGCTTATGAAGATCCGGCACCGGCTATCACTGCAGTTTACCCTGATTTCGGGAATTATTCTTACGGTTGTTTTCGTACTGATATACCTGTTATCTGCCCAATATATCCAGAACAGTTTTTATAAGCTGTTGCAGATGCGTGCATTGGTAACGGCGCAGGTGTACCTGGAAAAGGACGAGCTGACGAAGAAGAAATTCCTCGAAATAGAGAAGAGCTACCGGGAACGGATACCCGATGAATTCAGTAATATTTATGATCAGCATAACCAGGCAGTGTTCATTGAAAAAACAAGGTACAACTGGCCGGTGTCGCTGCTGGAAACCATCCGTCACAGGGAAGTGTACCGGTTCCGTTTCCAGGAAGAGTCGGGGTTGGGGATCTATTATCCCGATAACCAGGGCGACTTTGTAGTGATTGTAACCGCGCGTAATACCGCGGGCATCCAGCAGCTGCAGTATCTTTTGTGGATCCTGATCGTGATGTTTTTTGCAGCATTGCTGATCACTTTCCTGATGGGGCAGTGGTATGCCAGCAGAGCGCTGGAACCCATCAAAAGCATTAACCGGCAGGTGCAGAAGATCCGCTCCAACAACCTGCACATGCGGGTGCAGCAGGGATTGAATAAAGATGAAATAGATGAACTGGCCACTAATTTTAATGGTCTTTTGCAACACCTGGAACAGGCTTTTGATATGCAGCGTTCTTTTGTGTCCAATGCTTCTCATGAGTTGCGTACGCCATTAACCACTATTATCGGGGAGATAGAAGTCACGCTGCAGAACAGCCGGAGCCGGGATGAATATGTACAAACGCTGGGTACTTTGCTCGGTGAGTCGGAGAAACTGAAGATTATTACGGATGGCCTGTTGCAGCTTACAAGAGTAGATGCCAATTTAACGGAAGCCAACAGTGAATTGATCCGGCTGGATGAGTTATTGTGGGAACTGGCGGAGTACTGGCGTCATAAATCAACGCCGCTGCAGCTGCATGTGCAACTCAGCGGCTTGCCGGAAGATGCTGCCCTGCTTTGTATCCGCGGCAACCGTTCGCTGATGACCCTGGCGTTGCAGAACATCATCCGCAATGCGTTTAAATTTTCGTATAACCGTGACGTTAGTGCCCGGCTTTCTTATACCGGCAGCGGTATCACCTTGTCTGTAAGCGACCGTGGCATTGGTATAGCGGCAACTGATACCGAAAAGATCTTTATGCCGCTGTACCGCGCGGATAATGCGCATCCTTTTGATGGATATGGTATTGGCTTATCTATGACACAAAAGATCCTGCAGCTGCATAAGGCTACCATCACGGTAAGCAGTGTGTTAGGCCAGGGAACCACGTTTAATATTTTCTTTACTCCCGCCGGAAAATTCTAACCCGGTTTTAACTTCATTCTAATAAGCTGCTAATAGACGCTTACCATCTTTGTGCAACGAAAAAAAGTTGTATGATCAATAGATTAGCAGGGCTTGTACTGTTTGCCACTGTGTTCCGTATTACAGCATCAGCACAGGTTACAGATACACTGACACTAACATTGCCACAGGCGGAGCAGCAATTCCTGCAAAGAAATATTCCTTTACTTACACAGCGTTACAGCATTGATTCGGCCAAAGCAGGCGTGATCACCGCAAAGCTGTACGATAATCCGCAGGTGACTTTTGAGAATGTATTGTATAATCATACCACCCGGAAGTGGTTCGACTTTTCTTACGCCGGACAGAACAGCCTGCAGGCGGAGCAGTTATTCAAACTGGCCGGCAAGCGCAACAAGGCGGTGAAGCTGGCCCAGAGCGGGGTTAAAATGAGTGAGTACCAGTTCTACGACCTGTTGCGTACTCTCCGGTTTTCTCTTCATGATAATTTTTACGATCTCTATTACAAGGAGCAGTCGCTGGAAACATTTGCCAGCCAGATTACTTTTTTACAAACGGTAGTGAGTGTGTTTACGGCGCAACAGGCGCAAGGGAATATTGCGCCGAAGGAAATTGTGCGTATCAAATCTATGTTGTACGATCTGCAACATGATCATTTGCAGTTGCAGCAGGAGATCCGGGAAACGCAGTCCGATCTGGCATTGCTGATGAGAGTGCCACCTGGTACGGTGATCCGGCCGGTGTTGCCGGAAGGCGTTGGCGATAAACCGATGGCATTGGAATACAGCTTTCAATCATTGCTGGATACTGCGCGGGTAAACCGCTACGATCTGAAGATAGCGCAGGAAACGGTGAACTATAATCACCTGAACGTGCGTCTTCAGAAGTCGATGGCCGTACCCGACCTGCAGCTGGGAGTTTCCTATGATAAGCAGGGCAACTTTGAGCGTAACTATAACGGGTTGAGTGTATCGATGCCATTGCCTTTTTTTAACAGGAACCAGGGGAATATTAAAACCGCACAGGCGGCGCTGGAGAGCAGCAAACTACAGCTGGAGGGGCAGGAAGATGAGCTGGCGCATGAAGTGATGAATAGCTTGCAACAGGCGTTACAAACAGAAAAGCTGGTGCGGGAATTTGATCCCGGTTTTGAAAATGAATACACCACGATGATGAATGAGGTAGAGAAGAATTTCCGGCTTCATAATATCGGGTTGCTTGAATTCATTGATCTGTATGATGCCTATCGGAACAACGTACTCAAAATGAATGAGCTGAAATACGACCGCTTACATGCACTGGAGTCGCTTAATTACACCACCGGTACACCTGTTTTTCATCCCTGATAAATTTTTTTTACATGCAATATTTAGTAAAACGGCATATACCTGCAATTGTTATCATTATATCCCTTAGTGGTATCATCACCGGCTGCGGCAGCAAAGTGACGCCTGAAGAGCCGCGTTCATGGTCACTTTCAGACTCACTGCTCCGCACGCTGGTAGTTGATACCGCTACTGCACGACCGGTTGAAAATGAGTTGCTGCTTACCGGGAAAATCACCGAGAATGAAGATAAAACCGCGCGCATTTTCCCGATGGTGAGTGGCATTGTAACCGCCGTAAAAGTTCATTCCGGCGATTTTGTGCAAAAGGGCCAGGTGCTGGCTATTATTAAAAGCCCGGAAATGGCGGGGTTTACAGCCGATCAGCGTATATCCGTTAATGATATGCAAACCGCCAAAAGGAATATGGAAGTGGCGGCATCTTTTTATAAGAGCGGGTTGAATTCCCAGCGCGAATATGAAGAAGCAAAGAGTACCTATGATAAGGCTGTAGCCGCCTATAATAAATCGCAGGCTATCCTGGATATCAATGGCGGCGGGCATCGTACGGATTATGCCGTGAAAGCGCCGGTACCTGGATTTGTGATCAGCAAGCGCGCCGCTGAAAGTATGCAGTGGCGGCCGGATAACACGGATCCTATTTTTGTGGTGGCCGATCTCAATGAGGTGTGGGCGATGATCAACATTTTTGAGTCGGACATCGCCGGTATCCGGGAGGGAGATAAAGTAGAGATGAGCACTTTATCTTATCCGGATAAAATTTTCTATGGTACTATCGACAAGATCTACAATATACTGGACCCCGAAAATAAAGTGATGAAAGCCAGGGTGGTAGTGAAAAACCCGGGTTTCCTGCTAAAGCCGGAGATGTTTGTGCGTGTGAAAGCCAATCGTCGTTCCGATAGTAATACCGTAAGCATTCCATCGAGGGGGATCATTTTTGACCACGACAAATACTACGTGCTGGTACGTTCCAATGCGAAATGCGGCGTGACCGTAAAAGAGGTGAAGATTGATAAAACCAGCGATGGGCGGGCCTATGTGAGTGCAGGCCTGCAAGAGGGCGACCGGGTGATAGCTTCCCGGCAGGTATTCATTTATGAAACGCTGAAGGATCAGCAGTAAAGCCCATCACTATGAACAGATTTATTAAGCGCGTACTTGCTTTTTCTTTAAGCAATAAATACTTCATTTTTTTTGCCACCGGTATATTGGCTATTGCAGGCTATATCAGCTTTAGGCAGATTGGCGTAGATGCGTTTCCGGATGTAACCAATACTTCCGTGACTATCATCACTCAATGGCAGGGCAGGAGCGCAGAAGAAGTGGAGAAGTTTGTAACAAGACCAATAGAGATTGCCATGAACCGGGCGCAAAAGAAAACGTACATCCGTTCTTCTTCCCTGTTCGGCCTCTCCGTGGTGAAAGTAATTTTTGACGACGGCGTGGATGATACTTTTGCGCGGCAACAGATCAATAATAATATTACATCGGCTTCGCTGCCGGATGGCGTGGATCCTGAAATAGAGCCGCCATATGGCCCTACCGGGGAAATTTACCGGTATACGCTTCAGAGCAGCAAGCTGTCTGTAGCAGAGCTCAAAACGTTGCAGGACTGGGTAATTGAGCGGAACCTGTTATCCGTGCCCGGTGTGGCGGATATTGTAAGTTTTGGGGGAGAGGTGAAAATTTACCAGGTGACCATTGA
The DNA here is from genome assembly GCF_037483205.1 of Chitinophaga sp. CCNWYY40. Lineage (NCBI taxonomy): Bacteria > Pseudomonadati > Bacteroidota > Chitinophagia > Chitinophagales > Chitinophagaceae > Chitinophaga > Chitinophaga sp. CCNWYY40. The sequence continues at coordinate 40,754 of NZ_JBBHLF010000002.1, forward strand.
TCCCGATAAGGCGGTGCAGTATGATATTACGGCACAGGAGATGTACCAGGCATTGTCTAAAAGTAATATCAACGTAGGAGGCGATGTGATTGTGAAAAATGCGCAGGCATATGTAGTGAGAGGGATCGGGATACTCAATAACACGGAAGAAATTAAGAACATCATTGTAGACCATATCAATGGTACCCCCGTCCTGGTAAAGGATGTAGCCGATGTAAGTATATCGGCGCTGCCGAGGCTGGGACAGGTGGGGCGCGATCAGGATTATGATGTAGTGGAAGGCATCGTGGTGATGCGGAAAGGGGAGAACCCTGCGGAAGTGATAGAGGCGCTGAAGCAGAAGATAACGGAGCTGAATACACGTATTTTGCCCGATGATGTAAAGATAAAGCCCTTTTATAACCGGGAAGACCTGATCGATTTTTCCACGCATACCGTGTTGCACAACATGCTGGAAGGGATCATTTTTGTAACGGTGATTGTGTTCCTGTTTATGGCCGACTGGCGCACTACGGTGATTGTATCTGTGGTGATTCCGCTGGCGTTGTTGTTTGCGTTTATTTGTTTGCGGATAAAAGGGATGAGCGCTAACCTGTTGTCGATGGGGGCGATCGACTTCGGGATTATCATTGACGGGGCTGTGGTGATGATGGAAGGGATTTTTGTGGTGCTGGACAGGAAGGCGCATAGTGTGGGGATGGAGCGGTTTAATAAACTGAGCAAGGCGGGGTTGATCCGGAAAGCCTGCCTGGAGAACGGGAAGGGGATCTTTTTTGCAAAGCTGATCATCATCACGGGGTTGCTGCCCATCTTTACTTTTGAAAAAGTAGAGGGGAAGATGTTTTCCCCGCTTGCCTGGACACTGGGTTTTGCTTTACTGGGGGCGTTGATCCTTACGTTTACACTGGTACCCGCGCTGGCGGGTGTATTGCTCCGGAAGAATGTAAAGGAGAAGCATAATGTTTTCCTGGCGTTTATTAACCGTATTACACTCCGCATCTTTAATTACTGTTTCCGTCACCGGCGTGTAGCCTTTACCGTGTCGCTGGCCGTACTGGCGTTTGGGTTATATTGTTTCCGTTTTTTAGGAACGGAGTTTCTGCCACAACTCAATGAGGGCGCTATTTACATCAGGGCCACCGGACCGTTGAGCACATCGCTGGAAGAGTCGGTGAAGGTAGCCAATGATATCAGGCGGAAGCTGCTGACTTTTCCGGAAGTGAAGCAGGTGATGTCTCAAACGGGGCGGCCCAATGATGGTACAGATGCTACGGGGTTTTATAATATTGAATTTCACGTAGACATTTACCCGCAAAGTGAGTGGAAGAGCGGGTTATCGAAGGCCCGGTTGATAGAGCAGATGAATGGAAAGCTGGCGGGTATTCCAGGTATTACCCTGAATTTTTCCCAGCCGATCATGGATAATGTGGAGGAAGCGGTTTCCGGTGTGAAGGGCTCTATTGTAGTGAAGTTATTCGGAGATGATTTTAAGCTGATAGAAGACAAAGAAGAATCGATAGAGAAGATCCTGAAAGGAGTGCACGGTATTGAGGACCTGGGGATACTGCGTAATATTGGTCAGCCGGAATTACGCATCAACCTGAACCAGCAAAAGATGGCGTTGTACGGGGTTACCACAGAAGATGCCAACTCCGTGATAGAGATGGCGATTGGCGGAAAAGCCGCTACCCGGATTTATGAGGGGGAGAAGAGCTTTGATCTTCGTATACGCTACCCCGAGAGTTTCCGGGAAAGCGAGGTATCGATAGGGAATCTAACCATACCGACTATAAGGGGAAATAAGATTCCGTTGAAAGAGATTGCAGAGATTGATCATATAGTGGGGCCCAGTATGATCTATCATGATAAGCATATGCGTTACGGCGCCATAAAATTTTCGGTACGGGGCAGGGATCTGGGCAGCACTATTGCGGAGGCGCAGCAGAAGGTGGGTGAGCAGATCACTTTACCAAAGGGTTACTCGCTGGAGTGGGCCGGTGATTTTGAGAACCAGCAACGGGCTACCAAACGGCTGATGCAGGTAGTACCTATCAGTTTGTTGCTGATTTTCCTGATCCTGTTTATACTTTTCGGAAAGGTGAAAGATGCCTTGCTGGTATTGAACAATGTGCCGTTTGCGATTATCGGCGGGATCTTTTCGCTGTGGCTTACCGGTATGAACTTCAGTATATCCGCGGGTATTGGTTTTATCGCGTTGTTTGGGATCTGTGTACAGAATGGTGTGATCCTGCTGTCGAAGTTCAAAACGAATGTGCGGACTATGCACCGCGGAGGGGATTTCAGCCTGGCAGCGGCCATTCACGATGGGGTGGAGTCGAGGGTACGCCCGGTGATTATGACCGCCATGATGGCGGCGATCGGGTTGTTGCCTGCAGCCACCAGTATGGGAATTGGTTCGGAAACCGCACGACCGCTGGCGCGTGTGGTGATAGGCGGTCTGATCACAGATACCTTCTTTAATCTTTTTATATTCCCGGTTGTGTTTTACTGGGTATATAAGAACAGGTTGAAGAAAGATCCGTTATTATCATAGCAATTGGTTGTTGATTTATAGTGAGAAGTTGCTCCGGTATTTCCGGGGCAACTTTTTTTATATTGAACAGTCTTTTTTATGACTTTGCTTCGTCAATTTTCGTTTTTCTGATTTTCTTTACTTTCGGTTTGGCTTCATCGCCAAGCAAAATAGCCCAGGGGCTCATCTCTTCTATATTCTGACAAATAATTTTAATAATGGCGATGGTCGGAATAGCGAGGAACATACCGGGGATGCCCCATAACATATTTCCAAGCACCACACCGATAATGGTGACCAATGCGTTGATCTTTACTTTGGAACCCACAATGCTGGGGAAAAGCACGTTGCTGTCGAGTACGTGGATGAGGAACAGGGCAACACCTGCCTGTAATGCCTGTATAGGCGTACCCGTAGCCAGTGTTACCAGGATGATGAGAATCGCTGCCGTTAAGATCCCTACATAAGGAATGATATTAAAGATGGCGGCCATTACGCCCAGGAGGATAGCATATTTAATACCCAGGATAAAGAACAGCACAGTGTTAAGAATAGCTACAATGACCATTTCTATCATCAGTCCGCCTACATAGCTTTTAATAATGGTGCGTGTGCTGGCAATTACGGTGAGTAATTTTTCGCGGTGTTGTTCCTGGAAGATCTTTATCAGGAAAGATACCAGCAACCTGCGGTAGAAGAGGATAAAGAAAGCATACAGGAATACAAATACCACGAACACAAGCAGGGAGGAAAGCGACAGGAATGTTTGGCTGACAAAGCTGGTGGCAGTTCCGAGCGTGCCCATCATGGCTTTTTCCACATAGCTCATTTGTGTGCTGGAGTTGATATGAAATTTGGTGTTGATCCAATCCTGAGTGGAATCGATCACCAGCGTGAGTTTTTGTTCCAGTTGCGGGAAGTCGGAGATAAAGGCTTCCATTTGTTTGGCGAGGAGGAGCATCAGCAGCAGGATGCCGATGATAAACAGCAGCACCGCTATGATGGCCGCAAGCCCCCGCGGGAGACGCCATTTCTCCAGCTGGTGAACAACCGGCAGCAGCATGATGGCGATAAGCATGGCAAACATTAACGGAACAATGATACCGCTGCCAACATGGGCTATATATATAATGAGAATGATCGAAAACAGGGTAAAAGTGAGACGGGCAGTAAACGGTAGTTTGATCTCGTTCATAGAGGTAGTGCTTTTATCAAAGATATTAAAAATCAAAGTGTATAACATTAGAATGCTCATTATACATTTGTTCCGGTGAAAAGGTTGCAGTTGCGCACTGCTTTTATTATTTTACGACATGCCTGTAAAAATTTAAGCGTTATGAAAAAACTGTTTGCCCTTTTACTGCTCGTTTGCGGCAGTAGCTCCCTTTCCTTTGCAAAACCCCTGCCGGCTGATACTTTGCCTGTTCGTGGTTTTTGTATAGCTGCGCCCAGAGCGGAGGGGCTGGCCCCATTCCTGAAATTTATTGACACAGAACTGGCGCCGCGGCATATCAACACATTGGTGCTGCGCGTTGATTTTAATTACCAGTTTAAATCGCACCCCGAGCTGCGTGATGCCGGCGGCTTAACCGAACAACAGGTAAAGCAGCTGGTGCAAACCTGCCGTAAGCATAACATCCGGCTGATTCCGCAGATTAACCTGCTGGGTCATCAGTCGTGGGCCGGTACTACCAGCAACCTGCTGAAGGTATATCCTGATTTTGATGAAACGCCGTGGGTAAAGATGCCGGCGAACTATGTATGGCCAAATGCAGATGGTTTGTATTGCAAGAGTTATTGCCCGTTACATCCGGGTGTACATAAGATTGTATTTGAGTTGGTGGATGAGATCTGTGATGTATTTGAGAGTACCGCCTTTCATGCAGGCATGGATGAAGTGTTTTATATCGGGGAGGATAAATGCCCGCGTTGCGGCGGCCGCGACAAAGCCGAATTATTTGCCGGGGAGGTATGGACAATCCGGAATCACCTGGCGCAGAACGGGCGTGAGCTGTGGATGTGGGGCGACAGGTTACTGGATGGCAAGCTGACGGGTTTAGGCGCCTGGGAGGCGAGCATGAACAATACGCACCGTGCGGTGGACCTGGTTCCAAAAGATGTGGTTATCTGCGACTGGCATTATGAGCGGCCGGATAAAACGCCGGTGTACCTGGCAATGAAAGGGCTGTCGGTGATCACATGTCCGTGGAGGATGCCGGCTAATGCAAAGCTGCAGCTGAAGGATATGTATGACTACCGGGCCAGTGCCACTAAGGAAATGAAGCCGCGTTTCCAGGGAATGATGCAAACGGTTTGGTCGGATGCAGCGGGGTTCCTGGATGAGTTTTACGGAACGGGTAAGCCGCAGAAAGATACGGTGAATACGAGCGCCAATTGCTTCCGGGCTGTATTTACCAAATAAAAAAGGAACAAACGGAATGATCTCCTGATCATTCCGTTTTCTTTTTAATAATGTTTTTTGAGCAGCGGGATAAATATTTCAGAGTATGTTGGTCCGTCCAGCGAGATGAAGAAGTGGTTCCCGCTCATCTTGAATACCCCTTCCTTACAGTTCATACTGATAAAATTATACATTGGCATGCCTGCAGTGGCAAAGTCCATTGGCACCGGCAGTTTGAGGTAGTTGCCGCCTGCTATCCGTTTTGTGGCGAGATAGGAGTGGTTTTTCTGCAACTGGATATGTGCGCTTATGGCGGATGTTGGAATCAGCAATCCGGCGAACATCGATAGTTTTTCATAGTTGGTTACCGGCACGGCATCGAGGGTGCCTGTAATGATCCTGCTTTGCGGCAGATCGTATAGCGTCTGCATCTTTTTAAACAGGTTATGATAGGTGTTCATGCGGGCGATCATTTCTGCGATTGGGTCCTGGCCACGTGAAATGAAGGAGTAGTACAGGATACTATCCGGCATTCTGAGTTTTTCGCAGCGGTCGTAATTGAACAGTTCCTGGAATGCATCATTTCCTATTGCTGCTGTGATGGTTTTAGTGATCTGCAGCGTTCTGTTTTCATTAGGCAGGATAATGATGCGGCGGAAATCTTTCGGACTTTCTTTAAAATGTAGTTTAAATGCTTTGCTGAAAGCTGCTGTAGTGGCATATCCGCAATACTCGCTGATTTCGCCGATATTATAGCCACTGTGCCGTAGCAGGCCGGCGCCAAGTTCCAGGCGGTGACGTTTAACATAGTGCCAGAAGGGTTCTCCCATGTAATTCACAAAGTTGTGATAGAAGTAGGAGTAGGAAATACCGAGGCGTTCTGCCACATCTCTGATATTAAAGGGATCACTGACATGATCATCTGCATAAGATAACCCTTGTAAAGCAAAATTTTCAAGTTGTTCTTTGGTCAGAAGGGCGGCCATACAATATGAGGGATTTAGTTGATTTTCATTGGATCCGGTACATGCTGATTTACGTCCTTGATAAGAAGCTAACTACATGAACATTATCCCTAATTTAATTTTTTTTATGATCACCGGAGACGTAAATTTTCGGATCATTTTATATGATTGATTTTCAATATGATATGTTTTTTACTCAGTGCGTATTTTTATAATATGTAGAAAATTTGTTGCCGGAAGAGAGATTGCCCGGGAGAAAGAAAGGAAAAAGCTAAAATGGACAAACCGTTAATTACGGGAATCAATATCTTTAGTTGTCGTGTCATGTTTGCACCATCAGCGGGGCCATTCATACGGTTTTTATAGCCTGAATTATTTTGTCCTATCAATCCTGTTATGGAGTTGCGGCCTTCGCAACACCATTTCCCGGTGGTTTAGCATAGTTGATTGATATGATCGTATAACCTTTTATCTTATGGTAGCCGTCATCATTGTTTTATCATTATTGTTGTTACTGGGTTGGGCAATCCTGTACCATCATTTCAAGGCTTTGCGGATAGCCAATATTAATCTTGTAAAACAGGCGCAAAAAGAGGCTTCATTACAGTACCAGCTGCGTGAGGCAAGAGAGAAGTACTGCAAGCTGGAAGAGAAGCTGAGAAAGGTACAGTATGAGTTGCATAATGAAAAACGAACAGAGAATCATCTCTGACAATAACATCCACCTAATGTTGATGCCATTACTTTCGGGTTTGCCAATATTTAGTTAGGTTTGTCAGCATGCAGGTAGTTTTTCAAATCACATCCGGTGAGCGGGATGCCCAGCTGTCTATGCTCGGGCAGCTCAATAATCTTCTTAATTACACCAACGAACGAAAAACCCGTATAGCCATAGAGGTGGTAGTACATGGTCATGCCTGGAATTTATTGCTGCCCGATGGTCACCCTTTCCCCGAAAAAATATCGGCCCTGCATGGGCAATCCGTCCGGTTCCTCATTTGCCGGAATACCCTGAACAGCCGTCAGCTGGCAACAGATCAGCTGTTTCCCTTTGTGGAGGTGGTGTCGGCAGCTGTAGCGCACCTGGTGGAAAGGCAACAGGAAGGATGGGCTTATATAAGATGCTAGTTTAATTGTTTATTAGTTAATTGGTTTATTAGTTTATTTTTACATTTTTAAAGTAATGTGCCGGGAAATGCGGTAGAAAGTTTGGGAGGGGGCACCAAATAAAAATTGTGATAATAACGTTAAATGGTTGCACGAATAATAAGGACTAACCTCTTAAACTTAAATACATTGAAATTCTCCAAATCTACCGGAATACTGTTGTTATTCATGGCAGTTCCCTTTTTCACCTTTGCGCAGGACTGGCATGTCGGCGCTTTTGCAGGTATCAGCAATTACAGCGGGGATCTTTCCCAGCAAAGGGTGGATATGAAATATACCCGGCCTGCACTCGGACTGCTGGTGAGAAAGGATATTAACCGTTACCTCACTATCCGTGGATCCTTTACCTGGGGTATTGCTACCGGCGCAGACAGCACTAATTCTTCCAAAGACCTGGTAGCGCGTAACCTTAGTTTCCGGACCAATATTTTTGAAGGCAGCCTGATTGGCGAAATCAACTTTTTCGACCTCGATGAAAAAGGGTTTACGCCTTACGTGTTCGTGGGAGTGGGTGGTTTTGGATTTGATCCTACGGCTAAAGACCAGTCGGGTAACCGCGTGCGGCTTCGTCCCCTGGGCACGGAAGGGCAGGGATTACCGCAGTATCCTACCCGTCAGCCTTACGACCTGTTCTCCTTTTCCTTTCCGTTTGGAGCGGGTGTAAAAGCGATCATCAATGATAACTGGACCCTTGGATTTGAAATAGGGCTGCGTCCTACCACTACGGATTATATGGATGATGTGAGCACCAACTACGTAGACCAGAATACATTGCTGACCTATCGTGGTCAGAAATCAGTGGACATGGCTTACCGGGGCGATGAAGTAACCGGTAAAGTGACGCCGGGAACCTATCCTGCAGATGGTACTATACGCGGTTCTGATAAGCACAAGGACTGGTATGCGTTTTCCGGGTTTACCATTACTTACCGTTTGGGTGGTGGTAGTGGCTGGGGCAAACAAAAGGCTACCCGTTGCCCGATACTCAGACCGTAATGTATTGATAGTCATACTGTCTAATACTTTATTTATAGTTTCAATCCCGGCATACCGCCGGGATTTTTTTTATTGGCATAGTTGTTGAATTTATGAGTTCAAACAGGTACTAATGCAGCCACCAGCTTATGGCGGATCGCAGAATCACAAATCGCGGAGAGAGTAATGAAACAACAGCCGCTACAAAAATAAGTTGGTGTGCAACTGCCTGTTTTAACTAACGAAAAAGAAGTGCCATGAGGAAGTTTTTAAATATAGCTTCAGTGATGTTGATAACAGGTTCTATGAGCCTTTCTGCACAGCAAAGGCCGCCTGCACCACCACTGCCACCCAGGCCACCGGCTCCGGCACATTTACCACATCCGCCGGCGCCACCGTTACCGCCAGGATTGCCCAGGCCACCAACGCCTCCGCATCACCGGCCACCGGCTCCGCCAACACCACCGCATCATCATAGAAGACCGTATAAAAAGCATCACAGGAAACCGCATAAGCCTCACAGGTATACTTTTATCGCATATCCGGGTTCCACTTATGTTGTTACAGATGCCACTTTTGCCCGGTATGCGGGTTGAAATGAATAACACACCACAACTTTTATTTGCCAACCGATCTTGAACTAAAAACCAAAGAAACATGAAAAAAGTACTGCTGTTGATGCTGCTTATTGGCGGCACTGTGCTCACCACTTATGCACAAAGGGGATATGACAGGGGACATGGACGTGGCCACGGATATGGACACGGACGCGGACATGACCGTTATGACGATGACCGCTGGGAAAGATGCGAGCGCCCCAGAAGAGTGTATGTACGCGACAGGTATGACGACTGCTACCGCCCTCAAAGAGTGGTATACGCCAGACCGGCTTACTACCCGGCCGTAATACCTGTTCCGGTACCAGCCCCGGTACGCTACTACCCATCAAGGCCAAGAGCCGTATTCCACGCGGGTGTTACCATAGTGAACTGATAACTGAAAATGGAATAAATGAGATGCCTCCCATATTTACATGGGGGGCATTTTTTATTGCGGTGCGGGATGGTTACTTTTGTTGATTGGTAATAAGATTCAAACATGGCATATAAAAATCTCAGACACTTTATAGACACGCTGGAACAGGCTGGAGAACTGGTGCGCATAAAAACTTATGTGGACCCTAAACTGGAAATAGCTGAAATAACGGACAGGGTCAGCAAATCGCCCGACGGGGGCAAAGCCCTGCTGTTTGAAAATACCGGTACCGACTTCCCCGTGCTGATCAACTCTATGGGCAGTTACAAGCGTATGTGCCTGGCGCTGGGCGTGAGTGAACTGGACGATGTAGCCGGTGAAATTGAAAATCTCTTTAAATTATTATCCAAACCAAAGGAAAGTATACTTGATAAACTGGCCCTGCTGCCAAAGCTCGGACAGTTTGCTTCCTGGATGCCAAAGGTAGTGAGCGGAAAAGGCAGCTGCCAGGAAGTGGTAATGGCTAACCCGGATCTCAGCAAGTTGCCGGTGCTTACCTGCTGGCCTAAAGATGGCGGCCCTTTTATCACCCTGCCTGTGATCCATACAAAAGACCCGCTTACCGGCACCCGCAACGTAGGTATGTACCGCATGCAGGTATTTGAAAAAGATATGACCGGCATGCACTGGCATAAACACAAAGTATCCGCAAAACACTTCATGGAATACAAGAAGCTGAATAAGCGTATGCCCGTTGCCGTAGTATTGGGCGGAGATCCTGTTTATACTTACTCCGCTACCGCACCACTCCCGGAAAACGTGGATGAATATATGCTGGCCGGTTTTCTCCGTAAGAAGAAAGTGGAGCTGGTGAAGTGTATTACCCAACCGGAGATAGAAGTACCCGCAGATGCGGATTTTGTGATTGAAGGTTATGTGGAACCTTCTGAAGAACTCATCTGGGAAGGCCCTTTCGGGGATCATACCGGGTATTATTCACTGGCCGACTGGTATCCTAAATTTCATGTAACGGCTATTACGCACCGCAAAGACGCCGTATATCCGTCGACGATAGTAGGCATTCCTCCGCAGGAAGATGCCTGGATAGGTAAAGCCACCGAACGTATTTTCCTGGCGCCTATCAAAATGACGCTGGTACCTGAAATCATCAATATGGAAATGCCCGTGGAAGGCGTGTTTCATAACCTGGTGATTGCGCAGATCAAAAAAGATTATGCCGGGCAGGCGCAGAAGGTGATGAACGCCATGTGGGGCGCCGGCCAGATGATGTTTAACAAGATCCTGGTAGTAACAGACGACGGCACAAAGATCACCGATTATAAGCAACTGGCGCAGTATGTCTTCCAACACCTGAACCCCGCTTCCGACATCTACCTGAGCCAGGGACCGATGGATGTACTGGACCACTCCTGCTCCAAAATGGGCTTTGGCGGTAAAATGTGTATCGATGGTACCCGTAAATATGAAGAAGAACAGGACACTACTTTTATATCCGCTCCGGCTCCGCGCGAGCTGGATACTGCCGCCATCATGCAGCAGTTCCCGGAAATCAAAGGCATCAACGCTTCGCTGCTGCCGCTGGATATTTCCTGTATCCTGGTAGCGGTGGAAAAGGCACGCCCTTCGCATGTACGGGAGCTGAATGAACAGCTCTATACCCTGCCCGCGCTGGCAGGCGTTAAGATGATCCTTTTTGTGGAGCATACGGTGGATGTAAGCGATCTGGCGTCTGCATTATGGCGTTTCTGTAATAACCTGGACCCTAAGCGCGACAGCTTTATTGTTCGTGTACCTTCCGGTGAACCCGGTAAATATATTGGCGGCATTGGTATGGACGGTACGCTGAAAACCAGGCTGCTGGACAATTTTGAGCGCGACTGGCCCAATATCATTGTTGCGGACGACGCTACCATCCGGAAAGTGGATACCAAATGGCCTGAGCTGGGTATCGGACCTTTACTGACTTCTCCCTCTCTCAAATACAAACAACAGATCTATGGCGAAGAAGCGGTGGTACAGCAGTAGTTACCTGCTGCTGATCCTGTTACTGGCCGGCAGCCTGCGGGCAGCCGGCCAGGTAAGTCCTGCTGATTTCCGTTTCCTGGACAAGCTGGAGGGCACCTGGAAGATGAACACCCGCAAAAGCACCATCGTGGAAACCTGGAGCCGGATCAACGATTCTACCTGGAAAGGAAAAACCTGGCGGGTAGTAGGGGCGGACAGTGCCTTACAACAGTCCATGCAGCTGGTGAGAAGAGGAGCCGATATCTTTTATATTCCTGCCTATGAAGGGCAGGACAAGCCAGCTACCATACACCTGAAACTGCGGGTTTTGAAAGCTATTGGTTTTGTGGCGGAAGACCTGAACAATGATTTCCCCAGGAAAATTACTTACCGTTTTAAAGATGCCAGGCACCTGGATGCCCGCGTAGAAGGCGTGCGGGACGGCACTACAGAGGAATACATTTTCCAGTATTCTATTTCTCCCGAATAAAGATTCCCGATTGCGTAAATCATTTTCCCACTTCGAGAAAGGGGAGTGGATGGCTGTGCCTATTTTTGTATAACACACACGATACACACCTAAATCAAAATATTCTCAATAAAGCAATAATTTGAGTTGGTCGTACAAGTAATGCCGCGCCTGTTCACAGGAAGCGGCTTTTTTTTGCCGTTAGCTTCTGAAGAAGCCAACGGCAAAAGCAGTATGTCTATTTATGAATTTCTGATGTAAAGTTGAACTGGATATCGGGGTTGTTGGTGCGTTCGGTGTTCAGGTACCATTCCGACTGGGCCAGGTATACGATATGGCCGTCTTTATCTTCCACGATGTTGGAAGATTTAAAGCGGATGAATTCTTCAATCTTTTCTTTCGGACCGGTGAGCCAGCAAGCCTTGTAGAAAGGCAGGGTATTGAACTGACAGGCGGCGCCGTACTCCTGGAGCAGGCGGTACTGGATTACTTCAAACTGCAGGTCGCCCACGCAGCCAATGATTTTGCGGTTGCCACCATGCTGGGTAAACAGCTGTGCCACGCCTTCATCTGTAAGCTGGCGGATACCTTTTTCCAGTTGTTTTGTTTTCAGCGGATCTTTATTCACCAGTTCCTTGAACAGCTCAGGAGAGAAGCTTGGGATACCAGTGATGTAAAAGTTTTCCCCTTCCGTGAGGGTATCGCCGATCTTGAAGTTGCCGGTATCAAACAAACCTACCACGTCGCCGGGATAGGCGTCGTCTACCACGTTCTTTTCGCGGGCAAGGAAGCTGTAAGGGTTGCTGAACCTAACGTCTTTGTCTAAACGAACATGGTGATAGAATTTATTTCTTTCAAACTTACCGGAGCAAACGCGGAGGAAGGCGATACGGTCGCGGTGGCGCGGATCGAGGTTGGCATGGATCTTAAAAATGAATCCACTGAATTTATCTTCGTTTACGTCTATTTCGCGGGTGGTAGCGGTGCGGTTACGCGGAATGGGCGCGATGTCCACAAACGTATCCAGCAGGTCTTTCACCCCGAAATTGTTTACGGCACTGCCAAAGAAAACGGGCGCCAGTTTACCGGCGAGGTAATCTTCTCTATTGAAGGCATCGTACACGCCTTCGATCAGTTCCACATCGCCGCGCAGTTGTGCGGCGTCTTTTGCGTTAAAGTGTTCATCAACGTAGCTGCTGCTGAGATCTGTGAGCGGCACCACGTCTTCGTCTGTGGCTTTCTTGTTGGGCAGGAAAGCTACGAGGCTTTTATCGTACAGGTTGTAAACGCCTTTAAAGTCGCTGCCCATATTAATGGGCCAGCTGAGAGGCCGTACCCGGATGTTGAGTTTCTCTTCCAGTTCATCCAGGAGATCGAACGGATATTTACCATCACGGTCCATTTTGTTGACGAAGATGATCACGGGTGTATCGCGCATGCGGCATACTTCCATGAGTCTTTCCGTTTGTTCCTCCACCCCTTTTACGCAGTCGATCACCAGTACCACGCTGTCTACGGCAGTCAGCGTACGGTAGGTATCTTCCGCAAAGTCCTTGTGACCGGGCGTATCCAGGAGGTTAACAAGGATATCGCGGTATTCGAAGGTCATAACGGAAGTGGCTACGGAGATACCTCTTTGCCTTTCAATTTCCATGAAATCCGAAGTGGTGTGCTTCTTTATTTTATTGGACTTCACCGCACCGGCTGTTTGAATAGCGCCGCCAAACAGGAGGAATTTCTCTGTCAGCGTAGTTTTACCGGCATCCGGGTGAGCGATGATAGCAAAGGATTTTCTTTTACTGATTTCGTTAGCGTACTTCATAAATATCCGAAAAATGGCAGCAAAGGTAACTAAATTTTTTGTCCGGCTATATTTCGTGTTTATTGGCGCTGCCCGTGCCGATAAATCCGCTAAATTTGGAATATGATAGCAACCCTTAAAATATTATGGAATAGTTTCAAAATGGCGATGCAGGAGCTGCGGGTGAATAAGCTGCGCACTTTTTTATCGTTGTTTGGAATTACCATTGGCATCTTCTGTATCATCGCGGTATTTACGCTTACCGGTAGCCTGGAACACAACATCAGAAAGGATCTGGCCGATTTGGGCGACGATGTGGTATATATGCAGAAGTGGCCCTGGGGCGGCAACGGGGAATATCCGTGGTGGAAATATATGAACCGCCCGGAGCCGGAATATAAGGATCTCAAACCCATACAGGATAAGGTGCAGAGTGCCAGTTTTGCTTCTTTCAATTTTGAATCGGGCAATAAGAAAGTAGAATATGGAGATGATTATATGGATGGAGTGACGATGATGGCGGTGACGAACGACTTTGACCAGATACAGACCTTACAGATCCTCGACGGCCGTTTCTTTGCCAACAGTGAAAGTAACAGCGGCACCAATGTGGCGATCCTGGGCTTTACCATCTGGGACGGGCTTTTCCCTTCGCCGGAAGCGGCTATGGGCAAGGTGGTGAAAGTGGCCGGCAGGGATGTAAAGATCATTGGGGTGCTGAAGAAGAAGGGGGAGAGCATGATTGGCGGCATCGGGTACGACAATGCCATTATACTGCCTTACCGCTTTGCCCGTACAGTGGTGGATGAACGCCGTTTTGCGGACCCGTATATCCTGATAAAGGCCAAACCCAATGTGAGTATGGATCAGCTGAAAGATGAGCTGAGAGGAGTGGTGCGCGCGTCTCACCGGTTAAGGCCGAAAGAAGAGGATGATTTTTCCCTGAATGAAATCAGTACCGCTAACGACAGCCTGAATGCGATGTTTGCAGCGATCAATATGGGCGGGGGAATGATTGCCATCTTTGCATTGATAGTAGGGGCTTTTGGTATTGCGAATATTATGTTTGTAACGGTAAAGGAACGGACCAACATCATTGGTTTGAAAAAGGCCATAGGAGCGCGCCGGGGTATTATCCTGATGGAGTTTTTGCTGGAAGCGGTGAGTTTGTGTTTACTGGGAGGAACTTTTGGTTTGCTGCTGGTTTATTTTCTTACATTAATTATTAACCTGTCTGGTACCTTTGAGATGGTGCTGTCCGCGGGTTCGGTAATATTCGGGTTGAGCATATCTGCCCTGGTGGGGCTGCTCGCGGGTTTTATCCCGGCCTATACAGCCAGTAAGCTGGATCCGGTGGTGGCCATCCGTAGTAACTAAGCAGGCATTATACATAACGGGCAACAGCGTGACTGTTGTACAGGCGGGGTTTTCCCGCCTTTTTTATTAATTTTGCGCCTTATGTCGGTTAAAATATTAGCTATAGAGTCGTCCTGTGATGATACAGGAGCAGCAGTGATCGTGGACGGGCAGGTGTTATCCAATCATATTGCCGGTCAGAAGGTACATGAGCAATACGGTGGCGTGGTGCCGGAGCTGGCTTCCCGCGCGCACCAGGAGAATATAGTGCCGGTGGTGGACATAGCGCTGAAAACCGCGGGGGTAAAGCGGGAAGAGCTGAGTGCGATTGCCTTTACCCAATCACCCGGATTGATCGGTTCCCTGCTGGTGGGCAGCTGCTTCGCCAAATCAATGGCGATGGCGCTGGATATCCCCCTGATAGGCGTGCATCATATGCAGGCGCATGTACTGGCTAACTTTATTGATGATCCCAAACCCGACTTCCCGTTTTTATGCTTAACCGTGTCTGGTGGTCATACCCAGATCGTTTTATGTGAAAGTCCGCTGAGCATGCGGGTGATTGGTGAAACGCTGGATGATGCTGCCGGAGAAGCTTTTGATAAAAGTGCCAAGATATTGGGTTTGCCTTATCCCGGCGGCCCGTTGATAGATAAATACGCCCAAACCGGTAATCCCGCGCGGTTTAAGTTTCCCGAGCCACGGATCCCCGACCTGAACTTCAGTTTCAGCGGATTGAAAACGGCGATCCTTTATTTCCTGCAGGAGAACCAGCAGAAAGATCCTGCATTTATTGCGCAAAACCTGCCTGATATCTGTGCGTCTATCCAGCACCGTATTGTAAGCATATTGCTGAATAAGGTGGTGAAGGCATCTGAAGAAACAGGTATCCGCGATATTGCCATTGCCGGCGGCGTGAGCGCCAACAGCGGGTTGCGGACTGCGTTAACGGAATATGGCCGGAAACACCACTGGCGCACGTTTATTCCTAAATTCGAGTACTGTACTGATAATGCGGGTATGATTGCTATTACCGCCTACTATAAATACCTGGCGGGCGACTTTACGTCGCTGGATGCGGTGCCTACGGCGAGAGCTGCTTTTTAATTTCATTAACAAGTCAGGCTAAAAACAAACTGCTAATTGCTAAAATCCTATTCTTAACCAACAGTATAACGATTTAGCTTTATGTCGGCATATAACCGCTTATTATCTATGAAGAAAATCTTTGTCTTTTTACTGGGGCTTATTATCACCGGTCAGTTTGTGCAGGCGCAGGAGCCTGTGGCGCAAACGGAGTGGAAGAATCAGAAGTATTCCATGTTTATACACTGGGGCGCTATTTATTCCACGCTGGGAGGCGTTTGGGAAGGCAAGCCCGTTACAAAAGGATACAGTGAACAGATACAGGCGCATGCCGGTATTTACAGCGATACCTATGGCGATATCGCCAAACAGTTTCACCCGGAACACTGGAATGCCGACTCTATTGTACTGCTGGCAAAGGCTGCGGGCATGAAGTCGGTAGTGATGACCTCCAAGCATCATGATGGTTTTTGCATGTTTCATACTGCTTACACCGATTATAATGTGGTAGATGCAACGCCTTTCAAAAGGGATGTGCTGAAAGAATTATCGGATGCGTGCCGCAGGCATGGGTTGAAGTTTGGGATGTACTTTTCTTTGATCGACTGGCACTTTCCGCAGGCATATCCTATTTCCAGCAGCAACAGTGATCCTATTACGCCGGAACATCATGAATTTAACAAGAAGCAGGTAACGGAGCTGATGACCAACTACGGCCCGGTATCCGAGATATGGTTTGATATGGGATCGCTCACCGCGCAGCAGAGCAGGGACCTGGCGGATATTGTACATCGCCTGCAACCGGGTTGTATGGTGAGTGGCCGCTTGGGTAATGACGCCGGTGATTTTTGTGTAATGGGAGATAACCAGTATCCTGATTATAAGATTGCTTCCGCATGGCAAACGCCTGCTTCGGTGTATGATGAAACCTGGGGCTATCGCAGCTGGCAGGAGCATGGCAAGGCGGAAGACAAAGCGCATGAAAAACTGGAAGGACTGATTAAAGTGGTAAGTCGTGGCGGAAACTACCTGTTGAACATCGGTCCGCGTGGCGATGGTTCGGTAGTAGATTTTGAAAAAGATGTACTGCTGTTAAACGGCGCATGGCTGAAACTCAACGGTGAAGCCATTTACAGCGCATCTGCCAATCCCTTTGATACTACCTTTGCCTGGGGTGAAGTAACTACAAAGCCAGGCAAATTATACCTGCATTTATTGCAGCAGCCGGAACACGGCACTATCATTTTACCGGGACTGAACAGTAAGATCAGCCAGGTAACCTTGTTGAGCAACGGAAAGAAAGTACCCGTTAAAATATCTTCCAAAGATGGTAACACACAACTTCAGTTACCCGCAGATTTTAAGCTGGCAGATAAAGACATTGCTGTACTGGCAGTTGCCTGCAAAGGCGCGGTAGATATTACGCCAGTTCATTTATTGCGTCATGCCACCCGTTTGAGCAGGGATAATGCCACGCCGCTATTCAGCTTCTCCGGCATTGATTATGAAAGTTATTACCGCAGTGAAGTGGGCGAGCAGTGGGCATTTACCACACAACACCCTGCAGCATTGCAACTGGTATACAGTGATGCAGAAAAAGGCAAACGCATTTTACTCACGCTGAACGGCAGCATCAAAGAAGTATTGCTGGATGGTGGCGTTACCAGTCCGCTGAAAAATGATCCGGCTTCCCTGCAGTGGGGACCGATGTACAGCGCAGGTCCTTTCTGGTCCGGTATTGATGGTACGCATGGCAGTGTGAAAGATATTGACCCTTCCAAACCCTGGCCGAATAACGATAACGCCGCATGGACCCTGCACAGCGACTGGAAGAATGATGCTCCCATTGCTTTAACCGCCGATAAAAGTGTGGCCGGTTATATTTTACAGGAGATCACGGCTCCGAAAGCAGGTGACTACCTGGTAGGATTTAATAGTGGAGATGGTATTGCGGTATACCTGAACGGAGAAGAGCAGCTATTGCACAATAACCCGGAAAGGGGAGGTACACAATCGGAAGTATTATTGTTATCGCTGAAAGAAGGAAAAAATCAGCTGGTGGCCAAATTCTACAGTCGCTTTGCGAAGCAGGCAGTAGTGGGTATCAACCGGAACGTACCACAGGTATTATACGTACAGCAGTTGCCGGATCGTGTAAGTGGCAGCGGTAAGGTAGAGCACTGTGTGATCAGGCAGGCCAACCCCGTATCCGTACACCGTAACTTACGGATGCCTAACCTCGCTGTGGTGTTAGATTCAAAATAAAAATGGCAAATACATTTTTTAAATTCAAGCAGTTTACCGTTCACCAGGAGCATTGCGCCATGAAAGTTTGTACAGACGCCTGTATACAAGGAGCTTTCACGGCGCAATACCTGGCCGACAATGAGATAACGGCGCCGGCTATACTGGATTTAGGCGCCGGCACCGGGCTGCTGAGCCTTATGCTGGCGCAACAGGTAGATGCCGTTATTACAGCAGTAGAACTGGACGCCGGGGCCGCCCACCAGGCCATACAAAACTTTGATGAATCACCCTGGGCGCATCGTTTAACCCTAACGCGCCAGGATATACGAAAAATGGATGGCGCCGTGAAGTATGACTTTATTATCAGCAATCCGCCGTTCTACGAGCGTGCATTGAAAAGTGGTCAGGCAGCGAAAGACCAGGCCATGCACGCCACCAACCTGAGCTACGGGGAGTTGCTGACGGCGGTTGACCAGCAGCTGGCCGTGTCCGGCGAGTTGTCGGTGTTACTGCCTTATACCGCCTTTGAAGGTTTCCGGGTGTTGGCGCTGGAGGCGGGGCTTCATTTGAAGCAGGTGTTGTATATCCGGCAGAGTGTGAAGCACGGCTTTTTCCGGACCGTGGGCATTTTTTCGCGGAAGCCGGTGAATACGGTGATCAGCGAACTTTCCGTGTATGATGCGGAGCGGGTGTATACGCCCGGATTTGTAGAATTATTGCGGCCGTATTATTTATACCTGTAGATTTTTTGTATTTTGGTGCTCTATTTATCCTGATATGCTTCGAGTTGCCAGAGTTTGTTTGTTGCTTTTATTGTTGCCCGTTATCGTGCATGCCCAGAAAGAAATTAATATCTGGTACTTCGGATATAACGCCGGGCTTGACTTCAACACTACCCCCGCCACAGTTCTCACAGATGGACAAACTTACACCCGCGAAGGGGTAGCCACTATTTGTGACGGCGCCACCGGCAAATTGCTTTTTTATACAGAAGGATCTACGGTTTGGAACGCCCAACACGGTATCATGCCTAATGGAACGGGCCTTATGGGCGATCCATCCAGTGTACAGTCGGGTATTGCGGTGCCTTTTCCGGGACATCCGGGACAGTATTACCTGTTTACCACTATGACTGGTAAGGGATTCCGTTACAATATACTGGATATGGCACTGGATAACGGAAACGGTGATATTATTCCTTCGACAAAAAATACATTGTTGCTGAATAAGAATCAGAGCACGGAAAAAATGGCGGCAACCCGGCACTGTAACGGAAGGGATTACTGGATAGTGACGCATTCGGCCAATGGCGCTACCTTTCACGTATACCTGCTTTCACCCGCCGGATTATCTGCTGCCACTACTTATACTACCGGCGCTGTTATTCATCCGGGAGGATGGGAGGAAACCGGTTATATCAAGTTTTCACCTGATGGCGCTACTTTGGTGCATTCCCTGGGATCTATAAGGCAGGGTGCGATGAGTGTGGTAGATCTGCTGAAGTTTAATAACACCACGGGCGTGATCAGTCCTCCTTTTGCCTCGCTGAATGTTATTTTCCCACTTGGCATTGAGTTTACCATCAGCGGCAAACTGTTGTATGTTGTGAGTATGAATTATCTCCATTGGGGTAAATTATTTCAGTATGATTTGACCGCCCCCAACATCAATGCTTCGCAGCAAACGATTGTAACCAATACCGATAATATCCAGATGGGTGGGATTCAGATGGGGCCCGACGGACATATTTATATGGGATATGAACAGGTATATAATGCGGGCTACCGGTATGTGGGGATGATTCATAACCCCGAGGTGAGAGGGATAGGGTGTAATTTTCAGCGGGACGCGATAGATATGGACCCTACCGGCATGGGGCGGCACAGAACATCCTTGTCTTTTCCCACATTTGTAAATAGCTTCCTTTATTTTCCTGCCGACTTTACCGTTTCGGATATATGCGGTGGCAGTCCTGTTTTTAAGTTGAATAATGAAGTGGGCGTAACCAGTGTATTATGGGATTTTGGAGATGGCACTACTTCTACTGATTTATCGCCACAACATACATACGCTGCTAAAAAAAAGTATACCACAAAAGTAAAAGTGACGCGTCAATGCAGTACAGATGAAAAAACGCAGGATATCATTATAGGGGGCAATAGTGAGGAGAGCGTTACAAAGAGTATTTGCAGTAAGGATACCTACACTTTGCCGGATGGCAGGAAAGTGAATACAGCCGGCGTTTATATCAGTACCCTGAAGAGATTAAGCAATAGTTGCGATAGTATTATTACCACTACTTTAAAGGTGTTGCCGGTGTATCAGCTCACTGAAAAAGTGACTATCTGCAGTGGGCAGGAGTACCAGTTACCGGATGGTAGAAAGGTAAACAGTTCCGGTAGCTATACATCTTCCCTAAAAACTTACGAGGGCTGCGATAGTATTATTACCACTGAGCTAAACGTGCCGGAAAGGGATTATCCGCAGGATGCAGTTATTTGCGAGGGAGATAATTACCGGTTACCGGATGGGAGGGTGGTGACGGATGCAGGTATCTATAACAGTACGCTTACTTCCTCGGTGGGCTGCGACAGTATTATCATTACAACCCTGGTGGTGAATCCTGTTTATACTACGGAGGAATCTGTTAATATTTGTGATGGCAACACTTACCGTTTGCCGGATGGCCGTGTGGTAAATGTTACGGGACAGTATACTTCCCGTTTCAAGAGTAGGAAAGGCTGCGACAGTATTATTGTTACGAACCTGCAGATGCAACCCCGCTATAACATTGCAAAGACTGCCATCACCTGCGAAGGAGAGCCTTATATATTGCCGGATGGCCGGTCTGTGAAGGTTTCCGGTACGTATGTGTCTTCCTTCACTTCCTTTTATGGCTGTGATAGTATTATTACCACGCGGCTTACCGTGATGCCTGTTTACAACCTGGAGAAATATGACACCATTTGCAACGGAGAACACTATACGCTGCCTGACGGCAGAAGTGTGACCACCGCTGCGCGGTATGTGAGCACGCTGTTTACCACAAGCGGCTGTGATAGTACCATTGTTGTACATCTGGCTTTAAAAGAGAAGCCGGAGGTTAGTCTTGTCCCAGAAATATGCTTATTTTCCGGCCGGCCAACTACTGTAACATTGGCGCCGGGTTACGACAGGTATGAGTGGCAGAACGGTTTTACCGGGAATGTTTATGCCATCCGTTACCCGGGTATTTACCGTGTGG
This sequence comes from Chitinophaga sp. CCNWYY40, assembly GCF_037483205.1. NCBI lineage: Bacteria > Pseudomonadati > Bacteroidota > Chitinophagia > Chitinophagales > Chitinophagaceae > Chitinophaga > Chitinophaga sp. CCNWYY40. The sequence continues at coordinate 61,998 of NZ_JBBHLF010000002.1, forward strand.
CTGTTTCCAATGAATGTGGTATGGTTACCCTGCAAACAGTGGCAAAGGAATGTGCGGTGGATATGTATGTACCAAATGCATTTACTCCAAATGGAGATGGCCTGAATGATGTGTTCCGGCTCCGGCAGCCGAATGGGCAGGTATTGCTGGAGTTCAGGGTATTTGACCGTTGGGGGGTGGAAATATTTTCTACCACCAATGTAATGCAGGGATGGGATGGTACTTACAAAGGGCAGCTACAACCGCTGGGAGCATATGTATATTTCATCCGTTACAAGAACATAGATGGAATAGAAAAGCAACTGAAAGGGGCTGTTAACCTGCTACGATAGCTTCCCCTTTGCATAATCTTCCAGGTAGGCATACCGCTCTGTTAACCGGCCATTCGCAACAATCGTTGCATTACTGATCATTTCGCTGTTTGTTTTCAGCAATTCATCAAATACATATTTCATCAGCTGATCGCCGAAATATTGCGAAGCGTCCCGCGGCAGTTCATTCGGTAAATTGCTTACGCACATCATGTCTACCGTTCCGGGAAGATAGGGTGCGGTTTGCTGCATCGTATCTTTTGTAACGCCGTACACGGGGTTTTCAATGGTGCTGTCGCCCAGGTTGCAGGGGATAGAGCCGTTGGTATCGTCTGTGATATCGGCGATGACCTGTATGCGGAAGTTTTCTTTTTTGAGGTCATCTGCCTGGAAGAGTGGCGGGATTTTTTCATCCCAGTAGATACCGTTCATGAGGATATCGCTTACGGTAACGTAGGGGAGGAAGCGACACTCGTATGCTTCCGGATGTGCGTGGAAGTCGGCCCGGCTGTATGTTTTATCGTCTTTCCGCAGGTAAAGCTCACCTGCTTTTAATTGGGTATATACCGGGTAGGAGTAGGTGTTAACCAGGTATTCTTCCGGGGGAAGATATTTGATGCCCAGCATACCCATTATTTCCAGCGCGCCTGCTGCTACGCGTCCGGAGCCGGTGATCACTATTTTCAGCGGTGGCAGTTTGATGCCGAAGTAATGATTGATCAGTTCCTGGAAGTCGTGGCAGGTATGTACCCTTTTGAAATGAAAGGACCGTGTTTTTTCTCCGTATGCCATGAGGCCATTATGTGCGCCTACTATGCCGGCAAAGAAGCCGAAGCCCAGGATGCGTTGTCCGTCGGGGTGTATGAGGCATTCATAATCTATAAGCGTGATATTTTTTTCCAGGATGGTTTGCAGCATACGTTGGTTATGCGGCTGTTTCTTTTTGGTATGGCTGAAAAAGAGGTATGTTTTTCCTGCGATCAGTTTATCGGTGGGCACTTCTTTGATGCCCAGCAGGATGGTGCAGTGGGAGAGGTCTTCCCGCAGCGGAACGCCTGCTTTTTCATATTCATCGTCTTTAAAGCTTCGTAACGGGGATGGCTGTACGTAAATCTGTACCTGTGGAAAGTGCTGCATGATCCATTGGCATTGTTTAGGTGTAAAGGCTACCCTGTTGTCATGCGGGTGTTTTTCTTCCCTGATAAGTCCGATGTGTATCTTGTTTTCCATCTTTGAATTTAGGGTATTTTCGTCATTTGTGAACTCCTGAAACGCCCTGTTTATGCGGGATACGAAATTTATTTATACAAAAATGTAAAATTTATTTGCAGATTAAATAAGAGTTTCTATATTTGCATCCCGCAATTGACGCGGCGAAGTTCATTAGTAAGATTGCCCAGATGGCGGAATTGGTAGACGCGCTAGACTCAAAATCTTGTTTCGGCAACGGAGTGCAGGTTCGATTCCTGTTCTGGGCACCTGATTATCAGTTATTTATAAAGGTTCACGAAAGTGGACCTTTTTTATTTGCACAAAATCCCAATGTGGTAAGGTGTTAAAGAACTTTGATTCCAAAAATACCAGAAACTCCTGCAACCATTGCCAGTAAAGGATTTGATAATTTACCTACGAAAGTGTAAGTGTATCTAAACGCTTTTATTTCTACCTGCAATAACCGCCCACAAAGTAATTGCCCCAGCACAGATATACCGCAGATAAACGACCTTACTCACTGGTTTTTCAGTATTGTTTTTACGAAGCAAAGGAATTAAATTTGAAAAGTGTTTCCTGATGGGACATGACAAATATTGTAGCCGCCAGATGTTACTGGTTCCCTTTATTACAACAGCGAAGAATAAAACACGCTGGTACAATAATTTCATACTATAACCCGATAGTAAAATAAAAAAACGTTATCCTTAAAAAATAAAAAATCATGAAGCTCATTTATTCATTGTGTTTTGTTCTCTGTCTTTTTGCTGGAATACCAGTTTTTGGACAGGAAGCAAAACTTGACAAAAAGACTAAAGAAGCATTAGCCGAACGTTATGCTGCCGATAAACTGTATGCCGATTACAAAAGGGGTATTTATAAGCGAGAAGCCTGGAAGGCTTCATGGGTGGGTGCAAAGCTCTCCGAACTATATAAAAGCTGGGGCGTGCCTACCAGAACAGCTACCGATGAAACTGGCGGGCAGGTGGTAGTATATGAAAACGTCACCAACACGTCTGGTGGTACCTATACACCTGGTTATATTGAAACAGCTACAAATGGTTTTGGGCAAACGGTGATAACCGGGCAAAGGGCAGCGGAAGATACCAGATGGACCAGTCAATATGTTACCATAACAACGGTACATGTGGATAATAAGGGAGTGATCACAAAAGTAGATTTCAATAGCAGATATAGCCGTAATTAATCAAATTTATTTTTATGATGAAAAATATCAGAGCAGCGCTACTCTTCATCTTTATGCTACTCTCAATTGATACCAATGCACAGGGCATATATTTTCAGGTGAAGCCGCAAATAGATGAATCTACAGGAGGGTACATCGGGAAAGTGCAACCGGTAGATGATGTGCAATATGTAAAACTTGCCTATCCCGGCAAAACGAAGGAACAGCTTTATGATGCTGTGGTGAATTATGTTAAAAGCCATCGCGGACTTAAATTGGATTACACCAACGATGTTAAAAAAACGTTTTTGGCTTACCGGGATTTTGCAACGATCGGCGATAAAACGAAATGTGGTGCCGACCTTATATCCCTGACGTATATTGGCGTGGTTACGGATTTAAAAGACACCCTGCTTGTGAGCTACAGCATCGCGTCCAAGATCTTCGCCACTATTTTCGATGCCAAACTTACAATAAGCCCCGGCAACGATGTGGTTTCAGAAAATGATGTGCCCTTTAATGAATATAAATTTGTCCAGCCAGGAGCCGGAAGAACACAAAGCAGCATATCGCCAAACGGTGGGCTTTTAGGCGCAGCTACATCCCGGAAGATTAACTATAAATTGGCATACCCCGAAAGCGTTTTTGATCCCAACGGTAAAATAGTAAACCCCGGCAATAAAAAAATAATTGAAGATTTCTTCGACGGCTATATTGTTGATCTGAAAAATTATCTGGATAAAAATTTAAAATAGATCTGGCAATCCTTAAAGTACACCTTACTGTTCCAATATGCCCACAACGCAGTTCAGCCATTGCACAGCAGGAACTCTTCTGCTGTGCTGGCATTTATGCTCGCGCAGCGTTTTAAGTGAGGTCTCTGTTTCTTTCTCCTGATATCGATAACCAGCATCAAATACATCTCGTCCCGGGCTCAAGGCTGAACCAATCCTGAAATGCCTGCCTTACAAAAAATCCTCCGCCCACATTTTCCTGGTTTAAAACAATTAACAGAAACAGCTGATATCCGTCAGTATTGTAACTGTCGGCTGTCATAGAAAGCAGGAATGCTTTGGTGTTTCTTTGCAGTAGTCTATTGCGTTTTACACAATTTATTCATCATTTTCAATACAAAACAAATGATACCCAAAACGATGAAAGCCGCGGTACTACACGCCTTCGGCGCACCGCTGCAAATTGAGGAGGTTCCTGTGAAAGAACCAGGCGAAAACCAGGTCCTGGTAAAAATCATCACCAGTGGCGTCTGTCATACCGATCTGCATGCCTGTGAGGGCGACTGGCCGGTGAAACCAAAGCTACCCCTGATACCCGGACATGAAGGCGTGGGTTATGTGGTTGCCTTAGGTAAAGGCGTACAACATATCAGGGAGGGTGATATCGTGGGGGTACCGTGGTTGTTCAGTGCCTGCGGTTGCTGTGAATATTGCATCACCGGATGGGAAACCCTTTGCGAGTCACAACAGAATGGTGGTTACAGTGTTGACGGAAGTTATGCCGAATATGTAGTTGCCGATGCCCGTTATGTAGCCCGTTTCCCGGCAGGCATCAACTTTATGGAAATGGCGCCGATTACGTGCGCTGGTGTTACAGTATATAAAGGGTTGAAAGAAACAGATACCAAACCAGGCGAATGGGTAGCCATATCCGGTATTGGTGGTTTAGGACACCTGGCTGTACAATATGCCAAGGCTATGGGGTTGCATGTAGCAGCTATAGATGTAGCCGAGGATAAGCTTGCTCTTGCCCGCAACCTGGGGGCCGATCTTACCGTTAATGCCTTGCATGATGATCCGGGTACTTACCTGAAAAAGGAAACAGGAGGCATGCATGGCGTACTGGTAACAGCTGTATCGCCCATTGCTTTTAAACAAGGCCTTTCCGCCTTGCGCCGTAAGGGTACCATCGCGTTGAACGGGTTACCGCCCGGCAGTTTTGATCTGCCCATTTTCGATACAGTACTCAATCGCTACACAGTAAGGGGTTCTATTGTTGGTACCCGGAAAGATATGCAGGAAGCTATTTCATTTGCAGTGGAAGGAAAAGTAAAGGCAACCATTCATGCGGCGAAACTGGAAGACATTAATACCGTGTTCGATCAAATGAAAAAAGGCGAGATAGAAGGCCGTATCGTGTTACAGATAGCCACACCTTAAGGTTTGCATGCAGTGCCTGATTGTATAAAAGAAAACTGAAAAATTATGTCTATCCAAACTATTAATCCTGCTACGAACAAAGTAGTACAGACATTTGAGGAGATGACAGCATCCGCTGTTGATAAAGCCATCACTGTTGCAGTAGCTACTTATACAGCGTGGCGTAAAACCAGCTATGAGCAACGTGCCGCCCTTTTACATAAAGTGGCTTCGCTGATGCGTGGGCAGCGCGACAGGTTGGCCCGCCTGATTACTCTTGAAATGGGGAAACTCATTGCACAGGCTTACGGTGAAATAGACCTGAGTGCGGACATTATCGATTATTACGCCACCAACGGGGAGCAATTCTTAACCGACAAACCACTTCAGCCGGAATATGGTAAAGCTTTTATCCGCTACAGTCCCATCGGTGTTTTATTAGGAGTAGAGCCCTGGAACTTCCCCTTTTATCAGGTGGCCCGTTTTGCTGCCCCCAATATCATGGCAGGTAATGTGGTGCTGGTCAAACATGCGTCTATTGTGCCGCAATGTGCTATCGCTATCGAAGATTTGTTCAGGGAGGCGAATGCTCCTGCTGGTGTTTATACCAATCTTCTGATTTCCGGTAAAAGGGCGTCGGCATTAGTCGCCGATAACCGTATCAAAGGGGTTTCACTTACCGGCAGCGAAGAAGCCGGTGCCAGTATTGCTATGGAAGCAGGCAAGTACTTAAAAAAGTCAGTACTGGAATTGGGAGGAAATGATGCCTTTATTGTGCTGGAAGACGCTGATATAGATAAGGCTGTGGAATGGGCTATGGTAGGTCGTTTGAATAATAACGGGGAATGTTGCGTTGCCTCTAAACGGATTATTGTTGTTGAGCCTGTGGCTGATGAGTTTCTGCGGAAATTCAAAGAAAAGTTCACACAGGTAAAAGTGGGTGATCCAATGGACCCCGCTACGGAATTGGGACCATTGAGCAGTGAAGCTGCTGCGGTGCAGCTGGCCGACCAGGTAGCACGGTCTGTTGCGCAGGGTGCTACTGTATTAGTGGGCGGTAAGCGCTGTGACAGGGAAGGGGCGTTTATGCAACCAACTATACTCACCGACCTGAGGCCAGGTATTGCCGCTTACCATGAAGAACTCTTCGGACCTGTAGCTTCTTTCTACAGGGTTAAAGACGAAGCCGCAGCTATCGCGCTTGCCAACGACTCTGATTTTGGATTAGGTGGTTCTGTATTCACCCAGGATATCGAACGGGGGAAAAGAGTAGCCGACCAGATAGATACCGGTATGGTATTTATCAACCATCCCACCTGGACACAAGCCGATCTTCCATTCGGTGGTACCAAACGTTCCGGGTACGGACGTGAGTTATCGGAATTGGGTATCGAAGAATTCGTCAATAAAAAACTTATCCGGATTAGTGAGCTTACCGATCCGTTTTAATAAAAAGGCCTGTAGGTGAAAGTCTGCAGGCCTTTTTTGTTTCTACACGCATTACGCTATCAACCTGATACCAGCCAAATCCACTTTCCCGTTTTTCTTCTTGTAAATAAAAAGAATGTGTTACCCAGGCAGGCTTCCGGGGAACAATCAAATATTTTATATCTTTATCGGCCTATAAATAAAGAAATATTACGGATGTTGTTGTATTGTTGTGATATTGTATTGTCGTGTTGAAGTGTTTTTATTGCCAAGATGAACCTTATTTTTTGTCTCAACCTGTTTTTATTGAACTTCATGCCAGCGGAGTCCGTTGTTTCAATGGACACATCTGTGCATTATTTTGTGAGGCGTTTTACTGATGATGATGGTCTGCCGCAAAACAGCGTCAAATTTATTGTGCCCGATAAGAATGGTTTCCTGTGGCTGGCCACGGAAAACGGGTTAACAAGGTTTGATGGCAACTACTTTCTCAATTTTAACAGCGATAACGTGCCTGGCTTGAAAAGCAGCAGGATGGCCAGGGTCCACCCCAATGATACCGCTATAACGGTAGAAACCGACCAGGGGGAAATATTAACAGTTACGGAGAGTAGGGTAAAGCACATGGGCACGGAGCTGCCTGGATATAAATACCAGCGGTATGCTGCCCTTAATAACGACTACTACCCCATGAGGGGATGGCCTGATGACTATGCCGCGCATTTTGCAAAGGAGCGTCCGGTTGTGATGCCGTTGGATAAAGAAAGTTATTTTGCTGTATATCGTGATACCATTTCCCTTGTAAAGCAGGGGAAGCTGGCGTATCGCATTATACAGCCCCAGCTCGATCTGTTGCGTTTGTTTGTTTACAGTGGCAGGCTTTTCTACCTTAACAGGGATGGACACATCACGGGATGGGAGAAGGGGCAGCCTGTAAAAGTACCGCTTATAGGAGACGTATTGTCTGACCCTGCTTTTACTAAATGTAAAATGGAATTGTTCTGGAACCTGGCGGCGCACCAGGTTTTTATTTATACGGATAAAAATTGTTACCAGTTAGAGATAGAACCGGGCGTGGGTATACGTAGTTCGCTGGTGCTGCGTGATTTCGATTTACACCGGAACTACATTTCTTCCATCTATTACGATCAGCTTAACAACCGGGTTTTCCTGGGAAGTTCCACAAAGGGCTTCTATATTGCTACCAGGCAACAATTTATAGTGCGTAAATCTGATACTTCAGAAGCGGAAGTATTTTATGCACAGGCACCTTTCCCGGGCAATGCGGTGGTAACATCTTCCGGGCTCGTCTTTAATCAAAAAGGAAAATATAGCTGGCTGCCGTCGTCGTTCAACAGGGAAAATACGATGGAGAAATATACACTGGTCCGTGATAGCCAGGGAAGATACTGGGGTAGAGGTGGAAAAACGTTAATGGCGGTATCACCGGATTTCAGCCAGATGCTGCGCCAGATTGAATTACCGTACCTCGTTAGCCAGATTTGCATCGATCCTGATGGAAATTTATGGGTGGGCGGAAAATATCCCGGACTGTACTATCTGAAAACGGCTGATCTAAAGCAGCCATTACATTTTCTTCCTGCCGCGGTTGATGATGTTACCTACCTGAAAGAAGGAAAACCGGGAACAGGCATTTTATGGGTGGGCACAGGCAAAGGGCTATACAGGGTGCATTTGCCGTCAGGACGTACCGACACTATCAGGGGGCTGGAAGAAGGGCATATACGAAGTATCTATATTCCCAAACGGGGAGAAGTCTGGATCACTACATATAACAAGGGCGTTTTTCTTTACCGGAATGAACGGCTGGTGGCCCTGCCGCAGGACCGGCAGCGGTATATGGCTACCACTCATTGTATTACGGAAGACGACCAGGGTTATTTCTGGCTCACTACAAATAAAGGGTTATTCAGGATCAGGAGGCAGGATGCACTTGATTTTGCAGATGGAAAGCAGCACGATGTATACTACTATTATTTCGGAAAGGACCAGGGCTTTAATACGAACGAGTTTAACGGCGGCTGTGAACCCTGCGCCTTTGAGTATGACAACGGCGATATTTCTTTGCCATCGCTGGATGGGCTGGTGCAGTTTACGCCGTCTGCTATCCGGATGGAGATGCCGGACAAAGGAATATATGTAGACTGGGTGGAGCATAACCTGAAAGTAACAGAAGCCTCCGCACAATTTGATCTGCCCAATAATTTTCAAACTTTCCGGTTACATATCAGCTCTCCCTATTTTGGCGATCCCAGGAACCTGCAGTTTTATTATTCACTGGAGAAAGATGACCGGCGGGAAGAACAGATATGGTTACCTGTGAACAGCGATAAAACCATCACTTTCTCTTCTTTATCGTCCGGGGATTATCGTATCCGTATCCGGAAGCTGAAAGGGTTTGGGAGAGATCAGTATATCGAAAAGGTACTCGTCATCAGCGTACAGAAAGCGTTCTATGAAAGACTCTGGTTCGGACTGGCAGTATTAGCTACGCTGATCTGTCTCATCATCTTACTATACAAAATACATATCAGGAGTATAAGGCGGAAGAACCGGCTATTGGAGCTAAAGGTAACAAGCCGCACCAGGGAGCTGGAGAAAACAATGACTATACTCCAGGACTCCGATGAACAGCTGCGTAAACAAAGTTTTATGCATAAGCGGCTTCTGGCTGCAATCACCCATGATATTAAAACGCCGCTGAGGTTTTTACTCAGGGTTAATAAAGATGAACCCTCTTCCGGTGTGTTAAATGAGACGGAAATAAAAACGGTTACTTACGACAGTCTTTATCGCATGCATCACCTGGTAGATAACCTGATCCATTATATGCGGATCTCTTTCCTGACAGGTGAATTTGCTGAAGATACGGTAGACATATGCCAGCTGATAGAAGAAAAGATAGAGATCTTCAGACCGGTATCCGGCTCAAAAGAGATAGCCGTTATCAATCATATTCCGCCAGGAACCACGGTTGTAGTAAACAAGCTGTTACTGGCGGTTGTGTTGCATAACCTGTTGGATAATGCCATAAAATACACCGCCAGGGGAGTAGTGGAATTAACCGCTGAAAGAGGTGAAGGTGTTTTAACCATACATTTATCCGATACCGGCTACGGTATGTCGCCGGCAATAAGAGACTGGATCAATCACGCGGAAAAGGATGGCAACGGGCAGTACGACAGCGCCGGAATAGGGCTGATCCTTGTAAAGGAGTTGCTTACGTTGATCAACGGCAGAATGTTTGCCTATCCTGGTGTAAACGGAGGCACTAAAGTATCGCTGCAGCTTCGCATTAATGGGTAGCTACCTGGTACATCTGCGCTTTTTCGATTAACGCGATCACATTTTTTACGCCTACTTTCTCAAAAATACGTGTCTTGTAAGTGCTCACGGTGGTTAGCTGCAAGTGGAGTATCTCTGCAATTTTTATCAGGGGGAGTCCTTTTGTAAGCAGGTTCATTACTTCGATTTCACGGGGAGAAAGCACCGAGAAGGGGTTGTTGGAACGCTCCTGTTGCCCCGTAAATTTACCAATCAGCAGATCCCTGACTGCCCTGCTGATATATTTTTCCCCTTTAAGAACAGCATTGATGGCTATTCTGAATTCTTCATCCGGAGAATTTTTTTCGATATAACCATCTGCACCTGCCTGGATATAGTTAAGGGCATACAGTATTTCATCGTAAGCAGAAAAAACCAGTATCCTGATACCCGGTTGCCGTAGTTTCACAGCATCGATCATCTGGCGGTTGTTTCCACCGGGCATATTAATATCCAGTATCATCAGGTCGAAGTTTTGGGCTTCCATAAGGAAAATGGCTTCATCAAATGTTCTGGCTTCTGTAACAAGCATGGCGCCGGGCAGGGAGCAGATAATTTGTTTCATACCAAGTCTTACTATCGAGTGGTCATCTGCTATCAGTATATTTATCATTTTAGATGCTGGTTAGGGAACACAGGTGGCATAGCGGTTTATCGCCCACTAAATTAACGTTTTTTTCTTCGTATATATATTACAGTATTGTAAATTTTTTACTATACGCTACTAAAAGAAGTACTACCTCAAAACCGGCAGGCGTCTGCTACTTTTGCAAAGTCGATCTGAGCCGGCAGCATAAAAACACTGCCATATTTTTAGTGTTGATATGACACTAAGATGTTAGGGCCAGCAACCACCTTGTTTCTGCGGAACACCGGCAGCCCTGAAAGAATACCGGTAAAACCACTTTGCATTTGTTCAATAAGTTTTCATAGGATAGGGATTAATAAAATGAGTGCAATGCACTCTAATGGACAGTCGGTTACCCAGGGACGCGGTGGTACAGCGTTCCTGGGATTTTTTTAGAAGTGTTCAGGCAGATTGGAAAGGAATGTAGTGTAAATACTACATGTGCATTGAATGATAACGACAACCGCGCAGGTATAGTTTATCTACTTTTACCTAGTAGATTTGTTCCGTTGAGTCATGTGAGCAATTCTAAGAATTTTTTCAGGACGAACTAATGATACCCGTATCCTTTTTTGTAATCTTAATATTTTCCTATGGAAAGCTTTACCCAATTACCGCAACATGCGGGCCTTACAATGCTGTACTGTCAAAAATCCCGTCAATTATGAAACCTGTGATGCGACCTGTGTTGGATCTGTACCGGATGAAAAGAGCAGTTTACCGTTTTTAATAAGCAACCATATCTGAATACAAGCACGCAAAGGTTCCTGGAAAGGATCTTTCCCTGTTTGCTATGTACAACATAGCCGACCGGCCCCCTCATTACACAAAGTTTATTGCATTATGTCCCTCTTTAATGTTACGAATCCCGATTCAAGATTTTTCAGTAAAGGCTGTAAGCGTTTGTTGCTGGCACTGTTTGGCATGATGATGACCGTTGCCGCGACTGCAAACAGCTTCCCCGTCACCAATACCAATGACGCGGGGCCTGGTTCATTAAGACAGGCGATCCTGGATGCAAACGCAGCGGGCGCGGGGCCGCATAACATCGTGTTCAATGTACACGGCCAGATTACGCTCGCGTCTTCCATGCCCACCATTACGTCAAAGAAGCTGACTATCGATGGGCAGAACAAGATCTTGCTGTATTCCACCGGTACCAATTCCGTTATTAATCCCTTTGTGATTAATGCAGATAGTGTAACTATCCGGAATTTTACCATACAGAACAACGGGGATATTGATGTAGATATTTTTCCGAACAGGACAGGTATCACCATTGATAATATAAGATCTTTCAGTACGGTTGGTAACTTCCTGAATGCATTTATGAGGGTGCAGGGGGCATCAACGGATCTAACGGTAAAGAATATATATTCTACGGATGTAGAACCTGCTAATAGCGCCGGCCCTGTTATCGGGCGGGCTTTTTATTTTATGAACGGTATGCAGACCAACCTGGTAATGGATAATATCCAGCTCAGCACAGCGGGAAATGTGCGTGGCGCTGAGGGTATTGTGTTCAGGGATGCGGGCGTGAACGGGTTTACGCTAACCAACAGTAACATCAGTGGTTTCCAGAATGGTATTGTGCTCGATAATACTGCCGGTGCAGTGGAAACGGCCAATAATGTGATGTTCAGAAATGTAACCATTGATAGCTTGTGGAGCAATTTATCGCTTGGTATCTATTGCGATTTTGTTACTACTAATTTTGAGATTAACCGGACTACGGTAGATCTGAACGTGATAGGCGCGGATGATGACGGGGACTATGCTATCCGCTTCGATAATACTACGAATAATATCACCCTGGATACGATTAGTATCAATGAAAACGATCTTAGTTGCATCTGGTTCAATGGCGCTGCCAGCAATATTACAATTAATAATGCGCTGATAGAAAACCGTGTGCCCGGAGTGTACGCCGGCAACTACTACATCAGGTTTGAAAGTACGGTGAACGGATGTAATATAACTAACTCCGTGCTGAACGGGGACAAGCTATCCACTACAGACGACGGGGACTATGGTATTGGGTTTTTGGCAGGCGCTACAGACGTCACCATCAATAATGTTACTTTTAATGAATTCGATGTAGATGGTATTACTGTAGCTGCTGCAGCCACAAATTTCCAGGTAACTAATTCAAAGTTCACCAATAATACGGATGGTATTGAGTTTGGCGGCAATTTCGCCAGAGGCAATGTGGATATCGTTAATTCATCTTTCTATAATCAAACCCGGTCGGGCATCGTGGTAAACGGCGCCAATGCGGTAACAGATGTAGATCTGGCAGGCGATACCCTGGTGAACAACACTAACCACGCCATCTGGTTTTACGGTGGCGCAGGGGTAACGGATGCACAGGTAAGCGGTTGCGTGATACACGACAACAAAGCCACGGGCATTAACAATGACGCCCCTAACAAAGTGATCATCACCAATAACTCCATTTATAATAATACCGGTCTGGGCATCGCGTTGCCAGCCGGTAACTGTACTTACACAGCTGCTGCCGGCAAAACGCCGGTACTGGTTTCATCCACCGCACAGGGGGGAGGGCAGTACCAGTTGCAACTCACGATACCAAATATAACAGCCGGTGCGCAATACACGGTAGATATTTACGCCAATGATCCCGCTACGAACAAAACGAGCGGGCAATATTATGTTACGACCCTAACAGGATTAGCCGCTGGTACTTCTACACAAACGATTACCTATAATACAGGACCCGGCGCCACCGGCATCGGTTTCTGGACAGCCACGCTCCGTATACCCGCCAACAATTGCGGTACATCGGAGTTTGGCAACAGCATCCCTATGACCTTCCAGGGGCCTGCCTGTGTAAACAGCGGCATCCGGGCCTGGTACAGGGCGGATCAGGCAGTGAACGGCGTGAACTGGGGCGATATTTCCGGGAATGCCAATCACATGATTGTGACAGGTGATCCGGACAATACCACCGGCATGGTGAACTTCAACCCCGCCATTTATTATGATGGTAACGACGCGCACGTAGTACCTGCTTCAGCTGGTGTAACGGGCGCTTATTCCATTATGGGTATGGGACTTCTGGAAGGCTCACAAACCGGCCGCGTATTCACCAGTTCCACCGGTAATAAATTATTGGGCTGGCACGCCGGGACGGAAAACCGGCTGTATTCGGAAGCCTGGTTGAATACCGGAAATGCAATAACCACAAAAGGTAAACTCTACTCATTTGAAAGGGGAGCAACCGGCGCATATGAATTTAAAGGCAACGGGGTTCTGCTGAAAAACGGTGCGGCTTCTGATGCCGGCGTATGGACCCTGGATGTGGGCGGTGCGTTTAACGGTGAATTTTCAAAGGTATTGATCCCTGAAGTATTCATCTACAACCGTGATCTTACTCCTGCAGAAATACAGCGCATTGAATCATACATGGCGCTGAAATACGGTATCACGCTGAATGCGGGTGCAACGGATTATATTACCAGCGATGGCGCTGTGCAAATATGGACCGCTGCCTCCAATACAGGTTACGGCACGCGCATCACCGGTATTGGCCGCGATGATTGCAGCATGCTGAATCAGAAACAATCGCTGAGCCAGGATACCGGCATCGTGACCATTGCATTAGGAAATGCATTGGCCGTTTCCAATGCTGCCAATACAAATACTTTCACACAGGATAAATCATTCCTGGTATTTGGTGATAACAACGGTATTACCAGTTACTTTACTGCGGTAACCAGCACAAACGCCACACAGCGTATGGGCCGCGTTTGGAAGGTACAGAAAACTGCCGGCTGGGATAATACCAAGCAGGTAACCCTGAAACTGGACGGCGGTAATCAGAATAATTACCTGCTTATCAGTACAGACGCAGCTTTTGGCACCATTACCCGTGAATTGAAACTGAGCAGCACAGGTACAGTAACCCTTTCCAGCGCCGACCTGGCCAATGGTGCATTCTTTACTTTCGGTCTGGAGCAGCGTTTCCCCGGCGGAGTAGCCACTAATCTGCAGGCATGGGTGAAAGCAGATGCAGGTGCGACGGTTGTTGATGGTAACATCACCAAATGGGCAGATCAGGCGGTACAGAGAGAATGGCCTTTAGCCCTTGCCGCACCTATCTCCTGGGAAAAGAACATTGTTAACTTTAACCCGGGTGTAAGCATCCTGGCGAACAACTATTTCTCCGTACCGAGGTTTACCGAAACCTACACCGCAGGTGAAATATTCTCCGTGCAGTTCTCCAACCTGGCAGCTACTTCTACCACGCCCAGTTTCCCATTTGAATTTGGCGGTGACCCAAGTACGCTTACCGACCAGTTTTATGTTTATAACGGATCCCACTATACGCACTTCGGAACTACCACACGACCCGGTTATCCGTTGACAGGCTTTAATGTACAGAAGGCGCATATATTAAATAACTGGAGCGCTCCAGGCAGCTGGGCGCTGAACTTCGATGGTAAAACGATAGGCAGCAGCACTACCTTCCCGGTTGATTTCAAGCGAGGTGCAGGGCAGAACACGGCCATCGGCGCAGGACATAACTCCATCTTCAACGGCCGCATTTCTGAAGTGATCTTCTACAACAGGCAGTTGAACGCCACCGAGCGTGCGCAGGTGAATAGTTATCTTGCCCTGAAATATGCCCTCACTTTAAAAACCGCTGCCGGCGCCATGACCGATTACATCGCCAGCAATGGCAGTACCCGGATGTGGACCGCCTCCAAAAATACCGGTTACGGGGAACGTATTACCGGCTTAGGCAGGGATGATAACGGCACCTTGCTCCAGAAGCAAAGCCGCTCACAGCTGGACGGCGCCAATGTAACCATCAGCGCGGGAAGTGGCCTGGCAGAATCCAATGCTGAAAATCTCAGCAATATCGCCAGCGACCTTTCTTTCTTTACATTCAGCGATAACGGACAGGCAGCTACGTATACCCAGGCCGTTACCGGGCTGGGTAATATTACCGTGCGCATGGCGCGTATCTATAAAGTAGATCGCACCAACTGGACGAATGATATCAGGCTGGCTTTGCTGGGAGGAAATAATACGAACTACCTGCTGATAAGTAACGATGAAACCTTCGGGGCAGGGGATAAGGCTTATGTACTGGATTCAAGAGGGGTGCTGACGGTTGCCGGCAGTGACCTGCCAGACGGCGCCTATTTCACTTTTGCCAATGCACAGGCAGCACCGGCAGGTATAGCCGCCGGCCTGGAAGTATGGGCCCGTGCGGATAGCGCAGTAATGAGCGGCAACAACGTCACGCAATGGAAAGAGCTGAGCGCTGCCGGTCGCACATGGTCGCTTGTTAGTGGAGGAAGTGTGCCCTGGAAGAAAGCATCCTTTAACTTTAACCCTGGTATCAGCTTTGCCGGCAGTGGCGCCGGCGGCAATTATTTCATACAGCAGCCGGAGATCGCCAATACTTTTACCGCCGGCGAAATATTTAGCGTACAAACATCCAATGTTGATGCAGCTACCGCTGGCGCCAATTATCCTTTTGAATTTGGAGGAACTTATGCCAGTAACCAGTCTGTATATGTATGGAGCAATAACAATCAATATACTTACTTTGGCTCCGGCACGGCCCGCAGAAACTTTGCTTACCCTGCCAGTGTAAATGTGCACAATTCGCATATGCTGAATATCTGGAGCGCCACCAACGACTGGGCTGCTGGTATTGATGGAAAGGTATTACTGACAGCCAATACCAACGCGGTAAACTTCGTGTCACCAGTCGGCAACAGGGATTATATCGGGGCCGGTCACAATTCGGTGTTCAATGGTGATATACCTGAAGTAATATTATATTCCCGTAAGCTGAGCGCCGTGGAACGCCAGCAGGTACAATCCTATATGGCGCTGCGGTACGGTCTTACGCTGGGAATAGACACGCCTGTGGATTACCTCGCCAGTGATGGTACCACTAAAATGTGGCAAGCCTCCACTGGTGGCAGCTACGCTAAACATATTACCGGTATAGGCCGTGACGACAGGGGCATGCTGTATCAGAAACAGTCCGTGAGTTCCGATACCGGCATAGTAACCATTGCTGTGGGTGCGGCAATTGCTGCATCTAACAAAGACAATGCAACGGCTATTACCAACGATCTTTCTTTCTTCACCTTTGGCGACAACAGCGAGGCTACTACTTTCCTGACACCGGTAACTGGTATCAGTAATATTAACAACCGCATGGCGCGCGTTTTCAAAGCACAGAAAAATAACTGGGCCGACCAGGATATTACTTTCAAATTGTCCGGCGGCAACGCGCGGACTTACCTGCTCGTAAGTACTGATGCTACTTTTGGTGCAGGGGATGCTACTTACGCATTGGATGCCGATGGTACCGTTACTGTTAACAGCAACGTGCTGGCTGATGGCGCGTACTTTACTTTCGCCAGGGCCATCACCGGGCCGAATGGTGTAAAAGATGGTATTAATTTCTGGTTGCGTGCAGATGATGGTATGTCTGGTGGCAGCCAGTGGAGCGATTATAGTAACTATGGCAATAATGCGTTACAGGGTGTAGTGGGCAGTCAGCCTATCACGGATGCAAAGGCGCTTAACTTCAACTACGGCCTTGTGTTTGATGGTACGGACGACTTTTTGGATATTACTACTACGCGTATAAATCCGGCTACAGCTACCGTTTTTGCGGTGGGTAGCAGTCCCGCATATGCCAATGCCGGAGATCTTATTAGTAGCGGCGATGTGGGTGCAGCTCATGGAATGGAATTCCGGATCGTTTCCGGAAAATTGCAATACCTTGAAAATGCTGCACAAGTGATTGCTGTAACCGGTAATAATTCTTTCCAGACCGGTAAGCCATATATTTTTAGCGGTGCCCAGTTAAATAATACACCCAATGGAGTACGTGTGTTTCAAGACTACGCGCTCGACAACCAGGGAACTATTAGTTTAGCGCCACTCACTACCAATTTAGTTTCTATTGGTTCCCGTACCATTGCCGCCAGGGGACTTTACTGGAATGGCAAAATGGGAGAAGTGATCGCCTATAACCGTGTATTGTCAGATGTAGAACGCCAGTCGGTAGAATCTTACCTCGGTATTAAATATGGTATTACGATCGGTAAGGGCGCCACTGACTATCTCGCCACCGATGGTTCTAAATACTGGACCGCTGATGCGATCTATAAATCACGCATTACCGGTATAGGAAGAGATAACGCCACTGCACTGAACACCAAACAATCGCTCAGTGTAGACACTGGTTTTGTAACCCTCTCCCTGGGTAACAGCATTGCTATTACCAATGAACAGAATACTAATACTATTACCAACGATAAATCTTTCTTTGTATTTGGAGATAACGGGCAGTTAGCTACCTCTTACGGAAGTACTATAAGCGGAACAAACGTTACCCGCCGCCTGCCCCGCGTTTGGAAGGTAGATAAAACCAACTGGGCGGATCAGCCAATTACACTCAAAGCGGATGCACCGGGTACGAAAGTATACCTGTTGATCAGTACAGATCCTACTTTTGCTACTATTAACCAGGAGCTGCCGCTGAATGCAGATAAAACAATTACGCTCAACTCCAGCCTGATGCCTGATGGTGTATATTTCACCTTCGGTGCTGCGGTAAAATATCCCGGCGGAGTAAACAGCGGTAGCCTGGTATGGCTGCGCGCGGATCTGGGTACTTCTGCCAACGCAGATAACACACCGATCAGTAGCTGGAACGACTACAGCCCTAATGGGAATAATATGTCACAAGCTACACCGGCCAGTCAGCCGTTGTATTTCAATAATGCTACGAACAACATGAACTTTAACCCGGTGGTGAAGTTTAATGGTGGCACCAATGTGATCAATGCAATGACAGGTGTTTCGTTGCTGAAGACAGGTACTTACACCGGAGAAGCCGCATTTTTTGCAGGTAGCCAATCGAATACTGTTGCCACAGTTATTTTTACAGAACCTGCCGGCACAGGCACCCAGTTCACCCTGCATGCCACCTGGTCTGATAATACTGTTTACTGGGATGCGCCGTATGTCAGTAACCGTCTTAGCTATAATGCAGGAGATATCAATAACCAGATCATTCTCTGGACAAACACCAACGATAATAGTCTTGCGGCCAACCGGCAGGCCATTTACCGGAATGGGTTAAACGTAGCTAACGGTAATAATAACAGTATACTTACCGGTAACAATACCCCCTTCCAGCTTGGTTGGAACGGTCCCAACTCCTACAGTGGCCGAATGGGCGACCTGATCGTGTATGCAAATGCACTCACTCCAAATGAGCAACAGCGTGTCAATACTTACATGGCCATCAAGTATGGTATTTCGCTGAATAATGGCAACTCTAATTACCTGGCCACCGATGGCAACACCATATGGAACGCTGCAACAAACAGTGCATATAAAAACTATATCACCGGTATCGGCCGCGACGACGCAGAAGATCTTAACCAGAAACAATCCCGTAATACAGCAGACGGCATGCAACTGGCTATCGGCCTGAACAGCCTGTCTGAAACAAATACAGAAAATACGAATGCCTTTGCAGCGGATAAATCATACATGGTATGGGGAGATAATGCCGGCAGCAGTCTCTTTAAAACTCCGCTCACTGGCCACCCTGTGGCTAACTACCGCATGGCAAGGGTTTGGAGGGCACAGGAAACCGGTACCATTGGCAACGTACAGGTAGCAGTGCCATACAACGCACTGCCCAATGCCGCGCAAACGTACCTCATTATCAGTAATGACGATACCTTCGACGGAACGGACCAGTTCATTCCGGTGACAGCTACCACCCTCAACGGTGTGAAACAATATGCCGCTACGGTGGATTTAACTAATGGCCAATACTTCACTTACGGTGCGTCTATCAAAACGCCTGGTGGTGTGGTTGGTACCAGCTTGTGGCTGCGTGCCGATGCAGGTACATCCAGCACTACAGACAACAGTGCTATCAATGGCTGGACGGATTACGCATCAGAGCTGAACAACGCTACACAAACAACTGTACCGGCAAGTCAGCCGCTGTACATGAATAATACTACAAACAACGCCAACTTTAACCCGGTAGTGAAATTTGACGGGGCCGATTATCTGAACCTGGATATTACCAAGCTGCCGTTAGGCACCAGTGCCAGAACATTCTTCGGTACCGGTAGTTTATCAACCATCACCGGCAACGGATATATGCTCGGATATGGCGCTGCAGGTACCAGCACCGGTAACGGTATTGCCACGATTGGCAGCAATGGCACAGCCGATTTTGTGGGATATGCCGATGACGTGGTAAGTGCTGCCGGTAACTGGCAGGCGGGCATGTTTAATGAAATGGTGGGATCATGGGCCGGCAATGGCGGCAATGCCACCTTGTACAGTAAAATGAAAGTGTTGGGCGGGCCACTGGCGAAAGCCTGGAATACAGGTACCGGCGGCGCCCAGGTAGGTAGCGCTCCGTGGGACATTAACCAGTCCTGGAACGGTACGCTGGGAGATATTATCGTATATCCAGCCGCGTTAACCGCCACTGAACGGCAACGTGTATCCACTTACCTGGCTATCAAGTACGGCTATACGATAGATCAAACTGTTGCTACCGATTACCTGGCTACTGATGGCACCACTAAAGTATGGGATGCTACGGCCAATGCTACTTATAAAAACAATATCACCGGTATCAGCCGCGATGATGTGGAAGGACTGGTACAGAAGCAGAGCAGGAGCATCAATGCAGGCTTCCAGCCCACAGTGGGTCTGGGCGGCATTGCTGCAAGCAATCTTGCCAATACCAATACATTCGCAGCAGATAAATCATATATGGTGTGGGGCGATGATGGCGCCAGCACTTTATTTACCACCGCCATCACCGGTAGCTCCGCTGTAACTACACGTATGGCGAGAATCTGGAAAGTGCAGGAAACAGGTACCGTTGGTTCGGTGGCCATTTCCATCCCGAAAAATCAGCTGCCGTTAAGCGCTACCACGCCTTACCTGGCAATAAGCAGCGATGCTACTTTTGACGGGGCAGACCAGTTCATCCAGCTGTCTGAAGGAGACGTGAACGGCGTTCCAAGCTATTCAACCACCCTTGATCTTACCAATGGGCAATACTTCACTTTTGCCAGTTTCGTTACCTCACCGGGTGGCGTGCAGGGTGAAAAGCTGTGGGTGAAAGCAGATGCAGACGTACAGGTGAATGGCAGCAACCAGGTAGAACAATGGCTGAACCAAAGCGGTACTATGGTGACAGAATTGCGTGCTGCACAACCAAGTCATACAGATCCGATCACTGCTTCAGCAGGTATCGTTCGTGTTCCTAATGGTATTAACTTTAACCCGGCGGTTGATTTCAGCGGTGCATCGGGCAAATCCCTTAAAGGAAGTGATGCCATCAACTGGAATACATCGGCTAACCTTTCTATCTTCTCTGTAAATGCATTGGAAGGCCCTGTTGTGAACTCGATGAACGGTATTTTCGCTACTAACGGCAGTTGGGTGGCAATAGGCAACACGGGCAGGGGACTTGTGATGGCGACCCCGGGTAATTATGGACTTGACGGCGCAGGATGTATTGTAGCACAATCCACGCCTCCTTATACCGGGCCAATCATTGCCAGGGGTGTGTATGTAAACGCTGCCAACGCGCTGAACGGAAGCATCTGGCTGAACGGTAAACAGGGCCCACTCGGTACAAACTGTGCGCCGCAGGCAGATGGTCCTTTCTTTGAAGTAGGTGGTCGTACCGGAGATGATAATTCATTTGACAGCCGGATTTTCAATGGTAAGATCCCTGAAGTGATTGTATACAAATCTGCACTCACGTCTACACAGGCGCGGCAGATAGAATCATACCTCGGTATTAAATACGGTATCACGCTTGACCAATCAGCGGCGCAGAATTACCTGGCCACAAACGGCTCCGTGATCTGGAACGCTACCGCTAATAGTACTTATAAAAACAACATCTTTGGTATTGGTAGGGATGATGCAGAAGGGCTTGTACAGAAACAATCCCGCAGCGTACATACCGGCTCTATCCTCACTGCCGGTATCCGTTCCATTGCCGCTACCAATGCAGATAACACAAGTACTTTCGGTGCAGATAAAAGCTATCTCATACTCGGCAGCAACAGCAATGCGCTCACGGTAACCGGCACCGACCTGCCGGTTGGCAGCTGTATCGCTGAACGCCTTACCCAGGAATGGAAAACGCAGTTCACCAATTATGATATCAGCACGCAGCCACTCAGTTTGCAGTTCGATCTGAACGGCATCACCGTAGGAGGTACCGCAGCAGCCGATTTCACCATCATGATCGACCAGGATGGCGACGGTAACTTTGCTACCGGTACAGTTACTGAAATACCTGCCACCGCCTTTAACGGAGGTGTAGTGAGCTTCGAAAATGTAAGCGCACTTACAGATGGTGTGGTGTTTACACTCATTACCAGTCATCCTGAACGCACCGCCAACCTGGTGCCGGATGCTACCGTGCGAACAGTGGCCGCCACCTGTATCAATAACGGCACACTTTATTTCATTGATCCTTCTGATCCTAATAAATACATTGCTTCCATTGCCCTGAACGGCAACACAATGGACGTAACCAAACTGTCTGCTATTGTAGATGTGAACAGGGATATGACCGCAGCGCTGGGCAAAAACAGCGGTACCGATTATGGTACGCAGTTAATGCGCAGACTGGTACAGATTACCTATACCGGTGCTAATCTGACTCAGAACAATGGCGTAACGCTTCGCCTCTTCTGGAATCCTGTAGAAAGAACCAATGCAGAGAACATGCTCTCCGGTACCCGCGGCGTAACAGGCGCACAACGGTGGACATGGTTCAAGCATGCTGGTGATATTACCGCTACCCTGGCCGATCTGGCTCCCCAGGGACTGGCGAATATTACCGAGATCGCCCCATCCGCTACCGGTCAGCAGGATGGCGTGGAATACGTTGAATTCAGCGGTATTCAGAACTTCTCTACTTTTGGCGGTTTAACTGCTGTCAAAGAAGTACTGGCCATCAACAAAGTACAGGACGGTACAGAAGGTACACAGAACGGTTCCTTTAGTATCAGCTTGCCTGCATCCGTAGTGGCCACAGAAGATATTACCGTGAACTATACCATAACAGGTACGGCTGCTAACGGCGCCGACTATACGGCGCTGAACGGCACTGTTACCTTCCCGGCGGGAAGTAATAGTGTAGCCTTGCCCGTAGTGGTTACCGATGATAACATCCTTGAAATAACAGAAGACGTAACAGTTACGCTGAACGCCGCCACCGGCGCCACCAGCGGCAGCAGTTATAATATCAGCGGCACACAGGCAGCTGCTTCTCTGAACATTAATGATAACGACAGTAATAATCCTGCTAAAACAACCGTAGGCGTAACCTGGAGCAGCGATGCTAAAGAGCCGGCTATCAACGGCGCCTTCAATGTAAACCTGCCAGCGGGTGTTACCGCATCGGAAGATATTACCGTGAGCTATAGCACTGGCGGTACCGCCACACCAGGCGCGGATTATGGCGCGTTGAGCGGATCAGTAATCATCCCTGCGGGCCAGAACGGCATAGCCGTGCCGGTTATCGTAAGCGACGACCAGCTTGTAGAAAACGCTGAAACAGTATTGTTGACCGTAACAGGCGGTACCTCTACCAGCTTCAACCTTACACCGAGCACATCTGCCGGTAATGCCACCGTGAATGTAATAGATGATGAAAACATACCGGCCAACCTGGTATTGAGTATCGCCAAAACGGCCGACGCATCAGAGCCGGCAGCTAATGGTGGTTTTACCATCAGTTTGCCGGCAGGTATTATCCCAACTCAAGACATTACCGTCAGCTATAACATAGGCGGTACAGCCACAGGTGGGTCTGATTATACCACCCTTACAGGTACCGTTACGATACCGGCTGGTCAACCAAGTGTAGCCCTGCCCGTTAGTGTAACCGACGACCAGGTGATTGAGATTCCGGAAACTGTGCTTGTAACGCTTACCGGCGGTACCAGCACCAGCTTTACCTATACCGCCAGCACTACCAACGGCAACGCTGCTGTTACTATCGCTGATAATGATAACATTGCCACCAACCGTATACTGAGTATCGTTAAAACAACTGATGCCGCAGAACCGGCTAGCAATGGCGCTTTCACGATCAGCCTGCCTGCGGGTGTCACCTCATCAGAAGATATTACCATAGCCTATACGCCTACCGGTACTGCCGCCAGTGGCGCAGATTACACCGCCCTGGGAACAACTGTTCTGCTGCCTGCAGGACAGAATAGTGTGTCCTTACCGCTCACCGTTGCTGATGATAAGATCATAGAGATCCCAGAAACCGTTATTGCAACGGTGACCGGCGGTACCAGTACCAGCTTTACTTTCACTGTGAGCAGCACCAACGGCAGCGCTACGGCAACTATCGCCGATGATGATAATACCGTGGCTAACCGTGTTTTAGGCGTGATCAATGCCGGTGGCGATGCTTCCGAGCCAGCTACCAATGGAGCGTTCAAAATCGGCCTGCCAACAGGTATCACTTCTTCAGAACCTATCACAGTAACTTATACCGTAAGCGGTACGGCTACTAACGGTACCGACTATACTACAATTACTAATACGGTGGTAATACCCGCCGGTCAGGATAGCGTAACGGTGCCTGTAACTGTTATCGATGATCAGCTGATGGAAAATACCGAAACGGTTATTTTGACCCTCACCGGTGGTACCAGCACCAGCTTTGTTTTCACTGCCAGCACTACTAACGGTAATGCTACGGTGAACATTAACGACGACGATAACACAGCAGCCAATCGTGTACTGAGCATCACTAAAACTACTGATGCTGCAGAACCGGCTACCAACGCAGCATTTAAGATCAGCCTGCCCACAGGTATTTTGCCTTCGGAAGATATTACTGTAAGTTATACCATAGGTGGTACTGCTACCAGTGGTACGGACTACACTGCATTAAGCAGTACGGTAACCATCCCGGCAGGACAGAACAGTGTTGCACTGCCTGCAAATGTGATCAACGACCAGGAGATAGAAAGTACCGAAACAGTAGTAGTAACGCTCACCGGCGGTACTTCTACCAACTTTAATTATACCGCCAGCACTACAAACGGCAATGCTTCTGCAAATATCACCGATGATGATAACACTGCCGCTAACCGTGTGCTGAGCATCAGCAATAACGGTAACGCAGCAGAACCTGGTACCCCGGGCAGCTTCACCGTAAGCCTGCCTGCGGGAATCACTTCTTCTGTGCCTGTTACCGTGAATTATTCTGTAGCAGGAACGGCTACTGCCGGCACTGACTATAACACCATTGCCGCTGTAACCATACCGGCTGGTCAGAATAGTGTGGCCGTACCGGTTACTGTTATCAATGATATGATCATTGAACCGACCGAAACAGTTGTTGCGACTATTACCGGCGGAACCGGTGGTAGCTTTGTATTCACCGCAT
The DNA here is from genome assembly GCF_037483205.1 of Chitinophaga sp. CCNWYY40. Lineage (NCBI taxonomy): Bacteria > Pseudomonadati > Bacteroidota > Chitinophagia > Chitinophagales > Chitinophagaceae > Chitinophaga > Chitinophaga sp. CCNWYY40. The sequence goes on from NZ_JBBHLF010000002.1 coordinate 86,749, forward strand.
CCACAACAGCTAAAACCGCTACAGTAGACATTACTGACGACGACTATACCGCGGCTAACCGCATGATAAGGGTGCAGGTAGCCCGCGATGGAGCCGAAGGAGGCAGTACTATCAGGTTCAACTACCTGCTTGCTCCGGGAGTAACCGTTTCTCAACCCGTAACCATAAATTATACGGTAAGTGGTACTGCACTATTAGGTACAGATTATAACGGCCTGACTCCGGGACATTTCAGCGGAACAGTTACTATTCCAGCTGGTGCTTTGGGTGGCGCTTCAGCTGGTAACGTGGTGGATGATCAGATTATAGAAGGCACAGAAACAGTAGTAATAACTATCACTGGTGGCACTGCCGGCGGTTTTACCTTTACCCCGGATCCGGTTGAAGGCAGCGCTACGGGAAACATTATCGATAATGATGATAACCCGGCCAACCGCGTGCTCAGCATCACCAAAGCAGGCGATGCCGCCGAACCGGCAACAAACAATGTGTTCAACATTAAGCTGCCTGCAGGGGTAACGATCGCCCAGCCTGTTACGGTGAATTATACCGTAAGCGGCACGGCTACCGGTGGAACAGACTACGCTACCCTTAGCGGCACCGCTACCATCCCTGCCGGTGCAAACGGTATTACACTGCCTGTAAACGTGATCGATGATAAACTCATTGAGAACGCCGAAACAGTTGTAGTAACTATTACCGGTGGCACTGCCGGCAGTCTTGTTTTCACTGCCAGCCCTACCAATGGCCAGGAAACAATGAATATCACAGATGACGACAACACAGCGACCAACCGTGTGCTCAGCATTGTGAAACAGGCAGATCTTGAAGAACCTGCTGCTAATGGCAGCTTCAAGGTTAGTCTCCCTTCAACTATACTCACATCAGAACCGGTAACGGTTAACTATACAGTTACAGGTACCGGTACTAACGGTACAGACTATACCACATTAAGTGGCAGCGTGATTATACCTGCTGGTCAGAACAGCGTGGTGATTCCTGCAAACGTATCAAATGATGAGATCATAGAAGGTACTGAAACGATCATTGCCACCATTACCAACGGCGCCAGCACCAGCTTCGCCTTTACCGCCAGCACTACCAACGGCAGTGCTACGGCTAATATCCTCGATGATGATAATATTGCCGCGAACCAGGTACTGAGTGTGGTGAATGGCGGCGATGCGTCAGAACCAGGCACCAACGGCGCCTTTACGATCAGTTTGCCTACAGGTTATACAGCGGCGTTACCAATTACCGTAAGCTATACAGTAGGAGGTACCGCGGGAAGCGGTGCGGACTACACGGCGCTTACCGGCACGGTAACCCTGCCTGCGGGTCAAAACAGTGTATCCGTACCAGTTAGTGTGATCAACGACCAGCTTGTGGAAAACACCGAGACGGTGATACTCACGCTGACCGGCGGCACCAGCACCGGCTTCACTTACACTGCCAGCACTACTAACAGCAATGCTACCGTAAATATTACTGATGATGAAAACGCACCGGCCAACCGTGTACTGAGTGTTACCAACACCGGCAACGCGGCAGAACCGGGTACCAATGGTGAGTTTACTATTAGCTTGCCTACCGGTATCTTACCATCAGAAGACATCAACGTCACCTATACAATTGGTGGTACAGCCACAGGTGGCACCGATTACACCGCCCTTACAGGTACCGTTGTAATCCCTGCCGGCCAGAATAGTGTAACCGTTCCCGTAACCGTTACCAACGATCAGATCATAGAAGGTACAGAAACCGTGATCCTTACTGTTAGCGGTGGCACGAGCAGCGGCTTTGCATATACCGCCAGCACTACCAACGGCAACGCAACGGTGAATGTGGCGGATGATGATAACACCGCTGCCAACCAGGTACTGGCTGTTACCAAAGCAGCCGATGCGGGAGAACCATCTACTAACGGTAGCTTTAAAGTGAGCCTGCCAACAGGCATTACCGCAGCCAACAATATCCAGGTAACTTATACCATTGCCGGTGGCACCGCAACTCCTGGTACAGATTACCAGGCTATTACCGGTACCATCACCATACTGGCCGGTCAGAATAGTGTATCCGTTCCCGTGAATGTGATAGACAACACCGTGATTGAGCCGGATGAAACCGTGATCATGAATATCACCGGAGGTAGCGACGCACTGTTTACCTACACCGTTGCAGGTGGCGGCGGCTCTGCTACCGTGAATATCACCGACAATGATCATGCTGCCAACAGCAATATTGTGTTACTCACCAAAGTGTCCGATGCTATAGAAGGCGGCACTAACGGGCAGTACAGGATTTCCCTGCCACCGGGTGTTACCAGCTCTGAAGATGTGGTGGTGACCTTTGCTAATAGCCCGATGGGAGGAACAGCCGATAATACAGTTGACTACAACTTGTTGGGACTGTCGGGTGGTAATATTGTGATCCCAGCAGGAGCCAATGAAGTGTTCATAGATGTTGACGCCGGTAACGATGGTATCATCGAAGGACCAGAAACCGTGGTATTGACACTCACCGGCGCAGCTTCCAGCAGTTATCCGTTTACCATAGATCCTTCCGGTAATGGAGCGGTAGTAAATATTATAGATGCCAATGCTGCCAGCACCACGCCGGTGCAGGTAATTCCCGGCACCAATGCCTCAGAACCAGCTAACAACGGCTCCTTTACAGTGAAGCTGGCAGGTGCGGCTCTTTCCGCACAGGATGTTACGGTAGGATACCGCGTATCTGGTACCGCTGTATCCGGTGTGGACTATGAAGCATTGGGCACTATTGTGATCCCGGCTAATACCAATGCTATATCAGTAAATCTCAAGGTACTGGACGACCAGATCATTGAGCCTACTGAAACAATGACAATCACGCTCTTGTCGGGCAGCGCTACAGATGGTGGTGGTAACGCCTACATCTTCCCGCCGGATCCGGCCAACGATAATGTTACCGTGAACATTGCAGATGATGACGCCACTGCTGTGAACCAGGTATTGAAAGTGGTGAAGACCACTGATGCTGCAGAACCATCTACCGCTGGCGCCTATACGATAAGCCTGCCTGCCGGTTATACTTCCGCCGCCAATATCACGCTGAACTATAACATGACTGGTACTGCCATACGTAATACCGACTATTCAGTTTTCACTATTACCCTGCCGGCCAATAACAACAGCATTACCATCCCGCTGTCGGTAATAGATGACAAGATTATTGAGAATACGGAAACGGCTATATTAAACCTTACAGGTGGTACAGACGGTAACTCATTCACCTACAGTGCAGATGCAGCCGGCAACACAGCCAGTCTGGATATCGCTGATGATGATAATACCAACGCAAATAAAGTATTGCTGGTAACCAACACTGGAGATGGTGCAGAGCCGTCTACAGATGGAGAATTCACTATCAGCCTGCCTGCAGGTTACACCTCATCGGAAAACATCACCGTAAGCTATACCGTAGCCGGTACCGCCACAGGTGGCGACGACTACACCGCGCTGTCCGGGACTGTACAGATACCTGCTGGTCAGAACAATGTTAAAGTAGCGGTAGATGTAACCGACGACCAGGTAATAGAAGGAACAGAAACCGTAGCGTTGACCCTTACCGGTGGTGTTAGCACCAGCTTTAACTTTGCGCCTGCAAGCGGTAACAGCACTGCTACCGTGAACATCGCTGATAATGATAATACCGCAACTAACCAGGTAATCAGCATTACCAAAACAACCGATGCAGCTGAACCAGGTACTAACGGCGCATTCGCCGTAAGTTTGCCTGCCGGCGTTACATCGGCCCTGCCAATAACAGTAAATTATACCATCGCAGGTACCGCCGTTAACGGAACAGATTACACTACACTCACCGGCTCTGTTGTAATACCTGCCGGCCAGAACAGTGCACCTGTACCGCTGACCGTTACAGACGATAAGATTATAGAAGGAACAGAAACAGTGATAGCTACTGTTACAGGTGGCACTTCTCCGGCCTTTGTCTTCACGGCAAGCACTACCAATGGTAATGCTACCGCAAATATTACAGACGATGATGGGGTAGCGGCTAACCTTGTACTCAGTGTGGCTAAATCAGCAGATGCTGCTGAACCGGGTACCAACGGCTCGTTCCGTATCACCCTGCCAACCGGTTATACTTCATCAGTGCCTGTCACGGTGAACTATAACGTTACAGGTACCGCCACTACCGGCGACGACTATACGGCATTGAGCGCTACGGCGATCATACCTGCTGGTCAGAATGGGGTATCTGTACCAGTTAACGTAAAAGATGACCAGATCATAGAAAACGTGGAAACGGTGATTATGAGTCTCACCGGCGGTACTTCTTCCGGCTTTACCTTCACCGCCAGCACTACCAATGGTAATGCTACCGTGAATATTGCGGACGACGATAACACACCGGATAACCTGGTGCTGAGCGTGATCAGGACCACCGATGCAGCAGAACCGGCTGCCAATGGTGAATTCAGGATCAGCCTGCCCACAGGTGTTACCGTTGCAGAAAATGTAACCGTAAATTATACCATCACCGGTACTGCCGTGAATGGTACGGATTATACCAACCTTAACGGTACAGTAGTGATCCCGGCCAACCAGAACACGGTAGTGGTACCGGTAACAGTAACCAATGACCAGATCATTGAAGGTGCCGAAACCGTGATCATGACCCTGAACAACGGCGCCAGCACCAACTTCAACTTCACGGCCAGCACTACCAGCGGTAATGCTTCTATGGATATTGAAGATGATGATAATACGCCGACCGGTCTTGTTCTGAGCATTGCGAAAAACACAGATGGTGCAGAACCGTCTGCCAACGCGGCATTCACGATCAGTTTGCCTGCAGGATACACCGCCTCTCAGGATATCACAGTTAATTATACCGTAGCCGGTACTGCTACCAGCGGTGGTGACTACACAGCTCTCACTGGCTCCATAGTACTGCCTGCGGGCCAGCCAGGTGTGAGCCTCCCGGTTGCTGTAAAAGATGACCAGATCATTGAGAATACAGAAACAGTGATTGTAACCTTAACAGGTGGTAGCAGTACAAGCTTCAACCTGGTGGCAAGCAGCACCGATGGCAGCGCATCCGCAGATATCACAGATAATGAAGCCACTAACCCGGCCAACCTGGTACTGACTATCGCACAAAAAGCAGATGGCGCTGAACCGTCAACAAATGGCGCCTACACCGTAAGTCTGCCTGCAGGTATCACCGCAGCAGAAGACATTACCGTGAATTATACCGTAGCAGGTACAGCTACCGCCAATGCTGATTACACCGCTTTAAGCGCTACAGTAGTGATCCCGGCAGGTCAGAATAGTGTAGACCTTCCCGTTGTTGTAACAGACGACAAGATCATTGAGAATACAGAAACAGTGATTACCACCCTCGCGGGCGGTGCATCCACCAGCTTTACCTTCACAGGTACCGGTAATGCTACCGTAAATATCACTGACGATGATAACGTGGCCGCTAACCTGGTATTGAGCGTTGCTAATGCAGGAGATGCCGCAGAACCATCTACCAATGGTTCCTTCAGTATCAGTTTACCAGCCGGATATACAGCGGCTGAAGACATCACCGTTACTTATACTACAACGGGTACTGCCATCAGCGGCACAGACTATACCGCACTTACAGGTACCGCAGTGATCGCAGCAGGACAAAACAGTGTAGCCGTTTCAGTACCGGTACAGGATGATCAGCTGATAGAAAATACCGAAACCGTAATCATGACATTGAACGGCGGTACTTCCACCAGCTTCACGCTCACCGCCAGCACTACCAATGGCAGCGCTACCGTGAATATTACAGACAATGATAACACGGCCGCTAACCGCGTACTCTCTGTGGTGAAAACCACCGACGCGGCAGAACCAGGTACCAATGGCGTATTTACCATCAGCTTGCCTGCAGGTGTTGCCGCAGATGAAAACATCACGGTGAATTATACCACCAGTGGTACTGCAACCAGCGGCGCAGATTATACCGCGCTGAGTGGCTCGGTGATCATTCCTGCAGGTCAAACCAGCGTAACAGTAACTGTACCGGTGATCAACGAACAGGTAATTGAAACTACCGAAACGGTGATCCTCACGCTGACAGGTGGTACCAGCACCAGCTACAATTTCACTGCCAGCACCACCAGCGGTAATGCTACTGTGAACATTGCAGATGACGACAATGTGGCGGCTAACCTGGTGATCAATGTGACCAATCCTGTAGACGGTGCGGAACCAGCTACCAATGGCACATTCACAGTAGGACTGCCGGCAGGCTATACTGCATCAGAAGATATCACGGTTAATTATACCATAGGCGGTTCCGCTACCAGCGGTACTGACTACACCGCCCTGGGTGGAACCGTGGTGATCCCTGCTGGTCAGAATAGTGCACCGGTAACCGTAGTCGTAACCGACGATAAGATCATAGAAAATACAGAAACAGTAATATTAACGGCTACAGGAGCTACCTCCACCAACTTCACGCTCGTGGCAAGCAGCACCAGCGGCAATGCTACCGTGAATATCGCAGACGACGATAACACGCCGGCTAACCGGGTACTGGGCGTAAGTAACGCAGGCGATGCAGCTGAGCCGGCAACAAACGGCAGCTTCAGGATCGGTTTGCCTGGAGGAGTAACCTCGGCCGAAGATATTACCGTGAATTATACCGTAAGTGGTACCGCCACAAGTGGAAGCGATTACAACACCCTTAGCGGTACGGTAGTGATCCCAGCGGGACAGGATAGTGTAGACGTACCAGTGAGTGTGATCAATGATCAGATCATTGAAAACACCGAAACCGTGATCCTTACGCTTACAGGTGGTACAAGCACCAGCTTTACCTTCACTGCCAGCACTACCAACGGTAATGCTACTGTGAATATTAATGATGACGATAACACCGCTGCAAACCGTGTGCTGCTGGTAACCAGAACAGCAGACGGTGCAGAACCAGGCACCAACGGCAACTTCAATGTAAGTTTGCCTGCCGGTATCACTGCAGCAGAAGATATCACCGTGAACTACGCCATCACCGGTACCGCCGCGAATGGTACTGATTACGGCAACCTTACCGGTTCAGTACTCATACCTGCCGGTCAGAATAGTGTAGCCGTACCAGTTACCGTTACAGATGACCAGATCATTGAAGGCACAGAAACTGTGATCATGACGCTGACTAACGGTACATCTGCCAGCTTTGCATTCACTGCCAGCACTACCAGCGGTAATGCTACCGTAAATATTGCAGATGATGATAACACGGCTGTTAACCGCGTACTGGTGGTAACCAACACAGGCGATGGCGCAGAACCGGCTACCAACGGCAGCTTTAGTATCGGTCTGCCTGCCGGATTTACTTCTTCAGAAGACATCACTGTTAACTACACCATAGCAGGTACTGCTACGGCTGGTACAGACTACACCGCTATCACAGGAGTGATCACCATCCCTGCCGGTCAGAATAGTGTAGCCGTGCCCGTGACAGTGACAGATGACCAGATCATTGAAGGCACCGAAACCGTGATCATGACGCTGAACGGCGGTACATCTGCCAGCTTTGTATTTACAGGTACCGGTAACGCCACCGTGAATATTACCGATAATGATAACATCCCGGCTAACCGGATTCTTAGTGTAGCCAAAGCTGCCGACGCATCAGAACCGTCTACAGCCGGTACATTCACGATCAGTCTGCCTGCCGGTATTACCGCATCTGAGAACGTAACGGTAAATTATACTATCGGCGGCACCGCCACCGCAGGGACTGATTACACTACGCTGAGCGCATCGGTAGTGATCCCTGCAGGTCAGAACAGTGTGACTGTTTCCGTACCGGTGATCGACGACAAACTGATAGAAAATACAGAAACAGTGGTGATGACGCTGAGCGGCGGATCTTCTGCCAGCTTTACTTTCACCGGCACCACCAGCGCCACTGTAAACATACTGGATGACGACAACATCCCGGCTAACCGCATACTCGCTGTAGCCGCTACTAAGAACGGCGCAGAACCAGGTACGGATGGTGAGTTCACCATCAGCCTGCCTGCAGGTATTACTTCTTCAGAAGCGATCACCGTGAGCTACACCATCAACGGTACAGCTACCAGCGGAGCAGATTACACCGCCCTCAGTGGTACCGTGGTAATCCCTGCCGGTCAGAATAGCGTAACCGTACCGGTACCGGTAATGGATGACCAGATCCTGGAAAATACCGAAACAGTGGGTATGACTATCACGGGTGGTACATCTGCCGGCTTCACCTTCACCGGTGGCAGCACAGCCACCGTGAACATCACAGATGATGAGAACACCGCGGCTAACCGCACCCTCGTTATTGTGAAAACAACAGACGGCGCAGAACCGGCTACAAACGGTAGCTTCACGATCAGTCTGCCGGCTGGCATTGTTTCATCCGAAAGCATTACGGTAAACTATACCGTAGGCGGCACTGCCACCAGTGGTACGGATTACACCGCCTTAACCGGTACTGTAGTAATCCCTGCGGGTCAGAACAGTGTAGTGGTTCCGGTAACAGTAACAAATGACCAGCTCATTGAGAATACCGAAACCGTAGATGCCACTATCACAGGCGGTACTTCTGCCAGCTTCACTTTCACTGCCAGCACTACCGGTGGTAATGCTACCGTGAATATTACGGATGATGAGAATACAGCGGCTAACCGTGTGCTGAAGGTATTAAAGACAACAGACGCAGCAGAAGCTGCTACCAACGGCGGCTTTAACATCAGCTTGCCTGCAGGTATCGCTTCCTCTGAAGCTATCACCGTTAATTACACGATTAGTGGTACCGCTACCAGTGGTGCAGACTATGCGGCCATCACCGGAACGATCATTATCCCGGCGGGTCAGAACAGCGTGAATGTACCGGTTACCGTAATCAACGACCTGTTGATTGAGAACACCGAAACCGTGATCATGACACTGAACGGCGGTACGTCTACCAGCTTTACCTTCACAGGTACCAGCAACGCCACCGTGAATATTACGGACGATGAGAACACAGCAGCGAACAAGGTGCTTACTGTAACCAAAGCAACAGACGGATCAGAACCAGCTACCAACGGCGGCTTTATCATCAGCCTGCCAACCGGTATCGCTTCTTCTGAAGCTATCACCGTTAACTATACCATTAGTGGTACCGCAACTGCCGGTACAGACTATACCGCCATCACCGGCACCATCACGATCCCTGCTGGTCAGAATAGCGTGAACGTACCGGTAACAGTAATGGATGATCAGTTGATTGAAAACACCGAAACGGTGATCATGACACTGAACGGCGGAACATCCACCAGCTTCACCTTCACCGGTACAGGCAATGCTACGGTAAACATCACCGACGATGAAAGCGATCCTGCCAACAAGGTGCTGAGTGTGGTTAAAACCACAGACGCCGCAGAGCCGGGAACAAATGGTGCATTTACCATCAGCCTGCCAGCAGGTGTTGCTTCTTCTGAAGATGTTACCGTGAACTACACCATCACCGGCACTGCTGCCAGCGGAACAGATTATACGGCCCTCACCGGCACGGTAGTGATCCCGGCAGGACAGAACAGTGTGAATGTACCGGTAACAGTAACAGATGATCAGCTGATTGAACACACCGAAACCGTGATCATGACACTGAACGGCGGTACATCCACCAGCTTTACCTTTACAGGTACTGGTAATGCCACCGTGAATATTACAGATGATGAGGACACACCGGCTAACCGCGTACTTACTGTAACCAAAGTAACAGATGCTTCAGAACCGGCTACCAACGGTGGATTTAATATCAGTCTGCCTTCGGGCATCGCTTCTTCTGAAGACATCACCGTAAACTATACGATAGGTGGTACCGCTACCAGTGGTGCAGATTACACCGCCATCACAGGAACCATCACCATCCCTGCAGGCCAGAATAGTGTAGCCGTTCCCGTAACCGTGGTAAATGACCTGGTAATTGAAGTAACTGAAACCGTGACGATGACGCTCAACGGCGGAACATCCACCGGCTTCGTCTTCACTGGCAACAGTAATGCTACCGTAAACATCACTGATGATGAAAGCAGCACACCGGCCAGCCTGGCACTGACCATCGCCAAAGGAACAGATGGTGCAGAACCATCCACTAACGGCAACTTTACTGTGAGCCTGCCTGCAGGTATCACTTCATCTGAAGACATCACGGTGAACTATACCGTAACCGGTACCGCTACCCCGAACGCAGATTACACCGCCCTTACAGGTACGGTAGTGATCCCTGCGGGTCAGAATAGTGTATCCGTTCCCGTAACCGTAACAGATGACCAGATCATAGAAGTAACAGAAACAGTAATTGGTACGCTTAACGGCGGTACTTCTGCCAACTTCACTTTCACCGGCAATGGTAGTGCTACCGTAAATATCACCGATAATGAAAGCAGCACGCCGGCCAGCATGGCGCTGACCGTTACAAAAGGTGCAGACGGCGCAGAACCGGCTACTAACGGCAACTTTGTTATCAGTCTGCCGGCAGGCATTACTTCTTCAGAAGCTATCACCGTAACCTACACCATTGCTGGTACCGCTACCGCGAATGCAGATTACACCGCCCTTACAGGTACGGTAGTGATCCCGGCGGGTCAGAATAGTGTATCCGTTCCCGTAACCGTAACAGACGACCAGGTGATAGAAGGTACAGAAACTGTGATCCTGACACTGAACGGTGGTACCTCTACCAGCTTTACCCTCACAGGTACCGGTAATGCTACCGTGAACATCACGGATAATGAAAACAACCTGGTGCTGAACGTCACCAAAAACGCCGACGGTGCAGAACCGGCTGCTAATGGAAGCTTCAGTATTGGTTTACCAACAGGTGTTACCGCTTCCGTGGATATCACCGCCAGCTACACCATAGCAGGTACGGCTACAGGTGGCGCCGATTATACCACCCTCACCGGTACAGTAGTAATCCCGGCAGGTCAGAACAGCGTTACCATACCGGTAACCGTAACCGACGACCAGCTGATTGAAGGAAATGAAACAGTAATTATCACAGGAACCGGCGGTACTGCTACCGGCCTGGTGTTCACACCAGGTACCAGCAATACTGTTACGGTGAACATAGCAGACGATGATAACACCAACCTGGACCTGGTGGTTAGTGCCACTACGCCAAATGCGGCAGAACCAGCTACACCGGGAGCGTTTACGATCAGTCTTGCCAGCGGTAAAATACCTGTTGAAGACATTACCGTTACTTATACCATAGCAGGTAGTGCCACAGGTGGCACTGACTACACCGCCCTCACAGGCACGGTAGTAATCCCTGCCGGTCAGAATAGTGTAGCCGTTCCCGTAAGCGTAACAAATGATGACCTGATAGAAGCGCCGGAAACAGTAATACTTACTGTTACCGGTGGTAAGTCGGGCAACGTTAACTACACCGCAGGTACTAACAGCACTGCTACCGTAAACATTGCAGACGATGATAACACGAACCTGAACCTGGTTGTTACCGCCAGCAGACCGGATGCGACTGAGCCGAATGTCAACGGCGAGTTCACCATCAGCCTGGCCAGCGGCAAGCGCACAGCAGACGCCATCACTATACAATACATGATAGGTGGTACGGCCACACCGGATGCTGACTACACCGCCATTACCGGTACGATTACCATCCCGGCAGGCGCCAGCAGTGTAACCGTTCCCGTGAGTGTGCTGAACGACAGTGAAGTGGAATCACCTGAAACAGTGATATTCATGCTCACCGGCGGACAATCGGCCAGCTACACCTTCACGAAAGGTGCTGCCAGCGACGCTACTGTCACTATCACAGATACCGATAAACTGGCAGGCGACCTGGTTGTAACCAAAGAGATCGTGGCGCCGGCAGTTGGACCTTACCGCATGGGTCAGAACCTGACCTACCGCATCACCGTAAGGAATGCGGGTAACATACCGGTAACCGCTGTGAAAGCAGAAGACCGCTTACCGGTACAGCTGGATGTGCCTAGTCATACTTCCGCAGAAAGAGGAGACGTAGTGGTAACGCCGGCGACTAAACTGATAGAATGGAACATTGGCGACCTGGCAGTTGGAGCTTCCGTACAAATGACGCTGACAGCCCGTGTAATAGAAGGCGGACAGCTGATCAACGAAGCCACCGCTTACAGTACAAACATGCCGGATGCCGATAGTACCAATAACGTAGGGGTGTCTGCGGTAGGAGTAGAAGGTTCAGACTTATCCTTCCCGAATGTGATCACGCCAAACGGCGATGGCAAGAACGAAAGGTTCGTCATCGGCGGGCTGGAGAAATATCCGGGTTCTGCGATCTACATCTTCAACCGTTGGGGTGGACAGGTGTACCAATCGAAGGATTACCGTAACGACTGGAACGGTTCCAACCTGAACGAAAGCACCTACTACTATATACTGGAAGTGAAGAAGGAGAGTGGTATTAAAAAGTATAAAGGCTGGATAACAATACTGCGGTAAAAGACAATAAAAATATTATCTGCTACAAAAAAAGTAAAAGATGCAAACAGTACTCAGAGCAGGAATAATGGTGATGCTGCTGGCAATAGGGATGCGCGGAGTGGCGCAACAGAACATACAGTTCAGCCAGTACGTGTTCAACGGGTTAAGCATAAATCCTGCCTATGCAGGCTATAAGGAAGACCTGTATGTGAACACCGTATACCGCCATCAGTGGGCCGGATTTCCCGGCGCGCCCCGTACAGGCGGCGTGTCGGTAGACGGAGTAACGCCTGCCAGTGATAACAAGGTGGGACTGGGGCTGCAAATGTTGTTTGATAAACTGGGCCCGCAGGATGCTTTGTCACTGTATGGTTCGTACTCCTACCGGATTCCGCTGGACGATGAAGATACGCGCCGGCTTTGCATCGGGTTAGGCGGTGGCGTTACCCAGTATTCTATTGACGGTAACGCGCTGCAATACACCGATAACGACGATTCCGCCATACCCCTGGGTAAAAAGAGTGTGTGGGTGCCGGATGCCCGCTTCGGGGTTTATTACTATACTCCCCGCTTTTATGCAGGTGCTTCCATCATGGACCTGTTTTCTCTCTATACTGATGCTACCCGTTACAGCTGGAAAGGAAACAATTATTCTACTATCCGTAAAACACAGCACCTGTATATTACTACAGGTGCTATGTTCCCGCTGGGCGATAACTTACAGCTGAAGCCTTCTATTCTTATCAAAGAAGATTTTAAAGGACCTACTAACGTAGACATCAATGCCTTTTTGCTGATCGGCGAAAAGCTGTGGGCCGGCGCATCCTATCGTACGGGTGTGGGTTTGTGGAACAAAACCGGTTTGCAGAAAGACCTGAGTGAACTGGATGCGGCCAGCGTGATGGTGGAATTCTATGCTACAGAAAATCTCCGCATCGGGTATTCCTACGATCTGAGTATTAATAAAATGGCAGGTTACCAGGGTGGATCGCATGAAATATCATTAGGCTTCTTAATCCCTTCGAAAAATTTCACTGTAAGGAATCCCAGGTATTTTTAACTCTTAGTTACTACCCGTATGATACGTTGCACTATAATTATTATTCCGCTGTTTTTGATTGCCTCCAACCTGTACAGCCAGGAGCAGAAAAGCTTGTCGCAGTTGGCTGATGCAGCTTATGCAAGACAGGAGTATGCAGAGGCAGGAGCGCTTTATAACAGGATTGCCCGTAACAAGGGAAGTAAGATGCCGGTAAATGAGCTGATGAAGATGGCTCATAGTTACCAGGAGATCGGTTACTTTAAGGAAGCTTCGGATGTATACAAGGAGATCACGGGCCGTCCCGACCGTCCTGCAGCGGTTTATTTTGCGTATGGAGAAGCGCTCCGGCAACTGGAGCAATATGAGGAAGCAAAGCAGCAGTATGCGTTGTTCACCACCTCCAATGCGGACAGTCTTAAATTAAAAGACATTGCGCTGCAGGGTTGCGACAGTGCTGTTGTATGGCGTAAACAGGGCGTTCCGGTGCAGTTAAAACCGGTTAAGGAACTGAACACCCAGGGCTCCGACCTGGTAAGCGGGGTAGTACAGAAAGGATTGCTGCTGATGTCAAACGGATACCGCACGATGGCGCTTAATAATGGTTCGCAGTCAAAACCACCTATCGATAAACGCACTGAACAACCTTATTATAAAGCATACGTTTACCAGCAATACACCGGTAGCAATACCGATATGTACCTGGAAGAACTGGCGCCTGCATTGTTAGGTAAATACGATTATCATATTGGCCCGGTATGTCTTAACAGCACAGAAGATACCCTCTATGCCACTATCAACATACAGGGCAAGGGTGTACCTGTTACCGGCAAAGGACTCGTAAATGGTGTCCGCCAGTTGCAGATCTATCAATCTGTAAAAAAAGATGGTAAATGGGGAACACCGGTACTGATGCCCGGCATCAACGTAACCGGATATTCTTCCAGTCATGCGGTGCTTAGCACCGGTGGCGATGTACTCTATTTTGTATCAGACCGCCCGGGTGGTTTGGGGCAAACAGATCTCTGGTACTCGGAGAAGCAGGCAGACGGCTCCTGGGGCGCGCCGCTTAACTGTGGCAGCCAGGTGAACACAGTAGCAGCAGAAACCTTTCCCACCGTTAACGAAGACGGTATCCTTTACTTCTCCAGCAGGGGCTATGCAGGAATGGGCGGCTACGACATTTACCGCGTGAAAGGAGGGAAGTCCAGCTGGGAAACACCCGAGAACATGAAAGTGCCGTTCAACTCCGGCGCCGATGATCTGGGACTGATCCTGAAACGTAATGGCTATGAAGGTTACCTGGCTTCCAACAAACCGGGCAGCATGGGTAAGGATGATATTTATTACTTCTCTGATCCCGATTACTTTAGCCGGATTAACCGCAGGGAGAACCCGGCGCCGGTGACAACAGATCCTGCTACCACACCACAGCCACCTGTAACAAGCGGGCAGCCAGGTTTGGTAACGAGAAAGCATACTGCGGAAGAAGAAACAGATAAACAGCAGCTGGAAGAACTGAAGTTCCTCTATGATTATAACAGCGCATCCCTGCTCACTGAATCCCGCAGGATCCTGGACCAGGTGGCAGCGGTGCTGAAGCGTCATCCCGACTGGAAGATCGTGATTTCATCCTTTACTGATAACCGTGGCTCTGATCAGTATAATACCGATCTGTCGGCGTTACGTTGTTATGCAGTAATAGATTACCTCGTTAATAAGGGCCTCGATCCGAAACGCCTCTACTACAGCAATAAAGGGGAAAGCAACCCTGTGAACGGTTGTAAAGATGGTGTGCCATGTAAAGAAGAGGATTATAAACAGAACAGGCGTTCTGAACTGAAAGTAAAATGGTAGGCATAGGGTTATAATACAGTGTACAGAAGGCGCCTAAAGAGGGTGCCTTCTGTTTTTACAGACTTTTATCAGGTATACTCCAAACAAATCACGGCCTTCTTCATCTGATCATCATAAAACAAATAGATCTGATCAGCGGCATTTTCCTGGAAATTATATCCTTCCATACAGGCTATATAGTTGAAAATACTTCCATCTGCCTTAACAGGCTTATCTATCAGGTTGGTGCCGGCGTATTCGCATTCATCGAGCGGGAGATTAGCTACATTAACTTCATCTATTACGCCATTGATTTTTTTACTTATACTTTCTGCGAAGTAATCTGAAGGTTCATCCTTGTGTATATCTTCTGCAGTAAGTTTCAGCAGTCTTTCTAATTTCCTGATTCCATCTACCGTTAAACCGGGTCTGTAGAAATCCCGGTCATACAGTTTTCCGAACTTTTTATAGTACGACTTCTTTAATTGGTACATTGCCTCATTAAAATTATACTGGATCTCTTCATCGCTATACTCCAGGTGATAATTTTCCGGCAAAATTTCAGTGGAAACGGTAAAGTATTCCCAATCCGCGTCAAACTTATATTTGCCATCTATGATATCAAACCCGAACATATCACACCTGGTGTAATCTGTGTGAAACGAGGTAGTGTTTTCACCTACCCGGCCGTCATATATCTCTTTTACAGAAACAAAATGTAACCACTGATCTTTGTCTTGCGAAAAGAATTTCAGGTTGATAGAACATAATGGCAGGAAGTATTTCCTGTGATTTTCCAAATCATCATAGAAAACATCCTGATATTCCGGAAATATTTTAATGAAGTTACCTGGTATTTCCATTCCTGTTGAGTTTTGTTTGAACGGATAAAGGTAGTATTTTACCTGCCGGTTATCATGTTAAGTGAATATTATAATTATACATTCCCAAATAAACTGAATTTATCTGATTAAACATGAAATCATAGCGCCCGCAACCATGTTACGTTCGTTTGTTCAATACTTCTGGACATTGAAAGTAGAACGGAGTACGACGAATGAATCGCCGATACGGACATTTGTAGACGATTCTTCCGGGATAGTTATGGAGTTTGCATTGGACCCCGAAGGATATTTTCCAAAGAGAACAATGGTATACGGACAAACGACCACACCAACAGAAAACAGGGACAATCCTTCGTTTTTAGCATTGGGCGTGCTTTTACACCCCGCTGCCATCCATGAATTATTTGGAATGAATGCCCATGAACTGACCAATCAAAAAATTCAGTTAGATGAATTCTCACGGACATCTTTTACAGATATTATTTCATCTAAAAAAAGCATACCGGATATCATACAGGTTTTGTCAGCATATTTTGCGGCAAAGATAGCTGATGTAAAAGGGCAGGACACATTTATCAGGCATTGTATACAGCATATAAAGAACCGGGTGGAAATGGTTACTGTTAAGGAGTTGTGTGATTGTTATAATATCTCAGAAAGACAACTGGAAAGAAAATTCCTGACAACTATCGGTGTTACACCCAGGCATTACATCAAAACAATCCGCTTCAAAAAAGCCCTCACACTGATAGCAGGCAAATCTTTCAATAAGCTCTCTGATATTGCTTACCAGTTAAATTATTTTGACCAGGCACATTTTATCAGGCAAACAAAAGACCTTTCAGGTTTAAACCCGAAATTATTGCAAAGCCAAATGAACATAAAGGTGGCAAATATTATCCTGTAGCATTAACCGATTGTCGGAAACTTACAATTTTCAGCAGCAGATAGTAGATATTTTCGTGAGCGGAAACATCGAAACCTAAACAGGAAAAGTAAGACGATATCATGTACTGCTGCAAAATCATTTTGATCATCATAAGTCTATTGGGCTTATCAAATGGATCGTGTAACCCAATGAAACAACAACCTAATGATACTTTTATATTGGTGCATGGCGGATTTCACGGCGCCTGGTGCTGGGATAAGCTAAAGCCTTTTATGGAAGAGAAAGGCTTCGTGGTAATTACTCCCGACTATACAGGCAATGGAAAAGAGTTTCATTCGTATACAACGCGGATTGGCGCTTTGCTTGAAAAGCAACAGCAGCCCGTAATTATACTCGGTCATAGTTCAGGAGGAATGGTGATTACAGAATTGGCAAAGAAATATCCGGATAAGATAAAAGGACTGATCTATCTATCGGCCTTCCTGTTACCGGAGGGCATGTCTCCGCCGGAAATCATGCAGGACGATACCATCTCTCTTATGCAGTCATCTTTGATTATAGACAAAAGCAATGCTACCGTGAGGGTGAACAAAGAGAAAGCAAAGCAGTTGTTTTATGCTGACTGTGAAGACCCGGTAGCACAGTGGGCCATCAGCAAATTAACCCCGGAACCTGTAAAACCCGCGGGGAACAAGGAGAATAGCCGGACGGATACATCGCCTGAACAACCCATCCGGAGATTTTATATTGAAACCCTGCAGGATAAAGCCCTGGGTATTACCAGCCAAAGGCGCATGCAGTATCTTTTACCTTGCGAAAAGGTGTATACGCTCACCAGCGGGCATTCCCCCTTTTTATCACAACCCGGTAAACTTGCGGCAGTACTGGCAGACATCAGTACCTTACTTAACTCCCCGGCGCCGTGAAGCTACCTGTCACCTGCATCTGCCATGCTTCGGACCTGCGTATCCCATGCGTCATCTATACTGTTAGCATGCACTCCTGATGGACTCCTAATGCACTCCCCATGCACTATGAATGCACTATGCATAAACCGGTGCGACGTATTCCGGCAAAAAGCGGCAAAAAGCGGTAAAAGCGGCAGCTTTGTTTTTACGCATGCAGGGTAGTGGATACTTTCGCCTGGTACGTTTGTGTAATCAACAGGCGGAGCTTAACAGGCATAGCTATCTAAACTGCCTATCTTTTAACGAAAACATTTTAACGATGAGTAAACAGGACGGATTGTTGCAATTTAATGGCGCAATCGAAAATCTATCTTTTTATAAAACCAAACGTGGTTATGTAGTCAGAAAGCGATCCGGCGTATCCGGGGCGCGGATATCGGCTGATCCTGCATTCCAGCGTAGCAGGGAAAACAGCATGGAATTTGGCCGGGCTGGCCGGGCAGGAAAATTGCTTCGTTCCGCTTTCCGTTATATGATCAGGAATGCTGCCGATAGTGGAATTACACCCCGCCTCCTCAGGGAGTTCCTGAAGGTGATAAAAGCCGATGTAACCAGTGAGCGGGGATATCGCAACGTGATGAATGGCGACATAAAGATCATGGAAAAATTTGAGTTCAATACGGAGAGGGGGATGAGCACTTCTTTTTATGCGCCTTTAACGGCAACCATTGATCGTGTTACCGGGGAAGGAACTATTGTAATACCGCCATTCTATCCGGCAAGGGAGGTACAGTCGCCCCGTGGCGCTACGCATGTAATCATTACCTGTGGCTTTAGCGCGATTGATTTTGAGGAAGCGCAGTATGAAAGCGACGAAGTAAGCAGTGAGGCGTTGGTACTGGATAGCCACCTTACCGAACCACTCACGCTTACCGCCAGCGTTTCACCGGGCAGTCCCTTTCCCTTGTTCCTGGCGTTTAGCGTTGAGTTTGTGCAGATGGTAAACGAACGGCCGTACCGGCTGTCGGACGGGGCATACAATGCTATGAAGATGCTGGTGGCCGACTCACTTTATCAGTAGAATGCTTCCTTTGAATTCAAATTTCTCCCCGTTCTCGCAGATGGTTTGCATGTAATAAATGTAGCTTCCAAAAGCGGCTTCCTGATTGTTGATCCGGCCATCCCAACCGGCGGCAGGGGTATTGATCTGGAAATGAATATTTTCAAAGATGAGTTTCCCCCAGCGGTCATAAATACGCAGGTACCCGATTTCCTTTACGCCTTTTCCCTTAGGATAGATGCGATCGTTTTGTCCATCCTGGTTGGGCGTAAATGCGTTAGGCATGTAAATGGCAGATTGATTGCACAGGATGTGTATGGTAACGTCGTCTTTTGCTTTGCAGCCATAGCGGTTTTCCACTTCCACGGCGTAGGTGGTGGTAAGATTGGGTATCACCTGTATGCTGCCACAGCCGGGGCAGTTGAGGTCCTGTGATGGCGACCATTTGTAGCTGACCACATCGTTGCTGGCGGAGGCCGTGAGCTGTACGGGTGTGCCGGCAGGAACGTTCCGGTCGGGGCCAGTGTTTACTAACGGGTACGGTGCTACGATTACCTGCAGGGATGTTTTATCAGAGAAGCATCCTTTGCTGTCATAGCCTGTTACCGCGTAGGTATAGTTACCTGTGTTAGTAAGCGTAGCAGTGGTAACGCCTTCATTAGGATTTGCCAGCCCGGTGCCTTCCCATTTGTAATAGTCAGCGCCGGAAGCATATAACGGCAGCACTGCACCCTGGCACAGGGAGGTATCCGGTGAAGCCATTACCTTAAACGGTTGGATTACCTGCAGCGTTAACTGGTCGGTATTGATACATCCGTTGCTGTCTGTTACTTTCACATGATAGGTGGTATTGGTATCAGGACTAGCCGACGGGTTTGCGATCAGCGGGTTGCTGAGTCCTGTAACCGGCGTCCATTCATAGCTGGCGCCACCGGTAGCCTGTAACAGGGTAGTATTATGCAAACAGATAAATTCACTCATAGAGGTGGCTTTTGCATCGGGCAAAGGCAGTACGTTTAAGAGGTGATGGGCCGTATCAGTACATCCATCTTTATTGGTAACAACAAGGGATATATCTGCCGGACCAGGCTGGGAGAATACCTGTTGCGGAGGCTTACTTCCGGCTGGTTTTTCCCCGTTAGGGAAGTTCCATTCCCAGGTAAGACCATTGTCGTTCGCAGCGCTGCCACTAAAGCCGGCGGGTGAGGATACACATACTTTATCGGGGCCTGCAATAATGGCTTCCGGTTTAGTATATACGTTCACGTTAGTAGTTACCGTTTGTTTACAACCATAAGCGGTGGTGGTGGTAAAACTAAAGTCATATTTACCCGGTGCAGGAATATAAAAAGAAGGAGTAGCTGTTGTTTCGTTGGATGCTACCAGTGAGGGATTGAAGTCCCATTTATAGGTAGCTGGTTTGCCTAACTGGTCAATAGAGAAGCTGTTGAATACAGGATTGAACGTAACGGTTCCTTTACCGCAAAGAATAGCTGGTACTGGTGTTAACTGCACATCCAGTTTATCAATAACGATGGGGTTGCGGAGAAGGGCGCTGCCTCTGCAACCGGCGGCATCAGTCAGCAGTAGTCTCGGCTGATAAATGCCAGGCGTTTTAAAGACGTGTTTCACTACGTTGTCGGTGGTATGAAGAATAATGCCGTCCGTAAAATCCCAGCTGAAATCCTGCGAACCCTTGCTGACAACATTAAACTGAATTTCCTTTTCCAGGCATCCGCCGTCTGAACTGGCTATTATAGCGGCATAGGGGCCTTTTACTTCTATGGTATCAATGTATTTGTCTGTTACACCTGCTTCTCCCTGTGCGGTTAGGATCACCTCGTAAAGTCCCGGTTCCGTGTAGGTATGTACAGGATTGGCTTCAATGGAAGTAGTGCCGTCGCCAAAGCTCCAATAGCTGGAAGTATAGCTGAGAGAAGTATTGGTAAAGAAGAAGATCATAGGTGCGCAACTGCCACCATTTGCAAAGCGGGAGCTATAGGTAAAGTCGGCGCCAACGCTGGATACCCTTACCTGTTTTTTGGCACTGTCTTCACAACCATTATTATCCTGCACGCGCAGTACTACCTGGTGGGCGCCTGGCAGGGTGTAGTTGTTTGTTACTGTTCCGGTGGCAGTAGAAGTATGGCCATCTCCAAAACTCCAGTTCACACTGGTGATAGCGCCACCGGTTTCGCTGGATTTGTTGTAGAAGTATACATCTGTGCCTGGTTTAACAAGATAGCTGCTGGCATCGAATACGGCCTGAGGGCCTTTTACCTGGAGGGTATTATCATAGCCATAGCTTACACAACCTTCTTTGTCAGTCACCTTCATCATAGGGTTATAATTTCCCGGTTGTTTGTAGGTGTGCCGGAAAGGTCCTTTGGTAAAGGTTTCTACGGGAGTGCCATCTCCGAAATCCCATTGCCACTCACTAATACCTGCGCTGTAAGTGGTATTGGTCATGTCAGTGAAACTCAGTTCGCTGCCCGCGCATTTGGCGGCAGGCAGTTTAAAGGCAGCAACGGGGCCCCGTACATTTACAGGAACGATGTTACTGAGATCTATACATCCCTGCAGGTTTTCGGCTGATAGTTGTATGAGTTGTTTGCCGGGAGAAAGATTTTTGTAGATGAATGTTTGCTGGTCGTCAGGATCGCTCTGATCGATGCCACCAGCCAGCCATTTGTAGCCGGAAGATTTATAGATAGCCGGGTTGTAGCTGGTGATGGCGGCGCCCAGCACATCGTTGCTGCACAGCGTACTTTTATCGGTGCTGATCACCACAGGCGACGGAGCAATCACTGTTACCGTTAGTCCTTCATGCGTGGTACAGTGACTGTCTTTCGTAGTAAGTGCCACCTGGTAAGTGCCGCTGCCGGGAAAAACGTGCGTTAAAGTTGCGGTAGGTACGGTATAGGCGGTATCGGTACCATCGCCCCAGGACCATTGCCAGGATTCCGCCCCGATGGAATGATCTTCAAAAACAATGGTGGTGCGTTTGTTACAGTCGACCGGCCGGATCGAATACCGGGGGAATGGATTGGTAGCGGTAATGTATTTCTCTTTAACAATGGTATCGTAACAGGTATGATTACCTACTATCAGCTGTACGGTATACGTTCCCGGTAGCTGGTAGCTATACGTAGTGTTTTTACCGGTGCCGGTGGCTCCATCTCCAAAATCCCATCGCCAGCTGTCGCCAATATCCGACTGGTCTTTGAATGCAGCCGGGTTATTACCGCAGATTTCCGGAGCGTCCGGTGAATAGAATTCAGGAACAGGCTTTTTATATACTTCTACCTTATTCACTGTTTCTACCTTTCCCGTACAGCCGTTGACGGTAGTATAGGTCAGGTAAACGGTGTAGATGCCCGCATTATTATATTGATGTACAGGCGCTGCTAACGCAGATACCGGGCTACCATCGCCGAAGTCCCATTGATAGGTTTTAATAACGTCTGCATTGTTAACCACCGCGCCAAAGGTGGTTATTAATCCTTCGCAACCGCTCCTGTTTTTTCCATCTGCCGTTATTTTTACCGGGGCTATATCAAAGCTGCTGTTGGTAGTAGCTGCGCAGCCATCTTTGCTGGTGGTTACCAGGGTAGCGGTGTAGTTGCCGGCTGTAGTATAGCTATGTGCGGGATGTTGCGCGGTAGAAGTTTGCCCGTCGCCAAAGTCCCATTGCCAGGCAGCGGCAGCAGGAGCATTGTCCGTGAACGTGGCGGTAGCGGGCATGTTACAAAAAAGAGGTATCATCACGCTGATACTGGAGGTGGGAGATGGTTTTATATCCAGTTTTTTTTCTACCACCTCCACACATTTACCATAGGTAGCGGTTAGTTTAACATTTAACGAACCGGTAGCAGGAGGGGTGTAGATAGTGGTATTGTCCGCGTTGTTCAAAGCTGGTTGCCCGTTTATTTCCCAGGCTACTTTGAGCTGATCTGTAGTAGCAAATACGCCGCCGTAAGTGCCGGGTGTGTTGGCACAAACGGGGGCTGGAAAGGTAAAGTTGGTAGTATAGGCGGCCACGTTAATATCGGCTGCTTTTTTGACCGAGGTACAATGCATTTCATTGGTTACTGTCAGCGTAATAGCGTGGAGCCCTTTGCTGGTAAAGGTATGCGTGCCGGGATCTTTTAAAGAAGATGTGCTGCCGTCGTCAAAAGCCCAGTTGTAAACGAGGGTACCTGGTCCGGTGGAAGTATTGGTGAGCTGCACGGTGGCAGGGGCGCTGCAGAATATTTTTTCGGGTACGGAAAAACCGGCTACAATGGGAGGGGCTACCTTTACCATGGTATCCACTAATTTGAAGCTGGTGCATTGATAGCTGTTGGTAACGATGAGTGTTACCGGGTATTTCCCGGCCTGCTGATAAGTATGCGTACTGGTGCTGCCGGTGCCGGTGGTGCCATCTCCGTAATCCCAGGTATAGGTAAGGAGAGTGCCGCTTACCGGGTCTGATTTATCTGTGAAGGTGGTTTGTAAAGGTGCGCAGCCGGTTACGTTGGTGGCTGTGAAATCCACTTTAGGTCTGGATCTTACGGTAATAAATCCTGTTTTGGTGATGGTAGCTGATTGTCCGGCTGCATCTTTTACCGTGAGGGATACCGTATATACGCCGGGTTTGACATAGGTAGCCCCCGGGTGCTGTTCAGTAGAGGTATAACCGTTACCGAAGTCCCATTGCCAGGATATAGGCTGGCCTGTTGATTTATCACTAAATGTTGTTAGTAGCAGTTCACAATCGCTGGTTGATGATGCATTGAAGTCTGCTTTAATTTGTGCCTTTGCTCCCGAGAAAATAAAACAATCCGCTAATAGCAAAATAAGTAGTGATGGACCCAATTTAAGCTTTGCCAGGCTAAAAAGGTTCATTCATGGATACGTTATGTACCATGAATTTACGCTATTAATAGTAATGTGCAATAGTTATTTTATCTTCATAAACTAATGCGTAGAAACTACACTATATCTCCATTGGGCGACCGGGCTGTAATCATTGAATGGGAACAACAGATCAGTGAGGATATTCACCGCCGGGTAATGCAGGCATTCCGGCAGTTGCAGGAGCTGCATAAACCATACATCCTGGATCTTATTCCGGCCTATGCTTCCTTAACAGTTGTATACGATGCGGTGGTGTTGTACAGGGAGCTGCATGGCAACGCCGGTGAAAAGATCAGGGAGCTGATCTCGGCAACGCTGGAGGAGACAGCCATAACTGCTGCCGCTCCGCCCCGCCGGTTGGAGATCCCTGTATGCTATCACCCTTCCCTGGGCCCCGACCTGCATGCGATGGCGGAAAGCAAAAACGTATCCCCGGAGCATATCATAGCACTGCATACGGCACAAACGTACACCGTATACATGCTGGGTTTCCTGCCCGGCTTTCCCTATATGGGCAAAGTGCATGACCAGCTGGTAACGCCCCGGTTAAAGCAACCCCGGCTCAGGGTACCCGCAGGAAGTGTGGGTATTGCCGGTGCGCAAACCGGTATTTATCCGCAGGAATCGCCTGGAGGCTGGAATATTATTGGCCGCACGCCCCTGCGGTTATTTGATGCCGGTGCGGAAACTCCCTGCTATTGTGGCCCCGGCGATGAGGTGAGATTTATGCCCGTATCGCTGGAAGCTTTCCGGGAGATGACCCATTATATTTGACATTTTAAGATCCAAAAACATTGATACAGGTAGTACAACAAGGATTGCTGGATACTATCCAGGATGCAGGACGATACGGTTACCAACACCTGGGTATTAATCCCGGTGGCGCTATGGATCGTGTGGCGCTTGCAGTAGCCAACAGCCTGGTAGGCAACGACCTCACCGAAGCGGCTATTGAACTGCATTTTCCCGCATCGGCTTTCCTGTTTGATGCAGATGCCATGATCGCCTTATCCGGCGCTGATTTTGGCGCTATCGTCAATGGTCAGCCCCTGGACATTAACAGGCCCGTACTGGTAAATAAGCAAACGGTATTGCGTTTCAGCAAGCCTGTTTCCGGTGCGCGGTGCTACCTGGCGATACGGGGCGGGCTGGCACTTACGCCCTGGCTGGGAAGCCACAGCACCCATTTAAAGGCCGGCGCCGGCGGCTTGGATGGCCGCCCGCTGAAAAAGAATGATCACCTTCAGCTCCGGCAGGATAATATTTCCCCTTTATGGTTCCGGGGCAGGGAAGTGGTACCGTTACGGTGGACCGCCGATGTAAGTCACCTGTACACTACAAAAGATATTATACGTACGCTGCCTGGGAGTCAATGGAGCCTGTTACGGGAAGACGCCCGCCAGCAATTTATCAGTGCTGCCTTTTCGTTAACGGAACAAAGCGACCGGATGGGCTTCCGCCTGAGCGGTCCGCCGCTGGCTACACAACCACGGGAGGAACAGCTATCGGCCGGCATCACCAGGGGCACTATACAGCTGCTGCCCGACGGGCAACTCATTATACTGATGGCAGACCATCAAACCACCGGCGGGTATGCCCGGCTGGCGCATGTGATTACCGCGGATATGCCTTCTCTTTCCCAACGTATGCCGTACCAGGAGATTCATTTTAGCATGACGGATGAAAAAACGGCATCTGCCCTGTTGTGGAAACAGGAGCAGGACTTGCTCTTTCTTCAAAATGCCTGTAAATTACGACTGGAGGAATGGCTGCAACAACAGCCTGTTTAATCATCATCATTATGCATTATATAGATCTTAACTGCGACATGGGAGAGGGCCTGGACAACGATGCCGCCATTATGCCTTTTATCAGCAGCGCCAATATTGCCTGTGGCTATCATGCCGGCGATCATGATACGATGTTGCGTACGGCCACGCTGGCACTTGAAAATAAGGTAGCTATCGGCGCTCATCCAGGCTTTGCAGATAAAGAGAATTTTGGCAGAACGGAGCAGCAGCTTTCAGATCATGCATTATATGAATTGATCACCACACAACTATACGCCATGCAACTGGTTTGCAAATCGCTGCATACCACGATGAGGCATGTAAAGCCTCATGGCGCATTATACAACATGGCCGCTAAATCGCCGGCTATGGCCCGCGTGATTGTTAAAGCCGTAAAAGATGTGGATTCCCGGCTTTGCTTTTTCGGACTCAGTAACAGCTGGCTTATCACGGCTGCCAGGGAAGCCGGGTTAAAAACAGCCAGCGAAGTATTTGCCGACAGAACCTACCAGGATGATGGTGCACTTACTCCCCGCACACAACCCAATGCGCTCATTGAAAAAGAGGAGCAGGCGATTGCACAGGTGCTGCAAATGGTTACTGAACAAAAGGTAACTACCGTTAACGGGCATACGATTCCGATAACGGCGGAAACGATTTGTCTTCACGGCGATGGCGCGCACGCCGTAACATATGCGCGCGCTATTAATAACGCATTACATCATCACCAACTAACCATACAACGGCCTTGAGCAAACAAAAATCTTCCGTGCTGCTGGGTGCAGCGTTCCTCATGGCTACTTCCGCCATTGGTCCGGGTTTCCTTACACAAACAACCGTATTCACGCAGCAACTGGCAGCGTCTTTTGGTTTTGTAATATTGATATCAGTGTTGCTGGATATTGGTGCACAGCTGAATATCTGGCGTGTACTTACCGTTTCCGGGTACCGCGCGCAGGATCTTGCAAACGCGTTGTTGCCGGGCCTGGGTTATATGCTGGCCGCTTTGGTGGTAACAGGCGGACTGGCCTTTAACATCGCCAACATCGGCGGCTGCGGACTGGGGTTACAGGTACTCACCGGCATGGACACGGTTTATGGCGCGTTGCTGAGTTGTGGGATTGCGCTGTTTATTTTCTGGATGAAAGAGGCGGGTCATGTACTGGATCAGTTTACACGATGGCTGGGCATCCTGATGGTGCTGCTTACTCTGTACGTTGCCGTGAGTTCACATCCACCGGTATTGCAGGCAGTACAACAAAGCGTATGGCCCGCGGTGATTGATACAAAGGCTATTGTAACGCTTGTTGGCGGAACCGTTGGCGGCTACATCAGTTTTGCCGGCGCGCACCGCCTGCTGGACGCCGGTATCAGCGGAACAACGCAAATCCGCTTTGTTAACCGCAGTGCAGTAAGCGGTATTGTTATCACAGCTATCATGCGCGTGCTGTTGTTCCTGGCAGCGTTGGGCATTATTACACAGGGCGCGGTACTCGACAGCGGTAATCCGCCTGCATCTGTATTCCGGATAGCAGCAGGGGAAATCGGTTACCGTTTCTTTGGTATTGTGATGTGGAGCGCTGCCATTACTTCTGTAGTAGGAGCAGCTTATACTTCCGTTTCTTTCCTGAAAACATTTCATCCTTTTATTGCCGCCAACGAGCGTTGGTTTATCAGTGTTTTTATACTTTTCTCCACCGTTGTTTTTGTAATAGCCGGCAACCCCGTACAACTGTTGCTGATGGCAGGGGCGCTCAATGGGCTCATATTGCCGGTAGCCCTGGCAGTGGTGCTGGTGGCGGCTGGCAGCACACGATTGCTGCAGCATTACCGGCATCCTGTATGGATGCAGCTGGCAGGGTGGTTAGTGGTGCTTATAATGGGATATCTTGGCGGGATTACGATTGCGGCGTGGGTGAAGTGAGGGGAGTAGATAAGTTGGCTCACAGTTGAATTGATAATTGGAATTATATAATTTCAAAATTATCAAAAGTGATTTGGACATTCGTAAAAATATATTATTTTGTATTGTACTTTCTTTATACCTTATATGCTGAGCCTATAAATAGTATTGTGTCAGAAAGTTGTTTTGAATATTAATGAGAACCCGTTCCTTACCGTTCGGAACTATACCTGGAAATGTAATGTGTTGCCCGCAAGAGTTATAACCCGGACTTTCCCAGTTTTTTTGGTGTATAAAGGTTTTGTTTGAGGACTTTTTGTGCGATGTTATACCCGCCTTTATACCCTGATTTCAGGCTAACGTGTTACCTGAAAAGTAAATTGAATCTTAATGTCATTATTATAATATAATTCAATCCCTATGATCAAAGTTATCTTCAGTTTTTCAGTTTTGTTATGTGTATGGTTGCCTGTAAAAGCCCAAACAGATACATTCAGTACATTGAATTTCCCCAACACTTATGCCAATACGATCACTACAGGGCTCTATAGTGCCAACTTCAGGTCTGGTTTTATTTACCAGAGCAGTGCCTCCATCAACTTTGGTCTGACCGGTTTAAAGGCCAGTAATTTCCGGTTCCGCTGGTTGGCTCACGACAACGGGGCAATAGATTATTCAGCCGATACAGACCAGTTAATGTTCCTGGATGGCAATGGCAACCTGAATCTGAAAGGGGCGCTCACTGCCAATGGTAACATTGGGATAGGTATGGCGCCCACTGCAGACAAGCTGGCGATAGATATGGGTGCCACAAGGGGAGGCGTAAACTTTTTGAGCGATGGGGACGCCAACGCTTACATGGATTTAAAATTCACCGTAAAAACTGCCACCGGTATTGCAACTGGTAAACCCCTGCTCTGGGAAGCGTCTTTAAGGAAGGACGGTTATTTTAGTGCAGATGTCAGCGGGCCTACACTGGAGTTTTATGCAGTGAGACAAGGTACGGGTTATTATGCGCCGTTGCTGTTCAAATCGAACGGAGACATTATCCTGGCCGGCGCTCAGAATGCCACCAATGGAAATGTAGGCATTGGTACCACCGATACGAAGGGATACAAATTAGCGGTGAATGGCGACGCTATTTTTACCAGGATAAAGGTAAAGGCAAATACCGCCTGGCCCGACTTTGTGTTTGCACCTGGTTATGATTTGCCTGCTTTGTCTGAAGTAAATGCCTTTATTAAGGAGCATAAACACTTGCCGGATATGCCTTCGGAAAAAGAGGTGAAAGCGGAGGGACTGGATTTGGGAGAGATGAATAAAAAGTTATTGCAGAAAGTGGAGGAGTTGACACTCTATATTCTTAAACAGGATGCACAGTTAAAGCGGCATGAGCAGGAAATACAGCAACTGAAATCATCCGTTAAAAAGCGTTAACCGGAGAAACATCCTATTGCCTTAGATAAAAAATCCCTTTTATGATCTTTTCTCAGAAATCCCTTTTTTCTTCTCTTTGTTTGTTGCTGGTGATATCTGTTCATGCACAGGTACAAAAGGAAAAAGTACAGAACATAATACCCTCAAGCCCAACAGCAGCTTCTTTAGGTAAATATGGCGAGATCCCCGTAGGTAACTATACGGGGATTCCCCAGATAAACATACCTATCTATGAAATAAAGCAGGGTACAGTGAATTGTAAAATTGGGTTGTCATATCATGGTGGTGGTATTAAGGTAGAGGAGCTTGCTTCCTGGGTTGGATTGGGATGGAGTTTGCAATCAGGCGGTGTGATCACCCGCAACTTTAGGGGTTTACCCGATGAATCTCAATCTTATTTTGATCCTGCCAATGATCCTACCAATGCCAGTCAAAGTTTTTTAATAGGAGTGGCAGATGGTTCGAAGGATGGAGAAAGTGACATGTATACTTTTTCATTTGGAGAGTTTAATGGCTCATTCTTTTATGAACGGTCAAGGACCATACGCGCCGTACCACTCAACAATATAAAAGTAAGTAAGATAGCATCCGGATGGCAATTAACTGATATTGATGGTAATGATTACTTTTTTGAGGCGACCGAGTATACACAGGTAGTGAAACATTGCCAGAGCGGGAGCGCTAGTTCCTCACAGGATATATTTAATTCTTCTCCTACGGCCTGGTATTTGACGCTTATAGTAAGTGCAGATAAGGCAGATAGTATTCAATTTGAATATGAACATTTCACCACGAATTATAGTCTGAATCCCGTTGAAACAAGGTATCAGTTATTGTGGAGCGGGGGCCCTGGTACAGGCGTCTGCAGTTCATCAAATGATCTTTGCAAGTCTGTTAATTACATTAATGGAAAAAGATTAAAGAAAATAAAATTCAGGAATGGATATATCAACTTCATCGCCAATACCAGTAGAGAAGATGTAATTGGTGACAAGCGGCTTGATTTTGTAGAGATCTATAACGCAAACGACATACTCTATAAAAAATATCAATTTAATTATGGCTATTTTCAGGCATCCGAAAGTTGTGATGTTATTGAGAATTCAAAGCGGTTGAGACTAGACTCTTTATCAGAAGTGTCTTCTACAGGCAGGATCCCACCACACATTTTTTCGTATGAGTATGGGGTGCTCCCATGCAGGTTAAGCTTGGCAGTAGATGAATGGGGATACTACAATGGGGCATCTTCCAACACCAGTTTAATTCCTCCCTACACTTATCAAATATCTGATGGCAGCTATGCCATATACCCTGGTGCAGATAGAAATGTAAATCCAACTTACACAAAAGCAGGTACTCTAAATAAAATCACCTATCCGACCGGAGGCGCAAGCATTTTTGAGTATGAAAATAATATGATCTGGAAAGAAGGAGAGTATTCAAATACGGTGTCAAATTCAGCATACGTGGTGCTTGCACCTCCCCAGCAAAATTATGTAAAGAACTTCACCATTAATTTGCCACCGAGTAATCTGAATGTCTGGTTAGGAGGTGTGATAGCTACTATCAATGTAGATAAGGTAGTAGACATAAACGCAAGTGGAACTACCGCCAACGCTTATTTTCAAAAACTAGATGCCGGTGGTAACGTAGTTTCTACTCTGGTTTTGGAGCAGGGGGAAGTAACCAATTACTATATTGCGAATGGAAGTTACCGGTTAGTGGTGGACTTACCATTTCCGATATCTCCTGGAGATCCTTCTTTAAATCCCGGTTTTCATGTAGCGCTTAGTTGGATTGAACCTGATTTTAACAGCACGAGTCATTTTCTGGTTGGAGGATTAAGAATCAAGAGAATATCGGACGTCGCGGTTAATAATGTACAGATTAATGTTCGCAACTACACCTATAATGATAGCAGTAATCATTCGAGTGGTGCCGTTCTTTCTGGTAATAAATATATTTATAATCTCACTTCTATCAAGAAGGAGATTAATCCGCTAACTGGTGCGGAAAGCCGAATTAATTGTGAATTCTTGGTACGACAGGTATATACAAACCTTCCGCTTACAGCAACATCTGGATCGCATATCGGATATCGATCAGTTAAGGTGACAGAAACCGCGAAAGGCTATTCCACTTTTGAATATACCAATCCTGCTACAAACCCGGATGAGCTGCTGGATTTTTTCCCCTATGCATCTCCTATTGGTCATGGTTGGGAAAGAGGGCTACTGGTAAAACAAGCCGACTACCCGGAAGGACAGACAACTCCTGTTTATGTAAAAAGGAATGTTTATAACTCCATATTATCAGGACAATATTCAACAGCACTTACAGCAGGTTATGATTACATATCGGAATTTGCCGAAGCGCCCGTTACACCGAAAAGAATAGTCTATTCCAATTTTTCTGAATTTCAATTTCTGCAATCCAGTTATGATACCTTGTTTGATAGAACCAATCACGCTTCCTACGTTGCAAAGAAAGTTACGTATAGCTATAATCCCGTAGGTTTCCAGGTTTCCAGCATAACCAGTAGTAATAGTAAGGGAGAAGAGATTATTACAGCGTATAAGTATCCAAATGATTATAACAATACTGCTATGCTTGGAAATATAGACATATTGAAACAGAAGAACATCATTTCCCCGGTGATACAGGAAACCGTAACGCGGAATGGGAAGCTGGTGGGTGGAAGCATTAAAAGTTATGATGCAAATGGCAAGCTACTGGAAAGGTATGGATTTGACTCGCCAGTGGCGGTTACAATGCCGGCTTTTAATCCTGCCAATATAAACCCCGCAGCAAACCTGTTTAAACTGGATGAACAGATTTCCTATGATGCTTTAACCAAAAGACTTAATCAAATAAAACCTCTCAATGATGCGGCTGTTGTTTACTTATGGGGATACCAGGCTGCCTTCCCTGTTGCAAAAATTACAGGCAGCGATTACAATACTGTTAAACAACTGATCAATCAAAGCATCCTGGACAATCCTGCCAGTGATCAGCAGCTCAGAGATGAATTGAACAAGATCAGGACTGCGCTGGCCGGTAAAGGATTGGTCACTACCTATACTTACCTGCCATTGAGGGGGATCAGCAGTGAAACGGATCCTGCCGGTAAAACTACCTACTACGAATATGATAGCTTCGGCCTGCTGAAGCTGATAAAGGATAAGGATGGCAGAATTCTGAAACAATATGACTACCAGTATCAGAAACCGATTACTCAATAATTGTTAATCCTGTCGAAAACAGACTATATGCATAATAATATTGCTTTTTATACCGGAAAAGGATGTTTGACTATGCTGTTGGTAGGAGCTGTGAATATGCTGTGCGCTCAAAATGTTCCCAATGGCAGTACCCGGCCTGTGGCTACCCCCGTAACAGCGCCATTAGCGTATACAAATACGGCGATTAATTATATTCGTACATGGGAGCCCGTTATGCCTGCTACCGACACTGCGGTAGTAACATCTACTTCGCGTACAGTGAAGGAGGTCAGGCAAAATACGCAGTATTTCGACGGCCTGGGCAGACCTTTGCAAACGGTGAGTAGAGGCGCCAGCAGCTCCGGTAAAGACCTGGTAACATCAACTTTGTATGATGAATTTGGGAGGGAGCAATTCAAATACCTGCCCTATGCGCAACAGAGTGGTAATACCAGCGATGGTAAGTTCAAAACAGACCCCTTTAACAGCCAGAAAGCTTTTTATCAGAATGCTACGCTGAATCCTGGCGCTGTTGGTGAAAGTGTATATTATAACAGGATTGATTTCGAACCATCTCCGCTGGACAGAGAGCTTAAAACCTATGCTCCCGGCAATACCTGGGCAAAGAATGATGTTGCTACCGTAGAACGGGGAGGAAACAGACCTGTAGAACAACAATACCTGATGAATATAGCTGCTGATGGCGTTCGCATCTGGGATATGCCGGCTACCGGCGGCATTATTCCTACCAGTGCCACTAATCGTGTTTATGCAGCAGGAGAATTATATAAGAATGTAACCAGGGATGAGCGAGGCGCGCGTGTTGTGGAGTTCAGGGATAAAGAAGATCATGTAGTACTGAAAAAGGCAGAACTTACCGGAGGGGCTGCAGACGGGCATAATGGCTGGCTTTGTACCTACTATATTTATGACGACCTGGGTTACCTGCGCTGTGTTATTCCTCCCAAGGCAGTGGAGCTTATCAAAAGCAGTTGGGTAATAGATGCTGTTACGGCCAGGGAGCTTTGCTTTTTTTACCGCTATGATGGCCGCAGCCGCATGATCATTAAGAAAATGCCCGGAGCTGATTCTACAGAAATGGTATATGATGTAAGAGACAGACTGGTATTTACCAGGGATGGTAACCTGAAAGCGCAAAATCAGTGGTTGGTTACTTTTTATGATAATTTGAACCGCCCTGCTATGACAGCCCTTTACAATTCAGCTTCCACCAGGGAGACCTTACAAATTAGCATGAATACAGCAACTTCTGGTACCCAAACCATTACCCATAACATTCCTGAAATGGCCGATCTGGTGATTGCTTACCATGATGGCCGCCCTC
This sequence comes from Chitinophaga sp. CCNWYY40, assembly GCF_037483205.1. Taxonomy (NCBI): domain Bacteria; kingdom Pseudomonadati; phylum Bacteroidota; class Chitinophagia; order Chitinophagales; family Chitinophagaceae; genus Chitinophaga; species Chitinophaga sp. CCNWYY40. The sequence goes on from NZ_JBBHLF010000002.1 coordinate 120,418, forward strand.
GGTATATAGCCCGTACCAGTATCACTTTTGAAAATGGTTTTGATACAGGAACCAGCGAAATACAGGCCGAGATCAACCCTGTTGCTAACCAGGATACTTTTAGCATAGTAGCTACCAATCCTTTACCGAATATAACCGTCAGCGCCTTAATACCGCTGACTTATACTTTTTATGATAATTATAATTATATGGGTAAACACGCCGCAGAAAGCGGCGACTTCAATAAACCCCAGGCAGGTAGCAACCTTTATGCAGAACCGGTTACTGCTATCAGCAGTATGACAAATGGTTTCGTGACAGGCACAAAAGAAAGGGTATTAGGTACCGATAAATGGCTTACAACTACTACTTATTACAACGATAAAGGAAGAGTAGTACAAAGCATCTCAGACAATATAGCGGAAGGTAAAGACGTCCTCACTAACCTCTATGACTTCAGTGGTAAACAACTTAGTGTTTATCAGCGCCATAAAAACCTCCGTAGTGGTACTACTCCCCAAACTACCCTGCGCGCCATGTTCTCTTATGATGCAGCCGGCCGGTTAGATTCTCTGAAGAATAGGGTGAATGATGTAGACAGCCTGCAAAGAACCATTTCATTAAATAGCTATGATGAACTGGGGCAATTAAAAACAAAGCGATTAGGTGTAACAGGAGCTACTACTCAAATGGAAACGCTCAATTATGAATATAATATAAGAGGTTGGTTAATGGCTGTTAATAAAGGGTTTGTAAATACAGCAGGCAATACCGCCAATTGGTTTGGTCAGGAATTGAGTTATGATTATGGTTTTGCAACCAATCAATACAATAGTAACATAGCAGGTATAAAATGGAAAAGTAAAAGCGACAACATATCCCGTGCTTACGGTTATAACTATGATCTCACCAATCGTTTGACAGTAGCTGATTTTACTCAACAGAACAGTGGCAGCACCGAATGGAAAAAGGACCAGAAGGACTTTTCAGTGAGCGGGCTTACTTATGATGCCAACGGGAATATTCAGTCCATGACGCAACGTGGTATGAATGGAACAGCTCTTCAAACGATCGATAGTCTGAAATATGGCTATGGGGTTAACAGCAACAAATTATCATTTGTTACAGACAAAACTAATAACAGTCAAAGCCAATTGGGCGATTTTAAGGAGGTCAATAACAACGAAACACAAGACTACTGGTATGACAGCAGCGGGAATGTGATTAAAGACCTGAATAAGAACATTGTCTTTATTCACTATAATCACCTGAACCTGCCGGATAGTATTGCTCTCACGGGAAAAGGCATTGTAAAATATCAGTATGATGCTACCGGTCGTAAGTTAAGAAAGATTGTGACAGATAATACAATGGTTCCTGCTAAAATTACGACTACAGACTATATTAGTGGTTTGGTATATCAGAATGATTCTCTGCAATTTGTTAGCCATAATGAAGGCCGCATCCGTACGGTGTTTAAAACCGGACAGCCCGTGAATTTTAAATATGATTACTTTGTAAAAGATTATCTGGGTAATGTAAGAGTCATACTAACAGAGCAATCGGATTTCAGCATGTATGCCGCCACAATGGAAGCGGAGAATACGGCTAAAGAAACAGCCTTGTTCAGCAATGTAGAGGAAACGCGTGCTGCTAAACCAGTTGGTTATCCGCAGGATAACACCACAGATAAAAACGCCTTTGTAGCCAAACTAAACGCAAAGGACGGTGGCCGGAAAATTGGTCCGTCCATTGTGCTAAGGGTAATGGCCGGCGATAGCATACAAATAGGTGCACGGGCCTTTTACAAATCTACAGGTCCCAAAGACAAAGGATCAACAGCACCTGTTGAAGACATGATAGCTGGTTTGGTACAGGCTTTTGGAGGCCAGTCGTCATCTGCAGGGAACACCCATGCCGCCGCACAGGACGGAAACCTGAATCCCTTTGCCGGTAATTTTAATGGTAACGACTATCAGCGATTAAAGGAAAAAGATCCCAACCAAAGTAAACAGGATAAACCCAAAGCCTATCTGAATTTTGTATTGTTTGATGATAACTTTAACTTGGTAGGGGAGAACAGTGGTGTCCGGCAGGTAAAAGGAGAGCCGGATGAGTTGCAAACCCTGGCGGTGGATAAGATGCCGGTACAGAAAAGTGGTTTCCTGTATGTATATACCAGCAATGAAACACAACAGGACGTGTTCTTTGACAATGTAACAGTGTTAAGTATGCCGGGTCCATTGCTGGAAGAGACACATTATTATCCGTTTGGGCTCACCATGAGTGGGATTAGTTCGAGTGCGTTGAAAGGGGCAAATTATACGGAGAACCGGATGAAATATAACGGGAAGGAGTTACAAAGTAAAGAATTTGGAGATGGTAGCGGGGTGGAATGGTATGATTATGGGGCCAGGATGTATGATGCGCAAATAGGAAGATGGCATGTGTTAGATCCGTTATCAGAAGAAATGAGAAGGCACTCGCCCTACAATTATGCTTTTGATAATCCGATTAGATTTATTGATCCGGATGGTATGGGGCCAACAGACATTATTGTCAATGGGTCAAAAAGTCAACAGGATGAATATCTCCGGATGTTAAAATCAACCACTGGGAATAATTATTCATTGGATGAATCTAATAAGCTGAAAAATAATGGAGCCGCAAATGATTGTAATGGTTATAAATCGACGGAATTGGCGTCAATTATTGATAAAGGAATTAGTTCTGCTAATAAATATGAAATTTCATTAACAGGAGGGGAGTCAGATGATAAGAATGTGTTTATAGATAGCTATACAGAAGGTAAGGTGGACGTTTCTGATCTTATGACAATAGAAAGTGCCGACGTTTCCTTGCTAGGGGCTGCTATAGGACATTTTTTAGCAGAAATTCAAAACAGTGGAGATTATTCAAATAAGGAGGGGAGAGCAGGCAACTTTGATGCGGCCCACAAACCAGCATTAGCTACCGAAGGTAAAATATTGAGTGAGCTAAGACCTGGAATCAATAGTTCTTCCAGAGTTGATATTCCTTCCCAACCGAACAACGGTTATCAAAAAGTAACCTATTCGTATGATGGGGGCAAAGCCCAATATGAATTTCAACAGGGAGCCACATCAGTATCGGTTCCAAAGGTAATTGAATTAGGAGGTGTTAAAATAAATGCGACAGAAACAACCGTAACTCCAACGGGAGAATTAAAATCCGTAAAAAAAGTAAAATGAGAACAATTATTTCATGTGTTATACTATTCGTCAACTACTTAACTTGTAGTGCGCAAGTGCAGGTCAAACTTGTGGAGTATGAATATATTCGCTTTTCGTATACACAAACGTGCAATAAAAGTTTTATAAATAAAGCTATGGTTTTTAGAAAAGGGAATGATAGTATTACTATAAACCAGAAGCTTCCTTTCAACTTTGACAAGAAAGAAATCTTTGACAATGGCATTTTTTATAGTTGTAATATAGAAGTTGGCAACACATATACTCTTAACTTAATTCAAATAACACAAGATTCAATACCTATTGAATACACCAGCTACTATAGGATAAATTCCATTTTCCCCAATAAAGGAAGGAAATCAGAGTTTATTGAAATAAGTAAAGATTCAGCGTTTGATTATAAAGGTCGTTATGACAAGTATTTTGACATTAAGAATACACTTTACAAAATGACGGTTCTAAGTCCGGCTACGAATTGTAAATTTGACCATTAGCAAAACTATTGTTGGAGTAGACGCATTATTAGAAGTATAACGGGATAGAGTTTATACAATGGATCACCCATATATTAACAAAATCTTTTTAAGCACTTTTTTATTCCTTCTTTGCTTATCCTCTACCGGACAGCGTGTAAAGAATTCTACAGCCATATCCGGCCGCTATCAGAAAGTAAATGGAAAAGAGTTGCTATTCTTAAATGATAACAAAACATTTCTCTGTATCAGAAATCAGGTGCAGAAATCCGATGTGATCGTTCCGCTTTGTGATACCCTGGCTAAAGGCTTTTGGGAGCAACGGGCGGGATTTGTTATATTAAAGAATAGCAATGATTTTAATAAGAGCGATTACGCAATAGAGGAAGCTGAAACGTCATCGGGGGATTCCGTTTATTTTAAAATTATATTGCCTGAAGAAGATGCGCTGAACTATAGTAACTTTAAATTCTCCATCATTACCTCTCCATTAACCGGGCAATTTATTGAAGCCGGTAAACCGGAATTTGCCATATCCAAAAAATCATGGGGAGATGTAACTTTTGGTTTGGTGATACGTAATATTGCGCCGGGTGGTGATTACGGTACGAAATCGTATCACCGGATTTATTTTAATGTATTCGAAGACTACAGGCCCCGGAACAGCCGTTCCAATCTCTTTACAATTACCGTTAAAAACTTTAATCAGTGCTTTTATGAAGCAATGGATATAGGGGGAGAGGTAATAGGCATTGAAAGCAATGGCTTATTCTGGAGAGGAAACACTTACAGGAAAGTGAAGTAACGCCCGCACCGTGTATTGTCTAACCAGCCTCTCTATTTGTCCGCTTCACGCCAAAATACCTGGACTATTCCCGCTGCCTGCAACAATTTTGTGTCATCAATAACATAAACCCAAAAGATTATGACACAGAAAACAGTAACAACAATTTATTGGATAGGAACCGTACTTACTTCCCTGTGGTTTGGCGCAAGCGGTTTTTTTGAAATCACCGGCAACCCGGTTGTATGGGGAATAACGCAGCAACTGGGCTATCCTTCGCATTTCATTTACCTGCTTGGTATTTTCAAGCTCTCCGGTGTGGCGGTTCTTTTAACGCCTGGTAAGCTGCTCCGGTTAAAGGAGTGGGTGTTCGCCGGTATTTTCTTCGATATCATTTTTGCCTTTGCATCGAAACTGAGTGTACTCGGCTTACCGGCCACCATCGACGCTGTTGTGGCGTTTATTATGGTAAGCGTAACTTACGCGATGTTCCGGAAGCTGTATCCGGGCTTAAATGCAGCGTTTGCACAGCGTCATGAGTTGTAGAAAAGATAAGCTACTACCTAAAAAGCAATGCCCGGAATATATTTCCGGGCATTGCTTTTTTTGATAGTGCCGTATTACAAGGGAACCCGCGTGGCCGCTTTGATAACGCCTGTTCCGGAATCCTGGATCATACCAATCAGTTCCCACTCCTGTGTATTAAAGTCACCGGGCAAGCTGATCTGCGCGCTGCCGGCTCCCGGGTCAAACGTGCGGAGATCACGCACAATCTGAACATGTGAAAGCATGCGTCCTTCGTTTTCTCCCCTCGTTACTTTACTGACTGCATGTTTTTGCACTACGGCTACCAGCAGGCGACTGTTGCCGGCATCGCCTGTAACGTTATAGGTAAGCGCAGCTTTGCCGGATTGCAGCTGCGCCTTGATGTTCAGGGTTTCTTCAGCGGGACTGGCCAGTGCATTTGCCATTGCATTAGTTACAGCAGCTTCGTCTGATCCTACGCAGGATGATGTACCATTGATCACCAGCTGGGGGGTATATACCTGGCTGTTTAACTGCTGACTGTATTGATACTGGCGCTTTGAATACCGGAGATCGCTGAAGATGTCTTTCCAGCCAAGCCGGTTCCAGTAGTCCACATGATACGCCAGGATATAAATGGGTTTATTCCCGGCTTCCTGTTGGATACGGGCCAGCAACGCATCGGCGGGTGGGCAACTGGAGCATCCCTCCGAGGTAAACAATTCCAGCACGGCAAATCCATTGCCGGTATCAATGGGTTGCTCTGAAGCGGTGCGTTGGTTTGCAAATACCGCTGAAAATAATGTGAGTGCAATTGCGGGGATCATGATTAATTTCATCTCTTGAATTTTTATTTATTCAAAAGTACCGGCCGGCTACGGCAGCAATAAGCTAAAAAGCCGCGAGGTAGACATTTTCAGCTTTCAACCGGGAGAAAATAACGCTAACGCTCTTCCATCCAGCTAAGAAAGCTATGGGATTTTTCTTTATTTACAAGCAGTTTATCGGGTGTTTCAATTACCAGCCTGACGTATAGTTTACGGAGAAAATAAGGTTCCACTTCTTTGATGGCCTTGAAATTAATGAGATACTGGCGGTTAAGCCGGAAAAACTGCAGGGAAGACACCGACTGGGTTATCTGGTCAAGCGACTGGCTGATCACATACTGCTGCTTGTCAAAACACATGATCCAGGTGGCATCATGGCGTATATAGAAGAAGGCAATGTCTTCCACATTTATAGTCCTGTACTTCTGGTTTTGAAAGATGAGGAAACTGGTTTTGCCGCTGGAAGGAGTTAATTTTGAAAGCAGGTCGCCAAGATCAGGAATTGTTTTCTGCTGAAAGAAATTTTTCAGTTCATCCACCTTTCTTAATGCCTCCTGTATATCCTGTTTGGAAAAAGGCTTCAGCACATAATCCACGCCATTATTTTTAAAAGCATCGAGGGTATATTCATCATAAGCCGTGCAAAAGATCACCGGGCAGGTGATCTTTACCGATTTAAATATTTCAAAGCAAAGTCCGTCGGCAAGCTGGATATCCATAAAGATCAAATCGGGCATGGTGCCTTCAGACAGCGCGCTGACGGAACTTGCCACGCTTTGATACTGCCCCGTAATTTTAGCGTTGGGTTTTAATCCCAGGATAATATTTGCGAGTGACTTGGCTGTTTTAAGTTCGTCTTCAACGATGATGATGTTCATGAATAAGCGGAAGTTTGATTTGAAAAACTTTTTCGTTGCCTATAATATCAATATGCCGGTTCAGCAGATGCTGGTATCTCTGGTCAATATTTTTAAGACCCACACCCAGCGAATTTTGTTCTCCCGTTTTCTGCTGCACCTGGTTCTCTACCACTATCCGGTCATCTTCTTCATATAACCTGATATGTAAAGGCTTTTCCAGGGAAACGATATTATGTTTGATACAATTTTCAACGAGCAGCTGCAGCGTAAAAGGAGGAATAAGCGTTTTCAGCGTGTTGGGACTAAGCGTATTCTCAAAAGTAAAACCATCTTCAAACCTTGCTTTCTGAAGAAAAAGATAAGCATTGAGAATGTCCATTTCTTCACTGACATGAATCAGGTCCAGTTTGCGGCTCTCGAGCGTAAACCGGTAGAAATTGGATAGCTTGATGATGAAGTCGACTGCTTCCTCCTCGCCGCTTTCCACCATCGCCTTCAGGGTATTCAGGCTGTTGAACAGGAAGTGCGGATTCACCTGCTGCTTCAGTAGTTCATACTGCGCGCTGAGGTTATCGCTTTTGATACGTTCCAGTTCCATCGTTACATGCTGGTTTTCATAATTCTGCTGCAGCAGGTGCAGGAACATATAAAAGACCAGGTTAATCAGGATACCTCTTACTTCCACCATCAGCATAACCGGTCCAAAATTGATGTGCGACAGGATTAGCTGCTGGATGCAGGCAAGGCCCAGCATTACTACCAGGCCAAATAACAGGCTGCTTATCAGTTTTGAATACGAAATGCTCTGCTTTCGCGGGCTATCATCCTGCCGGGACAACATGAAAATATTGAAGTACCACATCAGCACAGCGAAGGTGGCTGTAATACCGGCATTAACAGCTGCTTCCGCCAAATGAAAATGATGCTCGGCAATTTGTGGCACGGAAGACAACAGCCCTAGAACAATGGAGCTGACCCATATGGTTGCCTGAGATATTTTAAACCCTGGTTTTTTCATTTGTTGGAAGTCAATCTAATGGCAATAAAAATATTGATTTTTAATTTATCATCAGGAAAAGTTAAAGTATCAGGGAAAAACAGATGGTTTGTGAGAAAATATAGCGCTGATCCTGGCAGCCGGACTTACTTTATCGCCAGCATTACCGGTTGGCCACTGGCCGCGTTCCAGCTTATAGGTCAGTTTATCTGCTACGCCTGCATCAGAGGCCGTGGACACCGTTTCAATGCTTTGCACTTCGCCATTGATATAACTGCCAAACCAGTATTTATTATCGGCCTGTTTGTAAGTAACGAGCCGGAATATTTCGCCGGGAACATGCGTTTTGTAACCGGTAAGCGCACTTTGCTGCGCGGAGGTGTTACCATACAACACAGACATGCTTTGTTGCTGCCTGTTGGCAAACGATGTGATCACGTGCAGGTTTCCGGCGTCAAACATCTCCCGCTTATTTTCTTTATCAGCCAACGGCAGGTTGAATACATAATCATTTCCGCTGGCTATTTTATGGCAATTGAAGCAGGTGGTATTAAACATGGGCGTGGCACCCTGGGGTTTGAGCGCCGTGCCGTTGAATTTTGCAAAGCCCCATCCTTTACTATCCGCGAAGCGCTTGTTGTTTTTAGTCATGATCTGTACGCTGTTTAAAGAACCGGGAGTGATGTCGCCATTCCTTTCTTCTATGTTGTTCCACACTACCTTTACAATGGTACTGCCTTCGGGAAAAGGGTTGATCTGGTTTTCTCTGAGGGCTTTTGCTGCAATGGCGTTGCCATATACTACCCGTATACTGTGGTTGTCGAACCGGTTGGTGGTACTGATCACCTGCCACTCCCGGTAGCCGGGTATATACGCCACTCCATTCGCTGCAACAGGGTTTCCGGCTGCGGGGAGGGACTGTTGTTGAAATTGCCGGAACTCCTTTGCGGCTTCATTTATAACGGTAGTATCGTGGTAGGTTGAAGGACTGGTGTTCGTCACATACTCTTTTAAAACAGAGATATCCTTTGCAGAAAGCCTGGAACGGGGATGCGTGGCGGCATAAGTAGCCAACGGCATTTTTCCTGTAAGCACCATATTCACCATTTCCCACAGGCGTCCCTGTTGGTCGGCAGGGGAGAGTGTATCCCAGGTCGACAAATTAAACCGGGATCTCGCCGTTGTAACATCTGCGGATACCAGCCATGAAACCGGTGCAATGTGGTCATACCAGCTGAGCTTTGTTTCATTGGAATGGCAATCGTAACAGGCGCGTTGAAGAATTGCCAGTACTTCATCCGGCGCTTTTATGGGTGCTGTTGCCGGCTGGTTTTGAACCGGCTGCCCGATGAATTGTACGCCGGTTAACATCAAAACAAACAGGGCTATTACCAGGACTGGTTTCTTTTTTAGGGCAGCTAATTTCATAAATTATTTTTTACTGAGAATTAATAACTATTCGCTTCCATAATGGCCTTCGAAAACGCTTCCGGCGCTTCCTGCGGAAGGTTATGGCCCGCGCCTTTGATGATACGGTGTACATGCTTGCCTGTAAACATGCGGGCATATGCAGAGCCATCACCGGCGGGAACCACGCCATCTGAGTCGCCATCCAAAGTAACCGATGGAACAGCAATGACAGGCGCTGCGGCCAGTTGCTTTTCAATGGCATCGTATTGTTGCTCACCGGGCTCTATACCCAGCCGCCAGCGGTAGTTGTGGAGCACAATAGAAACATAGTCCGGGTTATTAAACGAGGCTGCGGACAGGTTATAAGTGGTATCATCAAAATCCCATTTCGGAGAAACATTTTTCCAGATCAGTTTGTTGAAGTCGTGCCAATTGGCGGTATAACCCAGTTTACCACGCTCGGTAGCAAAGTAATACTGATACCACCATCCCCATTCTGCTTTTGGAGGCAAGGGTTGTTTGTTTTTTTCCAGGTTATTAATAAGATAGCCATTAACCGAAACCATTGCTTGGCAACGTTCCGGCCATAGTGCCGCGATGATATTGGCGGTGCGTGCTCCCCAGTCGAAGCCGCCCAGGATGGCCTTTTCTATATGAAGTGCATCCATCAGCGAAAGGATATCACTTGCTACCGCCGCCTGTTGCCCGTTTCTGAAGGTTTGGGCAGACAAGAACTTCGTGGTGCCATGACCGCGTAAATGAGGCACGATTACCCGATAACCTTCAGCAGCCAGTATGGCGGATACTTTTGCGTAGCTGTGAATATCATAAGGCCATCCGTGCAGGAGGATAACGGGCTGGCCGTTTGCCGGGCCGGCTTCGGCATAGCCAACATCGAGTAGTCCGGCCCTGATCTGTTTGATTTCCCGGAAAGATACAGGGGCCTGGTAGCCTTTTTTATCACTGCGTCCTGTAGCGGCCAATGCCTGCAAGGGGGAGAGTTTGGTGGCTGCAAAGGTTAAGGCAGCTGCGCTTAAAAAATGTCTGCGGTTAAATTTTTTTGTCGGTTCCATCATGCTTTCCTGCAGATGCTTTTGTGCTCCCAGGAGAAACAAAAGTAGCCGGCAAACTAAGCAACGGGAATGGGTTTTAGGGTGAGTTGGACAAAATGAGGACTCATTTAGACATATGGTTCCCCGGATTTTATTCATGCACACCGTTACCCGGCTGCGGGCCATGCTGCTATATCCGAAGCGCTTCCTGACGGAATGAGCATGAGGAGATCATGGTTTTCCCCCTTCTATGCCCAGTTTCTGTAAAACATTGCGGGTGATCCGGTCGCAGCGGGTTAAATGAAAATGATAAACGTGATCTTTCATATAGGCGTTTAAATTCTCCCTGAGCAGGGCCTTTGCCCTGTTCAGGCGTACTTTTACATTGTTTTCTTCAATGTCCAGCGCCGAAGAAGTGTCCCGGACTGACATTTCCTCGATTTCACGCAACACAAAAACCACCCTGTATTTTTCAGGTAGCCGGCTGATGGTATCTGCCAATACCTGGCTTAATTCTTTATTCGGAGAGTTCATGTCTGTGAATTTATTTTATGCTGCCATGTTAATTAGATGCTATAACAGTAAAAAGGTTACAGAAAATTCCCCCTGTTTTTTTGTAACCTTTTTTTAAATGGGATCTCGTAATGGCGGTTGGCGCTTATACGCTGGCGCAACTCACCAAAATGAAGGCCGCTCAGTTGTGATGGACGGGTTAATTGAGAAATAACCTTACATTAGCACTCTGACGAATCATATGAGTGCATCCATCACCACTTTACAGCAACTGCTATTTGATCTGGCCGGGATACTTCCGGCCGACACGGCGCCATTATTTGCCATGACGCGGCAGGCAAAACTGGCGGCCAATGAAACGTATATCCGTGAGGGTGATACTGAACGCCGTCTTGCTTTCATTGAACAAGGCATCATGCGGGCGTATATTATTAAAAGTAATGGGGATGAAGCCACCTTGTTTCTGCGTTGGGAAAAACAATTTATTGCTTCTCACGATACCATCATTCACAGGCGGCCGTCACGCTTTATTTACCGTGCGCTGGAGCCTACCACATTACTGGAAATAGATTACGATGTACTGGAAGAAGTACTGAAAACGCACCCGGAGTATGAACCGCTGCGCAACTTTTTCCTGATGCGCATGTTATCGGAATCATTAAATATCATGGAATCCTTTGTAACGTTGTCGCCGGAAGAGCGGTACCGCAACCTGCTGGCAGAGCGTTTCGACCTGGTGAACCGGGTGCCCGATAAATATATTGCTTCCATGCTGGGCATTACGCCTGTGTCGCTAAGCCGTATCCGCAAGCGGATGCTTGACAAGGGCAAGGGATAAATTATCCTTTGTTAATCTGCGAAATTATCTTTTGTTAACTGCATCTGCCGTACCGGTATTCTAATTTTGGGAGATAAATTTCTCAGGGTTATGGAACCGATCATTGAAGCTACAGTTAAGATCTTTAGCGTGTCTGCCCTCCGGTATTTCCTGTTGGCGGGTATTCCTTTCATTTTATTTTACCTGCTGTTGCCAGCCAGGTTTAAACATTTTAAAATCCAGCAAAAGCTGGCATCGAAGAAAGATTTTCTCCGGGAGATCTGGTATTCCATGCAAAGCACGCTGGTGTTCACCGGGATTTCTGTTGTACTGCTGGTAACGCCGGTACGGCAGTATACTATGATCTATAGCGATATTCATGATTTCCCGGTGTGGTACATAGGTGTGAGCCTGGTGTTGAGTCTTGTGATACACGATACTTATTTTTACTGGATGCATCGCCTGTTGCATCATAAGCAGTTATTTAAACGTACACACCTGGTGCATCACCAGAGTGTCAATCCTTCTCCCTGGACTTCCTACAGCTTTCATGTCCTGGAAGCGGTGGCGGAAGGAGGGGTGCTGGTGGTTATTACCTGCGTGATGCCTATGCACCCGCTTACGGTACTGTTGTTTACGATATCGGGATTTATTATTAATGTGTATGGCCACCTGGGTTATGAACTGATGCCACGCGGGTTCCGGTATACGTGGATGTTTGAAGTATTCAATACATCTGTTCATCACAACCTGCACCACAAGAAGTTCAGGGGAAACTATGGATTGTATTTCCGGGTGTGGGACAGAACAATGGGAACCGAACACCCGGATTATGTGAAAGAGTACGACCGGCTCCAGGAGCGAAGGTTTGGGCATAAGACAGTCATGAGCAGCTGAATATTCTTTAGAAGGCGGATGGATTTACCATCCGCTTTTTTTTAACCGGAATTTATTCCCACTGTAGAAATATAGCAGTGGAACAAGATAGTTTTGCCCCTGCACGAAATAACCATATATCACGAAATAACCATATCAAAACAAATTAATAACACCGCGATTTTTTTATTGAAAACCTTTAACCCAGGGAAGCTATAGTCCCTTTTCTTTAATTTTAATTATTATTCTATGAAACCCAAACACGCTACCGTGGAGCAAACCCACGCGTATGAAAATCCAGGACATTTTATGTTACAGGGAGAGCAATGGCATTATGACCCATTTGCCACTGTTATTGCTCTTTTCAATCAGCAGGCGGCGCTCAGCCCGGATCGCACTGCGGTTGTATTCAAATCAGACGCTATCACCTACGACACCCTGAACAGGCGATCCAACCAGATGGCGCATTACCTGCTGGAGCAGGGCGTAAAGCCCGGCGACATTATACCGGTATGGATAGACAGGTCCATTGAATGGCTGGTAGCGGTAATAGGGATTTTAAAAACAGGCGCAGCGTATGTTCCCATTGATCCTTCGTATCCGTTAAAAAGAATCCAGGTGATCCTGGAAGACACCGGGACCAGCTGCGTGGTCACCACCAGTAAACATGCCTTACCGGACGCGGGTAAGTACAACTATGTGATACTGGATAACGTGGATAGTCTTGATAAATGGCCCGCTACTACGCCGGATGTGCCGGTAACAGCAAACGACCGGGCCTATATCATCTATACTTCCGGTTCCACCGGAACGCCTAAAGGAGTAATGGTGGCGCACCGGTCTTTGCAGCACCTGGTATCGTGGCACAGGCAACGGTTTGAGGTAACCGCGAACGACCGGGTTACTCTCGTAGCAGGAATTGCTTTTGATATTTCTGTTTGGGAGATATGGACCGCACTTACTTCCGGCGCCACACTGGTGATAGCTACCAATGAAGAAAGAACGGATGCGGCGGCGTTGCTGCAGTTCTATACCAGGAACGGGATCACACATGCGTTTGTGCCTACTGTGCTGGCGCCTGAACTGGTAGCACTTAGTCGCACGGCTCCGCATCTTCACCTGCGCTACCTGTTTACCGGCGGCGAAAAACTGAAGCCGGTGCTTACACACGGACTGGGTTATCAACTGGTGGATTACTACGGGCCTACTGAGTACAGCATTTTTGCTACCTGCAGGGTAGTGCACGATGAAAACGGGGAATATGTCTCATCTATCGGACAACCCGTTGCCAATACCCAGGCGTATATTTTAAACCAGCACCTGCAACCCGTTCCCGCCGGCGGTACCGGTGAACTGTACCTCGGTGGCGAAGGACTGGCACTGGGATACTGGAACAGACCTGCTCAAACGGCAGCCTCCTTTATCGATCATCCGTTTGTACCAGGCGCCCGCCTGTACAAAACCGGTGACCTCGCCTCCATACTGCCTTCCGGTGAATTAATTTTTTCAGGAAGGGCAGATAACCAGGTGAAGATCCGCGGCTTCAGGATAGAACTGGAGGAGATAGAAAAAGCATTGCTGCCTGTTGATGGTATCAAAGACGCGGCCGTTATTACCCGCGAGGATGAAAAACATAATAAGTATATCGTCGCTTTCCTGGTGAAGAACTGGGAGGCGGAAGAGCCGGAGATCGCCTCCATCAGGGCAACACTGAAAGATTCACTACCGGGTTATATGATCCCTTCGCAATTTATCTTCCTGGATAAATTACCGGTAACCTCCAATGGAAAAACAGACCAGGCAAGGTTGTCGCAGCTGGCCGCTGTATACGAAGAAGACAGCGCCGTGTATGAACCGCCGGTAACAGCAATGGAAACAACCATTGCGGCCATCTGGGAAAGCGTATTGGGCCGGAAGGCGATCAATAACTCCGACAACTTCTTTGATATAGGAGGCAACTCTGTTCGTGTGGCGCCGGTAGTTACGGCATTGGGAAGAACGTTGTCGTTAAAAGTATATATGAGAGATGTATACCAGTTCCCGGTGCTGAAAGACCTGGCGCAAACCCTGGAAGCGCGCCGGGCCCAGGCAGATACTATTGTGCTGGAAGAAGATGTGGAACCTTATGTAGCGTTGCAGCAGGATGTGTACCTGAAACCGGGAACCGTTATCCGCCGCGATTTTGATGCTGCCAGGCTGCAAAACCCCGAAGCCGTACTGCTCACCGGTGTAACCGGTTTTGTAGGCATTCACCTGCTGAAAGATTTGCTGCTGGCTTCCAATGCAACTGTGTACTGCCTCATCAGGGCCAGTAATGAATATTATGCGATGGAACGGATCAACGGCTGCCTGAACAACTTTAACATCCACATCGATGAATCGCTGCGCCAGCGCATTGTGCCGGTAACAGGAGATTTTTCCAAACCGGACATGGGGTTAACGGAAGCAGGGTTTAAAGAATTGGCCGACACCATCGATGTTATTTATCATTCCGGTAGCTCCGTCAATTTTATTGAGCCGTACTCTTATATGAAGTCTGCCAACGTGGAAGGGCTCAGGGAAATTGTAGCTTTTGCTGCCGCCGGCAAAACAAAATGCCTGGTGTTGCTGTCCACTATTTCGGTGTATAGCTGGGGGCATGTATTCACGCATAAAACCGTAATGAAGGAAACAGATGATATCGGCCAGAACCTGCTGGCGGTGAGCAAGGATATCGGTTATGTAAGAAGTAAATGGGTGATGGAAGGCATCGCCGACCTCGCGGCAGCGCAGGGGTTGCCGGTAATTACCTACCGGCTTGGTTATGCCATGTGTAACAGTGAAACCGGCGCCAGCGCACCTTACCAGTGGTGGGCAGGATTGGTGAAAAACTGTATAGAGTTCAACGCATATCCCGCATTAAGGGAGTTAAGGGAAGGATTGATTACGGTAGATTACATGACAAAAGCCATCGCTTATATTTCAAAAAAAGAGACGGCCCTGGGTCTTAAATTTAACCTGATTGCCAGCCCGGAAACAAACCTTACGTTGCTGCAGTTTTTTGACTTGTTGAACAAGTATTATTCTTTCGATCTGCGCGGCCTGCCGTATAAAGAATGGAGAAAGATCTGGGAAGATGATCCTGCCAACAGGTTGTATGCACTCACCAGTTTGTTCAAAGATAATATGCACGAAGGACTGTCTACCGTTGAGTTGTACCAGGATACCTACGTTTGGGATAACACCCATGTGGCTACTTTCCTGGAAGGCAGTGGTATAGAAGAACCCGTGTTTGATAAGGCATTGCTGGACCGTTACCTGAGATACCTGGGAGTATTGCCGGTACACCATTCAGCGCAGGCGGTTTATCATTCGTAGTTCGTCAGTACCTTTGCAGCGATGAGTTATATTATTGTTGCTGTTTTGTTATTGCTTGTATTAATCCTGGAAAGATAGCCCGGATAAAAGATGCCCGTCGCAGGTACTATGCGACGGGCATCTCTTTATTATATTATTATTTCAATATCCAGGTACCGGTGCTGCCGGGTTTTCTTTCATCGGTGGCTTTTTTCAGCAAGGTATCACCGGCAGAAAGGTTGCCGAATATTTCAATGCCTGCGTCTACCGTTATGCCCTGGCGTACATCTACCCACTCTGCCTGACCCTGGTGCACTCTTATCACAAACTTCCTTTCCTGCGTAGTGGCTACGGCTGCAAACGGTACAATGAACGAGGTAGTGCCGCGTTCCAGCGGCAGCTTTACATACGCAAAGGCGCCTGCCTTGAGTAAGTGATCGCTGTTATCTACCTGGAACTCCCACAACTCTGTGCGGGTGCCGGGATCGATAGTTTCAGACTTGCGGGTGAGCGTGGCTTTAAAGCGTTGGGTAGGGTAGGCATCTACGCGGAAGTCGATATTTTTTGAAGGACTTGCCGCCGCCGTATATATCTCGGGAACGGCTGCACGAAGACGCAGCGTGCGGTTATTCTGAACGGTAAGCAACATGGCGTTGGTGCCTACAAGCGCACCGGGATCTGCTTTACGCGCAGTAACTACGCCGTCGAAAGGAGCGGTGATATACAGGTAGCCGGAAACTGCCTTATAGGATTGTGATTGTTTGCTCGCGGCTATATAAGTGGAGCTGTCGGCCAGCATTACATTGCGGCTGCGCTCCAGGTCAACCGGGGCAACGATGCCCGGTGTTTTCGCCTGCGACGCCCTGTAAAGACGTTCATAATGATCCCTGCTGGAAGCCCATTTCGCTTTGGCCGATTGCAATGCAGCTTCAGATTCCGCCAGCCGGCTGTTAATTTCCGGCGCTTCAATTACGGCCAGTGTTTGTCCTTTTTTTACACGGTCGCCCAGGTCCACTTTCATGCTGCGCACAAAACCCTGTACTTTGGCAAACAATTCTGCGGTTTCGTAGGGGATGAGTTCTGCCGGTAACTCTATTGTTTTCTTAACAGTGTCCTGCTTCAAAATGAATACCGGCACGCTATCTGGCGCGGGACTGTCATTTTTATGCTCCGGTTGCTTCGGTGCATTGCCGCAGGCTGCCAATGTTATAACCAAACTTATAAACGCGATGGATCGCATATGATTAAATTTATTTTTTAAGATTGTTTGTCGTGATGAATACTGTTTACATCATCCGGATCTAAAGAAACAGCCACAAATTTCCTTCTTCCAATGATCAGCTGATATACGGGTGGCAGGAAAAACAGTACGCTGATGGCTGAAAACAAAAGGCCGCCAATTACCGCAATGCCTAACGGTGCGGTTTGATCGCCCCCTTCGGAAAGGCCTGCTGCCATTGGGATCATGCCGGCTATCATAGCGGCGCTGGTCATCAGGATAGGACGGAGGCGCGTTTCCGCCGCGCGGAGATGCCCTGATGGAATCTCTTCTTTCCGGTTATACTCTGCGCTGGTGATGAACAGTACTGCGTTTGCAATGGCTACGCCAACAGCCATAATGGCGCCCATATACGACTGGATATTCAACGTGTTGCCGGTAATAAAAAGGAATAGCAGGGAACCCGCTATCACTGCGGGGATAATGGACAAGGTAGCCAGTGCCACACGGAACGACTGAAAGTAAACCGTCATCAGCAGGAAGATCACGATGATCGCAATCAGTAATCCAAACTGCAGGCTGGTAAGCGTTTGCTGTAACAGCTGTGGTTGTCCGCGCAGCAGGATCTTTGCGCCATTGGGTAGTTTACCCATGCCGGAAATAATGTTGTTTACTTTATTGAAAACAGTTCCGGCATCCTGCCGCTGAATGTTTGCGGTGATGGTGATGTAGCGTTGCTGGTTAAGACGGTCGTATTCACCGGCAACAACCGTGCGTTTCCACGTGGCTATTTCACTGAGGTAATGCGTGTTGCCAATGCCACCTGATACGGGAACAGCTTCCAGCTGCGCGGTGCTGTTCATCCGGTATTCGGGGTATTGCACCTGTACCTGGTAGGCGGTTCCGGTTGTTTTATCGAGCCAGTAATTAGGCGAGGTAAAACGGCTGGAAGAAGTAGCGGTTACGATGGAGCGGGCGGCCTGTTCGCCGGAAATGCCAAGCTGACCAGCTTTTACGCGGTCTACTTCCAGCCTGATGGCGGGGTAGTCCAACGGTGTGGCAATCTGCAGATCACGTAACGAAGGAATGGCCTTTAGTTGTTGTACCAGTTGCTGCGCTGTTTTGCGGCCTTCTGCGAGGTTGCGGTTTACCACGGCTATTTCTATGGGGTTAGTGCTGCCGAGGTTCAGCACCTGTTCCACGATGTCGCCCGGTTCAAAAGAAACTGTGGCTGTTGGAATTTCTTTGGCAACAGCGGCGCGTAATTTCTCTCTGAAAACAGCTATCGGAATCACATCTTTCTTCAGCTTTATTTTTGTTACTGATTCATGCGGGCCACCGGTCCACAGGTGGATATAGTTTACCGGGAAGCTGGATGGTTGCGTGCCAATAAAGGCGGAAGTGATGTCCGTGTTGCCTTTGCCGGCAATGCTGTCTGATAGATGCAGCAGTTTCCTGGTGGCGTCTTCCGTCCGCTCAAAGCGGGTACCTACGGGTAAGCGTAAACGAATTTGCGTTTGGCCGCTGTCGGTTTGCGGGAACAGTTCTGTGCCGGTAAAAGAAAACAACAACACTACGAGCAATAGCGATACGGCAAGGAACAAAGTGGTAAGCCATCCGAAACCGGTATGGAAACGTTGTCCCGCGTGGATATATTTTTGCTTTAGTTTATAATAAAATCCGGTGTCCTGTTGTGTTTGATGGTCCTTTAGTAACCAGTTGGCAGCAACCGGTACAAAAGTTTGCGATAACAGGAAAGAGGCGATCATAGCAAAACCAACGGCCAGTGATAAAGGCAGGAACATGGCTTTGGGCACGCCATTCATAAACAGGGAGGGCACAAATACCGCGAGGATACTCAGGAGGATCAGCAGTTTTGGTGCGGCTATTTCCCGGCAGGCGTCTGCGATGGCGCGTGCTTTGTTTTTACCAAGTTCCTGGTGGCGGTGAATATTTTCAATGGTCACGGTGGCTTCATCTACCAGTATTCCTACAGACAGCGCCAGTCCTCCCAGCGTCATAATATTGATGGTCTGGCCGGTGAGGTATAACAGCGTAGCCGCGGATAATAATGCCAGCGGGATGATCATGATCACGATAAGTGCGCTGCGCCTGTCGCCCAGGAAAAACCATACCATCAGGCCGGTGAGAAGGGCTCCGAGCCCGCCTTCAAACAACAGGCTTTTCAGGGAGTTGATCACGTACCCCGACTGATCAAATTCGTAGGTTACTTTTATATCTTCCGGGATAGCGGCCTGCATGTCGGGCAGTGCGGCTTTCACTCTTTGTACCACATCCCAGGTGGAGGCATCGGCGCGTTTTGTTACCGGGATATAAACAGAGCGTTTGCCGTTCACCAGTGCATAGCTGGTAGTGACATCCGAGCCCAGCGTAACGTTGGCAATATCCTTCACGTATATTGCCGGTCCTGCGCCGGATTGCAGGGGTGTGTTCTGCAAATCCTGCAGGGTTTCAATGACGCTGTTTTGCGGGGTGATGTAAGTGGTATCGCCAATGCGCACATTACCGGCAGGAGAGATGGTGTTGAATTTCGCAATGGTTTGCACCACCTGGTCCGGTGAAAGGTTATGCCCGCGCAGTTTTTCCGGATCTATGGTGATCAGCACTGTTTTCTGGTTACCACCAAACGGCGGCGGGGCAGATACGCCCGGCAGTGTTGAAAACATAGGCCGTACGCGGAACAGCGCCAGATCTGATATTTCACCCAGTGATCTGCTGTCGGAGCTGAATACGAGTTGTCCTACCGGCACGCTGCCGGCGTCAAACCGGGTAACAAACGGCGGCACGGTACCGGGCGGCATAAACGCCCTGGCCCTGTTCACATAACCGACTACTTCCGCCATTGCCTGGCTCATATCGGTGCCTTCATTAAATTCTATTTTGATGAGGGCGGCGCCTTGTATACTTTTCGACTCTACATATTTAACACCGGTGATGTATAGAAAGTGGTATTCATAATAAGAAGTAACAAAACCTTCTACCTGCTCGGGCGACAAGCCACCGTAAGGCTGGGCAACATATACAACCGGCAGTCCGAGGCGCGGGAATATATCCACCTTTGCGTTGCGGATGGAGAGGAAAGAAAAGAAGAGGATGGCAATAACAGCTACCAGTATGGTGACGGGATGCCTTAATGCCGAAATGATTAGTTTCATAAAGAATGATTCGTTATTTCAGTTTATCTGTAAAAACATGCAGGTTGCCATTTGCGGCAGCCAGCTCCAGTAGCGCATGCCATGCCTGCAGGAATGCGCCGGCTTCGCCTGTTTCCGCTTTCAACAGTTCATATTGTCCCTGCATCAGGCGGGTAAAGTCTACCAGCCCGCTTTCATAACTGAGTTTCAATCCGTCGAAAGCATACCGCGCGGCCTGTGATTGTATTAATGCCTGGCGTGCAATCAACAGGTTCTGGTCGTAATTAAACTGTGCTGTTTCCTGTTGCTTTTGCAGATTCAGTGTTACCTGGTCCAGTTGTGCTTCGTCAGATTTCAACAGTAACCGGTATTGTTTTTTCTGAAGATTTACCTGTGAAAACTGCAGGATGGGAAAACTCAATTGGATACCGGCGCCATAGTTTTTCCGGGAAAGCGACCAGCCATCTGCTTTATTGATGTTGCCGGCGGCATCCACGCCGGAACCGCGGGCATAGGCATTTGCCCAGAGATCCAGCTTGGGGCGCCAGGCGCGACCGGCTTCCTTCAGCGCGGCTTCACTTACTTCTTTTTTTGTCTGATAATATTGGAAAGAAGGATGTGCTGTAACGTTTGTAGTGGTATCGGCGCCGGAAGGGAACTGGCTAATCAGCGAAGTATCTGCCAGTAAAATATCGTCCGGTTTACCCGGCAGGTCAGCAAGACGGGTGAGCTCTGTAACCTGTGCGTAGTATTGCCGTTGTGCCGTCAGGAGGTCCATCCGGGCCTGTGCCAGCACCGACTGGAACTGTGTGGTGTCAATACCGGGCCGTAACCCCTGTTGTGCCAGTATCAATGATTGCTGCAAACCGGCTTGTGTGCGTTCGATATTTGCCTGGTAGCTCAACAATAACTTTTGCAGGTACACGGCATCGAGGTAAGTGTATATGGCTAAGTACTGCTGGCGGAAGAGCGCTTCATTGTAATAGCTGCCTGCCAGTTTATATTGGGCAGTAGCTTTTTCTACCGCAGCCTGGCGTTGTCCGAAAGTGAGCGGGTTCCATTTCACGAGAGCCGTTAAAGCCGTCCCCGGAACCGGGTCGTAGGTGTTCCCTGTGGATGGCGGGCCGCTGATCGGTAAAAGTAAACCGGGATAGCTCATGCCTGTGATATTGTTGTAGGTAGCATATCCCGCCTGATACCCCGCGGTAAGCTCCGGCATTAGTGAATTCCGGGCCATACGTACATTATATTCCGCTGCCCGGGACTGCTGTTCTGAAGCCTTTACCTGTGGCTGCGATTGTACCAGTGATAGTAATTCTTTGATACGGATAGTTCTTTGCTGTGCTATACCAGATAATGATAGCGTGGCGAAACAACCGCAGATCAAGATCTTTTTATGGTAAACGTTCATTTATCAAACTGTTTAGAAGTATGGTCCGGTTTTCTGGTGGGAAATGTTCTGTTAAGATATTACAATCATTGGATATTTTTCAGTAAAAGCCCGGTACCTGCTGCTGCGAGGATAATAAGTGGCTCGGGTATTTTTTTAAATCTCCATAGTATAATCACTGTAATAATGGCAATAGCGATGGTACAGGCATCGGTCAGTGATCTTTTGCCTAATACAACCACCGCGCCGGAAATGGCGCCGATAGCGGCAGCGGTAACACCGTCTACAAAAGCTTTGATACCGGGATGTTTCCCGTATTTCCTGAAGTAAGGCGCCGGGACCACGGTAAAGATGTAGGAGGGAAAGAAGGTACCTAAAGCCGCTACACAGGCGCCGGCAAAGCCGGCTACCAGGAAACCAATGAAGGCCACTGTTATCACTACGGGGCCGGGAGTGATCATGGCTACGGCTACTGCGTCCATAAACTGTTGTTCATTTAACCACGCATGTTCCTTTACCACGCCACCATACAGGAATGGAACAATGGCGAGGCCGCTGCCAAAAACCAGTGCGCCGGCTTTGGTAAAATACAGGAGGAGCTGCCAGAGGGTATTGCCTGATGTGGAGAGGGAGGTATTGAACAGGAGCGGAAATGATAATGATTTAATAAGATCTGCCGGCTTCTTTTTCGGGAGCGATATTTTTTCCCGGGGAGATTTCAGCCACCAGTAAATAAGCCCTGCGCCAAGGAAAAGCCAGATGTTTTCATTTTCTTTCCATACGGTGTAGGCGGCTGTAATAAGATAGATGCCTGTCAGCCATTTATCTGTGCCGATAGATTTACGGGTGAGCTTCCAGGCGCTCATAGCGATGATCCCTATTACTGCTGCGCCAACGCCATAAAACACGGCCTGCATCCAGGGAATTCCCTGCCATTGGGTATAGATGAAACCCAGTATCACCACCATGATGAATGAGGGCAGCACAAATGCCAGTCCTGCGAGCGTGGCGCCCAGGATGCGGTAATGAATATACCCGATGTAAATGCCCAGCTGGGCGGCCAGTGGTCCGGGAGCGAGTTGCGCCAAAGCAAGACCTTCTTTATAATCCTCTTCACTGATCCATTTGCGTTGTTCTACCAGGTCGCGGTGCATGTAGCCGGCCAGCGCTACCGGGCCGCCAAAGCCCCAGGTGCCCAGTCCGAGGAAATAAAGTACCAGTTGGCGAAGCGTGTAAGGCGTAGTATTATTAGTGTCCATTATTCTTCAGCAGCTCAATTTGGCTGTAAAGTCCGACAACCCGTCACAAAAAAATAGCACGAAAACGAAGGTTTAGGATAGTTTTTACTTTTTCCCTAAACTTTTTTTATAGGCAGATGGGCTTTTACCGGTATGTACCCTGAAGATCCGGGTAAAATGGCTCTGGTCTGAAAAGCCGGTGAGATAGGCTATTTCCGTGAGCGAATGATTGGTAGAGGAGAGGAGCTGAATGGCTTTATCGATCCGTAATTTACGGATATAATCCCCGAAGGAAAGGTTGTCAAAATATTTGGAGAACTCGCGTGATAAATAGGCGGGATGCACCTGCAGGGTTTCAGAGAGTCCTTTCAGGCTGAGATTGAGGTTGGTATCGATCTGGTCCTGTATAATTTCTTTGAGTTCTTTTGCCCAGGCGGGTATTTTTTTAGTGTCTTTTTCGCGTTGGAGAAATTTATTAAAGATGTCCAGCAGTTGGTTTTCAAAAGGTTGCTGGGTATGTTTAACATGTTGTAAGTATTTGGCCCAGCTGTACAGGGAATCGTACAGCAGCATTCCTTTTTCCAGCAGCTTATGATCATCCGGTTCATCATAGGCCATGCCTGCGGAGATGGCCCAGAGGCCCGATGCCTGCGGGGCGAGGTCGTGCCGGTCGGTATCCGCTCCGCGAACAATGGGAGCTAAGGCAAGAACGGCGTTGTCTTCAATGTGGTGTTTTTTGATGATATAGTCGAAGGTGCAGAGATCGTCGTAGTGCGTGTATTCCACGCCGGCAATATCAAAGGGGATTGCGTTCAGTTGGGCGGCCATTGGCAGTACATCATTGAACGGCACGTAAATAAATTCCGCGCCGGCATCTACAAATCTTTTGATAAGCCAGGGGCAGGCGAGCCTGTCTATTTTAGGGCGTTCCCGGGTGATCCATCTCATAACTGATATGCAAAGTTGTGCGGGAAGTTAGGAAGTTCTGCTCATTTATTATTCAGAAAGAGATGCATCATTGCTGCCGGGATACATATTACCGGAACTATCAGTTTTTTACTACTTTTAACCGCAAATCAACCAATTACTGCCGGGGGAGGCAGGTTTCGGAACATGCAAGAAAATATGAATTTGGAGCGGCAATGGCTGGAGCAGTTGGCCGTGGGAGAGGAGTCGGCGTTCAGGCAGTTGTTCGACCGCTATCATCCCTTTATTTATTCTTTCGCACTGAGGATGACGGCATCCGACACTATTGCCAAAGATGTGGTGCAGGACGTACTGATAAAGATCTGGATAAACCGGCAATCGCTGCACACCATTGATAACCTGCCGGCATATATTAACAGGATGACCCGCAACCAGGTGTTGAACGGGATGAAACGCCGGGCGCATGAAGAAAGCATTATCAGGGAGCTGTATCCTTTCCGGGAAGATCACAATCATACCGAAGAAGCTGCGCTGGGAAAAGAGCTGGAACAATTACTGCATAAGGCTATCGGCCAATTGCCGGCACAACAGCAGCGGGTATACCGCATGAGCCGCCTCGAAGGGCTTAAGCATGACGATATCGCTTACCAGTTAAATATCTCCCGGGAAACTGTTAAAAAACATATGATGGCTGCACTCCGGTCAGTAAAACAATACCTGGAAGATAACGGCAACACCATCGGCCTGCTGGCTATCTGTTTGCTGGAAGTACGCCGCTGAGAATTTTTTTTCCTCCACTACCCCTTCTTTCCCTCCCGGTTGTCAGTAATGTAAATAGGACCACTTTATCTTATCAAACCACCAATATGCAAAGAGCAAGATGGGAATATTTGCTTAACCGGTTTTATAACCAGACCGCTCCGCCTGAAGAGAAAGCTGAATTAATGGCGGCGTTGCGGGAAGGCGAGCCCGATGAAGCAATACTGGATGAATTAATGGCCAGGCACATAACAGACATCACTTTGCCCGCCGCTGCGGCTGATGAATTGTATCAACAAATCCTGGCGCAGCTGCCGGCAGCAACACCACCGGTAAAACAAATGTTTGCCCGGAAGTGGTGGTGGGCGGCAGCTGCAGGGCTGTTCCTGCTGGGAAGTACGGCTTATTTTCTTCGTGACCATAGCCGCCCGCCGGCGCCGCAGTTTGCAAAAAAGACAGACGTGCCGCCAGGTACAAATAAAGCCGTGCTTACACTGGCAGATGGTACACAGGTAGTGCTGGACAGCAGCGGTAAACAGCTGATTCAGCAGGGGAATACCGCTATCAGTCAAAATGCGGGGGAGCTGAAGTATGACGTGAAAGCCGCGGGCAGTGAAGTGAGCTACAATGTACTCACCACACCACGGGGAGGACAGTTCAGGTTAGTACTGCCGGATAATTCAGCAGTATGGCTTAATGCGGCTTCCTCTATCCGTTATCCTACTGCATTTACCGGTAAAGAGCGATTGGTAACAGTTACGGGAGAAGCTTACTTTGAAGTGGCGCCAATGCCCGGACAACCATTCCGGGTGAGCCTTCCGGCAGGCGTTTCCGTGGAAGTACTGGGAACACACTTTAACGTGAACGCGTATACGGAGGAAAGCAGTATCCAGACCACCCTGACCGATGGGCGCGTACAGGTAGTGAAAGGCAGTGATAAAATATTGCTGCAGCCGGGGCAACAGGCGCAGGCAAATCCCCGTACTGCCGGCGTAGTAGTCAAATCGCTCACGCCCGCAGCGCTGTCACAGGTGATAGCCTGGAAGAATGGCATTTTTGATTTTGAAAAGATGGACCTGGAAGAAGTACTACGACAGGTATCGCGCTGGTACGATGTGGAAGTGATTTACAAAGGACCGGTACCGCACCGCATCTTTGGCGGCCAGTTATCAAGAAACCTCCACCTCTCCGATATCGTAGAGGTGATGCGCATGATGAAAGTAAATGTACATATAGAAGAAGGAAAGCGGCTGGTAGTACAGTCGCAGTAATACAAACGAAAACCGCCCCGGGGGCAACCGGAGCGGTAAGTAGCCTGGTTACTTAAATAGAAAAGTCTGGGTAGACTCATTATTAATCAACCATTAACTATTGCAAAAGTATGCAAATTTATGCGCTTTGTAAGGGCCATCCCATGTCTGGCCCTTTGGGACGTTCCAAAAAATCAACCAGTGGAACCAAGAGCAGTTTCCTGGCTAAAATCATCCGGGTTATGCGATTCACCGCTTATCTCCTGTTAGTTTGTTGTTTACATGTATCCGCCAAAGTGGTATCACAAACAATGACACTGAATGCTAATAACATTCCATTGAACCAGGTTTTTTCAGAGATCCGGAAGCAAACCGGCTACCTCGTATTTTACGACCTGGAATTAATTAAAGCCACGACGCCGGTTTCGGTGGCGGTAAAAGATATTCCCCTGGAAGCCTTTCTGACAGGGATATTAAAAGACCGCTCCCTGGTATACAGTATCCGGGATAAAAATATTATTATCCGGGAGAAGGAAATTGTGCCGGAAGCTGTTATTGACCAGGGTGCAGTAACAGGGATCATCATCGCTGTGGATGGCTCTCCCTTGCCCGGCGCCAACATCCGCGTAAAAGGAACGGCTGATTATGTGAGTACCGACGCTTCCGGTAAGTTCTCCATTAAAGCCAAACCAGGCGAAACGTTGCAGATCACTTTTATCGGTTTTCAAACAAGAGAAGTAATAGTGCCGCCTGCCGGTACACCGATGCGCGTGGTGATGGAAGCATCCGTGAGCGCACTGGATGAAAAAATAGTACAGGCGTACGGCTTCACTTCAAAGCGCATGGCCACAGGTAATATTGATAAAGTAGGCGGGAAAGAATTAAACCAGGCGCCTGTATCCAATGTGCTCGCTGCTTTACAGGGCCGAACGCCCGGTGTAATCATTACACAAACTACCGGTGTTGCCGGCGCAGGATTTAAAGTGGAGATCCGCGGCCGTACACAGGTCGACAAATACAACAGTGCCAGCAATGAACCGCTTTTTATATTGGATGGTATTCCGCTGGCCGCCAACAATGCGAACATCAACCTGCTGCAATCTGCTATCTCTGCTTATTCATCTACCGGTCTTAGTCCGATTAACAGCATCAACATGGCGGATATAGAAAGCATAGAAATTCTGAAAGATGCAGACGCCACGGCTATTTACGGCAGCCGCGGCGCCAATGGCGTGGTGCTCATCACCACGCGCCGTGGCAAGGCCGGCGCCACCCGCTTTAATCTTAATATTACTTCCGGCGGGAGCCGCGCTAAAATCCCGGATTTGCTGAGTACAAAAGATTACGTGGCAATGCGTAATGAAGCCTTTGCCAATGATAACAAAGTAAAAACTATCGCTAACGCTTACGACCTGCTGGTATGGGATACCACGCGCGATAATAATCTTGCCAAACAACTGATAGGCGGTACCGCCACTACTACCAATGCGCAGGCGTCTATCTCCGGTGGATCGGAGCTGGTACAATACCTCGCAGGCGGTGGCTACTACCGTGAAACAGATGTGTATCCCGGTAAATTTCCCAACACCCGGGCTTCCGGCCAGTTGAATCTGAACACCCGTTCCAACGACCGTAAGTTCAACGGCGCTTTCCGCGCAAATTATTCTTCCAGTAAAAATACTACCAGCAGCCGGGATCTCGCAGGCTCTATTACCATGCCGCCTAATTACGCACTTTATGATTCTGCCGGTGGACTAATGTGGAATGAAAAAGGCATCACGATGGATAACCCCCTGGCCTATATGCTTCAGAAATATTCCGCTACCACTGAAAGCCTCATGGCTGATGCGCTGCTTTCGTATATGATACTGCCGGGCCTTACTATCCGCAGCAGTATTGGCTATAACACCATGACGGTAAATGAACTGAGCCTCGTACCTAAAACCGCGCAGAATCCGCAAACACCAGACCTCACGGGCAGAGCTGCTTTTGGGAATAATAATTTCAAAAGCTGGATTGTGGAGCCGCAGGCGGAATACGCCACCTCATTTGGTAAAAGCAGGCTGGATATCCTTGCCGGCGCTACTTACCAGAGCCAGCAAAACAAAGGCTACAGCTTCACCGTAAAAGGATATACCAGTGATGAATTCCTGGGATCAATGACAGGCATTCCCGCCAATGCTTTTATAAGCCCTTCCAGCATTGCAAGCGAGTACAAATACCAGGCATTTTTTGGTCGTGTTAATTATAACTATGACGATAAATATATCCTGAACTTTTCCGGTAGAAGAGATGGCTCCAGCCGTTTCGGACCTAACTACCGCTTCTCCAACTTTGGGGCAGTGGGGGGCGCCTGGTTATTATCCGGCGAACCTTTTATGCAGGCTGTCCCCGTGATCAGCTTTGCGAAGCTGCGCGCCAGCTACGGCATTACCGGTAACGATAAGATAGGCGATTATAAATATCTTGATGCCTATACTTCTTATATCTTTTATCCCACGTATGGCAATCAGACTGCTTTTACTCCTTCCGCCCTGTTTAAACCAGACCTGCATTGGGAAAAGAACCTGAAGCTGGAAGTCGCGCTGGAAACGGGATTCCTGAAAGACAGGATCCTGTTTTCCGCGGCCTGGTACCGTAACCGCTCCAGTGATCCGCTGGTACAATATCCGTTGCCGGGTATTACCGGCTTTAGCACCATCACCGCCAACCTCGCGGGAGTACTGGTACAGAACAGGGGATTTGAATTTACCTTTACCAGCAATAATATCCGGAAGAAGAATTTTGAATGGGTAACGCATTTTAATCTCACTCTTCCTGATAATAAGCTGTTGCGTTTTGATGGACTGGACCAGACTTCCTATGCTTCTTCTTACCAGATAGGAAGGTCGCTGAACCTGGTATACATTGCCAGGTATGCCGGTATAGATCCCAACACAGGTTTATATACTGTTGAAGACCTCAATAAGAACGGCACCTTCCAGGTGAGTGCAAACACCGCCGGCGGAGATCTGCAGCCGTTGTTTGATACTGATCCTGAATACTATGGCGGTATGACCAACACCCTCCGCTTTAAACGGTTAACGCTCGATTTCCTTTTACAGTTTACCAAACAGAAAGGGGTGAACTGGATGTCGTATATGACTTCCGGCTTTACGTATTTACCTGCCGGCGCTATGCAAAATCTGCCTTATGAAGCGATGGACACCTGGAAACATCCCGGGGATGATGCGGCCTATCAGAAACTGATTACCGCCAACAGCGGCGCATCCAATTCTTTGTCGGGCTGGAATGCAGCTTTCTATTCCGATCTCAGATATGGCGATGCGTCTTTCCTGCGTCTTAAAAACATCTCGCTTTCCTGGGAGCTGCCTGCCGGCTGGTTGAAGAAAGCCAGGATCAGCAATCTGAGGGTATACGGACTTGCACAGAACCTGCTTACCTGGACGCCCATGAAAGTAGTGGATCCCGAAACGGCGTGGCTGAACAGACTGCCGCCATTACGAACTATCACCGCAGGTTTGCAGGTTGGTTTTTAAATCATTTTAACAGCGAATAACATGACAATGAATTTCCGATATAAATTTTTACTGGCAACGCTGATGCTGGGAGTTTCCTGCAATAAATTTGTAGACGTAGCGCTTCCCAACAGCCAGATTAGTACAGCCGCTGCTTTTGCTGACGATGAAAAAGCCAATTCGTCGATGCGTGGTGTTTATGCCAGTACCCAGAATGTGTGGGGCAGCGGGCCTTTCAGCGGTATGCTTTCTTCCTGCCTGGGGATTGCATCCGATGAACTGGAATGTGTTACCTATAACGACGACAACCAGGCGTTTGTGGATAATAATCTCACCGCCTCCTCCAGCGGAGTGAATACCATCTGGGCGGGTTTGTATAATATGCTGTACCAGGTAAACGTGCTGCTGGAAAATGTAGCAGCAGCACCCGGCGTATCTGCGCCGGTGAAACGGCAGTTGCTTGGTGAAGGACATTTTCTCCGCGCATATTGCTATTTCTATTTAGTGAATTCATTCGGTGATGTACCCATGCCGGTTACATCCGACTACCGGACTAACGCGCTGCTGGCACGCATGCCCGTTGATAAAGTGTATGACCTTATACTTAGCGACCTGGCCTATGCGCAGGAAAATGCAGGCACCGTATTTACAGAGGCAGGTAAGCGGATCCGCGCCAATAAATGGACTGCCACCGCTTTGTTAGCCAGGGTACAGTTGTACCGTAAGAATTGGGCGGAAGCCGAAAAGCAGGCCACTGCAGTGATAGCTGCCGGTCCGTATGCCATAGATTCCCTGAAGAATGTATTCCTGCTCACATCACAGGAAGCTATCTTTCAGTTTGCCAACGCAGGTACCAACAATTATACGATGGAAGGAAGCCGGATGACCGGTAGTCTTACCAATCCCGTTTTCCGTTTCACTACCTGGCTGGCCGGATCCTTTGAAGCAGGGGATCTGCGGCTGTCTGCCTGGACGCTTAAAGCATCCAATGGAGATACGGCGTATTATAAGTACAAAGCCTTGAATAATGGCAGCAACGAAGCCGTAGTGATGTTCCGCCTGGCAGAGCAGTACCTGATCCGTGCAGAGGCCAGGGCGCAGCAAAATAAGCTGGCAGATGCGATTGCAGATATTGATGTGATACGTAAACGCGCAGGCATTCCCTTGCTGGCGGACGTGAATCCAGGTATCGCCAAAGAAGCGCTGTTACAAATGATTTACAAGGAAAGGATGACAGAGCTGTTTGGTGAGCAGGGACATCGCTGGTTTGATGTGAAACGCACCGGGCAGGCAGATGCATTGTATTCCATCCGTAAAACACGGTGGCGTAAAGAAGCTATCCTGCTGCCCATTCCTCTCGGCGACAGGCAAAAGAATCCAAATCTTACACAGAACGAAGGTTACGAGTAATCAACTAAAAAAACATCTCATGAAAAATATTCTCAGCATTTTTATATTACTTCCGGGCTTTGCAATGGCCCAGCAACAAAACTTCCACCTGAAAGGAACAGTGGAAGAATGGAAAGGAAAAGACTCCGTATTTATCTATTATCTGCGGGATAACAAACAGGTAAAAGATTCCACGGTTGCCACAGACGGACACTTTGAGTTTAATGGAAGTATCAGTCAGCCGGTGCTAACCTACATTGCCCTGCATAAACCAATCAAGCCAACGGAGATCCGTGATAACTACCGCTTTTATCTCGAAGAAGGTAACATCCGGCTCCACGCAAAGGATTCCCTTCGCCACAGCATCATCACTTCAGGTAAAGTAAATGCAGATTATCAGGAACTGGAAAAGGCTATAGCTGTTACTTCCAAAAGGCTGCTGGCCCTTAAAATGGAAGCCGTTAAGAGCACACCGGAACAACGCAAAACGCCCGCTTTTGCTGCGCTGGAAAAGGAATACTATACCGGCCTGGATTCTATGGAAGCAATACGCATCCGGTTTATTAAAACGCATCCTGCTTCGTTTATGTCGCTGGAGACGTTGAATGTTATAGCCGGTAACACCATGCAGTTTCAGAAAACCGCCCCGCTCTTTGAGAAGCTGTCACCTTCCTTAAAACAAACGCCATTGGGGAAAGATTTTGCCAGTCGCCTTGAAACAGCGAAGAAAACGCTGACCGGCGTAGTGATGCCTTCCTTTACGTCGCTGGATACCGCGCGTAAAGAAGTACATCTTAAAGAAGTGGTGCAACACGCCAAAGTAACGCTGGTGGATTTCTGGGCCAGCTGGTGTGCGCCCTGCCGGGCGGAAAACCCTAATGTGGTAAAGGCATTCAATGCGTTTCATGAAAAAGGATTTGATATCATCAGCGTATCACTGGATGATAATGCTGATCGCTGGAAAGCCGCTATCATAAAGGACGGTATGCCCTGGCATCATGTTTCCGGGTTAAAAAAATGGGACGAACCGGTAGCGCAGTTTTTTGGTATACAGGGCATCCCTGATAATTTCCTGCTTGATGAACAGGGAAGAGTGATTGCGCGGGGATTGAAGGGAGTGGAGTTGTATAATAAGATTGCCGGGTTGTTGGAGAAGAAATAGTATTTTTTGAAAGAAAGGTGTACCTCCTGTGAACTTCTATACTTTTTGAGAAGAGGTTTACAGGAGTACATACAGATCTGCGTATACTTTTCTAGTCTGTGGTTTGAACAACTTAACTAATTGCAGAATTTAGATTTGCATTGAAATAGTGAAACCAGATTATTTGCCGCTCAACAAGCGTTTCAATTCATCAAATCGTTCTTTCGAGATCTCATTTACAGGCTCAATAAGATGAACTGTAGCTCCATTATGTAGAATTTCATAAAGTAATTATTTATCATAAATGCACAATTCAATTTAAAAAGTACCATTAGCCGGTTAAGCAGAACCTGATCTTCCATAATCACACACGAGTCACCGCCACTGGGCTTTAAAAGGTAATTTCAAAATCGTTGCATGCTGAAATAAAATAGCCTGGTCATTGACCAGGCTATCCCGTTTTAATGCAATATAAAAAGCCTCAATCCTCTTCCAAATACTCTTTATAAGCTTTCACTGCCTCAGCATTGAGTTTTGCTTTATTCCCGACGGTACTTTTCCCTTCAATCCAATGCATTAGCTGCGGCTCAAAATTGATCTTAGCAGGATCCGTCGGGTGTGGGCCGTTCAAAACATATTCCCAGTCTTCACTTTCATCTGTTTTGAAACGGTACAATATCATTGACACGGTGGGGTGTGCCTTCACGCGGGACACCTGCTCGATAGCTGTTACGTTATAGTCGTCGCTGAGGTAATAGGAGACGTAGCTGCGTCCTACAAGCTCCTGGGTAAGCAGGTGACGGATATGCGACAACTGTTTTTGTTGCTCTAATGCCTGAATGAATGGATATGCTTCGCTATGATCCGTGAGAATTTTGCGAAGGATATTATCGTTTACCTTGATGCCCTGGCTTATTAACCCACGTGTTCCCAGGGCACGCAGCGACATGGTAGTATCTGCCAGTAGCTCACGGAAGCTTTCAACAGCGGAAGAAGGCATGCCTGGTAGTGCTAGTATCCGGCCTGTACGCAGTAAGTCGTTTTGCCAATACCAGCTGCTGTCTGAATCTGGTTGCCGGTTCTTCCATTGTTTTAATTGTTGTTTAAAAAGTTGTGTCACACCGGGTAGGAGACGGTCGAGTTTATATTGTGTGAGCTGAGGAGAACGCCATATAGAATCGTCGCTGGTATACGCAGTAAAGGCATACAGGAAGCTCTCCGAACGGCTGGCAGTATTAATCATGGCGGGGAGGTATTGCTGATATAGACTGTCCTCCCTGAAAGAGAAAGCAAAAATATTCCGGGGAAACGAAGTGCCAACCGGTAGTTCCGGCGCCAAACGCAGAAAGGTCAGAATGGCGGAATCCGAAGAAATACTGGTCAGGAAGCGTAGTATATTTTTACGTTGCGGAACACTCTCTGTGGTAACGAATAATTTCTCGGCTGCATGCACCACGGAGTCGCTGGTTGCATTTTTCAGTGAAAGCAACAACTGGACTTTAGCGTTACTGATACCGGTATCGGCCGGGAAAGGCTTGTCTAGCGCACCTATAATAGGTCCGGTATCCGAGCTGTCAGGGTGAAGGTGTTTCAGGTAAGCGTTGGCCTTATTGAATATTGAAGTATCGGCACTTTGTAGATCCATCAACAGTCTGGAGAGCTTTTTCTGCTGAAGCTGCAGAGTATCTGTCCGGCTGGGATGAAAAGAAGAAAAATATTGCTGTGCATACCCGGTGCCTGCCAGTTCTTCTGGGACAATGGCTGATAACCGGTAAATGCTATGTCCGGCAACCACTGCTTTCCGGTAAAACCGTAAGCCGGTATTCCGGTGTTTCAGATCAGCCTCATATATAGACAAACCATCCTGGGAGTACTTTCGACTGCCGGTTATAATAAAGGTCGTGTCTATGTTAAACATATACGTTTTCAGGAGGCTGTCAGGTTCGTTATGATAGTAAGGGGAATATTTTTCTGTTTCTATTATATACATTGAATGAGAAGCACTATCCATAGACGTATAATAATTAACATCAACAAGAGATGATCCATATTGACGTTCGAGAGGTCCACCGGTAAACTTGTCCGGTCCGGTTATTATAAAACTGCTATCTGCAGGTACAAAGGCTATGACCGGGGCTTGTGACTGTAATGGAAGTATGTGAAAAGCCTGGAGGTAACGTTGCCAGTAGCTGCGATCTGTATGAGCGGTATCATAAGTTGTCATCAGGCAATAGGCAAGATTGCCACGGGGAATATAGTGTAAACGGGAAACAAAGCTATTGTTATGCCGATAAGTAAGCTGGTATTGGGGGAAACCGTCTTTTTCCGTTAAAACAGAGTCGGTCAGTTGTAATGTGCTGTCTTGCCGGAGTATTGATGCACGGAGGTATTCCAGCACCTGTTTATCATCAATATTATAATAACCCCGTTGCATTTTTTCTATACGCAATACATAAGAGATTTTATGGGCGTTATCTAATGCAGAATATACTTCTTCGGGGCGCATACCTTCCTTCATACCCACGTGGATATGATTGTGCTCCGATGGCAGAAGCATAGAGAAACCAAGCTTTGGTTGATATAACGTATCATATACCGTTTCAGGCCGCACAATATCATAGAAACGCACAGACCGGAAAAAGTCTTTTCTATCACTGCTGTCAGCTTTCTGGGAACTGTGCATAAATAGAAACGCCCTGTTGCTGATGATAAAGACACGTATATAAAAAGGCACGTCCTTTTGTAATAAGACTGCCTCTGTACCTGATATGTTGCGGTATGTGATAGGATAGGATTTTTGCAATATAGCATTATCCTGTGCTGCCATGTTGGCGATCATGGACTGCACCAATTGACGACGGTCAGTTGCCAGTTGAGGAATATCCATCGAAAAGGCAATCCCGGCTTCTATTTCATTGCCTCCGAGGAACATTTTACCATTTACACCCGGTAAAGGATATACTACAGGAACACCAGGCAATACAACGCTGTAACCATTTGCAATCCTGTTCAAGGAATATCCTTTCAGGCTGTCCAGCTGTTGTCGTTGGCGGCGTGTTTCGCCAGTAAATTTGGCACTTACCGGAGAAACAGTATATCCATTTTCCCGAAGTAACGATAACATACCTTTTTCACCAGGTAAATGGGCTACGCCTACAGCGGCGAAAACGCTACTTTTGTTAAGCATTGAAACAAGGTTGGTCACCATTTCCTTGTTCCGGACTTCCAGGCTGGGTCCATCCTCAGCGTCTTTCCAACCATCCACAAGTGTTGATATTTTCTGGAGATCGCCTTCATAATACAGGTCTGCGAGTTCATTGAGGTAGCTTACCCGTGCTTCGAGCCGGTCGGTTCGGTCTTGCGCATCACCTTGACCGGCGGGCTGGTAACCAATGCTCCACAGGAATATTTCTTTTTGCGCTTCCGAAACGTTCGCGCTCATAACGCCTAGCTGGTTCTGGATCTTTTCGAGGCTATGCACCGGTTTATTAAGCCTGGTGGCTTTCTGATGCAACCAGCCATCCAGGAATATGTTTTCCGGCTTTTGGCCAGGAGCTGCATTTTTATTAAGTTCTTCCTCTTCATCGACGAGCAGTTTTTCGATGAACCACAAACGCTTTAATTTCAGTTGATCAAGGGAAGATCCGGTTTTATCTTTTACCAGGCTGTCTACATAGTGGTACTCCTCAGTGTTCAGTAAGTGCCGCATATGGTTAACAGTATCCTGTAAGGGACCTCCGGGAGACAACATGTATGTCATCATTGAATCCATATCCACCTCCATGGCAAAAGCTGAAGTGTTGCGTAATGCTGTAAGCACGGAGTCGCTAAACTCAAATACGCGCCTATCAGTAAGGTGCATGGTGCCAAACAGGTAAGAGGGAGCCTGAAGGCCGGGTCCATCAATACGCCAAAGCAGTTGGTAATTTGCCCTGTTATTGGATTGGGCGTTTAAAAAAGCTGTTTGCATAAGCAGGGCTAACAGCAGGGTTATTGTTACGGGAACAAAGTGTCCGGCGTTTCGGGGCCGGCGCCAGGTACAGGAATTAAACATGGCGCAAATTTAATAACGCCGCGGCATGTTTGGAATCGAATAAAAGTTGTATTTAAGAGATTTTATTTACTATTAAATGAGGATGTTCGTTGCATACATGAGAAAAACCGGTCATTGACCCGGTTTTTCTCATGTATGCAACGAACGCTTTCTTATGTTCTATATCTGCAGCCTCCCTTAATACACCCTCCCCATGCTCGCCGCATCAAACGCCATCAGCTGATCAAACTGTTCCTCCTTCACTTTCTTCACCCAGTTAGGATCCTGCAAAATAGATCTCCCCACCGCTACCAGGTCAAAATCGCCCCGTTGAAAGCGCCGTTCCAGTTCACGCATATCCGTAACCACTTCTGAACCCTCACCGGAAAACGCGCCCATTACATCACCGGCAAGGCCCACGGAGCCAACGGTGATGGTAGGCTGACCGCTCACTTTTTTAATCCAGCCGCCTAAGTTGAGATCTGAGCCTTCAAACTCTGGTTCCCAGTATCTTCTTTGTGAGGCGTGGAAGATGTCTACGCCTGCTTCTGCCAGTGGAATGATCCAGTCTTCCATTTCTTTTGGGTTGTGCACCAGTTTTGCGTTATAGTCGGTGGCTTTCCATTGTGATACGCGCAGGATGATCACCAGGTCGGGGCCTGCGGCGGCTCTTATGGCTTTTATGATGGCGGTGGCAAAGCGGCTTCTTTCTTTGATGGTTTTGCCGCCGTAGTCGTCGGTGCGTGGGTTGGTTTTGTCCCAGAAGAATTCATCGATGAGGTAGGCGTGTGCGCCGTGAAGCTCTATGGCGTCGAATCCGGCTTCCTGGGCCGATTTGGCGGCGCTGGCAAATGCGGCGATGGTGGCTTCGATATCGCTGACCGACATAGTAGAAGGATTTTCTTTGGGCGCGGGTGGCATCCATCCCGTCATGCCGGGGGCGTCGCCGGTATGCCATATCTGTGGCGCAATAACACCATGTTGCGCATGTACGTGCTCTACTACATTTTTCCATGCTGCCAGTGCGGCGGCGCCATAAAAATTGGGAATGTCTTTTTCATTCTTCGATGCCGGGCGGTCGATCACGGTTC
Source organism: Chitinophaga sp. CCNWYY40 (assembly GCF_037483205.1). Taxonomy (NCBI): domain Bacteria; kingdom Pseudomonadati; phylum Bacteroidota; class Chitinophagia; order Chitinophagales; family Chitinophagaceae; genus Chitinophaga; species Chitinophaga sp. CCNWYY40. The sequence continues at coordinate 157,207 of NZ_JBBHLF010000002.1, forward strand.
CTTCGGTGAGGATCAGTCCTACTTCGCCGGCAGCGCGGCGGGCGTAATAGTCAGCTACTGCCTGGGTGGGAATGCCATCCGGCGATGCCATGCGTGTCATGGGCGCCATCACAAAACGATTCTTCAGGTGCAGACCTTTGTATTGAAACGGTGTAAAAAACGATGCGTAATTCATTGAGTATATCTTTTACGCAAAGCAACAACCAAATGCTTAATTTTACAGCGGCTTAGGATCAATACCAGTAACCATAAGGTAAGTACAAATGAAACAAAAGACGTTCAGCAAATACAGTGATTGCCCGAATAAACGGTCAAAATCAATTATCGGCTCCCGGTGGAAACCCATTATTATTTATGCCTTACGCAAGCGTAAAATCCGCTTCGGGCAACTACATGCTATTGTAGGGGATATTTCTGCAAAGGTGTTTGCAAAATGTCTGAAAGAGCTGGAAGCAGATGAGATTATTGTTCGTGAAACATTCACGGATACGCCTGGACGTGTAGAATACAGCCTTACTCCAAAAGGTGTGGCACTGGTGCCCATTATTGTATCCCTGTTGCAGTGGGAGTGGAAACACTATGAGATGAACCAGCCTTCATAACCCCAACATATTAGTAATTATCGCCCTGTTTTCACTTCGTACAGAAGCTACCTGTACCAGAAAATTCTATTCCCATCTTTCCCATAAGGCTGTAAAATCAATACCAGCAAACGTTTTCCCAGCTCTTTACCGGTGTGTAATAATTTATAATTATAGCTAATACGAATTTATTTATAAAATAATAATATTTGTTACTAATTTATGCAGCAAAATAGATGGCCATTGCCTTTGGGAGACCTGGCTTTTTTCTAGCCATATAAATTGTATTCCACGATATGATTTATATAAAAGAAGAGATATGAATATACCAGATGCTGAATTAGTAGTGCGGTTACAAAACCACGAAGTAAGCGCCTTTGATAGTTTGTATTGGAAGTATCACGGGGCCGTATACCGGAATATTTTCAAGTTTGTGAAAGATGATGTGGTTACAGAAGATATTCTCCAGGATGTTTTCGCACGCCTGTGGGAAAAGCGACAGGATATCGAACCAGACCAGTCTGTAAGTGGTTGGTTGTTTGTTATCAGTTTTAATATGTGTGTATCTTTTGTAAGGAAAAAGCTGCGTGAACAGGCTTTCCACAAAAACATCTTCCAAACCGACGCCGATGATGCGGTAGCCATCGAGCGTAAAAACATCGACGAAGAACAATATCATTTGCTGGAACAGGCGATTTCAAAACTATCTCCTAAAAAAAGAACAATAGTAACAAGATGTAAACTGGAAGGTAAAACCTATGAAGAAGTAGCCAATGAACTGAACATCTCCCGTAATACTGTAAAAGAACACCTGTCTGCCGCCATGATCAAGCTAAACGACTATATGCAACGTAACGGCGACCGTAAGTATATCGTGCTCCTGATGCTGTTCCTGAACTACCATGATTCATAAGCAGACGAACCCGTTTCATATTATCTTTTAATTAATATTTTGTTTTTTCAAAAAAAGTTCAAAAAGAACCCACCCTTTTTTATTAACTGCGCGTATTTAGATTAAACCATCACGCTAGTGCCCAACAGAAAGGAATATCTCAAACAGCTGTTAAGTAAAGATCAATGGACTGCCACAGAGCAGGAGTGGATGGTAGAATACCTCGATGCCAATGATTTTTCCGAACTGGAAACAGTAGCCGCCGAATATTTTGAGGCCGACCTCCTAACGGCAAAGCATATATTAGATAAACGCCTGTCGGACAGGATGTTGAATAACATTCACCAGCGTATAGGCGTTACAGATAGTTCTTTCAAAGGTATTTTCCGGTTGTTCAAACACAAAGCCGCAGCGGCAGCCGCTGTATTACTGCTGGCAGGAGCCGCCTGGTATATGTTGCTCCACGACCGCGTAAAACAAAAGGTATTTGCCACCACATCAGAACGGCAAACCGTGAAATTACCCGACGGTTCAGTGGTACACCTCGAGAAAGGCTCCAGTATCACCTATCCGGAAGTATTTGATAAAAAAAATCGTGAAGTAATATTAAAAGGAGAAGCTTTCTTTGAAATCAACCATGATGCGAAACATCCTTTTATCATCTCCTCTTCGCTGATCAACACTACCGTACTGGGTACCTCCTTTAACATGGAAGTACACGAAGGCAACGCCGCCAGGGTAGTAGTGGTATCAGGAATGGTACAGGTGAACACCCGTGAAGGCAAACCGCATAAAAATGGCCAACTGGTATTAACAGCCAACAAAAGCGCGGTATATAACCCGGCCTCGCAAGACCTGCTGTTACAGGATGGAACAGAAGATGCAATATTCTTTGCCCAGAAAATGAGCGGCAAATTCATTTATAAGGGAGATCCTTTGTCCAAAGTGGCAACAGACCTGCAGCGATATTATAACGTGCCGGTAATAACCGACCAAAAATCAGCACAGTGCAGGTTCTACGGATCTTTTAACACAGTGGACGATTTAGAGAAAGCACTTGCATTAATTGCTTTTTCATTAGATGCCAGAGTCAAAAAAGATAATATCAATAAAGGATATATCATCGTTGGTGGGAACTGTAGGTAATAAATAACGACCGCTATATCGTTAACCAAACTATATATTCAAAATGAGAAACTGCTATCAACAAAGCTGAACCAAAATTTAAGAAGGAGAAAGATTAAAGTCTGGTATACTATCCTGGTGGCCTTTAGCCTGAAAGAACTTCATGCTGGTTAGTTAACTAAGTGATCACAAAAATTGATCACAGGGCTGCCTATTGCCAATACTTACCGTAAATAAACCGTAGAACTATTTTCAACCAAACTAAACAGTACATGATACAAGTAATACCCTTACCGCCCGGCTAACATATTGCCATGATATAGTTGAGTAAAAAATACCCTGCTTATGCAGAAGGCCCTCTATTGCCCGGTTTTGTCCAAAAGCCGGAACGGGGAACCTATGGCCCAAAGAAACCAATAAAAAACAATTATGTTCAGAAGAAAACTATCATTCATCTATTGCTTACTGCTCCTGCTGGCAGTGACGCAAGCCCATGCCGGCAACGGTTTGCAGGACGCACTCGATAAAAAAATTACGATCGAATTAAAGAATGTCATTTTAAAAGATGCACTGGAAAAGATAGGCAGCCTCGCAGAGGTATCCTTTGTATACGTAGGCAATGAAGCACTGGATGTTAATAAGGTAAGCGTGAATGCTCACAACGAAAAAGTAGGCGACCTCCTTAATAAACTACTTACTCCTTACTCGCTTTCCTATAGCGTGATGTACGACCGCGTAGTGATTAAACACGACAGTGGCAAGAAACTGAATCCACTAACGGTAACGAATACACTGCTAAAGATCAATGTTCCTATTACAGATGTAAAAGGAGTGGTGACCAATGAAAAGAAAGAACTCCTGCCCGGCGTAAGCATCGTTATCAAAGGTACCTCACGTGGGGTCACCACCAACGATAAAGGCGTATTTGAACTGAAGAAGATCGCCAACGATGCTATCCTCGTATTTAATTTTACCGGGTATAAAACAGAAGAAATCAGCGTTGCAGAATTCAGAAGCGGCGCACTTACCATCGTACTGAAAGAAAAACCTACCCGCCTCCAGGAAGTAGTGGTAACGGGTTTCCAGAGCATCGATAAAACAAAATTCTCCGGCGCCGCTACCAGGCTGAAAGGAGAAGATGTGAGAATTGATGGCATGACGGATGTAAGCCGCATGCTGGAAGGAAAAGTAGCCGGCGTAGCCATCCAGAACGTATCCGGTACCTTCGGCACCGCCCCCAAAGTACGTATCCGCGGCGCTACCTCTATTAATGGCGACAACAAGCCATTATGGGTGGTAGACGGTGTGGTACTGGAAGACGTGGTAAATATCTCCAATGATCAGCTCTCCAGCGGTGATCCCACCACCTTGCTGGGTTCCGCAGTAGCCGGCCTCAACTCCAACGATATCGAAAGCTTCGACATCCTGAAAGATGCCGCGGCAGCGGCGTTATATGGCGCCCGCGCTATGAACGGCGTTGTGGTGATCACCACTAAAAAAGGTCGTGCAGGCAAGCCCGTTATTAACTACAGCGGCAACTTCAGCACGCAGCTGAAACCAAACTACAACAACTTTAATATCATGAACTCGGGCCAGCAAATGTCGGTACTGGCAGAACTGGAAAGAAAAGGTATCCTCAACTCCGACATCCTTTCACGGGGAGATATCGGTGTATTTGGTAAATTATATGAAAAACTGGATGCAGACGGAAACGGCAACTTCCCGGTAGAAAACGATCCCGAACATAGGAAGGAATTTTTGCTGCGCTATGCCAAAGCCAATACCGACTGGTTTGGACTGCTTTTCCGCAACAACTTTGTACAGGAACATTCCCTCAGCATCTCTTCCGGTACAGATAAATCTCAATCTTATTTCTCTACCAGCTTTTATAGCGATAACGGCTGGACCCTCGCGGATAAAGTAACCCGCTACACACTGAATTATCGTAACACCTATAAACTCTCCGACAGGTTATCCGCCGGATTCTCTTCACTGGCCTCTGTGCGCCGTCAGAAAGCGCCCGGCGCCCTCACCCGCAGCAGTAACCCTGTAGAAGGACAATACGACCGCGATTTCGATATTAACCCATTCAGCTATTCGCTGAATACAAGCCGCACACTTACTGCCTATGATCAAAATGGACAATTGGAATACTTCAGAAGAAACTATGCTCCCTTCAATATCATCAACGAACTCGAAAATAATTACCTCGATCTGAACATGATGGATCTGCGCCTGCAGGGCGATCTGTCTTTTAAACTCACCAAAAACATCCGCTACGAATTTACCGGTGCTATCAGGTATGTAAAATCTTCCCGTGAACACCAGATCACAGAGAACGCCAACATGGCCAACGCTTACCGCGCCGCCGGGAATGCTACCATCGCAGAAAGGAACAAATTCCTTTACCGCGATCCGGAAAATCCCGACGCACAACCGGTAATAGTATTGCCCGCCGGCGGCTTCTATAACCGCACGGAAGACCAGCTGCTGAACTATGATTTCCGCAATGGCCTCAACTACTCCGACACCTTCGCGCAGAAACATAATATCAACGTACTGGTAGGTCAGCAGGTAAAGTATGCCGATCGCCAGAACGCTTCCAATACCGGCTACGGTTATCAGTATGAAAATGGCGGCGCCACTTTCACCGACTACCGCATCCTGAAACAAACCATTGAAAGCAATTTCCCTTACTTCGGCATGAGCAGGGACTATGATCGCTTCGCCGCCTTCTATGCTACCGGCACCTATGCCTATAACAACAAGTATAACTTTACGGCTACCGGCCGCTACGACGGTTCCAACCGTCTCGGTCAATCCCGTAAAGCAAGATGGCTGCCCACCTGGAGCGTGGCCGGTTCCTGGAATATAGACCGGGAATCTTTCGCCGCTAACATCCGTCAGCTGGACTATCTCACGCTGCGCGCCAGCTACGGCTTAACCGCGAGCATGGGCCCTGCTACCAATTCAAACATCGTATACCAAACCGTTAATACCAACAGGCCACATCTCACAGAAGTAGAGTCGGTGATCCGCTTGTCGCACCTGCAGAATGATGAACTCACCTGGGAGAAATTATACACCACTAACATCGGCGTCGATGGCGGGCTTTTCAACGGCCGCCTCAATTTTAGTATAGATGCTTACACACGCAAAAGCTTTGACCTGATCAGCCGCATCAAAACTTCCGGCATCGGCGGGGAAATGTTTAAAGCCGCCAACTATGCGGATATGGATTCAAGGGGAGTGGAAGTCATGATAGGCGGCGATGTGGTCCGTAGTAAAGTTTGGGGCTGGAAATCCAACGTTACGCTCGGATACAGCGTAAACAAAATTACCAACGCAAAAAATATTCCCGGCATCTTCGACCTAGTGGTAGCAGAAGGTGGTAACACCGAAGGTTACCCGGTACATAGTCTTTTCTCGCTGCAATACACTGGTCTTGATCCTAAATCAGGCTCCCCGTCCTTTATCAACCAGGACGGCGTTATCAGCGGCGATGTGAACCTGCAATCATTAAATACAGCTCACCTGGTATACGAAGGTCCGGTTGATCCACCGGTTACCGGTGGTTTTTCCAATACATTCCGCTATAAAGCCTTATCACTGAACATATTTTTTACTTACCAGTTTGGCAACAAGATCCGCTTGTATCCTGCCTTTAAAACTTCTTATTCAGACCTCGATGCCATGCCCAAAGAGTTTTATGACCGCTGGGTAATGCCGGGAGATGAAAGTAAAACCGGTGTTCCTTCTATGCTGGATGCTTTTGAACAGATCTTGCTGAGAGGCGCTCACCCCTACAATAATTATAACTATTCCACCGAAAGAGTGGCAAAAGGAGATTTCATCCGCCTGAAAACAGTTTCGCTTACCTACCAGCTGCCGGGTGAACTTATCAAACGTGCAGGAATAAGCAATGTAGCAGTAAGTGCCGCCGCCATTAATCCCTGGCTGATTTATGCAGATAAAAAACTGCAGGGCCAGGACCCCGAGTTTTTCAACGCTGGTGGTGTGGCACAGCCTATCCAGAAACAATTCACTTTTTCATTAAAAGTAGGTATTTAAAAAGAAGAGCTATGTCAATCTACTATATAACGTCTGCGAATAAACGAAAAATAAAGCCTGTCATTATAGGAGCGTTTGCACTGATGACCCTCGTAACCGCCGGCTGTAAAAAATACCTGGAACAGGTACCGGACAGCACCTGGACGGACCTCAGTTCACCGGTAAAAGTAAGCAAGCTGCTGGGATCCGCCTATCCGCAGGCCAGCTACATCACCATGTGCGAAGCCATGTCCGACAATGTGGGCGACAAAGGAGTAGGAGAGTACTACCGGCCTAACGGTGACGCCTACCTGTTTAACGACATTCAATGGATAGAGGAAGACTCTCCCGAAGCTTACTGGCGAGCCTGTTATACTGCTATTGCCGCCGCCAACCAGGCGCTGGAAGCCTGTGGAAAAGCTGCTGATCCCGCCGCTTACACCCGTCAGCGGGGAGAAGCGCTGCTGGCCAGAGCCTATGCCCACTTTATGCTGGTAAACATTTTTGCCAAAACCTACGATGCCACTACCGCTGCAAATGATCCGGGCATACCATATGTAACCGTGCCGGAAACAGTGGTAATGAAACAGTACGAGCGTAAAACAGTGGCATACGTGTATGACATGGTAGAGAAGGATCTGCTCTCCGGATTGCCGCTGATCAGCGACGACGCCTACAGCGTACCACGTTTTCATTTTAACCGCAGCGCAGCATATGCCTTCGCCACCCGGTTCTACCTGTATAAAAAAGATTACCCGAAAGTAGTAGCCTATGCCGACAATACTTTTTCAAACAATGATGTAGCCTCCAACATGCGCCTGTGGAATACCACTTATGGCAGCATGTCTCCGGCGCAGATCTTTGACATTTATGCCAATGCCAATGAAAAAGCCAACCTGCTGATCGTGGAAGCGCCTTCCCTGTGGGGGCGCAATGCAGGCCGGCTCCGGTATGATCTCGACTTTCAGCATGAAGCGCTCATTCTCGGCCGGAATGTTACCGGCGGCGTTTGGTCGTACCCGTTATACTACTACGGCTCACAGGATTATTTTGTGCCAAAGCTATCCGAGTATTTTGTGAAGAACTCCGTGAATGCCACCATTGGCCAGCCCTATGTAATGACGCCCCTGTTCACTACCGAAGAAGTATTGTTTAACCGTGCAGAAGCCAATGCATATCTCAATAACACCAGCGCCGTATTGAAAGATCTCAACCTGTTTGCCAGTAAACGTATCCGGAATTACAACGCCTCGGAACATAATATTTCCCTGCCGGCGATGCAGAGCTTTTACGGTATCAGCGATGTAAAAACCGTTTGTATCCGTACCATCCTCGATTTCAAACGCGCAGAATATGTACAGGAGGGGCAGCGCTGGTTTGATCTGCAACGATATAAAATACCCGTGGTACACACCACCCGCGAAGGAAAGGTACTGGAGTTAAAGGCCGATGATAACCGCCGCCTGTTCCAGATCCCGGCTTCCGCCACTACCTCAGGAATAGCATTGAATCCAAGATAATAACACAGCGATAGTACCAAAATTAATACATACACAAATGAAAGCATTCTTACTCATCATCCCCCTGTGCTTGCTGATGGCCTGCAGCAAGAAAGATGACCTGGGCAATGTGGAAGATATTCCCGGCCTCGGCGGAGATACCTGGGCCGCTTCTCCATTGGATAAATGGCTGCACGATAGCCTTACCGTGCCTTTTAATATTGCGGTAAAGTATAAATGGGACCAGTTCGAATTTGAACTGAACAAAACATTGGTACCTCCCAAAGAAGAAAAAATAATCCCGGTGATGTCGGCCATTCAGAAAGTATGGATGGACACCTACATCGCGGAAGCAGGCGCGCTCTTCTTTAAAAGATACTGCCCCAAGTATTTTATTCTCTCCGGCAGCGCCAGCTGGAATGAAAACGGCACCATCACCCTGGGTACCGCAGAAGGCGGCCGCAAGGTAGTGCTGTACCTGGTAAATGACTTCCTTACAAAGTCGATGGAAGGTTACAAACCCTCCGATTCCGCCAATGTGAAACAGATGTTCCATGTAATAGAACATGAGTTTGGCCATATCCTGCATCAAACAGTGATGTACCCGGTAGAATTCAAACGGATCTGCGCTGGTTTTTACACCGGCAACTGGAACAACATCTCCGATATGAATGCCCGCCGCGATGGCTTTGTAACACCTTACGCGATGTCGGCCTTTGACGAAGACTTTGTAGAGATGGTATCTACCATGCTGGTAGAAGGAAAGCAAGGCTTTGATGACATCGTAAACAGTATCCCGGAAGGAACCAGCATCAACGGCGTTACCAAAGCAGAAGCACAGTCGAGGCTGCGGCAGAAGGAAGCAATGGTGGTCAGCTATTTCCTCACGGTATGGCATATCAATTTTTATAGCCTTCAAACCCGCACCAGGAAAGAAATTAATCAGTTACTCTATTAAAACAAAAGACTCCGAAGGAGTAAAAATAATAGTATGAGAAATAATCTGATCTGCTTATTCTTCATCATCACCGGGATGTTTGCCTGTAAAAAGGAAACAGACCCTTTGTTTGATAAATCACCGGACGAACGTATCAACGATACATTGGCCCGTTACCAGCAGGTGCTTACAACCGCGCCTTATGGCTGGAAAGCGTTCGTATATCCCGCGGGCGTTCCGGGCAGTGTATTTGGTTTTTATTTTAGTTTCTCGGATGCTAACCGTGTGCAGATGTATTCCGACTTTGATGCCGCCAGCACCGGAACAATGCGCGAAAGCAGCTGGCGCCTGAAAGCCTTGCAGCAACCCTGCCTGCTGTTTGACACCTACTCTTACCTGCATGTGCTTTCCGATCCGGACGCCGGTCAGAATGGCGGGCAATACGGCCAGGGCCTGGGTTCCGATTTTGAATTCGCGATTAACGGTGCTGTGGGCGATACCGTTTGGCTGACCGGCCGTTTCCATGGCAGTAAAGCCATATTGGTGAAGGCCACGCAACAGGATAAGGATAATTATCTCCAGCACCGGATCAATCGCTCTATCGACAGTATCAGCGCTATACTTACCTATTTTCATAAGTTAACGATAGGCACCAGCCGCTATGATATCAGCATCAATCCATACCTGCACCGGGTAAATTTTACCTGGATCGCCAATGGTAAAGTACAGCAGGCAACTATCGGTTACGTGTACACGCCGGGCGGTATTTCTTTAATGCCGGCGTTTACAGACAGTACCATCACTATCAGCAGCTTCGACCAGGTGAAGTGGGAAAACGGCGCTATTACTTTTACGGTCAATGGCAAAGCTGCCGCCATCAGTGAAACGGTAACGCCGTTGGCAATTGATGCCGCGGCGCCCAGGAGATGGTACCAGCACGCGTTGCAGAATGAAAGCTACTGGGCTACCTACTATGGCTTTCATGTAAACGGAAAGGATGATGCCTGCGGTATCACCGGTCTGCCGGCCTATGCCTTCCTTACTTACTATCCCCAGATAGATGGTCCCGGTACTTCGCTGGACTTACTTGGCTTTGTTGTAAGGCGGGAAACCGGCGGGAATGTAATCTCTTACGGACCGGGCTATGACGCACCCACCTTTACCCAGGATGGCAGGATCATTTTTAATGATAACGGCTTGTATGGCAGTTTACCCGCCGACAGAACCGCTATCAATAAAACGAGATCTCTGATGGCCGATCCGGCGGGGTTCTACCTGGTACAAACCAGTTCCCTTACCTACGACATGGTAAATGCCCGCGATGGTAAATCATGGATCAACTGGCAGGGATTCTAAATGCATTCAACCAAAATTCAAATAACCTCATATGAGAAATTGTACTGTTCATTATCTATATAAAACAACATTACTTGTAGGAGTATTGCTGATGCTGGCATGCCGGCTATCGGCACAAACGGATATCAGCATTGGTCAGAGTACTTCCGGTAACACCAACACGGGATATCCGTGCCCGTTACAGGATTACTATGAAGGCACCAGGACCCAATACCTGTACCGCGCTTCAGAACTGCATGCAGCAGGGATGAATGCCGGTGTTATCAGCGGGCTGAAATACAAGGTGCTCAATCTCAATGGTACAGACACTATTGAGCAGTATACCATTAAAATTGGTACTACCACCGATACCTCGCTGGACAACAGCACCTGGGTGCCCATCACCAACCAGGTGTTTGGTCCCGTTAATTACCTTCCGCAAACCGGCACCAATGTTTTTCCCTTTGTCTCCGGCTTTTTCTGGAATGGTACAGATAACATTGTAGTGGAAATATGTAACGGCGCACCTGATTCAGATACCCGCCTTACCTACACCAACAACCCGGAAGTACCTTATACAACAGGGCTTCCCTTTGATGCTTCACATACTTACCGCTCCGACGGATTGAATTATTTATGTGGTACCACCAACACCGATAATACCGGTTCTATGACCACCCGTCCGGATGTGATCTTTTCCTGGACGCCGGCCGTAGCCTGTACCGGTACACCCACCGCAGGAACGGCTACTGCCGGTTCATCAACCGTTTGCATGAACGGGCAGGTGATTATAACATTGTCCGGCACCACCGTCGCTTCAGGTATTAAGTATCAATGGCAGAAGTCCACTGATAATACTACCTGGACCAACATGCCCAACGATACTACCAACCGGCTTGTAACCACACAGCCGGCCACCAGCTACTACCGCTGTAACGTAACCTGTGTCACTTCCAATACCACTGTTACCTCCAACGCTGTAACAGTCACTTCTCCGCTGCCGGTGTCAGGCGTCTTCAATATTAATAAGGCCCTGCCTACCGGTGGTAATAACTTTGCCTCCTTTAATGACGCATACAACTTTATTAAGTGTGGTATCAATAACGCGGTAGTATTTAACGTAGCTCCAGGCAGCGGTCCTTATACCGAACAGCTGCTCATCACACCTGTGCCGGGCGCTTCTGCTATCAATACCATTACCTTTAACGGTAACGGCAACACGCTTACCTTTGCAGGCACTTCTTCAGCACCGGCAGTGATCCGGTTGTCGGACGCCGACTATTTTACCTTTAATAACCTGGTGATAAAAACCAGTGGTACCAGCAACGGATGGGGCGTACATCTCACGAATGATGCCGATTACAACACCATCAAAAACTGTACGTTCCTGCTGGATTCTACTGCCAGTACTAGCAGTAACGCAGGTATCGTCATCAGCAGCTCGCTCACTTCGGCAACTACTACCGGAGAGGCGAAATGCGATTTTAATATCTTCTCTGATAATACTATCAACGGCGGGTACTATGGAATTGCGTTAACCGGCAGCAATACCTTTGCAAACGGTAATAATAAAGTTACCGGCAATAAGATCAGCAATTTCTATAATTACGGTATCTATGTAACCGGTTCCTTTAATACGCTGATAGAAAATAATACGATCAGCCGGCCGGCGCGTACCGGTGTAGGTACGTTCTATGGTATCTATTTTACAAATCTCAGTACAAAGGCAAACGTTACCCGTAATATCATCAGCAATCCCTTTGGTGGCGCTCCCAACAGCACCAGTGCAGCTTATGGCATTTACTTCAGCAGTACCGATGCACTCGCGCAGCTGGAAAACGTGGTAAGCAATAACCTGATGTATAATTATACTGGTAAGGGAGATGCTTATGGTATTTACAATTCAGGGTCCGACAACGTTTGGTATTACCATAATACTATTGCGCTGGATGGAAGCTCTACTACAGGTACTACCTATACTGCCCGCGGCTTTTATCAAACATCCAAAGCCGATGGTATAGAGTTTTTAAATAACCTCATTGCGGTAACGCGTGGTGGTGGCGGCAGTAAATATTGTATTTATTTCGGTGCTACCAATGGTACTATTCATGCCAACAGGAATGATTACTACCTGGCAGCCAGCGGCGGTACCAGCAATGTGGGCTACTTTGGCGCTAATAACGCGGCACTTCTCGACTGGCAAACCGCTTCTTTACAGGACAGCAACTCAGTAAGTTCCAATCCGCTGTTTGTATCTGTTACTACCGGTAACTATCAGCCGGCGAATGCTTCTATCGATAATAAAGGTTTACCGGTAAATATTACGGTAGATATTAATAATGCAGTAAGAAGCGCCTCCACACCTGATATCGGTGCTTATGAATTTACACCCGGTCCCTGCATTAACCCGCCGCTGGCAGGTAATGCGCAGGTAAGCCCATCGGTGATTTGTGTAAACAGGAAAGTGGCTTTGTCACTCACCGATAATTCTATCGGGCTCGGACAAACCTACCAGTGGCAAAGATCAGCCACCGCTACGGGCACATACACCAACATCGGTAATGTGCTTACCAACCCGGATACAGTTATCACCGCGGTTACAACATCCTATTACCGTGTAGCCGTTACATGTAGTGGTAATACGGCTTACTCGCAGCCAATACTGCTTACAGTAAACCAGGCATTCCCCGGCGGAGGTTATACCATCAATAAAAACGCCCCAGCCAGCACTACTAACTTTATCAGCTTCAACGCTGCCAAAGCGGCTATGGAATGCGGTATACAAGGTCCTGTGGTAATGAATGTGGTAGCCGGCTCCGGTCCTTACCTGGAACAGCTGATCCTGGATTCTATCGCAGGCACCTCTGCTATTAATACCATCACCTTTAACGGTAACGGCAATACGATAAAATTTGCGCCTTCCGATAATAATGAAAGAGCCGTGATAAAACTGCGTGGCGCCGATCATATTACGTTCGACAGCCTCACTATAGATGCTACCAGCGACGACTATGGATATGGTGTGCAAATGCTCAATAATGCAGATAGCAACGCCATCCGCCGTTGTAACATCATCATCGATCAAACCGGTACCTATAATGAATTTGCCGGTATCGTGATCAACGGCAGCGAATCCAGTCCCACCACCGGCACCGGTAACGACTGTGATGGTAACATCATCACAAAAAATACCATCACCGGCGGATACAATGGTGTGCTCATCTATGGCGCTACTGCTTCTGTTCCTACCCGCAATACCATTAGCTACAACGTCATAAAAGAGTTTTATGAAACAGGTATTACGGTAAGCTATACCACCAACACCCTGATAGATCATAATGATATTTCCAGACCGGGCCGTGACAATAACAGTTACTCCGTGTATGGTATTAGCGTTGATAACAAAGGGGCAGATGTGGTGATAAGTAACAACCGTATCCACAACCTGCTGGGTGGCGCACCAAATAGCACCTCCACTGTTTACGGTATGGAGTTCTCCTATGCAGATGCAACTGCTACCAATCCGGCGAAAGTTTTCAATAACGTGATCTATGATTTCCGTGGTCAGAGTACGCAGTATGGCCTCTCCAACTACAGCGCCGACTATGTATACTACTATCACAACACGGTTGCGCTGAATGATCTTAAGAATACCTCTTCCAACGGAACTACCGGCTTCTATCAGTCAGGCACTGCTACCGGTATCCAGTTCTTTGATAATATTCTTGATGTCAGCAGATCCGGTAAAGGAAACAGAACCGGTTTAAGCATCGGCACCAGCACCGCGCTTACTTCCAATTACAATGATATTTATGTAAAAAGCAATTTCAATACAGCTTATATAGGTGGTAATTATCCTACGCTGGCTGCATGGACAGCCGCTACCAAACTGGATAGCAACTCCTTGTCCATACAGCCTGTGTTTGCAGATCCTGTTGCAGGTAACTATGCCACCGTTATTTCTCCGTTGGATAATACCGGTAAGCCGGTAGGCATTACCACGGATATCCTCGGTGTAACCAGGAGCACTACCAAACCGGATATGGGTGCTTACGAAGTGAGTGTTCCCAATTGCAGCAAACCAGTGGTACCGGGTACTTCAACCGTATTCCCGCTTACACCGGTGTGTATGGGTACCGATATCAAACTGGACCTTACCGGCAACAGCACGGGTGGCACACAAACCTACCAGTGGCAACGTTCTGCTACTGCTACAGGCCCGTGGGTAATTGCCAGCGATTCACAATATGTGAGTGTATTTAATACTACCATCGGGGTAGAAAACTACTACCGCTGCTTAATTATATGCGGAGGTACGGACAGCGCTTATTCTACTGTAGTAAAGGCTAACCTGAACCCGCCATTGCTGGCAGGTACTTATACCATCAATCCGGCAGCGCCTACCAGTCTTACTAACTTCCAGTCGTTCAGCAGTGCTGTATCCAAACTGGAATGCGGTATAGCCGGTCCCGTTACTTTCCTCGCAAAGGCAGGCACCTATACAGAGCAGATCACCATGCATCATATCCCTGGTGCTTCTGCAGTAAACAGGGTAACCTTCCGGAGTGAAACAAACAGCGCCGCTGCGGTAACGCTTACCTACGCCGGTACATCTGCCTTGAATTATGTGTTGCAGCTGGA
The DNA here is from genome assembly GCF_037483205.1 of Chitinophaga sp. CCNWYY40. Lineage (NCBI taxonomy): Bacteria > Pseudomonadati > Bacteroidota > Chitinophagia > Chitinophagales > Chitinophagaceae > Chitinophaga > Chitinophaga sp. CCNWYY40. Next base: position 172,267 of record NZ_JBBHLF010000002.1, read on the forward strand.
CAGTGTGGATTACGTCACCTGGAGGGCTATCACTATTAAACCAGCAGGTACCACCAACGCGAGAGCAGTGGTATATGCTAAAGAATCTTCGTACGACAGTATCGTTAATTGCGCTATTCCTTTGCCGGTTAGCACCAGCACCGGTACCGCCGTAAGTGGTGTGTACGCCGACGAATGTATCGGTATTGGCAACGTGATCACCGGTAATACCATCACCAACGGATCGAATGGTGTTTACTGGGAAGGCAGTTACAGCGCTATTACACGCGGACTTACACTGGATAGCAATATTATAGAGAAACCGTATTCAAACGGTTTGTATGTAGAGTATGCCGACAGCCTCATGATCCGGCGCAACCAGGTGAACCTCAGCGGCAATATGGCAGCTGATGCCTATGGTATCTATACAGATAACACCAACGGTTACACGATTTCTGGGAATAAAGTTAAAGTGACCAACACCACCGATGATGTTCACGGAATATACCTCTACTATGCTACTTCCGATGCCGGTGTGAAAGGCATTGTATCCGGAAACCGCATTACAGCAAGAGGAAACATTACCGGGGAAGTCCGCGCACTGGAACTTTACCAGGCAGATGGCGCCACTGTTTCCAATAACGTGATCAGCGTGAAAGCCAATGGAGTGAATGCCTATGGTATCTATAGCGCAAGCAGTTCCAACCTCAACTACTATAATAACTCGGTACTGAACAGCTCCACTGCCACCGGCGATAACTATGCCGCGTACTTCAATCATACCGCATCTTACTATGGTAATGTTAAAGTGAAGAATAACATTTTTGCTTCAGATACCAGTGGTGTCGCCATGTATATCGCTAACCCGCTGTACATGAAGAGCGATTATAATACCCTGTATACAAAAGGCACGGTGCTGGTGAAACAGCAGACGCCTGCGGGCAGCTATGCCACGTTGCATGATTACATTGCCGCAGATACGCTGGATATAAATTCTATTGTTTACAAACCAGCATTTACGGATGATACCACCCTGCAACCAGCCATTGCTATCCCGGATGTATGGGCTATTCATGGCCGTGGTGTGCAGATAGAAGGTAACGATAAGGACATCAACGGCGCCGTCAGGGCAGTTAAGCTCACAGAAGGCGTACCGGATATGGGCGCTTACGAATTCCTGCCTACTGCTGTACCACCGGCACTCCCGGCATTCCCGGCCATACCGGCTCCGGGCGTTACGCAAACATTTATGTTTGGTACGGATACGGTAACAAAAATTACCTGGAACCCGGGCACGGCTATACCTAACAATATAGCGGTAAGACGCTACTCCGGTATCAGGCCGCCAAACCTGGCTACCGGCAGGGACTTTATGTATTTCTATACTGATGTGGATGTAACACCGGCTAATGGTCAGTATAACTTCAACATCGATCAGTTCTATATCGATCCATGGCAGGGTTATATCAGGCGCCAGAAGGATATCCGGATGGGCCGCACCGATAGTGCCAACGCATGGATCGTAGATTCGCTGAGCCATGTATATGATATCCCGAATGTAATCAGGGATAGCTCGGTACACTTCCTGGATAAATTTACCGGTCTCAATGGCGGTACGGTTACTTCACAATTGCTGCAGCCGGCCGACAGTTCCAACCGTGGTACCCGCTTCTGGGTGGGTTATGGCCATCACCAGTTCTTCTCCGGGGATAACTCGCAGAACATGGTGCTGTACCTCAATGCACAGGATTCTTCTAACGTAACAGTACGTATTAATGGTACCAGCTGGGAAAGAGTGTATCACATTCCTGCCAACAAAACCATCACTACCGAAATAATACCAAAGAGTGGCCTGAGCGATGCCCGCCTGATAGAAGAAGGATTATCAGATAAAGGTATCAGCATAGAAAGTGATGTGCCCATTGTTGCCTACGCACATATTTATGGCAGTGCCTCTTCCGGCGCCACCATGCTGCTGCCGGTAGGTACCTATGGCTATGAATATGCTACGCTGTCGTCCAGGCAGAATTACAGCACAGACACCTATTCCTGGTTCTATGTAATAGCGGACTATGATAATACAAAAGTGGAAATCACACCTTCAGTGCCTACGCTGGCAGGTAAACCTGCCAATACAACGTTTACGGTTACACTGAATAAAGGTGAAGTGTACCAGGTACTGGGCGCCATGATGCCAGGCGGTGGCAGCGAAGGCTACGACTTGTCCGGCAGTCATGTGAGATCAGTGATCAATGAAGATGGAAAATGCTACCCGATGGCGGTGTTCTCCGGCAGCAGCCGTACCGGCATTGGCTGCGGCATCGAAACCGGCGGTTCAGGCGATAACCTGATCCAGCAGAACTTCCCGTCGCAGGCATGGGGCAGAAAGTATCTTACAGCACCTACTTCCTCCAGCGGCTCGGCCAGTTCGTTCATGACCAACATCTACCGTGTGCTGGTGAAAGACCCTGCCACTGTAGTGAAAATAAACGGCGCCACTTTAACAGGCCTGATCAACAACCGGTTCTACCAGTTTGAAAGCGGCACGGCTGATAATATTGAAGCCAACCAGCCTATCATGGTGGCACAGTATATGTCCTCCAGCGGAAGCTGCCCCAACACCAGCGGCAACGGGGATCCGGAAATGATTTACCTGAGCCCGGTAGAACAGGGCATTAAAAGGGTAGGACTATACCGCAATACACGGGAGGCTATCACTGTCAACTATCTTACCCTCATTATACCTACGGGAGGCGTATCCTCCCTGCTGATCGACGGTAGCGCTACTTTCGATCATACCTATCCGCATCCTAACGCTGCCGGATATACGGTAGTGGTGAAACGCTGGCCGGCTGCTCCGGCACAGTGTACCGTAACCAGCGATTCTGCCTTTACGGCCGTAACCTACGGCCTTGGTAGTGTAGAAAGCTATGGTTACAACGCTGGTACCCTGGTGAAAAACCTGAACATCCTGCCTTCATTCAACAACGTAATGAATAACAGCGGTCAGAACAACACCTACACCTGCGCTAAAACACCATTCCGTTTCTCCATGCTCATACCGGTGAAACCAACGGCGATTACCTGGAAATTCAGCCAGGTAGCCAGCCTTGCGCCTAAAACCGATATTGTGCAAAACAACCCGGTACCAGTGGATTCTGTGATCAGCAACGACCGGAAATACTATCGCTTTACCGTACCGGCTGATTACATCTTCAGCAAACCAGGTTTGTATGAAGTGCCTATCCTGATTTCACATCCGGATATAGAAAGCTGCAGCAACAGTTTTGAAAGCATCCTGCAGATAAAAGTAATCCCTGCGCCGGTGGTTGATTTCAGCGTTGACTATACCGGATGCCTGAACGACGGCGCCCTGTTCAAAGGCACTGCCACTACCAGCAACGGTGTGGGTATCAGCACCTGGAAATGGAGTTTTGCCGATTCTACCGTGTCGTCTGCAAAAGATACCCTGAAGTACTTCAGATACCCGGGCGTGAAAGAAGTGAAACTGAGCATTGTGGCAGCAGAAGGTTGCGTAGGCGATACTACCAAAGAAGTAGAAGTGTATGCGCCGGCGGTGGCTCAACTCGTGAAAGACTCTATGACCGTATGTAACGGCACGGATGTTACCTTGTCTGCAAAGAATCCTGAACCCGGCGTATTGTACAACTGGTACGATGCCCCAACAGGCGGTAACCTGCTGCATACCGGCAACGACTACACGATTAACAACATTGCCGCCGACGGTAATTATTACCTGGAAACACTCACACACGGATGCCCCGGACTGGCACGCGCCAAAGCCATTGTGCATGTATTGCCGGTTCTGGAAACACCGGTGGTAACGGTCGACAGCGTAGGCGTAAACATGATCCGCTTTAAATGGAAGGCAGTTGCCAATGCCACCGGCTACGAAGTATCCCTGGATGGCGGTACCAGCTGGACATTGCCAACATCCGGCAGGGAAGGACTGGTGCATATCGTTAACGGATTACAACCGGTACAGACCGTGAAACTGATTGTGCGTGCGAAAGGTTGCGAAGACAAAGCATCGCTGCCGGCAGAAGGTAAAACCTTACCTGATGGCATCTACATCCCGAATACGTTCACACCTAACAACGATGGCAGAAACGACGTACTGCTGGTGTATGGTTACATCATCAAACAGCTGCACATCACCATTTTTGACCAGTGGGGTGAAAAAGTATTCGAATCCAATAACCAGTCTGTAGGCTGGGATGGCAACTACAAAGGAAAGGCACTGCCTTCCGGCGTATACATCTATGTATGTCATCTTACCCTTACAGATGGAAGTAAAACAGAGAAGAAAGGAGTTATTAACCTGATCCGCTAAAAACAGTTATATGAAAAAAGTAAGCATAGAGAAGTTGTTACTGTTAGTCATTGGGTGTTGGATGTTGCATTGGCCTTGTGCCAATGCAACTATCCGGCCCTTGCGCCAGGACATCGACAGCCTTTTAATGTTGCAGCGATCTGTGAAGGTGTATCCGAACCCGGTTATTTCTTCCCTCACTATACAATCGCGTAAATCCATTCAACAGCTGGTACTCTACGCGATGGATGGCAAAACCATCAAGCGTGTAGCCGTTACCGGTAAAAACAACCAGCTGGATGTACAGGATATCCAGAGAGGAGCTTATATGCTGAATACCATTTTTGCAGATGGTACAACGACGTCGAAAATGATCATCAAACAATAATCATTTCAATATGAAAAATTGAAGAAGATGTCAACCAAACTAATATATATAAAGCGACTTTGCCTTGCCGTATCCCTGACCCTGTTTCAGTTCGTAGCCAATGTTGCATACGCCCAGAATCTTTCCAATAAAGGGAAAGATTTCTGGGTGGGCTACGGACACCACCAGTTCATGGAAATGGGGCAAAGCAATAGCCAGGAAATGATCCTGTACCTGAGTGCAGAGCAACCTGCCACAGTTACAGTGAGCATTACCGGCACCACCTGGACGCGCACGTATAGCATCCCGGCCAATACCGTTATTGCTTCTGACCTGATCCCCAAATCGGGCGCTATAGATGCACGACTGTATTCCCTGCCGCCATCTTTTGGCGGTACCGGCGGTGAAGGTGTTTTTACGGGCAAGTCTATTCACATACAAAGTAACGTGCCCATTGTTGCCTATGCGCATATTTATGGTAGCGCTTCTTCGGGTGCTACGATGCTGATGCCGGAAGAAACGTGGGGCTATTCCTACATCTCTGTAAACAGTATGCAGAACTACGCAGATGACTGTTTCTCCTGGATGTTCGTAATAGCAAATCAGAATAATACCGTAGTGGAAATCACGCCTTCAGTATTAACCCGCAACGGCCGGCCTGCCGGCGTACCGTTTACGGTTACACTAAACCGGGGGGATATTTACCAGCTGGTAGGCGCCTCGCTGGGTGGTGGTGCAGGCCGGCAGCTGACCGGTACTACCATTAAATCGATCGGTAACCCAATGGGACAGTGTTATCCCGTGGCTGTATATTCCGGCAGCAGCCGTACGGCCATCACCTGCAATAACACCGGCAGCAGTGGCGATAATAATATCCAGCAGATTTTCCCGTTCCAGGCATGGGGTAAACGTTATCTCACCGCGCCCACGTCTGAAGATGATATGCCGTCTACTCTCCAGTATAATATTTATAAAGTAGTCGTGAAAGATCCTGCTACCATTGTAAAAAGAAATGGTGTTATCCTTACCGGTCTGATCGCCAATTCCTACTACGAGTTTGTTAGCAATACCGCCGATTATATAGAATCCGATAAACCGGTACTGGTGGCGCAGTTTATGTCATCGTCCGGTGCCTGTGGCAACAATGGCGGATTAGGTGATCCAGAAATGGTGTACCTGAGTCCTATTGAACAGGCCATTAAACGGATTGGTTTTTACCGGAACGACCGTGAGTTTATAGAAACCAACTATCTCACCATGATCATTCCCACAGCCGGCGTTACCTCGCTCAGGATTGACGGCAGCCCGTTGTTCGACTTCTCGTACCCGCATCCTAACCTCAACGGTTATACGGTGGTGGTTAAAAGATGGCCGGCTGCACCTGCACAATGTATTGTGAGCAGCGACTCGGCTTTCACCGCGGTTACCTATGGCCTGGGCAGCGTGGAAAGTTATGGTTATAACGCAGGCACACTGATCAATAACCTCAATGCCGTAGGCTCTATTCACAACAGTTATGATACCTCTAAAACGTCGAATGATTTTACCTGTACCAATACGCCCGTGCAATTATCCATTTTAATGGCGTATAAGCCTACAAAAATGGTATGGCGGCTCAGCACACTCGGCACCGCCATTACGCCAAATGCAGATGTAACAGTCAACGCGCCGGTAAGCACCGGTACGGTACTGATCAACGGGATCACTTATTATAAATACTCTTTACCCGGTACTTACCAGTTCAGCGCTATAGGAGAGTACGATGTGCCGGTGATGTCCACACATCCGAGCATTGAAAACTGTAACAACACAGAGAAGGTGGGATTCACGGTACCCGTGAAAGGAAAGCCGCGTGCGGTAATGACCTACACCTATACCGGGTGTACACTGGATACTGTTTATTTTAAGGGAGATACAAGCCTGAAGGATCCGCTGATAGATCGCTGGCAGTGGGAGTTCCCGGGAGCGGTAAAAGACAGTGGCATACAGGTAGGAAAAGTATTTCCTGTAGGTAATGCTGCCGTAAAGTTAACGGTAATTTCAAGAGATGGCTGTGTGGGAGATACTTCCTTCCAGGTGGCTGCAGTGGCTAAGCCGGTAGCGTCATTTACTACAAACGCCGCGGCATTATGCGAAGGAGGGGTGTTGAAGATTACTGATAACGCTACCTATGGAGGTACAGCGCCTTTAAAGTCGTGGTACTGGAACTTTGGTAATGATTCTGCACTGAATGCCACTACCGGCGCCGTACAAACGATTACCTACAAAGACCATAACACCTACACTATAAAACACGTGGTGAAAGTAAGCAACCTCTGTGTGAGCGACACCGTTTCAAAAACGGTTACGGTATATGCCAAACCCAATCCGCTCTTCGCTTATCCCGGCGATTGCCTCCCGGTAGGCGGCCTGGTACAGTTTACCAGCGGCGCAGTAGTGCCTGATGCGCAAACCATCAGTACACATGCCTGGAACTTCGGGGATGCCTACGCAACAACTGCGAATCCGAATACCTCTGTAGCGAAAGATCCCACGCACGCCTATACGAAGTTTGGCACTTACTCCATTAAGTATAGTGTAACTACCGATAAGGGCTGTACGAAAGATACTACGGTAACGGCTACTTTTAAACTGAAACCACAACTGGCCTATGCTGCCCTGACCGGCGTTTGCGTAAACACGCCCGGTACAATAGCAGTAGGCAAAGCCACTATACAAAATGGCGTGGCCGGTAAAGGCTACTATCGTGGCCCGGCTACGGACTCCACAGGTAACTTCACACCTGCCACCGCAGGTGCCGGTACGCATACCATCTGGTACGTGTTTACCACCGACAGCGGCTGTACCGATTCTATTTCCACTACGCTGGTAGTATATCCTAAACCTACAGCTGCATTCACTGCTACGGCAGGTTTGTGCCTGAGGCAGAGTGCCGTTTTCACTGACCAGTCTACCATCTCCGCCGGAAACATTACCAACTGGAAATGGGACCTGGCCAATGGTACATTGAGAAACAACACCAATAACAATCCGTTTACCATCACTTACCTGAAGGACAGCGTCTACCTCGTGAAGCTGGTGGCAGTGAGTGATCATAATTGCATCAGCGATACCGCCAAAGCCATAGTGGCCGTGCATGAGCTGCCTAAAGCAGATTTCACGTTGCCGGCCAAAGTATGTATGCCGGATGGAACCGCTGCGTTTACCAATCTCACTACAGCAAAAGATAAGTCGGGCCTTTCATATCAGTGGAGTTTCGGCGATGGTGGTACAGGCTCCACAGCAAAAGATCCTGTCTGGCAATACAAGGCCTTTGGACCGTTTGATGTGAAACTGGTGGCTACTACTGCTTATGGTTGTAAAGATTCATCGGCTAAAACATTAAGTGCCTTCTTTGGTCAGCCGGTGGCGTCCTTTAAAGTAACGCCGGATACCCTTTGCCAGGGCGCCGATAATGTATTTGCCGATCAGAGTACAGATCCTACCGGAACCATTAATAAATGGGAGTGGAGCTTTGGTGATGGCACCACTTCTACTGAACAGCATCCGGTAAAAAAATATACGGCACCTGGTGAATACAGTGTGCAGTTGCAGGTAGCAAATCAGTCGGGTTGCGGATCTTCTGCCTATAGCAGTAAGGTGATCGTATACCTCCAGCCGGTGATAGATGCCGGACCATCCTTTGTTGTGCCACAGGGTACTGTTGTGAGCTTCAGGCCTGTGGCCAACGATTCGGTGAACCTCACTTTTGCCTGGGACCCTGCAGCCGACTTCCCCGATCCTACGGTGTTGTCGCCGGTAATTCCCGCTATGCACGATGCCACTTACACACTTACTGCCATCGGCAAGTACGGTTGTATGGCACGTGACGCCATGACGGTGAAAGTGCTGAAGCCCGTTGCGCCGCCAAATGCTTTCTCTCCAAACGGAGATGGTGTAAATGATACCTGGATCATCAGCAACCTGTCTGATTATGCAGAAAGCACCGTGGAAGTATTTAACCGCTATGGACAAAGGATATACCGCTCCACCGGTTATAGTGTACCGTGGGACGGCCGGTTTAAGGGCAACCAGCTGCCACTGGCCACTTACTATTATGTAATTAAGCTCAGGGCAGGTATGGCGCCTATCACGGGCTATGTAACTATTATCAGGTAAAGTAAATCATTCACATAAAATTGTATTGTAAATGAGAACGATCATTGCAACCTTATTCATCTTTGCAGCCACTGTATGCTCCGGTACCCGGTTAATGGCGCAAACCGATCCCCATTTTTCCCAGTACTACGTATATCCGTCGTGGTTAAACCCTGCGCTTACCGGCGTATTTGACGGCGACTACCGCGTGGCGGCAATTTACCGTACCCAGTGGGGAAATATCAGCCCGTTTAAAACATATGGCGTAAGCGGGGAAATACCTACTGCAAAAAATATTAATATAGGCGCCAGCGTATTAAACCAAACTGCCGGCGATGGCGGCTACAATTATACCACCGCCTATGTAAGCGCGGCCTACACCGGTGTAAAACTGGACGCTTCCCATTATCACCAGTTAAACTTTGGCTTGCAGCTCGGCTTTATCCAGCGCAGGTTTGATCCTTCCAAACTCACCTATGGCGAGCAGTGGAATCCTGTTACGGGATACAATCCCGGCAACCCGGTATCGGATGTACTTACCCGCAACTCGGCAGCTTCCTTTGATGCCGGCGCAGGCGCTTTGTATTATGACGCTACCCCCGGGAAGAACTTTAACATCTATGGCGGCGTATCGGTTATGCATCTCACAAAACCACAGGACCAGTTCAGCGCCAAAGGAGATGCCCGTTTCCCGATGCGCTTTAATGTACACGGCGGCGTGAAGTTAACATTGTCGGAAATACTCAGCATTACGCCCAACTTCCTGTTCATGCAGCAGGGACCTGCACAGGAAAAAATGATTGGCGCCTATGGGCAGTTGAATGCCGCCGCGGGAACGGATTTCCTGCTGGGCGTGAACTACCGGTATAAAGATGCCGTGACTACACACGCGGGATTCATCTATAAGAACATGATGCTTGGCGCCAGCTATGATATCAATACCTCCGATCTCAGCAAAATGGCGCATGGCTCCAACAGCTTTGAAATATCCCTTACGTTCATTGGTCGCAGATCGGTAAGAACACCGGATGTAGAATTTGTTTGTCCACGATTGTAATCAACTTTTAAAAGCAACAGGATCTCATGAAAAAAATATTATTTACTTCCGCATTGCTGTTATCCGGTATGATGTCGTTCGCACAGTTTACCTATAACTACCTCAAGGCGGCAGATCAGTACTACAGTAAAGAAGACTACAATTCAGCGGCTACCTATTATGAAAAGTACCTGGGCTCCCGCACCAAAACGGTGAAGCCGGATACCTACAAACCGTATGCCGCCGTGTCTGTGGTAAAGAATAAAACAGTAAAGGTGAGCAGTGAACAACAGGCAGTATATAAGCTGGCAGAGAGTTACCGCAATCTTCATAACTATGGTAAGGCGGCGCCTTATTATGAATCCGTGATGGAACTGGATAAAACCAGTTTCCCACTGGCGTCTTATTACTATGCGGTATCCCTGCGCGCATTGGCTAAGTATGAAGAGGCCACGCAGGCATTTAAAAATTTCCTCGACGGCTATACCGCTAATGATAAATTCACGGAAGCGGCTAAACGCGAATTGCAGAACCTGGAATTTATTACGGCGCAGCTGAATAAAAAAGATCTGTCGGAGTACAGCGTAAAGAAGGCGCCTCCTGCGTTAAATACCACTGGCGCCAGCTATGCGCCTTTGTGGAGCAACGGCAGCACCCTCATCTTTACCTCTACCAGGCCGGATAGTTCTTTTCAAAAAAATCATACCTATATCAACCGCTTATATACCGCCAGCTATGAAGCCGGGCAGGTATCCGGCATCCGCCTGTTAAAGCTGGATCAACCGGAAGGACTACACCAGGGCGCTGCGTGTTTGTCGCCCAACGGAGAGTTGCTATTCCTTACCCGCTGGCATATTGATCATGGTAAGAAAGTGTCGGCCATATATGTGTCGCGTAAAAACGGCGATAACTGGAGCGATCCGGTAGTGATGGATGCACTGGTGAATTCGGCAGGTAATAATACCCAGCAACCGTATTTACTGGAAGATGGTAAAACATTGTTGTACGCCAGCGACAGGGCCGATGGTTACGGTGGTTTCGACTTATGGTATGCCACCATTGATGAATCGGGTAAACCCTTGCAAACAGCTAACCTGGGAGAAGTAATCAACACCGCCGGCAATGAACAGGCGCCATTTTATCATGCCGCTACCAAAACGCTGATCTTCTCTGCGGACAAACGCGTGGGCATGGGAGGGTACGACTTCTTCTCCAGCAAAGGAAATGTAGGTACGTGGAAAGCGCCGGTAAACATGGGTTACCCGGTGAACTCTGTGAAAGATGATATTTATTTTACCAGCAGAAGCAATAATAAAAACCTGCTGGATGAAGTATTGCTGGGTACCGACCGCGCCGCAGAATGCTGCCTGGAGCTGTTCTTTGTACATAAAAACCGTCCGCCGAAACAATTAAGCGGTATCGTGGTATCCTGCGATAATAATACGCCGCTGGCAGGCGCAGCCATTAACGTAATAGATACCATCAGCAATAAAGTGGTATACACGCACACCACCGCCGCCGATGGTAGCTATGCTTTTACCGTGGAAGATTTTTTACCGTTAAAAGCCGTAGCTAACGCAGATGGATATACGACAAATGCGCAGCAGATAACCGTTCCGTTAAACGAAGATACCGCCGATATGACGGTGCCGGTATTGTGCCTGACGAAGCTCGTTACGCCGGAAGCCCCGGTAGTGCTGGAAAACGTGTATTACGATTTCAACAAGGCAACGTTACAGGAAGGTTCATTCCCTTCACTGGATAAACTCGCGGAACTGCTCACCGCCAACCCGGATATGCACATAGAGCTGAGTGCGCACACGGATAGCAAAGGTAAGCCCGCCTTTAACCAGCGCCTGTCGGAAACCCGTGCAAAAACCTGCGTGGAATATCTCGTAAGCAAAGGTATTGACCGCTCCAGGCTTACTTATATAGGCTATGGCGATACGCAGCCGGTAGCGCCCAATACCCTGGAAGATGGTAGTGATAATCCGGAAGGAAGGCAGAAGAACAGGAGAACGGCATTTACCATCATTAAAAAGTAACAGCCCGGCTGTTTAACCCAAAATCACTGATCCATGAAAAACATTGTGCTCACAGGTTTGCTTGTTTTGCTCGTGCATGTTACCCATGCACAGCAACAGCCACATTACACGCAGTATATCATGAATCCTTTCATCATCAACCCGGCATTGGCGGGTATTGAAAACTACTGGGACCTGCGCTTCAGTCACCGGCATCAGTGGGTAGGGATGAAAGGTGCACCGGTAACCACGTATATGACCCTGCAGGGGCCTTTGCGTAAATCGGATTACAGTACCGCGTCGCCCACGGGCTTTGATCCGGAAGGGAGTAATCCCCGCGGAAAAGCCTACTGGCAGGACTATGCCACGCCGCCTCCGCATCCGGGTGTGGGACTCACTGTGCTGAACGACAAAACCGGTCCGCTTAACCGATTTTCCATTAGCGGCGCCTATGCGCATCACATCAATCTTTCTCCCAGAACCAGCGTCAGCGCAGGTATTGGGATCGGCATGCAACAGGTGAGTCTGGATGCCAGCAGGGTGGAATTCTTTGATCCTTCCGATCCAGTACTTGGCACCAGTTCCGGTATACTGAACAAATGGAAGCCGGAAGTAAATGCAGGACTGTGGCTGTACTCGGCAGATTATTTCGCCGGCTTATCCGTCCAGAATATTATCCCGCAGCAAATCGGGTTTGATAATGGCAAAGTAGTAGGCGACTCTGTTTACAGCGGCAAACTGGTGCCACATTTATTCTTTACTACCGGCTACCGGTTATGGATAAACGACGATCTGAATGTGATGCCGTCGGTGATGCTGAAAATGATTACTGCCATGCCGTTCAGTGTAGATGTCAACGCCAGGTTCATGTACCGCGACCGCCTCTGGCTGGGCGCTTCCTACCGTATAAACGACGGAGTGGCGGCTATGTTTGGGGTAAACATCAGCTCACAGTTTAACATCGGCTACTCTTATGACTATACGGCGTCTTCCCTGAATACAGTGAGCAGGGGCACTCATGAAATCATGATCGGTTTCCTGCTGGGTAACAAGTATGGAGATACCTGTCCCCGTAACGTATGGTAGCGGCTATCAATTTTTCATCTTTTCATTTAATCAATAAAAACAAACAAACAATTGTCATTATGAAACAGGTTACACGCTTTATGCCCTATGCATTGATCACTGCGGTTGTATTATTTTTTGCTGCCTGCTCCAAAGATGGAGATCAGGGACCTGCTGGTCCTGCCGGTCCTGTTGGTCCAGGTGGTATTCCCGGAGCTACCGGTCCTAAAGGCGATTCAGGCGCACCCGGTACCGCGAATGTTATTTATTCCACCTGGAAGGATGTGGCGTTTGCACCTGCAGATACCATCTTTAATCAGAATGGCACTATTAACACCATCATATATGGCGCCAGCCTGGATGCTCCGAAGTTAACGGCTCCCTTACTGGCCAACGCGTCTATTAACGTATATATCAATCTCGGTACTGCTGCCAATTCTTTCGTACAAGCGTTGCCGTATGTAGATGAATATGGTTACCTGGTAAGGTTTGTAGCCTCTGTCGGCGCCATCGACCTGCTTGCGAATGCACCTATCAGTACCACTACTACGGATAAACGTTATCAATACAGGTATGTAATTATTCCCGGTGGTGTGTCTGCAAGATCTGCGGCAGGTATCGACTGGAACGACTACAGCCAGGTAAAAAAATATTTAAATCTCAAGGACTAGGTTGGCTAATACAACCACCAGTATATAAAAGGGCTGCCCTGTTCAGGGTGGCCCCCATCTGAAAACATTCATTGACCAAAATTTATGAAACCGTGTATGAACCCATATAGTGACCTTACGGATCAGGAGTTGATCCGCCTGTATATTGCAGGAAACAACCCAGCCTTTACCGCATTGGTATACCGCCATAAGAACAGGATCTTTACTACTATTGTTTTACTTGTGAGAGACAGAAGCCTGGCAGAAGATATTTTCCAGGAAGTATTTATAAAGATAGTGAACGCATTGCAATCGGGACACTATGTTGATAACAGCCGGTTCCTGGCGTGGGCGGTAAGGATTGCCCATAACGCCTGTATCAGTCATTTCAGGAAAGCTAATCAACGGCAAAGCACCATAGTCACCTACAACGATGACCTGGGCGATTACATGGAGGTTACGGAACACAGCCAGGAGTACCGCATGATCCGGGCGGAGGTGACCGAAGAAATAAACAGGATGCTCGACCGTTTGCCCGGACTGCAGCGCGAAGCCCTGATCCTGCGGTATTACGCCGATCTGAGTTATAAGGAAATGGCGCAAACCATTGGCATCAGCATTAATACAGCACTGGGAAGGGTACGGTACGCATTGATGAATTTAAGAAAACAGGTCGGTGTTGAAGACCTCGTATCTGTATAATCCTGCGGGTTAAACTAATTCTCTTAGCATGTTGAAAGCCGGCGCTTTTTCGTTAATTTCATTATACGGATTAACGAAAACAGTATCCCCATGTATACCCGAAATAGCCCCCAGGAACGTACCTTTCGCAGCAATGCGGATCACATAGCAGGCAGGAATGGTATCTCTCAATATGCGCCGGTCCAGCGAAAGTTTATTTATCAAGGTACAGAGGAGGAACCCACCATCAGTGATATCATTGCATTGAATCCTGCACTGTTTGAACCAAACTATGGTTTAATACAGGTACTGATGCGGGAGCCCAAAGTATATCCGCTGGAGAAAGGTAAAGAGGCGCAAGCTATTGAACACTACATCAGTGAATTTAAGGGTAAGGAAGATGGGGGCCTGCCAAAGATCATTCATTTCATCTGGATAGGAGGCTCCATGCCCGGAAGCGGGAAAACGAATGTACTTGCCTGGAAGGAAAGAAATCCTGCTGCGCAGATCTGGTTGTGGTCTGATAGCCGCTGGCGCGACCGGACTAATCATATACAAAATGGTTTTGGAGATATGTCTGTCTGGGCTGGCGAGCATGGAATCATTATTAAAGATATTTCTGCCGACAACAGCATCTTTACAGAACATTATCAGAAGGAGGCCGGCTATATTAAAAGAGCACCTGCTGATCCAAATGATACATGGACCAATTTTGGCACTGCATCCGACCTGGCGCGTTACAGTATTCTCAGTAAGTATGGCGGCATTTATTCAGACAGCGATCTTGGTTTCCGAAAGAATACGGAGGAAGGTGGTGCATCCGGCGGTTCGGCTGAAGTGGAACATCCTGATTTGTTTGAAGAAGTAAAAAAGAAGATCTATAAAACCGGCATGCTCTCCCATAACAGGTCGGAAGCAAAAAAAGCCACCAACGACCTGATCGCTTCATTACCAGGTGCGGAGAATATAAGTCTTATCAGCGCCAATGCAGAGAAGAAATTGAACGAGTTATATGCAGATGGCGACAGGCTTAAAGAGTATCCTGACGCTTCAGGTGATAACCCTTTGTATAGCCCCCGGGGATTAGAAACAATGGGCTCTACAGGTCCGGAGGGAATGAGAGAAACATTAAGAACCAACAGCAGGACAAGAGGAATCCCCCGCAATATCCCCATGGGAAATAAAAAGTACTTCAGTGAGGCAATGGAAAATAAAATATCGGCAGACGATCTGTCTATTAAAGTCCCTTCATTGGCGGTCAGTGATTTTGAAGGAAGCGATATGTCCTGGCTGAAGTAGCAGTAAGGCTTACACAATCTTTCCATCTTTCCCAAACTCCTTGCGGATGCCCGCCAGCACATCCTTTTGCCGGATGGTTTTATCTCCCCGTTTCAGTGCCATCAGACAACTGTAACGCACTACGTTGATAATGGTGCCACCGGTCATTTCATATTTACGCGCAGTGTCTTCCAGGTTCACCTTATCTTCCAGCGCTATATGTGCGGGAAACGATTGTTCCCATATGCGTAACCGTTGCTCCGGGCCAGGCATAGAGAAATAGATCATCGATTGAAAACGACGGGCGAAAGCTTCATCAATATTGGCTTTCAGGTTAGTAGCTAGTATCACCACGCCGGGAAAATCTTCTACGCGCTGTAGCAGGTATGCCACTTCCTGGTTAGCATACCGGTCGTTGGAAGAAGAGGTTTGCGTGCGTTTTCCAAACAACGCATCTGCTTCATCAAAAAACAAAATCCACTGCTGGTTGATAGCCCTGTCAAATACCTGCGCAAGGTTCTTTTCCGTTTCACCAATAAATTTTGATACCACCATTGACAAGTCGATCCGGTACACATCCATGTTGAACGTTTTGCCCAGCAGGCAGGCAGTGAGCGACTTTCCCGTTCCCGGCGGACCATAAAAAAGACTGCGGAAGCCAGGTTTTATTTTGTTGTGCATGCCCCAGTCGTGCAACAGGGTAGTACCATGCTCTATCCAGGTACGGATATCTTCCACTTCTTCCATCGCATGCGGCTCCAGCACCAGGTCGCGCCACTCCATACCCGTTTCAATACGTTTGGCTGGAAACTGTGTATTGTAATCGGGGCGATGCGAAAGCCCTTGTGTAAACAGGCTGAGATATTCGGCCGAGAGGCTCAGGGTGCCGCTTAGCAGCGGCTCTTCGCCGGCAGGAGTAAGTCTGAGGATCTGGTGTTTGGCAAAGAAATGGTCAGGACTGAAATAGCGGATCAGGTTAAACCGTTGTTGCAGGTCGCCGGTAGCCAGCAGAAAAGCGGCTGTTTCCCCGGTTGGCAAAAAGCCGCCATGCATCAGTCCTTTAATACCGCCAAATTCTGTAAAGCCCCTGTCGTATGTAGCGTTCTTAACAAAGAAAATGTCCAGCAGCTGTGGTTGTATATGCGGGATGAGTGCGAGCAGCAATATGGTCCGTTCGGCATGCGACATGCCGTAGTGTTTTATGATCTGTGCGTACACAGATGGATCGTCTGAGAGGTCCGGCATGGGTGGGTATTCCACCACTGATTGCTGGAAGTATTGCTGCATCCGTGCTTCAGCCAGTAACCGGAACCACTCCAGTTCTTTTTCCAATGCAGCCGCATTGGCTGCTATTAACTGTATGCCCATTCTGTATATATTGTTTTTTCCATCCACGGGGTTTTGATCATGCCAATGCCCCAGGGTAAGGTTTGAAGTATCATGTCGTAGCCTCGTTCTTCCACGCGTAGCCACCAGTCATCATCTTTTTCCCAGAGCGCGCCGTCGCGCTGCAGGAAGGCCGCCTGGAAGCCTTCCACAGAAGAGTTGTTCATTTTCTCCCAGCGCTGGATCACTACTTTCAGCAGTTCTTCGCAGAGCTGTTTTTCTTCGTTTGTCAGTAGTATCTCTGCCGGTACCGGTTCTTCCAGTGGGAGGGCGCACATTATTTTATTGAGTGCCAACTCATGCTCTGCATGTATTTCCTTTCCGTTTACCATATACTGAAGCAGGTGTACCGCACGATGTTGCGCATCCCTGTTTACAAACCCCTCGTCGTTCACGAGGCCAATCCGTTTAAAGCCATAAGGAATAAACGGATGGAGTATAATCAGACCGGCGTTGCCGGTGTAAATGGTATCCAGTGGTGGCTTCTTTACTTTAGCCCAGCTCTCTGGTTCCCGTGGCGGTGCTTCCGGTATTTCCGGCTGCCCGGCGGCTGCAGTGGTAACGGCCCTCATGGTTTGCAGCTGGTCTTTTTCGTAGAGGCTTTCCCGTAGCAAGGCCCGGTGGCGGTTGGCAGTAATATTTAGCTGTGCTTCCTGCTGCAATACCGGTACCACATGCCGTATATGCGTATACGATAGTGCCGCCGGCTGTTGCGCAGTTTTTACCAATTGGCTGATTAATGCCTCCGCAATGCCGGGCGCCGCCACGTTCACAAAATCGAGGAAACGGGTAGCATAGCTGCGCGCATCGTATACATGTATATGCGCACCCAGCAATAGCAGGTGAAACCGCCGGAATACCTGTTGCAGCTGCATTTTTTCCTGGCTGCCGGGAAGCAGTGTTTCCAGCAGCCGTTGCAATTCATGCAGCGCATCCGTAACGTTAGCACTCCAACCGAGCGGCACATCCTGCATGATATCGAGAAAAGCTTCTTCGTCGAGATGCTGCGCCATTTGTTCTATCAGCGCGGGATGCTGTAGTATTTTACTATAGAATAATTTCCGTTCCTGCCGGCTGCGCTGTTTATAAAAACGGACGGCTTTCCGCAGGTCGGTGATGCTGCCCTGGTGACTATTACCGGCTGTTTCCTGCAACAGGAGCAAACTATCCTGTACGGCGAATACATCCAGGCTTTGCCGGATATGACTGTCAGGTACCCCGGCATAGAAGGAGAATAACCCATATATCTGCAGCCTGGCCGCCAATTGCTGCCGGTAGCTGGTAAATAGCTGTTGAAGGATGGCCGGGGCGGCGTTAAACAACAGGATCACGGTTGCTTTGATGATTTCATTGGTCGCCGATACTGACAGGGAACCCAATTTGTCGGGCAACCGGTGGCGTGTAAGGTACACCGTTAGTAACTGCCGCGCTTCGTCCAGCACTGTTTGTTGCTGATGCTCCGTGGTAATAGCGGTGTAGCGCTGCATACGTTGCAGCAACGACCGGAACGCTACTGCGGGCTGGTAGATCCTGCTATTGCTGCCTGCGGTAAACGAGGCGCTACCTGCCGCAATGGTTTTCTCCAGCCAGGGTTGCAGCAATGCCTGTACCGGCTCGATATGTGGTTCCAGTTGCAGGAAGAGTTCCTCCAGCTGCCGGAACAAGAAAGGCGATAAGGTAATGTTGTCCTGTAACATTTTCATGTATTCCTCATGATATTCGTATAGCCATTGCAGTAATCTTGCCGCATAAGCCACTGAAGAGTTACCTGCTGCCGGAGGCAATTGTCCCGTGGTCAGGAATTGTTGCAGCCAGCTGGTTACCGCGTCGGGGGAGACTGTTATCTGTGGCGGTAAGCGTTCTGTTTCCTGCGTGGAAACGGAATGCGCGGGTATGGTCCATGCCTGCAGATCATTGGCCAGCACGGTATTGCCGGAAAGATGATTAATAACAGGCAGCAGCTGTTGCAACAGGAAACGGATCATATGCGGCGCAGCCACAGGAGTCTCCGACCAGGTAGGAAGGAGCAGGTGTTGCAGCAATACCTCCTTACTGATCCGCCGGTAGCGCGTCGCTGTAAGCGATTGCCAGATAGCTTGCAGGATAAACTGCTCCGGCGGCAGGGTACTCACCGTAACGAATTGTTGCACGGCCATTAACAGCGTATATACGTTGTCGTATATTTCTTCTGCGGCGCTGCTCATCCCGCTGCTTTTCAGCAGCCGGAAAAATACCGCGGGCTTTACGCCGGTAACAAGCCGGTACATCGCTCCAGGTAAGGTGGCGGCGTATTCGAGGATGGTCAGCGTTTGGTCCGGATGCTGATCGGCCAGTTGCTCCAGTAAGCTGTTAAGAGAGTAGTGCGCATACGTTTTTCCCCACCAGGAAATGCTGCCATAGGTAAGCAGGTGCAGGATCACGTCGCGGAGTAGTAACCGTTTTATACCTGTGTCTCCGGCAAAGGGCGCCGTGGCAATGGCGTCGTTTGCCCAGTTTTTTATCTCCCTTAAATACCCTGTTTGCTCAACTGCTACTGCATTGGTTTGCATCAGCCCATTCCACCGGTGTGCGGCCGTTTGGTGTTGCAATACCAGCTGCAACATCTGTTTCAGGGAGGTGGCGGCACGGTAACCGGTATTGTTAAACATCAGCTGGAGAGACGCGGGGGTAACACCCGGCGCCCACCACGGAATAGCGCCATACAACAGGTAGTAGCGGAGTACATTGATTTGTTCCCCGGTATCTGCCATTAATTTTTTGTAAGAAGGATCGCTGCCGGAAACCAGTTTTCGTTGGGGGGTAACTGTTAGTTCGTTATAAAGATCCCTGATATAGCTGCCCAGCCCCGTTTCCGGGATGGAAGATTTGTATCGCCACAATGCTTCGTAAAACAGTTCCAGGATGGTTTCATAAGAAAGATTGAAATGCCCGGCCAGCTTCAGCAGGTTGCTGCGTACAAACTCTTTGCGGTTAAAATTGCTGCCCCGCTCCATAATGAGATAGGTGAGCATAAACAACCACACGGCTTTTTCCAGTTCGCTGGCTTCCGTATGCAGTAGTTGCTGCTGTTGTTGCAACAACACTATTTCCCGGCTACCGGCAATAATAAACAACGCTTCCGCCGGCTCCAGCACTTCCACGATAGCCTGTAATACGGCAACGGAAAATTGCCACACGATCCGCTCCCGTACACTTTGACTCCGGCCAATGCTGCGGATAAAATCAGCCAGTTTACCGGGAGACGTTTTTGATAACTGCAAAACGATATCTCCCGGTTGTGCGCGTTCAGCGGCAGTAGCCCACCAGGGCATTACACCCTGCAACAGGAAAAAGGTCATCAGCTCCAGCTGCCGGTCTTCGCCTTTCCGGATAGTAATATCCCCGCTAACGCTATGCTGCGTGCCTGCCTGCTGATGATACAGCAGGTCGGTAAGCGCCTGTTGCAAAGCCGCCAGTATTTTCACCGGCAGCTCAGTCTCCAGGTCTTTGAACGGAATGGTGCCAATGTCCAGCACCAGGCCATCGATAGAGGCCATCATATCAGCGGGGATCAGTTGTTGCAGCAGTTCATCCGTGCGGTTGCTGATGCTTTGCCGGAAAAGCATACTTACTTTGTCCTGCAAGGCAAAAGCCCTGGGCCTCGAATCGTAGGTGATGTCAAAGCTGTATCGCCGGATGATGTGTGCTTCCATTATACGGTAACTACATGTTGAGAAAATGCCGGATCTTTTATCATAAGCTCAAGTAATGCAGTAGCAGCGGAAGGCCGGTCGCCCTCCCCACGCATTGCTTTGAGCCAGCCGAAATAACGTGATTCAAAATCCTGCATGGCAGTGATCCCCAGCCAGCTAAAGTTCATGCGAAACTGTACAGGGGTATGTTCCCGGAAAAGTCCTTCGGTGAAATTCCTGAACTCTTTATACTGGAAACGCGCCGGCCATGAAGGAAAAATAATGCTCATGCCGAATTTGAAAAAGTCTTCCTGCAACATTTGCGATGCACCCTGTTTTACATAGAGCGCCACACGCACCTGCCGGTGCTGCCCGGTTTTCATCTGCCTGATCAGCAACAGCAGATCCAGCATCGTTTTCTCAGCGGCTGCTTTATAGTCAGGCGACGTGAAATGCGCTGCTGTTAACAGTTCCGGCGTATCCGCCGGATAGAAGTAGATCTTGTAATACTGCTGTAGTTGTTGCCAGCTGCCATAGGCATCCTTTTCATTAAGGGCCGCTGCCAGCGGCGCCATGTTTTCCAGCTGCGCTTCCCGCTCATCGAGAGTGAGCCATTGTGCATGTTGCAGCAACAGTTTATTAGCCCTGCTGTAAATACGGAATCCAAAACTGCTGTCTGTGTACGCAGGCTTCAGCAGCAGGTGTTCCAGCAGGTAACATCCTTCGGATGCTATACTGATCTGCTTCAGGTGCCGGATCATTTCTTTTTGCGCCTGTGCAGCTTCTTCATGGGTCTGTTCCCGGCTTACTACCTGCCATAGTGCGTGTGCAGCATGACGGTATACCACCAGGTAAACATCTTCTTCTTCATCATATATAATGCGGTAATTGCCGGGGTCCAGTCCGTAGCGCAGCAGGGACACGGATTGCCGGCCGTAGTCGTATTTCTTACCGGTAATGATTTCACCGGAGGTGCTCTCAGCAATATTCACTTTCAGCAGTTCATCTTTTACTTTATATTCCTTTACCAGGTGAACATGGAGGTGTGGTTCGGAAGGGTGGTTCACCGCTACTTTCCAGCTGCCGGTGTCAAATACGGCGGTAAGCCGTTTTCTTTTTTCCACGCGCACATGCAGCAGTTTATGCAAAATGTTTTCATAACCGGATAAGGTGCCTTCATTAAAAATATCTTCCCGGTAGTTGAACGACCGGTTGCGGTTAGCGCTGAGTGCCGGCAGGTCGCGCAGGATCTCCGCTTTCCATTCCAGCTCCGCGCTGATCCGGGTTGGAGGGGCGTCGCGGGCATACGTTTGTTCATAGAAAGAAACCGGGTATTTCAGTAACACCAGGTTGAAACGGGCCAGCAAATGATCCAGGATTGTGTTCTTTCGCTGCTGGTATACTTTGTCTGGTTCTGCGGCTTCCTGCATGTTTTTAATATAGGGGTTTCCGTTATCCTTCCTGAAATCATCCCAGGAGGCTGGTATGGCCTGATCGGTAAACGCTTTTAATAAGGTGGCGGCATGTGGTACGTTGTACAATGGCTGTGTGGCATACGTAGTTGGGGGCACCTGTTGCAGGAAGGGCGAAAACAAATTGCCCATGTTACTCAACTGTGCGAGATAGTTGGCCAGCAGTTGTTCAAAGAAAAGGAGGTAAGCTTTCAGCTGTTTTGCCTGCGCCTGGCGGAGGGCGGGTGAATCTTTTTCCAGCCCTTCATGCCCGATGCCATAAATAGCCGGGAAGTAGTGTTGCAGCGAATAGTACTGGCCTAAGTTACGGTAGGTGCCTTTCAGCGGTTTGGAAGCCTCGGAGTTTTGATGGCCTGCAAACTTCCTCCGGGTCACCGTTTTCACCTGTTCGTACATATTGAGAAAGCCGGCATCGCGCAGACTGTATTCAAATTTATCGCTCGATATTTTTATCTCGTGCTTTTCACTCACCATCTCCAGGTAGGGGTAGTGGCCTTCTTTGATCTGTACAGGTTTCGCCTGGAAGTTACCATTTTCATCTGCGAGGTAAATGGCTTTTACTTTCATTACGCCGGGTACTTCTGATACGCTTTTCATCAGGTCGGCGGGATCGGCAGTTTGTTTGCGGGGATGCAGATCGCTGTTGGCCACGAATCCCTTTTTCAGTAATGGACCTGCATACATTTCTTCCGCAGTATGGCCATTGATATACATTTCCGCGGCCGATACAAATCTTACCGGCGGATGGATAGTCATTTCAAAAGCGTTGCACATCAGGGCGAGGATCTGCTGGGGTTCATGTCTGCTGTCTACAAAAATTTCTGCCTTGATGAAAATTTCCTGTGGTTGCAGTACTATTGCGGGTTCAAAGTCTTCCCCGATATTCCGGTACGATTGCAGGAGATGATCGGTTTGCGCTGCGAGCTGTTGTACCTGGTCTGCATTGGCTTTCATGTTCCTCGCAATCGCATCTTCCACCTGTATAAATACCCGGTATACGCCTTTTGTACAACCGGATGGGTGGGCGGTTTGCACGGGTTCAATCCATACATTCTCTATATCGTCTATTTCATCCAGCACCACTTTACGATAATCGTTTGCCGTTACAGGTGCAGAGGTAAGCATTTCTGCACGCCGGAAAAAAGAGTGCGGCAAAGGATCAATGTCGCCCTTTTTATCTGCCAGTATTTCTTCTATCGGGAAAGCGGTACGGTAGGCGGGATCCGTGATCGCATAGCACAGCTGTTGCAGGATGGTTACACCGGGATCATGCAGGTTGTAATCGGTCCATTCGGTACCGGATAGCTCCTGCACGCGGGCAATCGCTTCCTTCATTAATAGATCATAATCCATTGCGGGCGCAATGGCTTTGTCTCTGTTGATCAGAACGGGACTATCGGGCATATGACAACATTAATAGTAATACTCATCCGGCATAAACAGCTCATCGCTCCATAGCCGGGTGATGTTATAAAATATTTCCACGCCATCTCCATAGTTGCTGTTGGAGCGTAATTGCAGCGCATAGTTGTGCGTGGTGCCTTTCCAGCGCAGCCTGATCTTATTCCAGAAGAAGCCGTAGTGGGCGCAACGTTGGCTGATCCGGTTATGTGATCCGCCATAGGCGGCCAGCGCGGTGGCATGAAGCAATGCTACCCTGCCAGCGCCTTTCCTGCCGGTTCTGGCCATTACTTCAAATGCCTGGCAGTTATCCAGTGATTCCAGGATGGGATGCCATTTGCCATTGGCCGGAACGGCGCCAGTTTTGAAGGTACCCATGCGTCCCTGCATACCGGCAAAACCGTTGACATCTATTTTAAAACGGGGGTCGCTTTTTTTTCCAATGCCCAGGTTGCCGTTCATATGAAAAAAGAAACTCTTTCCGGGACCGGTCTGATCATCTTCACCGGTGCCGGGTTTCAGGCGCAGGGCCGGGTAGTCCTGTTCATCTTTTTCCATACAGAAGAAAGGCTCCAGGTCGTCGGTAGCGCGGTAAAAGGATACCAGCCGCTTGGAGTCACCGAGCGTAGATACCAGCAAGCCATTGTCTTCATCTTTTGAAAAACCATCTTCCTGTTTGTTGATGGTAGAATCTATCAGGTAGCCGAAATGATTTTCTGTTGGCATCACACCATTTCTGAAATACTGTTTCAGCTCATCCCGCCCGTATACTTTTTTATTTTGCATGTCCATATGTCAGGAGTTTATATTAAGAGATGAATAGTTGCCAGATATTGATCAGGGCGGCATTATAGAGATCGTGAGCATTTCTTCATCGGTAGCATGATCCGGTCGTTGGTCCGTTGGCGTTATAACGGGATGGTCGTTACCGATGATGAGTTCGCTGCTGATCTTCAGCGCATCAATGCCCAATGGCTCCGGCTCTTTGTATTCCGGCGACCGCAATACCGTGATGAGGTGTTCCTTCGACGGGATCAGCACGGCCTGCGGCAAAGAAGGCGTAACCTGCTGAAGATCGCCTATGGCGGTATCTGTGCTGTAGGCAGTCACCATACCGGTATCTTCATCTTTTGTATAATAAAAATGCACCAGTGAAAAACCGGTGATATATTCTACATAAGGCTGCCGGTTGATATAATTTAATAGTTCAGATTTATACAGGGTGCTGCCTATCTTCAAATGCGAGGAAGGATCAAACAACCACGGGCAAAGATATTTCTGGATATCAAGGTGTAACTGTTGCAGGTGGCTGTTCTGGTTGTTTTCAGACGGATCCCTGAACATAATACTGCACACAACTTTCACGCTTTCATACACCGGGTTGCGGATCGATAACGCAACAAAAGGAGAGATATGCTGCTGCATAAAGTTTTGGATACGGCACAGCGTATCCAGGTCTACTTTTGGTTCTGCACTGATAAACAGGCCGCTGTCCGATTGCCGCGGAACCACCACAATGCTTACATCTTCATCCCTGGCGCCGGGTGGCGCAGTGATACATTTTACAATCAGTATCTCCGGAAAAGCTTCCAGTAATACCTGTGCAATATCCAGTGCTGCAACAGGCCGTTGCTTGTGTCGCAGCCTTTCGCTGACACGCGTATAGAACTTACTTTCCGGCTCTGTTTTCCGGCCTCCGAAAGAAGGAAACAGTTGCCAGATGGCCTGGATTGTGCGGATATCCCGCTTTGTATTTTTTATGGTCAGCGGTGGAAGCGACAATACCTTTTCCAGCGAACCGCCCACGCCTTCAAACACGCGCTCTACAGTTACTGCATTGGGGAAAATACCAATGACCCGTGGTGTGATACATTCGTGGGAAGGCGTTGAAATCCTGATCCACCAGGCGTCTGGCGACATGATGCTGTTATTGGTATTGATGCCCCAGGGCACCCTGATCTTTACAATACCACTCCGCGAAAGATTATTGGTATTGTCTGATAAAAGACACATGCCTTCAAAAGGATGCCATTTGTTATCCGCCAGGTAACTCCAGTTCAACGGGGTAAGGCGGGTAGTGGTGTCAGTGAAATATTTATCTTCCAGCTGGAATAACAGCGACAACTCTTCTCCCGGTTTCAGCTGGTTAAAACCAATATACAAATGACCGGCCTCATTGAACACAGGAAGCAGCGAGAAATCATTGGCGCCATTGCCGGGATAAATTTCTTCATTCCCGAATACGCCCACATGATGTACTTCCATGGTTTCGCCTGGTATAGATATTTTTCCGGGCTTCAATGATTCGGAATGTTCCAGCGTATAGTTGATGGAAATGGACTTTACCACCGGCACATAAGGCAGGCCCGGCATTGGCTTTTTCCGCGAGGGGTGTTTGGCGTTGTATAAAATTATTTCAGGAAAGATGAGTGTATACAACTGGTACCCGAATGCTTCGGAAGGAGCCGACAGTTCCAGCCTGACGGCGCCCTGCCTGTAAGCTGTACCGCTGCGCTTTGCTTCTTTATCCAGTTTCATTCCGTTGGAGAAACTGATCTTATTAAAGTCGGGGTCTTTGATCAGTGTGGTATCTGCCAGATACACATCACCTTCTTTGTCACGATAGGTATCAAAAAGCCGGAACTGTTCCTGGTTGCCGCGTTCGGGCAAAAATACGCCGTTGTTAATGCTGCTGAGTCCTACCTTATAAGCGTTGTTGGTCATATTGCCCGGGTAGGCGGCAAAGTAGGTATCGAACCCATTTATATTTTTGGGCAGCTCCAGCCATTCCAGTTTTATGCTGAAGTCTTTTGTATACTTATTAAAAACATTGGTGTTACAGATATCAAGAAACGAACCTACTGCCGGCATGGGACCGAAGATCCTGAAAGAACTATAGGCATTCAGTTCCCCGATATTGTTATCCAGTTTTACCGCCCGGAAGCCGGTTACCTTAGCCGTTACCGTTACCCGCTCCAGTACGAGGTGACGGAGGAAAGAGTAGGAGTGATGAAAGCTGTTATTGTTTAGCAATACTTTCACCAGTGGCAACGCTGAAGAAATATTGGCGCCATGCACTTCCGGGTTATACACACCGGAAGGAGCTTCGCTGCCGCGCAGCAGGAAGTTGATCAGGATGGCGTTGTCTGCCTGCTCCGCGGCGCTGCAACGCACGTTGTAATGTTTAATGGGCGCCCATCCGGTGGGAGTGGTGTAGTATAAAAGAAATGCGCCGGACATTAGTTCACTGGTGATAACAGCGGGGTTTCTGCCGGTAACGGCAGAGAAATTCTGCAGGTATGTTATCAGCCCCGCATAACTGGCGGCGTTGAAATGCACCCGCACCTGCACGGAGCGGCTTCCTTCTGTAAGGTATAAAGCAGGAGATCCGATCATAAAACCAACCGACGTATTTTCCATTGTGCGTACGGATTGCGAAAGGTCGTGCTGATCTTCCCCCAGCAAAGGCCAGGTAACAGGCGGGATAGTGAGCTTCGCAAATGCCGGCGCCGGTATTACCGGGTGAATAGCATGATAGATAGCTGCTTCGCAGATGTTATTGGTTTGCAGCGACCGGGCCGCGATCTGCAGATAATTACTTACATACAGGGTATGTACAGCGGTGATAGTGGTAGCATGTACTTTGAGTGTATCGCGCAGCTGGTATTTCAGGGGTTCCTTCCTGGCGATAGTGGGAGCAAGCACTATTTCTCCCTTATCGATGGTAAGATTATCTACCTGCGGCGCCGGCATGATCAGGATATGTACTTTATCCGGCACGGCATGCAGCGGTTCCATACCCAGAATGGTGCGGTAGTAATAATCGAGATGCCTTTTGGGCATTTCGTTGATCTGGTCCTGCAGGTGTTTGTAAAGCTCCGTAAAGGTCATTAACAGCCCCATATGCGGCGTATGTTTCCGTTCGTGGAGCTGATTCTTCAGATAGTAAGATGAGGAGCTGGAAGTCTGGTAAAATTTAGTACGCAGGGTGTCATAAATTTCATTCAGCGAAAAAAATCCGCTGAAGGTATCTTCCCCTTCGGTAGTATTGTTTGAAATGCCGGGGAACAGCGCCTGCAACCTGGCTGTGGTAGCGGCGCTGCGGAGCGTATGATGCCTAGCCGTTTCATAGGGAAACAATTGTTTTACCTGTAGTTCATACCGGTATAATTTCGTGGTTTCTTCTTCTACGGACTGGATCACCTGGTCTGCATAATGCCGGATCACCTGTTGTTTATCTGACAGGGATAACTTCTGCAATACATCCATCAGCTCAATGGCAATGTCATAGAGCAGGGAGAAGAAGCCGGCGGTATGTTTAAAAAGACTGGCTTCATTTCCTGCTTTGCCCATTGCTTCCCGCAGGAAGAGATATTTTTCTTCATAGGCCGTGAACTGGAGATTGGAGCAAATGATGAGCATGATCACGAGATCCGCGTGAAAGAACTCCTGCCAGTCGCCATCCGGCTGATGATTAAAATTATAATAGTTAAACTGGCTGGAGAGCGCCGTCAGCTGCGCCAGCAGGTCGAAGGTGCTTCTGTCGTCTACTTTTACATAGGCAGGTTGCAATGCATCCAGTTGCCGTTCCAACTGGCTGACGCCATCCTGTATATTTTCAAAGTAGTTACTCATCGCGTACTGATGTTGGTACCTTCGAGGAAGTAGAACGGATACACGAGGTTGTGCCGTGTATTGGTAGAGATCACGGTGTAGTTGATCTGCACATACACGGTGCCGCTTTCCATTGTCTGGTCAACAATCTGCGAGTCCACCAGTTTGATCCGTGGTTCGTATTCCAGCAAGGCGTGATAGATGAGATGATTCAGTTCTCCTGAAAAACGCGAGTCTGCCACTTCAAACACCAGCTTGCGGATGTTGCAGCCGAAATCCGGCAGCATTGTGCGTTCGCCGGGAATGGTGCTGAGAATAATGCGGATACTTTCTTCAATATCTGCCACATCAGATACCATCAGTACGGATGCGTTGGGTTTGTCGAAGGAAGGAGGGAAGCTCCAGCCTGTCCCTAAAAATGATTTGATATCTTTTGCCATTGTTAACCTCCTATTAATACCGTTGGACATCCTAATACTATTACGCCGCCGTGGGCGGTGCTATCACCCATACGTACCGCGGGCCGCCCGCCTATCAGTACCGTGAACGATCCCATGATAGCCGAATCCGGCGGCCCTACGCAGGTACACAGATCACCTGCTACAGAAGCGGGCAGTCCGCCGATTAATACGGTGGGCATGCCGGGTCCTACTATCGGGCCGCCTACATGCGGAATCGGTGGCAGCGCCGGTGTGATGAGCGGGCATACATGCATATCTGTGATCCTTGCGGCTGGTTGTCCCATGAGTTGTTTTTAAGTTTTAATTAATCATTACCACGCCTCCCTGTATGATAGTGGAGGCAGAAGAAGAGAGGGTGGCAGATGCGTTCCCCGTGGCGCTGAGCGTAGTATCCGCCGACATGGAAAGCGTGGCGCCACTCATTTCCAGTGCTGTGGTGGCGGCAACATTCACGGCCATGCCATTCAGTTTGAGCTGCCCCGTGGCTTGCAGCGTAAGATCGCTGGCGCTGTTAATGGTAACGCCTGCCGGCGCCATCGTGATGCTGTTGCTGCTCTGGTCCTGGATCACTATTTCCTGCGCCATGTCGTTCAGTGCAATGCTGTTGCCTCCCGGCGTAATCACGGTGATGATTTTGTTCTCATCATCAAACGTAATTTTCAGCTGGCTTTTGGTATACAGCGCTTTGATGTAATTGTTATTGTCTGCGGGTATCACCGGCGGCGTTTTCATCTTACCGTACAGGGAGCCGATGATGACCGGGTAACGCGGATCATTCTCTATAAAAGCCACTACTACTTCGTCGCCTACTTCCGGGAAAAAGATAGCGCCCGCACTTTCTGTGGCGTAGAAAGTAGACAGCCGGGCCCAGGTGCCTTGTTGACCGGTAGCCGTGGTAGCCAGCATCACCTGCACGCGGTACTCTGCGCCAGGGTCCTGTGAAATGGCTACTACGGTGCCCAGCTGAAGTCCTTGTATAGCCGGCAACTGCCCGTTTGCAGGCGAGTAGGAAAAGTTTTCCCTTTCATAAATAGGTTTGCTGTTCAACCCAAACTTTGCGTTGGTATTCCACACGCCTTCCTTGAGCGTATGCGTTACGGCCCACACATAGGCGTTACCGTTAAAGCGCGAACCTACGCCGGCTAAAGTGATCAATGTATTGGGCCATACGGTGGCATTGCCCATGAAGGACACCTGTCCGCTGATAGATTCCAGGCGCATACGCAACAAGGTGCTGTTGGCCCACGACTGTAAGCTCTCCTGCGCCAGCGGTGAGTTGGATACCAGTTGCAGTGGTGTTTGATGCAGTGCGGAAGCGAGTGTGGTAGCTTCCAGG
The DNA here is from genome assembly GCF_037483205.1 of Chitinophaga sp. CCNWYY40. NCBI lineage: Bacteria > Pseudomonadati > Bacteroidota > Chitinophagia > Chitinophagales > Chitinophagaceae > Chitinophaga > Chitinophaga sp. CCNWYY40. Next base: position 202,158 of record NZ_JBBHLF010000002.1, read on the forward strand.
TTGCCTTGCGCATTCAGCCCCGGTTCCGCGGCAGTAGCAGTGATCATGGCCAGTGTTTGCGGATCCCATGCAGCAGCGGTGAGGGAAGGCACCTGTTTTTCTGCGCTCACAGAGGCGTTGAAGTTGATCAGTGATTCGCCGAAAGCCACTGATACTACCGGCTCTCCGCTTACCACCGGCGGGGCCGCCACTATTTGTGCGCCTACCAGTGATACCACGAAGCCGTTAAACTCCGCGCGTGATAACAGGAAATCCCAGTCGGTGCAAAACTTCTGAAATACCAGTTCATTGAGAGCACTGGTGCTTTGTATATCTCCACTCAATCCATTATTACTAATGGTGGTAGACATGATGGCGCTGTCTGTCTGGTTTATAAAGACTGCATCTTTTTTTGTGATGGTCATTTGTACGGCGCTGTGCTTGCAGGTGACGATCAGGTGAAAACCCTGATCGGTGGCCTGTATCGACTGCTTCACCACTACGCCGGTGAAAATAAGTTCTTCACCGGTATTGCCATAACCGGCAGTAATGGTAACCGTGTTGCCGGGTAAAAAGCTGTCGCTGTCGCTGGCAGGAAAATCGCCGATCACACCGGTGGATGCTTTCGCCGTGGTGCCATCCGATAACATGATTTCTGCCCAGGAGATCCGGTTCAATTCATGATGTATCGTTACAGATATAACAGGGTACGTGTATTGCACGGCGGTGCCGTTTGCCGTGATGGTATACTGCAGGGTAGGATCTGCTATATTGATAGGTACAACTGCTGCCATAAGTATTTATTTCTTTAGCGGGGGGAAATAGAGTCCGTCGCCGGGTTTAATATCATGGATGCTGTTCAAACCATTTACCCTGGCTACTTCCATGTAATACCCCGGTTCACCGTAAATACGATAGGTCATTAAGGGAAGGGTATCGCCGGCCAGTACGGTCCGCATATGTGTAAGGTCCGGTGATGATACGCCGGATTCTTTTATTTTCGTTGCAAAGGCTACCGACTCAATCACGGTAAGTTTGATCACGGCACGCAATGCCACGCCGGTAGTACTGAACAGGCTGTACTTGATATTGATATTTTTACATACGCCTGTAAAGCTGGTGTTTCCCCAGCTGATGCGCAGGTAGTTGGGGCGGTGATCTGTTCCCTGGTAGTTATACGCGATGTTCATCACTTTTTCGATATAGGCATCTACTGTTAATCCGCCGGGAATAGGGATTACGCCGGTTCCATCTACCAGCAGTTCCAGGTCGAAGTTGCCCGACTCCATGCTGCTGAAGATCTGTGTGGGCGCTACTGCGCCCTGCTCATCCGTATTTTTATAATTGATCGTATAGTTGAGCGTATAGTTATCCGGGTTGATCACGGCAGATACACTATCGATCAGCTCTGTGGCTTCCGCATCTGCGTAGCCGGCCAGTAATAATTTGGTGGGTCCTCCTGTAGGGTTCATCTTGCGGGTAAGTTCTCTATACTGGTAATTAATTTATCCATACATTCCCTCACTATCTTATCTTTCAGGGCTTGCAGGTCTTTCACGCCGGTGTGGTGGGTTGCCTGCGGGGGATGTTCTTCTATGGTGACTTTTATCACCAGTTCTCTTATTTCCAAAGGCATAACTAACTGATTTGTTGAAAATAATCATAGCATAGTTCCAGTGTTTCGAGGGCAATAACGTTTTCCTGCGCTTTGAATTCTGATACTTTCAATGCTACGGGATATGCATTTACAAATTGCCACGAGGCCACCAATCCGCGGTTGGCATTCATCAAACTTACTACTACCGCTACCGGCGAAAACGTAAAAAGATTAATACTGTTCTGCGCCCAGCGTATCAGTGGTGAGCCGGTTAGCATGCCTCTTTTAAGCACCAGGTTACCATATTTGGGCGCCTGCGGAAGACGGTGGGTAAACCTGTTTTCACCTCCTTCCTTTACTTCCAGCGGCGTAATGGTAGCGGTTAGCCCGCTTACTTCCTGGAAGTTGCCTTCATTGCCGCCGGTAATACCCGGCACCATTACCCGGAAGTAAAATCCTACGGGCGGGTAAAAGGGCGTTTGTGCGGAGGACGGTGGTGGTGGTGGAATAGGCATGACAATTTATTTGAATCCATGAATAAGCGGAGTAACGGATAACGAAGTCATTCCTGCGGCTTCGCTACCCGTTGTCCGTTTTTTATTTGGTTAAATGCAGTCCTTCATGCGCTACTTCCATTGTTTCCACCGCCACTTCATTGGCGTCGGATTTCATATCGGTAACGGTCATTTTACAGGGAAACGCATTGGTCAGTGTCCAGTTCATAGCCGTTTGCCCGGTTTCATCCAGCAAACTGATCACGATGGTGGAACGCTTGATGGTATTCATTTTGATGAGATCATAATTATCCCACAGGGTAGTATCTCCTTTGAAGATGCCTTTCTTCAGGGTGATATTATTGAACTTGGCGATCCCCGGCATTTTTACTACCGAGTATACAGGATTGCTGCCGCCACGGTATTCTATTACCTGTGTTTCGGAAGTAAGCCCGGTTACTTCCTGGAATATGATCTCTTTGCCATCCCACATGACTTTGAAAGAAAACTTTACCATAGGCCAGGTGGCCTGTGATTGGGTGGAGCCGTCATCTGCCATAATTGCAAGTTTTAAAAGTTATTGAATAAATTTTAGTTGCTGGTTAAGATTCCTGCATTTGCTGCTGGAAAGTGATGATGATAAATTCAGCAGGACGTGTAAGCGCTACCTTCACGGTGATCAGCATTCTGCCCTCCAGGATATCCTGCGGTGTCATAGTGGTACCAAGCCCCACCTGTACATCGAAAGCCTGCTCTGGTGCTGCGCCAGCCAGCGCGCCCTGTTTCCAGAGGTTTTGCAGGAAGTTGTTGATCATGCTTTTTACAGTGATCCACGTAGTGGCATCATTGGCCTCAAATACATAAGCGCGGGTAGCCAGTTTTACCGACTGCTCAATCATGATGAGCGTGCGTCTTACGTTGATATAACGCCAGTCGAGACTATTACCATCCAGTGTTCTCGCACCCCATACCAGCGTGCCTACGCCTGTAAATGGCCTGATCACGTTGATGGATTTTCCCGCCATGATATCCACGTTGAGGTTTTTTTGTTCTTCTCCGGAGATGTTAACCGTAGGAGCTGTTACCATGTTCACCGATACATTGGCAGGAGCTTTCCATACGCCGCGTGAATTATCAATCAGCGTGTAGATGCCTGCCAGGGCGCCGCTTGGCGGTAGTTCATTCATCTGTGAACGCACTTCCTCCAGGATATGCACGTACGTGGGACTGGCAGCCTTCAGCGACTGATGGAAATTCTTTTTCGTATTCTTATCAGGTGTGGCGTTGGTTTTGTATTTGGTGATGATTTGTGCAGCAGCAGGTTCAGGTAATAATTTCTCCAGGTCAACGGTGGCATCGAGGTTTTCAAAATCCACTTCATCCGGTTGTACAATAGTGGTTTTCAGCCAGGGGTGATAGGCCGCGCCGTAGTTGAGTGAATTTACGCCAATCTGGTCACGGAAGGCGCCTATTACCTCTTCCAGCACATCCGACGGTTTTTGTTTTACCAGGTCGAAGATGCCGAAGCGGCTTTGCATGTCCGCACAATGTTGTAGCACCTGCGAGTACACCGTGGTATAGGCATCTGCCCCCAGTGCAATGATGTCGGGCATTACAATCAGCGTAGGTTCTGCTTCTTTTTCCAACAGGGTAAATACATTGGGCTTGGTGTCTGAGCCAATGAAATCATCTGCCGCAATGGTAAGGCCATCTGCAGAATGGCCGTAAGTGCCTACCGACAGGATGTAGCAGAGGCTCCCGCTGTTGCCGAAAAACAAACGGATACTGTTGTAGAAGTAAGCCGTGTTGTTGTCCTTGATCTGCACTACGGTGGGTTTTCCGTTGATGTTGAAGGTTTCCTGCTTCACTTTGGGGTCTGCATCCGCCAGTGTGAATTTAGGTTTGAACTCGCTGCCAAAGTATTCCAGGTACTCCGCAAAGGACGTGATCCTGGTAGGCTTGTGGATAAGGGATTTACCATTCCTTTCTGCTTTCTGCGTATAGCCTATGAACACAGGCACTGCAGTTTCCACAGCGGTAATGGAACTGGGGAACGCATTTTTCTCCTCAATATAAACCCCGGGGGTCATGAAGGTTGATGCCATATTAGGTGTTTTTTTGTTTAGTATAAAAATATTTCCGAGTACGTTTTTCCATTGGTATGCCATGATCTTCCTGCAGCAGAGATCCTGTTGATTTCCGGTGACGGGAGCTGGGAGATGATGATCTTGTGTTTGTTACTTTCGTCTGGCAGCCTGTCCGCCAGTTTTAATACGTCAGGAGTCCTATCTGAAAGTGTAATAGGCTCATTGGATACCAGTACGGGTACTTTGTTCCTCTCCGGAAGCGCTGCCAGCAGTGGTTCGCTGAAACAGGAGACGCCATTGTTGTTCAGGATCACCGGGTGCGGGAGCGCTGCCAGCTGTTCACTCATCAGGTAATAGCACCAGTAGGAGCTTCTGGCCTGAAACCGGATGTCGTAGTTATCCTGTAGAGATTCATTCAGCACCAGCGTCAGTAATCCGAACGGTTTGGTGAAAAATGTTTCCTGCAAAGTAGCTGTTCCGCGCAGGTCTGCTGCATCGGCATAAGGATACCGGTGTAAAACGCCCGGCGCATTGGCGGCATCATTACCAAACACAAAACACTGTGTGGAAATATCGGCGGCATCAATGGCGGTATAGTTATAAAACAAGGGATCTTTCAGTATTACCTCAAAGGTAAGTGTGGTGTTATCCCGCAGTAAGTCGCTCCTGTTGCGCTTTCCAGCGCCCAGGGTATTGTATAGTAACAAGAACCCGGATGCCTGTTGTTTAAGCATCAGATCTGCATTCAGTAACTGTTTTCCGGTAGCGGCAGACATGCGGATGCCAATGCCTTCGTAGGATAGCGCCTGGAAAAAATCATGACGATAGCGGATAGTAGTCAGTATTTCATATTGCTGTTTCATTCATATTTTTCAACTAGCTAAGGATAACAATTTATCTCGCCGGTAACATTTCTCCGGCAGTGCCCGCAACAGCTGGCCTGTACTCTTTGATGATTGAATCGTCGAACGTAAGCATGCGCACCTTGTACAATACGGATGGCATGTACTTGGCGCCCAGCGTGGCCCACATGTTGTTTAGCCTGTCGGCCCCAGGGCTTTCCAGTTCAAAGGCAAGCTTGCTGATGCCAGCATCTAACGCGGGTGTATTCTGTGCGGTAAAGGTATTTTTCGATTGAAAGAACGCAACGGTGTAGGAAAGAAATCTTAAAGCCTGCGCGTAGTTATTGCTGCTGAAGTAAGCAGAGAATAATACATAGAGGTTCACGGATACCGCCGCTGCTGAAGTGTTATACATACCAGCGCCGGTATTTGAAACGGATGTTCTTGCTGTCTCTTTTTCAACATTGACAAGCGTTACAAGCATTTTGTTTTCGCCTTGTATCGCTACGGATCCATCCTGGTTTACAATACCGGAAAGTATCACCTTATCTTCGTTAATCTGTAATTTTCGCTTCAGGTTATTGTTGATGTCTTCTGTAACACAGCTAAGGGCCTCATAGATCATTGGATTAGTATTTAATGCTTACCGTGTGATGTGTACTGTCCTGTAAATTTCCGGGCTGAAAGATGTTCGTTATTTTGAGAAATGGAATTGAGTTTTCAAGTTGATGTCACAATATAAATTCAAAAAAGCGATTTAAATATTTTTATTTGAAAAAATATTTTTCTATCTTTTATTATCTAAATATCCTGATGACTCCCGCTCAAAAAATAACCGCCCTAATAATTGCATTCCTCGTTTTTTTTCATTGCAACAGTACCGTATACGGCAACAACAGTAGTGTGCGCCATTATTTCCAGGAATCTCCCGTTAAATTACCGAAGCCGCCAAAGCCGCCACCAGTGCCGAAATTGCCGAAGCCTCCGAAGGTGCCATCGGATACTGCGGTGAATGCTAAACTTATACAACGCATTTTAAAAGTATTTCGCTTCCGACATAATGCTCACGCGCGCGAGCGCGCCCGCGTTTTATATATCATCAACCAAACGTTAACGGATTCACTGGTAGTTAGTAAGGATGACATACGAAAATTAAATGAAGCATTAACCAAAAGAGAGAACCAGCAATTCGATTCATTGATGGCGTTGCTTAATACCATTGCATCAAGTCATGCTTCACAACCTGCAAGTCCGGACACAGATACCAGCAGTAAAAAACCGGTGCAGGAACCGGATAGTCCAGTACCCGGAACCGACCTTGATGCGTTGGTGGATAAAATGATGCCGATTCTGCAAAAGAAGAGTGAGGAACAGGAAGCGGAGAATACCAAAGCCGCGCATCTCACCGCTATCCGGTCTTTGTACGGACGGCCACCCGATCAGGTGGATACCTTACGATTGAGCGACAGCCTCGGTGCGCGTTACCTGGTCCGCCTCTCGCAAAAAATAAATGTAATGGGTATCCAGCCCTACTGGATGGAGCAGGCATATACCACGTATAATTTTAACGCGCTGAGTACTTACAGTTTCCTGGGATACCTGGTAGATGGCCAGACGGGCCGTATCCAGCCTGCGTTCCAGCAGGATGAAGTGAGGTCTGTTCCCGATGCCCTGTCAGCAGGATGCAATCTGCAGTTTATTTTTCTTGATAAAAAAAGCAGCAACATACTTGCCCTCCTGAAAAGTAAAAATGCACAAACCTTATTTTCGGATAGCCTTGCCCGTTTGTTAGTACAACAAAAAGCAGATGGCGTTACTATTTATTTTCAGGCGTTGCCGGATCATCAGCGCGATGCTTTCAGTAGCTTCATTACTACGCTTTCAGGTACACTAAAAAATGCAAATAAGAATTTTAAAATTAACGTAGTTATACCTCCGTACGACCCTTCTTACAACTATGATCTGCGCGCCCTGCGCAGCTACGTCGATTATTTTATCATTGATTTCACGCAAGCCGGCGGAGAAACAGCCGGGCCGCTTGCACCGATGGACGGCAATGCTTCAAAGTCTTTGACAGGAGCAGTATCCCGTTACCTGCAGGGAGATATTCCACCCGCGCAGCTTTCCCTGCTATTGCCTTACTACGGGGCAGTGTGGAAAAAGGGAAGAGATGGCAACCCGGATGTATTCAGTCGCTATGTAAGCTACAGTGATATCCGTAAACAATACCCTTCTGATACCGTTGCTATCTTCGATGAAACGACCAGTACTTTTTTTATAGAAGTAAGAGATCAGTATGGCGTGGTAAAAGAAGAGATCTGGTTTGATGATGGTATCAGTATGTCGATGAAGTATGATTTTGCGATGAAGAATGAACTGGGTGGTATTGCCATCTGGACATTGGGAGCGGATAACGGCACTACGGATCTCTGGGATGCATTAGTGGATAAATTTGTTGTTACAGATACACTTGTTCTTGATACCGTTTCCCTGTATCCCCCGGTCCCACAGTATCTTACGTTCTGGCAGCGTGTAAAAAGGGAACTGCGTATCTATGCTATTTTATTCAAAGATCCCTGCAGCGTTGATGCATCACAGTATGAAGGAGATGTTTACTTTGTTTATTTCACTATCGGCTTTTTTATTTTAGTGTTGATAGCGGGCGCGGTTTATTTTTACTTTGTAAAAACACAGGGTGACGATTGGAAGTGGCGGAAGAAATTATTGATCCTATTGATTGTACTAATCTTACTTACAGTGGTCAGTGGTTTTATGGCGCTTTTCCTGAATAAGGAAATGTCGTTTGTGGGGATCAGCAGCATACCGAGTCAGTGCCACAGTGTACCGTTAACGAGTGTGCTGGCTATACTGGGTATTGGTTTTGTACTGGGATTATTGATCATGCACTTTTTCCTGCAACCGTTTTTTAAAGATGATGATGTACCTTAATGGGATAGCGAAAGCTGCCAATGTATGCATCAGAGAATTGCCCATATAAGCCTGCTGGTAAATGATTATGACGAAGCCATCAGGTTTTATACAGAAAAACTATCCTTTAAACTGGTGGAAGATACCCGCCTCAATGATACCAAACGCTGGGTATTGGTAGCGCCTCCCGGTGCAAATGAATGTTGTCTTCTACTGGCTAAAGCGGCCAGCGAACAACAGGCGGCCAGTGTGGGGAATCAATCAGGAGGCCGGGTGTTTCTTTTTTTATATACTGATAATTTTGAGAGAGATTATAAGGCAATGCTGGAGAAGGGAATCAATTTTGTGCGGCCCCCGAAGGACGAGGAATATGGCCGGGTAGCGGTATTTGAAGATTTGTATGGTAATTTGTGGGATCTGCTGGAACCCGCTGCAAAATAAAAGCGGGTGTCAAAAGTATTGCTGACACCCGCTTTGGGATAATAATTTACCAACTGAGTTTTTTCAACTTCACCGTTCCTCTACTTTTTATTCCACCACACCGGCTGACTGATATACGTCGGGCTACTCGCTGTAGGATCCGCATTCAGCACCTGTGTGCTGTTGTAATTGATTTCATAACTTGGTACGGCAAAGCGACGTGGCCAGTCAGTTTGAGCTGGATAATACAGCGTGTTTACATGTGCCGGACGTTTAAATCCTTTATAAACACCAGTGGCCTCACTATAATTACCGGCGGCATCGGCACAGTAATTTAACCGGCGCAGGTCTGCCCAGTTCTCCGGGGAATAAGACAGCGCAATGTATTTCTGGATCATGATATTGCTAAGCGTAAGCAACGCCGGCAACTGTACAACGGAGCTGCTGTTCAGGAACGCGTCGATGGTGCCTGCAGGAATATCCAGCAGCTCCATATGCGCGCGGATACCCGCTTTATAGGCCGTTAGCGCCTCTGTGTTTTTGGCTTGCTTAATCAGGATTTCTGCTTCAATGAAACGCAGTTCTGCATTGGTAAATAATAAACCTTTGCCGCCCCTGCGGGTGTACCAGGTGCCGGTGGATTGTATCCGGTCGGTAGCTGTTGGCGCATACGGCGTTTTACGCATGATCACATAAATAGAATCTTTGTTGGAAAAAGTATTGTTACTGGTGTTGTAGGTATATGACAACGGGCCTGTATTGGTAATACCGGAGGTCATATCCACGCCCTGTGTACGATGCAGTACGCCGTTCCGGTCGGCGGTGCTGGGAACGAGCAGGTCTACTCTCGGATCTTCCATATCATTGATGCCTTTAGGGGCGCCTGTATAGTTATTGGTAAGGTAATCCATGTACAGCTTGGTGATCCTGGCGGTAGTAGCCGTGTTGGTGTATTGCAACGCTTCTTTGGCAGAAGAGGTTACCGTTGGACCTTCATCCACATATTGCATCACGGCGCTTTGGTCTTTCGATTGGGCACCTTTTGATGCGGCATCCAGTACAGCCTGTGCGTTGAAACCCGGTAATGCAGAAGTGTGGTTTAACCAGCGGGCTTTCAGGCCATAGGCCAGGCGGATCCATTTGTCGGTGCTGCCATTGTTGAGGATATCTCCTTTGGCCAGTGCCGGTGCAGTGGGGCCCTGGGTTTTCTGCAGGTCTGCAATGGCTTCATCCAGGAGTGCCAGCACTTTTTCCTGGATGTAGGATGCCTGGTCAAATTTAGGCGTGATGGTAGTGGGATCATCAAACTGATCATAGGGCATCATGCCGTAAACATCTGCGAGGGTGCCAAAGCCCCATGCCTTAATGATTTTGGCGGCGCCGATATAATGATAGGCCTGCACTTTTTCTGCAGCGGTGATCAGCGGCGTCACATTCACGGCGGTATTTACATACCAGCACTGCCACGGCCACTGTATGTTGGTACTGTTGGATACCCAGGCAGTAAGATTGTAGTTGCTGCCGCCGCTGACATATACAGAAGCCAGTTGTTGTGAAAGATAGGCTGCGCGGGTGCCGGTGCTTTCATACGCATCGCAGAACTGCGCGATGAGTGGTGGCAGCCGTTGTTCAGCGGTTGGTACAGATGAATTGGCGCTATTGGGATTGTCGTTGATGTCCACCCATTTCTTACAGGAGGTAAGTGCAAACGACAAGCTGATGATAAAGATTATTTTTTTCATGTTCCGCACGTTTAGAATTTAAGATTTAAACCAATGGCAAACCCTGCTGTGGCAGGCACGCCGCAATAGTCGATGCCGGAAGAGCCGGAACCTATTACGCCGGCGCCGGCAGTACTGGTTTCAGGGTCCATGCCGGAGTAGTTGGTCAGCAGCAGCAGGTTGGTGCCGGTAGCCGTTACCGTGGCGTCTCTCAGCCAGCGTGCGCCGGTGAGCCATGTTCTGGGAAGCGAGTAGGAGAGGGACACAGAACGGAGCCTCATCCAGTTTACTTTTTCCAGGAAAAACGGGGCGTTCTTTACATATACATCGCGGTAGTATTTTTCTGAAGCCGCCACTGTTTTAGTTACCGGTTCAAACTTTCCACTGGTTGGATTTTTTGCTACACCAGTGAAGGTGATTTCGCTGTTCCTGTTTTCGGTGCGTTCACTCAGGCCATAAGACGTAAGGAGGTAGTCGGTGCCATTAAACACATCTCCGCCAACCCGGAAATCCCAGAGAAAGGAAAAGTTAAATTGCTTATAGGTAAAACTGTTATTCAAGCCACCCAGAAAGTCGGGCTCACGGTTACCTATATACGTAGTAAGGGAAGTGGTGGGAATGGGGTAGCCGGTATTCCAGTCGAGCAGCAGGTTACCATTTTCATCTTTCTGCCATACGGAACCGCTTACGCCCATAAACACGCCGCCATCAAAGGAAGCAGCCTGGCCAACTGCGAGATGCACATCTGTTACATACAAAATAGGCAGGGAACCCGGCAGGGATTTTACTACGCCGTTGTTATGCGAAGCATTAAGCATTACGTCCCAGCTGAAATCTTTCTTTTTAATGGGAGTAGCATTAATAGATATTTCAATACCCTTGTTTTCAATGGTACCGGTGTTCACGGAGCTGAGGATATAACCGGTGGCATTGCTCACACGGGGCGTCAGGATCTGGTCGCGGCTGGTGGTAACATACCAGGTGAAATCAAATCCCAGGCGGCCGTTGAGGAAACGCATTTCGGTGCCAAATTCTGTGGAGGTAGTGGTTTCGGGTTTCAGGTTATCATTTCCTCTCGACCAGTAGTTGCGGAAACCGCCGCCAATAGTGAGTTCCGGCCCAAACAGGTAAGTGTTGGTCTGGTAGGTAGGAGCATCTTTACCCACCTGTGCCCAGGAAGCGCGCAGTTTACCAAAGCTCAGGATATTGTTTTTGGGGATCAGTTCTGTAAACACCAGGCTTCCACTTAATGAAGGGTAGAAGAACGATTGGTTCTGAGGCGGCAGAGTAGAGGCAATGTCGTTACGCCCGGTAGCGCTTACGAATACAATGTTCTTATACGATAACCGTAAGTCGCCGTAGAAGCCGGCCAACCGTCTGCGGCTGATTCCCTGGCTGATGTACTGGTTTTCTTTGGCAGCATTGTTAATACTGATAAACGACGGTATCTGGAAACTTTCTGCACGGGCAGAATTGGATTTTGTGTAGCTGTCTTCTGTAGTAGTACCCAACAGCAGGCTGGCATCCCAGTCTTTATGAAAGGTTTTATGGAAGTTCAGCATCAGGTTGGAGTTGATGTAATTGTAGTTCCGGTCTGTTTCAGACAGCATCCCTTTTTGCCAGCCCTCTTTAACACTGGAGCCGGGAGAAATTAAATTCCGCAGCTGCGTATAGTAGTTGTCTATGCCCAGGCGGTAGGTAGCGTCGAACCAGCTGGTTACTTTTACATTTACATACGCCGAACCAATAAAGCGGTTGGTTTTATCCGACTGCGGATTGCGGTTAATGATCCAGTAGGGGTTGTCGATGTCTGTATCCAGCGGGATATCGGGTAGCAGCCTGTGTTTGGAGCCGTCTGCATTCAGCCATACTTTCATATCATCGTTCCGTGGCCAGGCAACAATGCTTTCCATATAGCCGGAACCACCGGAGGCCCATAACCCGCTTCCGGTAAGTGTTTTCTGCGTTTCACTCCGGGCATAGGTAGCGTTTACGCCGAAAGTAAAAATGCCTATTTTCTGTTCACCGTTAAACCGCACGGTAGAACGGTTGAAGTCTGTGGAAGGCACCACACCCGACTGGTTCAGGTTAGAACCGGAAAGATAGAAATTGCCGGTGGGAGTACCTCCTGAAATGGTGAAGCTGTTATCAAACGCATTAGCTGTCTGGAAGAAATCTTTCATATTATCATAGATCTTCTCTCCCGGTTCAAATTTATTTCCCCACGACATTGCTGTTTGATCGGTAAAGGTGCCGCTGTAGTTGGATCCTTGTTTATAGATGCTTTGCTGTTTGGGCAGCCGGTTTACCCAGTTGGTAATATAGCGGCTGGTAACGGAGCCGGCTACATTACCGGTGGTACCCTTTTTGGTAGTGATCACAATAGCGCCGGCAGCAGCACGGAGTCCGTAAAGCGCGGCAGCGGCGGGGCCTTTCAATACGGAAATAGACTCAATGTCTTCCGGGTTGATGTCCATCGCACGGTTGCTATAGGTAGTACTTTGGTTAATAGAACCATCGAAGGCGCTGTTATCGCCCTGTCCTGTGGAGTTATCCATGGGCATGCCATCGATGATAAACAACGGCTGGTTGTTTCCTTCCAGGGAGGTACCACCACGGATGATAATGGATGCAGAAGCACCGGGCGCGCCACCGGAATTAGTAATGTTCAGGCCGGCAATTTTACCGTTGAGGGAATTCACCAGGTTAGGGTCTTTGTTTTTCAGCAGTTCGGCCGATTTGATGTCCTGTACGGAATAGCCCAATGCTTTTTTCTCCTTTTTAATACCCATACCCGTTACAATCACCTGTTCAAGGGAGCTGGAACTCGTCAGCATTTTAACGTCGATCGTCTGGTTTTTCCCTGTAGGGATACTCTGGGTTTCATAGCCGATAAAAGAAAATTCCAGGACTTCTCCCGGAGTTACCGCGATGCGGTATTGCCCGGTAACATTTGTTTGTGTGTTACGGTTGCTGCCTTTGATTCTGACGGTAACGCCGGGCAGGGGATTACCGTCATCGGCTAACACAATGCCGGTAATAAGTTTTTGTTCCTGTGCATAAGCAGTGTTGGGCAACATCAGGAGTATCAGCGATAGTATCGCCAATAGCCGGAGAGGATTTCTCATGTTCTGTTGTTTTAAATGAAACTTGATATTTGGTTGAAATAATACGCGTGTTTAGATTTACAGGATGTTACAGGATCTTGTTTGCAAATAGGTACGAACTATGATTTTGGTTGCACTACATAATACGGGTTACTAAAAGTGATGATTCTCAATAAGCATAAACTTTTACTAAGGTAAGGGCAAAAAGTATTTGGTGTTAATAGTAAATTCTCCTTTTTTTAGTTTGCTTTTTAAGATGAGGGTTAAAATAAAAATCCCCTGTGGGGAAGATGAATCAAGGAGCTGGCAATGTATTGCCGGCTCCTTTTGTTTACGGTAGCCATCCTTGCTACAGATAAGGGTGTTTCAGGAGATAGACCTACCATATCCATAGCAAAAACAATGATAAGGCATAGATAAGTCGTATCTCTACAGGTACGGGTTATCTACGGCTTATATACGGGTTATCCCGAAATGGCATATGCCTGGGCCTGGTATATGCAACTATTCAAAATAGCATATCAGGAAAACTGCTTCTTCAGCTTTGCAAAATACTCTTTGATAGCCCCGGCTTTATCTTTTTTAATCTTCTTTCCAAGTTCCTTCCGCGGGCAGTTTATATGGTACTTTGCCCCCCAATCCATTATTTCAATGATGATGGGCAACAGGTCTATTCCTTTTGGGGTAAGACTGTAAATGAACTTCGACTTATTCGCCGGCGATACCCGTTTTGAAAGGATATTTTCTGCTTCCAGTACGCTCAGCCTGTTAGCAAGGATGTTGGTGGCAATCTTTTCCTCCGACTCCAGGAACTCGCTGTAAGACAATTTCCCCCTGAGCATAATATCCCTGATGATAAGGAGGGACCACCTGTCTCCAAAAACATCCAGGGAACAACTAATGGGACAATCTGATCTGACTTTTTCCATACCGCCTGATTTTAAAAGTACTTGCAAATTACAATAACTTTATTATTTTTACTTGCAAAATGCAATAACTAAAATTGCGATTCCTGATTCTTAAAAATAGAAAAAATGGAAAACTCCACGTCAACCCAACAACTACTCGAAATTTATTACAATGGTTTTGCTAAGAAAGAAGGCTGGGAGCAGGTTATCTCTGACGACTTCAGATTTATTGGCGGCGACATGACAAAATCGGCGCCGGCCGTAGGAAAAGCGGCCTACATAGAAGTTATTAAAAGGTTTTCACGGGCGTTTAAAGCGATGCGCGTAAAGGAAATGATTGTAGATGGTGAAAATGCCTGCGTGATCGGAAACTACGACTTTATATTTCCCAACGGTGCAAGCATCAACGGCGATGTAGCGGAGATCTGGAAAGCAAAGAACGGGAAGCTCGACTCACTGACTATCTTCTTTGATACGCTTACTTTTGACAGGAACATCCCAAAATAATTTTCATGGCTTACAGTGAAAAGCTGGCAGATAAAATCCGGCAGGCACTCGCAACGGTACCGCATGTTGAAGAGAAGAAGATGTTTGGCCGGATTGCGTTTATGGTGAATGGTAAAATGTGCCTGACAGCAGGCCCCGGCCAGATGATGTGCCGCATTGATCCCGCTATTCATGCGGAAGCCGTTAAAAAAGATGGTTGCCGTACCGTGATCATGAAAGGACGGGAATACAAGGGATTTGTATATGTAAACGAGGATCATCTCAGCACAAAAAAGGATTTTAATTACTGGGTAGCGCTTGCGCTGGAATTTAATAAGAAAGGGAAGCCTGCGTAAAAATATTTCCCATTATTGTAATGTGAATCAGGATGGCTTCAAATTTAGTCACCGGCGAATTATGCATATTATCTGTTCTGCAAGGCAAATTTTGTGATAAGAAAAAAAGGACTAAATTTACCTTGTACAGTGAACTTAATGAAAAAAGAAAATGAGCTAAACAGTGAACTAGCGCTCTTCCGGCATATTGCTGAAGGAGATGAATTGGCCTTTAAAGAGCTTTTTGAATGCTACCGTTTGCGCCTGTTCGCGTTCTCTCTCCAGTTCACCCATTCCAGAACTGATGCAGAGGAAGTAGTCCAGGATGTATTCCTGAAAATCTGGAAAAACAGGTTAAACCTTACCAATATCCAGCTCCCGCAAAAGTATATTTATACCATGACACGCAACCAGGTGTTTGATCACCTCTCACGGGTGGCAAGGAACAAGCGTTTGCATGAACAGGTATGGGCAAATATCCATGAAAGCGGCGATTATACCGAACAGGCAGTACTGGTAGCTGAAACCGCCAATATTATCCAAAAGGCGGTTAACGGCCTCTCCAGCCGGAAGCAATCCATCTACTACCTAAGCCGCCGGGAGGGATTAAGTAACCAGGAAATAGCTGTGAAACTGGGCATTTCCGTGCCTACCGTTAAGAATTCCCTCGTGGAAATCCTCCGTTATATCAGGACCTATATGAGTAGCCAGTACGAATCTTCTGTGCTGATTATGGGGATCCTGCTATCTCTCTTTTTATAAAAAAACATTTTTTTTGAATTCAACCGGTACGGTTGCTTTTATCAACAGTCTATATAGTGGAGGAAGTAATTTCCACCCGCACGTTTTATGACAGAAAAGGTAATTCCCACTTATGACAGGCTGCAGTACCTGTTACAGCAATATACGCGGAAACGCTGTACTCCTGAGGAAATGCAGGAGCTGTTCCGCTACCTGGAAAACCCCGCTGTCAGGGAGTTGTTCAACAATATACTGGACAAGGATTTCGAAGGTCCCGGGGCCGTTGAGGATGGCGCTGAAATCGACTGGGAGTTCATGTATAATAAGATTATCCAGGGGGAGGCTCCTGGCAAAAGAACTAAGATCTTCAATTTTGCAAAGATTGCTGCTGCCGTATTAATATTGGTTTCAGCAGGATGGGCATGGTCGCATTTCTCTGCCCGCCGTACTGCGCCCGTTTCAGCGCATGTACCACCCCAGGGTGATGCATTGCCTGCCGCCAACAAGGCGGTGCTGATACTTGCAGATGGTAACACCGTGAATCTCGACAGCGCTGGCAGCGGGGCTATCACGCGGCAGGGAACTGTTAATCTCAGCAAGGCGCCCGGACATCTTTCCTATGCTGCCGGAACAAACGGCTCCGGTGATCCCATCTACAATAAGGTGGCAACGCCCCGGGGCGGCATCTTTAAACTTACATTATCTGATGGCACCAATGTATGGCTGAACAGCGCTTCTTCTATCCGCTTCCCTGTTGCTTTTTCAGACAACGAACGCCGGGTGGAGATCACGGGAGAAGTATATTTTGAAGTGGCAAAGCAGGTAGTAAAAGGCGCTCCGGTTCCTTTTTTCTGTAAAGCCGGAAGTATGGAAGTAGCCGTGCTGGGTACGCATTTTAATATCAACGCATATAATAACGAAACAGATATAAAAACCACCTTGCTGGAAGGCGCCGTAAAAGTGAAACAGGGCGCTAATACAAAACTGCTGTTACCCGGACAACAATCACTTGTTGGGAAAGATGGACAGATTACGCTTTCGGATCACGTAAATCTTGATGAAGTAATGGGGTGGAAGAACGGATTTTTTGTTTTTGAAGAAGCAAATATCAGCCAGATCATGCGGGAAGTAGAAAGATGGTATAACCTCGATGTGGAGTATGATGGCCCGTTACCGGATGGCCGTTATAACGGACGCATTTCCCGTAATACCAAAGTATCACAGATGATGAAGGTGTTAGAGTTGAGTGGCATCAATTTCAGAATTACAGGTAATAAGATCATCATTAAATCCCGATAGCACAAATTAATATCAACCAAAAGCTATGTCAGCCAGAATTTTCATAATGTACTCAGGATAGTCATGGTCCTGTTCTACCTACTTATTGTAATAGTTCAAAAAAATGCCGCTTCATGTGCGAGATGAAGCGGCGGCGCCTGAACTAAACGGGATTCCCTTGTCAGAAATCTTTCATTTAATATCCAAACAACCAAAAGTATGAAATTGCAGGCTTTTCGGAAAGAAAAATTCCCCCGCTCAGAGGGGAACAGCTTAAGTATCCCTTTTAATTGGAAAAAAATAAAAAAACTGCTAATTATGAAGCTAGCGGTCCTGTTAATTGTTATCAGCACGGGAATATCGGCCAGCGCCCGTTCCCAGTCAGTGACACTGAATGAGCGCAACCTGTCGCTTAAACGGATCTTTTCATTAATTGAAAAACAAACCGGGTACTCTTTCTGGTATGATGTTAACCTGCTGAAAGAAGCCAGGAAAGTGGATATCCATGTAGATAACGCCTCGTTACCGGAAGTGATGGAGCTGAGTTTAAAAGGGCAGCCATTTCATTATAGTATTGTAGACAACGTGATTGTTGTTAGCCGGAATGTTGCCGGTTCAACCGGCACCGCGCCGCTGCGGGTGGAAGTTTCCGGCAAAGTAACAGATGAAAACGGAGCGCCGTTACCGGGCGTGTCTATCCAGGTGAAAGGAACGAAGCTGGGCGTGAGCACCGATGCAGGAGGTAACTTCTCCCTCAACGTGCCTGATAATTCTTCCCGTACACTTATTTTCTCCTTTATCGGGATGGTAACACAGGAAGTTCCGCTGAATGGTAATACAAAACTTAAGATTGTACTTAAAGCCGCTATCGAGCAAAAACAGGAGGTAGTAGTAATTGGCTATGGATCGGTTAAGAAAAAGAATGTAACCGGTGCGGTATCTTCTGTAAAAACTGCTGAACTAAATACGGCCGCTTCCACCAATGTGGTACAGGCATTGGCAGGCCGCGCTGCGGGTGTTTCCGCCATCCAGAGCAGCGGACAGCCAGGCGCCGGCGTCAATCTCCAGATAAGAAGCAACCCATCGTTTGCTTCTCCGGGGGCGTTGTACGTGGTAGATGGGGTGATCATTAACGATAATGCCGCCGAACCTTCTTCAGACACGCGGTATGGCAGCTCCGGCGTTGACCGGTCGCCGCTCAATTTTATTAACCCCAACGATATTGAATCGATCGATTTTCTGAAAGATGCTTCGGCTACTTCGATCTATGGCGCCAGGGCCGGCGCCGGTGTTGTGCTCATTACAACCAAACAGGGTAAAGGAGACAAACCTCATATCGAATACAGCGGAAGCTACGCTTTCCAGGACATCATCAAGTTTTATGATATCCTGAATACGAAAGAATACATGGAGCAACGTAACAAAATAGGACTGGAACAATGGATGCTGAGTAATAAGATTGCTCCTTATGGCAGCACTGATCCGGCCACCGTAACGCCCTATATTCCAAAGTATACACAAACACAAATCGATACCACCGCTTTATTACCCAGCGCAATAGATGCGATCACCAGGAAAGGCTATACAAAGCAGCATAATATTTCCCTTTCCGGCGCCAGCAATAAAACGCGTTACTATGTATCCGGCAACTACCTGGATCAGCAGGGCGTGCTGGAACACTCGGCGTTTACACGGTACAATGGAAGGATCAGTCTTGACCAGGGAGTAGGCGAAAATATAAAAGTGGGCGTAAATGTGATCGCTTCCGGATCCAATGCCATTAATGCCAACGTAGGCACGCAGGCAAATGAATATTCCGGAATGGTATTATCCGCATTTTATTACCCGGCAAATATGCCGCTCAAAGATGCTGCCGGTAACTATCTCATCAACCCGGATTACCAGAACTCACCTAACCCGCTGTCTTTCCTGGATATCACCGACTATACCAAAAGCAACCGCCTCCTTACTTCCGGTTATGCGGAATGGACGGTGATCCCCGGCCTGAAAGCCAAAATGAATTACAGCTATGATCAGTCGTCCGGGAAACGGTATGCCTATCTGCCTAAAACCTTCCTCTATGGCGCACGCGCAGGAGGGCAGGCATCTATCAACGAAAATAATTCTGTCTCCAAAATTTCAGAATTCACCATCAACTATAATAAAAGCTTCGGGGAAAAACACAATATCCAGGCATTGGCCGGGCATTCTTACCAGGTAAGCGATTGGGATGGTTTAGGACTTTATAACGACCGGTTCCCGACGGATAATTTTCTGTTTAATAACATCGGCTATGGTACCGCACCACGACCCGGCGTAAGCTCTTACAGGAATCCTACACGTATCTGGAAATCATATTTTGGCAGGGTAATTTATGATTTTGCAGATAAATATATTCTGACTGCCAGCATCAGAAGGGACGGTGCTTCCAACTTTGCACCCAACAAAAAATGGGGCACATTCCCCGGCGTTTCAGCAGCCTGGATCATCTCTGAAGAAAACTTTCTGAAAAATAATCTCCCGGTAATCAGCTTTCTGAAGTTAAGGGCAGGTTATGGTACCACCGGTAACAGTAACATCGGCGGAAGCGCATTCTCCTACTATACAGCCAATACCTCTTACGTGTTTGGTGGTACCAGTTTACCCGGCGTTTCCCTCAGCCAGCTGAGTAATGATAACTTAAGCTGGGAAACACAACGGGATGTGAACGTAGGATTGGACTTCCAGTTGTTTAACAACAGGATAGGAGGTTCATTCGACTATTTCAACAGAACAATTGTGAACCTGTTGCAGAGCGTGCCGCTGGCTTCCGATTTCCCGGTGTCAAGCGTGGCGGGTAACGCAGGTGAAACCCGCAGCCGCGGCTGGGATGCAAGCCTGAATACCAAAAATATTGTGAGCGTAACACCCGGAGGCTTTAACTGGTCCACCACGATCAATTTGTCGCACTACTATAACTCCTGGGTCAGGAGATCCCCGGATGCTTTACGATCACTGGCAAAATATATTGCCCCCGATGGCCCGTTCAATGGGATCTATGGCTATATCAGCGATGGAATCTATAAGGGCGATAAAGCTGCTCCTGCCAGTATGCCGGGCATCCTGCCGGGCGGCATTGTGGTAAAAGACTTAAATGGCTACGACGATGCCGGTAATCTTACCGGGAAACCCGATGGTAAAATTTCTTCTGCCGACCAGGTACTGCTGGGCATCGATGGGCCCCGCTACAGCTTTGGATTCAACAATAATTTCAGCTATAAGAATTTTGACCTGAGCATTTTTATGTATGGCTTTATACAGAAGAAGTATAACTCGGATTATGCATCTGCATTCAGCACATATGCCCAGCTCGGACAATTTGGCTGGAACGTACTGAGCATTGCAAAAGACAGATGGTCGTACGATAATGTGAATGCGAAGTACCCGACCGGGCTCAATGATCCTTACGCCAGCTATGCTTCCAACTCCGACTATTGGCTGGAAAATGCCAGCTTCCTCCGGTGCAGGGATATCACCCTGGGCTACACTTTCGGCGGAAAAATGATTGCGAAACAAAATGTATTGAGCGGCTTACGGATCTATGCCAATGTGCAGAATCCTTTCATTATTACTTCTTACAGGGGAATTGATCCTGAATTGCAGAACTACCTGGC
The DNA here is from genome assembly GCF_037483205.1 of Chitinophaga sp. CCNWYY40. Taxonomy (NCBI): domain Bacteria; kingdom Pseudomonadati; phylum Bacteroidota; class Chitinophagia; order Chitinophagales; family Chitinophagaceae; genus Chitinophaga; species Chitinophaga sp. CCNWYY40. The sequence continues at coordinate 222,734 of NZ_JBBHLF010000002.1, forward strand.
ATATCCCATGTCCCGTTCTTATACTATTGGTTTGAATGCCAGATTCTAGCCACTTTATTCATTTTAAAAGGAATAGAAATGAAATATCCAAATAACTACAGATACGCTTTACTGATAATTTTCCTTTTCTCCTTAGCCGGCTTTTCCTGCGAAAAGGCGCTGGAAGAAAAAACATACGACCGCTATTCGTCTTCTACCTTCTTTCTTAACGCAGAAGATGTAAAAGCAGCAGTTACCGGTATGTATGCCGGTATGCTCAATGCCGGTTTTTACGGAGGCGGCTGGGGCGCCGCCAATGAAGGCTGGAATGCCCAGAGCAGTTTCACCACAGATGAACTGGTGTGTTCCTGGGGGTGGGATGGCTGGCGTAAATTTAACCAGCTGAATTTTTCGGAAGATTTTTCGCAACTGTTGAATCATTACAACGGCCTGATGCCCGTGATTTCTGAAATTGCTATTGACATCGATAAAATACAAAGCGTGCAGATGGATGAAACCCTGAAAAGCAGGTATATCGCAGAACTCAAAGCATTGCGCGCTCATTACTCCTGGATCCTTTATAATTACTACGGCCCGGTGCCAATCCGGCTGGATGCCAAAGAAGCAGCCAATCCCACTGCACCGTCTATTCCCCGGCCCGACGCCGCATGGATGGTAACCCAGATAGAGAAAGACTATAAGGAAGGACTGGAGGGATTACCAAAAGCCAGCGAACAGGCCGCATCCGATTATGGCAGGTTTACGAAAGACATCTGTCTCATGGGCCTGATGAAATTATACCTGCATGAAAAAAACTGGACAGCTGTCATCAGTACCGGCAGACAATTACAAACCTATGGCCACAATCTGCAAAAGAATTACAAAGATATTTTCACTTTCGCCAACAAAGGCAACAACCAGGAAATAATACTGGCTATCCCGTGCAGGTTTGATGCGTCGGTGAATAATAACCTGTGGCTGGCCATGTGTATGCCCGGTAACTATGTAGATCCCGAAGGGCTCACCATTACACAATGGGGTGGATATAAAATGCCCTGGAAAGCATACGACAAATTTGATCAGAACGATAAACGCCTGAGCGTTTTACTGGCTAAATGGCCCACTTCTGGTGGCGCCACATTCGACGCCCGTGCAAATAATTATATTGGCGCCATTCCCATGAAATATGGTCCCGATCCCGGCGCTATCAGCGAAGCGCAGGGAACTGATATTGTAGTGTGGAGATATGCAGATGTGTTGCTGATGATGGCGGAAGCCATCAACGAAACCCAGGGCCCCGTACAGGAAGCCTACGATTTGGTGAATGCGGTGAGAACCCGCGCGGGTGTAGCCACTTATTTACCCGGTCAGTTTACTAAGGATGCGTTCAGGAAAAAACTTATGGATGAAAGGTTCTTTGAACTGTGGTGTGAAGGAAGCCGCCGGGAAGATATGATCCGGTGGGGCACCTTTATACAACACGCAAAAGATGAAGGCTCTATATTTGCCAAACCGGAATTTGTATTGTATCCGCTGCCCCGGAAAGTAATCGACGAATCCAAGGGTGTTATCAAACAAAATAATGGGTACTAAAACTAAAGCAACGGACCTGGCACTGGTCTGGTCCGTTGCTTTAATTTTACTTTACGGATGCGCAAGGAATAAGGCAGATCACCGGCGGTCCATCGCGGAAAAGTATTGTTCCTCCTGTCATCAGTTCCCTGAACCGGATCTGTTGCCCGCGCGTATCTGGGCGAATGGCGTACTTCCAACTATGGGCGCCTTTGCGGATATTTATAAAGACCGCAGCGGGGAGTACAAGCTGCTGCCGCCGGCACTGCAGCAGCTGCGTGATCCGGCCATTGCTTCCATGAGAACGGCTATTCCACTGGACGACTGGAACGAAATTGTGGCCTGGTACACCACATTGGCGCCGGAAGAAATTGCGCAGCCGGAATTCACTGTTCGGCTGCCCGGCAATAACTTCTCCCTGAAATTACCTCCGAAAAAATCATCGTCTTTTACATCGTGTATTTACTATGATGAAAAAGCAAAGTTGCTGTTTCAATCCGATATTAATAAACATATCCTCCGTGTTTCAGATCCGGCATTACGCCAGTTGGATAGCCTTGATAACAGCACCGTAGTAGATATAGCACCGGCGGGTGCAGGGCGTTACCTGCTCACACATATAGGAAGTCTTAATCCGGGCGGCGTAACGCGGAATGGTGCGGTGGAAGAAATTACCATCGCTGCCAATAAAATTGTAAAGAGGAAAATTTTATATGACGGGCTTTACCGGCCGGTACAATCGCTGATGCTGGATGATGAATTAGTAGTGTGCGAGTTTGGTTTTATGGAAGGTGGACTATCCATATTTACCAAAGCCGGTAAGAAAGTACTCGTTAGCCTCCCCGGCGCCGAAAGAATGTATGTAGAAGATATTGATGGCGATGGCAAAAAAGATATCTGGGTACTGTTTGCACAAGGGAAAGAAGGCATCTTCCAATTACTCAACAAAGGAAATGGAAACTTTGAATTAAAAGAGGTACTTACATTCCCGCCTTCGTACGGCGCCACTTACTTCCAGCTGGCCGATATGGATGGTGATGGCCGCCGGGATATCATTTTCACGTGTGGCGATAATGCGGATCAGTCGCCGGTACTGAAGCCTTATCATGGCATCTATATTTTCAGGAACATGGGCAATTCCTACCGCCAGGTTTTCTTCCAGCCGCTTTATGGCTGTTACAAAGCGGTGCCGGTGGATCTTGATAACGACGGTCGCCTGGATCTCGCTGCCATCAGCTTCTTCGCCGATTTTGCGCAACACCCCGACCTGGCCCTTACTTACCTGCTGCAAAAGAAAGAAGGGAAGTTTGAATTACATACTGATAAACAGGTGGCTGGCCTGGGCCGGTGGGTATGTATGGATGTAAAAGATTTTAACGGAGATGGTAAGCCGGATATCATAGCCGGAAATATGGCCGCAAAGCCGGGGAATAATCAGTATTTGATGAACTACTGGATGAATGGCCCCGAATTTATTATTTGGGAGAACCGATATTAAGTCGATTTCACTTTAACCTAACAATCCCATTATGAAAAGAAACTTACTGTTAACGCTATTGCTGTTTTTATATCTTATTACAAATGCACAGGTGCCCGCTTCACCATCCAACCTCCGGTTGTTGGGAACCAGGAGCTGGATAAGGCTCGAATGGACCGATAACGCTGCTACTGAACTGGGCTATAAGATTTACTGGAATACCACCAATTCCAAACCTGCCGTACCTAATGCCACCGTTGCCGCTAATACAACGCGGTACTATGTTTCATCGGTTGTTCCGGCCACCGCTTACTATACCTGGGTAGAAGCATATAATGCCGCCGGCAGCAGTACGGCACTTTCCGGAACAGCTACCACTATCAAAAACTGGGTACTCGATGCTGTAGAGGCATCCAATCTTTCTATACCCAGTTCCGCCGGTGTTCCGGCGGGCATGCAGATTTTCTGGCAGGATGAATTTAATGACGGGCTACTGAACAGAAATAAATGGAGTACCAACTATTATTCAACGATCGACTACAGGGATACTTCCAGCTATTCAAAAATGCGCAATAATACATTGCCGCAACCTTCCTACAGAATGACGGGCAACAGCATCCTGCTGCTGATATCCAATAATGCGCCCGATCCGTTCTGGACCAGTGGAAGAAAAGTTTCTTCGATACAAACCTACGACTGGAATTCAAACGAAAATTATCTCGATAACAAACGGGGAGGCTACTTCGAAATCAGGGCAAGACGGAATAACACCAGCCAGGCTGCAAACCTCAATGCTGCCTACTGGTTTGATTCTCCCGGTCCTGATCTTAAATATTATGAAGAGGCGGGTAATACGTTTACCTCAAAAACCGGCCCTGTTACCGGTGTACGGCCACGCGGGCAGGTTTTTGAAATAGACGTTTTTGAACAAAGCGGGAATGCATCCACCGCCACGTACACGCCTTTTACCATACATGGAAATGTGGCGGCCGATGGAACGTTTCAGGGAAACCTGGGAACGTATAATGCCAGTTTAACCAACCACACCAACTGGGCAACACATGGCCTGCTCTGGACTCCCACCAGTATTAAATACTATCTCAACGGAACCCTGGTGAAGGAGTGGTCAGATAAAAGCAGTATCAAATCGCCAAATCATTTTATGAATGTTTTCCTGGGGATGTATGGTACCGGAGACAGCTCCAATATGGAAGTGGATTATATCCGCGGCTATCAGTGGCCGGTTGTAAACGGTAATGAACTGCCCAACGGGGGCGCTGAATACAGCAGCCAGCTGTTTCCCTGGGAAGGAACTGCCACCGTTTCCACTGTGGGAAAAAGATCAGGGAATAATTGCTTTGTATTGGCCGCGGGTCAAACGTTATCACAATATGTATATCTTGATAACAGCACCAGCTACCAGCTGAAGTACTGGATGAGCGGAAGCGGATCGTTAAAAGCAACGGTTGAAAATATTACGCCTGTAACCGGCACTTCACAGAATTTATATTCACTTACCACGGCTGTATCGTCAGCATTTACGCAACAAACCCTTGATTTCAGCACCGGCGCTGAGTATAGCGCCAATATGAAAACGGTGAAAGTAACCTTTTCAAATACCGGCGGCAGTGCCGTAATACTCGACGACCTTGAATTTCAGAAGGGCGGCAGCGGCGGTTCCCCCGTGCTTTGTGTGCCTGCCGGAGGAAGCCACGCGCAGGACCGGTATATCACCTCCTTCACTACCACCGGCGCTACACACAACATCAGCTACACCAACAGTGCCTACCCGCCCAATGGCTATGGTATTTATACGGCAGACTCCATAACCGTGGCACAGGGAAGCTCCTGCAATATGAACATTATTAACACCCCCAACACAAAATGGGCAAGGGCAAAAATATATGTGGATTGGAATAACAACGGCAACTTTTCAGACGCAGGCGAAACGGTGTTGTCTGTAGGCAACGCCAGCCAGGATAATAGTGCTACCATGTTAAATATTGCAGCTTCCTTAGCCGTTCCGGCTACTGCGGCTACGGGCAAAATACCTATGCGTATACGCTATTATGATGCATGGAATACAGATCCGGGGCCGTGCGGCCAGGCCGACTATACAACCACGCACGATTTTATACTGAATATTACCGCAGCATCCATCATGATGTTGGGCACGGGGGAAGCGGATAACAGGTTGATGGCGCTGGGCCAAAAAAGTACGAAAGATCTGGCAGGTAACACCATGATCGTATATGCTAATCCGGCTGTTGACCGGTTTGTGGTTCAGTATAACAGCACTGCGTCCCGCGCCGCAAAACTAAGTCTCACCCGTGTGAATGGAAGCATTGTTTTAACCCGGAGCATCCGGGTGGAGAAAGGAGTGAACAAATTTGTGATTGAAACCGGTAATTTTCAGCCTGGTTTATACCTCGTAGCGGTTGATAGTCCTGGCTTCCGGCAGGCGCAAAAGATTGTTATAAAATAGATGGAGATTAGATGAAAAAGTGGGATACTTTTTTGTTTATTTCTTTCTTTACCTTACGCCTTCGCCCTGCTCATTTTATTAACGATCAGGGATACCAGGTAGCAGAACACGCCTCCAAGTACAGAAGCAATTACATCTTTTACATCAAAGGTCCGGCCGGGCATCCACAACTGGAAAACTTCATACAGCGTGAGCCCGGCCACAAATGCAAAAATCAGGCTGGCCACTTTTTGTTCGGCGACAGGGAATCTTATCACCATATATCCCAGGAAAAAGACTACTACCGCAAGGAAATTGGGCAGGGAATCCGCTATGTAAAAGGTGGTAATATGATGCTTTAATAAGTAAGGTCTTAGTTTCAACTCTTCATAGAGCGTGAACAGCAGTATGATGGCAAGAAGGATAATATAGATGGATCGTTTGTTCATCGGATGAAATTGGGTGTAAATAAATGTATATCCTTTCCTGCAATCAGGAGATATCATTCTTTGGTGCTCCATTCCTGATATGTATGTCTTGCTGCGGGAATGGGATGGTGATATGCTCTTTTTTGAAGGCATCAAATATCTTTGCGATAAGATCGCTTCTTACCAGCATATATTCTTTAATATCCCTGATCCAGTAGACCAGTTCAATTTCTATAGCGCTGTCGCCAAAATCTTTAAAAAATACGCCGGGTGAAGGGTAGGAGAGGATTCTCTCATCTCCCTTCAGGAGATCGGTTAGTAATGTTTGGGTTACGTTAATATCCGTGGCATAGGCAACGCCCACCACTAAGTGGCATCGTCTGAAGTTGTTGCCCATTGTCCAGTTGGTGAGATGCTGACTTAGCAGGTCGCCGTTAGGTATAATTAAATTAGCGCCATCTATACTTTTGGCAACGCTGCTTCTGAACCCAATAGATTTTATGGTGGCAATTTTTCCGTCGAACTCAATGATATCACCTACCGTTACCGGTTTTTCAAAAGAGATGATCAAACCGCTTACCAGGTTATTTACCAATCCCTGTAATCCGAGTCCTACACCCACGCCAAGCGCGCCCAGAACAATCACGAATTTATCGATCGGGATACCCGCTGCTGCAAATGCCAGTATCAGTCCTGCTGTAATGATAAAGATCCGGATAACCAGCAGCCAGCTTCCGGGCGAGAATTTTTTCCGGGTACCGTTTGTATCATTAGGTACGTCGTGTTCAGCGGCAAAGTAAGAAACGAGTCTTGACAGGAAAAAAGAACACAGCAGCACAAGAATGAAAACGGAAATACCGGTAATGGAATAATTGTAATCACCTATGGTTCGCTCCATTGTCACGAAATTATTAACTGAAGCGGCATATCCCCTGAGATGATAAAAGTGCCTGGCGACTATTACAATCCATCCCAGGGCGAGTATTATATAGAAAATGGCCGGCGCCTGTTTCCCTACCCTGTTAAAATTCAGGTAGAATAATTGTCGGCTGGGCTGTTTATATACACTGGAGGCCAGTACCAGGCCTTCGTTGATAAGCCGGATCACCCACAGAAAAATAATCCCCATGATCAAACTCACATACCCGCTGATCATGAGCGCTTTTGCTACATTGAACCGGCCCAGCAGGTTCAGTAAGGAAGAACTGATTTCAAATAACAGGAATATAGCAATGAAGTATAAAATCTTTCTCTCTTTCAGTTCACTTTTCTTTTTATTCGCTAATAAGGAAGCCATAAAAATGCTTCCTCCTATTGATACCGCCAGCATAAAATACCGCTCCGGCCTGGAGGCCTGTAAAATCATATTATCTATGCACGCCAATACAAAAAGAAGGGTGGTGATTGCCCAGAACCGCTGCCAGTAAACACTGATGTAGCTCCTGAAAACGATCCCCAGGCAAATCGCTGCAGGCAGCCAGAGCGCAAAGTTGAAAATAAAGGGCGGTGATGCAAACAGGAATTGAAAAAGGGAGAAGGTAATAAGGATCGCCGCTGGCAGGGGATGGGCAACAACCAGGTTATCGGCATTGGAATGCGGCGACTCCAGTAATTGCTTCTTTAAAGCGCGGAGAAAGTACCACGAGCCAAGCAGCATTATAAACATAAAGCATATCCTGATAAAATGATCTTCCACATAAAAGAGGAGGGTAATAGTCTCCTTAGCAATGGAGAACTTAATGATATCTTTTAGAGGTCTGGAATAGATCGGGTCCTGCCATATAAAAGGGAATTCTTTCTGAAAGGACTGGGAGGAGAGATGGCCGCTATAGATCTCGATATCCTCTTTTGTGGAATTGATATCAAACAAAAGGAGATCCGTTTTCAGCTGCTGTTCTTCGATGATAGTGGCAATTTTGTCCAGGGCGCTATCGACAGGAACGATCCCCTTTGCGGTAACATACATGCGTCTGATATGCTTGATGATGTCGGCGGAGTCTTCCGGAAGGGCATAGAGTGATGGATCGGTGGAAAGCGAATCAATCTGGACGTTCAGGGTGGTTACTCTACGTGAATAGGTTTGCAGTAACCGTTTTTTATCCGTAACCCGGGCGTTTAATTCATCCAGTATGGAAGCAGATACATCGAGGTTGCGTTGTGTTTGATTGGTACCCTTATTAACGAGGATACCATCTTTCACAATTTCCAGCGACTGTTTTACATCTGTAATGAATTTATTAAAGGCAGTGGTGTCGATACCTCTTTTCAGGAATATTTTTGCCTGCCGGTCAATGCCCTGTAAGTATTCCAGGGTAGCCCGCTGCCGGTTGATCACCTTCTCCTGCTCATATTTTTTAATGCTTTTTTCAGATTCTGTTACGCTCAGTTTTTTCAAAGTCTGAATCAGATTCTGTTTGTTGAAGCTGATTGTATCGGCTTGTGCAGCCGATAGAAAGGGGCATAATACAAGTAATGAAAACAGCAGATATCTCATTAGCTATTAAAATTAATACGACGACGATATTAGTATTAATATAAGATTAATTTCCGGAATCTGTTTTCATAAACAGCAAAATGTAAAGCGGGTTACCGGGTGGCGCCTGCTTTCTTTCTGATGATCTTCCACAACACAATGCCATGTGGAGGAATGGTAATGCTTATTTCTTTCGAAAATAAACCCAGATCTTTTTTCTCCCACAGATCCCTTACAGCATACGTTCCTTCCAAACCCACGGCGCTAAATGGAAAAGTAGTAGTTACTGCTTTGTCGCCTGCATTCAACAGGCCAACGGCTGTACCGCCATCTTCCAGTGGCTTACTCCATACTTCCACGGTATCCGGCAACACCGTTTTTAAACCTGCCGCCATACCTAAGGCATCCTGGTTTACCGCAATCACTTCTTCGTTAGTGATCAGCCCCAGCGTAAAATCATCCAGCAGCTCAATGTTGGCGCCAATCAGCAACGGGGCATCCAGCATACACCACATACTGAAATGCGTTTTTTGTTCGTCGGGTGTGAGGTGGTTACGTTTTGCTTCTCCTTCGCTTTGCGCGCCCACCACGCCGATCTGGAGAATGTCCGGATCGTTCCAGTTTCCGGGCTTTACATATTGAGCTTTGTCTGCCAGTTTCCGGATGGCGCCATACACGGAGTGCCAGTTATCAGCAATATCGCCTTCGGTGCGCCATAGCTGCCCGCCGGATTCATTACCCCATTCCCATACATTGCCCATTCCATATTGACACAGCGCATGAATGATATCTCTTTTCTGCGCCTGCAGTGCATCGGACATCAACCGGTAGGGTTTGATCAACTCTGCTTTGGATTCGTTTTTAGCCAATGAGCCGTAACTACACCAATCGTATTTCAGGTAGTCGAAGCCGTTGTCTGCAAAGAATTTTGCATCTGTTTGTTCATAGCCATAACTACCGGCTACACCGCCACAGGTAAGCGGGCCGGGAGAACTGTATATCCCTGCCTTAAAACCCATTTTATGCATCAACGCGGGAAACGCTTTTATATCGGTGAAATACTGATTGGGAATCAACTCGCCGTTTTCATTGCGCACCTGTCCAACACGACCGGGCAAATTGTCCGGACCTTCGTAGTAAGAGTAGGCTGTTCCTGCTTTTTGTTTCAGCTTTGTCCAGATGGAATCTTCTTTTCCTGGTTGTTTTGTCCAGGGATCGTCGATTTCTATCACGCTCCAGCCATATTGCTGCAATCCTTTGTCGCGGATCATTTCAGCGGTACGGATTACTTTATCCAGCGTTACGTTGCGGCCAAAGCTATACCAGCTGCTCCATCCCATTGGCGGTGTTAATGCGAGCTTGTCGCCAATCACCAGTGTGAATGTTTTGGCGGACCGGCCATATTTATTAACGGTGATCAGTTCAATTGTATAGTTTCCTTTTTCTTTAATGCTGCCGGAAATCACCCCGCTGTTTTTATCGAGCGTTGCGCCTTCAGGTAAATGCTTTACCTGGAAAGTCATAGGCCGCGTGCCGGTGGCAGGAATGGTGTACATAAACGCTTTGCCGGGTCTTGCGCCATATACGCGCGGGCCGTTAATATGCGGCTCCGTTTCCTGTAGCCATGCCGCTATACTGTTCAGAAATGCGTCTTGTCTATCGGCAAAAAGATAATGCGAGGCATGATCAAGGTATTTAAAATGCCCCGCGCCAATGATCGCCTGGATACTATTAATCATCTCACTGGAAAAAATACCATCATCTTTACCGTACAAGCCAAAAATAGCGATGCCTTTGCTTTTCAGCTTTGCCAGAATGGGCCTTACATCGATGTTCACCAGCTTTTCATTCTTATAAAAAAGTCCGGGCGCCTGGTCGTTCCTGATATCTTTTTTAGAAAGATCGCTGGCTTCATAGGCTGCATAGATCTTTGTTGCTTCATCACTAAGTTGCCCCGCTTTAAAGAATCCGTTTTCAGCTGCCAGTACGAAACATTCCTTACGGTAGGCTGCGGAATTTTTATCAAGCTGTGCAACGCCCGTTATCTTTTTCAACTGTATAGCGTCCTGCTTCCGGGTATAAATTCTTTTTACGGAATCCAGGATATGATCATATGTAGCCTGCTGCGCAAACAATGCGCTGGTGAGCACAACTGCATTTATCTTTTCAGGATACTTCTCTGCAAACAGGGTTGTTACCAAACCGCCGAAGCTAAAACCTATTAAGCTGGCTTTTGTAAGATGGAATTTTTTATAGATGCCATTCAGATCTTCAAACGCTTCCCCGTAGGTTACTTTAGCGTTGTCATAGGACGACCGGCCTTCGCCTCTCCGGTCGTAAACAATCACATAAAAGCCCCTGCCAGCCAGTTTTTGGGCGGTGGTACCTTCAAAAAGCACCGAATTTCCACGGGGACCTCCGTGAATAAACACGATAGCAGGGTGGTGGGGATCGCCAAATGTTTTAACGTAAAGTTGCTGGCTGTAGGAGATCAAAAATGTAAAAATCATTACCACCAGTAAAGAGATGCGCTTCATATAGTTCCTTTAAATCATCGTTCAGTAGCCATATTACTCAAATTATTTCAACAAAACAACCTATCTTCCCGCTTAATAAACAACCAGAATACGCATACATCGATGTGCCCTTTAGTGTTCCACCATGAAGATGTGCTCCTTTAAAGCCCTGCTGTTTGTCGGGGTATTGATATTTTTTTGTTTACCTGCACAATCGCAGGGGTTGGTCTTCTCTTCCTTCGAGCAGGTACAGGAGAAAAGAACCTCGCTGGAATTAAACGGAAAAGAACCGCTTTGCCTGGATGGCAGCTTCGGCCTGTCATTCGACTTTAACTTCTTCCCCGACAGGAACGTGTACTACGGCTACCTGGTGCGCATGATCAATGATCATCATCAGAACATCGATCTTATTTATAATCACTTCGATCAGAAATTCAGTATCGTTTTTGGAGATGTGTATACGCATCTCGACTTCCAGCTGGATAGCGCCCTGCTTTTTCATCGCTGGAATTCCTGCAGCCTGCAATACGACGGCCAGATGCTGTCGCTTACAGTTAACGGGAAAAATTTCGGCAGCAGAAAAATAGCGCTGAAAGATCAATGCTTCCGGATATTTTTTGGCGCCTGCCAGCTGCACAGCTTTAAAACCAGCGATGTACCGCCCATGCGGGTGAAGGGCATTGCGCTGTACCATGATAAAGAGATGGATGGGTTCTGGCCGTTGAATGAACTGGCCGGTGTGCATGCGGTGGACAGTATCCACCGCCGCGTAGCCAATGTGATCAATCCGGTATGGGGAACGCCGCTGCACCAGCGATGGCAGCTGCTGAAGATACTAACGGTGAAGGGTAATGGCAGTTATACCTTTGATCCTTTGGAAGAAGAAATTTATATCGTGGGCGCCGACAGTATCCATCATTTCCTCCTGCGCGACCGGTCCGTGAAGGCGGAGCCACTCAGCAGACGGGCGTACCTGGCCGCCGGTTACCAGTCGGTGTATAATCCCGCCAGCCGCACTTTATACAGCATTCATATCGATCAGCAACAGCTGGCAGCATGGCAACCAGCCACCCGCAGCTGGGATATTCCTTTCGATTCTACCGATATCACCCAGTACTGGCAAACAAATAAATTTATCCGCAAAAGCGATAACGCATTATATATCCTCGGCGGCTATGGCCAGCTGAAGTATAAAAACCTCGTGCAACGATTCTCTTTCCCCACCCGCAAATGGGAGAAAGTAGCAGTACAGCAAACGGATTATAAACCAAGATATCTTGCTGCGCTGGGCGCTACTGCAGGCGGCGATACCGCCTACCTGCTGGGAGGTTATGGCAGCGATAACGGGGAGCAGATGCTGAACCCACGGTATTATTACGACATGCTCCGGTATGATGTGGCCAACAACCGCATACAAAAACTATTCACCCTGCCCGAACCCGCAGAGCCTTTTGTATTCGCGTCGTCGATGGTGATTGATACTACGGACAACAGCTACTATGCATTGATGTTTCCGAACGACCGCTTTATGTCGCGGCTGCAACTGATCAAAGGATCGTTGTCACGCCCGGAATTCCAGCTGGCAGGTGACACCATTCCTTACGCATTTCTCGATAACCGCTCTGCCGCCGATTTGTATTACTGCGCCCGCAGCCACCAGTTGCTGGCTGTTACACAAATTGTAGATAGGGATAAATCTACCGAAGTACGCATCTACTCACTGGCATTTCCCCCGGCGCAGCTATCATTATCCGCTGCTTCAGGCATAACCGGTATAGGTATAAAATGGTGGTGGTTCGGGCTGGCAGGGGTAGTAGTTATAGGAGGCGTAGTATGTTATTATTTATATAGACGCCGGAATAATAAGCCGGTAGTAACTGCAGTTCCCGCCAGGCCGGTGCTGCCGGAAGAAGCGTCCGCATCACCCGGAGCAGCAGCGCCGGAAGAAGTGATGCCCAACAGGGCAGCCCTGATGTTGTTTGGCGAGTTCCAGGTACTGGACAAAGATAAGAATGCGTTAACGCACCTGTTGTCGCCACTGCTGAAAGAGATGCTCCTGCTGATCGTGATTCACACTGCCTGGTCGGGCAAAGGTATTTCTTCAGAAAAATTATATGAAATCCTCTGGCATGATAAGCCGGAGAGAGACGCGCGGAACAACCGCTCCGTGAATATGGTAAAGTTGAAAGCCATCCTGGAAAAACTGGGCAGCGGCGTTATCCTCCGTGAAGAAGGCCGCTGGAAAATTACCTACGACCCGGACCTGCTCTGGGTTGACCTGGCCGAGTTCAGCCGGCTGGTGAAAACCGCTGCGCCGGGTATGGAAAGAATTCAATCGCTGTTAAAAATAGTGAAAGAAGGCACCTTTCTTTTCCGCACGGATTATTCCTGGCTCGAAGATATCAAATCCGACATCTCTTCCAAAGCGCTCGATATCCTGCTCCTGGAAATGAACGGACTACCTGCTAATGCTTCTCCCGAAATATTTATCGATATCGCTAACGCCATCTTTATTTTTGACCCTATCCATGAAGAAGCGCTGCGCGCAAAATGTAAAAACCTGATCCGGCAGGGAAGACCCTCCATTGCCAAATCAGTTTATGAGAAATTTTATAAAGATTACCGGCACATGTACGGCGAAAACTTCCACCTGAACTTCCAGGATATCATCTCCTGATAACCGCTTTCTGTCTTTTTCAAAAAAAATATCACGATTAACGGCGCATTAATACGTTCGTTAATGGATTTATTAGCGTGTAGCTCATTGATTTGCAATATAATTTTTGAAGAAGCATTTTTTCAGCAAAGCGTTATGTTACTGGATTCCACGAAACTGAAAGTCTCCCTGTCCTAAACATGTACTATCAGCGTAGCTCCCGCTTTACTGGAAATCAATTCCACGGTCTGTTTATTTTAAACCATTAATTATCAATCAATTATGAGATTCTGCTTGCCAGTCCTGCTCCTGCTCTGTTTTACACAGGCAATGGCCCAGCGAACCCTTATCAGGGGGAAAGCCACGGATGACAAAAACAATCCTTTACCCGGAGTCAGCATCATGGTGAAAGATACCCGCAACGGGGTAGCCACCAACGAAGATGGCGTATTCTCTATTTATGTAGCCGACCCGAAAGCAACGGTACTACGGGCTACCATGACAGGTTATGAAACAAAAGAAATGGCGCTGAACGGACAAACAACGATTCAGTTTTTATTAACGCCTTCACCTATCAATTTAAAAAATGTGGTCATTGCGGGTGCAATGGGACTTAACAGGCAAGCCAAGTCAATAGGCTACGCCACGCAGGCGGTGAATCCCAACAACCTCACCGAAGCGCGCGACCTGAACATCGTGAATGGCCTCACCGGTAAAGTGGCCGGCCTCCAGGTAACTACTACCGGTCAGCCCGGATCTTCCAGCCGCCTTATCCTGAGAGGGGAAAACTCCATGACGCAAAATAATCAGCCACTATGGGTGGTGGATGGCGTGCCTATCAACAACGACATGGGCGATGGCAGGGATAACCTCGACTTTGGCAACGGCGCCGCCGATATCAACCCCGACGATGTAGAGTCCATCCAGATCCTGCAGGGACCCAACGCTGCAGCACTCTATGGCTCCCGCGCCGCCAACGGAGCGGTACTCATTGTTACTAAAAAAGGAAAGATCGGCGACGGTAACCTCGGTATCGCTATCAATCAGAATACGCTCGTGAACTCCATCGCTGAATTCCCCGCTTACCAGAACGTATACGGCGAAGGCGCCAATGGCTACCTGGTGGGCAATGGTAACAACATTGTTACCGGTACCGATGCGGTACGTATGGGCCTCAACGGATCTACCTGGGGAATGCCTATGCTGGGCCAGCCCTACAACGACTTTAGCGGCAAAAGGGTGGAAGGAGGTTATTCGCCACAACCCAATAATATCACTTCCCTCTACCAGCCAAGCATCACCAACAGCTCCGGCATCTCTATCAACAAAGCAGATGAGTTGTCGTCGTTCCGGCTGTCGTATATGTTTACCAACAGCAACGATGTACTGAAAAACCAGAATATCATCAAGAAGCATAACGTTACGCTCAACGCCGGCCGTAAACTCGGTAAGTTCCTGAATGTGGAAGCCCGGGTGATGTATACCAACCAGGGCACCCGGAACCGTACCTACCGTAACCTGGACCCGTCCAGCCCGATGGCAGCATACGTGTACATGCCCCGCAGCGTAAACATCAACTCGCTGTCGCCATGGACAGATGCCTTTGGCAACTCCGTTACCTTCGGCGCAGTAGGCAGCGTGGAAAATCCTTTGTGGATGATCAACGAAAATGAAAACGAAGACAGGTCCCACCGCTTGCTGGCAGGTATAACGGCTACGGCTAAACTGACTAATCACCTCAGCTTCCGCTTAATGGGTTCGTCAGATATAAAAATGGCGAGCTACTATCAATACAGGGAACTGGGCGGGCTCCGGACACCCAACGGATTTTATTCCAACTCCTCCCAAAATAACCAGATGTGGGATTACCAGGGTATGTTTATGTATAATAATAAACTGAGTAAATCTATTACCCTCACTGCCAACCTGGGAGCGGAATACGTAAATAACTACAACCAGTTCAGGGGCGCCAGCATTGCTTCGCTGCTGGTACATGATATGCCCAGCATCCAGAACAGTACGGCGTTTCCGGCTGCAACGGAATCATTGGTGCGTTCTAATGTGCAATCGGTTTATGGTAATGCTACTATTGCTTACCGCGACTTCCTGTTTATTGATATCACGGGGCGTAACGACTGGTCGTCCACGCTGCCCGTTAACAACAGTTCGTTCTTTTATCCGTCTGTCAGCGGCAGCTTCGTGTTCTCTAACTTCCTGCCGGAAAACAGTTTCCTCAACTATGGTAAACTGAGAGCATCCGTAGCGCAGGTAGGTAACGCCGCGCCGCCACAATCGCTGATCACCACGTATCCTTACGGCGGATTATTTCTCGGTAATCCCTATCTCAACTATGGTAATAATAACCAGTTGAACAATGGAGAACTAAAGCCCGAAAAAACATTATCGAGAGAAGCCGGCGTGGAACTGGCTTTGTTTAAAAGCCGTATCCAGTTTACCGCCAACGTGTACCAGTCTAACACCACCAACCAGATTATCCGTCCGCAGATACCAACGGAAACCGGCTTCTCCACCCGCATCCTCAATGCAGGCGAAATGCAGAACAGGGGAGTGGAGCTATCGTTGAACGCAGTAGCCCTGCAAACAAAAAAACTGAGATGGAATGTGATGGCCAACTGGTCGATGAACAGGAATAAGGTACTGTCGCTGGTTCCTAACATCGACCGCCTCAGTTTGGGTACCAACCTCGGCGCCACCGTGAATGCTATTGTAGGCCAGCAGTACGGCGTACTCACGGGCAATGCGCCATATAAAGTGCGCGATACGCTCATCGTGAATCCTTCCAATGGCAGAACGATCCCGGATCCTAATGTAGTGCTGGGGAACTTCCATCCCGATTGGATCGGATCATTCGGATCTGCTTTTAAATATGGCGCCTTCGATCTCTCGGTACTGTTCACCGTAAAATGGGGCGGCGTTATTTACTCCGCTTCGTATGGCCGCGCCAACTTCGCGGGTAACACCATTGCCAGCTTATACGGCCGTGATGAATTCCTGATGAGCAACGTGATCCTCGGTGAAAATGACCAGGAAAGGATGGGCGTAGGACAAGCCACCAGCATGGGTAACACGGCCTACAGCGATGCAGACAGGGCTAAAGGCGCCCGTTATGAGGAAGCCTACTTCCCGCTCACAGATGCCTCCGGTAAAACTATTCTTGATAAAGACGGCAGGATGATTCCTGGTAAAAAAAGCGGTATCTGGATGAACCCAACTACCTACAATTCAGATATGGTGTTGAACAATACGCCTGCCATCACTTTCAACGCGTCTAATATCCGCCTGAGTGAATTGATTTTTGGATACGCTGTTCCGGTAAGGATCTTAAAAACAACACCAGTGAAATCTGCAAGGCTTGCATTCGTGGGCCGCAACCTGTGGACAATCTTCAAACATACGCCGCAGGGTATTGATCCGGAAGCAGCCAACACCACCGGAAATGCCCAGGGTATTGAGTCCGGCGGATCTTTCCCTTTCTCTATTTATGGATTTGACCTGAAAGTAACTTTTTAAATGTGTATCATGAAAGTAGTATATATCCTTTCTTTAATAACGATCATGTGCTGGGGCTGTACCCGGGATTTTGAGAGCCTGAATGCCGATCCCACACAGTTCACAGAAGCCGCGCCGGAAGCCAGTATCCTGGCGGCAGTAAAAAATATGAATGCCCGCATGGCCGATTATAACACCACCAAATACTGGGATCTCGGCCACCTGCTTTGTCAGCAGGCAAACAGATATGACGTAACTGATGCGGGGATGTGGCAAACATTTTACCAGGGTGTATTGGGCAACCTGAACCAGGTATTGGTAAACTATAGCAGCGATACGCTTTATAACAACCGGGTACAGGTGGCGCGGATTCTCCAGGCATACGCTTATTCCATCCTGGCGGGCAACTACGGAGCAGTGCCGCTGTACCAGGCCAACAACCCGGAATACCTGTCTACCATTATGTTTGAGAATGAAGATACCGTTTACAGCTATGTACTCACCACGCTGAAAGATGCGGCGGCGAAGATTAAACTGAACGGCGACAAACTCAAATACGACGCCGTGTACAACGGCAGCCTGCAAAACTGGATTAAGTTTGCCAATACCATGCGTCTGAAAATTGCGATCCGTACACAAAAAAATATGGGCGCTGCCGCAAGGCAACACATCGCTGATGTAATGGCCAACGAAGCCAACACCATTAACTCGGAAGCAGAAACGGCGAAAATGAATTTTGAAAATGTGAACGGCAACGAAAATCCTTACTTCATCAAGTATATCAAATCCAATCAATACTTTCCATACGCACCTGGCGCTACCGGCCAGGCGCCTAAGCTGAGCGAGTTCCTGTTCACCGTGTTCCGATCCTATAAAGATCCGCGGCTGAGCGTTTACTACGACACGGTGCCTACGGCCAACCGTTTTATCTTAACAGATACCCTCACCAGCACAGCAGATGATTCCCTGAGAGTGGTTACTTACCCGATTCCTTATCTTGGTCAGCCGAAAGCAGGAACCAAGCTTGCAGGCTGGACAGCCCTCGCCGGATTGCCCGATATGGTGGGTACTTCCAATATCAACAGCTACTCCAATGCCAATCCCATCATCTACCAGGTAGGCCGCCCCCTGATCATGCTCTCTTATGCAGAAACATTGTTTCTGAAAGCAGAAGCTGCTCAAATGGGACTGGGAGGAAGCCAGAGTGCGGAACAATATTACTACGCCGGTATTGATGCCAACTTCGCCTCCTGGAATATCAGCACTACCCTCCGCGATGAATACAAAGCACGCGATGGTATTAAATGGAACACCACCGGGATAGGGTTTAATAATTATCTCAGTCTCACCAACGCCAATATCTCCGCCGATCCTTATGTGAAAATATGGGTGCAGCGCTGGCTGAACTATTTCCCCGACGGCGGCTTCGACTGCTGGTGCCTGGAACGCAGAACACGCGTGTTCCGCCTGCCGCCGCATACCAACCCCGGAGGCAACTCTTCTTACTCTGCCAACCCAACGTATTCGGATGTGCCGGGAAGAATGTCTTATCCCATTTCCGTAGTAAACTTAAACCCCGTGGGCTACCAGAGTGCATTAAAAGAACTGGGTGTGAGCCGTACGGACGACTATGATATTTACCAGGAACTGCATTTTGCAAAACCTTACACCGTGCCCGACTGGAATAATGAGCCAGCCAGCTACGACTACCGCTTCATCCAGAAATGGTATGGCAACAACATACAGGATCTGGCAGCCGCCGCGCAAAGGGATGGATTCAGATACGTGATCACCCAGACTTATCATCCTTAAAAAATCAATATCATGAAACGTGTTTATATATTGGCAGCAGCCGCTTTCCTGTTGCTCAACGCCTGTAAAAAAGACCTCACCGGTCCTTCTGTGGATGATAATATCCTGAACTACGATATTGAAGAAATACCGGTAACGGAGAATTATGTGGTAGGCGCTTTTTATACATCTTTTGGCGGATGGAACGCCAACATTAAAGAAGTGCCGGTAGTAGGAAAATACGGCATGCCCAACGGTGTGCTCACCCCGGGTATCATGCCCAAACATATTGCCTATGGCGTAAAAGCGGGCCTTGATTATTTCGTGTTCTCTTTCCGTTCTCCCAACAGGGACGCCAATAATTTCAGGTCGGATTCCACTTTGATCCGTGGCTTCATCGACAGCGACGGGGAAGGACAAATGAAATTTGCGATGTCGTATAACTTCAGCACCGGCACCTACGGCGGCATCAGCGCCACCAATCCCATCGAGAAGGATAAGCTCAAACTGGCGCAGTTCTTTGATGATTTCCGCAGAATTGTTCCTTACCTGAAAGATGCGCATTACCAGAAAGTGGGCGACAAACCGCTGCTGTATATCCAGAACGCACAAACGCTGTTTTCCGATAGCAATAAAGCTATTTATGATACGCTGAGAAGCCAGCTGAAAGCGCTGGGCGTGGAGCCTTACATTGTAGGGATGCAGGACCGCTGGACACCGCCTGCCCGCTATGAGATCCGCTTCAAAGGCTGCGTGGATGCTATCTATCACCAGTCGTTCAGCTCACAGATCAATAACTGGGACCGGTGGTACCTGCTGCCGCAGATGATGGACCAGAACTGGAAATATTCAAAGGATTATTTTGATAAAAACTTCGGGGTGGATTATGTGCCTAACATCACGCCGGCCTATAGCTGGAAGATCAACACGCCCACCAGTACCAACCCGGAATACCCTCGTACGGACAGCGGCGCCATGTTTATAAAATTGTGCAACGTTGCTAAAATGAATGCCAGCAGCAAAACACGGCTGATCATGATAGACGGATGGAACAACTGGACAGAAGATTCACAGCTTGAACCGGCGGAAAGTTATGGAGAGCGCTATCTTAATATCGTAAAAAAACAATTCAAGAAATAAGAATCGTGGAAGATTCACTTTTGATCCTGTAATAACAGAAGGGGCTGCGTCACAGCCCCTTATTCCTTATCTATATAGGCTTGTAATTTTTTCTGAACTTCTTTACTGAAGTAATAATAGCCGTACTCACCATTTGCTTCTACATAATCCAGCAAATGCATTTTGTCAGCAGGCAATATCTCTTCCTCCATGATGGCAAAAACGTCGTCTCCTTTTATGCCATAGGCGATTCCGGTATATGAAATCAGGTTGATCAGTTCTTCAAATTCAAAATCTGTATGCTGATTACCATCGATACAAAAAACAGCCCAGCCGGAATCCTTACGCAAGGCTATGTATTGCGATTTGAGGTATTTCATTTCGGAGTACTCAGGTAGCAGTATCCATTTGCTGAAATCACCGGTGGTAAAGAACAAGCCGGTTTGTTTATTGGCGGTAACTTTACAAAAGTTGAAAGACACATGCTCCAGGCGTTTGGGAAGCTCTTTAATGATGGAGGTGATTGGTTCATCGGTAATTGGCCGGAGATCTTCTATTAAGTCAAAGTTGAAATCCAGCACTAATCCCTGCGGGTACTTAAACAATCCCTGTTTATCATTTTTACTCACCAGGAATGCGTATCCCCAGGATTCTATGATGGCGGTATAACCGGCTAGTAATACTTCTCCGGTGGAGGATAATAAAATATTATGTGATTGATGTTGATGGTTTAAAATTTCGAAGATAAAAACCTCCTCACTAAAATTTCCACAATGATATATAGATCTCCTTTTAACAAAGGCAGGGTCGAATCTGCCTAATAAAACAAACTGATCAGAGAATATTAAATGACTATCTTCTCCTTCTTCTGCAGTAACATAAAATGTTTCATCTTCTGAATCTTTAAATTCATGCTCATAATCAAAAGGTAAAACTACCTCGCCGCTGGCATTTATTACACCATATTTCCCGTTCAATTTGGCTGTCCAGTAGCTTCCCAGGGGCATTAGAGATGACAGGTCATCGTAATGCGGCGGCAGTTTAACGTTTCCGTTTGGCTGTATCAGGCCATATTTACCATCCACGTTTACTACTGCATATCCGCCGGTAAAGTCATAGGCGTCGGTATAAACCGGCTGAACAATAATTTTCCCGGACTTATGTATATAACCATACCTGCCGTCTTTTAACACAACGGCGATGTCTTCGTCCTCATTGAAACCGTAAAACTCATCGTAAAAAGGCTCCACTAATATTGCTCCTTTCTTATCTTTCAGACCCCAAAGTCCATTCTCTTCAAAAATATCTGCCTCCTCTGTGATCTCCTGGTCATAAATATGTTCGAGGCCGTAGTCAAAGCCGGGGTAATTCAGCAGCGTTCTGAAATCAGGGAGTCCGGACAGGACCTCGCCCGCAAATGCAGATGTTGTCAACAGCGAAATATCATCTGCTGCTATTGCACGGTTTATTACAGTGTTATTATGGGCGATAACCGCTAACAGTTCGCTGGCTTGATTTTGATGACTTTCATCGCTCATATTAAAAACGTCCCAGGCATCCACATGAAAGTAGGGCTGACTTAACTTATCCAGGTATTGGAATAATTTTTCTTTGGCGATAGTGAATTGTGCTGCATCATCTATCAGTTCCGACTGGTGGCTTTCAATGAAGTTATAAAACCGTTTAATGTTTTTGATGCCATTTTCCGCATTATAATAAAGACCAAAATTTTCCGGGTCGGTATGTGTATTGTAAATGTTGCCTGCTACAAAGCCGCTGTCTATCAGCAGGGGCTGCAGCAGCAGCGGAACTTCGTAACCCCACTCCATTACCATTACATCGGTATGCTGCATTGCTGATGGGGTGGATATATTATAGATGTAAGCTCTGTGAGACATAATAAATTATTTCAACAATTAAAAAAGGACTTCGTAAAAACTCCAGAGCGTTTAGCTGCTCCGAAAAAGTTAGTACAAAGTCCTTATAAATAAAAAAATAAAATCAGTTACGGCTTAAATTCAAGCCAGTCCAGCGTAAACAAATGCTGGTCTGGTTGCTGATCTTTGCTGAACACAAAGTAAAGATCGCTATTACCGGCGGGCGCCTGTACCGGCGCAGTTACTTCTATAAATTTATCCCAGCTGCCGGTGGCTTTGTAGGCCAGTTTGCTGATCACCGGACCGTTCACGCTGCCGGTATGAATTTCCAGCACGGCGTCTTTGTCGAGCGATGAATAACGGTAAGTTACTTTATGGACGCCTTTCAGATCAATGTTCCTGAATACAAAGAACGATTTATTATGAATGGCTCCCAGGAAGTCAGCTGAACGGTTGATGTTGTTAACGGAGTCCGCATCTTCTGCCTGCACACGGAGAGAGCGAAGCAGTAAGAGGGCGCTGCCACTGAGCGGGGAGGCGTTGCCGCCGCCATCAGTGTATGTGGCGGCCAGTACATAGGCGCCATACTTTTCTTTGCCCAGGTGATCTTTCAGCGCTACGCTGCCGGAAGCGGGCAGGCTGCCTGCCGCCTGTGGTGTGCCCAGCGTAAGGATGTATTTCACAATTTGCCCGGCTTCATCAACAGAGAGTTGCGGGTGTGCCGCCATAGAGTGTTCTCCCCAAACGCCACCGCCGCCTTTAATGATTTTGGCAGCAAGATAGGCCGGCGCCTTTGGATCTTTCTCATAGCGTTTCGCCACCTGTGTAAAGGCGGGGCCTACGGATGCTTTATCTACCTGGTGACAAGCCTTGCAATCGCTGCCTTCCATCAGCAACTTACCCGGATGCGCCGGTACAGTGGTGATGAGCTGGTGTCCTTTCTCTGCTTTCGCTTTGCTGCGCGGAATGTAATGCAGGCCGATCATCAGCTGTTCGTTGTTGATAGCCGGATCTTCCTTGTCGGTAACGGTAACGGTATAATGCAGCGGGCTGTTATCAAAATAGAAAGTAGTGTTATCGGTGGTGCTGATCTTTACTTCCGGTATGGTGTTACCCACGCGGATAGTAACGGTATCGGTGCTGCTGGCACCTTCCGGATCGGTTATTTTCAGGATGGCATGATACACGCCGTTCTTCTGGTAAGTATGTACCGGCGCAGAATCTGTTACCGCAGCGGTTTCATCGCCAAAGTGCCATTCGTATTTCAACGCTTGTCCTTCGTCAAAATCGTAGCTCTTGTTGCTGCTGAAGTTTACTTTCATGGGTGCGGTACCTGCGGTATCCACGGTGGTGATAGCTGCTACCGGTGCGCGGTTGCCGCCGTTGTACGAAATGCGTACCAGTCGCGCGTCGTCATTGTCTATACCATATACCGAGCCATACTCCAGTATGTACAGGTCGCCGCCTTTACCGATGGCCATGTCTACCGGGCGTCTGAAGTCGCCGTTGGTTTTCATGAAGGGTTCCATTGATTTAAAGTTCTGCTGACTGTCCAGTCGCACGGCATACACCCAGTTACGCATCCAGTCGTAAATAAATAATGCGTTATCATACCATACGGGTAAACCGGTGGGAGAGGCGGTGGCTTCATTATAATGGAATACCGGTCCGGCCATTGCACAGCGGCCGCCGTTGCCCAGTTGCGGGAATACGGCAGACGAGTCGTACGGATACCAGATCATGGCCTTTTGCGCTGGTGGCAATACTTTCAGCCCGGTGTTGTTGGGTGAATTATTTACCGGGGCTTCTGCTTTGAAAGGTGCGCCGATGGTTTTGGTGGCAAAATCATATTGCGGGTATACTTTATTATCGCCTACTACAAATGGCCATCCGAAGTTGCCTGGCTTTTTGGCCTGGTTAATTTCATCATATCCGCGTGGTCCCTGGTCGCTGTCTTCGCCTGCATCCGGGCCTACTTCGCCCCAGTAAACGATACCGGTGGCAGTGTCTACCGACATGCGGTAGGGGTTACGGCAACCCATTGCGTATATTTCGGGGCGGGTACCGGCTGTGCCTTTGGGAAAGAGGTTGCCTGCGGGAATGGTGTAGCTGCCATCCGGTTCAGGATGGATACGCAGTACTTTTCCGCGGAGGTCGTTGGTGTTGCCGGCGGAGCGTTCTGCGTCAAAGGTGATGCGGCCGGGAATTGTATCTATCGGCGCATATCCGTTGGAGGCAAAAGGCACGGTATTGTCGCCGGTGGAAATAAAGAGGTTGCCGTTGCGGTCCCAGTCGAGCGAGCCGCCGGTATGTGCGCTCACTTCCAGTTCCAGCGGGATGGTCAGTAATACTTTCTCGGAAGCTACAACCAGGGAGTCTTTCCCTTCCAGCGTAAAGCGGGATACCTGTTGTGCTGTCGGGAGCTTATTGGGTGTATAGTAAAAGTAGATATAATGATTTTTGTCGAAGCCCGGATCGAGGGTAACACCCAGTAACCCGTTACCAAATCCTTCCTTTGTATCGGGAAGTACCGGGAACGTATATACGACTTTGGTGGCCTGGGTGGCGGGGTCATAGTGATACAATTTACCGCTGCGTTCAATAAAATATACGCTGCCATTACCGGCTACGGCCAGTTCCATCGGCTCATTGAGGTCGTTGGAAAGAATGGTTTTGGTAAAACGGTTGTCTTCCGGCGCTTTGGTAGCTTTGCTTTTGGTAGGATGGTCGCCGCATCCCTGCATAATTAATGTCAATCCGACAATAAACATGGCCGGGAGTTTCCGCGTGCATAACTTGAACTGTTCACTCATGTAAGGTGATTATGGATTTGATTAGCGGGGCACAAAATAATAGAATATTGTATTTTTTTTTCTTAAAGATGGATGAAAGGAAATAATATAGGATAGCCATATCGTTTTAAAGATCAGGGAATGTTGGCTAATTTAATATCAGAAGAGAAAGGGAAGTTGTCATTTTGTGTGCTGCTTCCGTATATTTGAGGCCCACATTATTCAGGCTGGTAAATTGAAAAGATGGATCTGAACGAATTTAAGCAATCCTTACAGGATGCGCATCCACCCAAAAACATATCGGTATACCTTGAATCCCTCTGGTACGAAGGAAAAGGTAACTGGAAGAAGGCGCACGACCTGGTAGACGATCTGCCGGGAACCGATGCTGCGAGGGTACATGCTTACCTGCACCGGGTAGAGGGAGATCAGGGAAATGCTGATTACTGGTATCGCCGGGCAGGAGCAACCAGGCCCTCCGGTACCCAGGAACAAGAATGGGAATTATTAGTGATCCAACATTTAAAATGACCGGCAACTAACAGTTACCGGTTGCCAACTTAGCGTGTACATTTTACATTTGTCATTGATTATTAGGCTATAAAAAAGCACTAATTTGTTTATTATTTGTATATTCCACGTGGCTTTAGATCAACAAATATTAGACAATCAGTTATTTTAGTTTTTTAGCGGAGTATGTGGAAATTTATCCTTTTACTGTTTTTATCTGTTCATCTGATTACAAATGCTGGTTATGCTCAATCCTATGGATTACGCTTTTCTAGTCATGAAGTGGTGCAGGAAAGAAGAACAACGCTGAACTTAACTTCATCTGGTCCGCTGTGTTTCAAAAAAAACGGAGAAATATCATTCGATCTGAACTTCCTTCCCTATAAAGAAACCTATTTCGGATATGTATTAAGGATCATCGCCGCCAATAACCAGAATATAGACCTGGTATATAACCAGAAAGAAAGAACCTTTAACTTCCTCATCGGGGAAAGCTTTTCCCGTGCATTTGCGATCGACTCAATCGCCCTCTTCGGCGGGTGGACGCATATTACCATTCATTTCGACCTGGAGCGCAATGAAGCCGCTATCTCGGTGAATAATAAATTTATTGCCAAAGGCCCGGCAAAACTGGGCAACCCGGCATGTACCCGCGTGTTCTTTGGTACCAATACCTACGAAGGTTTTCAAACAGTGGATATCCCGCCCATGAACCTCCGTAATATTGTGGTGAAAGAAGGCGGGCATACCATGTACAACTGGCCGCTCTCTGAAAACGACGGCAGCAAAGCCACTGATCAGCAGGAAGGTAAAACTGCCGTGATCCGCAATGCCAACTGGATAGGCCCGAAGCACCGCAACTGGAGCCTGCTCCAGAGCTGGGAAATAAGCGGTACTCCCAGCGTGGCTTTCGACCGGGAGAAAGAAGTACTCTATATTGTATCCTCCGATTCTCTCTATAATATCTCGTTTAAAAATGAACAGCAACAGGGCATCCGCCTGGCGCAGCGCCTCGATAGCCTGATGCCGGGAAACCAGTCGGTGTACAACCCGTTTCTCCATAAACTCTTTAACTTTTATATAGATCAGCAAAAAGCAGGGGCCTACGATTCCGCTACCCGGAAATGGGAGATCAACTACACGCCAGATTTGCTCACCGTTTACTGGCAGGCCAATAAATTTATCTCCCACCCGGATTCTTCTCTCTATATCCTCTGCGGATACGGACAAATGCAATATAAGAATACCGTACAGCGCTATCATTTTGCTGATAAAAGATGGGACTCTGTACCCACCACCGGCGAAAGGCTCACACCCCGGTACCTTGCTGCGGTTGGTGCTACCAGCAGTGGCGACACGGCCTATATTCTCGGTGGCTATGGCAGCAACAGCGGCAACCAGGTAGTAAATCCCCGTCATTATTACGACCTCATGGCCTTTTACGTGAAAGACCATTCCTTTCACAAAGTGTTCCAGCTGGAAGAACCACCCGTGCAGTTCTGTTTTGCCAACAGCCTGGTGATAGATCCCGACACACAAAATTATTATGCCCTCATCTTCCCTGACGATAAATTTAATACCACTCTCCAGTTGGTGGAAGGCTCTCTGAAGGCGCCACGGTTAAAGCCACTGGCCAATACCATCCCATATTTCTTTCATGATATCAAGTCGTTCGCGGACCTCTACTATTGCCGCGACAGCAAAAAACTGGTGGCCGTCACCTTGTATACTTCAAAAGACAATATCACGGAAGTAAAGGTATACACCCTTGAGTTTCCGCCGGATGCAATAGTGGCGGATAATGCCAGTCTTACGAAATTCTCCGCCTGGTACCTGCTGCTGCTTATCCCGGTAGCCGGCATCGGCATTTTCCTGTTCCTGCAACGCCGCAAAAAAGTAACGCCGGCACGGACAGCAGCAACGCCGCTGCCTCCGCTGCCCGTGGTGATACCTGAAACCACTACCGACGAAACCGCACCGGAAGAGATCATTGCAGAGAAAAAAGGAAACATCTATTTCTTTGGCCCATTTGAAGTACTGGACAAAGAAGGACAGGATATCACCAAATTCTTTACGCCGCTGCTCAAAGAATTATTCCTGCTGATAGCCATTAACACCATCCGTTCAGGAAAAGGTATTTCATCTGACCGGCTCTATGCTACCTTGTGGCGCGATAAGTCCAGTAAAGAAGCGCAGAACAACCGCTCCGTAAATATGGTGAAGCTGAAAGCCATACTGGATAAGCTGGGCGCCTGCGCTTTTGTAAAAGAAGCCGACCGCTGGAGCCTCCAATACTCCGTTGCCGATATCGACATGGACCTGGCCGGGTTCCAGCAGCTGCTGCATTCGCCGCGTCCCCTGCAAAAGCAACCCGTGCGCGATCTGCTGAAGATCCTCCATCGTGGCTCCTTCCTGCCCGATACCAATTACACCTGGCTGGACGATATCCAGTCCGAAATTTCCGGTGCAGCCCTCGATATCCTTACCGAGGCGGCCAACCAGTTCAAATCAGATCCGGAACTCCTCATTGAAATCGCCGACAGCATCTTCCTTTTTGATCCCATCAATGAAGAAGCGCTCCGCATGAAATGCAGCAGTCTTGTATCACTGGGTCGTCATTCACTGGCCAAAACCGCCTTCAATAAATTTGCAAAGGAATACCTCCACATGTATGGGGAAGAGTTTCCGCAGTCCTTCACAGCTTACTCCGGCGATAAGTAGGCGATTTTTCACTTAATTTTTTTCAGTTAGTGCATTATTAGTGCTGCCATTAAGGCGCGCCGTATAAATTGCATTGAAATGAATAAGACAAGATTCCACGACTATGGCACTCAGGCCGCTTTATTACAAAAAAAAAGAATGTTGGTGATTAAAATCATCAGCATTCTTTTCCCCTTTTTAATTATCGGTGGAGTGGAAGCAGGACTGCGGTTATTTAATTATGGCCACAACCTGGAGCTCTTTATTACATCTCCCCAAAACAAGAATTATTACCAGCTCAACCCCGCCGCCTCCCTGAAATATTTTTCCAATGCGGAAATCGCCACCAAAGGCAATAGTGAATTATTTAAGAAAGTAAAAGACTCAGGTACCCTTCGCATCTTCGTATTGGGCGAATCCACCACTATCGGGTATCCTTATTTTCATAACGGCTCCTTTCACCGCTGGCTGCAATACCGCCTCATGCATTCCTGCCCGGAGAAACGCCTGGAGATCATTAATCTTTCACTAACAGGCGTTAATTCCTATACAGTAGCCGGTTTTACAAAAGAATTATTGCCGTATCAGCCGGATGCGGTACTTATTTATACCGGTCATAATGAGTACTATGGTTGCCTGGGCACGGGCAGCACCGACAAAGTAGCCGGCAGTCCTTTCCTCATCCACCTGGTGCTGAAGCTCCGGGAATTCCGGATCACCCAGCTCATGGCCAGTGCGCTCCACAAAATTTCCACGCTGAAACCCGCCGGCACGGAAGGCGCCGGCAAAACCCGTATGGAAATGATGGTGGCAGCGCAACAGATTACTTTCGGATCGGATATGTACGAAAGAGGCATCACCCAGTTTACCACCAACATGGATAATACGCTGCGCATACTGGATCAGGCCAACGTGCCGGTATTCATCAGCAACCTGGTATCCACCGAAAAAGACCTGTTCCCTTTTATCAGCGTAGCGCCCGACTCCACAAAATACCCCGGATTCAATACCGCATACCAGCAGGGCGAACAGGCCATTGCCAACGGAGATTCGGCCACGGCATTGCAGCATTTCATGGCCGCGGAAAACAGTTATAACGCGCATGCCGGCTGCAACTACTACCTGGGATTATTAACCCTGCATAACGGCGACAGCACTGCTGCAAAAACATATTTCGATAAAGCAAGGGACCTCGATGCGCTTCGTTTCCGTGCGCCCTCCAAACTCAATAAGGTGATGCTGGAACTGTGCAGCAAATATAAAAACGCCCACCTGGTAGATGCCAATGCCGCTTTTGAAGCCGCCAGCGCCGGCCACATTATCGGCAATGACCTGATCCTGGAACATGTGCATCCTAACCTGAAAGGCTATGCGCTGTTGTCGGATGTGTTTTATAATACCATGAAAGCACAGGGACTTTTCAAAGCGCCGCCCGAAACAGAAATGAGTTTTGCACAGCTGCAGCAAATGATGCCTGTTACCGTGATCGATAGCTTGTCCGGTGCCTACAAGATTGCCAACCTGAAAAGAAGCTGGCCTTTTAATAAAACGCACGTTTCCGATACCATGCTGATTTCCAGTGCAGAAGAGCAGCTTGCTTATGAAGTAGCTTTCAGGAAAACATCCTGGGCAGCGGCATTGCAACAGCTCTATAATGCCTATAATCAAAACGGCGATTTTGCCAGGGCCGCTACCATCGTGGCCGCATGGGTACAGGAACATCCTACAGAAACAGGCTACTATGAAGAAGCCGGTAACTACTATGGCAAGCTGGATAATACGGCGGAAGCCATTTTCTACTTTAAAAAAGTATTTGGCATGTCGCCTTCATTTGACGTGGCTAGAACGCTTTTTGTGCTTTACCTGAAACAGGACAACGCCAGCGAAGCGTTGCCTTACCTGGATTATGCCATCGATCATAACGAACGGCGGTTAAACCTGTTGCCCGTAAAAGATTGCCTGTTGCAGATCCTGGAGCTGCAAACAAAGGCGGCAAGGGAGCCGGCAAATATAGACGTGCTTAACCAGATCGCCGGACTGTACTACCGGATGGGAAATAAAGATGGCGCCGTACTATACGTAGAAAAAGTATTGCACGCCTCGCCGGGCAACCGGGATGCACTTACGATGCAAAGTCAGCTGAAAAAAGTATAGCCATGTGGAAAGGCTTCACCAACATTACCCGGCAGCAATGCATTGAATTTGGACAGGTAGCTGCCACGGCGCTACTGGTGGCAGCGTTGTATTTCCGTGATTTCAGGCTGGTAGCTGTTGCGCTGCCGGTGCTGCTTATCACCATGCTGGCGCCCCGGCTTTTTTATCCGCTGGCCGTAACCTGGTTTGGGTTAGCAAAAGTTTTGGGAGAAATAAATATACGCATACTCCTTACCCTTGTTTTTGTGCTGGTGGTAGTGCCCGTGGGCATATGGCGGAAGTGGCGGGGCAAAGATGCTTTGCAGCTGCGCAGGTTCAAAAAAGAAAAGACATCGGTAATGGATATACGTAATCATGTATATACGAAAGAGGATTTGCTGCACACATTTTAAAACGGTCATAATTATACGTCATGGAATTTCTGCATGAACTGCTTTACTTTTTAAGAACACGTAAGAAGTTCTGGTTGCTTCCGCTGATCATCGTGCTGCTGTTGCTGGCATCGCTGGTAGCATTAACCAGTGCTTCGGCGCTGGCGCCTTTTATTTATGCCATATTTTAATTGCGTTGAGGAAAATTATCCTGGGCATATCCGCATTTTATCACGACAGCGCCGCAGCGCTGATCATCGACGGGCGCATTGTTGCGGCCGCACAGGAAGAACGTTTTACGCGCATAAAGCAGGATGCGTCTTTCCCGGCGCAGGCCATTAAATATGTATTGTCGGAAGCGGGCATCTCTTTTGATGAGCTGACTGCCGTGGCGTTTTATGATAAACCGCTGCTGAAATTTGAACGGCTGCTGGAAACCTATCACGCCTTTGTACCACGCGGCTGGCGCAGCTTTATTACGGCTATGCCGGTGTGGATGAAGGAGAAAGTGTTTATGAAGAAAATGCTCCGGCGCCAGTTCCGCACATTGGGAGCCACCGTGAAAGTGTCGCTGTATTTTCCTGAACACCATTTGTCCCATGCTGCCAGCGCTTTTTATCCGTCGCCTTTTGAATCCGCGGCCATTCTTACGGTTGATGGTGTAGGAGAGTGGGCTACCACCACCATTTGTTATGGCGCCAATAATGATATCAAAATTTTAAGAGAGCTGCGTTTTCCGCATTCTCCCGGCTTATTATATGCCGCCTTTACTTATTTCCTGGGGTTTAAAGTAAACAGCGGCGAGTATAAATTAATGGGACTGTCGCCTTACGGCCTGCCGGATGCCCCGCAAACCGTTGCGTTCCGGGAAAAGATCCTGGCAACGTTGGTGGATATACGAAACGATGGTTCCATCCTGCTGAACATGGATTATTTTGAATTTGCCACCGGGTTAAAAATGACGGCCACCCCCTTGTGGGAAGCGCTGTTTGGTTTTCCCCGCCGCGAGCCGGAATCCGCTATCACGCAGGAACACATGAACCTGGCGCTGGCCATTCAACAGGTTACAGAAGAAATTGTAGTAGCGCTGGCACGCACGGCAAAAGAAATTACGGGGAGTCATCACCTGGTGATGGCGGGCGGTGTAGCGCTCAACTGTGTGGCGAATCATAAAATAAAAGCCGCGGGTATTTTTAAGGATATCTGGATACAACCTGCTGCCGGTGATGCGGGCGGTGCATTAGGCGCTGCATACGCCGCTTATCATATAGGGATGGAACAGGCGCGTATTTTTTTTCCGGGAGAAGATGGGATGCAGGGCGCATTTCTCGGCCCCGCTTATGGCGACGCTGATATCCGGAAGCTGCTGGCCCGCTATGGAGCGGTGGCGGTTCATCAGCCGGACTTTGATGTACTCACGCAGGAAGTGAGTGAGCACCTGGCCAACGGAAAAGTAGTGGGCTGGTACCACGGCCGGATGGAGTTTGGTCCGCGTGCCCTCGGCAACCGGAGCATCCTTGCGGATCCGCGGCAGGCCGCCATGCAACAGCAGCTCAACGCGAAAATAAAATTCCGCGAAAGCTTCCGTCCCTTTGCACCCGCGGTACTGGCAGAAGATGCGCACCATTATTTTAACGATGCCACTGCTTCTCCCTATATGTTATTTACCACCACCCTAAAAGAAGCGCTGCGCACCAACACAGCTGCGGATACTACTGCCTCCATATATGAACGGTTGCATCAGCAACGCGCTGCTATCCCCGCGGTTATACACCTCGATTATTCTGCGAGGGTACAAACCGTACACCATATGCTTCATCCAAAGCTCTGGCAACTTATTAATTGTTTTAAAAAACTAACGGGTTGCAGTGTGTTGATCAATACCTCTTTTAATGTAAGGGGAGAGCCGGTAGTGAATACGCCGGAAGATGCATGGCTTGCTTTTATGCGAACGGAAATGGATTACCTCGTGATGGGTAATTATATTTTTGATCGCCGGCACCAGCCTGTGTTGCCGGCGGAGTTGTTTAAATCCTTTGAAAGGGATTAATATCTTCTTCTCTCAAAAAAAATTAAAAAAATAGCACATTAATACGGCTGTTAGTTCATTATTAGCGCTGCTGTTAGGCCGGTGATGCTTACTTGCATTCATTATTTTCTTATCAATCGAAATATCGTTCGCGTTATGAAAAGATTACTATTGCTGATGCTCCTCGCATCGGGCCTGCTGCAGGCCTATGCACAAAAGCAGTTGACAAAGGGTAAAGTGCTGGATGAAACCGGTCAACCACTACCCGGAGCAACCGTTAGAGTAAAAGGTACCAACATTTCAAGTCCTACCAATGCACAGGGCGAATTCCAGATTGCCACCGGCGAAACAGCGTCTCCGGTGCTGGTGATTTCCTATATCGGCTATCTCACACAGGAGGTAGCGGTAACCGGCAGCGACTTATCCATCACATTAAAAACGGATGCCAGATCCCTGAATGATATCGTAGTAGTGGGGTATGGTACACAGAAAAAGAGCGACGTAACGGGCGCTACCAGCTCCGTGAAAGCCGTGGAAATTGCCAAACGTCCTTTGGTAAGAGTAGAACAGGCTTTGCAGGGTACTACTTCCGGCGTAACGGTGCAAAGTAACAGTGGTCAGCCTGGCAGGGGGATCAGTGTAAGGATCCGTGGCGCCAGCTCCATCACTGGTGGCAACGATCCGTTGTACGTAATCGATGGTTACATCGGCGGCAACCTGGAATCAATTGCACCCAGCGACATTGAAAGCATGGAAATTCTGAAAGATGCTTCTGCCACCGCCATCTACGGTTCCCGCGGATCTAACGGCGTGGTAATGGTAACAACCAAAACCGGTAAATCAGGGAAGCCCCGCGTAGATGCAAGCGCCTGGATAAGCAAGGCATCTTTGCCAAAAAAATTAAACCTGATGAACGCTTACGAATTTGCGCAGCAGGTAAATAAAAAAGGAGATGTTGCCGGAACAGGCCATCCGTTTACCGATGCGCAACTCGCGGAGCTTCAGAAAAATCCAGGCGGCACCGACTGGCAGGATGAACTGACCCGCAAGCCATTAACACAAAACTACCAGGTTGGCGTATCCGGCGGTTCTGAAAATGTAAAGTACTATTTCTCCTATAATCATCTTGATCAGCCAGGACTGCTGATTAACTCCGGCTACAAAAGAAATACGCTGCGCGCCAACGTGGATATTAAGCTGAACAGGAAAATGGACCTGAAAGTAAATATTACCGGTTTGCTGCCGGAATCGCACAACACAGATTTCTCCGGCGATATCGTTGATCCGTTCTCCCAATCCAGTATGTGGGATCCCACCAGCCCCGTGAGAAATGCGGCAGGTGATTATATCAGTCAGTCGAATTTCGCCTCCCTGGCTAAAAACCCGGTACAAAATATCATGAGCCGTTCGGTAGATGGAAAAACTTCCAATTTAACCGCCACCGGTGTTTTTACCTACCGGATCATCGACCACCTCACCTTTACTTCCAATAACAGTTATGAGTTGCAGCACCAGCAAACGCAATCCGTTTTCCCTCCGGGAACCAACGAAGCGTTTAACGGAAACGACTATGCGAAAATGGAAAACAACCGGTACAGAAGCTGGCAGAATTCCAATTTCCTGACTTATAACAACCGTTTCGGTGATCATTCACTCACCGTTACCGCGTTGGTGGAACAGGCTTCCAAAACCAATACCAGCACCATTGCACAGGCCAACCAGTTATCTACCTACAGCCTCGGCTACTGGAACCTGGGATTAGGTAAAACCCAGTCCACCAGCAGCGGCTACTGGGCAGATGCGCTGATTTCCTATATGGGAAGGGTGAACTACGCCTTTAAAGATAAGTACCTGTTAACCGTTTCTGTCCGTACAGACGGATCTTCCCACCTGGTAGAGAAGTACTCCACTTTCCCGGCAGTTGCATTGGGATGGGCGGTAGACAAAGAAGGATTTATGGCCAGCTCCAAAGTAGTAACCGGCCTGAAGATCCGCGCCAGCTATGGTCAAACAGGTAACCAGGCCGTTCCTGCTTATTCTACCATTGCCCAGATCGGCACGGCACTGCCATACTACTTCGACGGCAGTACATCGAGTGTAAATACACCACTGGGAACACCAGTATCCACCATGCTGCAATGGGAAAAGAACACTACCTATGATGTGGGACTGGATATGGAATTCTGGCGTGGCCGCTTAACCTTCACCGCGGATGCCTATAATAAAAAAGTATCCGACCTGCTGTACGCCACCGATAACCCTTTCTATTATGGCGGCGGAAGCTTCCAGCGTAATATCGGCAGCGTAAGAAATACAGGTCTGGAATTCAGTGTAGGCGGTATGCCCGTTGTTGGAAAAGATTTCAAGTGGACCAGTAACTTCAATATCTCTTTCAACAGGAACGAAGTATTGGATCTGGGTGGTCAGGACAATATCATCGTAAATGGTATCGGTTCTGCACAGCAGGGTGTGTCTATTATTAAAGTAGGCGAACCGCTGGGTACCTTCTATGGTTACAAATACCTGGGTACCTGGAAAAGCGAAGAGAAAACGGAAGCCGCTTTATATGGCAAGAAGCCGGGAGATACAAAGTATGCTGACCTCGATGGCGATCATAAACTCTCCGGCGGCGATCTCACCACTATTGGTAATGGTATGCCTAAATACTACTTCGGTTTCATCAACGATTTCTCTTATAAAAACTGGAGCCTGAACGTAATGTTCCAGGGCACGCACGGCAACCAGATGTATTCCTTCACACAGGCGTATACGATGGGCGGACTGGGAGATGCACGCGATGCCACCAACGCGCAACTCCTCGATATGTGGACGCCTGAAAAACAGACAGACGTTCCTACCTACGGTAACCAGAACGAAATTAAAAGCAGTCGTTATGTGTATGACGCCAGCTACATCAAACTGAAAAATATCTCCCTCACTTATACTATTCCGGAATCACTGCTGGGCAGGATCCATGCGCGAAGCCTGGATGTTTATATCAGCGCCCAGAATATCTGGACCATCACCAATTACCCTGGCTACGATCCGGAAGTAACCAATGCTACCAATGCCATCACACAAGGTTTGGAAACAGGTACAATACCTAACCCCAAAACCTATACGATTGGTTTAAGACTTGGTTTATAATTGATTCTGTTTTCTAAAAAATTACTATTATGAACAAAAAATATTTCCTCCCCTTAGCTATTGCAGCCATGATCGGCGTATCATCCTGCGTGAAGCTGACGGAAGATCCAAGAGCAACGCTCACCCCGGGCAATTATTTTAATACACAAAGTGAACTGGACGGCGCCGTAACCTCCGCTTTCAGGGCGCTCGCTGTAGATGGCGCATGGGGTTTTACCAGTAAAATGACCAGCTACTTTGGCTCTGATGACTTAACCACGCACCCTGCATCCAACAAAGCAGATTCGCGGGAATTTGACCGGCTCCAGGGTACCACCACCAACGCCAGTATGAGAAGCGAATGGGAAGGGCCATGGAATACCATTTACCAGGCCAACAACGTGATCACCAATTTTGAGAAAGTAGCGGCTACTACCAACGAAGCCATTCAGCAACGTACGTATTCCGGCGGGCAGGCATACTTTCTCCGTGGACTGTGTTATTTCTATCTCGTAAGAACATTTGGCGCATTGCCTATTGTTACCGGTCCGGCAGATATTACCGTAACACCGGCAAGAGAAGAACCCGCCAAAGTATACGAATTGATCATCGCCGATCTGAAAAAGGCTGCTGAAATGCTGCCCGACAAATGGACCGGCGTAAATGTTGGCAGACCCGGCGCGTTGGCTGCAAGAGCCGTGCTGGCAAACGTATACCTCACCATGGCAGGCTGGCCTCTTAACCAGAACTCCAACTATGCGCTGGCTGCTACAGAAGCAAAAGCTGTAATGGATGCCGGAAAATACGACCTGATGGCCGACTACCTCGATGTATTCAAAACCAACAATAATATTGAATCTGTATTCGGACTGCAATACAATGTAGGCGGCCAGTTGCCAAACCGCTCCTTTGGCGCCACCTGTATTCCTGATGATGAAGGCGGATGGGATGACTTCTTCCCTGAAATCAACTACTTCAAGGATGCACCGGTTTGTAAACGTACCGATCAAACATTCCATACACAAATTAAGAGCAATAAGATCGGCGTGGTAAGATGGGATGATCCGAGAACAGCTACGCACCATCCTTACTATAACAAATTCCGTTATGGCGCCGGTGATGGTATTGTTGAAACGCCTACCCAGGTAGTAAGCTTTAATGCCAGCACCAACAAAACTACCGATATCGTTCGTTTTGCAGAAACATTGCTCACCTACGCAGAAGCTTCTGCAATGGCGGCCAACACCGTTTCTGATGAGGCCTACGAAGCGCTGAACAGGGTAAGACGCCGCGCCGGTTTACCTAATATCGTAAAAGGTTTAACGGCAGTGGCTTTCCGCGACTCCGTAGTGAATGAACGCAAATATGAGTTTGCCGGTGAATTCGGTCAACGCTGGTTCGATATCGTTCGTTTGCAGTTGCTGCCAAAAGTAATTGCCCGCCGCGATCCGAATGAGTTCAAGGATCTTCCATTGAATCCCGCTGCTGTTGCTAACCCGGGTCCTAAATATATTGCTCCGATTCCTTTCCGGGATCTGAACCTGAGCCCGGGATGGACACAAAACCCAACATACTAAGTGCTTTTTGATTTGGCCCGTAAATAGTTTAATCATGCCTTGTGCATGATTAAACTATTTTGTTAATTCGCTCTCTGACCAATGAAGAATTCTCCCTGCGTATAAATTTTAGTGAATGAAAAAAACAAACTGGAAGCTGTACAGCCTTCTGTTGCTGACACCTTTTGTATGCTTATCCGGCCGTGCACATGCTGCGGTGTATGATACGATCCCCGGAGCAAAACAACCCATCGACCTGATTGACCCTACCATAGGAAACGTAGGGCAGCTGCTGGAACCCACCCGGCCCACTGTGCAGTTGCCGAATCAGCTGATCCGGTTTACGCCGCAACGGAAAGATTTTATGGACGACCAGATCTCCGACTTTCCCTTGAACGTGGTCTCACACCGGCTTGGCCAGGTATTCTCTGTAAAGCCCGCCACCGGCGCGTTGTTGGAAAAAGACTGGCAAGCCCGCATGGCATATGACCATAACCTGGAAACGAACCGTCCCTGGTATTACTCTACGTGGCTGCTGGAAGAAGAAGTAAACGTGGAATTTACCGCCGGTAAAAAAACAGGTTACTACCGTTTCCGTTTTCCTGCCGGTAAAGAAAAATCCCTGCTGTTTGGTACTTACAACGATGGTGAAGCGGCTTACAGCTTCCTGCCCAACAACGTAGTAACCGGTATGGAAACCTATAACGATTATGTAAAGGTATACCTGTACGGCGTTTTCAGCGAAGCAGGTACGCCCGGTGTGGTGGAACAGGGACAGTTGAGCAATCATAAAAATATTGCTGGTAAAGGAATCAAAGCGTTTATCAGTTTCCCTGCCACCACAAAGGAAGTTACTTTTAAATATGCGATCAGCTACATCAGCCCGGAACAGGCAAAGAAAAGTTATGAAGAAGAAATCAGTAAGAAAGATTTTGATGCCGTGGCCGCCAATGGAAAAAAAGCCTGGGCAGATGTAATGAACCAGGTTAAAGTAAAAGGTGGTACACTGGCGCAACAACGCTCTTTCTATACCGCTTTATACCGTTGCTATGAAAGAGCCGTTGATATTACGGAAGACGGACAATATTACAGCGGTTATGATAAACAGATCCACAAAGATAACCGCCCTTTTTATGTGGATGACTGGACCTGGGATACCTACCTGGCGCTGCATCCGCTGAGAATGATCCTCAACCCTGCAAAGGAAGAAGATATGCTGCAGTCATTTGTACACATGTACGAGCAAAGCGGCTGGTTGCCTACTTTCCCCGTGCTGTTTGGCGATCATGCCTGTATGAACGGGTTCCATTCTTCTGTAGTAATGCTGGATGCTCACCGGAAGGGATTGAAAAATTTCGATATAGAAAAAGCCTATGAGGGCATGCGGAAAAACGCCACAGAAGCCACCATGCTTCCGTGGCGCAACGGTCCTAAAACAGCGCTTGATGATGTGTATCACAACAAAGGCTATTTCCCTGCACTGCGCATCGGCGAAAAAGAAACCGAACCCGTGGTGCACCCTTTTGAAAAAAGACAGGCAGTAGCTGTTACCTTAGGCGGCAGCTACGACGACTGGGCATTGTCTGAACTGGCGGGTGATCTGAATAAGAAAGATGACCAGCGTCTGTTTGCACCAAGAGCGAAGAATTATAAAAATCTCTGGAACGCCGATAAACAGTTTTTTCTGCCCAAAGATGGGAACGGAGAATGGATCGACATCAACGTAAAATACGACGGTGGTATCGGTGGGCGTGATTTCTATGATGAAAACAACGGTTGGACTTACCTCTGGCAGGTGCAGCAGGATATCCCCGGTCTCATCAGCCTGATGGGTGGTAAAGATGCTTTTGAAAAAAGACTGGATCAGCTGTTCCGCGAATCGCTGGATATGTCGCGCTACGCTTTCTGGAGCAAATTCCCGGATGCCACCGGCCTCGTAGGACAATACTCTATGGGGAATGAACCCAGCTTTCATATTCCTTACTTATACAATTACACCGGCGCTCCGTGGAAAACGCAGCAACGTATCCGCTTCCTGCTGGATACCTGGTTTAAGGATAACATCTTTGGTATTCCCGGCGATGAAGACGGTGGCGGTATGTCGGCCTTCGTGGTATTTTCTTCTATGGGCTTTTACCCGGTAACGCCCGGTATCCCGGAGTATACTATTGGCAGCCCGGTGTTTGAAAATGTAAGCATCGCATTGCCTGACAAAAAACAGTTTACCGTGATTGCGCACAACAGCTCCATGGTAAATAAATATATTCAACAGGCCAAGTTCAATGGCAAACCTTTGAACAAACCTACGTTTACGCATCAGCAATTAAACGATGGCGGAACGCTGGAACTGTTCATGGGCCCCAAACCTAACAAAAGCTGGGGCGTACAGTAAGAAGTTTACTGGTCTCGTGAACCGGTAACAATGATGAAGACAAAAGAAAGACCGTCTCTTTATGGGGCGGTCTTTCTTTTAGTGGCTGTAAACCGGCGCTTCATTATTATCTTCGCATCTGATATGGCATCTTTCATTGTTACCTTGCAGCTTCAGCCCGATGATGCCGCATTCTTTAACCGGATGCGCCGGCAGTATTATCCTGCTCATGCCAACGAGGTACACGCACATCTTACTTTATTTTACCGCCTGCCGGCAGATGAACCACAGATCATTACTTCCCTGGCTACGATGGTTGCGCGGCCTTCCTTTGTGTTACAGGTCAATGAAGTGCAGCGATATACCAACGGTATTGCCTATACGCTGATATCTGCGGAATTGCAGGCGTTACATGAAGCGTTGCAAACCCAATGGGCGCCCTGGCTCATTCCGCGCGACCGGCAGCCGCTACGGCCGCATATCACCATCATGAACCAGGTAACGGCTTTTAAAGCGCAACAGGCGCATGAACAACTAATGGCCAACTTCCGTCCTTTTGAGGTAACTGCCACCGGGATAGAGGTGTGGCGGTATTTAAAAGGCCCGTGGAAACTGGTGGGGGAGTATTCCTTTCTTACATAAAAAAGCCTTCCCGCATTACCGGAAAGGCTTTCTTACTTCATTCATCTTTCTATCGTTGCTAAATAATTCTGTTCACGTGTTTTATTTTAACAACTACCTCATAGGTACCCTCCTGGAAAATCTGGAACTGGAACCGTGGGTTTACGTTATAGATCTTTTCGTTGGTGGGTGCGTAACCCGGATCTACTGTCACAAACTGGCTGGGAATACGATAGTAGATCAGGTATCCGTAAGCACTTTGTAATAAAGGGAATGGCGTGGTTTCAAAGTTGCAGACCATGCTGGTATCCGTTCTCTCCAGTGGATGAAACTGTGCATAGGTCTGGAAGTCGCTACGGTCGCCTCTCCGGATGATTTCTCCTTTGGCCGGGTTAAAATAGCGGCCGTTCTGATCCGCGATCTTCAGGATGATATTGGTGCCTTCATCGGAGATCTTCCTGATGGTAACGGTAGGCACGCCCAGATCACCGCTGGTAGTGGTGCCGTCTTTGAACCAGGCGGCGCCGCCGTCACCCACGTGATAGGGTGGCTCATCTATCAGGGTAAAGGTGGCAATGTTTTTATACTCTTTGCTGCCGTTCTGATTGGAAGCCTGGATATCAAATTCGTAGGTACCCAGCGGTACTTTGATGGAAGTGCCGTAAAAAGTAAAGGCGCCGGTATGCTCGTTGAATTCAAAGCAGGGGGTGTTTACTTTTTGTCTTTTTTTATTCAGCAACTCCACGGTGGTATCTTTTTCCGGATCAAATTTCCCGATCCACTCATAGCGCTCGTAATTGGTAAATACAGAGTCGGCATGCGTGTGTTTTACTGCATCGCGGATATCCAGGAGCTTGTATACTACGGGCGCGCTGGAACCATCGTTACTAACGGGGTTGGTGGATTGTATCTGTCCCCGTTTTATTTTAATCGGGTTATCCACGTAACGAATCTGGTTGCTGAGAAAACCGTTTTCCACTTTGGAGCAACCGTACATGGCTGCCGAAACAGCCATCACCACGGCGCCGAATATTTTTATATTTCTTTTCATGATCATTGCGTAAAGGTGAAAACTCAGTTAAACGTATCCGCGAAATAAGTGAAGGTGTGATTGTTATTCAGCACATGCAGTATTCCGTTGGTGGTAAGTATACCAGTTGTCTGACAGCGGGTTTGCAGGTATTGCTCCGGTATGGTGTTGGCCAGGTCGGCGTCCGTTACAGGAACAGGATAGCCGGGTTTTGCAATCAGCTTGGTCAGGTACAGGTATACCGGGTATTGCGTGAACACACTTCCATCGGTATAATCTGTACTGGGAATGCCTTGTACGAGGCGAAGTTCCCCGTCGTTGGCTTTATACAGTTTCCCGGTTTTGGTAGCCTTGTCTAAAGGAATCAGGTCTTTGAAGAGATAAGCCCGCAGGGAATCTCTCATAACGCCAAAATCCAGTGAGTCGAAAGTAAAGATATAGTTAGGATCGATTCTCCGTGTGCGTTCCAGCTCCTGCCGTAAACTGATGTAGTTGGAGAGATCATAATCCGTGATGGCAAAGAAGGTGCCGGTGGCATTTACTTCTTCCTTCAAACCTGTTTTATCGATCATCAGCACAACGGTATCAAAAAGCGGGTTTGTTTTCAGGTAATCGTATGTGGTCATGTTTACATGCGGATCATGCAAACTGCCGCCAATGGTATATTCCTTCTTACAGGAAAATAAAACCACGGCCACCAGAGCGATGAAAGAAAGATATATTTTGTGTTTCATACTGCTGATTTTAATGGGTTAGAGTTTACCTCTCCAGTAAGGAGTTTGTGTAAGGGTGAAATCGTCTTTGAACATGGTGGGATCAATGGGCCATAACCAGCCGCCGTTCTCAAACTGATCGCCAGGGAAATGTTCGTTGTACGAAGTCAGTTTTTTGTTACGTACCAGGTCGTAATAAGCATGGCCTTCGTAGAAGAGTTCCCGCAGGCGTTCTTCGAGGATGGTAGTGGCGAGGTCTTCACCGGTGCCCACATAATCATCCAGTCCTGCGCGTTTGCGTACCCTGTTAAGCAGGGGCAATGCATCGCCATCCTTACCCAGTTTACTCAGCGCCTCTGCCCTGAGCAGCAGCATGTCTGCCAGCCTGAAGATGGTGAGGTTATTGGTCATACGGGGATCTTTTTTGGCAGATCCGTCGGCATAGGCAATGTTGGAAAACTTGATGATCTGTCCCTGGTTACCGCCAAGACCGTAGAAGAAGTCTTTGAAGCGGATATCTTTATCCTTGTCTTGATAAATGGACAGGTAGTTTTCATTAACCGGCCATTCTATATATCCTTTTCCGTCAATAAACGGCATCATCAGGGTAACGCCTGCACCGCCATTGGTGGCGAGGGAAATTCCTTCTGATTGTCCGTCGTTGATATTGATTTCAAAAATGCCCTCCTGTGTTTTGCCGATAAATACTTTCATATAATTGGCAGAATCGATCAGGGTGTAACCACCGTTGGTGATCACTTCATTCGCGGCTACTTCGCAGCCGGCGTAGTCGCCTTTCCATGCCAGGATATGTGCCTGCAGGGCAAATGCAGCGCCTTTATTGGCTCTTACCGCACGCTCAGATTCATCTTCATAACCAAAATCCAGGTTTTGTTTAGCTACTTCAAGATCGGCCAGGCATTGCTTCCATACGCTGTCGGCCGGGCTTCTCGGGATGTTCTTCGCAGTAGATACATCCAGGTCCGGTTGCAGTTTCAAAGGCACATCTCCCCAGATCCGGCTCATATAAAAGTAGGTAAAGGCGCGGAGGAAATAGGCTTCCCCGATCACATGCCGCTTGTTATTGATATCTGTGAATTTGCTGTCGTCGATACCCGGTACTTTATTGATGATCAGGTTTAACTGTTGCAGCAGCTGGTAGTACTGTTGCCAGTTCCAGTTGCCACTGCCTACGTT
Source organism: Chitinophaga sp. CCNWYY40 (assembly GCF_037483205.1). Taxonomy (NCBI): domain Bacteria; kingdom Pseudomonadati; phylum Bacteroidota; class Chitinophagia; order Chitinophagales; family Chitinophagaceae; genus Chitinophaga; species Chitinophaga sp. CCNWYY40. Next base: position 265,766 of record NZ_JBBHLF010000002.1, read on the forward strand.
GAGGCCAACAAATTCGCCGTTGGAAATATTGTAGTTGCCATTATCCCGGCCACCGTCGATACTCAGTTCTCCGGATACAATGTCTCCGTATTTATGCCAGGAGTTATCGCGGATCATGATATTACGCAGGATGGCGTAAGCGCCGGCAAGCGATGTTTTGGCATCCGTTTCCGTAGAAAAATAAGCGCTGGTAAAAGTAGAGTTATGCGGTTCCAGGTCCAGTATTTTGGAGCAGGACGACACCAGGGTAGCTGCAGAAATAACAGCAGCTGCATAAGCGATATATAAGCGTTGTTTTCTCATGATTTTCTTTTTTATGGTTAAAGGCTAAGATCCAGTCCCAGGGTGAATTTTCTGGGAATGGGATAACCACTGCCGCTATATACTCCAAAGGCATCCACCTGCTCAGGATCAGGTATGTTTTTAGATTGTTTGAAGATATACAGGTTGTCGGCCAGCGCATAGATCCTTAAACGTCTGAAGTGAATTTTATCCAGCACTTCCTGTTTGAAAGAGTAGGAGAGGGATACGTTTTTCACACGGAAGTAGGCGCCGCTTTCAATCCAGGCAGAACTCACCATGGCATATTTGTAACGGGTACCGTTTACGGAACTGAGACTCGGATAGGCTGCATTATCGCCCGGATTTCTCCAGTAGTTAATGCCGCTCAGGTCGGGCATGGAATGGGTGGAAAGGGAATGATAGGGATCTGGATCGCCATCATCCGTAGGTACCAGCTGGGAAAGCTTTCCGGCGAGGTAGTCGTTGAACACTTTACGGCCTGCTGTGAAGGTACAGAACACATACAGCGTAAAATTTTTATAGCTGAAAGTATTACCAAAACCGCCGGTTACTTTAGGGTTGGGGTTACCAGCCGGTATGTAGTCGGTGTTATCGAGAACGCCGTCGCCGTTGGAATCCTGCCAGATCGGGTCGCCACCTTTAAATGGATAACCATAGAAACTGAGCGGTAATCCGGTTGCTTTATTTACAGGTACATCTGCATCTGTAAAGTAGACGCCTGTTTTGTTGAATACGTTATAAGAGTTCAGCGGTTGTCCCTGGCGGAGCAGGTATTTATCGAGATAAATATCACGGCCTCCGTTTGGCAGGGAAGTGATGAGGTTATCGTTATGTGCAAGGTTTAATAATGCCTGCCACTGGAATTTTGAAGATGGTTTCAGGACGTTGGCAATGAACTGCACTTCCACGCCGGTGTTGCGTATGCCGATGGCATTGGCGGTGAGGATAGAGTAGCCTGTGGTTACGGGTACGTTCAGGTTAAAGATACCGCCGTTGGTATTCTTGATATAAGCATCAGCCACTACATTAAACCTGCCGTTATACAAGGTTACATCCAAACCAAGATTGCTTTGTGTACTCTTTTCCCAGCTCAGGTTATTGTTGGTAAGTCCTTTGTCGAAGTTGAGAGACACAGCCGGAATACCATTATATGCAAAGGCGTAGTTACTATTTGTAGCAGGATTGGTGCTACCAGGGAAATCACCTGCACCGATGCGGTAGGTATTATAAGAAAGGTAGTTATCGCCACCATCCGGTTGCCGGCCGGCTACGCCATAGCTGGCGCGCAATTTCAACAGGCTAAGCCAGCTGCTGGCAGATTTGAGGGCGGGTTCGTCGCTGATCACCCAGCCACCGGATACGGAAGGGAAATAACCCCAGCGGTTATTTTTACCAAAACGGGAAGAGGCATCCGCAGTGATTACGGCTGATAACAGGTAACGTTCTTTATAGCCGTAGTTGGCTCTGAAGAAAAGTGATTGGATACCGCTCTGCAGCAGGTCGGAGCGGGTGTCCGCCAGGTTTTTATTGAGTACGGTAACGGTGCGGATCTGGTCATTCGGAATGCCGATAGCGCTGGATTGTGTAGCCCGGTATTCCCAGTACTCTGTATTCTGGCCGGCCAGTAAGTTGAACGAGTGATTGGTATTCAGCGTGGTGGTATACTGCAGGGTATTGCTCATTAAGTAGTTGTTGGATTTATCAACAAAACTGGTGGCTTTACCTGTTCCATCTCTCCTTACAGCGCCGGGGGTGTAGGAGTCCATCCGGCTGTTGGTTTGTGTAAAGGAGATCACCGTGGTGAAGTTAAATTTGCTGGAGATCTTCCATTCAATGATCGGGCTGATAGACAGGTTATCATTGCTGTTCTGATCTGTGCCGCTGGTGGTGTTGCCAAAGATGAAGTCTTTGTTGGCATCGGTCATATACAGCAGGGAAGTAGGCAATGCGTTGGAGGCATAGTACCCGCCGTTGAAAGGACCGTAGCCGCCGGAGAGATCGTTAATAGATCTTGGGCGGTCTATTTTTGAATAACGGATCTGTGTATTGATCTGTACATTCGGAGAGAGGTTCAGGCCGGTGCTGCTGCTAAAGCTATAGCGCTTTAAGCCGGATTTCCGGATGATACCATCTTCACTGTAATAGTTAAGACCATAACGGTAGTTGATCAGGTTATTACCACCGGAAATGGAGAGGTCGTAGTTGTCTACCCGGCCGGTTTGATACATACCGCCCTGGTAATCGTTGGCGTTATTGAAAGCGGGATTGAGACTGTCGGTCAGCACCTGCGGAATATTTTTCAGGGTACCCCAGTTGCCGTAGTGGTTGATCAGCTCCATTTTTGCGCGGCGTTCTTCTGCGCCGATCAGCACTTTGTCCAGCTGCGGCATTTCGGTGAAGCCATGATAGGTAGCGAAATCAATTTTTGGTTTACCGGAGATACCTCTTTTTGTTTTGATGATGATCACCCCGCCTGCACCTCTTGATCCGTAGATCGCAGCTGCAGAGGCATCTTTGAGGATATCGATGCTTTGAATATCGTTGATGGAGATGCCGGCCATTACGTCGGTGTTGGTACCGGAGCCGTAATTGATGGCGGCAATGTCTTCCGTGGTTTGCGGTACGCCGTCTATTACGTAGAGGGGACCGCTCAATGCGCGGGCGAGACTGGCCTTTCCGGAGTTGCTGGTAAAGTCGCTGTTGATGTTACGGCTTACGGCAGTGTTACCACGCATTACCACGTTGCTTCTTACGCCGGGTTCGCCGGAGTAGTTCTGTACATCCAGGCCGGGTGCGCGTCCCTGCAGCAATGCGTCGAAGGTGGGCGTGGGCACATCCAGTAATGTTTTCGGATTAATGGAAGTAACGGCCGCGGTAACTGTTTTGCGGGATGTTTCCTGGTAACCGATAACTACCACATCTTTCAACACTTTTTTGTCTACCGGCAATACTACATTCAGGTGTGCGTTGGCTTCCTTTACTGTTACCGAGTAGGGGAGGTAGCCCATCATGCTGAAGGTAAGTGTGCTGCCCGGATTCATTTTGAGCGTGTAGCCGCCATCTGTGTTGGTGATAGCTCCTGATTTGGTATCTGAAATGCTTACAGATACGCCCGGCAATGGGTTGCCGTCTGAACCATCCTTTACTGTGCCTGATACGGTGATCTGTGTGGAGACAGATTTTACCTGTGCGGTACCTCTCAGGCATAGGAAGGTGAGGCAGAACGTTAATAACATAACAGCGCCGTTACGGCTGTTTTGTGTAAAATTAACAGTCATGTAAATTGATTTGAAACTGATGAATGATACTGGAATGCTGATTACCCAGTTGTTATTATGATATTGGTTGACGTATTATGCCCGGAATAAATATTGCTAAACGTATGCGTTGTTGTTGACTGATTTTGATTTGATAAATACCATCGTTATTTCCGATAGCTGAATGCTGGCCTGATAAACTCCTTTTTCTGTTATTAATTTACTTTTGGTCTGATAAAATTCTTATTTTGCTAAATCGATTTTCTGAACAAATCACAGGTCTCTTAATGTGAGGATGAAATTAGTATGAAAGAGAAAAATAACTTGTTAATGAAATTTAAAAGATTGTAAACAATCTTAAAAAGAAGCGGGTCTGACGGAAGGCTGTATCTCCCTGCAGGTATACAAAGACGGCAATTTTATCATTCAATTTCCGGGGAATAGATATATAGTTTAAAAATATTATATTTACAGGCGTAAACAAATCACCTATCCGGAAATTATACCTATGAAACAACGCTACTTATTTGTCGGCATCCTGCTGACCATTTTCAGCATTCACAGCTTCGCGCAACAGGCAATCAACCCGGGAAGCAGGGCCAAAGCCGCCGCCGTATTTACCAAAATACTCAACGATGCCGCCGTCGTATATCCGCCGGAGTTATCCTATCTCACAGAGGCGGGCGCTAAAATTGAATCGTCTTTCCGCGTGAGCGAAGACGGTATCCTGTCGGTGACCTTCCGCTACCCGGTGGAAAACAGTTATAGTCTTTACCGCCTGAGCGCACCGGTAAGCTCTATCAAAGGCGTGTTCTATGACTATTATATCGGGCTGGAATTTGATGGCCCGGTAGTACACATAGCGGAGAGCGACAAAGGCAGCCGGGAGCTGAAAGAAAATAATACACTGGCGCTTTTTCATATTGCCAAACCCGGCGACGGGCCGCAGGGAGAGAAGCTGAAAGTCCGGATGGAACAGGCATTGCAGGCGTTCCGGGAGAATTATAAGTAAACGGATCTTCTACGCGCCACCAGCGACCGGATTATCCTGGTCGCTGGTGGCGTGTTCAAAAATATCAGGGCGCCGGAGGAGCTGGAAACCCTCCATTATCTTCCACCGGGAAGCCTTGCGCTGGCGGGATTGGTTTAGTTCAGCTCCGGGAACTGTTTGCTCATATAACCGATGAAAGTCCATATCTCCAGTACCTCTTCAATCGCCACGGTTACCGTTTCATATTGAGGGTTCAGTGAATGCAGCGATAAGGTACCGTTTTGTTTAATGTGGTTGCCTACCACTTTAAATACAATTTCTTCTTCTCCGCCTTTCAGCACCAGGATGCAGGCGGTGTTATCTTTTAAATGGGACCAGTCCTGCAGGTACTGCGCAATAACGTGACTCCCATCCGGAATAGGCTCCATTGAGTCGCCGCTGATAGGGAACATGCGGATGGTTTTGCCCCTGGGTAAACCTGGCAGGGTAAATTTGGGCAATGCCGAAATAAACGCCGGGTCGCTGAAACCGCTACGGTAGCCTGCCCTGGCACGTGCCGGTACAAACTCCATGTTTTCTTCGTTGCTGTTATCGACCGTAATGGGGAGAATACGTATATGCCTGCCTGTTAGATCCACTTTCTTCCCGGCTTCCAGCTCCAGCAGTTGTTCTTCCGGCAGCTGCGACAGGTCTGTTTTTACCATGAGGTCCAGGTCTATTTTGAAATAGCCGGAAATCAGCGCCAGGTCGTCCATCCGGGGATTGCGCGTTTTGCCGCTTTCCTGTGCGGTGATCTTGTTCCGGTTCAGTCCAAGTAGGTCCGATAAATGTTGTTGGGAAATCTTTTTTCGTGTCCGTAATAATTTGAGATTAGCGGCCCAGAACAGGGGCTGTTTGTCCATGTATTATATATTTACAATAAATTATATTTATAACTAACGAAGGCAAATGTATGGCTTTTTACTCATTCTGTTTGTTCAGTAAACTGTTTAATTGCTGGTAGAGTGATTCCCCGGAGAGGTCTTTATTAAAGATCATGCCGGTAGAATCTATCAGGAAGTTCTGCGGGATAGCCTTCACGCCATACACCCTGGCAGCCTGGTTTTTATCTATTTTAGGATCAGCGAGGTTGGTCCATACCATGCTGTCTTCTTTAATGGCTTCGAGCAAATATTTCCGGTCGGCCGGCGGGTCGAGTGCCACGCTGATAATGGTAAAGTTTTTATCCTTGAACTGTTTGTAGGCTTCCAGGATCTTGCGGTGTTCGCGTCTGCAGGGCTCGCACCAGGAGGCCCAGAAATCCAGGAATACGGTTTTGCCTTTGAAGTCGGACAGCCTCACCATTTTCCCGTTTATGTCGGGCACTTCAAAGTCGGGGGCGTCTGATCCAACCGTGAGGCTCCGGGCGCGGGCAATTTCTGCTGCAAAGGCTTTTCCTTCGGTGGTATTGCGTATTTCTTCGGAGAGTTTAAGGAAGATAGGTTCTATCATGTCGGGGTTTACATCCAGACCGGCCAGTTCTTCCAGTGCCATAAGGCTGAAAAAGGAGTTGGGATTTTCGGCGATGTATTTATGTTGAAGGAGTTTTTGTGCTTCATAGGATACCTGGTAGCGCAGGGCCATTTGCTGCTGGAATCCTTTGTCGTCTTTTTTACTGGCCGGCGCCCTGTTGTATTCCTTTGAAAGCTGGCGGATAGATTTCAGGACAGATTTCATGGACTTATTAAAATTAATTTCTTCCTCATTGAGTGGGGAAGAGATACGGGCTTTGCTCACGCGTTCGTTGATCACTACTTTGGTGGTTCCTTCTTCCAGGAAGAAGATCCGGGTATCCGCATCCGGGGGGAGTTGCATAAAATCGATGCCGCCTCCTTTGGTATCGAGGATGAGCATGGCACGGATGGGACCTTCTACGGTGCCTTCAAAGCGGAATTCACCATTTTGTACCACTGCGGAATCTACTACCAGGGCTTCGTTCACTACTTTGTTCAGGTATACTTTGGCGGGTCCGCTCTGTTTGGTCAGTTTGCCGTTCAGGATGTATTTCGCGGGTTGGGCATTTATGAATGCGGGCAAACACAGGGCTATAAGTGTTATTTTTTTCATAAGATCTGGTATCAGGACCCTAAACTATCAACAAAATTTATTCATTTGCAATACAAGACTTTTGTTAATCATGATTAACATTTAATATAGGGGCTATGGCAAATCAAAGTAAGTCGCCGCACATACTGAACACTTCTACCAATCTGCTGGGCTTTTGCCTGATCGTACTCACTTCCATTAAAGTGGCGCATTTTAATCATGCTACCATTATAGATGATTGTACCGGGATAGCCGCCATCCTGTTGATGGCGAGTTGCCTGTTGTCTTTTTTATCGTTGAAAAGCAGGGATGGAAGAAACAGTGAGCGGTTGGAGCAGGTGGCAGATTATACTTTCCTGGTTGCATTGATATGCATAAGTATCACAATTGTTTTTGTATCTTTTAATCTGCTGAGCTAGTTGGCGTTGCGGGAATGCCCGTCAACGGCTCTTTTTAGCAGGTTTGTTTACGGTTTACATTGTAATATCTCCCTCGTACCATGAAGATTCGCATTTATGAAGAAACCAGGAAGGTCTGGAATATACTGGCTGAGCGCAACGACCCGCCGGATCTGGCGCTGGAGATGGAACTACACAAGAAGGTGCTTAGTTTTTTCCAGGTGGGAGCGTGCTACTATTTTATATTTAATGCGGTAAGGGGAGAACTCGACTACATGCATCCGGGCGTATCCGAAGTACTCGGTTATAACGCGGATGAATGTACAATTACCGAGATGATGTCGCGTATTCACCCGGAAGATGTACCGAGCTTCCTCGAATTTGAGCAGGCGACAGTGGATTTCTTTTCCCGGCTGCCGCCGGAAAAAGTACTGAAGTATAAAGCGCGCTACGATCTGCGGCTGAGGAAAGCCAATGGCGAATATGTGCGGATACTGCAGCAGGCCACCTGCATACAGCACGATGAAACCGGCGCTGTATTGCGCACCTTATGTGTGCATACGGATATTACCCATCTGAAATCTACCGGCCGCCCGGTACTGTCTTTTATAGGGCTGGATGGAGAGCCTTCCTTTACCAATGTGGAAATCAGGAGAACGCTCACGCCCAGCAGGGAAGTCCTGACCAAAAGAGAAAAAGAGATCCTCCGTTTGGTGCTGGCCAGTATGCCCAGCCGGGAGATCGCCACGCATTTAAATATCAGTAAGCTTACGGTGGACAAGCACCGTAAAAACATGCTGAAAAAAACAGGGATCAAATCGGCAGCCGAGCTGGTGGTGAAGGCGGTAAAGGAAGGGTGGGTGTAAGCGGAATCCCCGCTGGTATTGCATAAATGCGCTATTGAATATCGATTTATTTATATATCAGCAGGGATAATTGTTTATATTGATCTTTTTTTATAACATTGTCATTGCAATGATGTCAACCAAAGTTTCACGATAAACAACCAGAACAATAAAAGAGAACCGCTGATTCTCGTTTTTTTTGTCCACTAAGCAAAAACGTTTTAGCATACACATGAAGATGGATGAGATTAGTGAATGGCAGATGCAGATTGCGCGTTATGATGATGAACAGGCATTTGCCCGTTTGTTCCGTCATCTGTACGACCGTTTGTTGCATTTCTGTATCCGGTATGTACATGTAAGGGAAGCGGCAGAAGAAATAGTGTCCGACGTTTTTGTAAAGCTCTGGAACCGCCGCAAGGAAATAGAGGAGGTATCCAACCTGGAGGTATATCTTTTTGTAGCCGTAAAAAATCACTCACTCAATTACCTGGAGCAATATTCCCATCTGCGCATTGTACCGCTGTCCGGTTCGGATACAGCCGACCTGCGTAACAGCATCGACCTGGAGCGCGACCTGGAATGGAAGGAGATGCGTTTTAAAATGGACCAGATCGTGTCCGCGCTGCCGGCCCAATGCCGCCGCATTTTTCAGCTGATCAAGGAAGACGGCTTCAAATACAAGGAAGTCGCGGAAATCCTCAATATCTCTCCCAGAACCGTGGAAACGCAGCTTTTCCGCGCCATGCGCCGGCTGAATGAAGGGTTGGGTTCCATCGGCAAAACCAAAGGCGTATTGCCTCCGCTGATCATTTTACTGGCCATCTCCTGCCGGATGTTGTACTAGCACGACCCCCTCAAAATTTTTTTTCTCCGCTTGTAAGTAGTTTTCCTTCCGCTACCTGTCCTTATACCTGAACACGATTCCATTTTATGATAAACGAAGAACATTTCGTCTTACTGGTTACCCGTAAACTGGCGGGAGCTGCAACCCCCGCAGAACTGGCGGAGCTGGATGCCCTGCTGGAACAGTACCCGGTACTGAAAGAAAAATATCATCATCTCCACCACTATTTTAAAGACCCGCTGCACCTGTCGGCCGGAAACACGGAACAGGCCCTGCAACGGACGCTGTCTAAGATAAAACAACAAACGACTAACATCCATCCGATGGAGCCTAAAAGGTCCGGGAGATGGAAATGGGTAGCCGCTGTTGCTGCTGCCATATTGTTACCGGTTGGCGCCCTCTGGTTTTTTAACGCTACACGTCAAACACCGGATGCCGGACGGGAACAATGGGTGAAACGCAGTAACGGCAAGGCTACCCGGTCGTTTATTGAACTGGCCGATGGCAGTAAGATCTGGCTCAATGCGGAAAGCGTGATCACTTACCCCGAAAAGTTCCGGGGCGATAGCCGCGAGATCTTCCTCGAAGGGGAGGCCTTTTTTGATGTAGCCACCAACGCCAAACGTCCATTTATTGTACACCTGAAAAAGGGTACCATCAAAGTACTGGGTACTTCTTTCAATATCCGGGCCTATGAAAATGAACCTGTGCAAACCGCCGTGGTAACAGGCAAGGTGGCCTTCATTCCCCGTTATGAAGGCACTAAAAAGATCAGCGATACCATCCTGGTAACGCCGGATGTAAAAGTAACCTATACCGCCAGCAGCGGTACTCTGATCAAAGGCAACACCATCGGGTCGGAAGATAAAGCCTGGACAGAAGGACGGCTTATTTTCAGAAACGCCACACTGGAGGAAATCGGCGCCAGCCTGCAACGCAACTTCAACAAGCGGGTAGAGTTTGAAGCCAATGCACCCAAACAGTACCGGTTAACCGGGGCTTTCCATAATAATTCCCTGGAAGATATTATGTACTACCTCAGTAAATCAAAAGCATTCCACTACCGCATCACCGATTCAACATTAGTTATAGGAGAATAACAAACATCAAGCCCACACCAATATTTATTCATTTTTAATCACCACTACGTTATGAGAAAGGTATTATACAAGCCTTCTTTTCGTCCGCCTTTCCTGTCGCTGATAATCTGCTTATCGCTGCTGAGCGTGCTGGATCTGCACGCGCAGGTAGCCTATGCGGCAGGGTTACGCCGGCAGGTGCAACATCAGCCGGTAAAGGAACGGGAAAGACCTCCGGCAATGAACCGACTGATCAGCCTGCAGGTTGATAATGCCAGCCTTGCACTGGTACTGGAAAAGATTGAAGCACAAACCTCCCTGGTTTTCGTGTATTCCAACGATGATATTAAAGCCGCACAAAAAATATCCCTGAATGTAAAGGATAACAAACTGGATGATGTACTGCAGATGATCCTGCTGCCGCTGGAAATCAACTATGAATTCATCGCCAATAAAATTATCCTGAAGCGTAGTAATCTTACTGCCAACGGTGATCAGCAGCAGGATATTACCATTACCGGCCGCGTAGTGGATAACAAAGGCCAAACTATTCCCGGCGCCAACGTGCGTGTAAAAGGAATGAGCGTTGGTACCGTTACCAATGCAGAAGGTAATTATACCCTGAAGATCCCTGCCAGCGCCGCTAATGGTACCCTGGTGTTTTCTTCTGTAGGGTATGTATCTTCTGAAATATCCATCAGTGGAAGAACCAGCATCATTGCCATGCTGAATGTAGATTCCAAAGACCTGGGTGAGATCGTGGTAACAGCTTATGGCCAGCAAAAGAAAACACAGGTAACTGCTTCCATCAGCACCATTAATTCAAAAGATATTACCAGCAGGCCGGCAGTAAACATGTTCCAGGCATTGCAGGGACAGGCGCCTAACCTCATCATGCAGCAGAACACCGCCGAACCCGGCGCTCCGATGACAATGAACATCCGTGGAGTAGGTAGCTTAACCGGCAACGCTCCACTCGTGATCATTGATGGCGTGCAGGCAGGAGGTAATGGTTTGCAGAACCTGAACCCCTACGATGTGGAAACCATTTCTGTACTGAAAGATGCCGCATCCGCCGCTATCTATGGTTCACAGGCCGCCAATGGTGTAATCTATATTACTACGAAGAAAGGTAAAAAAGATGATCACCCCTCTGTTACCTACAATGGTATGTACGGCTGGCAGATGCCTACCACACTGCCCCGGCAGATGGAAGCATGGCAGTACATGACCCTGAAAAACGAAGCCCTCGTAAACTCCGGTAAAACGCCGCAGTATACGCCGGGTGATATAAAGTCGTGGCACGACCGTGGTTCCGAACCCGCCATGCTCACCGAAATGATCCGTAAATATACCCCGCAGCAGAATCATAATTTAAGCTTAAGCGGTGGCGGCAAAACCAGCAGCTATTTGTTGTCGCTCGGATACCTCGATCAGGGCAATATGCTTCAGAATAAATATGTGCCGCAGGACTTCTACTACAAACGCTACAATGCCCGCCTCAATGTATCGGTAGATGTAAGCAAGTATGTGAAAGTAAGCGGTAACGCAGCTTACACCCGCTCTAATTACCGCACACAGGTATCTGATATCGGCTTCCTGATGCGTGATGCCATGCGCGTACCACGTACCACTGCCGTGAAAGATACGCTGGGTAACTGGGTAGTACCACCGCTGACGAGTAACAGCGTAATGGCTTTACTGGCGCAGGGGGGATACAAACTGAGAACAGTAGATAACCTGATGGGTGGAATCGACGTAGTAATCACACCGGCAGATCATTTTAAGATCAACCTGAATGCTTCCGGTAATTATAATATTGATAACACGGCTACCCGTATTAATAAATTCACGTATGCACCTTATTATACTACTGCTACACCGCCGTTGTACAATGAGATGCACAACTCCGAATATAAAGACCTTACAACAAACGTGTACGGTACTGTGGAATATGAAAACACCTTTGCCAAGCATTACGTAAAAGGACAGGTGGGTGTGCGCAGTGATGCCGTGAACGAAGGCTATGGTTTCCGTGCCGACCGTTTTGGTACCACCAACCTGGACAACGACTGGGCGATCGGTGGCGGTTATATTCCCAAACCGGATGGCACCTATGATTACAGGGATATCGGTACGTATAACGATATGAGCAATCCTAATTTGTATGCGCTGAATTCTCTTTTCGGAAGATTTAACTACGCTTACAATGATAAATACCTGGCAGAAGTAACCTGGCGTTACGATGGTTCTTCCAAGCTGGCTCCGGGCCACCGCTGGCAGTTCTTCCCGGCGTTTTCACTGGGATGGAGAGTAACAGATGAAGCCTTCATGGAAGAAGTAAAGGATAAGATCGGCAACTTTAAACTGCGCTACTCCTGGGGACAGGTGGGTAACTCCAACATCGGAGGATTCAACTATCTCTCAAGGGTGAGCATCAATAACGCCAATTATGCCTTTAATAATTCCATTGCTCCCGGTAATACTTTCTCTACTTACAACGACCTGTTGCAATGGGAAATTTCTACCATGAGCAACTATGGTATCGATGCAGATTTCCTTAAAGGTGCTTTAACAGCGTCTTTCGATTATTTTAATAAGACAACAGACGGGATCTATCTTTTCCAGACGGTACCGGGAACCGCAGGTACAGCCGCTCCGCTGGAAAACGTAGGTAAGGTAAATAACAAAGGCTGGGAGCTGGCAGTGAACTACCGGCTGACTACCGGTAAATTCCATCACAACTTTGGCTTCAACCTCGCCGATAACCTGAATAAGGTGATTAAATTCGGCCAGGAATCTGTTCGTGGTTCTGACGTAACCTTTATTATTAAAGAAGGATTTCCCATCGCTTCTTACTACGGTTATAAATCCGAGGGGTTATACCAGAACCTGGATGATATAAAGAACGCGCCTAAAGTACCGTTTGCCTACAACCAGCAGGTAATGCCGGGAGATGTGAGATATATAGACCGTAACAAAGATGGCGTGATTGATGAAAACGACCGCTACATCTTTGGTAATCCTTTTCCCCGTTACACTTTTGGCTTTAACTACAGCGTGAGCTGGAAAAACTTCGACCTTACCATGTTCTGGCAGGGGGTGGGCAAGCGTTCCCAGTTCCTGAGAGGCGATATCGTGGAGGCATTCCATAACAACGAAGATCACGCCATGGTGCAGCACCTGGATCGCTGGACGCCTACCAACCCGGGCGCTTCCTACCCACGGTTAACCATCGGTTCTGCAGATGCCAACAACTTCGCTTATTCCGACTACTGGCTGTTTGACACCAAGTACCTGCGTCTGAAAAACTTCCAGCTGGGATATAACCTGCCTGCATCTTTATTAAGCAGGGCACGTATCCAGGGTGTGCGGGTGTACTTTACCAGCCAGAACCTGATAACGATCATGCCTAAACGCTTCCGTGAAATAGGCGTGGACCCTGAGTTTACACAGTTTGATGATAAGTTGTCCATGTCTAATTACAATCCTATTGCAGGACGTAATTATCCGAATGCGGCCACTTTTGCTTTTGGTCTGGATGTTAAGTTTTGATGCCTAAACAATCAATTGTATGAAGAAATTAGTTTTATCAATATTAGTGGCCGGCACCTTATTCAGTTGCCGTAAACTGGATCAGCCGATCACCCGGGAGTTTACTGAAACTGCCTACTGGCGTGATTCACAGGATGCCCTCGACGCATTGACTGCCTGTTATGAACATCTTTCAAAAGATGATTATTATTTTGGAGATGAAGCGCTGAGTGATAATGCGTATAACAGCGGCGGCGGGCTGATCAACGTAAACGCTATTGCCAACGGCGGTTATGATGGCGCCAATGGCCGTGTATCGGATACGTGGTCTTATTATTACACTACTATTCGTAGGTGCAATACCGTTACCACCAACATCGACCGGGTACCAAACATGGATGCTACGCTGAAAGCCCGCATCCTGGCAGAAACCCGCTTTATCCGTGCGTACGCTTACTTCCAGCTCACTGCCTGGTATGGGGATGTACCTTTTTATACAGACCTTATCACCATTGATGCTTCCCGCACCATTGCACGTACCGATAAGAACACCATCCAGGAGTTTATATTAACGGAGCTGGCGGATATCCAGAAAGACCTGCCCACTAATGCGCAGCAGTCGCAGAACGACCGTGGCCGTATTACCCGTGGCGCAGCAATAGCCATGAGCGCCCGTGTACACCTGTTCCGCAGCGAATGGGCAGCCGTGGTAACAGATTGTGAAAAGCTGATCGGTAAAACCGAGAATGGCACCTATGCTTTATTTGGTAACTACAGCACCCTGTTTACCGTAGCCAATGAATACAACAGTGAAGTGATCCTGGACCTGCAATATGGCGGTGGCAGAACATACGACAAGCAACGTTCCTTTATGCCGCAAACCATTGCTGCGTTGAGAAGTGTGCTGGTGCCTACCCAGGACCTGGTGAATGATTACATCATGACCAACGGTAAAGCTATCGGGGAAGCCGGTTCCGGTTATAATGAGAACACGCCGTATGTCAACAGGGACCCGCGTTTTGAGGCTACTATCCTGCATCATGGATCTAAAGTAATAGATTTTGCAGGAGCCGAACAAACCATTCTTACCCAGCCGGGTTCTGTACCTGCTACCAATACGGTAGATGATCAGGGTGCTTCTCCCACCGGTTATTACTTCTATAAATACTACGACCGCGCAGCTACCAACTACGCTTCGGGATTAAACCTGGTCATGATCCGTTATGCCGATGTACTGCTGATGTATGCAGAAGCGAAAAATGAACTGGGGCAGATGAATGCGGCCGTATGGAATCAAACCATTCAGCCTATCCGTGTGCGTGCCGGCTTTAACGATGCAGGCGCCACCCAGTTTAATGCAGCGCTTAACCAGGATCAGCAACGTGTGGTGATCCGCAGGGAAAGAAGATCCGAGCTGGCGTTTGAAGGACTGCGGGTTTATGATATACGCCGCTGGAAAACCGCCGATGTAGTGATGAACAGACCGGTAAGGGGCATCAAAGTAACTTCCGGCGCTTTCAATAAAGATCCGAACGGTTACATCATCGTGGAAAACAGGTTGTTTACAAATCCAAAGCATTACCTGTGGCCGGTGCCAACCGTAGAACGCGATCAGAATAAAAATCTTTCACAAAATCAAGACTGGTAATATCCTTCCACCTAAAACTGTAATAACATGCAAAAATATCTGATCATCATACTGAGTGTTTTATTCTTTAGTTGTAAGAAAGACGATTATTCACTCAACACCAATATGCAGCCGGTGCCGAAACTAACTGCCCCGCTGGACAATAAGTATATCAAGCTGCAGCCTACTACCAGCGCCACCGTGAGCTTTGAATGGGATCAGGCGCGTGCGGAAGATGGTTCCCTTGTGCAGTATGAAGTAGCGTTTGATAAAGCAGGCGGCGATTTCTCTTCACCCGTGGCAAAATTTTCCTCTGATGGAGGTGGCGTACAGAACAAGCTGACCTTGTCGCATAAAGACCTGAACAGCGTAGCAGGTAAAGCAGGCATCGCTTCCCTGGCCACCGGTAAACTGATCTGGACGGTGCTGGCATCCAAAGGATATAATATCCAGAAGGCCGCCGAAACAAAAACCATTGAAGTAGAAAGGCCCAACGGTTTTGCGGAGATCCCTACAGATGTGTACCTCACCGGTGAAGCCACCGAAGCGGGCGCTGACCTGTCGAAAGCCCTGAAGCTGAAGTCCACTGCTCCGGGGGTATACGAAATTTATACATCTCTCAAAAACGGTAAATATCATTTCACCAGCAGGAACACCGGTACACCGGATGTTTATTCCATTGCCGGTACAGCTGTAAAAGAAGGTGGTGAAAGTGAACAGACCACAGGTACTAAAGTGTATCGTGTGCGCCTGGATTTCAATAACGCCGCTGCAACTGTAACGGAAATAGGTACTATTGGTCTTTGGTTTGCGCCATTGAATAAATTTTTATTCGAGATCAATTACGCCGGTGGCGGCACCTGGAAAATCCAGAGCCAGCTGATCACGTTCAAACAGGAGTCATGGGGCCGTGATGAGCGTTACAAATTCCGTATCAACGTGAAAGACAGCGATGGCAATGCCGGTGAAGAGTGGATAGGAAGTTCCAATGCAGATAACAACCGTCCGACTTCCGCTACGCCACTGAGTTTCTGGGAACTGCGTCCTATCACCAACAATGACCAGTGGAACTACTGTTACAAGTTTGCAACAGAAGCGGACATGAAGAATTGTGATGTGAACCTGTACTTCACCACGGATAAAAATTACACCCACGAAATCATCGTAAAATAATGACTGCTATGAAGCTGATACGATATTCCCTTTTGATGCTCTCCCTGGCCTTCACTGCGTGTTTGAAAGAACCCGTGGATGATGGCCCGGGCCCGGGAGCCAACAAGGCACGTTATGTTTTCGATTGGGCGCAGATAGGGGATTCCTCTTTGCAGGGGCTCACCAGCAATTTCTGGAACCAGGAAAAATACTTTAACGCCAATAATGCAGGCGGTACAACCTTCAACTACTGGCCCAATGCACATGCACTGGACGTACTAACGGACGCCTATATACGTAAAAATGACCCGGCCATCAAAGCCCGTATGGATGATTTGCTGGCGGGCATGAAAACAAAGAACGGCGGCACTTACATCAACCATTTCTATGATGATATGGAGTGGATGAACCTTGCCTGTTTACGCGCCTTTGAAGCCACCGGTGATATTAAATATAAAGATGTGGCCGTGTTGCTGTGGAACGATATTAAAGGCGGCTGGGACGATGTGTGGGGTGGTGGTATCCACTGGAATAAGGATAAATCAAAGAATTATAAGAACACGCCCGCCAATGCGCCCGCGTGTATTATTGCCTGCCGGATGTACGGTCTTACGCAGAACCCGGATGATATTGCCTGGGCCAAAAAGATCTACGACTGGCAGAAAGCCACGCTGGTGGACCCGGTGACCGGTCTTGTATGGGACGGTATCAACCAGGACGGCAGCGGACAGGTAACCAAAAACTGGAACTTCACCTATAACCAGGGGGTGTTTATTGGGGCAGGCGTGGAGCTGTATAAACTCACCGGTCAGAACGTGTACATCAATGATGCGTTGAAAACCGCCAACAACGCTTTAGCCGGAGGATTTACCAATGCCAATATCCTGAAAGATGAAGGCGGCGGAGATGGCGGCTTGTTCAAAGGGGTACTGGTGCGTTACCTGATGTTGCTCATCACAGATGGCAGCATCAGCAGCACAGATGTAGCAAAGTACGCTGCTTTCCTGCAGCTGAATGCAGAAACGTTGTGGCTGAAAGGCACTACGCGTCCGCAGGTATTATTTAACAAGAACTGGACTACCACAGCTACCAGCAGCGATCTGACCACCCAGCTGAGCGGCGCCATGCTCATAGAAGCGGCGGTGAAGCTGAAGAGCATGGGACTGATGAAGTAATGAAAATGATAGAGATGGGGAGAAGAATAGTGAGGATTACCTTTTGGTGTTTGCTGTCTGCCGGCAGCGTATTTGCCCAAAGCAACAAGCAGAAGGCAGAGATGCTGCAGCAGGCAGTGAATAAATATTTGTATGAGCGCAAAACCGGGTTGTACATTCAAACCAGCGACCGTACAAAGAATCATAATCCGCATGCCGACCTGTGGGGCCTTTGCGGGCTGATACAGGCCACCAATGAAATGGAACGGATCCATCCCGGCAAAACCTATATGGCGCCGGTGGTGGTGGCTATTAACCAGTATTATGATGCCATTCCGCCCGCGCCGGGATACGCCTCCTACGTAGTGAAGGAAAGGCGCGAGGACCGTTATTACGACGATAACCAGTGGATTGGTATTGCCTACCTCGATGCCTATACGCGTACCAGGAAGAAATGGTACCTGGATAAAGGAGAGGAGATCTACCGTTTTATGATGACAGGTTATGATACCGTTAGCGGCGGCGGTTTATATTGGAAAGAAAGAGACATCACCACAAAGAATACCTGCTCTAACGGACCGGCTATTTTACTGGCGCTGCAATTGTACGATGCCGTTCATAAGCAAACCTACCTGGATACAGCCTTGCTGTTATACAACTGGGTAAACAGGTATCTGCGCGATGAAGACGGCGTATATTGGGATGCTATAAAACCGGCAGAAAATAACCGTATTGATTCGGCCACGTATACTTACAATGCCGGCGTTATGCTGGAAGCCAATGTAAAGCTGTATCGTATTACAAAGCATACGCAGTATTTAAAAGAGGCCCGTCATATTGCGGAAGGCAGCTACCGGCGTTTTTTCAGGAACGGACGGTTTCCTTCATCGTACTGGTTTAATGCCGTGTTGCTGCGGGGATATGAGGCGCTGTACAAGATAGATAACAATCCGAAGTACATCCGTGCCATGCAGGAGTATGCCGATAAGGTATGGGAGCAGGACCGGAACGGCAGCAACAACCTGCTGGGCAACCGTCCGGAGAAGGAGTTGCTGGGCCAGGCGGGGATGATGGAAATTTACGCCCGGCTGGCGGGTATATAGCCCTGTACAATAGAGAATTTACGCCCGTAACAATCGTTGTTACGGGCTTTTTTGTGGGTATAGACTGACCAGCCCAGGTTATTATTTTGCTATAATATTACATAATTCCTTAATTTAGGATTTTTATTATTAATTTATCACCGGGAAAATTCATTCCTGGTCATCAAAAAAAAGAGAAGAAGACAACCTATCCTATCCTTATGAGGCTGATGTTATTGCTGCTTTTTGCTTTCGTGCCGGTATCTGTTATGGGACAGACGGTGGCGCCGGCGGCTAAAAAGGGGAATCGTGCAACAGAATTCCAGATGAAGGAGGGTAGTTATCTCAGCTTTGCCCAGGTAAATTTAAGTCTTGGTGAAATAGGCTTCCGCGTGGAAGTGGCATCGGAGCATAAAAAGAGCAATGCCCGGCTCGAGTTCCGGATAGATAAACCCAAAGGTAAAATTATTGGCACCCTTGATATTCCTTATACAGGAGACAGTACTTATGCGTTGAAGTTAACGGGTAACCTGCGTCATGCCGAAGGTGTGCATGATCTGTACCTGGTGGCGAAGGGCGGGATGCCTTTCAGCATTACGGCATTTGGCTTTATTTTTAACTATTAGTGTAGGCGTTGGCGTTATTTTTTTGGAAAATTAAAATAGCTGCTTATCTTTGCGCTCCCTGACACAATATCAGTTGCCCAGATGGCGAAATTGGTAGACGCACTGTGTTCAGGTCGCAGCGCCTGCAAGGGTGTGCTGGTTCGAATCCAGTTCTGGGCACGAGATGGACAAATCGAAAATTGCTTCGGTTTGTCCATTTTTATTTTTATCAAAATCCGCATTCAGACCGCATATTAGCTTGATGGCTTCATTGAGTCCGGCGGTTCGATAATGACTTCCGTCAAAAACGAGTTTTTCGTGGAAAATCGAACCAATAATTTGCCACGATAGCTTTGTAATCGGAAAAGGCACAGGGTACCATTGTGGTATTACAACAGGAACTAGTCCAGCTGAATAAACTCATCTTTGGCAGCCGTCCGGAGCGATTTATACCGTCTGCTGTTACAGGGCAGAAAGATTGAGCCCTATACCATCGTTTGTAAAATTGAACCCCGATTTAAATCTCACCGTATCCTGACCGGTAATAGCAATAGCTGTATCACTGAGGTTTTCAAGCCGGAGCAGGCGAAATTTGGTGGGTTCCTCTCCTTTATTATGCAGAATACCGGATATGTACTTTATAGTGTTCTCAATAATAAGTTCCGCGTAATGAACTTTAACGCTATCCCTTTTAATCTAAAAGCTGGACTGGGGAAAGGCCGGCAACACAAAAAAAACACTTAACAAACATGTAGTTAAATACTTCATGGCAAAGGTAATTAGGGTTGATCTGAACTTCGAATATAATTAATTACATGAAAGTGTTATTGTTTTTTGTACCCCTAGCCTGTACCTTAGTTTTATAAAAACAGTCACCTAAATAAGTTAATCCAACAAGGATTTTTTTATACAATGTCATGTACCTTACCTATATAAGATAGTGGACGTTCTGCATATTCGTGATTTTTTTAGTGCCTATATCTCCTGTATCTTATCCCCGGATAAACCCCTTGATATTGTATGATACTATTAAGATATCTTGTTGAATAGCAATTGCCGTTTTGTACCCTTATTCCAGGTCCTAATATCTATGATTTATATGTTTAAGTTCTATGTTATTGGTATTTTTCGTTCGGTCAAGCTGCTGATCCAGAAATCCGACAGAGGATACAGCACGCTAAAAGAGGTACGAACGGCTACGTGATTCAAACATCCCTAAAAATACCTAATAATGAAAAAGCAATTTTTCAAGAAACTTCGAGTGTTACTAACACTCGCCTTGTTAACCATAACCCATCTGGCTCTTGGGCAATCAGCATTCAGAGTTAAGCAAGATACTGTCATGGTTGTTGGTGCTGAGCTCCAGGTAAAAAATGCCTCCAAAAATGTACAGGGCTTTCTGTATAACCAGGGCGATGGAAATACAGTATTCAAAAAACTTTCCCTGGAAAATATAGGAGACAGTGCTATCGCTATTGCCGGACAGGATACTATACCGGTAAGGTTCTCCGGCGGTGGAGGTGTTGGTGTGCCGCCTGTTTCGCTGGCTGCTATGTCTATTGATGCCAACAGTATGCAGCTGAAATGGTGGCAGTCAGACAGGGAGCTGTATCAGTCGCCGAAGATAGCCCTGATTGGAGACAGCCAGGGGGCGGGGAGTTATGCCAGTACACCGGCCAACTCCATTGCCGGAAAGCTGCAGGCTTATATTTATGCAGTATCTTCCAATGCACGGCTGACGAACTATTGTAAAGATGGATATAATTCCCGCAATCTGGCGCCTACAGGCAGCAATAGCTTTGTAGACTCGACGATGAACGTCACCAAGGCAATTGCTGATGGGAATAATATTATTATCCTCATTAATACCAGTAACGACTATGCATCCCAGGCCAGTGGCGGTGAGATGTCTACAGAAGAGGCGCTCTCTAATACCTTGCTGATAGACGAAGCCTGCAAAAAAGCTGGTGTACAGTTGTTGGTAATGAGCAGTATTCCCCGTACGGCTTTCGGTGCTCCACAGCGCCTTAAACTGAGGCAAACTGCAGATAACCTGCGTAAAACTTTCGGAGCCAGATGCATCTATGCGTATCACCTCCTGGAAGACCCTGCTAATCCCGATGTATTACAACCTTCATTGCAGTTCGGCGATAATATCCATTTGAATGACCAGGGGTACCTGGTAATGTTTAATGCAATGAGGAATGCACTCGCCAGCTATTTTACTTCCAATACCGATGTTGTTAAGTACATTGTACAACGGAGCGCTTATATAAACGGCCTCTATAATGATTTTAAAACTATTACATCACCTTCTGAAAACACACTTGCTATCAGCCCTGATAGCAGCTTTTACCGAATGCGGATCTATTTCCGGGACGGGTATTTTTCCAACTGGAGTAATGTAGTCAAAGCTGTAGTTGATGATAATATCCCAGGGGGGCCAGGAGGGAATGGAATAACTGTCAATGCAGGTTTAGATCAATATTTAAATGAAAATATTAGTACTACCAACTTTTATGGAAACGTAACAATCAACAATCCTTCTCTTTCAGTTGCTTCCTATCAATGGTCAGTTATTTCTAATATAACAGGCGTTACATTTTCAAACGTAAACGGTATAAATACAGGAGTTACAGGAATTCCTGTTGCTGCCAGATCTACATATCGTTTAACTGTCACTGATAATCATGGTTCAACTTACACTGATGATATTGATGTATCAGTTGCCAGACCATCGGATATGTTTAGTTCAGGAGGTTATTTAGACAACAAATATGATTCTAATAACCCAAATTTGAAAACATGGGTTTACTTGCCACAAGGTTATGATTCATTAAAACCAGGTGGTTACCCTTTAATAATATTCTTGCATGGAGTTGGAGTTAATGGCGTTGAGAATAACGATGATATTAATCAATTATTACTGGAAGCTGAAGGATTACCATACTTTTTGCATGATAAGTTGTTTCCTATGCAGTGTGTTGTTGTTTGTCCTCAATTGCATGATGGACTTTGGACTTTAGCAACCGCACAAAAAGCACTTAATTATGCTGTTAATGGATATGCAATTGATTCAAATAGAGTATATGTAACTGGTTTGTCTTCTGGCGGTGCAGGAACAACTAACGTTGCTTTAGGTAATCCAAATCTGTTAGCTGGTGGTATCGCTTCCAATACAACTTTTAATGATGTAGCACTTACAGGGAATGGAGATATAGTAAAAGATATACCATTTTTGTTTGTCCATTCTTATAATGATACAAGAGTTCCGTTCACTTCCCAATATTCAACCTTAGATGATGTTAATAGCATCAATGCTGCCAATCCAAAAGGTATATACCCTCCATTAACGTTAATAGCCTGGAATAGTGAACATGATAAGGGTACATGGAATAATTATGTTTATGATAAAAGAATTGCCCCATTTGATTTTGAAACTGACTTTTTACTTTTTCACAGCAAAAACTTAACAACTACCTGCAATAATTATGTTACAAAAGCAGAAGAAAAATTGAAGTTTTATGATTGGTCCAGAGCAAAATTAATTGTAGATAAATTGAACAATGGAACTGATAAAATGAATTTTACAAACCGATTGAATACAGTTTTGGATAGTCTGACAACCGCTAAAGATCATAAGTATTATATGTTGAATCTTGGCAGTAATTCAACTTTTAACTTATATACTATCAACAACGTTACTTCAGCGGCTAACAATACAACTGTATCAAATTTGAAAGACATTAAAAATGGTACAAGTACAAAAGGTTTTACAGTAGTTAGCAACCCTGACGGAATTACAACTGATGGACTTAATCATAATTACATGGGTATGAGTGCCGATATGTTCAAAACAGCATTCAAATACTCAAATGTTAATCCAGCGCAATGGAAGTTAACCGGACTGGATGTAAATAAATATTATGATGTAATTATATACAACTCTAATACTTCAGGAGCTTTATTTAATTCAAATAATAAAACTGGTACCAGGTCAGAATTGAACGGCAGTATCGCTCAAAGTAGATTGGAGGGTTTTAACACAATGTTTACAACAGACCATTATAATGTTAAACCGAATGCATCTGGAGAGATAGTTATGAATATGTCCGCTTTAGCTAATTTTCAATTCAATCAGAACATATCCTATTATGGTCAAACCGTTGCAATATTATTGATTGAAAAAACAACAACGGCTAATCCAAGAACCAATTTTGGCAAATTTAATTTCGCCAGCACAACCGCTGCTTCTCATCCTGACTGGGCAACTTTAACAGGCGACCCAACAGCATCAATTCAAACAGCAACAGACCCTGTATCAGGTTGGTCAATCAATACTGTTAGTACTGATCCAACTCATTGGGCAAAGTATGGTGGTAACTATGGGAATGACAATGAAGCTCCTGCTAATATTTATACCGATATTTTTCCAGCAGTTGTTTCTAAAAGTGCGAGGTTAAATTATGCTTTGAATTTTAATCCAGCTACACAAAACTATAACTATGAAGTAATTGGTGTGCCTGGAATGGGCTTACCTGCAGGCACTTACAATGTGAAGATACTTTCAAGTACTACAGCTGATTTTGCACCATCAAAAATTTGGGTAAAAATGGGTAGCAGTAATGGAGTATGTGATAATACAATTGTAGGTAAGGATAATGTTAACAACTATCTTTCTTATACAGGTTATTTAAAAGATGGAGAAACCATAAAAATTGGTTGCTATATGCCGGATGTTTGGGGTTTGTGTTTTATGAATGCAGTGATCGTTGAGAAAGTAGATTAATGCGAGGAACTTTTCGTAAAGACGTTAGCTCATGAACTGTGTCCCTGGTAGAAAATGTAACACCAGATGCAAACGGGAATATCAACATTGCGGTGTATCAGTCAGCTAATTCTGCTATATACGGCTCTTTTTCATTCCTGAATGCATTGATATGCAAGAAAAATAACCCGCAGCAGGGTTGCTTCCCCGGATAGCGTTCCTGCTGCTTCCCAGATAAATAATCCCTATACCATGAAAATTTTTATATGGCAAAAGTTATAGCGGCGTGGTGTACCTGTGTGCTACTTTCCGTCACCGTTCATGCTCAAACGGTAAAAGTAAATGCCCCCGTTAAGCAACTGGAGGAATATGCCAAAAAAGCTGGGCTGCCTATGGGTAACCCTATGTTGCAGATGATACTCGCAGACTCGCTGAACAAAAGGTCAGCCATGGCACAGGCTAAAGCATATCTCCGGCAAAATCTTCCGGCTGTTCCGGATGTAGGCGCCGGCAAATATCTGCAGGAATCCGCCCGGCAGGAATTCTTTCAGTTTATCGGTAATTCAGCCGGTAAACAGCAGCTCACGCAGTTGCAGCAAGGCATGAGTACCATCAAAGACACTGCCCGTATCCGTCAATACATCGCGGATAAACTGCGGGGCTTCTATGCCTTACGGGATGAAACGGGCGTGAATAAGCTGTTAAATGCCGGTGCGTATAGTAACAGTCTTAAAGAAGCCAGTGCCGGTGCTTTCGCAGAAAATACGCCGGGCATGCCTATGCTGGGTGCCAGCGTTACAATAGGGGATCAGCTGATGATAAAGAATATACCCGTTAACGTGAGGTATTCAAATATTTCAGGACAAAGTACCTGGAACAATCCCTTTGCGGATCAGTCGCTCGTGAAGTTTTCATTTGATAAAGACGCTTACGTAAAACGCCTCAATAGCATAGTCGAAAAGAAATATGATCTCAAAAAATACTTTCTGAAAGACATTGATATCAAAAGCGCGGTAAAATCCTTTACCAACAGCCGGTTGGAAGCGCTCCAGCAAAAACTCACGGAGCTGGGAGAAAAGCAGTCAGCCGCCTTCGGCCAATTGCTCAACAGCGATCATATCATCCAGCTGGATTCGTTGCAACTACGGAATGAGTTACTGAACAATAGAGCCCTCGGCATTACAGCAGAAGACCTCGAGCCGGTTGTTGCGGCATTGCAGGATAGTATCTTACTGGCGCATCCGGTGGCCGACAGCAGCCTCAATGGACTGTTGGAACACTTCCGTACAGCCAGTGCAGCCAGAAAATATATGGCGGGCGTTTTTGCGCTGAAGAAAGAAGTAGGAGAAGGCCTGCAGGCTAAATCCATTATCTCAGACGAACGGGTGGCGGGAGGAAAAATCAACGGGCAACTGGAAGAGGAGAGCAACAAAATCAGGAACATTAAAGAACTGTTGCCATTGAGCGGTCTGCAACGCCTGTTATTAAGTGCCAAACAACTCGACATCGGTAACATTGCGGCTTCCGGAAGTAAAGGTGGGGTACAGGACTTGTTTATGTCCGGTATACAAACCAGTTTCCTGAACAACAATAAATTCCTGATGCTGGGTGCCGGAAAGCGTATCGATGGCGGAACAATAAAAGACCTTGCTTTTAATTCATCGCTTGATCCGGGGGCTTATAGCATGCAGTTCCTGCAAATGGGCGCCGGTGATATTACGCAGCCACACAGCCATGCAGGGGTCGTGAACGCCAATACCAAAAGCGATTCCCGCCGCCAGTATACTACCCTGAATTTACCTAGAAATACTTTTGTAGGCGCTTTTTCGGAAGATATCAGCCTGGGTAGTTATGGCCGTATCGCCGCACAATTATCGAAGTCCAATAACCAGTTTAAGAATTCGGCAGTAGGTAATGACCCGATGCTGGCCAGTAAGGCTGCTGCATTATCGCTGTTCAACGATTTCTGGGAAACCTTGTCTGTGGGGCTCGACTACAACGGGCAGGTAAGCGAGTGGAATATGAACCAGCGTGCCTATGTCAGCTATTCTGGCCTGGGATATAATAACCCGGCGTCTCCCGGAGCAGGAAGAGGAACGATACGTTACGGGTTAAAACTGAAAAGAAACTGGTATAAAAATAAACTGGTGCTGGGAGTAAGATCCGATTTCCAGGATATCAGCTCTTCGGCCTTGACTTCCAGCAAATGGAAAAACAGGCAGTTTGCTATTGATGGTCGCTGGAAACTGAATAAGAAGATCGCCTTTGATGCGCGTTTTAACCAGTCGGCCATGAAAAGCACCGGTGAAAAGGCAGCATCCTTTCAGTATATGACCCGGCAGTTATCGCTCGCTTCACAGGTGCAGGGAAAAATGGCCGCGCTTCCATACAACAGCAATATTATGCTGGGATATCAGCAGATCGATATTTTGCCACAACACAGCACCTTACTGAATATTAATATTAACCACAACCTGGTGATCAGCTCACATGTCCTTTCGTTAAACCTGTTTTACAATAAAGATATTAAGGGTGAAGCGGTATATGCCAACCTCCTTACGGTTGAAACGGGATGGACCTACCAGGTGTGGAAGAAAATAAGCTGTAGCAGCGGTATGACCTACCTGGATAATAAGGCGGTGGTGCAGCAACTCGGTTTCAGGCAAACTGCCGGCACCAGTGTGTTGCCCCGGTTAAATGTGAATATGTATGTTGACTGCCGTAAAAACCTGTTGAATACGCCACAGAACTATCTGTTCGGCAACTTCAGAAGTGAACTGGCTATTTCTTACCAATTGAATTAAGTACCTATGTTAAAGTTTTATCAGGGAGTGATTTTTTTGATGCTGTTTTGTACTGTTCAACTCCGTGCCCAGGTATCCTTTGTTTTTATCCCGGAACTGCATGGCCGCACATTGGATGGCCTGTTGCAGGTGAAGCTGGCGAATACCGGCAGCCAGTCGCAACTGGTAAGTCTTACCGTAAAAGTATCTGCTGCCGATGCTGGCAATATTGTCAGTATAAAAACACCTGCCTTTCAGTTAATGCCTGGCACGAACTCCTTACCGGGTGGATTGATTGCCAGATCTGCCATCCGCTTTGCAGAAAATAAGGTGGCCACTATCTGTCGCCAGTCCGGCTACTTTACGGAAGGGGATTACGAATACTGTTTTGAACTGAATGCCGGTGATCAGTCGCACCAGGGCGAAACCCTGGGCGACCAGTGCTTCGATTATTACCTCCAGCCGTTTTCTCCCTTGCTGCTATTGAACCCGGCAGAAGAAGACAAGATCTGTAACAAGCGACCACCCTTTTTCTGGCAACCACTATTGCCGGCTGTTCCGGGGGTACAATACCGGCTTGTACTCACAGAAGTGAAACCCGGACAGGCAAAGGTAGAAGCACTTAATTACAATATGCCTTTGATTAACCAGCTGGGCATTAATTCCCCCATGCTTTTTTATCCTTCTCTGGCAAAAGATCTTATGCAGGGAAAAACGTACGTGTGGCAGGTAAGCGCCTACAAAAATGATATGCTGCTGGTGAACTCCGAGATATGGGAGTTTACTGTGTTCTGTGAAGAGGAAACCGCGGCAGTAGTGCCGGAAAGCTTCAGGGATATTACGGATCTGACAAAAGGTAATTTTTATGTGGCCCGCGGAAAAGTGCTGTTTGCGGTAGAAAATGTGTACGACAAAGCCCCGCTGAATTATAAGATCCGTTGTATCACCAGGCCCGAACTGGAAATGCGTAAACTACCAGCGATCAAACTGAATCGGGGAAATAACCATGTGGTCATACCCCTGGCAGAGAACAGGTCATTCGTGGATGGCTACTATTACCTGCTGGAGTTGAAGCTGCCTAACGGTGAAGAAAAACAATTAAGATTTCTTTATAAAAGTGAAACGGAATAGCGATGAAATACTTAATAATATCTGTGATGATAGGGTTGTTAATGTCTGCCTGTCATTCAGGAAAGAAAGAAATAAAAGCTTTTTATGCCAACAATGGCCAGGCGCTGGTTCAGGAACAGGATGCAGGAGGTATCAGGGTAAGGGCCAGTTACCTCCCGGTGCAGTGGGAACGGATGCTGGGAAGGGAAAATCCGGATGCAGCGGGGGAAATGACATTTAAGTTAAACGTTGCCCTGCCAGCTTCCTCCGGGGAAGAAAGCCGGAAAATGCAGGCGGTAAGCGTGGATACCCTGTTTTGGCTGGTAGTGGGAAGTGATACGCTGGCGGCACAGTTTACGCAGCGAATTCCGAATGGAAGTACCTCTTCAGCAGAATACCTGACCACGTTCAAAAGGGCCGTGCCGGCAGGAACAGCTGTATTGTATTTCGTGATGAATGATTGGATGTATACGCATCATAAGTTGGTGTTTCCCTTCCAGGTTACACATATCAATAGTATTGACTCATTAAGCGGCAGGTTATGATTCCAGGAAACATAATATTCAGAAAGTCCATTGCAGTTTTTTTTCTAGGCTTGCTTGCCTTCCAGATATTGGTACCCTGCGCTGCATGGGCACTTACAACCGGTCCTTCTCAACCGGAAAGCAAACAGTTTGCGGAAGCAGGTACCAGTGAAACGGTCGACATGTTTACCGGTGCGTTTAAATACAATATTCCGATAATGGATATTGATGGTTACCCCATCAATTTAAATTACCAGTCCGGTGTAGGAATGGATGATGAGGCCAGCTGGGTAGGACTGGGCTGGAATCTCAATGTGGGCGCCATTAGCCGGAGCCTGAGAGGTATTCCGGATGATATGAACGGAGATAAGGTAATCACGGAACATTATACGGCGCCTAAAACAACAACCGGTGGCCGGGGAACTGTTAAAGCGGAGTTCTTTGGCGGGGCGAAACTGATTGGCCTGAAAGGCTCTTTGTCGCTCGGTATCTTCAGTGATACTTATACCGGGATAGGAGCGGAATTCGGCATAAATGCCGGTATCTCTCTTACACGCGGGAGTGGTGCCTTAACACCCGGACTGGGCGTGGGCCTGATGTCCAATACCAGTAACGGTGTGGATGTATCGCCTAATATCACGCTGGCTTTATATGATAAGTCGAATGAAAATAAGACCACAAACGTAGGGCTGTCGGCCAATCTAGGTTATAACACCCGCCAGGGGCTGAAAAGCCTCACACTGAACGGGTCTTTCGGTGTAACCACGAGAGATTGGGATAATCAAGCGGGTTCTTCTAGTTTCGATGTAGGTGGCATCGGATTCACTTATAACACACCACCTTTTTATCCGCATATCGGGGTACCCTATAGGTCTACCAACCGTAGCTACAGTATAGATGTAGGACCATCCGGCGCCGGTGCTTTTGCGGGTGTAGGACTTACCGGCTACCAGTATAAACGCGAAATACTGAACAGGATTAATACTAATCCGGCATACGGATACCTGTATGCTAACCAGGGTAAAGATGTGCCCAACGCAGTAATGGATTTCATGCGGGAGAAAGATAATGCAGTAATTCCCAACATGCCAAACATTGCGATTCCTATCGCTACGGCCGATATTTTTTCCTATTCCAGCCAGCTGGGAAGCGGGCAATTCCGCCTGCATCGCGGCGGTTCAGGAACGGTGTTTGACCCTGCTGTCAATGACGCGAATAACACCACTACCCTTGGAGCAGATCTGGGTTTTGGATTATACTTTCATGGTGGGGTCACGTTTTATAAGCAGGATGTATCCAACAAAACCGGGAAGTGGAAAAACAATAACCAATTCAATGAAGTAGCTGATTATAAGAACACCGATAATACCCTCGAAGAGCATGCCTATTTTAAGCAGATGGATGAGAAGAATGTGGGGAGCAATGAATATGAGACATTGATCAAAGGCGAAGACGTAGTGCATGTGTCTTTGGATGGACTCAGCAGTAAAAGTGAACTGAAAGACGGATATAATAATACTTATCCCATATCCACATCCAACCCGCTGACAAAGAAAGCAAGACAGGTAAGACGGAACGCCATTTCCTATCTTACCGCCTCAGAAACCTACAAGGGTGGCGTGATAAGAATGAAAGAAGATTACCGGGAGAACAAAGTAACTGGTTTTACACCAGCGCTGCCTTCCGCAGTAACAGAGTCAAGATATGGTACCCATCTTTCTGAATTTACGGTCACAGGAGACGACGGGAAAAGAATGGTATACAGCCTGCCCGTTTATAACAAGGTACAGGAAGAGTATTCATTTGCCACAGATCCGAATGCAGTGAAGGAGGAGGACAGAAACCTCGTAGGATTTTCGCTGAAACCCGATGGAGGAATCCAGCACAATTACGGCATTGATAAATATTTTCATAAGGAAACGCAGCCGGCATATGCATCGGCTTTCCTGTTGTCTGCGATATTGTCGCCCGATTATGTAGATGTAACAGGCGACGGTATTTCAGATGATGACCTGGGTACTGCCATTAAATTTAACTATACAAAGGTAAACGGTAATTACAAGTGGCGCTCTCCGATGAAGCCGAATAGGGCGCTGTATAACAAAGCATTGAATGCTGATCAGGATGATGATAAAAGTAGCATCGTATATGGGGAGAAGGAAATATGGTTGTTAAACTCCATCGAAACAAAAAACAAGGTCATGTTTTTCCTGTTGGACAGCAGGAATGATGCGTTAGGTGTTACCGGTATCACCGGCGTTATAGACAATACCGCCAGTGGCAGACAGCGTTGTTTGAAGGAAGTCCGCCTGTATTCGAAGAAAGATCTTACAACACCCATAAAAACAGCGGTATTCAACTATGAATACACGCTCTGTCAGAAAGTACCCAACCAGGCCGTTGCCGATAGTGGTAAACTTACCTTAACGGGTTTGCACTTTACCTATGGTGCTTCTACCAAAGGGAAACATTTTCCCTATACTTTCAAATATACGGGCAAGAATCCCGATTATGAGTATCTCTCTACCGACCGGTGGGGTAATTATAAAGCGGCCAAATCCGGTTTGAATAATTTAAATAATGACCGCTTCCCTTATAGTACACAGGATAAGGCGATCGCTGATCAGAATGCCAGTGCCTGGAATTTGACGGACATCAGTTTGCCAACAGGCGGAGAAATTCACGTAGATTATGAATCCGGCGATTACGCTTATGTACAGGATAAGCAGGCGATGCAGATGGTGGAACTGACGCAGTTGGTAGATAAAGACGGTAACCCGGAGCCGGACTTCTTTTTTGCCCGTGGATTTATGATCAATATTAAAGAAAGCCTGAACGGAGCCTCCGCAGAAGAGAAAAAAAATGATTTTATCAGGCGTTACCTGAATGGCGAAAGGGATTTTTACGCCAAGCTATTTGTGAATTTGACGGATAAACCCGACAATGGCACGGCTGAAAGTAGTTGCGATTATGTTCCGTGTTATGGAAAGGTGAAAGATGTGATAGAAAAATCCGGTGGAAATGTAGCGGTCATATTCGACACCATGGGCGAAGGGAATGTGACTTCGAATCCTTTCATTTTTGCCGCCTGGCAGAAAATGAGATTAGAGTATCCCAGGTATGCTTATCCTGGCTACAAGAACAGGATATCCGACGATATGCCTATACAGGCCGCATTGGGCGCCCTTGTGAACTCCATCAGTAACCTCAGTGAAATTACGGGGAACTTCTATAAAAGAGCGGAGCGGAAGAGATTTGCACGAAGTGTGGATCTGAAAAAGAGTTTTGGACGTATTGCAAAAGTGGATGGAATGAAACTGGGCGGTGCGGCCCGGGTGAAGCGTGTCAGAATATCAGATATCTGGAACACGATCAGTGGTGAGCCTTTAACAGGTGCAACCTACGGTCAGGAATATACGTATACCACTACCTGGAATGGAAAAATAATCAGCAGTGGTGTGGCCAGCTATGAGCCGGCAGTAGGGGGCGATGAAAATCCCCTGCGTTTACCGGTACCTTATACCGAAGATGTAAAGGGGGGCCTCAATAACTATTACTACCTGGAGAAACCCTTTGGAGAAACCTTATTCCCGTCACCGGTAGTGGGTTATAGCAAAGTGGTGGTGAAAAATCTGAATGCTGAAGGCGTGGTGGAAGCTGCTCCTAAAACGGGATGGGTACAGCATGAGTTCTATACCTCAAAGGATTTTCCGGTACAGGTAAGCTATGATCAAAGTCCGGACGCCTATAATTATGATTCCAAAGGTTGGTTTAGTTTTATTGGTTCCAATGTAGCACATGAACTGGTGTTATCCCAGGGGTATGTGGTGAAACTGAACGACATGCATGGCAAGCCAAAAGCAGAAAGAGTATTTAACCAGTCGGGCGCGGAGATTGCCAGCACAAGTTACTACTTCAATGCAAAGCCACTGGGGGTAGGCACGCAAACGCTCGTGAATAACGTGGATGTAGTGAACGAAAAAGGAGAGATTACGCAGAACCAGGTTATCGGTAGAGAGATAGAAATGATAGTAGACATGCGGGAAGAAGAAACCAGTAACACAGGCCGGACCATCCGCGCGGGTTTTGATATGATACCCGGTTTCCCGATACCGTGGGTGATCCCACACTGGCCCATGAGTCAGAACGATGAGTACCGGTTGTTCCGTTCAGCATCTGTGTTAAAAACCGTGCAATATTCCGGGGTACTGGACCGGGTCGTGAAAACCATTAATGGATCTACTGTTACCACCAAAAATACCTTGTACGATGCTATTACCGGCGATCCGGTAGTCACCACTACCAATAACGAATTTGATGATCCCGTATACCAGGTAAATATGCCGGCATACTGGATGAATAGCGGCATGTCTGGCGCTTATAAAAATAACAATGCCCTTATCCGGAATTTCGAGACAGATTTCAAAGGGAAAATTCTATCCACGTTTACCAGCTTTGTGACTACAGGAGATGAATTGATTGATCTGAAGGAGCAGAATTCAATTTACTGGGTGGTAAAAACACTGACCAAAGGAGACCAGGACCCATCCTATAAGCTTATCAACAAGGACGGGATTGTGGCGAAGAATTTTAAAAGCGACGTAAAGTTAGCCCGCTCCGGATACCGGAACCAACTGACGGCCCCCGGAGCTTCCGTGGTGTGTTTGAAAAACCCGGTACAAAATGGAGCTTTCCGTTTTACAACAGATACAAACGACGAACTGGCTTCCCTGGGTGTGCTGGATGCCAATGTAACATTGTACGATCAATCCTGGGGCGCCCGGCTTAAAATGGAGGGCATTCCAGATCCGTATGTCTATGAGCGCCCCGACAGAGGCGTGTATATCAGAAATCCTAATGCAAACGACCGCATGTGGCCCTATTATGCGCTGTATAAAGATTCCCAGGATGGGAATGACGGAACCAGCTTTTATGATCAGAATGGTACGGAATACGGTAACAGAAAGGGGTATTTCTGGGGAGGGAATGGCAACACCGGAAGATTAACGGCCATTGGGATGTATCCCAGGTATAAGAATCCGCTAAATAATCCGCTTTGGTATTCTTACAACACCAACATAACATTGGAACCAGCTGCCAGCTATTCTCTTGGTCTGGGTGGTAATGATGAGGTGTATGTATATATCGATGGTGTGGAAGTGAGAAAGCTCACGGAAGAGAAGCTAAGCAATCATAGAAAATGGCATGTTTTTGAATTACCGAACCTGCTTCCTGGTAAGCATAATTTCCGGGTCATGGGTCGTAATTCCAAGGATCAGGAAGCCGGTTTTGCTGCGGAGATCTATAATAAATCGGCTTATGAATTATATAGCACCGGTAATTATACAAATATTATCGCTTATTCATCGGAAGATCTGATACGTTATCCCGCCAATGTAGAGGAACTTCAGGGGGCGTTAGGTACGCTGATAAGTAAAGAGGATTATGTCACACCTATCATTTTTCAGATGAATCCTTTCTTGTATGGATTCCTCGGAAACTGGCGCCCAATAGAGCAGAAAGCTTTCCTGGTGAACAGGATCGGGCAGCAGCTGTCTATCCCTGATATCAGGAAGGGTGGGACTTATCAGAACTTTACTCCTTACTGGTATTTCTCAGTGACCGATAATTTGTGGAAGCCCACTTATGTGAATAATGAAAAATGGGTCAGCACCGGTACTGCCACTCTTTTTGACGCCCAGGGAAATGGCCTGGAATCAAAAGATCCATTGGGGATTTTCAAAAGCGCACTGTTTAGTTTTAATAATACACTTACCGCCGCTGTGGCTTCCAATGCGATGCAGCGGGAAATATTTTATGATGGATTTGAGGATTATGCATATCGGGTGAAGGCCATTCCGGAAAATAGTAATCCGAAAGACAGCTTCAACATGTTCGTGATGATCCGCGACAAGGGACAGTATGCAGACTGGCTGGATAACAAAATCGCTCACACCGGTAAATACAGCCTGAAACTAAACAGCCCACTGGTATTATACACGCGGCCGCATGAAAATGTGCACCATACCCTGCCTTACCTGGATTTTTCTGACCTGGGTGAATATATGCGTACGACCAGGCCTAATGTTTACCCGATGGGATTTGCGCCGAAGCCAGGTGCAGAGTACATTTTTTCTGCCTGGGTAAAAGATGCACAACCTGCTGGTAGTACCTCCGATCTGAAAGTGAGTATTAATGACGTTGACCGGCCCCTCACAGTAAAAGCTTCGGTAGAAGGATGGAAGCTGGTAGAGCTCAGATTTTATGCGGGTCCAACCGCATCTTCTACTGCCCTAACCCTGTCTGCAGGCAGTGCTACCAGGATAGACGACATACGTATTTTACCTGTTGCCGGCAATATTAAAACCTATGCATATGATCCTCAAAACCAGCGACTCATGGCGCAATTGGATGAAAATAACCTGGCCACACTGTATGAGTATGATGATGAAGGTACCCTGATCAGGTTAAAGAAGGAAACAGACCGGGGAATCATGACGATTAAAGAAAACCGCTCTTCTTACAGGGCGAAAAATTAACCGCTTTAATATTGAAAGATGAAGAAGTATCATATAAGTGGAAAGTTTATCATTTTATTCATGGCGGCAGTAATGGTGGTTGGATTTGCTATAGGCGCCAGGCCCTTGCTGAGCAGCTGGTGGCCTTCTTTGAAAGAACAGGCGCCGGTAGCGGAAGAAGCAACCCATTTTCAACGAGAGGATGCTGCGTTGCTCGGACAGATCATTGCTATTTACAGGCGTATCGATACGTTGTCTGTGATTGATATGGGAGGTAGTATCCGGATCAGTGATCCGGCGGAGCCGACAGAAAATGTGAATGCCACATTTAATTATTGCAGGAGAAATGCAGAAATGTATTATCAGCTGGGCGATAATGAAATGATCCAGCTGAAAGACGTGTGTATTTCGGCTAACCGGGGAATTGAGAAACTATTTGTTTCACCTCCCAAAGAGGTAGTGGCGGCTCCCCAGTTAGCGGTGGATAGTATCATTGCACTCTGGGAGAGCGATAGCTATGCTATCAATACCACGCACACCGATAATTTAACAACCGTGCAACTGCTTTGTGAACGCCATGTTACCTGTAAGGAGTTGAAAATTACCTATGACCGTAGTGCCGGGAAATTGAACAGCATTTATATGCGCTTAACCAACCTGGAAGATCCGCTGAACAGGGAGATGGACAGGGAGATCACCACGGTTTTCAATAAATGGAATGAGGTGATTACAGATGGCCGCCGGCTTAGTTTGTCTACCTACCTGCAGAAGGAAGGAGCAGGCTGGAAACCTGCTGCGGCCTATAGTAATTTCAGATTAATATCAACGCTTTAAGTGTTAACCTATTCACCATTAATGCCCTTTACCTATGGGTTATAGAAAATTAAATATTCTCTGTTACAGTGTATGCTGTGCACTGTTGTTGCTGCTGGGAACGATTCATGTTGCCAGCGCGCAGGTAGAGTCCTACCAGAAACGGCTGCAGGGAAAGATAAAAAAAGGAGATACCCTTGTTATTAAGGATGAAAAATTCCGGAATGATGCCTTTGACTGGAAATCGATCAATAACAAGCTCGTAAATAACGTCGTTACTTTCGGTTTGTACCGGGATTCTACCTACCGGATCGATAAGCCTTTCAAGTGCGAACTCGATCTGAAAATAGAATACTGGAGTCAGCCCGACCAGGACGACCCGATCACCATTGAGCATGCGCGGTTGAATATTGATTATGATACCGCCTGGCTGGCGCCCTACCAGGGAGAAAATATTTATTCTTTTACCAATGCCTATAAGGTAAAATTAACGATCAACGATATCACGAGCAAAGAGCTGGGTACCGATCTGCCGGCAATTTTTTCGTTGAAAGGAGAAGTAATAGTAGACCGGCAATATATCTCCAGTAAGGAAGAGGAATTGTCGATGACAGCATTTTTTAAATCCGGGGAAACGGACGTTGCTCCAAAAAAGCAGGGAAAAGCAGCTGTCACTCCTATGGGTGCTACACCAAATACGCCACCTTTAACGGGTATTATAAACGTTAACTGGAATGAGATCATACCCGGGCAGGAATATGACCTGGAGTGGACCTATATTGACGATGAATCCACCAATGGGCAGTTCATCACTGCAAACCGTTCCTCGATAACGGATGCGCAGCTGGAAGCGATGTTCCGGAATAATTCCACCCGTATCACCACCGATCAGCATAACTACGATATCACGCTTTTGCATAGCAGCAAATACCTGTTGCTCCGTATCCGTTATGTGATCTATGTAAATGGTTTCCGGGAAGAACATCCATGGGTTTACCAGGTAAAGCTGGCAAGCGGAGAGGTGGCGAGGGTACTGGATCTGGATTGGCATCAACCTGGGTTTAATTGGCAATTCAGCGCCAGTTATGCGGAAGGGGGTAAGAAAAAAGAAGTAGTCGCTTATTTTGATGGGATTTTAAAGAACCGGCAAACGGTTACCATCAACAACACGGATAAGAATGTAGTATTGCAGGAGAATGTGTACGACGAGTATGGAAGGGTAGCGGCTAATATTTTGCCTGCCCCTATTAACGCAACTGCTTTAACGTACTATGGGAGGCAAAATCTGAACGCCCTCAACAAAGTATATTCCTACAAGGACATTTACAACAACAGCACAGGTGTCTGTGTCGTAAAGCCAGCGCCATTGGGAACGACGGGGGGCGCCGGTATGTACTATTCATCCGCCAATCCTTTTAAAGCGACGGACGCATCGATGAACTATGTTCCTGATGCCAGCGGATATCCTTTTGCCATTACTGCCTATACCAATGATAATACCGGTCGTGTGCGGGTAAAGGGTGGAGTGGGAGATGTAATGCAGCCTAACCAGGACGAAGCATTGAATCATTCCACCAGGTACTTCTATGGAAAACCTGTGCAATGGGAACTGGACCGGCTTTTCGGTTCAAGCGCGGGAAAGGCTTCGCACTTTTTGAAGAATATGACCATTGACCCCAATGGGCAGATCAGTATCAGCTACCTGAATGCTTCCGGTAAGCCGGTGGCCACAGCTTTAAGCGGTGGATCACCCGATAATGTGTTACCCCTGGCTTCGAAAGGCGTTTCAGAATTGGTGGATGTACCCGTGTTGGAACCAGAGTCGTTTGTGTTTGATCCACAGGAGCTGAAACTGAAGGGGGCCGCTACCTATCTCTGCGCAGTGCCGGATCATAATGCCAGCATCAGGTACCGGATAGATAAGCTGATCAAGAAGTATAAAGAGAATGCGGTAGAGATCTGCAGTAATTGCTATTATGAACTGAAGATTGATGTATATGATGATTGTAATAACAAGGTAGACGCGAATATAACACCGATCAAGATTGGCAGTCTTACCCCCAACTGTGCGGACGATGGTAGTGTAGAAAACAGCTTTGTGGTAGACCTGGGAAAGGCCGGCGAGTATAGCATCCGCTTTGAATTGTCGCTGAATCCTGATGTCATTGCTGCCTATACTGACGACTTTATCAAGCGTAACACCAATTTGCAGCCGGAGTTCTATTTTATTATCAACCAACTGAGAACGACCGACTTCTCCGGCTGCGTGAGTGATTGTCATACTTGTGAAGTAGCGTTGGGTACTAAAGCGGAATTTCAACAGAAGGTATGGCAGAGAATCGCCGACAATCAGGTGAATGCGACCTTGTACACCAATGACATCAATAATTGGAGCGGCCCCTTGTACGACATATTGAAGATGAGGTGCACTATTGCCTTGTTGAACTGCGTACCTGATCCCTGTAAGGAGTTAAAAGAAACCCTGAAGCAGGATGTAAGTCCGGGTGGACAGTATGCGCAGTTCGACAGCTATGGCCGGCCGCTGGAACAGGCTGTGAATATACTGGCAATTTATTTCAGAACAATATTCCCGGTCGATACTGTTGGTGGTTCCAGTTATGAGTCAACCAGGATCATCAATGTTGATGGGATAAGTATATCGCCCTGTGATGCCAACTTTACATTGGAGGACCTGGTAAAGAACTGGAGACCGGAATGGGCAGATCTGTTTTTGCCATATCATTGGGAGTATTGTGCCCTGGAAAGCTGTGAAAGCTTGTCTGCTGTGAAGCGTTGGGATGAAAAGATCACTTCCTTGTGTTTAAAAGCATCGGACCTTCCTAAATATGTGGGTAGTAATTATGATCGTAATAATCCGACCTGGTTATTGAATGCCGATCCTTTTGCAACAAACACCGCAGCGCAGCCGTTCATTGGTAGTTTTGTGAATGATCTGAACAATTATTCCAGGAACCGGACGCCGTTTAAAAGCAGCACTTACAATAACAAGAATATTTGGCAGTATGTTGATTATCTGCTCTATTGTGCCGATAGCACAGGCAATACCAATGCTACTGCAGATGTAACTTTTGTATCCCGTTGGAATAATTGTGTACCACAAACGCAGTGCCGGGTACCTGACAGGGAATGGCTGGCTTATGCGGAGTATTATTTCCAGTTGAAGGAGATCTATTATCAACGTATCCGCGATGCCAGGTGCGGTGATATCTGTAAAATAGGTCGACCGCTGCCAATGCTGGGAGAAAGTTGTGCCACCGTGTCAGACTTTTCTTTTGCAGAAGATTCATTGGGCAATTGCAGTGCCGGAACAAAGCGGGTGCGGGTTAATTTTGAAGGAAACCGTTTTGCTACGGAAACGCGGGTGGCTGTTACATATTCCACAGGGACAACCAATACTTCAGAGATATTAATATTTGGTGCAGGAGATCGATATAAGACGATATGCATACCACAATATCTTCCTTTGAGTGTGTTAAAAGTAGATTCGGTTTATTGCAGGAACAGTGGGGCTGTGTCTTTCCCTCCGAAAGGGCCCGTTACGCTGCCATGCAGGACCGATTATACGGTGGAGGTGGATCAAATAATACATAGTACATTAGGTTATAAGATAACATTTTCGTCTCCGCTATCAACTGATGTTGAGTATGTATTTACTCTGAAAATTGGGACAAATCCAAACAATATAGTTACTGTTAAGATGAACCCACCTGATCCGGTTTATATTGGGTCAGTCTATATTGGTACTGATAGTCCAACGCCGGCAGAACAGCAAATTACGGTACTTTCTTATACCTGTAACGACCCCACCGGCGGCTGTTCTCCTTTATTCAGGAATAAAATCTCCCGTATGGAGAGAATTGACTATGATCAGACTTTCTCCATGAATCCGGATTCTTTAAGGAACGATGGTTTTGCACAGATAGCGAACCTGGTGGCAGACAATTGTGCCAATAATGCAGATGTATGGATGTCGCAATTAGAGGAAGGACTGAGTGGCTATACTTCTATAAAAAGAGATGCGCTTCGTCAGAAATTGATTGAAGTGTGCAAACTGGGTGGGGATACTGCTCACTTAAACGGTGCGAGTGCGGCAGTGCCTGGTGCTACTGCGGAGGGTTATCGTTCCTTTAAGGATGTGATGTTGGGTGTATTGGGCACGGGTAGTATTACAATGAAGAATAATCCCTGGATTCTTTCCGGGCCATATCCATTTAATGTGAAGGCACAAACAGCAGAAGCGGTTATCGGCAACACGAACCCGGCTATCTGCGCCCGTTTGAGTGCTTTGCAGGCAACCTAT
The DNA here is from genome assembly GCF_037483205.1 of Chitinophaga sp. CCNWYY40. NCBI lineage: Bacteria > Pseudomonadati > Bacteroidota > Chitinophagia > Chitinophagales > Chitinophagaceae > Chitinophaga > Chitinophaga sp. CCNWYY40. The sequence goes on from NZ_JBBHLF010000002.1 coordinate 305,562, forward strand.
AACAACAATGCTGCGGGACGCACATTCTTAAAATACCTTACAGATACGTATGGCAGTGCGATGAATCTCAAACAGGAGGAATTGGATCAGCTGATAAAAAGTTGTGGTAACTGCCGGTATCTGCTGGCCAGCCAGCTTACACTGCCGGTATTCCTGGAAGTAAATACAAAAGGATGTATTACACCTGCAGAGTTCACTGCCGGAATGACGGCTCTTAACCAGGAGCCATGGTCAGGTGGACTGGATAACACGAAGGATAACTATGAAACCATTGTAGCTACTTATCTGAACCATCGCTGGGGCTTTTCACTCGGGTATTTGGATTATGATGACTACAGGCAGAAGGTAACGGCGGGTACTTCGGCGTTGCTCTGCAATGAGCCGGTGTTCAGGTCAGTAACCCCTGATCCTGCTGAGTGTTTGATGGGAATGATAGATGGAGCAATTGCGGGTGGTCGTCGTCGTTATGTTGTATATATTGATTCTGTACGACAGGATTTCCGTAGACAATACGTTACCGTATGTGCAGGTACAAAGGCTACCGCGAATCTGAAAACGCGACAACAGCTTTATCATTTCACGCTTTATTATTATGATCAGGCGGGTAACCTGGTGAGGACGGTACCTCCGGAAGGGGTGGATGTACTAAGTACGGAAAGATTGAATACCACCACCACGGAAGTTCCGGCTGACTTTACCTGTAACTACAATGGCGCTATCGTTAATACAAGTTTGCCATTGACATTGACAGAACTGACTAATTCATTGAATATTCAGACCGGTATATCGGTAGAAATGTGGATTAAAGGCCGGTCAACTGGAGCTACACAGGTGTTGACTCCTACCTCCAATAACAATTACTTCTTTACTACCTGCATTAGCAGCACCTATTGCTATGTCTCGATTTATAAGATGAATCCGGAGACTAATGCTATCAATATCGTGAACAGTAGTCATATAGCGGTGCCCATTACGGCTTTTAGAGGTGGCGACTGGCTGCACCTGGTAGTACAGGGAAGTAATTTGATGGATGGGGTACTGAGTACCTATGTAAATGGTCAATTACTGAATAGTGATACGAAAGCACCACCGGCGCCTTGCACCTGGGAGATTGTGGTTGGTACAGGTGGAGTATCTATCACCAGTGATCTCAGTGATCTGAAGCACTTAAGAACATATAACCGTCAGCTTACGGCTGATGAAATATGGACCAACTCCCAGGAGCCTTGTATGGCACAGATGGCGGGCCTGGACGCGAGGCGCTTCTGGGGGCGTTATAATGTACCGGCTAACGGTGCACCGGGAACAGTGGGCGGTCCGAACTCCAACATTGAAGTACGTCCTATGCCAGTGCAGCCTCAACACAGGCTTGCTACCGATTATGCCTATACTTCTTTAAACCAGGTATCGAAACAGAAGACTCCGGATGCCGGTGTCAGCGGTTTCTGGTACGATTACCTGGGAAGACTGATTGCCTCACGAAATGCAAAACAGTGGGCCCGAAATAACAATTATAACTATTCAGTATATGATGCACTTGGCCGTATTACAGAGAATGGCGAGGTTTTTAGTAACGTCAGTATTTTTGAACCAGGATTTATTACAAGCTATGGGGATTTATTAGTGAATCCGATTTCAAATCCTGAGCGCATTTATACTTTCTACGACAGCCCCATGCTACCCTCCAGCATAGGTACACAGGATAACCTTAGAAACAGGGTCTCCGCTCAGTACCGGTACGTTGCCGCCCCTACAGGAGGAACTACGACTGATAATTTTGTTTACAGCTATGATCTGCTTGGGAATGTGAAAACGTTCTGGCATGGGAATGGGTTGTACGACTACAAACAGACAGATTACAATTATGACCTGATCAGTGGAAAAGTGAATGCAGTTCGTTATCAGCCCGGAAAAGATGATCAGTTCTATTATGCCTATACATATGATGCGGAAAACAGGTTAGTAGAGGCAAAATCCGGTATCAGCAGCGTATCTGTCGACAAGTGGGAGATTAGTGGTGCGGTTACAGATGCCTACTATCGCTACTATAAACATGGCCCACTCAGCCGCATGGAGTATCTTCGTAATGCCGTACAGGGTATCGATTACGCCTATACGTTGCAAGGTTGGTTGAAAGGTATTAACGGCAACTATCTCTCGCCAGCATCCGATATGGGAAGGGATGGTGACCCTTCGGGAACGAAGGCGCATTTTGCCAAAGACGTAGCCTCGTATACACTGGATTACTTCCAGGGTGACTATACCCCTATTGGCAAGCCTCCCACTGTTACGAATCCGTTCGCATTGAAATGGGAGGGTAAGGCCGCTGATATTGCAGGGCAGGATTTGTATAATGGCAACATCGCCCGTTCAGAGCTTGCCCTGAAAGGCATAAACGGAGGAAATCCGATAGGCTATAGCTACCGCTACGACCAGTTGAACCGGTTACGAACCATGCGTCAGCATACACTAGCGGGAGGGGCCACCACCTGGGAAATGGGTACTACTCCTCCAACACCCTATGCAGAAGATATTACTTATGATGCCAGCGGTAATATTCTCACGTATAACCGTAATAACATGAGCGGTGCACCGATGGACCGGCTCACTTATAACTATCCGCGGAATAGTAGCGGGCAGCTTACCCGTAACCGGTTGAGATATGTCAGGGATGGGATCGCATTGCCACTTTACCCAGGTGTCGATATTGGAAATCAGGCTCCAGCTGTAGAAACAGCAAGTGAGATTGGGAATGTAGCGGGTGACGCCTACCAGTATGACGAAATTGGTAACCTGATAAAGGATGGAAACGACGTATCTGAAATAGAATGGAATATTATTGGAAAAATCAAGAGTTTTAAGAAAGGAACGCTTAAAACAGAGTATTTTTACGATCCGGCAGGTAACAGGTCCAGGAAAGTGGTGGAAACGTCTGCGCAAAACTTTACTACCACCTTTTATGAAAGGGACGTAAACGGGAACGTGTTAGCTACCTACGAACAAAAAACAGGTTCAGCAGATATTATATGGAAAGAGCAGTATCTTTATGGTAGCAGCCGTTTGGGTGTGTGGAAGCCTAATATGAAACTGGGCTCTACTGCAACAAAGGATGCCCTATGGACCGCATTTAATAACCGGGAATACGAGATTACGAATCACCTGGGAAATGTGCTGACCACGATTACGGATAACAAGACACCAACCGGTAGCGTGTATGATGTGACGCTTAGCAGTGCCGTGGATTATTCGCCGTTTGGAATGCAGTTGGTTGGAAGGAAGATGAATGGAGGTGGGTATCGTTATGGGTTTAATGGGAAGGAGAATGATAATGAGGTGAAGGGAGAGGGGAATCAGCAGGATTATGGGATGCGGATTTATGATCCGAGGATAGGGAAGTTCTTAAGTGTGGATCCGTTAAGTGCAGAATACCCATGGAATAGTACTTATGCTTTTGCGGAGAATGATGTTATAAGGAGTATCGATTTAGATGGTGCGGAGAAATTGCCCTATTTTCTAGCTTTTCCAAATTCGGGTAAAGGTACAGGAATGGATTATCTCAATGCCTTTAATAATGCGGGTATAGATCTATTAAATCTTGTCCCAACAGTTTGGAATAGTGGAGTAGATACATATCAAAGTTTAAGGAAAGGAACTTATATACATGATCTGACAACAGAGGGAAAACAGGTAGGTGCTAGTTTGGGACAGGGAGCAGTTACCGTGTGGAACCATCCGATACAATCACTTACATCTCCAGATGCCTTAAGGATAGGGGCAGGTATTTATTTAGGGGGAAAACTTGCTTTGCCTAAGGGGGGATCTAAAGGGAGTTTATTAGCATCAGCAAGTGTAGATGGGCTTACAATAGCAGAAAAAGCAGTTGTTACCTTTGATAGAGAAAGTAGCATGACATTCGCATATTATAATGAAAAGCCGTTAGGATGGTATGAGTTTTCAGCACAGAAGGGATTAGAGCTTGACTTGAATATTCCAGTTGATCTTCAGAAAAAGGGTTTGGCAACTCAAATATTTGAAGATGCAATGAAAGTGACGGATGCCAAAAAGTTTACAGGTACTTGGGTTTTAGATGATAGATATCCTGGTGGAATGTCTACGAATCTGCAAGAATATAGAAAAGCTATGGGCAGTGGTTTGACAGACAAAGAAGCGGCATGGGCAACCCCATCTGGAGGACTGGCAAAGAAGGCTGGTTTTACAAAAGTTGATGTAAACAATTTACCTAATGGTGTAGAAGCCACATTTACGAAATAATTTATGAGACAGATTTGTATTAGTTCCGATGTACAGACTACTTATATAACATTTAATTATAGAGATTTGTTAGATATTCATATGTTAAGTTTGGATCAACTAACAGAAGAGGTTCCGTTGTTGCAACTAAGAGATGAACGGATTAAATCGCTAGAGGGCGAATTAAACGATATTATTTCTGACTTGCTATTAAATAGGGCTACCAACTATTATGAGGGAGTTACTATAATGAGATATAAAGATAAGTCGGTTAAGCTGAATTTTAGGAATAGTCAGGATTTTTATCTTGGAGCACTAATTAATCTCTTTGATATTGTAGCCCTCTGTAATAAGATGGAAGGAGGCTTGTATATTTATAATAGAAATTTATTTCAAGAATATCAAAGTGATAGCATTTTATCTTTTCTGCGAGTTCATTATCGATTAAGTCGAGAGGGACTTAAAGAAGGGCTTAATGAGTTATGGAAAAGGGCATCGAGAAATAAAGATAAATCAATAGATTATCAAGAATTAGATGCTGGATTAAATCATCTGCAGTATTATGGACTAGTGTTTTACGATGGCAGTCAAAAAGAATATCAACTTACCGCTAGAGGTTATATGTTTTATTAGTTTTTAATAACCCCGGTCAACGACCGGGGTTATTATTTATTTATGCGCAAATGCTTTTTTTGTCCTGGCATTTTGTAACAGACTATCAATAGTATATAAAATGCAGTGTTTATCTTCTTCAGGTAATGAGCTGATCTCATTAAGGCGCTGCAACATAGCGGGATCTTTAAACGTATTACTGTTGGCAGCTTCGCCTAGTAAATAGCCTACGGTGGTGTCCAGGAGTCGGGCTAAGGTTTTAGCCACTTCAATAGAAGGGAGCATCTCATCGCGTTCATACTTACCCACGACAGTATAAGAAGTCTTCATTTGCTTTGCTAACTCTTGCTGGGAGAGGCTTTTAGCTTCCCTACACTCTCTTACTCTTTTACCGAAAGTAGCCATTTTATAAACTGGATTAGGTACTAAATGACCGTATAATACGGTGTTTGTACAAATATATAGTACTTAAAGGCTACAGAAAAATCTAAAAAAGTTTGTCAAATAAATATGATTAAGTATGTTTGTATCGGATTAGGTACAAAAAAATATTTTTTATGTTGACAAGCAATAACAGACAAATCAAACTTCAACCGAAACACCGGGATCAATCAGGGAACCATACCGTAGTACCCTGGCTCAATATCAGCGGTGTGTGGTTGGAGGAACTGGGTTTTAAAGTGGGCGATATGGTAAAGATTACCACCCGTGACAGGTTGCTGATCATAGAACCACTGGACGGAACAGAGCAGGTAGCGCATGAGTATAAATCAGCCTTACAGGAAATGAAGCAGACGCTGAAAAAGCTGGCACAATGAATATAGCGGAGATTAAGCAGCAGCTTACGTTATCGGCTGTATTGCAGCATTATGGCTTAAAACCAGATAAGCATCTGCGGTTACACTGTCCGTTCCATGATGATAAAACGCCTAGCCTGCAGGTGTACTATAAAACGCATACCTGTTATTGTTTTAGTTCTAACTGTAAAACACATGGCAAGGCATTAGACGTGATTGATTTTGTGATGCATAAGGAAAGCTGCAGCAAACATGAGGCTATCCAGAAGTGCAAACAATTAATCGGTGGCCCCGTATATCAAACTTACGTTCCCTCACCGCCCGGTATATCTATACTGGGCAATATGTTTATCTATTTTAGGAATGCGGTACATCACAGCAAGCCAGCGCAGGAGTATATAGGTAGCCGTGGGCTGGATGCTACTGTTTTAGAGATCGGTTATAATACGGCGCAGTTCCATCATGGCAACCGTAAAGATGCAAGCCTTATCGGGCCTTGTGTAGAAGTGGGGTTGTTATCGCCGTGGGGAACCAATACCCGTGAAGGTGGGCAGGCATATAAACCTTTTGCCAAGTATTGTATCGTGTTCGCGTTGCGTGACAGCGGTAACCAGGTGAGTGGCCTTTACTTCCGTAGTACGATTAACGATGATGAGCAGAAACATTTTTATTTAAAAGACCGTCGGGGTCTTTATCCGGGTTATCCCAAACCGGACACGCAGCGTTTAATCCTTACCGAAGCTATTATAGATGCAGCCACATTACTACAGCAATCTTTTATTACAAAGGATTACAGTGTACTATCCTGCTACGGTACCAATGGTTTTACAAATGAACACTGGGCGGCAGTTAAATCTTTAGCAGTCTTACAGGAAATCATTTTTGCTTTTGATGGGGATGATGCAGGGAATAAAGCGGCAGCTAAATATGCGGCGCAGCTGCGGGAGCAGCTGCCGCATATTATTATTACTACGCTTATCCTTCCTGTTGGCGAGGATATAAACAGTATGGCGCTATCCCATGAACCGGATATTTTTGTTCACCTGCTTAGTGAGCGAAAAGAATTTTTTCTTTCATCTGAAAAAACAATACCGGAACCCGCTACGGTGGCTACAGAAAAGGGGCCATCACCTGGTGGTCTGGATACGACGAATCCTTATAAACTTTGCTATAGCACGGACCATACTTTTTATTATGTGCAGGGAGGTATCAGCAAGCAGCTGGATAGTATGAAAGTTACGCTGGTAGTAGAGCGGAAGGATAACAGCCAGAAAAGCCGTAACAAGCTGGATCTTTACGAAGATAAGCAGGTGGATAAAGTGAGCAGGGAGGTGAGCGAAAAACTGCTATTGGATAAATCCTTACTGGAAGCTGATTTATACCGGTTAACGGATCTGCTGGACGAGTACCGGGAAAAGGATCTTATTACACCGGGAGGGGATAACGGAGCTGTTACAGGCGTGTATCCGCTTACGTTACAGGAGCGCACGGCAGCAGAAACCTTTTTAAAGGAAGGTGATCTGATAACCAGATTAAATGATCTGTTGGGTCAGGCAGGTATAGTAGGAGAGGAAACGAACCGTTTATTTTTACTGCTAATCGCTATCAGTTATAAGATGCCTGAAACCTTACACGCGCTGATACAAGGCAGTAGCGGCAGCGGAAAGACCCGGCTGTTAAAACAAATATCTGATTGCATCCCACAGGAGAAAGTAACGAAGCTCACCCGTGTTAGTGATAAAGTATTATATAATTACCCGGAGCATTATTTTGTAAACCGGTTGCTATGCCTTGAAGATATAGACGGGCTTAGTGAAGAAGCAGAGTTTGCATTTAGGGAGCTACAGAGCAACGGAGAGCTGAACAGTGCCACCAGTATCAAGCTGGATAACGGACAGATCACCAGCGGCCAGAAAACAGTAAAGGGGCCTATTGCGTCCCTTGCGTGTACTACCCGTGGAGAAATCTATGAGGATAATATGAGCCGTGTGTTCCTGCTGGCAGTGGATGAAAGCGCGGATCAGACCAGCCGCATTATTAATTACCAGAATAATAAAGCATCTGGTCAGATCGACAGTAAGCAGGAACAGGACACCAAACGTTTTATACAAAACCTTGTGCGGTGTTTACAGTCGTGCCAGGTGGTTAACCCCTATGCCAGCAAGCTACAGCTGCCGCAGGACGCACATAAGATCCGTCGTTTAAATGACCTGTTTTTAAACTTTGTAAAAATGGTTACATTGGTACATCAGTACCAGCGAAAAAAGGATAGTAAAGGCCGTTTAATCACAGAAATATCCGATCTTGAAACGGCGGTAGCTATTATGTTCGATAGTATTGTGCTGAAGGTGGACGAGCTGGATGGAAGTCTGCGACAGTTTTTTGAACAGCTGAAGTGCTGGCTACGCAAGGAATACAGCGAAAACTATAAAACGGCTGCCTTTAGTCTGCGGGAAGTTCGTCAGGGACTGCGTTGCAGTAAAATGCAGGTGTTCCGTTGTTTTAATGATCTTAGCCGCTTAGAGTATGTTCGTCAGCAGGGCGGCCATGCTAACCGTGGATTTACCTATCAGGTAATCTATTGGGATAATTACGAAGCCTTACGGGCAAGGGTGAAGCAGCACCTGCAAACGCAAATCGATCTGCTTAGAAATGTTACGCCAGCCCCCTCTATGTTACACCAGTGAAACACCAGCGAAACGCCAGAATCCTCTGCCATAGCCAAAATGTGCGCTGGCGTAACGCGTAACAAAAAAGTGCTCAAGCCCTACTTTAGAAAAACGTCATACTTATACCAGAATCGCCATACCGTTAACCCATCCTTTTATTTTATCACAAAATAACATCATTAGTTATGTACCAGATCGTAGATAGCTTTAAAAGCTACCTGTCCGTACTGGGATACAGCAGTAGTACGCAACGTATGCTGCCTGCGTGTATCCGTGATTTTTTGGAGTATGGGCAGTATAGCAGTATAGGGCAGATCCAGCCAATGGATATTAGTATGTTTTATGAGTGGCTGCATGAACGGCCGTTAAAGCGCAGAGAGGGCGCTTTGAGTGAAATGATGATCAGTCATTACGTGTATGCGCTCAAGGTGTTTTTTAGCTGGCAGCTTGAAACCGGAGGTATTACCATTAACCCGGTTAGTGTGCTGAAGTTTAAAAGCCCTGAACGTAGCTACCGGGAACCCTTAACAGTAGCGGAGGTACAAACCTTGTTTGCAGCAGCTGTCACCTGCAGAGAACACGCTATGCTTCACCTGTTTTATAGTTGCGGGCTAAGACGCAGTGAGGCGGTACGGCTAGGGTTATCCGATGTTCACTTCAGGCCGCGGTTACTGTATGTAAGATCAGGCAAGGGTGAAAGGCGTCGGGTGATCCCCTTAACGGACAGGGTTGCGGTCAGTCTGGAGCAGTATATATTGCAGGAGCGGGGCAAGGCCCGGCGTACAGGTACTGCGTTTATGCTTAATAGTAAGGGTAGGGCCATGAGCGGTAATAGTTATGTAACGCTGCTTAAATCTTTACTGCGTAAAGCAGGTATGGATAAGAATATCAGCCCTCATCATCTGCGGCATAGTATAGCTACCCATCTTTTACAAAGCGGCATGAGCATGGAGTATGTACGTGACTTTTTAGGACATAGATGCCTTGAATCCACACAGATCTATGCCCGGCCCGGAGCGCATCAATTACAAGCCTTATGACATTATATGAATATCTTGAAAAGCACTATACGCCTGGTACAGCGGAAAGTTATCACCGGGAAATATCCATCTTTTTAAGTAGTTACCCAGCTGCGCAGATGGCTGGTTATGCAGAGCTGATAGGTTACTTAAGTGTTTTACGTGAGCGTTATAATAATGCGGCTACGTTAAACCGCATCCTATGCAGTATTAAGGTGTACTATGATTATTTATGTTGTATCGGCAGCCGAGGCGATCATCCGGCGCGTTCTATCCTGTTACGTGATCAGCGCAGCCGTGACGTGCAGTTACAGGATCTGTTTACCGGGGAAGAGCTGGAAAGGTTACTGGAACGTAAAGAGCGTTATCAGGTGTTATATTACCGTAACCGGGTATTAATGGGGCTATTGGTCTATCAGGGATTAAAGCCGCAGGAAATGGCTCAAATAGGCATTACAGACATTAATCTGGAAGCGGGTGGCATCTATATAAAATCTACGCATACTACTAACAGTCGTACGTTATCGTTAAAGCCCGGCCAGATCCTGTTGTTATATACCTGGTTGCAGCAGGTGCGCCCGCAGCTGCTAAAGGGCGCTGATAGTGATGTGTTGCTGATCGGTCACAGAGGAAGGCCGATGAGTGCGGATGATATAGTCAAGCATGTAATCAGGAGCTATAAACATGTGTATCCTGAACGGTCAGTAACGGCTCAGGCTATACGAGGCAGTGTGATAGCTAATCTACTACAGCAGGGCTATGATATTAGCGTGGTGCAGCAGTTCGCGGGTCATAAATACCCATCGAGTACAGAACGGTATAAACAAAGCCAGGTGGAAACGCTGAAAGCTGCTATAGAACAGTATCATCCTATGAAATGAAGAAAATGTTTTATTATTGTTAGCTGGTTCGAATCCGCTCGGAACCTGTAGGAGTGCCTGAAAGGTTTTGGGAGTTCGAATCTCCTCCTTCGCACCTAAGTTAGAGCTACTGACTCTTAATCAGTAGGTCCTGGGTTCGAGCCCCAGGGGGGTCGCATCCTTCCGTTTATAAAAATCCTTAATTAGAAAAGTGGTGTAGAACAACTGCCTTCTAAGCAGTAGGCCACCTGTTCGAATCCAATCCAGAAAAAGGTGGAGATGGTGGGAATCGAACCTGCGTCCAAAGGTTCAAGGGTTCGAATTATACCTTCTCTGCAAGCTGTACTTGAATCCTTACAAATCAATGGATTAAAAGCTAAGGGTGATAAACCCGGAAGTTAATCCGGAAGTAATCCGTAAAAAATACAACTCAATAAGCAGTATTGAGGGTTCGAATCCCTGACAGCTAGCAGTGAGGGGGGCCAGTCGAACCCCTTCCTTATTGAGCATCTGACTACGGATCAGAAGGCGATCAAGTCCACCTCAAAGGCTAGTCAAAGGCGGGTATAAAGCGTATTAAAGGCTAGTGACATTGCTTCGGAATAACACGTCGCTGCTAATCACCATAAAGCCTTGGCAGGTGAAAAGGTCTCACTGCGGGCTAGGTCGGCAAAAAGGCGCGCCAGTCCTACGCTTGCCCCTTGCGCTGCGCTACAGGGGCTGCGCTCCGTCCTGTCACGCTTTTTGCGCTCCCTTCGCCCTTCGTTCGGCCAGCTCCCGGTCTGGCTAAGGGCTGTTTTTAATCTTGGTCGTTTTTATGCCCGCCATCCCTTCGCTGTCCATTTTGTCCGCCCCCCGCCGTCCCCCCTGGCCTTGCATTTTTGATTTTGCCGTCCGCTGGCGCTCCCGGCGAGATATAGGTCGAAGGCGCGGCCTGCTGGTGCTCCGTGCATCGCCATGCCCCTCCGCTGCGCTTCGGGGCCCGGCTCGCACTCTCGCCCCAGCGGCCAGGGGGGAATGGCGGTGTGGGGCGGCAGACCTTATGTTAGGGCGATAGGATATAACCATCAGCGTTATACCGCTGACCCGACACCCGGAGAATAAGACTGCGCGAACACCAGCGCCAGTACCCTGATCACCTGTAGTACTATCTTGCTTCCGTCCTGGTAAGATGATGTGGTCAACAGCAGAACATAGGCTGGACGGTAGTTCTATGGCTATCGTTAGCATATAACATCAGCTGTAGTAACACATCATCTTACCAGGACGGTTACCTACATTTTACCCGCCTGTATTTTTTTCTTTCAAATGAAAAAACAGATGAAAGAAAAAGCTATATATTTATGAGAGTTCTTTGAGTGCGCCAGGTTGCAGCTGGCAGGAGAGCCCGTGGAGTTGGGATGCGGGGAGGTATATAGGTATGGGTTTAACGGGAAGGAGAATGATAATGAGGTGAAGGGAGAGGGGAATCAGCAGGATTATGGGATGAGGGTGTATGATCCGAGGATAGGGAAGTTTTTAAGTGTAGATCCGTTATCACCGAAATATCCACAGTTAACACCATATCAATTTTCTGAAAATTCACCTATACTTTTTATCGATTTAGATGGATTGGAGAAGGCTCTACCTTGGTATTTCAGAGAGAATAAATATGGAGGAAAACCAGTTTTAACACTAGGGTTGGGTAATTTAGGAAAGATAAATAAAGAGAAGTACGAAAATTACTCAGGGCTTGGAAAGGTAGGCGTGTTTGGATGGAATACAGTAGCTGCTGGATGGAATGGCATAGCTAGTACATGGAATGAAGCGCTTGATGGTAAGTCTGGTGGTGAAATGTTGAATGAATCCTTTCATGAGGTTGAAGAAATGCGATTGAAGGATCTTAAAAGGGTTGATACTTGGGAGAATATTGGAGGAATGTTATTAACTGCTTATGCTACTAAAAGAATAGGTAAAGCAATAACACGGTCAAGAGTTCCATTCGTTGAGAATCCAGGTGTCTCAGAAGCAGGTGAAAGTGCGGCTATGTCAAGCACCTATAAGCTTGGCGATAAGTTTAATCTTGATCATAATTTTATCGAAGGTGTAGAAAGTTTGGTAGGGCAAGCTGATTTGGGCGTAAATGGTGGCTATACAGCACAATTTAATATCAGCTCTATTCTTAAATCAGCTAACAATACTGTAAAAGGTTCTGTTCTCTCAAATTTTGCGAGTAAAGCGGAAAGTATCGCTAAATCGGTTGGAGTTTCAGAGGTTCAAATAGAATTTAATCTGGTAGTCAGTCCGTATATTCTCCATAGTGAGCAATTGGCGAAGTCTTTAGGATATTATTATTCAAAGTATACAGATAATTTGGGATCACAACACGTTCAATGGACTAAACCATTAGACTAAATGGAAAAAGAAATATTTAAGAAAGAAGCAATTAGAAAATCTTTGTTGTTAATAAATGAGCCGCCAGAAAATTGGAAGACATTTAATAATGAATTGCATACAAAGATCATAGAAGATGTAAGCCAAACAGCATTTAATCACTATTTAAAGGAAGATGAGCTTCCTGTGTTAGAATGTGTTTTGCAAAATAATTTTGTTCTTATTACTACAGATCGAATTGTTTCAAAATTTGGAAATAATAATGAAGAAATGTTTTTGCAGGATATAGTTAAATTGGGGAATGAGTTTGATAATGAAAATTTCAAGATAGTTGATGGCCGATTACCTAAAACAAATATTATTTCTGTAATCGGTAAGGGAGATAAGGAGCTGTTATTTGAGATTGATTCTTACTATCCTGCACATTTTGTTAAAACACTGATTATAAATATGTCATATTTTCTGAAGAATGGAAAATGGTTTTGGAAGTCGAACTCATAATATATTGAATCTCATAAATGATAAAGCCCGGTCGTAGACCGGGTTTTCTATTTATGTGCAAATGCCTTCTTTGTCCTGGCGTTTTGTAACAGGCTATCGATAGTATATAAAATGCAGTGTTTATCTTCTTCTGGCAAAGAACTGATCTCATTAAGGCGCTGCAACATGGCAGGGTCTTTAAACGTATTGCTATTAGCAGCTTCGCCTAGTAAATAACCCACGGTTGTGTTCAGGAGTCGGGCTAAGGTTTTAGCTACTTCAATGGAAGGCAGCATCTCATCACGTTCATACTTACCCACGACAGTATAAGAAGTCTTCATTTGCTTTGCTAACTCTTGCTGGGAAAGGCTTTTAGCTTCCCTGCACTCTCTAACTCTTTTACCGAAAGTAGCCATTTTTAAACTGATCTATAGCATATTGATACCCAGATATAGTTAGATTCCAGTTCTGGGCACAAGAGACTTGTAAGTAATTGACTTACAAGCCTTTTTTGTTAAATGCTGATACAATTTCTTTGATCACTATCAGCAGTATACCTGACGAGCATCATTAAAAAGTCGCGTTTTTGATTCTACTTTAGAGCAGGAATTGCGCTAAAGTAATTAAAGAAAAATGAAAAAGCTATTCGCCATATTTCTGGTAGTAGTATACACGAATGTTGCACTTGGCGTGGCTATCAATTTTCATTACTGTTGCGGACACCTGGCAAAAATTTCGATTTTAAATTTTGGGGATAAGAACGGCTGTGGATGCAATCCTGAAGGTACACTAAAAGGTTGTTGTAAAGACAAAATGCATATTGCAAAGACCGATAACCATAAAATCAGTGTTCTGCAGCTTTCTTTTGTGGAAAAGCCAATTTTGTATACTGCTGAATTACCTCCAGTTAATAACTATAGCTGTCATCTAGTCCCCGAACGCACTATCCCATATCATATCTTCTGTTTCGTCAAGCGAAGCTCTCCTCAACCTATCTTCCTCCTTGTGCAGGTTTTCCGGATCTGATACTTCTCTGTTAAGATGATGCCGAAAATCAGATCACTGGTATTGGTCATTAATGACATTAACAGTATAACTAAAATTTAAATATTTAGAAAATGAAAAATTTACTTCTCCTGCTGGCAAGTAGCCTTTTTACAATTTCCACAGCCGTGGCGCAAAAAGACAGTAGCGGTATTTATCAAACTGCCACTGACTTTCAGCATAAGAAACTGACTTATGCTATTAATTACAAAACAGAAAAGCACAAAATCAGCACTAATATTCTATTTGATGGCAATGAAATAAAGATCAAACACGATGGCCAATCTTATACAATGGATAAAGATGCGACTTATGGATTTAAAGATACAAAGGGAAATGTATTCAGATTTGTTGATAGGAAGGAATACAGAGTCCTCAATCCCGAAGAAACTATATTGATATATGAATTTAAGCATCTGGCACACTCACCAAAAGAATCAGAAAAGTACCAGCCGGAATATTTCTTCAGCAAGGATGCTGCTTCTGCACCACAGCCTTTGACAAAAGCGAACCTGAAAGCTGCTTCCCCTAATAATCATAAGTTTCATCACGCGTTAGATCTTCAATTCAGGAAAGATGAAGAGCTGATTGAATATGATAGCTATCATAAAATATATAAGTTAAACCAGGTTTATACAGATAATCAGTGACAACATAAGAAGTTGCTCAGGGTGGGAATAGGAAAAATTAAGCAATGGGATTAAGCAAAGCCGGCCCAGGTGGAAAGTAAACGTACTAACCCATGACGGGTGTCGTGAAATAAACAATCGAAAGATTGCGCAGGTAGCAAAGCTTGCCGGCGCTCCGGAGGCACCGGAGGCCGGCGTTGATCTCCGTGTTCAGTTAAAGGAAAAGGTAGAAAGTGGTTAATCTAGCCCAATTCACTGATGAAACGATATTATCAAAATTTCACCTGATGAATAATTGTGTTTTATTCGGCATGCCTGGGAATGAGCTGCTGACCAATACTTTATTTGTTTCTTTTTCTATCAGCCAGAAAATAAAATGATGTTCCCGGCGATACCACATCATCATTAAAAA
This sequence comes from Chitinophaga sp. CCNWYY40, assembly GCF_037483205.1. Classification (NCBI taxonomy): domain Bacteria; kingdom Pseudomonadati; phylum Bacteroidota; class Chitinophagia; order Chitinophagales; family Chitinophagaceae; genus Chitinophaga; species Chitinophaga sp. CCNWYY40. Next base: position 320,708 of record NZ_JBBHLF010000002.1, read on the forward strand.
ATATTAACTTTCCCAAATAAAATTACCTATATCATGAAATTCTCATTGCTGGCATTGGTTACCCCATTATTCATGTTATTGTTTTCGTGTGTAAAGACCGGGGATGTTGCCCCTCAAAAAAGCGGTGATACCACTATTTTCGTAACTATCGATTCCATTTCTATTCAAAAGTTCGATAATATTACTATTCAAGCCTCTTATCACGGCATCGACTCTGCTAAAGTACGGCTGCGTGGCTTTCGTTGGGGAAACAGCCCCGACTCATCCATGATGTATAATATCCTGGAAGTAACATCACCAGATTCGTTCTATGCTTCTTTAAAAGGTATAGGACAAGGTAGGACCATTTATTGTAGAGCCTTTATTGTAGCTGATAGTGGGCAAATTATCTATGAAAGTAAAACAGAGAAAATCACAGCAGGAGGACTAACAAAACTTTGGGAAAAGGAATACACGGATGGAAGGATCAAGGAGATCTTACAGGTATTGCCGACAACCGATAATGCATTTATTATACTGGCGAAAATGTATGATAACACTATAGCCTGGCCAAGGCTCATTAAAATGGACACATCCGGTAATGTACAATGGGACATGCAATACCATGAACATGAACAGTGGACACCTACACAGCTAATGAAAGTAAAGGATGGCTACATTTTGGCAGCCACATACCAATACCTGTATACGCCACGAGTGGCTATTGTTAAACTTGATGTCAACGGGAACCGGATGTGGGAAAAAAATATCGATATCAATGCCATGCAGCGATTTGTCCGTTTTCAGTTATTAAAGGAAGATGTTTTTAAAGTGACCGTAAGAACTATTACAGGTTACTCACCTAATCCCCTGAATCCGACTTTAACAGACTGTTGGTATGATCTGCAGGGTAATATGCTTTTAGAGTGGAGTACACCTAATTACAATAAATTCAATGAGGGATTATACATTTATAAAATGGCTACTGCTCCAGACTCATCTTTTATGGCTGCTAACCCTTACTATTATTATAACCCTCCCGGCTCCACGAATATGACAGGAGACGCGATTCTTCATTATTTCGATAAAAAAAATCAACTGCACTGGGAGAGAATCTACGGTAAAACCGGCTATGATACGCCTGTCAGTCTGGAAATTACTTCGGAAGGTAATTTCTCCATTTTAGGATATACCAATTCTTACAATAGCCAAACAAGCCTTTGGCTATTTCAGGTTGATAAAACAAATGGTGACGTGTTGTGGGAGCAAACTTACTTTAACTCCAAATATGGCATTAATGGGAAGGTATATCCAACCAGTATTTATATGGGAAATCATGATCAACACTACATTACAGGCTATGTATCCGATAATGATTATGGTTCCTCTTCTGCTTATATACTAAAGGTAGACGAACGAGGACATTACATATGGGATTATACGTTTGAAGACTCCGAGATGCGGTACAGTCAGGGAGAGTACATATTCGTGAACACTTCCAGGGAAATATATGTATTCGGTACAAGGAAATTTGATAGAGATGCACCACGCTCTATTTATTTGACAAAATGGAAAGAGTTTTAAGATGAAATTCTTTGGACAGAACTACCTCCCTCAGTCACGATCTCCTATTCCCTCTTTTTTCTCTGAATTTTTAGTAACTTCCCTACAGATGAACCCCAAAATCCATTAACATTTAATCTACCCCAAAATGTTTTCTAAAGTACCCAATCAATCACCAGGGACTGTACACCCACAGCCTACCCCTTTTTTCAGTGCTAAAAACGATCACCTGCAATCTGTGAAACCCGCCTTTTTTCAGCCCCGGCTAAAGGTCGGACAACCGGATACCCCGCTGGAAAAAGAGGCCGACGCCGTAGCCGATGCCGTTACTCAGCCTGCCGCTATGGACCTTAAAATAAATAATGGCCACAGCGCATCCCTGCAACGAAAATGTAAGGCATGCGAACATGAAGAAGAGCTGAGCCGCAAAGAGATCGGCGGCGCGGAAGCCGCTGCTCCATCCACAGACATGATAAATGAAGTGATTTCCACTGGCGGGCAGCCACTGAATAACACCATCCAGCGGCAAATGTCACAGAAAATAGGCTACGACTTTAGCAATGTAGTGCTGCATACAGATAATAAAGCTGCGCAGTCGGCGGAAGCTGTCAACGCCCGGGCCTATACGCTGGGCAATCATGTTGTATTCAATGAACAGGAATACAATCCTCATTCCCGGGAAGGACAACATTTACTGGCGCATGAGCTTACGCATGTAGTGCAGCAAAACGTTACAGCACCGGCCACGGTACAACGCCAGATCGCCGGTACACCGGGTGGGCCGGATCCCTGCTTTAATTTGCTCCAGGAGATCATTGCTTTGCTGGATGAAGTTGCACACCGTATTATGGACGCTGAAAACGACCCTCATGGCCTCTTTGGCAGGAGTACCCCACATCCCGATTATGGAAGCTGGGATGGGCACCGCGACCGTTTTAATTATGACCGTGGCCGCCTGCGCACCAAACTGGGAGAATGGGATATCAACGACAGGTGCCGGGGCTACCAGTTAACCAGGGAGCAAGCGCAGGATCTTGCTGAAGCAAGGGAATTTGCTGAAAGAGAGTTTCCCTCAAGGCCGCTCCCTACTATGCGCCGGGAAGGAGCGCCCGTAACGGCTTCACCAAGCCCCGACACAAGCCCGGAATTACGGCAACGGGTAGAGCGATTCCTGATCAATATCGGCATCCCGGCCTTCGCTCTTGGAGGAATGGTTGTATTAGTGATGGCTGCTTTAGCAGACCCCGAGCCTGTATCCAAATTAGGACTGATCATCGGCACCGCAAGCGCGGCGGCCTTATTAATATTCCTGGGTGGAGATTCATCCTCCTCCGCATCCGGAGGCCCTGTTGCCAGCGAAGATCATGCAACCACAGACGATAGCGCCGCTGCATAAATATACCCACGAAATTACAGCGGGTGTATCTGAACATTGATACACCCACTTCTTCCTTTAGTACTGATTTTTATGTAAATTAGTAATCAGCGACAGGCTTATACCCCGATATTTTCCATTACCCCAAAGTATGTTTACAATTTAATCCCTTATGAAAAATTTATATGTAGTATCTGTTATTTCAGGCTGCCTGATGGCCTGCAATTACGGACGCCCGATCAAAGAGGTAAAAAGCATGGCGAATACCATTGCTTGCGTAGTTCCTGCCACCACTGACAAAGAATGGTATACATCCGGAAAGAAAGCGCCGCTGTTTGATGGATTGCAAGGTATTCATTTCACGATTTCAACATCCGTGAAAGCAGCACAGGTTTATTTTAACCAGGGAATGATGCTGTCCTATGGATTTAACCATGCAGAAGCAGCCCGTTCTTTCTTTGAAGCTACCCGGCTGGATTCAACGTGTGCCATGGCGTACTGGGGCCTTGCATATGTACTGGGACCCAATTACAATGCCGGCATGGAATCCGATAATTTTCAGCGCGCTTACGAAGCAGTTATGAAGGCACAAGCGCTTTCCCATCAAAGCAGCGCAAAAGAGCAGGCCCTCATCGCCGCTTTGACCAGGAGGTATACTAAAGAGCCTCCGGCTGATCGCAGCGCCCTGGACAGTGCCTATGCGACAGCCATGAAAAAAGTGTATACGCGATTTCCTGATGATCCGGATATCGGTGCTTTATACGCAGAGGCGATGATGAACCTGCATCCCTGGGATTTGTATGAAAAAAGAACACAAGCGCCCAAAGCATGGACACCCGCGATAGTAGCGGTACTGGAACACCTGATGAAACTTCACCCCACTCATCCCGGCGCGCATCACTTTTATATTCATGCAATGGAAGCCTCTTCGCAGCCGGAAAAAGCTTTGCATAGTGCAAAATTACTGGATACGCTGGTGCCCGGCGCCGGACATTTGTTACACATGCCTTCACATGTTTATATCCGTACCGGCGATTACCATGAAGGTTCTCTGTCAAATATCCGCGCTTTGGCAACAGATAGTGTGTATACAATTGCGTGTCATGCACAGGGCGCTTACCCTTTGGCGTACCACCCGCATAATTATCACTTTCTGGCAGCTACTGCCGCACTGGAAGGCAATTCCACACTGGCCTGGCAAACCGCTGTCAGGTTGCAGCAACATACCTCCAAAGAGATTATGAGCATGCCTGGCTGGGGCACTTTGCAGCACTACTATACCATCCCGTTTTATATTGCCGCGAAGTTATCGATGTGGGATACCATACTGGCGCTTCCATCACCGGAAAACAACCTGGTGTATCCCCGGGCCATCTGGCATTACGCAAAAGGACTGGCTTTTTTGGGCAAGCATAAGGTAACAAAGGCCCAAAAAGAACTGGATAGCCTGCATGTACTTGCTGCTGATACCATCCTGCGAAGTCTGACGATCTGGAATATCAATACTTCGGCCGACCTGGTACAAATTGCCGGAAAGGTACTAGCCGCGGGCATCGCAGTTCAGCAACAGTCATTCGACACAGCTATTTCATTGTTAAAGGAGGCCGTGGCTATGGAAGACCACCTCAACTACAACGAGCCGCCAGATTGGTTCTTCTCCGTGCGGCATCATTTAGGCGCTGTGCTGCTCAAAGCAGGACAATACCGGCAGGCAGAGATAGTTTACCGGAAAGACCTGGAAATATGGAGGAAAAATGGATGGGCATTGATCGGTTTATATAATGCGCTGGTTTTGCAGAAGAAAAATAAGGAGGCGAAGGAAGTATTAGCAGCATTTGAATCCGCCTGGCAATATGCAGATGTAAAAATTAATTCATCATCCAATATAGCCCCGTAGGAATCTTTCATCTCTTGCCTGATTGTTGCGGTGTCCATTTTCAGACACCCGTGTTCGTATCCGGACAGATACATGAAAACAAAATACTCATAGAACGTCTACCAGTAAGTATTGCAGGAATGGCAGTATTATTGTTTTTCAACGGTAAATCAGTTAGCCATGTTAAGAAATCATACCAAGGTTGCCTGGAGAAACCTTTTGAAGAACAAAACGTTTTCGTTCATCAATATCGTGGGACTATCGACCGGTATGGCGGTAGCCCTGCTGATCGGTTTGTGGATACACGATGAGCTGACATTCAGTAAAAATCATGCGAATTACGACCGTATTGTGGCGGTAATGCAGCATCAAACCTTTAACGGGGTGGTAGGCACACAAACAGCTAACCCTTATCTGCTGGGTGAAGAGATACGGGATAAATACGGCAGCGATTTCAAGTATGTTGTAATGGCTTCGTGGGAAAATAAGCATGTACTGGCTTATAATAACAATGCTGTTTCCAAAACAGGGAATTATTTTGAACCGGATTTTCCAGAGATGCTTACGCTTAAAATGCTGAAGGGCACCCGTGGCGGGTTGAAGGATCCGGCTTCCATCCTCTTGTCTGCGTCTACTGCAAAGACATTGTTCGGGGAGATGGATCCAATCGATAAGCTGGTGAAAATGGATAACGGAACAGCCGTGAAAGTGACCGGGGTGTATGAAGATCTTCCGTACAACTCTGCCTTCAGGAACCTGGATTTTATGGCGCCGTGGGCATTATACCTGAGCAACCAGCCCTGGATCAGGGAAATGGAAAACCCCTGGCGGTCTAATTTCACGCAAACCTATGCACAGCTTGCTGATCATGCGGACCTTGAAAAAGTATCCGCTAAAATAAAAGATGTGAAACTGCGCAAAGTACGTGCAGCAGACGCTGCTTTTAAGCCGGAGGTTTTTCTTCATCCCATGAGCAAGTGGCATTTATATGCTGATTGGGAGAACGGAAAGAATATTGGTGGCAGGATCCAGTTTGTATGGCTTTTCGGGATTATTGGCGTATTTGTGCTGTTGCTGGCGTGTATCAACTTTATGAACCTGAGCACCGCCCGCTCTGAAAAGAGGGCCAAAGAAGTGGGCATCCGCAAGGCGGTAGGTTCCCTTCGTGGTCAACTGATCATGCAGTTTTTCAGTGAATCCCTTCTGCTGGCTGCGATCGGTTTTGTAGGAGCGCTGGTGCTGGTACAGGCCGGATTACACGCATTTAACGACGTAGCCGATAAAAAGGTAAGCATACCCTTTGGCAGCCCGGTATTCTGGCTGGTTGGTCTTGCTGTTACGCTCTTCACCGGTTTAATTGCGGGCAGTTACCCGGCGTTATATCTTTCTTCCTTTGAACCGGTAAAAGTACTGAAAGGTACTTTCCGCGCCGGACGTTATGCTGCCATTCCGCGGAAAGCCCTTGTGGTGACACAGTTTACCGTATCGGTGATTCTTATTATCGGGACAATTGTAGTATTCAGGCAGATCCATTTCGCTAAAAACCGGCCCACTGCCTATAGCCGGGAGGGATTGCTCCTTATCCCGGTGTCTACATCGGCATTGAAAGATCATTTCGAGCTTATCAGGAATGAGCTGGTGGTATCAGGTGCTATTACGGAGATGTCTTATTCTTCCGCGCCAACAACAGATGTGGATGCAATCAACAATGGATATACCTGGAAAGGCATGGCGCCAGGAGCGCAGGGAAACTTTGGAGCAGTAAGCGTTACACATGATTTCGGAAAAACGATTAACTGGCAGATCATTTCAGGGCGCGACTTTTCAAGGGATTTTGCTTCTGATACCACGGCTATGATCCTGAATGAATCGGCTGTTAAGTTCATGGGTCTTAAAAATCCCATAGGAGAAATTGTAAAAAAAGATGGCCAACCTTTTACGGTGATTGGCGTGATAAAAGACATGGTGATGCAGTCGCCGTATAAGCCGGTTTTCCGCACTGTTTTTACATTGGATTACAACGCGGCCAATATCATCAATGCCAGGATAAATCCGGCTAAACAAACGGCTGATGCGCTTGCCCGGATCGAGGACGTTTTTAAAAAGTATAACCCGGGTATTCCTTTTGTTTACAGGTTTGTGGATGATGAGTATGCCGCTAAATTTGATGCGGAACAACGCATCGCTAAATTGTCGAGCTTCTTCGCAGTGCTGGCAATATTTATCAGTTGCCTGGGGCTTTTTGGCATGGCGTCTTTCATGGCAGAGCAACGGGTAAAAGAGATAGGTGTGCGGAAAGTGATGGGGGCCTCTGTTTTCAATTTATGGCGTTTAATGACGAAGGACTTTATTCTGCTGGTTGTTATTGCTTTGGTGATAGCGGTGCCGGTGGCCTGTTATTTTATGAATAGTTGGCTGCAGCGTTACGAATACCGCACGGAAATATCCTGGTGGATCATTGTGGCAGCTTCTGTGGGAGCGCTGTTAATCGCCTTGCTGACGGTGAGCTACCAGTCGGTGAAGGCGGCGCTGATGAACCCTGTGAAGTCGCTGAGATCAGAATAGCGAACATTGTTTATCTCTCTGTATAAAAAAAGGAGAAAATGAATCAACTTCATTTTCTCCTTTTTTATGTTAGTTTATTTTCCATTCGGGCCGCACAAAGTGACAGGTGTACCCATGCGGGTGCTTTTGGAGATAGGCCTGGTGTTCTTCTTCTGCGTTCCAGAAGGCAGTTGCGGGCACCACTTCCGTTACAATTGCCCCGGGCCATTTACCGGAGGCATTCAGTTCCGCAATTAGCTCATTGGCGGTTTCGTGCTGTGCTTCGTTCCGGTAAAAGATGGCGGAGCGGTAAGAAGTACCTATATCGTTGCCCTGCCTGTTCCGGGTGGTAGGATCATGGATCTGGAAGAAAAATTCCAGAAGGGAACGGTATGATAGTACTGCTGAATTAAAGGTAACTTCAATGCCTTCTGCATGTGTGCCATGATTCCGGTAGGTGGCGTTTTGAACATCGCCGCCGGTGTATCCCACTACTGTTGAGATTACGCCCGGAAGCTGGCGGATCAGTTCTTCCACACCCCAGAAACAGCCACCGGCAAGAATCGCTTTTTCAATATTCATATGTCTTTCCTCTTTTAATTACGTGAAGTTAAGTTAAGCTGCTGAATCCTTTGTGAGAAGCGCCACATTTTTATGGGCGGTGCTTTTCCGTTTGTTCAGTACACGTTGCCGGAGCTGCAGGAATGGCGCTTCTACTGCTTTATTTAGTATGAGCGCGGCCAGTACGGCTACGAGCAGGCATAGCACCAGCATCAGGTTGCCCTTTGGAGCAATACCTGTTTGAGCCAGCAGGGGTTGCACCAGGTGTATCACGCCTTTGTGCGATAAGTAAAGTGCAAACGACAGTTTGGCTATTAACGTGGTAACGCGGCTGTTGTACCGGTACAGTATACACGACGGACTTACCGCCGCCACCACCATCAATCCATAACCGGCTGCCACCAGCGGGTAGCCGAATATGGATGCATGAAAGCTCTGCTGGTCGTCGCACAGGAACCAGGCGCCCGTAAGAACAACCAGGGATAGTAACAGCATTATATTACCACGTTGGGTAACCCATGCTTTTGCAGCCGGTTTAAATGCAAACAACGCGGCAATGGAAACGCCCGCCAGCAAGCCATCCAGCCGGGTATAAGTAGGGTAGTACATGTGACGGTACCAGATGATCCAAATGTTGTCCTCGCCTGCGTGAGGAGCAATCAGCGCATACCAGCAGTACAGCCGGATGCCGATGCCAAACAGAAATAATGCCGCCAGCAGGATACCCGCTTTTCTCCATGCGTTGAAATGAATCAGGGTAGCCAGTACCAGCGGGAAAAGCAGGTAAAAATGTTCCTCCACACACAGTGACCACACATGAGAGAACGTACCATAGTTTTTTATGTCGAAGTTGAAATTCTGTGTAAACGTTAAGAATTTCCAGAGCGGTGGCAGCGCTTCCCTTTCGTGGAATGCCGGGAAAAGGAAATAGATGGCAAGTACCACCAGGTAGGCGGGAATGATCCGGAAGAAACGTTTGATAAAGAACTCCGGGAGAGAAATGCTTTTCCCGGATGCTATGTTTAAAAAGAGGGGATAGGAAATCAGGTAGCCGCTTAATACAAAGAAGAGGTCTACGCCCGTCCACCCGAAGCCCATAATATTATCCAGCCACTCCGGATGTTGGAACATGCGGTAGTGATAGAACAACACCATCAGTATTGCCAGCGACCTTAAATGATCCAGTCCGTAGAGCTTTTTAGCGTATGTCATGAAAAATGCCTGTCTGTTGATCCTTGTAAAATAATGCCTTTAAAAGAGAATAGCAATGGGTGGGGGAGCATCTGCCCCGGAATGCCCTGGCACAGGGCGAAAGGTAGGGGATGACCCGGAGTAGAGGTGGACTTGATCCGGAGTTGAATTGGTGGTGAGCTGCACGTTGTTACCTGTATGCAGGTGGTAAGGTGACACCTGTTTTACACCAGCCAGGCGGTTTCCTTTGCGGGATTTCTGTTTGATTGCCGGCAGGACGACCGCTATTATATCCGCGGCCATGAACCGGCGGTTTAGTGTAGGGATGGTACCATTAAATATTCTTGCCTGGAGTGTAACCAGCAGGGTGCCTTTTCCAGGGGTAGTGGCTTCCAGTGCGGCGCCATTAAATGGCTCGTCCAGATCCGCGAGCAAGGTGGCGGTGTGGCTGCCGGTTATCTGCCGTGTAACCGGATTGATACGGACGGCGATGACACTGATCTCCAGTTTGTCGCCGGCTGTTGACGGCGGCCAGGTTTGCGCGGGGATCATCAGTGCGCCACCGGAAGATAAGACGGGGAGCCGGGAGAAGAACTTATCCACGCCGGTATGACGGTTGAACCGGAACCCTTCCAGCTGTTGCAGGCGGCCCTGTATCAGCGCTTTGTTGAGGCGGTTTACGAGTGTGCCATCGCGGCCAATACTTAATTGGGGAGTAATGGCCTGCCGGATCAGTTTACCAGTTCTGCTGGCGATACCGAAATTCCTTGACGACTGCCGTGTGGCGGTGGTTTGTCTTACTTCTTCGGGCATGGAACGGACGAAGTAACTTCCGTTCCTCCGGTAACCGATCAGGTTACCTAATTTCCCAGTGAATGGGAGTATTCCTGTTTGTTTTGCCATTGGGTTAACATTTTTCTTAAAAATACGAAAAAAAGGAAGTCAAATTTACAACCAGGCTGCATAGGAGGTTTATACTTATATTTACGGGTAAGGCCGTGGATAAAAATGAAAACTATTTATAAAAGGTTCTGGTTTGAATTTAAGATTGATACTGCATTTAATTTCCCTCCGGGAATAGGCATCGGTTGTGGTATAACTGCGTGTGATTATAATGATGCACTTAAAATTCTGGATGAGAAAGTGTTTCATCTTATAAAAAGACCTCCTTTTAAAAAAGTTGTTGAAAATGTTGATATAAGAACACTTAATCAGGGCTGGGTAATTCCCAACATGAAACCACCTGTGTATCGTGGTGTTTGGTTCCCACTCGGGTATGATTAAAGATGAAGATTAGGTAAGAATGAATGATAAAGTAATTATTGATTATAAATATCTGATAGGAGTGAGTGCATGCCTGCGGCAGGTGGATTTGTCTATTGACAGATGTAGATGGACCAGCTGGAACGAGTTACGCACTTTTTATAAAGGAAGAACTGAAGTAGAATATTATTTTGATTTTTTTATTGAGATATGCCAAAAACTGATGTTATATCCTCAATACCATGAATTGAGTGGCAGCGCAGGTAGATTCAATTACCTTTTATCTTCGGTCTTTGGGCAGAAAAGCTTTATAACTACTACAGAACTTGAAACAGGTTACTATTTATTAGATGAATTTAATGGTTTGTTAAGAAACGAGTTTCCCGATCCTAAATACGTTGAAATAATACGCTTAAGGATGGCCGGCTATTACACTGGTATTTTATTCTCTAAGCTAAGGAGGAAGGATATTAATAAAGTTCTTAAGATTGAGCATTATCTGCAAAATGAAAGTTTAGCAACGCTTCCATTAAGCAAAATTATAGCAGGGTAAGTGTTTTATAAGATAAAAACCGCCAGGCACACTAATAATGAGGTGAAAACAATAGCAGCTTACAATGAAAAATAAGACAATAGTTGTTCCTAAAAACAAGGATGCAGAAATCGCTTTGGATTATGATAGGGCAACGCCAGAACAATTAATAGAAATGACATTAGATGAAACAATGTTTAAAGAGCTATGGGAAGCAGGCATCTTTGATCGTATAAATAATATCGCTGGTGTTAATATTGATATTTATGAAAACGAGTATATAGCGGAAATAGAGAAACTGGAGAAAGTGTTGGCCAGTGATATCTTCACTGCAAACCTTATAGATAGCGTGAAAAGAATTAAATCCCTTTTTGAAGAGGCTGTAAAGCGGGAAACGGGGATTTACTTTTATTTTTAACGTCTGGATTTTAGTAACAGGAATGGGAATAGCATGGTTATGTTATTATTGTGAGCTTAGTTCCATTTAAAGAATATATATAATGATAGAAGAATTTCCGGTTTTAGAAGATGGGGAGATAGCCTTGCTTAGAGCCAAACGAGCCACAGGTCATGTAATTGACGACAACTTTCAGTTAGCAGTAAATGTTTCACAGAAAGTTTTCACCGTGTTTAATGATATAAATGCAGCGCTTCATTCCGCAAGGGAAATCGTAAAACGGAATAGCGATATTGAGGTATGTCTATATGGGAAGGAAAATGTCATGTTACACCTTATAACCGCAGACAATTTGGAGTCTCCGAACCAGTAGAATTAAAAGATAGTCTTTCTTTACAGCCATCCAACAGGATGGCTATTTTCATTTTCACCGGTTTAAGTTTAGATGTGGCAACAAATTACTGCTTTATAATATTATCGTGAGAATATTCTCTGTTACCCTTCGTATATTGCGGTTGTAAATAAGTGAATTACTGGATATGCAGGCTCCTTACTTAATAGGACAGATAAAACCATTGACCACAGCTGAGTTTCAGCAAATAACAGCTACGGTAACATTCCCTTTACCGGTGAGCTACCGGGATTTTCTTTATACTTACGGATTGGGAGCGTTCAATGAACTACTGATGATCCACCAGCCCGATGAGGCGCATATCCGGTCTAATTTCGGGGAATACATGGATTTGTGGGAGCTGCCGGAAAGTGAAGAACCGGTGGTGTTGAACGGGCTAACGATTGCCACTACTATCGACGGGGATATCATTGCGGCCATTGACAATACCCAGTATCCTTTTATCATCCTGCCGAGACATTCCGATAAAATCTTACGGTTCGGGACCTTTGAAGAGGTTATTGATTATTACGATCACACGTATCATTTTTCGGGAGATTTGTATTTTGATAGTTACTATAACTACGAACAGGAGAACATTACCTTCGTTAACGGACCGGCTATCGATAAAGCGTTGTTTGAAAAAGTACACCGGGATTTTCTTGCAAACATACCCACCGACAAAGTTTATAATGAAGATAAACAGCCAAAGTATATTATCCAGGAGATGGGCGGCTGGGTGTACTTTGATAACATCTATAAAAGTTCGGTGAGGATTAAGTACCAGTCGCAATACCGGCCTGCGGCCGATAAGATTATACAGTTCGTCAGGGACCGGATGGCATAGTGATATTACTTATTCTTCAGCAACCGGTTATTGACTATCTTCTCCAGTAATTCTTCTTTCTGGTATTTACTGATGGGTACTTCATGACTACCCATGTGCAGCACGTTGCCTTCGATAGCACTGATGTGATTGATGTTGATGAGATAGGATTTATGTGGTTGGAGGAACTGCCGGGCAGGCAGGCTTTCCTGTACGGATTTCAGGGTGGCATGTGTTATTATTTTTTTATCTGCCGTATAGATAGCTACATAATTGCCCAATGCTTCTGCAAATAGAATATCGTTGAATATTACTTTCTCCAGTTTATTATCTGTTTTAATAAAGAAGTAAGGTTGTTCTTTGCTGGCGTGTTGTGAGGAGAAATAATCAAACGCTTTGTTGGCAGCTTTGAGGAAGCGGTCGAATGAAATTGGTTTTACGAGATAGTCCAGTACGTCCAGCTCGAAACCCTGTATGGCATATTGCTCGTATGCGGTAGTAAAGATGACCTTTGGCGGATTGGGATAGCTTTTCAGGAATTCTATGCCGGTGATGTAAGGCATCTCGATATCCAGGAACAATAGATCAACAGGCTGTTGCTTCAGCAGGGTATTCAGCTGTATGGCATCTTCACAAACAGCCACTACATGCAGGAAAGGCGTTTTTTCAGCATAGCGTTGTAATCCTTCCCCGGCGAGCGGTTCATCGTCCGTGATAATGCAGCGTATCGTTAATGGATCCATTATTGGGTAATGAGTTTTAATTCAGCCAAAAAACTATCTTCTTTAATTTGCGCGGTAAACGTGTGTTTACCGGGATACAACAGTTCCAGTCGCCTTTTCAGGTTATCCAATCCAATGCCTCCTTTTTCCTCGAAACTGATTTTATCGGGTATTGAATTTTCTACACAAAAAGATATTTCATGATCCTGTTTTTTCAGATGGATATCGATATAAAAGTTTCCTCCTACGTATTTAAAGGCATTTTCCACCAGCGGCAAAAACAACAACGGATATACCTGTTCATGGTGCAGGGCTTCATCAAAAAATACGTTGAGCTGCAACCTGCGCGACGACCTGATCTTCTGCAACGCAATAAAGTTCTGCAGGTATTGTATTTCATTCAAAACGCTTACCGTTTGCTGCTGGTCGTACAATTGGTAACGAAGCAGCTCTGAAAAACGTTCCACTGTTTTTTTTGCTGCGTCTACATCCATATCCATCTGGAAATATATAGTGTTTAGTGCATTAAACAAAAAATGAGGATGGTATTGCGCCCGCAAAAATTTGAGTTCCGTTTGCAGCTGGTCGTTGGTGATTTTCTCCAGCTGCAAACGGTTATTGATATATGCCTGCAGGAACGAGTTGCTTCTGCGTACTCCATAATAAATAAAGCAATATAATAAAGGAATCACATTGATGTCGATGAGGTCGAACGATTGCAGGCCGTTGTCAGTGAAGGCGGCCATTGGCGTAAACACGGCATTCTGTATAAGTTGATTGATAATGAAGACATACAACAATTCCTTCAGGATGATTTTATAGGAGAAGCCTGCCTGATTTTTTTTATCGAAATAGCGGAACAGGTGATTGAAGATCCATACAAAAAGATAGCCCATCAGTATGCTGGATGCTATTTCAATGATGTTCAGCAGTAGTGGCCGGTGCCAGAATTTCATTTCTGTAACGCTGTCCGTAAGCAGGCGGATGGTAAAATATACCAGCAGGCCATACAACGGGGGAAAGAAATATTTCCAGAATATTTTCATTATAACAAGTTAATTATATCACTTCGGGTTGTGCTGGTATCAATTTCGCTCCTTTGGACCTGCGGTCTTTTTCTTCCCGTGCCGGCGGTTTCATACCAAACAGGAAACGCATGATGGCAAAGGGTCTGATAAACAAATGGAAGATGAATATACTGATTAAAAAAGTAATAAGAACGGTAAAAGTATATTTCAGCCCAACGCCATCCGGTACCTGCACAAGGTAATAAGTAAGTATCACAATAACGGTTTGATGCAGGATATAGAAAGGGTATACGGCCTGGTTGGCATATGTCAGTATGGGCAAGGGTTTATTGAGATATTTTTTCGCATAGCCTACAATCGCCAATACCCACATCCAGGCAACGACACCACCCAGGGCCAGAAATGAGTAGGTGAAGAGGTCATGTTTAACATGGTTGCCAAAGGTCCAGGGTTCCAGTTTATTCCAGCGGATGTAGTTGATAATCATAAGGCCGGCGAAGGCGATGGCCAGTGAAAACCGGCGGTTCCTTTCCAGGCTGTCCATGAACAGCGGATTGGCGATGCAGATAAATCCTGCCAGCACATAAAACAGCCAGTAGAAGAAGTAGCCGTAGTCATGTACCAGGTCGCCGGTTTGCGGGAACCAGATGAGCAGGAAGGTATGTACCAATGTTCCGGGGATGATGAGTAAGTAGATATACCGTTTGCTGCCCATCCAGCTTAATTTTTGAAGCAGTTTTTTCCCGTTGCCGGAAATCAGCCATACAAAGAGCGGCGCAAAAAGGATATCATATACAAGCAGGTAAGCGATAAACCAGAGATGGTGCCAGCTCATATTACCATGCGGATAAGCCCCGGTGGTAAACATACCGGTGTAGAAGTCGAAGAAGTTACCTTTGAAGCCCTGGGTGAGGCGCTCCATGTATACCTGTGGGGGAACAATGATAAGTACGCCCACCAGCAGCGGAATAAACAACCGTTTGAAGCGAAGTCCGATAAAGCCGCCGCCGGAATTGCGTTGCAGCATAAAATAGCTTACGGTGCCGGAAATAAAGAACAACAGAGGCATCCGGAACCGATGGAGGAAGTCGTTCATTTCAAGCAGCACATTGCTGGTTTCTTTGTTTTTTATATGCCATC
The DNA here is from genome assembly GCF_037483205.1 of Chitinophaga sp. CCNWYY40. Classification (NCBI taxonomy): domain Bacteria; kingdom Pseudomonadati; phylum Bacteroidota; class Chitinophagia; order Chitinophagales; family Chitinophagaceae; genus Chitinophaga; species Chitinophaga sp. CCNWYY40. The sequence goes on from NZ_JBBHLF010000002.1 coordinate 336,096, forward strand.
CCCACTCAGAGACATAGGGCATGGCGGAATGGAAAAACAGGACGCCTACGATGGCGATGATGCGGAGCCAGTCTAAATAAGCTTGCCGGGAAGAAGATATTGGTTGCATAATTAATTGTTTACTGCAAACCTATCTGACCGGCCTTTTTAAAGAAAAGATTTTTGACATGTGGACGTTTTCCGGTGTCGAAAAGATTATTTATGTTAAAATACAATTCATTATTGGCGGGAAAAGACCAGCAAGATTGCCTTTACCCGCTTATTTTTATTGCCGTTATGAAGAAAGTATATTTATCTGTTTTACTGGTACTGGCATATCATTGCGGGATGGCCCAGTTGCAGCGGCCTTCTACTAAACCCAACCTGGCCCAGCAGGCCATGATAAAACGTGGCTACGGCGTGTTTATCCATTTTGGTATCAACACCTTTGCGGATGTGGAATGGTCGGATGGCACCATTCCCGTTGAAAAGTATAACCCTACCCACCTGGACCCCGATCAATGGGTGAAAACCGCCAGGGATGCAGGCTTCCGGTACGTGCTGCTGATCACCAAGCACCACGACGGCTTTTGCCTCTGGGATAGTAAGTATACGACCTATGATGTGGCGGCATCGCCGGTGAAAACCGATGTAGTGAAGGCGGTGTCGGACGCCTGCAAAAAATACGGGATTCAGTTTGCTGTATACTATTCTTTGTGGGACCGCCATGAGCCGTCTTACAAGAACCAGGATAAGCAGCTGTACGTGAAATATATGCTGAACCAGCTCACCGAGCTGTTTACCAACTACGGTAACATCTGCGAACTATGGCTGGATGGCGGCTGGGACCGCAAGCCGGAAGAGTGGGGTATTGACCAGGTATATAAACTGGTAAAACAATTTAACCCCGCCTGCGCGGTAAGCGTGAATCACACGATTGTAAATGAAGAAGGGAAACGTAATTTCACCGTTCCTGCCGACATGACCGCCGACAATAAATACTTCTTTCAATACTTCCCTTCAGACTTCCGTTTGTGGGACCCAAAGATCATTACCCGGTATGACAAGAAGCAGTACCTTCATGCGGGCAAGTCTTATTACCTGCCTTTTGAACATACCCTTTGTATCAGCGACCGCTGGAACTGGTTTGAGAAATCGGTACAGCTGCCGGTACGTGACCTGGACGAACTCGAAGAACTGTTTTACTGGTGTACGAACAACGACAACTGCCTCGTGATGAATGTACCTCCCGACCAAACCGGCCGTATCAGGGAATACACGGCGCTGGCGGCTATCGGCCTGGGGAAAAGACTGGGCTTGTCGCTCACCAAACCACTGCCCAAGAATGGCACTTTTATTTCCGCCTTAAAACCGGTGAAGGCGTCGAGTGTATATGAAGATACCGCGCATCGTTATGACGGCAGCTCCGTTAACGATGGAAGCCTGGAAAGCCGCTGGGCCGCTGCAGATACACTGGCCAGCCTGGAAATTACGCTGAATCCTTCAGACGCGTTTAATAAGATCAGCATCTTTGAGTACAAGGATATAAAACAACTGCCCGATGGTTTCTCGCAGGTAAGACTGCCACGCATCCAGGAGTATGCCGTGGATATTATGACCAATGGGGAATGGCAAACGATTTACCTGGGCTCAGCGCCTATGGGCGATTGTAAAGTGATCCGGCTGCCGCGGAGTTACCGGGCATCGGCCTTGCGGTTTAGGGTAACGAAAGCGAGTGCGCCGCCATCATTGTATGAGTTGTGTGTGATAAATAAAGTTATTGGCGATTAAGATGGGCTAATATAAAATCCGTCCAGCCGGTATTATTTTCTTCAATAATGATCGTCTTAAAATGATATCGCCCGCCTTCCATTGCTACTCCGGGAGAGTCGTCGATATGAATATCGATGGAGAAGGCGGGCGGGTATTTAGAGATGATACCTGCTCTTTCGCGCAGCGTTTCATCATGAATACGCTTATTAATGATTTTGTTCACCCTGATTCCGTAGCTAAAGAATAACCGCCTTATATACAGGGGCGACCTGTATGAAGTAGTATAGATATATACGCTGTGACCCTTTCCCTGTAAAGCTTTCATCAGACTGATAGTGCCGGATCTTAACTTTTCCCGGCTGAAAAGTTTATGCCATAGTGTTTGGGGTTCGGTAGGGAATGTTTTAATGCCCGGAATGAGGGTATCATCGAGATCGAATGAAATGATCATTGATTTTTTTGTGAAGATAGATATTCATGTTTGATTGAAATACGAAAGAATTTCAGCAGATGCTGCTTACTTGGAAATGAAAAAATCTTTTGTATATTTAATCCATAACCGGACAAACTCAAAATAACCAGACAACCCGATCATCACACATCTGATAAAATTCTCTGCAGCCGAAGTGGCTGCTGGATATCCAAACCCTCAAACTATCCTTGTATGATCCAATTCCCGGACCTCTATTGCCCATGTGAACCACATCTCAGCCCGCATTTTGAAACCATTGAAAAATCGACGATGGAATGGGCACAACAGTTTAATCTTTTAACATCCGCCGCCGCGCTGGAGCGATTCAAAAAAGGAAAATTTGCGCTGTTAACGGCACGGGCTTTCCCGGTAGACAATCTCGAGGCTTTACTGCCCATTGCAGACCTGAATACCTGGCTTTTTTTGTTTGACGATCAGTGTGATGAAACCCTGGAAGGGAAAACAGCCGCGCACCTGCACGCCACTACCTGTTTGTTGATGGATGCCATGATCAATGGCGTGAGCCTGGGTGCCGACAGTACGCCGCCGCTGGTGGCCGGTTTCAGCGAAGTATGGCAGCGGCTGCAGAAGTTGGGCAGCGATGCCTGGCAACAACGCTTTATAAACCGCGTGAAGGAATACCTGAAAGCATGTACCTGGGAAGCGCAGAACCGCGAACATGGCTACAATCCTACGGTGGAACAATACATGGTAGCCCGGGTGTATAATGGCGCCGCGCTGATAGAAGTGGAAGCTGTGGAGGTAATGTATAATATCCGGCTGCCGGAAGAAGTAATACGGCATGAGGTGGTACAGCAATTAGGCTGGCTGGCGGCAAAGCTGATTTGCTTCTCCAATGATATCTTTTCTATAAAAAAAGAACTGGAGAACGAAGAAGCACACAACCTGGTGCTGGTGATACAGCGGGAAAGGAATTTAACCTTGCAGCAGGCATTACTGGAGGTGGCAGACATCCACAATAGCATGATGCGTATGTTTGAAACACCGGAAGGCTGGCTCCCGTCTTTCGATGTAGATACTGACTATGAGCTGCAACGGTACATACTGGGTTTGCGTTACTGGATACGTGCAAATTTCGACTGGAGCCTGAAAGATACCCGTCGCTACGGCCTCGTACACGATGAAACACGCGATGGATACTGGTCGTTTAAATAAAGTTCGATAACTTTATGACTTGTTCCATCAGTAATATTTATGGCTGTTAAACCAATCGTTGATCAATCGTATCGCCTTGAGAAATTCCACGGGAAAGGTGGATGGACTTTCGCGCGTATTCCTGAAATTACCCCCGATAAAGTGAAAGCCTTTGGGTTGGTAAAAGTGAAAGGATTTATTGACGACTACGAAATAAAAAAATGCCACCTGATGCCTATGGGGAACAGCATACTATTTCTCCCGGTAAAAGCAGATATCAGGAAGAAGATAAAAAAGAAGGAAGGCGACTGGGTGAAAATCACTTTGTTCCGGGACGATGATCCGCTCGAAATACCCGAAGAGCTGAAGGTTTGCCTGGAAGATGAACCCAATGCCCACCTGTTCTTTAAGTCCCTGTCTGAAAGTGAGCAGAAGTTTTATATCGACTGGATTTATTCCGCTAAAAGATTGGAAACAAGAGTAAGCCGTATGACTAAATCCATCATCTGGTTATCGAGAGGATTAAAACTATACGAAAGAACGGAAGCTCAGGAATAAAAGGTAGCTCCTGAAAAGGCCGACATAAAGGATAAAAGCGTTTCTTTGGTAAAACCTTCCCGGCTGTCTATCACGTACTTTGTTTTTTTGTTGATAACAACTGCCAGCTGGTAGTAAGATGGGAAACGGGCATCATCATGATAGTTACGCAGTTCAAGGGTAGTGCCGGCTATCGGAAAGCTTTTCTCCCTGGGTTTAAAAAATTTCATGTAGTTAATAGTCAGCTGGTCGCCATCAATCTTCATACTATTCGTAAAAGTGCAGATTATTTTGGAGCGGATAATGTACGCCAGGAAAGGAATGGATAACATCCATACGCCTCCTTTGAAAAAAAAACTAAGCAGCGGGGCATAAAAAAAAAACTTTTCATCGTGTATCAGGTACCGGTAGTAATCGCCGGAGGCATTAATCTCCATATATTATTTCATTAGGCAATACAAATGTAAGTAAAATGGTCCGGTGTATAAGGGCTGAATGGTCAGAAAACCAAATGCTTAAAGTATCTTTGACAACCGGCGCCGCTAAAGGAAACCGGCCAGTTTTATGAGTATTATCCTGTCGCCAGGTAATTATTTTGGGAAAGAACAACAGGTCAGCGAGAATGTGTCTTTCCGGCTGAACATTACGGCATACCAGCCGGATGTGCAGATCCGTGAGCACTATCATGAAAATCCGTACCTGAGTTTACTGATCAGCGGCAGCTATGAAGAGATAAATAAAAAAACAGACAGCGCAGTGATGCCCGGTGAAGTGCTTTTCCGTCCGGCGGGATACAGCCACGCCAACCACTTCCAGGAGGTGGGCGGCAGATGCCTGAATATAGAATTTAAACCGGGAGGATTACAGGAGCTGGAACTGGATCATTTACTGCCCCGCGCAGCGGCGATCTATAAAACCGGAACGTTCGACTACCTGTACCGGCTGTTGTATGCCTTTGTTCAGGACCCCGACAGTTCGCTGCCGGAAGAACATATCATCAGCTGGCTGTGTGAATATACCGGCGATAAGCTCCCTGAGCGCCTGCCCTGGCTGCCAAAGGCAAAGGAGATCCTGGAAAATGAATTCGATACCCATCATACTATTCAGTCGTTAGCCGCGCGGGTGTTTGTACACCCCGTTTACCTGGCCCGTGCTTTTAAGGAAAGAGAAGGCATTACGCCCGGCGAGTACCAGTTAAAGATGCGGGTACGAAAAGCGATGACATTACTGTTCACTACCAAATTACCGGTAACAGATATCGCCTTTGCAGCCGGATTTTCAGATGCTTCCCACCTGGTAAAGTGTTTCCGGATGTTTTACCGCGCTACTCCCCATAAATTCCGGGCATTACTAAAAAGTTAATCCGGTACCATTTTTTTCGTGACGCCGGCTGTTACTTTGTTAAAAAAAGAATATGCGTCGATTGATCGTCCTTTTATATTTGTTAGCACCGGCATTATTATCAGCACAACGTAAACTGGATTACCAGCTGCAGGTGAAAGCAGACCTGGCAAAGAAATCTTTTTTTGTGCAGGGTGGATTTAGTTTTGAAACCGACACCGCTGCTGCCGACTCTATAGACATTGTGATCAGCAAAGGCGTAGGGCCGGTAACGCTTCAGTTACAGGGCGCTGCTGCTGTAATGGATACGAGCCTGAAAGCGTCCGGCGATATTATATACCGCTGGCATTTCCGTTCCCCGCTGCCGGTGGGAACGCCGCTACACTTTACCTGTGCGTATGAGCGGGGCGGCGCGCCGGCGTTCCAGTTTTATCTCGACAGTACCTTCTGTATGGCAGGCGGCTATGGCCTTGCCTGGTATCCGCAGGTGACCGATGGCGCAGGTAACCATACCCGTGGTACCGGTACCATTGCGGTTACCACCTCCGGCAACCTGATGCCTGCAATGGCGGCGGGCACGGTTTCGGTGAAGAATCATACTTATACTTTCCACTATGCACAACCGGATATCTTCTCACTTTATATTAGTCATTACACCCGGCAGGAATATAAAGGGCAGCGGTCTTTTTATACTTACAGTTTGAGCAGCGGTATTGATGGCAAGGATTTAAGCCGTAAATCCGCTGAAGTACTGGATTACCTGTCGTTGCAATTTGGTCCGCTGGACATTCCCAACTTTTCCATTATTGAATACCCCGACTATGTGGCTGAAATCACCGGTATTGGCGGCGCCAGTATTTTAGGTGGTGTGGTGATGCCTACCGGCGCGTTGCGCGAATTTAACTATGCACTCTTTGGTCATGAAATTGGCCACCAGTGGTGGGGAAATAAAGTATTGGCCGCCGGCACCAAAGGAGAAGAAATGCTTTCCGAAGGACTGGCACAATACGGCTCTTTACGGGTGGTGAGCCATTTCGACAGCGCCCATGCAATGGAATACCGTAGAACCGGTTACCCGGGCTATATCAGCGATCAGTGCGGGTTGGGCTATCTCAAAAATGTAGCAGCCGGTAATGATGAACCGTTAATTTCACTGACTGGTAGCAACGGTCATACCATTGGCGACAGTAAAGGATTTCTTGCCCTGGAACTCTTATCCAATACGGTTGGCAAAGCTGTATTCCACAAAGCGCTGCGCACTATCGGGGATCAATACAGCCGGGGTGGTATCACGTGGGATGGTTTCCAGATGGAAGTGGAAAAAGCATATGGCAGCAGCTTACAGTGGTTTTACAGCCAGTGGTTTGAGCGGCTGGGAGCGCCCGCGTGGCAGAGCAGCTGGCAGCAACAGCAAAATAAATTGCAACTTAACATTACGCAAAAGGACAGTATCTATCAGCTCCCGCTGGAAGTATTGATTACTTATAGCAACGGAACTTCTTCGCTGCAACACATCACTATCCGCGACCGCAACAGCCAGCTGCAACTGCCGGTTAACGGTATGGTAAAAGAGGTGCAGATAGATCCTTATTTTAAAGTACTTCACTGGGACGAGGCGTTAACACCGGAGGCGCTTGCCCAGGCAAAAGTGGTGCGGGTGCTGAACCTGCGGCGGGAACAAAAAAATGAGGAAGCCATGAAGCTGGCGCAATCCTATATCAAAGAAGGTTTCCCGGACGATCAGTATGGCGTGGAGTATACGTTGCTATACCACATGGGACGCATTGCCGCCATGCAAAATAAACCGGCGGAGGCATTGGCGTATTACCAGCGTTCTTTGCAATGCGTATCGCGCGCGCCCGACTTACTGGCGTATACTTATTACCGGATTGCCCAGCTGGCGGCGGCCGGGAATGATGATGACCTGATGCGGTGGGCCGCAGCCAACGCGGTGAAGGCCGATGCGGCTCATAATAAATCAGGGGGCATGGAAGCAAAGGTGGCGGGGCTGCTGGCCTCAACGGTAGCGAAGGGGAAATGATTTAATAGTGCGATCAATTGATTTAATAATAATGAAGAAGCTGTCTCTTAATTGAGAGGGCTTTTTTTATGAAACTACTACGTAATTCCAGCGCGTATCGACTGTCTATATTAGATCTATTCATAACAATTTTAAAATATCTGATATGACAATTGCAAATATTGCTCTGTTAAGGACTACAGCCGGGACATCACCAAACGAATTCTGTGATATATTGGGTTATACTACTCCCGGAGATGGCGGGGGAGGTCATTTTTATTGGGACAGCACTTCTATAACGGCCGATAACGGAGGAACTATCATTGCTGTTACCGGCGTTGCTACAGGAAGATGGAAACGGGTGCTTGATGAAGGAAGGATTGATGTAAAATGGTTCGGTGTACAGGGAACTGTGGCGGACTCAGGAATCATTCAAACCATTATAGATCAATACGCAGGTATTTACCCGCTATACTTCCCTGCTGGTACTTATTATATATCGGGTGTAAACGTTTTTAATAAAAATGGTGCAGTAATATTTGGTGACAATTCCAATACCACTTTAATCACTTCTGCCGGCCCGATTTTTAACATCAAATCAAGCACCTATGACCCTGTGCACGCTCCGGTTGCACTTGTAAAGAGCTTTGAAATGTACGGACTCACGCTAAAAGGGAATTTAACCGGTGGACTTCCAACAGATGGAACAGAAGGTATACGGATAGAGGGTGTCATAAATGTACACATCCATAATATAAAATACTCGGGCCTTGATAAAGTCGTGAACCAGGTACAATGTGAATGTTCTTTATTTGAAGACATTACTCCGGTGGACCTCGAGAACAGGCAAGACGATGCCAATTATATTATTTATTCGGATGCTCAAAACAGAAGGAGCAACGATAATATATATACGAAGGTAAGAGGCGTAGCGAAACAATCGCAGGTGTATTTGAAAGCAGAAGTCGCTTCCGGTGGAATGCATGATGGCGCCAGTATTTCTGAATGCGTATTTTTTCAATGTGCCAAACAAAACATTTATATCAATGAAGCAAGATATAGCACCATTAGTGATAATAAGCTTTTTGTAGCCGGAGAAGAAGCTATTTACCTGAGTAATCCGGCGGGAGTGACAATTACCGGAAACACTATTGTTACCCCGGGAAATGTTATATTAGGTAATGGAATTACACTCTACTTTACAGCGGGGGTACCTTTGTTTGGTAAAAATACTATTATTGGGAATATCATCAGGGTACCTACAAAAAATGGCATCGAAGTAATTGGCGCTGATGGTGGTACTATTATGGGAAATATAATTACTTCGCCATCTGCTGTTAACAGGGTTGATTTTCATCAATTAGGATTGTATGCGGGCATAAAAATAAGTAACTCCAAGAACATTGAAATCTCGTCCAATACCGTACACCCGTTGAGGGAAGGCGAATCAGATACTACCTACCCTGCCAACTGGAAAGCAGATATTGAGATAGATGCGTTTTCCGCTGTAAATGTTTACCACAATGTTCAATTGGAAGGGAAACTTGTTATAAACAACAGCAACAACACCACTGTATTTTCCAACTTGCCGGAAATTCCAGTTTCGCTGCCTACATCAGGAGATTTAACAAATGGGGTATTTGGGTATACCATCACCAACTGGGCCGTTAACAACACAAGTGGGATATCAACATCCACCTTAACAAATGATAATACCATAGATAGACTGGATAATACAATTCTGCCATTTTCCATAAGAGCAGATTGGGCTGATACTATAGCAGGAAGCAGCTGGATGGAACGTGGTATTGGTCTAGTTGCTGCTGCGGGAGATAACTTTGTTCTCAGTGTGACTATGAGAACAGCTGTTGGACAAACCGCCAGGATTGCGCTTCAAATGTATACAACAAATGATGGGGCCAACGGAGCTATCAGATACTTTGATGTAAATGACACGTGGCAGCGTTTTTATCTTTCATTCACATCCAAAGAGGCTCTTATTCCGGTAATCAGAATTATATCTGCCGGGCAGACAGCAAAAACTGTCTATTTTTCTCCCATCCAACTTTACAGAACAAAATCAGTGTTGCCAGTTTTCAACAGGGTATGCACCGGTACAGCTATTCCTACGGTTGGAGTGTGGTACAGAACAGATACCGTGTTAAACAGCAATATTCAGGAGTTAGGTGCTGCAGGGAGTAAATATATTATTGAAGGATGGAATTGCGTAACAAGCGGAAACCCTGGTAGCTGGCTTGAAAAAAGAGCATTGACGGGACATTAAGCTTATCATCAATCACGTTGCTTTCACCAAAATTACCCCAACATTATTTCATAAAAGAGGAGGTGTCTCATAAAAGGGGCACCTCCATCTTTACTATCACCGGGCAGGATGATTACTGCTGAAAGAGTCGCGGTACATCTTCCAGCCGATAGCCGTCTTTTTCCAGAGTACCAGAAATTTCCCATCGTCAAACATTACATTATTCGCGTCAAACGACTGCCAGATCCCTTCTTCTGTTACATACCCATTGCCGCCGCCATATACCCGGGTAGTGATAAATTTACCATTGCGCAATCCTATCTGCCGGTAGGCTATCCGGAAAAAGGTCAGCGGGGCATCTTTACCGCAAAGGGCCGGCGTACCGGGAGCCATGATGCAGGCGTCGGGCGCATACCGGTCTATAAAGATGCTGGAGTCTCCTTTGGCAAACGACTGGAAATAGATGGCATTGCTTTCGGCAATGGCTTTTTTGGCTTCAGCCAGTTCGTCATTGGCGGTAGTGCTGCATCCTGATATAGCCGTTGCGAGGAGGAGTGAAAGGGTGAAGAAAATATTTGCGCTCATCGGTTAAAAGTATTTAATGAGTGCAAATTAGCACCGGCAGCGCTTTCAGCATTGTACAAAACGGAACAAATCAGATCAGCGTAACGGGATAGGGGGAAACTTTATAGGAGGCAGGGGAAACGCCGGTAAAGGATTTAAATTCCCGGATGAAATGGGATTGGTCGAAATACCCGCACTCATAGGCAATGGCGGTGAGGGAAAGCTTATTTTTCTGTACCAGCTCCAGGCTTTTCTGGAACCGGTGCAGCTTTGCATAAAATTTTGGCGGAACGCCGGTATATTGTAAGAAGAGTTTATGGAGATACCGGGAAGATATAAGATGTTGCCGGGCGATGCTTTCAATTTTTGCATCGGCATCCGGTTGTTTCATCTGGTGGATGATATTGCCCACCATAGCGATGTTCAGCGGTTTCCTGTTTACTTCCTGTAACCTGTTTAACAGGAATTGTGAAATCAGTTTAATCTGTTGGTCCAGGTTTTCTTCTTCCAGCAGTTTCATATGCAATTGCCGGATGGGGGTACCAAGCATATCTGCAGGATCATTCACCTGGTTATTCAGCAGCATGATATCTTCCTGCATAAAAAAAGCGGCGGTATGCGGGTAAAATCTTACACCCAGCATTTTATTATAGCTACCCACCGCCTTCACGGGAAGGGGACGGGTAATTTGACCCCAGAGCTCAATTTTAGGTGTGTTTTGAAAGATGTTATTGCTGCCCGTTTTCCAGGTAGCTGATCCCATGTTGAAGATGATTTCCATATGCCCGCCGGGAAATACCACATCGTCGATAGCAGTGTCTGCCTCGGATTCAAAATGATAATAACATTTTACATATGGTTTTAACAGTTGTTCCGGAAGGATTTCCCTGTATTTCATTTTGGTTGAAAATTGCGGTAACTGCAATTTAAGTAAAATCCGGTTTATAAAAAACGCTGCTGGATCAGTTCCATAAATGCAGGCCGGAATTTCTCGCTTAGCGGAATCCGTTTGCCGGAGATGAACAGGTGATTATCCTGGATTTTATCAATCCGGCTGGTGTTTACGATGTAGGAATTGTGTACCCTGATAAAAGGCGGCGACAGCTGTCCGGCGATATCTTTCAGGCGTTTGTATACCAGTACTTCTTCCCGGAGGGTAACAATCCGCACGTATTCCTTTTCTCCTTCAAAATATAATAGTTCGGAGAGCTTAATCTGTTGAAGGGTTTTACCGCTTTTTACAAAATAGTAATCGGCCGAAGGCTGAGGAAGGGCAACTTCCGGCATACGGGGATGCATAAACGCTGTTTCTATTTTTTGCTGTGCAGCCAGGAAACGTTTGAGGGTAATAGGTTTGAGGAGATAATCGACGGTCTGGAAATTATAACTGGCCGCAGCATGCTCCGTATAAGCGGTAGTGAACACAATTTTCATTTCCGGTGGCAGCAGTGCGGCCAGTTCCATACCATCGAGCCGGGGCATATTGATATCGAGGAAAATCAGGTCTGCCTTATTGTTTTTCAGAAATGCCAGCGCTTCCAGTGCGTCGTAGCATTTGGCCACCAGCTGCCAGCCGGTGGTTTGCTGAATATGCAGTTCCAGCAGGTTTACGGCGTTGGGTTCATCATCAACGATCATACATTTCAGGCTCATAACGGAACGGATAAAAATGCGGTGAAGTAATTTCCGGAGCTGCCGGTTTGCAGGATGAATCCGGCGCCGTACAGCAGGGTAAGGCGTTTCCGGAGATTGTCGATGCCGGACCCGCGCGGGTTGTTATGTACCGGTTGTTGCGGCAAACTATTGCGGGTGGTAAAGAGCAACCTGTTTTCCTGTTTCACGAGGGAAATATCAATATGGTTTTGTAAACTGGTTTTGTCGATCCCATGTTTAAAAATATTTTCTACAAAAGTCATTAGCAACATCGGCGGAATGCTGCATCCACCGGGTACATCGCTGGTGAATTGCAGGTTAATACCGTGCCGGATGCGGATGCGTTCCAAAGCTATGTAATTTTCCAGGAAATTTATTTCTGTGGAGATGTCTACCTGGTCCTTCGGACTTTCATCTACAAAATACCGCATGATATCCGACAGCCGCTCAATGAGCGTGGCGGTTCGCGGCGCTTCCAGGTAGGCTTCATAATAAATGTTGTTGAGGGTGTTAAAAAGAAAATGTGGCTGCACCTGTGATTTCAGGAGGTTGAGTTCCGTTTTGGTGTTTTGCAAAACCAGTGCGGCGGCCTGTGCTTTCAGTTCAAAATAAACGATGGCCATCCGGAATACAAAGCTCAGTAAAAATAACAATGGAATGCCGGTCAGGTACCTGAGCATTATTTGCACCGTAACGGGTTCCGGGTGTGTAGTGAACCAGGTGTTGTAGATCCAGCTGAGAAGGAAGCCCCTGGCTAATCCTGCCGCCGGTAGAAACAGCAGCACGGCTATAACGTATACCGCTATACGACCCTTTAAATAAAGCCGTGGATAAAGCCAGCTGATATTGCCATAAATGACCAGCGCATAAAAGAGGGCGTTGAGCAGCGAAAAAATAACAGCCTGCCAGAAGCCATCTTCCGGCAGCATCGAAAAAAACATCATTAAAAAAACAACCAGCCAGAGTATCCATTGCACTTTAACGGCTGCCGGCATACGACTTATTAATTGCATGCCCCAATTTACGAAGCTTTTGCACTCGTTTACCGGGAGTTGTTTGCGATTCAACAAATACGGGTAATATTTCAACCAGTTGGCGGAAAGTTTCAACGGTGGCTGGTTATGGAGGAAAGTTGCCAGGGTATTAAAAATACCGGGGTTGTTGTTGAAATTATTTTAAGATAGCCGGGAAACAGGGAATCTTTGAAAATAATTATGCTTCCGTATGCAGCGGATATTGAAAACTTAAATTTCCTGATAAATATGCAACCCAAACGTTCCCTGATTCTTTCTATTCTGTTAGCAACCATTGCCGTGCTTCCCGCTTTTGCGCAAACCGATACGGTTGATCAGCAGCATCTCCGGTTAAATACCGCTTTCCTGAAGCCTGGTGTGAAACAATACCTTGTGTACTACCAGGTGCCATCCCGCAGCAACTGGCTGGACCTGAGCCTGTGGGTGCGGGAAATTGAAAAAACGAATCGTAACAACGAACCGGTATTCCGGATCACCCAGCACTGGTATGGGAGCGACACCGCCCGGTATCTTGAAAGCCTTTCCTATAACAGCGTGTCAGATTTTTCTCCATTGTTTCATGCACAAACCAGGGGCGGCGAACAGCAGGCTTACCGCTGGACGGCTAATGGGATCAGCGGCGACACCGCCACCATGAACAATAAAGCAGCGGATTTTAAGCTGGCTTTTGACCGCCCCAATTATAACTGGAACCTCGATATTGAAACGTTTGAGATGCTGCCTTTAAAAGCAGGCAAAACCTTTGCTATCCGGTTTTACGATGCCGGGCTGGAACCTCCGGCGTATGTAACGTATAAAGTTACCGGCAGTGAAGTGCTGCATACGCTGAATAATCAACCGGTGGACTGCTGGAAGTTGTTTACCGAAGGCGATTCGCCCAGGGGACATTATTCGCAGACATTCTGGATCAGTAAAGCAGGACATGAGTTATTGAAAGAAGAAGATTCCTTTGGCGGTTTTTACCGGTACAAGGTAAAGCTGCCGGGCCTGGCCCCTTATCTGCAGCCACGTTTTGTAAAGTAACTACTGTGAATAATCTGGCGCCCCGGGGGAATCTCCGGGGCGTTTTGCATCTCCCAAAAACAAACAAATTACGGTACCGGGTGATAATGCTGATTGTTGTAACTTGTATGTTTCATTCCGGACGTATGGAAATTATCTCATTAAAAATAAACAGTAATGGATATCCAACAGTTTGAAGACAAGGGATTGGCGCAGTATTCTTATGCTATCTACAGCGAAAAATCGCATGAAGTGATCGTGATAGACCCGGCGAGAGACATTACACCTTACATCGCGTATGCAAAGGCTTTGAATGCAAAGATCACCGGCGTTATTGAAACCCATCCGCACGCTGATTTTGTGAGTGGTCACCTGGAGCTGCACCGGGTTACGGGCGCTACAATTTATTGTTCAAAGTATACGGGCGCAACTTATCCGCATGTAACCTTTGACGAGGGGATGCGGATGATGTTGGGAGATATTGTTCTCAAAGCGTTGAATACGCCGGGGCATTCGCCGGACAGCATCAGCGTGGTGCTGCTGCATGGAGGCGAGCCCAGGGCGGTATTTACAGGAGATACTTTATTTGTTGGCGATTGCGGCCGTCCGGATCTCCGGGAGAATACCGGTAATGTTACTGCCGGCCGTATGGCGCTGGCAAAGCAGATGTATCATTCCCTTCATGAAAAGCTCATGGTGCTGGAAGATGATGTGCTGGTGTATCCGGGGCATGGGGCAGGTACGTTATGCGGTAAGTCGCTCGGTGATGCCGACAGCACCACCATTGCGGCAGAGAAAGTGAGCAACTGGAGCCTGCAGCCGGTTACAGAAGACGAGTTTGTGGTGGCGTTGCTGTCGCAGCAACCGTTTATTCCCAAATACTTTCCATATGATGTAGGTATAAACCGCCAGGGAGCGCCGGATTTGCAGGCTTCACTGGATAAGGTGGAGATAGTAAAAGGAGAACCGGTGTTTGAAGAAAATATAATTATCATAGACAGCCGGCCACAGTCCGGTTTTAAGCACGGGCATTTACCCAATGCCATCAACCTGCAGAATGGCGGGAAATTTGAGACATGGCTGGGAAGTATCGTTGCGCCGGGAGAGCCTTATTACCTGCTGGCAGAGAACAGAACAGAGCTGGAGGAGTTGATACGGAAGACCGCCAAAATTGGGTACGAGCAGCATATCAAAGCAGCGGCTGTTTACACAAAAGGAGCCGAAACGATGGCGCCCTTGCCATTGGCGGATTTCAGGGAGCATCCGGAGCATTATACGATTGTAGATATACGGATGGAATCTGAAGTAAAAGACGAACCGGTTTTTGAAAATGCGATAGCCATTCCACTGGATCAGCTACGGGAACGGATATCCGAAATCCCGGCAGATAAGCCGGTGGTAGTGCATTGTGCCGGTGGCTACAGAAGTGCCGCAGGTAGCAGCATTGTGGCAGGCGTATTAAAGGCGCAAACACCGGTATATGATCTTGGGGAAGCAGTGAAAGAATTTATGTCGTAATACACCCGTTATTTGCCCTGTTTACCCCCCATAACTGTGATAGGCTGATAGTATATTTATATCAGCATATTTCAATGGAGCAGGCCGTTGTGCAAGGTTTTATTGGAATTATTCTTCACCTGAAAAATCAGTTATTATGTTTGGGAAAACAAAAGCATTCAGCAGTTTTTCAGTCAATGACCTGCAACAGGCAAAGAATTTTTATCAGCAAACACTGGGAATAGAAGTGGAGTCGGGCGAAAAAGAGCCGGTGATCACACTTAAAATTGCGGGTATGCCATCGGTTTTAATTTATGAAAAACCCAATCATATGCCGGCAACGTTTACGGTGCTTAACTTCCCGGTAAGTAATGTGGAAGAAGCTGTAGACCAGCTGACGGCAAAGGGCATAAAGTTCCAGCAATATGAAGGGGAACTTAAAACCGACAAGAAAGGAATATTCCGTGGAGGTGGCCCTGTGATTGCCTGGTTTACGGATCCTGCCGGAAATATTCTTTCGGTGATGGAGCAGGCGTAACAGGGTGTTAATGTAATAGCCATTTGTTTTTCCTACTTTTGCCGCTTAAATAAGGAACATTTATGGCTACTAAGATTACTGTTAACAACAATGGTTCACTGAAAATAGAAGGTGAATTTGAGATCGTGGATAAAAACGGCAACAATTACGACCTGGGCGGCCGGGAAGCGGTAAGCATCTGCCGTTGCGGACTTTCTGCCAATAAGCCATTTTGTGATGGCTCTCACAAAGGTCATTTTGAGCATGAAGCCGTGGCTTTTGCCCTTCCTCCTAAAAAGTAAGGTCATCAAGATAATGTAGTATTAAAGGCTCCGTGCAGGTGTTGCACGGAGCCTTTTTACATCTGATATGGTCGAAATGAGCAGAATTGCATCTGTTTTCGGAAAATAAATCGCTGCATTTTTGTGTTACAAATTGCAGTAACGTATGGAAGTAAGATTTTTTCAGGTAGATGCCTTTACCAGGCAGCCTTTTAAAGGAAATCAGGCAGGCGTATGCCTCCTGGGGCAAATGCCGGACGATGAAGTACTGAAGGCCATTGCCGCGGAAAACAACCTCGCGGAAACGGCCTTTTTATTGCCGGTGGACAATGGTTACCGCCTGCGGTGGTTTACGCCGCTGGTGGAAATGGTGCTTTGCGGGCATGCCACGCTGGCCAGTGCGCATGTATTATGGGAAACCGGGCTGGTGGCCCCGGATGAAACCATTTCTTTTACTACGCTGAGCGGTTTGCTCACCGCCAGCCGGCAAAACGGATGGATAACGCTCGACTTCCCGGCGAGGGCTTGTGAGCCCGCCACGCTGCCGGAAGAACTGCGTCCGTTGTTTAAAGGGGAAGTGGCCAATGTGGAATTTAGTGTGGACCGTTACATCGTGGAGTTGAAATCGGGAGCCGCGGTAGCTGATTTTGTGCCCGACAGGAACCTGCTGGCGCCTTACCGCCTGGTAGTTACCGGAAGGGGCGGAGAAGGATCGCCTTACGATTTTATTTCCCGTTATTTTGCCACGCCGGTGGGCATTGATGAAGATCCGGTAACGGGTTCAGCACATTGCAGCTTAGCGTCGTATTGGGCACCGCGTTTGCATAAAAGTGAATTCTTCGCTTACCAGGCATCACAGCGGGGCGGCGAACTGAAAGTAATACTGCAGGGTAACCGGGTATTGCTGAAGGGAGAGGCGGTAACAGTGATAGAGGGGGTGTTCCGTTTTTAACGGAACAAAGAAGCGCCCCAGTAGCCCAGGGCCAGCCATAATAATCCTTTTATAAGAAAGAAAAGAAAGCCCCAGAAGCCGAGCTTTTTGATCCATTTGATGATCTTTGCTTTCCTGTTATTATCTGGTAACATAGCACTACAAAATTAAAGATTTTTTGTGTAGATAAATGTATCTTACCGGGGTTAATATATTTCACGTGATGAAATTATTTTTGGCTGACAATTACGTGTATGCGTCAGCGTAATCCCTTAATCCCTGTATATGATTTTCAGAGAAGCAACTATTGCAGATATTCCCGGTTTGCAGCGGGTACGTGCCGCCGTAAAAGAAAATGTGCTCAATAATCCGGACCTGGTTACTACCGCAGATTACATACAATATCTCACCACCGATGGCAGGGGATGGCTATGTGAATCCGCCGGGGTTATTGTGGGCTTTGCCATTGTGGATACGCACCGGCATAACATCTGGGCGTTGTTTGTGGACCCGCAAACGGAAGCGGCGGGGATTGGCCGGGAGTTGCAGCGGCTGATGCTCGACTGGTACTTTGCGGTATATCAAACTTCGTTGTGGCTGGGAACGGCGCCTGGTACAAGGGCTGAACGGTTTTACACCCGCAGCGGCTGGAAAAATGCAGGGCTGATGAAAAACGGTGAGGTGAGGTTTGAGATGGACCGCGACACCTGGCTGAGCTCCCGGAAAGCCGTTTCATGATTGGATAAATGATTTAATACGTACTTTTGCGCTCTTTTAGCAACGATTTTTAAAAGATGCGTGTAGCAGTGCCGAATAACAAATTACTGATATCCCTGTTCCTGGGCCTCTGTGGCAGCGCCACGGCGCAGCAGCGGGCAGACTCCGCCCTTACCACTCATCACCTCGATGAAGTGATTGTACAGGAAAACAGGCTGGCAGCGCCTGTAAAGGCGGTGAACCGTAACATTACCATCATCACCCGCCGGCAGATAGAAGCCATGCCGGTGTCGTCCATTACAGAGGTGTTGGCTTATGTACCGGGACTGGATGTGCGGCAACGCGGCCCGGGCGGCATCCAGGCGGATATCGGGATCGACGGCGGTACTTTTGATCAGACCCTGGTATTGCTGAACGGCGTAAAAATAACCGACCCGCAAACGGGGCATAACATCATGAACCTGCCGGTATCCCTGGCAGATGTGGACCATATAGAGGTGCTGAGGGGCGCTGCTGCCCGTATTTACGGGATCAACGCACTGAACGGCGCTATCAATATCGTTACCCGCAAAGCCACCCAAAGCGGCGCTACCGTTAGCGGCAGCGTAGGCAGCAGCTTTAAAAAGAACGAAAACAACAACCCTTACGGCGCTTACAGCGTTGGAGCTACCGGCGCACTGGTAAAGAACGGCGTGAGCCAGTCGCTCTCCGCCAGCCGCAACCAGGGCAATGGATACCGCTATAATACGGCGTACGACAACTACCGCGCATTTTACCAGGCGGCCTTTAACCGTGATACCCTGCACCAGTACAACGTAATGGCTGGTTTTGTAAATAATGGCTACGGCGCTAATGGCTTTTATGCGTCACCCGGCGATCTGAATTCAGAAGAAACGGTGAAAACCCTCTTTGCCGCCGTAAGCAATACTTCCCGGATCAATCCCAACTGGGTAATGACGCCCAGGGTGAGCTACCGGTACACCAAAGATGATTACATCTACATAAAACCTGATAAATACCGTAATCTTCATAATACCCACGTATTTGATGCAGAGCTGAATAATATGTTCCGCACCGCTATCGGTACCTTTGGCGCCGGTGTGGAAGGGCGTTATGAGCATATTAAAAGCTCTAATCTTGGTAACCACGACAGAACCAACCTGGGTCTGTTCGGCGAGTACAAGTCGGTGGCCGACCGCCGCTTTAGTTTTACCGTAGGCGGTTATCTCAATTATAACACGGTTTATGGCTGGCAGTTTTTCCCCGGAGCAGATGTAGGCTTTAATATTACACCCGACATAAAACTGTTTGCCAATGCAGGCACGGCCCAACGACTGCCCACTTATACCGATCTTTATTACAAAGGCGGCGGCATTATCGGGAATGAAAAGCTGGGACCGGAGAAAGCAGCTTTTGCAGAAGCGGGTATACGGAAGTTCAGTGGTAAGTTCTCTTTTTCGGGATCCGTGTTTTACAGGCAGGTCAGCAATTTTATTGACTTTGTAAAGGATACGGCCGGTGGCGCCGACCCGGCAAAGGTTCCCTGGCAACCGCAGAATTTCCAGCGGGCAGATATGACAGGCTTTTCGCTTAACAGTGGCTACAACACTATTTTCGCCGGTGGTTCGCTGTTTAACAGCTTTGGCGTAAATGCCGGTTACAACTATCTTTCCCCATCCTTCAAGGGGGATGCCATCACGACAAAGATTTCGCGGTATGTAATTGAAAGCCTGCGGCACCAGTTTACCGCCAATGTACGTACGGATATTGCGCGTCACTTCAGCGTTTCCGCTGCCGCGCGTTACTGCATGCGGGTAAATTATAAAGACTATACCCTGGTGGATGCGCGTATTGCGTATAGGCAACCCCGTTACCAGATCTATGCAGATGCCAATAACCTGCTGGACGTAACGTATGTGGAAGCCGGCGCAGTGCCTATGCCCGGTCGCTGGATAACGGTAGGTGGCAAGGTGAGCTTCTGATATTATTATTTAGCGGACAAATACTCTTGCCTGCATTGTTGAATACCACTCATATTAGCGACAGCCCATTGTTCAAGGCCTGTAATATGTGGTAAAAGGCTTTCGCCCATAGCCGTTAATGTGTATTCAACCCTGGGAGGGATTTCCTGGTACATTTTACGGGATACCAATCCATCTTCCTGCAGCTTTTTAAGCGTTACGGTCAACATCTTTTGTGAGATGTCTCCAATCATTTCATGCAATTGGTTAAAACGCATGGTTCCTTTCTCTCCAAGGGTACTGATTACGAGTACCACCCATTTGTCACCAATGCGATCCATCAATGTTCTGACAGGACAAGGGATGGATTTATCAAATTTTTTATAATCTTCTATCATGTCAACAGATTGATTTTTAATATTACTTACCCGGAGGTAATTGGCACACCTGTGAGTACCTTATTGTTTGATAATCAATTGTTTAATACTTTTGACTTACCAAAGGTAACTAACGTACGATTAGTACGTAAAGATAGTTATACAGGGGTATTATTTAAAATTAAATAACTTATCATTATGATTCTTGTAACAGGAGCCACAGGCCATTTCGGAGGAGCAGTTATCGATTTTCTGCTGCAGAAAGTTCCCGCTAACCAGGTTGCGGCATTAGTAAGAGACGAAGCAAAAGCCAGTGGATTAAAAGAAAAAGGCATTAGCATCAGAGTGGGCAACTATCACGATTATCCGTCTTTAGTACCGGCTTTTAAGGGCGTTGATAAGGTGTTACTGGTATCTTCCAGTGATCACAGTGATCGTGCCGGTCAGCAGATCAATGTGATCAATGCCGCTAAGGAAGCAGGTGTGAAACATATTATTTATACCAGCGTTGCTACCAATGCCGCCACCACCAGCGTTATTCCCCTGATAGTAGATTCACACATCGCTACCGCCAATTACCTTAAAACATCCGGATTAACATATACTCTTCTAAACAACAATCTGTACGCAGATGTATTGCCTATGTTTCTTGGAGAAAAGGTAGTGGAAACCGGTGTTTTCATTCCGGGTGGAGAGGGCAGGGTACCCTATGCCTCCAGGTTAGACATGGCAGAAGCTGCGGCTAATGTGCTTACCGGAACAGGACACGATAATAAAGAATATACCATTGCGTCCGATATTACTTATTCGTTTGCTGATATTGCGCAATTATTATCTAAACTGGCTGATAAGCAGGTAGCTTATATTGACGCTCCGAAAGATGCGTATACAGACACCTTAACGAAAGCAGGTGTGCCACAGGAGTATATTGGTGTTATGTCTGGCTTTGCAGAGGCGATTAAGAAGAATGAGTTTAATCTGCCAGGCAGCGAATTGGAAAAGTTATTGGGCAGGAAACCGGCTTCATTGGAAAGTTATCTGCAAAAAACTTTTTTTTCCAGGAACTAAAAGAGTATGTTTCAATAACAAAAAAGCTGTCTCAAAAGGAATTTTGAGGCAGCTTTTTTATTGCAGGTTACAAACTTGTAGTGGAGAGTATGCCTGCACTCACTATGCCTTTACTGTCGGCCCGGATGAACACGGTGTAAATTTTTCCTGCTTCCAGCGTGATATTGGAGAGTGCCTGCTGATCAATAGCAACAGGCGCCGCATTTTCGCCGGCGCTGACGATCAATGAAATCGTACCTGCGTTTACGTTAGTGAATGGCGCGCTGTCGTATGCAGCGCCCTGGAGATTGCTACCGCCGGCACTTCCATAAGGGATAGCGGTAAAGAGCGGCGTTTCCGTATCATTTTGTTTTAACCGTACGCTTACGCCGGCAATGCCCTGCGCGAGGTGAACAAAGCGGAGCTTTGCCTTGCCTGCAGCCGGAGCAGAGAGATCGTCGTAGAAAAGGAGCAGGGTATCTTTTCCCGCATTGTACTTAGTGGATGCAGCAAATACAGTATGGTAGTATCCGGCAATAGGACCGTTAGGACCGCCGGTGGCAGAATACGTGGCGCTGTTGCCAAACTGCCGGGAGGCTTTATAGGCCGTGCCGCTGCCTTCGGTGAAATTGATCTGTACATTTCCGAAAGTAGTAGATACATAAGGGGATGCTGCGCCGGGAAGCACCGCATCTGTTGTTACTTTTTGTGTAAACGTCCAGAATTGGATGCCGGTAGCGGGGATGCGGGCGTTTACAAAACGGATATTAGCTGAAAGAGGAGGCCGCTCGCCGGCGTTTACATCAAGGTAATCCGTTTTATTGCAGGCGCTGAAAGCCACCAGGGTAAAGCTGCTCAGAAGGAAGAGGGTATTATTTTTCATGATTACATTTTTTAAGGATTAGAAACGGGCGTATAGTCTCACAAACGGTTGGATGCCTGCGCTGCCGTTCTGAATACCTACTACTGATGGATTGCGCAATCCAGCTATTGCTTTATCGGAGTAATCGCCCAATACATTGAAGGCATTGTTTACGCCGGCAGTTACCTGTATGGCTTTGCTGATACGGTATCCTACGGAGAAGTCGGTTACCCAGATGGGTTTCAGCTCCTGGAAGTAGTAGTCGGGCCGCGGGAAATTAGCATTGAGGGCAGAGGCGGTGGTAACGGATCCAAAATAAATGGTGCGCGCGAGGAATGTAAAGCGGGGTGTATTCAGTATAGCCTGTAACGTTATTTTCTGTTGCGGGATATTGGTAGTTACCCTCGCTTTTTCTGATTCACTGAAGATGACATATTTATATTGTACCAGTCCTTTAGGCGTATTTACAGACGTTACTTCATTTTTTACAAAGTTGCCGCCAGCCAGCAGTTGCAGGCTATTCCGGTGTAACGGTATTTTGTAACTGCCCGTGAATTCAATTCCTTTTGTGCGGGTACTGAAAGCGTTGTAGAAAAACTTCGCCTGTGTGGTACCTGTTTGCAGGAGCAATGCTCTTACATCTGCGGGGAGATTGGGATCGGTAGCGGAGAAGTTACCGGTGTTGCCTACCCGGTTTTTTATATCCACAAGATAGGCATCTACACTTAGTTCTACATTCCGGGCGGGTTGCGAGGTGATACCCGCGGTGTACCCTGTACTTTTTTCCGGTGTAAGGGAAGGGATGCCCAGCGCCCTGGTAGCTGCATTTTTATTGGAGGCAGTTACCTGGTCGATGGCGCGGCCCTGCTGGAAACTGGTGGAGGTTTCGGTATAATAGAACTGCGCGAGATCGGGTGCGCGGAAGCCGGTATTGGCAGAACCGCGGATGCCAAGCCAGGGTGCAAAGCTATACCGGGTGGCTATTTTGCCGGTGGTAACATTGCCAAAGTCGGAGAAGTTTTCCGCACGTACCGCGGCAGACACCAGCCATTTTTCGGTGACATTGAGTTCCACATCGGCATAGCCGGCCACGATAGCGCGACTGACATTCACTTCATTGGAAGGCCGGAACCCTGCATGGATCTGTGACCCGGGCGAGAGGCCATTGAGTGCTAGAAGGCCGCCGTCGGCGAGGTAAGGAACCCCATTCACGGAAGTATCTACCGAGTAGATGGGGCGCAGGTCTGCTTTGCTGTAGGAGGCTTCTTCGCCGGCGATGATCTGGTAGGTTTCGGTACGGTATTGTGCGCCGAATGCCACATTGAGGCCATGCAATACGGAGGTGAAGTACCGGCTGATATCCAGGCTGGCGGTGTTCTGCGAGGCGTTGTATTTACCTGCGTCGAAGGTGGTGGGGCTTTTCAGTCCCAGGCTGGCGTTGAGTGAATTGCTGATCACATTGCCGAAATCATTTTTGCCAAATACATTTGAGATATCGAGGTTCCATTCGCCTGCTTTGGCTTTCAGGCCGATGGCAATGGATTTATCGGTGATGCTGTTATCCATGGCAGGGAGGAAACCATCCGGGTAAAGGCTGGTGTTGTTGCGTTCCGTCCAGCCGGGGAGACGGTATACCGCCGTGAATTGGGAGTTGCGGTGACTGATCCCCCCAAATGCGTACACTTCCGCATGGTCACTAACGGGAATGGCTGTATTAAAAAACAGGAGTGCGTCTTTAGCTTTGTTGGAACCTCCGCCGCGCTGATCGAAGAAGTGGCGGTCGATGCCACGGCTGGCGAGGATGGCATCGTCTATTTCTTTGGTGTAGATGTTATCATACCCGCGGGTATTGGCGCCGCCGCCGTAAATGGGACCGTTGTATAGTCCGGCATCATCGCGGCCGGGTTGGAGGGAAACGGCTTGTGTGGCGAATTCGGCGGTGGCGTTGAGGTAGCCGCCACGGTCGCCTATTTTGAGGCCGTAGTTGATATTGGTGCGGGTACTGGCGCCATCACCGCGGCGGCGGATGCTGCCGGTGGTACTCACGATCACATCGTTGGTTTGTTTTTTCAGTACGATATTGATAACGCCGGCGATGGCATCGGAGCCGTATTGTGCGGCGGCGCCGTCGCGTAGTATTTCAATGCGCTCAATAGCGCCGGCTGGGATGGAGTTAAGGTCGTATCCGGTGGCGCCGTTGCCGAGGCCGCCCCAGTTAACATTGGAGCTTTTATGACGTCGTTTACCATTTACCAGTACCAGCAGCTGATCCACGCCCAGGCCCTTTAATTGTGCAAGGCTGAGGGCCGATCCGGCATCGCCGGCATTGGAGCCGTTTACGGAGTGAAAGGAGGGCGACACATATTGCAGCAACTGTGTGATGCTGGTTTGTGGCGCTGCCTCCTGGAGTGATTTAATATCGATGATATCTACCGGTACCGGCGAATTCAACTTGGTACGGTTGGCGCTGCGGCTGCCTACAATTTGTACTTCGCCCAGCTGGCTGGTGGTATCGGTGAGATGTTTATCCTGTGCTGTAAGTGTTGCTGAGAACAGCAGCAGGGGGGAGATGACCGGCAGTATAATTTTTTTCATGCCCTGGTTGATTTTTATGGTTAATGATGTGATAATTTGAATCGGTCGTCTGTAAGCGCTACCAGGAAGGCTTCGAGGTCTTCCATCTCTTCTTTGCTAAGGTTCAGTGGTTTGCTGAGCGACAAATCCCGGTTGATGCCATCATGTACAATGTTGTTGGGTTCATTGTAATAGGCAATTACTTCTTTCAGTGTTTTGAACATACCGTTATGCATATACGGAGCGGTAACGGCTACATTGCGTAGTCCTGGTACTTTGAAGAAGCCGCGGTGGGAGCTGTCTTTCGTTGCTTCAAAGCGGCCGGCATCTGTAAGGGTAGTTCCGTTATAAAGACCGATATTTTTAAAGCGGTCTGCCGTAAAATCTTCTCCCGAATGACAATTATTGCAATTGGCTTTACCGATAAAAAGCAGGCGACCGCGTATAGCCGAAGGCGTTAGTGCGTTATCGTCACCGGCGATGTACCGGTCGTACGGACTGTTGGCGGTTTCCAGCGTGCGTTCAAAAGCGGCGATGGCCTGCAGCAGGTTTTTGCTGGTAGGTGGACTGTTAAACAGTTGCTGGAAGTAGCGCCGGTAGCTTTCATCGTTGTTCAGGCGTTGTACGGCTTCTTCAATGGGCAGTCCCATTTCATCCGGGTTGATGATAGGTTGCAGCGCCTGGTCTTCCAGGGAAGCGGCGCGCCCGTCCCAGAAGAAGTTGGGGCGGCCGGAGAGATTGGTGATGCCGGGTGTGTTTCTTTTGGTAGGTGTATGATGAATACCGTTGCTGAAGGCGAGGGTATCTGCAAATCCAAATTGAGGGATATGGCAGGAAGCACAGCTGATGCTGCGGTCTTTCGACAGCAACGGATCAAAGAATAGTTTTTCTCCAAGTTGGGCTTTGGTAGGCGGATCTGTGATATTAAACCCGGCTACGATAGTAACGGCACATAGCATACCCAGTAAAATGAATATCATTTTTCTCAGCTTCATGGTGGTAAAAGTTATAGATGGCATGAAATGCCCGGCAGCAACATGCGGGTTGCCAAAAAAGTAATTGGTTGATGAATAAAAAAAGGTGTTGCTGTAAGGAGGCTGTAAAAAGAAATGGTTATTGGCATTCCCGGGAGCATGGGCGGGAGTGCCCGTGCTCCCCAGGAATTATATAATGGGGTAGTAAAAACAAGAACGAATTATTTGGCAGCGGCTACCAGTGTTACATCCAGGTCAAAGTCATCATAGATGGCTTTATCGCCGATGCCTTCAAAGAAGCTTTTGGAACCGTATTTAATATTGTATTTGGTACGATCCACTTTAATAGCTGCTTTGGCTGTGAGTTTGCTGCCTGCAACCGTTACAGTTGCGGGGAAGGTTACCGGGTTGGTGATGCCTTTGATGGTTAAGTTACCGGTTACTTCGTAGTTACCGCCGCCTTTGGAAGTGACGCTGGTAGTTACAAAAGTGGCTGCCGGGAATTTTTCCACGGCGAAGAAGTCTTCGCTTTTCAGGTGGCCCAGTAATTTAGCATTGCCACCGGCATCTTTGATATCGGTTACTGCGATGCTGCGGGTATCCAGTGAAAAGCTGCCACCTTTCAGTACGTTGCTTTCTACTTCCAGTTTGCCGTCGGCAATATTGATAGTACCCTCGTGTTGTCCGGTTACTTTTTTACCTGTCCAGTTTAACTTGCTTTCTTTAATGTCTACCTGGAAAACAGTTGCTTTCCTGGCGGAAGCAGCTTTGGTTGGTTTTTCTCCTTTGTTGACAGTAGCAGGTGTGGTGAAAGACATCAGGAAGATAGATCCTCCAATAAAGAATAATGATGCTAATCGTTGCATATATGTTGTGTGTTTAAATTTGGTGCAATTTAAGGGTGACGGGCGGATTAGCGTTTACGGGATCCGGAAATTAAATGTTAAAATTACTTTTCAGCGATTAAAGCATCCAGGTCCTGGTTCCATTTGGCCACATAATCCTTGTAATACTGGCCTGTAACCTCTCCGGTATAGCCGGTATGTATTTGTCTTACTTCGCCTTTACGGTCTATTATAATAGTGGTAGGGAAGGCCATCATGCGGTTGAGCGCTGGCAGCTTCTCTGATGCCACTTTCTTATCAGCAATGCCACCAAAAAGAATATCATATTGTATGTTGTATTTTTCTTTCAGTTTACCCAGGGTATATTTTGCATATTCCAGGTCATCTTTCTGTTCAAAGCCGATGGCGATTGCTTCTACGCCGCGGTCTTTGTTTTTATTGTACCACGGTGAGAGGAAGGAAGTCTGATCCGTGCAGTTAGGGCACCAGGTACCGATGATTTCCACGATCACTACTTTGCCTTTGTATTTGTCGTCGCTCAGGGAAACGTTGTTACCATTGAGGTCCGGCAGGGTGAAGTCCAGTTTTTTATACCCTTCTTTCAGGAAAGTAAGTTTGTAGGGATCCGGTAATTCGGCGGCAGCATTTTTTTCTCCGTCAAATTTGATGTTATTGTAGATGCCCAGGCTGATTTCCCCGGTGAGGGATTTATCATCATTTACTTTTCCTTTGATGTAGATGGGACTGGGGCCGGTGAAGCCGGATAATTCAAATTCATCGCCGTGAACAGTGCCTTCCAGCTCGCGGCTGTCGCCCACTACCGACATTACTACACCGGTGAGTTTATTACCGTTTTGTTTCAGTAACCCGATCCGGTTGGGAGTAGGTTCCTTACTATAAATTTTCAGGTCCCATTTACCACTGATATCGTAGGTGGGAGCGGTTTCTGTACCAGGTTCCGCGAAACGGTAGGTTTGTCCGTGTTCCGCTGTAAAGGGCAGGGCATTACCGCGGAAGTTGGGTACCAGGCTGCGGTATTCGCCGGTGATCTTACCGTCTGATTCAATTTTGGCGACGAGTGCGGCATCATAGGTATTCATCTTTATAAATAAAGAGTCGTTGCCAATGCGCTGCACGTGGAAGTCGTCGCGGCGGGAACCGTTGATCAGCGTAAACACTGCGTGTTCGGGGTCTTTTCCTTTCAGCTCAAAGTTAAAAGGGACCTGCGATTCGCTGAGGGTAAACACGCCTCTCCAGATGCCTTGTTTTACGAATGGTTTTTTAGGGGCGGCAAAGGTACTGTTGCCAAATAATCCTGCCACCATCAGGCCGGTTAGAAATAGGTGCTTATGCGTTTTCATGTTTGTATATTATTGGTTGAACAATGCAAGACGTTGCCGGTCCTGGTGGGGCGACGAGGTATGCTACGAAATAAAACTGGTGGTGAAACAAAGATAAAGGGGTCTTTTATTATTTCCAAATAAAAGTCTATAAATTTTGTAGACTAATAGGAAAGGCCCGCTGCATCCTACTCTTAAGGCATCCGTATCGTTTCTCCTTAAAAAAGAACTAAATTTGCGTTTTAAATAACCTGACTTGAGTAATTCCGTTTTTTTAATAACGCCACCATTTACCCAGCTGAACACGCCGTACCCGGCCACTGCTTATCTGAAAGGATTTCTGAATACAAAGCATATTACTTCCTTCCAGTCGGACCTGGGTATTGAGGTAACGCTCCGTTTGTTTTCAAAACAGGGCCTGGAGCGGTTGTTTGCACATATTGCTGTGGCCCCGCCGGTGGCGGCTTCGGAGAATATTGCACGGATGCTGGTGTTGCAGGAGGATTACATACAAACCATCGACGCGGTTATTTTATTTTTACAGGGAAAGAATCCCACGCTGGCACATCTCATCTGTAAGCGGGATTACCTGCCGGAAGCTTCGAGATTTGCGCAGCTGGACGACCTGAACTGGGCCTTTGGCTCCATGGGCACGCAGGATAAAGCGAAACACCTGGCCACCATGTACCTGGAAGATCTGTCGGATCTGATCATGGAATGTGTGGACCCGCATTTTGGTTTCAGCCGCTATGCAGAACGCCTGAGCCGCTCCGCCAACAGCTTTGATGAACTATACGCCGCATTACAGGCGGAATATACTTATATAGATACCATCCTGACCGATCTCCTGGCGCTGCATATGCAACAGGTACAACCAGCTATGGTAGCGATTTCTGTGCCTTTTCCCGGTAACCTGTATGCCGCATTGCGCTGCGGACAATGGATCAAACAACATTATCCGGCTGTAAAAGTAGCGATGGGCGGCGGGTTCCCTAATACCGAGCTGCGCTCGCTGGCGGATGCGCGCGTATTTGAATTCGTGGACTTTATCACGCTCGACGACGGAGAAGCGCCCCTGGAAAACTTGCTGTTGTTTCTCGAAGGCAAGAAAACAGCGGAAGAGCTGAAGCGTACTTTCCTGCTCACAGAAGACAAAGTGACCTATGTGAACAGCAAAGCCACGCACGATTATAAACAGGCCCAGCTGGGTACGCCGGACTACAGCAACCTCCTGCTGGACAAATACATTTCCGCTATTGAAGTGGTAAATCCGATGCACAGCCTCTGGAGCGATGGGCGCTGGAATAAGCTCACCATGGCGCATGGCTGCTATTGGGGTAAATGTACCTTCTGTGATATTTCTCTTGATTATATAAAGATATATGAACCCATTACGGCCTCGCTGCTATGCGACCGGATGGAAACCATCATTGCGCAAACCGGGCAAAACGGTTTCCACTTTGTAGATGAAGCCGCGCCACCTGCGCTGATGCGGGCGCTGGCGCTGGAAATCATCCGCCGTAAGCTCACTGTTAGCTGGTGGACGAACATCCGTTTTGAAAAGAGCTTTACCCGTGACCTTTGCCTGTTGCTGAAAGCATCGGGTTGTATTGCTGTTTCCGGCGGCCTGGAGGTAGCTTCCGACCGTTTGCTGGGGCTGATCCAGAAAGGTATTACTGTGGCCCAGGTGGCGCGTGTAAACCGTCATTTCACAGAAGCGGGTATTATGGTGCATGCCTACCTGATGTACGGATTCCCTACGCAAACAGCGCAGGAAACCATTGATGCGCTGGAAATGGTGCGGCAGATGTTCCAGGCGGGGATACTGCAGTCGGCTTTCTGGCACCAGTTTACCATGACGGCCCACAGCCCGGTAGGGCTGGAGCCCGCGAAATTCAGCGTACAAAAAGAAACAGACGAAATCGGCGCCTTTGCCAATAATGATATTATGCATATCGATCCTACAGGTGCGGACCATGAAACTTTCAGCTATGGCTTGAAGAAGTCGCTGCTGAACTTTATGCATGGCGCCTGCCTGGATTACCCGTTGTCTAAATGGTTCGACTTCAAAGTGCCGAAAACCACGGTGCATCCCGATTTCATCACTACCGCGCTGATGGAGGAAGAAGCGGGCACGGTGAAGCCCACGTCGAAAGTAGTGTACCTGGGCAAACAGCCGGCGATGGAAATTATTACCAAGTCAAAGAAGGGGAGTACCTGGGAAATGTCTTCCTTAACTTTCCAGGGCAAAAAAGAGAAAGTAAATATCAGCGTGCAACCTCCCCAGGGAGCATGGCTTACGCAGATGCTGCAACAGCTGGCCGTGGCTAACGCTAAAACATATACGCTGCAGGAAGTGAAAGACAGCTATGAGGCGGCAGGGCTGGATGATTTTGAATTGTTTTGGGACAACAAACCGGTAAACACCCTTCACAAGCTGGGTTTGCTCAAGTTGTAAAAAAGAGGACGGCTGCAGGTGGAAAGCAGTAAAATACATTACCGGGGATTTTCCCGGTATCAGTCATGAACAAAAAGTCAAATATTTGTTTCCACTAAACTGACCTAACATGAGTGATCAAATGTCCCTTGCAGGCTATGGTTGTAACGACCAGGGCTACCTGAATCCTATAACTGAACAGCTGGATTACCGCATGCCCTTTACCGAGGACCAGGCCGTGACCTATGGAATGCCTATTACTGTTGCGGCATATTTTGGTATGCTGAATAACTTCTACAAATTTTTAATTGCTAATCCGGGACTGATTCCTTTATTTCAGGGTTCATACTCCGTGGATTTCAGTAAAGCTTCTCTTTTACGTATTCTCAGCCAGGAAGGTTGCGAATACGTACGTTTTCATTTTGCGATTCCGGAGCCCAACGAAAAGCTCAGCCTGGTAGCTGAGGGATTAACTTTCGACAGGAGCCAGGTCGGGTATGCGCAGTTGCTGCAGAAAGCCACTGCCAACGATATGGTGCATGCCGGCGGCGATCCGAAAATAGAGGAGAGAGGTAATGGAACGCCGGTTCCGGATCCTCCGTTAAGAGAATTATTTGAATTGCTGAAAGGTCATGGATCACCGTTAGCTACGGTAGATCTGGATCTGATATTTAGTTAACCCGAATCAAAATTTTTTGCGCCGATGAACGGTTGGGTGTACGCATATTATGCTTTATTGATAGCCTGTTTTATTATTAGCTTATTTCACCTGGAGCACAGGGAAGTAAAGTTGCTGTGCGTATTGCTCGGCGTATCTATTATTACCGAAGTGATAGTAGAATTGATCGGCACAGAAGGTTTAGGTTTTTTTATAGTGTATCATTTTTTTGTGGTGCTGGAATATAGTCTGATTACAATTATTCTCCGATCGGGGATCAGGGATTACCGCTGGCGCTTACTGATGGGTATTTCCATTTTTGTGTTTTGCATGGTGTCTCTTTTCTACAGCTTTGTATTGGGCGGGTGGCGTGCCTTTCCGGGTATCAACATCACGATAGAGAGCTTCCTGGTTATTTGCTGGTGCCTTTTATCCTTTTTTTCAATAACCCCGGATAGTGAAGCGTCTATATTCCGGCACCCTGTTTTTTGGTTAACCCTTGCCTTCTTTATTTATTTCGCGGCTTCGGTGAGTGTAAATGCCTTTTATAACCTGTTACTGGAAAACGATACCACCAGGGCCAGGCATTTTTTCGCGGTGTTGAACTCATTATCCAATTACCTGTTGTATATTATGCTGATAAAAGGCGTCGTATGCTTCCGGTCAAACAGGATCTCTTTGTAGCTGTGATTTTTATTTCGTTGCTGGTTACCATCATGGGACTGGTGGTAGTGGCAGCGGTAATAAGTTATAAGAAGAAGCAGGATGCATACTTACATCAGCTTAAGTTAATGAAAGAAGATTACGACAAACAACTAATGTGGTCCCAGATTGAAATGCAGGAAGAAGCCTTTGCCCACCTCGGACAGGAGCTGCATGACGATATCGGCCAATTGCTAAGCAGTACCAAGCTCCTGATCAATGTTACCCAAAGGAGCATGAAGGAAATCCCCGATACCCTGCAAATTGCAGAAGATACCCTGAGTACCGCTATTCAGCATCTGCGGGCGCTTTCCAAGTCGTTCAGCCGCCAGTGGCTGGACCAGTTCAGCCTGATAGAAAACCTGAAGGCGGAGGTAGACAGGATTAATTCCAGCAGGGCCATCAGCGTAAAGTTTACCCATGAACTAACGGTGCTGCCGTTACAGGCAGAGCCTCAGATCATCCTGTTCCGGATTATCCAGGAAGCCATGCAGAACTGTATAAAACATGCCCGTCCGCAGGTAATTGACATCAGTATCAGAACGGCAAACCAACAGTTGATCCTCATTATCGCAGATGATGGCTCCGGATTTGATAAAGCAGGAATGTCGGCTATTGGTATGGGCATCCGGAATATGCAGCACCGCACCACTTTACTTGGAGGCGATATCCGCTGGGAGGTGACTACCGCCGGCGGTACCGCAGTATTGATAACATTACCCCTTGAATAATTTTTGTTTATGAAGATCAACATAGGTATTGCAGATGACCACCAGTTGTTCCTGAAGTCACTTAGTTTACTGGTGAGCGGCTTCGCCGGCTTTCATATTGTGGCGGAAGCCATGAACGGCAGGGAGATGCTGGATAAACTGGCACAACTGCCTGCATTGCCCGACATCCTGTTGCTGGATGTAAATATGCCGGTAATGGATGGCGCCAGGGCCACCGAGGCAGTACTGAAATTATATCCCACGGTAAAAGTAGTAGCGTTGTCGATGAAAGACAATGACGCCACGATCATAGAAATGCTGAAGGCCGGTTGCTGTGCCTATCTCCTGAAAGATATCCATCCCACAGAACTGGAAAAAGCATTAACGGAAATTTATACCACCGGTCAGTATAACAACGATGCCTCCAATGTTAACTACCGCCGGTTGCTGCTGCAGTCAGAACAAAAGCAAACGCTCACGGAGCGGGAACGGGAGTTTCTCCACCTGGCCTGCAGTGATCTTACCTATAAAGCCATTGCCGCTAAAATGAACGTTACTGAAAGAACGGTGGATGGTTACCGCGAAATATTGTTTAATAAGTTAAACGTGCAAAGCCGTACAGGGATGGTGCTGGAAGCTTTACGCAGACAACTGGTTACTTTATAGAGCCTGGTTTTCCCACACTTTTTTTACGGGCCGACGCAAATACGCCAACGGACAGTTGGCTTTCACCGTTTTAACTCCTTCGTTTACCGCTTTTCCGGTGGCATTCGCCGGTTTAGCCGCGGCGATCCCCGTGGTTGTTGTATTTTCGACCGTCCGTTTAAACTAAATGTGATCAGATGATCAATCAACAACAAGCAACTGCTCCCGTTCTGGCTGTGAGCCAGCTAAACGTGCAGTATGGGGCTTTCCAGGCCGTAAAGGATGTTTCCTTTGAAGTGCATGCCGGCGAAATTTTTGGCTTGCTGGGACCCAATGGGGCCGGTAAAACCAGTACCCTCAGCGCTATTGAGGGATTGCTGCATCCCGCTTCCGGGAGTATTACGGTGGCGGGTTTCGATATCAGGGAGCAACCATTGCATGCCCGCGCCAATATGGGCGTACAGTTACAGGCTACCAGTTTTCAGCCGGAGCTGACCATCTCCGAAATCATCCGGTTGTTTGCCAGTATTTATGGCGTAAACTTAAAGGATGCTGCCGTAAAACAGAAGCTGGCAGAGATCAACCTCGAGGAGGCATCCGGCAAAAAAATATCGCAGCTTTCCGGCGGGCAGCAACAACGGGTATCGCTGGTGATATCCACTATTCATAACCCGCAGCTGGTATTGCTGGATGAACCTACTACCGGGCTGGATCCGCAGTCGCGGCGCCAGTTATGGGAAAGGATGGAGCATTTCCGCAACAACGGTCATGCGGTATTACTCACCACGCATTCGATGGAAGAAGCAGAAGCGGTATGCGACCGTATTGCGATCATTGATCATGGCCGCATTATCGCCATAGATACGCCGGAGGCGCTGATTGCGCAGCACCGGGATGATCCGGCTGTGCTGAGCGTGGTGAGGAAGGGGAAGGTTACTTTGGAAGATGTGTTTATCGGTTTAACCGGAACGGCAGTTCGTTCCTGATCAAATTACTACCAGGATGGAAACAAGTGTACCAAAAAATACGACTGTGATGGCCGCATTGCTGCGGGCCGATTTTACAACGCTGTGGCGCAACCGCCGTTCGTTTGGACTGGTGTTGTTGGTGTCGCTCGTTATTTTAGTGTCGTGGAAAGGATTGGTGGATAAGCTGGGCGGCGTGTTTGTGCTGTCGTCCTGTATTACGATCGGCCTTACCAGTATCGGGTTGATGGGGTATTCAAACAGTATTGCCCGCGACCGCGACAGGGGCGTGTTTCAGCGCTTGAGGGTAGGGCCGGTATCTGCATGGACCATTATGATGAGCCGCTTGATTGTGCAGATAGGGATGATCGTACTGATGACGGTCCTTGTGTTTGTGGTGGGTTATTTTGTGGATCATATCTATATTTCGCCGGTAGGTTATATCGCCGGTTTGCTGATGGCGATGCTGGGCGGCTTTGTGTACCTGGGTATGGGGCAGGCCATTGTAGGGCTCATCAAAAATCCGGATACGGTTAATTCTACTACCCGTCTTGTTTACTTTATATTTATTATGATCGGCATGTTTGGCGAGTTTGGGGTGTTGGGAAAGAAGATAGGGTTGCTGGTGATCTGGTCGCCATACGGCGTGGTAAGAAAGGTGTTGGCGGCGAGCCTGGATCCTGCCAGCTGGAACATGGATACCACCTGGGCTTTACTGGCGGCTGCCGGCTATACCATTGTGTTTGTGGTATTGGGGGTGAAGTGGTTTAAGTGGGAAAACAAGTAATGAGGCGCCGGGGTTTTCAGTAGCGTTGAAAATCCCGGCGGAGTTTTTATTTTGTTTTGCTTGTTTTTGGGTGGATGAATTCCCATTCGTTGATATGTGCGTTCCGGTGTTCTTTATTTACAATGTCGTTGAATACCGGCAGCATGGCGGTGTGTGCAGCGGCCACATCATGTTCTTCTCCTTTATCGGTACTGAGGTCGTACAGTTCCCACGGAGCGGCGGAATTTTTCTTCAGACCGTTTTTAATGGCTTTCCATTTTCCCATGCGGATGGCGATGGCGCCGCCCTTTTCGGGATATTCAAAATAGAGATATTTTCTTTCCGGTTGTTGAGCGTGTTTGCCGGTCATTTCCGGCAGCAGTGATATACCATCGTTCGGTGGGGCGGGGGTGCCTGCAATAGCCGCAAAGGTGGCCATCAGGTCGTATTGAACCGCTGGCAGCTCCGATGATTTTCCTGCCGGGATTTTTCCTGGCCAGCGGGCAATGAAAGGCTCGCGGATACCACCTTCGTAAAGGTCCATTTTAAGCCCTCTGAGGCCCCCGGTGCTATTGAAGAAGGCAGCGTCCACACCGCCGTTAAAAGTGGTGCCGTTATCGCTGGAAAACATAATGATGGTGTTGTTGTCCAGCCCGAGGCTGGCTACCAGGTTCATGATAATGCCCACCTGTGAATCCAGGTAAGTGATCATGGCGGCGTAGGCCGACAGCGGGTATTTCTGCGGGCTGTATCCCTGCTGGCCGTAGTAGGGCTTTTCATTGAACTGCCCGATGTATTGCCGGAGCGCGCTGTCGGGTACCTGGAGGGACACATGCGGTATGGTGTAGGGGAGATAGAGAAAGAAGGGCCGTTGTTGATTTTTCCTGATAAACTGTGTGGCTTTTTTCGTCATTTCATCTATCGCATAATCCTTTCCTTTATAATAATCGAAATCGGCATCGGTAGCCGTGGCAGGCGACAATGGCTGATGTACATTGATGAAGGTATTACGCAGACTGTCGGCTTTGCCGTTTTCCCAGAGATGGGTAGGGTAGAAGCTGTGCGACTGCTTCTGATCGAGATAGCCGTAGAAGTAATCGAATCCCTGGCGGTTAGGATCACCGGTGCTGTATTGCATGCCCAGTCCCCATTTGCCGATGGCGCCCGTGGTATAACCTGCTTTTTGAAGCATAGTGCCAATAGTAACGGTACCTTCCGGCAAAGGCATTTGTCCGCCTTCCAGTGAATCGGGGAAGCCGCCCATTTCATAGTTCCCACGGATATACGAATGTCCGCCATGACGGCCGGTGAGCAGCATACAGCGTGCAGGCGCGCATACCGGTGTGCTGGTATAAAACTGGTTAAAGTGGATGCCTTCTGCAGAGAGGCGGTCGAGATGAGGCGTTTTTATTTTCTGTTGTCCGTAAGGGCCGGTTTCCGCATATCCCAGGTCATCTGCATAAATAAAAATAATATTTGGTTTTCGTGTTTGTGCAGTGGAAATAAAGCCCTGCAAAACGAGTAGTCCAAGCAGGAAGGTTTCTCTTACCATAACCATCAGGTTGTTTATGTCAAGATAGAAAGGTTATGGTACATAAACTATAGTAAAAGTATTATTGCGCAAGCGTTTGCGTACGGATCACCACTTCATCGATGCGGTGATGATCCATTTTTTTTATTTCGAAGGTTACCTGGTTGAGCATTACTTTTTCGCCCGGCGCGGGGATATGTTTTAGCTTATCGATGAGGAGGCCGGCGATAGTAATGTCTTCTTTTTCATATTCGCGGAGCCATTCAAAGTTCAGTGTTTCGCGGATATAGCTTAGTCGTGTATAGCCATAGGTAAGCCAGCTTTTGTCTTCCTGCTGTACGAGGTAACGCTCTGTGGCATTGAATCCCGGCAGGCTGCCACCCAGCAGTCCGGACACAATATCATGATAGGAAATCATTCCTTCGCAGGCGCCGTACTCGTTAATCACCACGCCCATATTGGTATTTTCGCGGCGTAGCTGCTGGAAGATATCATACACCGCCTGGTTTACCGACAGGAAAGAAACGGGGCTGAGGAAGGCTTCCAGCGGTTTATCGGGATAAAGCAGGAAGTCTTTTACACCCAGGGCGCCCAGTACTTCCCTTTTGTTGCTGATTACCGGGAAGGTACGGTGTATACTACGTTTAATCGTTTCCGTTATTACTTCCCTGCTCATTTCATTATTTACATAGGTGATCATGCTGGAGGGCGTCATGATGTTTTCGGCTGTGAGGTCGTATGCAGAGAACAGGTTTTTATGCAGGGTGAATTCTCCTTTGTCTATGAGTCCCTGTTTATAAGCTGTGGTGAGCATGCTCCGCAGATCGTTTTCCGTTAACTTCTCTTCACGGATCGTATCTACGGAGAAGAGGCCGAGAATTAATTTGGTGCTTGCTGTAAGCAGTTTGATAAAGGGATAGGTAACTTTTGAAAAGAGGATCATCGAGGGGGTGATGAGGTAAGATACTTTTTGAGGGTTTAGCAGGGCAAGGGTTTTGGGGATCAGTTCACCGATAACGATGGTGAGGTAAGTGATGCCGCCTACGCCTACGATGAGTGCCACGAGGTGTGCCATGCTTTCGTGCAGGCCCCAGGAAACAAATACCGGTTCCAGCCAGGCGGCCATGAGATCGCCGCCGTATAGTCCTTCCAGTATGCCTACCAGCGTGATGCCTACCTGCACGGCGCTGAGGAATTCATCCGGATCTTTGATCAGGTTTAAAACGTTGAGGGCTTTTTTATTGCCGTTGTCTGCCTGCTGCTGGAGGAGGGATTTGTCTACCGAAATTAAACCAATCTCCGCAATGGAGAAGTAAAAGTTGAGCGCAATAAGCACGAGTATGATGATGATGGAAGTCATAGTTATTTTAACAACGCTTGCGGGTTATTTGTTTATCGGGCTGGTTTTCAGGGGAATTGCGGTGGTTGACTGAAAAAATATTTCAGTGAAATTTTGGAAAAATAAAATGGCTGCTTATATTTGCAGCCCTGACACAATATCAGTTGCCCAGATGGCGAAATTGGTAGACGCACTGTGTTCAGGTCGCAGCGCCCGCAAGGGTGTGCTGGTTCGAATCCAGTTCTGGGCACTTGAATGGACAAATCGAGATTACTCTTGATTTGTCCATTTTTATTTTTATTCAGACCGGACCCGGATAGATATTTTACATCTTCTTTTAGCAGTCGCTCATACGCTTCATTGATTTGTTGGGATATTGATCATCTCAACATCGGCTGTGATATTATACTCTCCGCAGAAATCAAACATTTCCGGTGTTTCACCTCCGAGATCAGGTGATCCAGATCGGTCAGATTTGAAACGTCACCCTTTATCGCTGTTACATTAGATCCAATCTGTGCAACGGCATCATCCAACTGTTCCTGCCGGCGGCCGGTAATATATACATGAGCGCCATGCGCTATAAAAAGTTTCGCAGCTGCAAGGCCGATACCACCGTTGCCGCCTGTGATGACCGCAACTTTGTTGTCAAATCTTTTCATTTTCGGAATGTTATTTTATGTTCTAGTGTTCTGGAAGCGTCCCCTGGGTCTGGTTCCCTGATCTTGCCGGGGTGCTTATGGTGACTATGGTGACTCTTATTGAGTAGGAATCCTAACTGTTAAATGGTCTTGCTTCTACGATAATAAAATATCCTGTACGTTCTTTTATTAACCATTTTCCACTTTGATACACATATCTGTCAGCATATTTAACACTATAGTCTGTAATAATATTTTTCCCTTCAGACTCTCTTATCATTTTGATTTGAGAAAAGGAAACGCCTGTCGCCGTATCTCCATCTATTTTTACTGTATGCTGTCCATTCATTGTAAAATAGGTTTTTACCAGAGAGGCATGTCCATTAAATTCTTTTTCCAGGTTTCCTGTTCCGGAAACATTTGCTGCTAAAAAGTCGTTCATGTAAACCTTATATATAGCGTCCGGTGTAAATAACCGCATTTGTTCAGATATCTTTTTTTCATCACCCAGATATGCATAGGCATCTATTAAATTCCTTAATTCTTCTTTGGCTTTCAAAATTTCCGGTGTCATATTCTTTTATTTAATATTGAAAAATTCTTTTATTTGGTTATAGTAATTGCATTTATGCTACTTCTTTTTCCTGGCTGGCGATCTGCTTATTCGTCTCCAGAATGTCCATTAAAATATTACTACGTGGTTACTTTGGGCAATAATCTTCCTATCACAAGAAGCCCGGCCGGACTTCCTGCGCCAAATATGATAATGTTCATTTTTTATGGATTTGAAATCTGTTCTGCTAGTCAGGGGCAATATTAGATCATATTTGCTTACATTTTATTAGTTGTTACTAAAAGGTTAGTGACTAATATTTTAAAAGCGATATCGTGAAAAAAGAGCAACAGAAAGAAAATCAAGCAATAAACAATAAAGCATTTACTAAAGATTGTACAGCATTACTATCAGCTATAGCAGATGCTTTATACGCTGTTGGAGATGCTTATAGCGTACGAACTTAGGTCTTACGGCCAAGACACGAAAAGGGATAAATCGAAATTGATCCTGGTTTGCCCATTTTTATTTTTATCCAACCCCGGCTTTTGTACCAGACGTTTTTAACACGCTCGAAAAGTTTAGCTAAGCAATATATTCGGTATTTTTAGGTATTGTGCAACCTATTGAAATAACTTGTTGCGTTGCGACGAACTTAACGCGATTCACAATTGTAAAGACTTATCTCTATGCTGAATCAGTTTATTAAAGCACTGCCTGTACTATTTCTGACAGCAGCTTCGGTTGATACTTCTGCTCAGGACAACGACTTTGAGCAACTTTCAAAAATCGCTAAAGACACAGGTATTAATTTCCCTTTGAATTATAAAATTTCAAGACCACGACTTGAATATCCTCATTGGGATAACGACTTTGACATTTACTATAATTTTCTTACGCCCGCATTAAGAAAGACCCAGGCTGCACTGAGCTTTACTCAAAATGGCGTAGTTACTTCTGTAACAGCTAATTCAATCATTCCACACGCACAGCTGGACACAACAACGATCGTTGATGACCCAAAGAAATTTATCGGGACATGGCGAATGATGAATGTTCGTTCAATACGATATAATGACTCCGTATACCTTCCGACGAAGACATATTACAGGCTTCCGGACGTTCTTTTGGCTGATCAAAGTAAGGATGAAGCTTTTGCGGTTATTTCGGACAATCATTTCAAGCTTTATGTTAAAGAAACAGGAAAGTCTGCTTTCAAAAAAATGATATCGGCTAAGTATAGCATTGAAAACAGGAGATTTATGATGATGTATAAGTTAGCCAAAGCAGGTGCAGGGGTTTCACAAATCGGAATTGACGAAAAAGGATACCTGATTCTGAATTCCCCGAGAGTAGTAGAGGAGGTGAAAAAAGGAGTATATTTTTCTTATTATACCGTCATTGAACAATACATTTTTGAGAAAATAAAGTGATAATAACGGTTGCTGTAAAACAGGTTGGGCCTGGTAAGACGCCGAAAACCGGGAAGTTCTGTCGTGAACACCTCACGATCCGCGCAAAATTTTCTCCATCTTCCGCCCCTTCGCCAGCTCATCCACCAGCTTATCCAAATACCTGACCTGCTGCGTCAAAGGATCTTCGATGTCCTCCACGCGGTACCCACAGATTACTCCTGTTATGAGGTGCACATTGGGGTTTAACGATGCCCGCTGGAAGAAGGCGTCAAAAGTTACCTTTTCTTCTATCAGCTCCTGCAGCTTCTTGTTATCGAAGCCTGTCAGCCATTCTATGATCTGGTGCAATTCTTCTTTTGTTCTGCCTTTCCTCTCCACTTTTGTAACATACAATGGATAGACCGAGGCAAATGTCATTTTTGCGATGCGATTATGTGTGTTGGAATTGTCCATGCCTCATATTTTAGTGTCGGTATTCATAATTATGTTCAAAAAGATGACAGATTTCCAAAATATTCCTGTTAGTTGTTCGTCTACTAATTTACATGTTTTATTTATATGGCTAAAAGACTTTCCCTGATATTATTGCTTTTCCTGGTGGGCGATATCTATTTCTACCAG
Organism: Chitinophaga sp. CCNWYY40; assembly: GCF_037483205.1. Classification (NCBI taxonomy): domain Bacteria; kingdom Pseudomonadati; phylum Bacteroidota; class Chitinophagia; order Chitinophagales; family Chitinophagaceae; genus Chitinophaga; species Chitinophaga sp. CCNWYY40. The sequence goes on from NZ_JBBHLF010000002.1 coordinate 376,795, forward strand.
GCTGTTATTACACTTACTCAAAATCCGGTGCTCCATCAGGGCTATTGGGTTGTTGATATTTTATTGATTGGAGGGATAATATCTACATTGTTCATGCTTAGAGCGGGTAAGCAGGTACGGCATCTTCTTTCCCTGCTGATGACGACCATGCTATTGATTTTCATTCCAAAATTATTTTCTTCGCCGGTTTTGTTGACTGAAGATATCCTTCGTTTGTTCCAGGGCTTTCCACCACGGAGCGTGTATATAAGTGAGGCAGCGCTTGTACTGGCAGGACTGATTTTTCTTGTCATCATTTTTGGCGTAACACGCGGCCGGCATTTTTACAGGATAAGAAAGGAAACGCTCTATTTCCCGGATCTCCCTGAAGCATTTGACGGTTTTACGATCACACAGATATCGGACGTACATTCCGGAAGCTTCAGTGACGCTAAAGGCGTACAAAAAGGACTGGATCTCGTAAATTCCCAAAACAGCGATCTGCTGCTATTTACGGGAGATCTGGTCAACAATTTAGCGTCAGAAATGGATCAATGGATTCCCATGTTTACAAACCTGAAAGCACCTTATGGAAAGTATTCTGTTTTGGGCAACCACGACTATGGCGATTATATCAAATGGGAAAGTAACGCGGCCAAAGAAGCCAATCTGACACGTTTAAAGGAGATTCATGCAGAAACAGGCTTTAAATTACTGCTTAATGAAGCGGTAGAAATAAACAAACAGGGCGAACGCGTTGCCCTCATTGGTGTAGAGAACTGGGGTAAAGGCGGTTTTCATAAATATGGCGATTTGAAGAAAGCAACAGCCAGGGTACCTGATCACTCTTTTAAAATACTGATGTCGCATGACCCGTCGCACTGGGATGAAGTAACTGTAGATCATGAACAACATGTACATCTTACTTTAGCCGGGCATACGCACGGTATGCAGTTTGGTATTGAACTGTTTGGTTTCAAATGGAGCCCGATAAAATATTTCTACAAGCAATGGGCCGGTCTTTACAAGCAGGGGGGCAAATACCTGTACGTGAACAGGGGCTTTGGTTTTCACGGATTAAAGGGCAGAATTGGCATATGGCCTGAAATAACAGTGTTGACCCTGAAACGGGCCGGTGCAGCTTTAACGCGGTAGTTTTTTTGTGGAGAAAGTTCAAAGAATAATTTTGTATATTAGGAAGAAGTATCACATTTTTCCGCGTTAATAGTTAATCCACTTCCTCCATGAAAAAAAATGCTATCTATTTGTTTGCCTGTTTATGTCTTGCACTTTGTTATGCCTGTAAAAAAGTAAGCCCCGGTAAGCTGGTTGCCGATAACGCCAAAACGGCGAATCTGGCTAACGAAGTGAATGAGGCGAACTTTACCCTTGAAAACACGTTCACGAATCCATTGATGCCACGGGGAGCTGATCCCTGGGTTACTCAAAAGAACGGAATGTACTATTTCATGTATACACAGGGAAGTAAACTGGTGCTTTACAAAACAAGCGCCATGACTGAACTGGCATTGGCGCCGCCATATGATGCCTGGATTCCTCCACAGGGAATGCCGTACTCAAAAAATATCTGGGCGCCGGAACTTCATGAAATCGACAATAAATGGTATATCTATTTTGCTGCCGATAACGGCACCAATGCCAATCACCGGATGTATGTGGTAGAAAATAATTCCGCCGATCCCACACAGGGAACATGGACATTGAAGGGAAAAGTTGCCGATTCTACGGATCAATGGGCAATAGACGGAACCGTTTTTAAGTATAACGGGCAAATGTACATGTTATGGTCCGGCGGCAATGCAGGCGCTGCACCACAGCGTATTTACATCGCCCCCATGAGTAATCCCTGGACAATTGCGGGGGCGAAAGTAGCCATCTCCAGCCCCACATACTCCTGGGAAATGAATGGTAACGCCATTAACGAAGGTCCGCAGGCAATCATCAACCCCAACGGACGCCTGTTTATTGTGTATTCGGGCAGCGGCTATTGGGTGGATACCTACTGCCTGGGATTGTTAAGTCTTAACCTGAACGGGGATCCTATGAATCCTGCAGATTGGGTGAAGACAGCAAATCCTGTTTTCTCGATGAACGCTGATAGTGGCGCCTTTGGTCCCGGTCATAATGGGTTTTTCAAATCACCGGACGGTACGGAAGACTGGATCATCTATCACGCACGCAGTGCGGCTGGCGGCGGTGGCCGGAATGCGCGCATACAGAAATTTACATGGAATGCAGATGGCACGCCAAATTTCGGTGTACCGGTTAAAATCGGTTCGTTTGTGCCGAAGCCTTCCGGTGAACCGGTACGTAAGATGTATACCAAAGAGAATTGGTCGATCGCCGGATTCAGCTCTGAAGAACTTAACAACAGCAGGCTGGCCATACGGTTAATAGACGACAGCGCTTCCACGCCCTGGATAGCGCGCTATTCCGCCCCTGCTACCAACTATCCTGACCATTGGATCACGGTAGACATGGGAGATACGCTTTCCGTAGATGGTTTTGTTTTCATCCAGAAAGATGGCGACCGGAAAATAAAGGAGTTGCAGATACTGGTGGGCAATGATAACCAGACCTGGGAAGATCTTGGTACTACCGTGCTGCTTAATCTCTATCCAAATAAACAGTATTTCAACCTTCCTGTAAGGAAGCAATTCAGATATTTTAAACTGGTACCAATATCGGGGCTCGACAGTCAGCCGCAACCCGGCCTGGCGGAAGCCGGCACCTTTATACTGGATAATTAAGTTTTGTTTTACAGCCCGCTGTTAATGGCGGGCTGTGTTGCGGTTATCAGCTTATAGCCTGATCTGGTTCTTCCCGGATAACATCTGCCAGGCGGGAGGGTAGTTTGGCCATCAGCGTAAGGACATCTTCTTCTGCGGAATTGATCTTTATATGGCCGCAGACAATTCACTTTTGACTTTCTGCCGGTGTTGAATACCCCATTCAGTTAATGACGCCACCACCTTTTCGAGCGTGTGGCTGTAAGGTGTCAGCTCATATTCAATGAGCACCGGATATCCAACCGATACCTTTTTTAAAACGAAGCCGTTCAGCTCCAGTTCCTTCAGTTCACTGGAAAGCACCCTTGCAGAAATACCCGTCACCCGTTTTTGAAGTTCGGTAAACCTGGTGTTGCCCCTTGCAATCGCAATAATGATCATTAGCTTCCATTTGCCCCCGATGGCATATAAAGCATCCGCTACGGCGGCCAGAGTAGTAGCACATTCTTCAGTGAATGCTTTGTCTGCTTTTGGAGTCCCGTTTTCTTCCTTCATAATTATAGTATTAAATTATTAGGTACTAACCTTTTGGTAACAGCTAATAAAATGTAAGCAAATGTAGGCTAATTTTGAATCAGAGAGAAATGAACATGAAACACGTTTTACATCAAACAAATAAAAAAATGAACATCACAATATTCGGTGGAACAGGACCTGCAGGGCTTCTTGTGATAGAAAGGGCATTACACAACGGACACATGGTAACTGCGTTTGCAAGAACACCTTCCAAAATATTCATTCAACACAACAATCTTAAAATTGTAAAAGGAGAATTAACCCAACCCGGTAAAATCGACGAGGCTATAAAAGGCGCCGATGCCGTCATCAGTTTATTGGGGCCGAAAACCAATTCCAAAGGGCTGCTTGTTTCAACTGGCATTAAAAACATAATCAATAGCATGCGAAAGAACGGCACAAAGCGACTTATTGCTGCAGTGTCATCCAGTTACAGGGATGCAAATGATAAATTTCAATTCGGATTTGAATTTGGCGTTGTTATGCTCAGGGTATTGGCCAGTAATATATTGAAGGATATTGTGGGGATGGGAAAACAGATTGCTGAAAGCCAGCTTGACTGGACGGTGGTTCGCCTACCCATGTTGACTAATAAGCCACCAAAAGGGAAATTGAATATTGGATATACAGGTGACGGAAAGATAAAATTCTTTTCTCTCACAAGAGCTGATCTGGCCAACTTTCTGGTTCAACAACTCGATGACAACATTTACCTGCATAAAGCCCCTGTAATAAGCAACTAATAATGAATTCTGAAAAGCTAAACACTGTTGTTAAAGACGTGATGCCGTTACTATCAGGTAAATGGAAAATGCAAATTGTCAGTTTTCTGTTGAGAAACGGGAAAACACGTTTTATGGATTTGCGGAGAGGGGTGGCAGGTATATCATCAAAAGTTTTGTCCGATGAATTGCAGGAGCTGGAGCATTGCAAAATCGTTTCCCGCAAGGTGGTGAGTCCAAAACTTATTTCAGTAGCATATGAATTGACAAAACACGGTAAAACTCTGGAAACTGTTATCCTTACAATAGCAAGCTGGGGTGCTGCGCATCGCAGGTATCTATCTCAAAACGCACATAGAGCATCAAAGCAACCATGAGTTCAATACTACAGGAGATAATCTTGATGCTGTCGTTTTTTTACAAACAGGCAACAACGGCCATTTTATATCTTTGTAAAAAGCATATGATCTATGGCAGACACGCATTCTAAAGGCAAATTAAAACATGAGCAGGTACAGTATATCGAATTCCTGTCAAAAGACATCAGCCGCGCCAAAGAATTTTACACCAGGAGTTTTGGTTGGAAGTTTACCGATTACGGACCGGACTATACTGCATTTGAAGGTGATTATGTAGATGGTGGATTCACCACGGGAAAACCGGTAAAAGGGAGTGTTTTAATCATTCTCTATTCAAACAATATTGAAGCTACCCAACAAAAGATTGTAGCAGCAGGAGGTAAGATCGTAAAGGACATCTTTAGTTTTCCCGGTGGGAGGCGTTTCCACTTCACAGATCCCGACGGCTACGAGCTGGCAGTTTGGTCGCTGTAACAGGCCCGCAGCCGTATATGCTGTGATTACCCGGATGGATATGTCAGGATTTCTCAGCGATGAGTTTCAGCACATATTCCATCTGGGTATCGCGGTTTTGCATAAAATCGCTGAAAGAAGGCCATACCGTGTGATGGGGAATAATGCCCCTGCCTTCCGGTTGATCCGGCTTTACAGGTGCATCCTGCTCCACATAAACGATGGAGAACTTCGTTTTTATTTTTGAATGAGGCAGTTCATATATCAATGGCATATGGCCGTTATGCACATAATATCCGCCAACGGTTTCAACCCCAACAATAGTAACGTTGCGTGCATAGGCTTTCACAAGAGAAGCCAGGTGTGATGCTGCCGATGCCACCTCTTCGTCAATAAGTAAATACAATTTTCCTTTGAAACCGGGCTGCTTGGGGTAATACACCGGGTTGTATTTGATGTTCTGCATATTCCTGCCGTTTTGCAATGCAGGAAAATAATCTTTCAGGAACAGCTTCCCGGCTGCCTTGGATGCTGAGTCCATCTTTACAGCCGTGGATACACCCCAAAAATATTCTTCATAGGCAATCCCATCACCAAAGATGGTATAAGCCAGCTTATTTTCTTTGAAACTTGAATCCGTCAGGTACATCATCGGTTGTTCAAAAGTAGGATCACTGCCACCGGGATTGCTGCGGATGTCTACAATGAGGTTGGGTATTTTGTTTTGATCAAGTACCCGGAACACGCTGTCGAGGAATGCCACATACACCGGGAAAGCCGGATCGTCTGCCCCGGTGGCCATTGAGAATATCCGCAGGTTCAATAAACCTGTTGAAGGATTCTTCATCTTAAAACTATATTTGGGCTGCACGTTGTAATCGATCACGCTGTCTACCGGTGCGCTATGACGCAGTACCAGGTTGGCTTTCCGTTCTTCCAGCGATACAGCCGGTACCGTTACTGTTTGTTCCATAGTGGCGCCCGGGGCGGTAAACCGGATGGTAAAGCTGTCTTTGATGCCATACTCATAGAGGTAACGCAATCCATAACTCTTGTTCACGCTGCCTGATAGCTTTCCTGTTTCGGTAAAGCCATCTGTGGTGATGTATTTGTAAAAAGAGTGCATCAGGTCCTTGTCGGAAACACCATTGATACTTGTTACCCTTGATCCCACGGGGATTTGCGCTGTTTTGCTATTGAAGATCATATTACCCTCAATATATTTAAGGGCAAAAGGGAAGAAGCCTCGCTGCTGGTTGAAATACCTGACAAGGTCGGCCTGCGGCTCTGTATAGTTATGGCAGCTGCCTTCAAAATCGGTCAACTGCAAAATGATCTTATAAAAACCCAGTACAGGCATAGGCTTGCGCACCTCCCTGAAGGCCCATTTATAGATGCTGTCGATCTGCTTTTGGGTACGGTAGCGATACAAACCGGAGTTGGTTTTTTTACGGATGTCGAGGAACAATTGCAGATCCTGCTTCATTTCCCGGGGAGAAAGCTGCCGGTTGTATACAGACAGGCTGTCGATAGATGGTTTGGTTGGCTGGGCGGACTTCGCGGTTGGTTGTGCCCATCCCTGATGCGCCAGTAATAGCAAAAACAGTACTTTTCTCATGTGGTTCAGATATCGGGCGCTAATCTACAAAAACCTGCCAGAATGTAGCCGGTTAGGAGAAATTTATCTTGTATTTTTTTGAGACGCATAGTAGGGCAGTGGTAGCACCCACCGACACCGTGCTCCGCCTGTTCAGCCAGGCATTTGCCGATGCGAAATATACCCGGTGGGTGGAAGACAGCGGGTACTATACTGTTTCTTTTACCAGGGATAAAACGTAGTGCAGGATATGGTGTGATAAAGCAGGTGCACTCGTTTACGCTACTGCAAAAAAATGAAGGAGTGCTTAGGTCGAAATTTAATCTAAATATAAGTTACCTTGTAGCAGCCCAATATTTGAAGTTATTTTTCCTTGTTGAATAATTACAAAACAGATGTTTAAGAAACTTTTGAAATGGCTTGTATCTGCCACGGTTATTTATGCTATATCCATTATCCTGGTTAGTTGCGCCGGGATGGCATCACCCGGACAGCAATTCCCTCATATGGCCTTGCCTTCAATACAGGTGAGGGCGCTTTATCCTGGAGCTGATGTCAGAACTGTATTAGGCTCAGTAACTCCGCCATTAAAAGATTCCATCTTTCATAATGTTGAAAACATGGATTATATGACCTATACCGCAAGTAGCGATGGCTCATTAATTATTACCATTTACTTTAAACCAGGTACTGATCTGGACCTGGCCGCAGTGAATATTTCAAACCTGGTTTCCGTAGCTTCAGGACAACTGCCTGCACAGGTAGTACAGTCTGGCATCACCGTTCTCAGAAAAAATGAGCCTATAGTTATGGCGGTTAATTTGTATTCGGAAAATACCGGGCCATATGATCAGGCATTCCTGGCTAATTATGCCGCAATCAATATTGTTCCCGGAATACAACGGGTTCCCGGGGTCAGTCATTTGATTACTTTTGATGAGAATAAAGATTCGTTGATGCGTATCTGGTTAAATAAAGAGCAGATGGCCGCTTTAAATTTAACGCTGAAGGAAGTATTGGCCACTATTCCGGATGATAAATTGGAAGCGGTAACGGGGATATTATACAAGAATGGTAAACGGACTTCTGATTATATTATTAAGTGCAAAAGTGAGCATACCCAGCTTGTTGAGTATGGAAATATGATTGTCCGTAGTAATGCCGATACAGCTTTGAGATTAAAGGATGTGGCAGCGAAGGTTGAATTTGGTCCTTATACTTATGGGAATTTTTCCCGTATAAATGGTAAAACTGGTATCAGCATCGTGGTAACACAGGCAGCTGATTTAAATTATAATGAGGTTCAAATGGCGGTAAAAAAGCTAATGGAAACAGCATCGATGAATTTTCCAACCGGTATAAAACATTTGATATTATATAACCCTAAAGATTCCGTATATATTTCAGGTGAGTAGGATATATTTCCGTAAACATCTCTCACTGAACGTTTTTACCTGGTTTACGTGTTTCTAATGTCATTGGTATTCTTCTGCCTTTCCTGAAATAGAAACCTATAACCGTATTATTTTTGAAAATTGCCACATTAATCGGTTCGAAGCCCAGCATAAGGATATAATCGCCATCAGCTAACCATTTATATTTCCTGGGCTTCTCGGTTTCATCATAAACAAATACTTTTTCCTTGTCGCCAATGTCTTTCCAATGAGCTATCTCTACGCTGTCTTTATCAAAACTAAAGGCAAGATAGTTATTAGCGGAATGAGTCACATAAGTTTTTTCGACTACCGTATCTGCTGGTTGTGGATTCTTACGTTCCCTGAATACTATTTGGTTGTCATTAATGCTTACTAAACTATCACCGGCTATTTTCAGTTTTTTTGCAACATCCTCTTCCGGCAGGTAATCTATTTGGATAATGCCGTTTTGCTGTTGCCATTTATGGTAAGTCCACTCATCATCAACAGATGCAAGCGTGTAGTAGTAATTACCTCCCTGCTGTTGAGAATAAATACCGTACCTTAATATGCCTACCTGGTCTTTCTTAAAATCAAGCAGGTAATATTCCCATATGTCGTTTACATCTTCTCCTTTTTTCATAGAAAAGTGTTTTTGTAATGCCGTGTAGCTTTTATCAGTTTGTGCACAAACAAGAATGTTGTACAGCAATAACAGCGCCGTATAAAAAAGTTTTGTTTTCATTCTATTGGGTGCATTTCTATCTCTATACCATCATGTAAAACCACCACCTTATCGTCTTTAACCATGGCCATAGTCCAATTATTAAAACCAAATACAAAAATGTACTGCCCATCTGTCGTCCATTTGTATTTGTTGTGTGGGTTGCTTTCAAAGGCAACCCTGGCATGCCGTGTCCACCTGCCGGTATTATTTGCTCTGATGTCGGTCCCCGCACTATCTTTAACACCATCATGCCCCCGGTAGCCCATTTTTACGCCGTCTTTATCAAAGCGAAGAAAGGCATAGTTATCCGGATATAAATAGCGCTCATAAGTTTTTCCGGTTAACGAATCAGGCGACAGCTGTTGTGGCCTGAATACTATTTTCCGGCCATGGACAGATACTAAATTATTGCCTTCTTTTTTTAATATGGCGGCTACATCATTTTCTTCATCGGGGAGGCCATATACATAGATACTGCCATCGGATTGGTACCACGTGCCGTGCATCCAGTCGCCATTATGGCTGGCTCTTGTATTATATTTGTGGTTTCCTTGTTCAGTAACTATAGTATAAGGTAAAATGAGTACCTCATCTTTTTTAAAGTTGAGCATATAATATTCTGATCTGATTTTACCGCCGTCTTTATCTTTTGAGCGTAGATCATTGACCAATGCCGTATAAGTTTTACCTTCTTGTGCTTGTGCCATAATGCCGAATAGTAATAGAACGGTACAGAAAATTTTTACCTTCATGTTTTGTTGCAATCCTTGCTTTGTTAAGGTCAAGCCGATACTCCTTTAAACAAGTTTTGATACTACTTACTGCTCTTTCATCATCTACAAACGGTCAATTTTTTTTGCTCATCAAACCAGGCTTCTTTGTAAAGTAGCTGCCCTTTTTCGTCTGTTTTGTAATACTTTATCATTTTCAAGGTCTCCGGAGATTAGTTCTTTTTCATTGGGTTCTTAATAATGCTTACTATATTCTCACTATTTCTCACAATAGCAAGCCCTTCATAAAATTGCGCGGCTTCGGTAAATTGTGGTTGTATTACCCATTTGCCACTTTGGTCAACATAACCCCATAATTCATCTTGTCTTACCGCCAGTAATCCTTCGCTGAAATTGCCCTCAGTACCTGTAATACGTTTGCCTGTGGTATAAAGGAGTAATTTGCCTGTTTCTGTAAAATTGCTGTCCAATAGGTACAGAAAGCCTTCTTTGCTGCCATCGGCCTTTCCATGTATTATGCCCCAAAGCGGCCCGCCATTGTAATCTGGTGGCAACACATCAAAACGGGGAGCCAGCCTTATTGTACCTTTCTTATCCATTAATCCATAATGTCCATTTTCAAGAAACCTGGCTATGCCTGTTTTAAATATTGTTACGTCTTGTTTATTGTTGGCAATGGTTAACAGGGTAGTACCTTTTTTATCAATTATTGCATGGTATTCGTCTTCTTCGTTTGAGTTGCCTGATTTATTTGTTACTGTTACTACCGCCACGTTATCCGAAAAATAAAAGGTATTGCTATACTGATAGGGGATAACCAACCGGCCGGCAGTATCTGCAAATCCGTGGCGGAAATTGTTATCTTTATCTGCCTGGAAAACTTCCAGCAGTCCTTCCTTAAACATATTGGGCATACTGGTAGGTTCGGCTTTTATACTTTCGGCCGTAAATATTATTTTACCGTTACTGTTGATACAAGCCCAGCCTTTGCCGTCGGGGAGCCACACAATGGCGCGTCCACAGGAGAAAGGCCTTGTGTCTTTGAATCTTGTTTCTATAACCAGTTTTCCTGTTTTGTTAATGTAGCCATACAGATCAGCACCCTCCGGTACTACCGATGCTAAGCCTTCACTAAACGGGGATGATAGATGATATTGGGCGGGTATTTTCCACTCACCCCCGGCATTGATAAAACCATATAACCCATCTTTTTTTGCTTTTGCGCTCATGAGCCCCTCGCTCATAGGTTGTATGTGACTAAACTGTCCTGGTGGTACGGCATATTCGATTTCTTGCGCGCAGGAAGTAAAATAAAAAAAGCTGCTTATTAACAGCGGTAATATTTTAAGAAGATTATTTTGGGTCATCAATTATTTCATTTTAATAACATCTGCAAGTGTGCGAGGGTAAAATGTAAACGGGTATTGGCTTCTTCAAAAGAATCAAAAATAATACAGTTTTACCGGCAGATAAATACCTGTAAGCAGGTATTTATTATACTTCTCCCTGTGGTTACTTTTGGATATGATCACGAATGCATGCAGGAAACTATGCGGCCCGGCGCTTGCACTTATCATGTTAGGTAGCTGCGCCGGAAGTTCTAAAATTGTACGGAAGAAAGGAGGATATGCTGTTCTGATAGATAAGCGGGATGGCAGTCGTTATCTGACAGGCCGTATTAATGGCAAATTATGGACAATGAGTAATGCAAGAATCGGGTTGCCCGGTTCGAGCTTTTTCTTCACCCCACGGCATAACCCCATCGGTCCTGAAGGACGAACGTATACCTGGAAGCTGGCACAACAGGCTTGCCCCGAAGGCTGGCGACTTCCAACCTCCGAAGAACTGGCCGGCCTGTTCCTGGCTTATGGCAAAGTTGCCTATTCGGGCGAGTTACCCTATTTTAGAAAAATATTTGGCCCTTACCAGCCAGATAGTACGGCTGCATCCTACCAGGCCTTGCTGAAAGATGAGTTACTTCTTTTTCTTCCGGGACATAAGGCAGAACCGGATATATATAAACAAAGCCTGCAGTTAAGCCTTTTTTGGAGCAGTGATAGCGTAGCTAACGATGCTTATGCCGTTCATTGGGATGAAGAACAAAAAAACATACATTTTGGTGCGTACCCGCAATCGTATTTTGGCTTCTGCCGTTTTGTAAAAAAGGAGCGGCTAAACAAAAAACAACGACAGGAATTAGAACGTAATCATGCCACCCGTATACAAGAGGAAGCTGCAGCCCAACAGCTTAACCCAAAATAAAAAAGGACGGTCATAAAAGGAGCATTAAAATCTGCCAGGTAATATTAAAAAAAGAATATGGAACAAATAAACATGAAGGGATATCTGCAAAAAGTGATGGACTTAGCCATTGACGGGAACACGAAGTGTATCATTTCGTTTGAGCACACAACAACTCCCGAATACTGGTTTCAGTTTACCTGGGATATGCTGAATGTATATTATCCTTTTACCAACGACCCCACCATACAGCTAAAGCAATGGGATTTGGATACATATGAGAAAGATGACCTGAGCCTGGTCGATTGGAAAGCAAACGAGTATTGTACGTAGGAGCGTGATCCAGGCAATCTGGATGCCGCGGCTGATTTTATCATGCAGTATTTGAAAAAAGCACTGGGCAAAGATGATAGCGTTGCATCATGGAAAATTATTGAATCATAACAACAATCTTGTAATATGTTTTTTTAATGAGAAAAGCAGGCTCTGGCAGCCTGAGTGCATGGATAGTGCATCAATAGTGCATGAGGAGTGCATGAGGAGTGCATGCGAACAGTATAGATAGTGCATGGATAGTCCATCAGATACCCATGTCCGAAGTATCGCAGAGGCATCCGGGAAGTAACCTTACCAGCACTTCTTACTTCTCAGAAGGAAATATAGGCTTTGTTCCGTTTTGTACAATTTAAAGGATGGTGACTGTTCTAATTTTACATTCAGAAACAAAATCACCTCAATTAAATTGTAAATTATGAAACGGAATTTTCTTAGTATAAAAAAGATCCTCCTTCTGGTGGCAATGGCCGCACTTTGGTTATCTCAGGCAGTGGCAGCGCCCACCGACACCGTACTCCGCCTATTCAGTCAGGCATTTCCCGATGCGAAATGTACCCGGTGGGTGGAAGACAATGAATACTACATCGTTTCTTTCACCAGGGATGAAACGCAGTGCAGAATATGGTACGATAAAGCAGGTACGCTCGTTTACGCTTTACGCTACTGCGGGGAAAGTGAATTACCTCTGAGTGTGTTGCTAACGGTAAAGAAAGAATATGCTGACAAACACATCGCCGGCGTTACAGAGCTTACAAATAAAAACGGCGTTTCGTATGAACTTTTGCTGAGTGATAATAAGAAGTGGTACGTGGTGAAGTCCAGCTCTGATGGCGATATGTACCTGAAATATGCGATGAAGAAACAGTAGTAACAGCGCTTCCCAATCCCCTCTATTTTGGAATAAAACGTCCCTGCTATTATCGTTATTGTGCAGAAAAAAATATAGTTAAGAAACGGTGTTTTGACGCGTCATACCTTGTATTTTTGACGGCATAGCACATTCTTCACTTAATTTTTTACCAGTAAAAGGAGGGACAACATATGGATCAATTTGTACTTGGTTTTCAGGAGATCAACAGCACAAAACTGATGCTAGTGGGAGGAAAGGGCGCCAATCTGGGCGAACTGTCCGGGATAGAGGGGATACAGGTGCCGGGAGGCTTTTGTGTTACTACAGAAGCGTATAAAAAAGTAACCGGAAATAATGAAGCGCTTAACAGCTTGCTGAGTGAATTAACAAGGTTTAATGCAGAAGAGCGGGAAAGGATCCGTGAACTGGGCGCAAAAATCCGTATGGTCATCGAAAGAATACCTATTGCAGAGGACATCGCCGGAGAGATTGGCGCCTATCTCACAAAGTTTGATGAAAAAGACGCCTTTGCCGTGCGTTCCAGCGCTACAGCGGAAGACCTGCCCACGGCATCCTTTGCCGGGCAGCAGGATACCTACCTGAACATTACCGGGAAACCGGCCATCCTGAAGCACATCAGCAAATGTTGGGCTTCCCTGTTCACAGATCGTGCAATCATCTACCGGATACAAAACGGATTTGATCACAGCCAGGTTTATTTATCTGTTGTTGTTCAGAAAATGGTTTTCCCACAGGCTTCCGGAATTTTATTTACGGCTGATCCGGTTACCGCTAACCGGAAGCAGCTCTCCATCGATGCAGGTTTTGGACTTGGAGAAGCACTGGTTTCCGGTCTGGTATCTGCCGATTGCTATAAGGTACAGGAGGGGGAAATTACCGGTAAGATGATAGGAACCAAAAAACTGGCCATCTATGGAAAAGAAGAAGGAGGAACAGTGACCCGCCAACTCAGCCCTGATCAGCAAAAGATGCAGGTACTTACTGATCAGCAAATTTTACAGCTGGCACATACCGGAAGAAAGATCGAGGCTTATTTTGGTAGTCCGCAGGATATTGAATGGTGCCTGGCAGATGATACATTTTATATTGTTCAGAGCAGGCCAATCACTACATTATACCCGGTCCCTGAAGTGGATGACCAGGGAAATCACGTGTATATATCTGTCGGTCATCAGCAAATGATGACGGATCCTATGAAACCACTGGGATTGTCTTTATGGCAACTGACCGCTTCCCGGCCAATGTTTAAAGCCGGTGGAAGATTGTTTGTTGATATTACGGATAGCCTGGCCACGCCCACCGGCAGAAAAACGATGATAGATGCCATCGGACAACACGAGCCGCTCATAAAAGACGCATTGATAACCATCACGGAGCGGGAAGGTTTTATAAAGCCGCTACCCGATAACAAAGTGTTGAACCCTGCCCTGACCAGTAGTGGTAAATCGGCCGCAGATATCCTGGACCGGATTAAAAATGATCCGGCGATCGTTTCGGATCTGATCCGGCGTTTTCAAACATCGATAGCAGCGTTAAAACAAAACATTCAAACGAAATCAGGGCCGGACTTATTTGACTTTATCCTGGAAGATAGTCAGCAATCAAAGAAGAGCTTATTTGATCCGCAAAATATGAGTGCAATCATGGCTTCTGCAGATGCTTCCATCTGGATCAATGAAAACATGAACACATGGTTAGGCGAAAAAAATGCAGCAGATACCCTTGCCCAGTCTGCCCCCAACAATATCACCTCGGAAATGGGCCTGGAGCTATTGGATGTTGCTGATGTGATCCGCCCTTACCCGGAAGTAATTAACTATTTACAACAGGTAAAGGAGGATGACTTTTTAGATGAACTGGACAGGTTTAATGGTGGACCCGAAGCGCGGAATGCTATCGATACTTATCTCAATAAATACGGAATGCGGTGTGCAGGCGAAATTGATATTACGAGAACCCGTTGGAGCGAAAACCCGGCTACACTTATTCCGATGATGCTAAGTAACATTAAAAACCTTGAGCCCGGCGCCGGCAAGCGGAAATTTGAGGAGGGGAAGCAGGAAGCCTTGAAGAAAGAACAGGAATTATTAGCCAGGTTGAGGCAATTACCGGATGGCGAACAAAAAGCCGCGGAAACAGCACAAATGATCAGCCTGCTCCGGAACTTCGCCGGTTATCGTGAGTATCCGAAATACGGCATTATTAGCCGCTTCTTCGTTTATAAGCAGGCGTTACTGAAAGAAGCGGAACAACTCCTGCGGGCCAACGTTATCCATGAAAAAGAAGATATATACTATCTCACTTTTGAAGAATTGCACGAAGTGGTACGTACCAACAAACTGGATCACCAGCTCATCTCCAAACGGAAAAACGAGTACAAATTATATGAAAAACTAACTCCTCCGCGTGTTATCACGTCTGACGGTGAAATCATAACGGGGAAGTATAAACGGGAAAATCTCCCCGCAAACGCAATCGTAGGATTGCCCGTTTCTTCGGGAGTGATAGAGGGGAGGGCACGTGTTATCCTGAACATGGAAGATGCTGATCTGGAAGCGGGAGATATATTAGTGACAGCATTTACGGACCCCAGCTGGACGCCGTTATTCGTGTCTGTAAAGGGCCTGGTCACCGAGGTAGGCGGATTGATGACCCACGGAGCGGTGATTGCACGTGAATATGGCTTACCGGCCATTGTGGGCGTAGAGAATGCCACCACGTTGATCAAAGACGGACAACGCATCCGCGTGAATGGAACGGACGGATATATAGAAATACTATAAAACAGCCGGTTAACAGGAACCGGCCGTTTGGGAAAAATCTCTTACTCATCGTGATGAACGCATCACTCCAATCCATGTACCAGCGTCATACTGCAATTGTCAGTAGAACGCCACCTGATAGCCTTCAGCGGCTGATATTCCGGATCATTGTAGCATTGCAGCGCGGCAGCTTCCGACGGAAATTTAATCACTGCATTCATCTTCTTTACCGTTCCTTCCACAGCGATGGCCTGCAGGTCTGATGCCAGTACTTCGGCGCCGTATTTATGCAATAGTTGAATAACCGGCGGACCGTACTTTGCATATTCTTCTTCATTAATGATATCGTAGCTGTTGATATAATAAACCGGCATATGATTTTTTTGAATGATCAGTAAACATATTCGGGCGGTACAATGCCCTGGTTGCGGAGATACACCGTTGCTTGTCCGCGGTGATGCGTAACATGGTCAATAGTAGCGTAGAACCCTGCCACTACCTGGTCCGACAGCGGCGTGTTTTCCATATTTTCTTTCAGTGCATCAAAAGCCTGGTTCAGGTAAGCGATGGTAGCGGCTTTGCGGGTGGTGGCAGCAGGAGGGTTCCACTCAGAGGGCTGTTGTTTGATGTAATTTTCTTCCCACCAGCCAATGCCATAGCCAATATGATGTAGTAGTTCTCCAAACGTCCATACGGCTGGTGTTGGTTTAAAAGGGTAGCCCTTTTCAGGCATCGCTTCTGCTACGCTCAGCGTATAATTTTTAGCATTTTCCAGGGTTGTTAATAATTGCGTTTTCATGATATGAAGTTTGTTACCGCAAAATTAACCGGCGGGGTAGCCATCTGTTTAAGGAAAATTGCTCTTTTTAGGAACGCATGGCGGAGGGTGATTTTCCAAACTGTTTTTTATAGGCAGCGGAGAAATGTTCAAGGCTGTTAAAGCCCGTGGAAAACGCGATATCCGTTACGGGGAGGCTGGTGTTGCGAAGCTGCAGGGTAGCCTGTTTGAGCCTTACCTGTAACATATAACTGTAAGGCGTAACGGCAGTGATCTGTTTAAAAAGACGGTTAAAATGAAACGGGCTCATATTTCCCAGCGCAGCGAGTTGCGGAAGGGTAACATTGTCGGCATAGTTTTCATTGATAAACGATTTCACGTTTTCTATCGCAGGCAGGTAATTTCTTTTTTGTTTATCATTCAATGCCGGTAAGGGATGCAGGGGATCTCCGGCAGATAACACCAGCAGGAAAAGTTCTGTCATCAGTTGCTCGGTCCATAACCGGGGGGAATGTGTTTTTTGCAGCAAACCGAATATATGCTGATGCAGGAATTCCATTTCCGGTGTAGCTTTTACCAGGATCGAGTGAATATCCGGGTTGTTGAAAAACCAGGAAAAGGTGGCGGCGTGTTCCATCAAAAGCGCCTCACTTGCTGCTTCGAAGGAAAAGATGGTGCATTGATCCGGTATGTTGTGAACGTGCGCTACCCTGTGCTCGTAGCCGGGTTTACAAAGCAGGAACAGACCGCTGTATGCATCCAGCTCATTCCTGAAAACCCGGAAACGGAAATTCCCTTTCCGGATATAGGCAATGGAAAATGTTCCCTGGTATTCTTTTTCAGATACCGCACACTCCTGGCACCGGCACAAAAAATTATGCACCGAGCAAATGGGTGATTGATAGAGTGTTTGGATATCCGCCTGCATGCTATAAAGTTATCGAAAAAAAACGGATCATATCATAGCAGCAGTCTGTTAATCTCCTTCATCAGCGTTTTCTTTTCTGCTGTTGATTTTGTGAGACAGATGGCTTGCTGGTAATGGGCAATCGCTTTATCTGTATCGGTTTCCGCATACAGATAGCCCAACAGGGAATGATAATGGCTATTATTGCTCAGGCCAAGTTTTTCCGCTTCCTGTATGCCGGGTTGATGTCCATAAACTTTCGCAAAGGCAAAGGTCCGGTTCAGTGCGGTCATCGGGGAGTATTCAATTAATATCAGCTGGTTATACAGCTGCAGGATGTGCGACCATTTGTTGTTATCGGTGGGCGTGGTATGCCAGTAGGCAATGCCTGCTTCGAGGTGATATTTTGATACTTCATTTCCTGAGCAGGCATTTACGAGGTAGTAGTTGCCTTGTTCAATGAGTTCTTTACTCCACAGGTTTTTATCCTGTTGTTCATAAAGTACGGTTTCTCCTTCGTTGTTGGCCCTGGCATCCAGCCGGGAGCTTTGAAAGCACATCAGTGCCAGCAGCGCGTTGGATTGGGTGGTGTTGGTGAGCGGGTTTTCGGTGAGTATCAGCGCCAGCCTGATTGCTTCTGAGCAAAGGTCTTTCCGGATGAGGTGATTATTGGATTTGGAAAAGTAGCCTTCATTAAACAAAAGATAAAGGGTTCTTAAAACAACGTCCAGTCTTTCTTTTATTGTTGCTTCCTGTAGCTGCCGGATCTGGAAGTTATCGTTGCGCAGATTGCTTCTGGCCCTGAGCAATCTTTTTTTAATAGTTTCTGTTTTAGAGAGAAAGGCATCTGCAATTTCTTCTACACTGAATCCGCAAAGGACCTGGAGGGCAAGACAGATCTGTGATTCCGCGGAGTTAGCGGGATTACAAACGGCGAAGATCATAGCCAGCTGGCTGTCGCTGATGGTTTGCGGGTTGAAATCAAAGTCGGGTTCCACCTGTGTTTCACCGCTTGTAAGAGCGCCTTTTACCTGTTTTTCAAAGATGGAAATATGTTTGAGATAATCTTTCGTTTTATTTTTTGCAACGGTGTACAACCAGGCGGTAGGGTTTTCGGGGATACCCTGTGCGCTCCATACTTCGGTAGCTTTTAAAAAAGTTTCGCTTACAATGTCTTCGGCTGTTTCCATGTGCTGTAAGCCAAAAAGACGGCATAATACTGCCGTCATTTTGGAATACTCCAACCGGAATAACTGGGGTAAAAGTTCTGAGGTGTTTGCTGCCATTGGCGTTAGCTTTTCTCTTCCGGTCTGAGTATGGCCCTTACTTCCACATTACCGCCGGCTTTAAGTACCGGGTTGGCCTGGGCAAAGGCAACCGCTTCTTCAATATTGGCTGCTTTTAAGATCATATAGCCGCTGATAAATTCTTTGATTTCCGTGTAGGGACCATCCGTTACCATATCTGGTTTCACCGTTTTAGCATCGCTGGCAGATAACCGGTTGCCTTTATCAGCCAGTTTGTTCTGGGCGGCAATACCCGCCAGCCAGTTCATTCTTTCCTGTAGCTGTTCAGGTGATGGGTTGTCGTGGGAGTTGGTGCTGTTTCTGAAAATTAATATGAATTCTCTCATTGCTGAATGTTTTATGGTTTCGTTTTAATAACGACCGGCTATTCATGACGGGGACAAATAACTTCATTTTTTTCGTCCGGTAAAAAATACTTTCCAACCTTCAGGCTTTTAGCTCCATATCGTACCGGTCGAGCCCGGGGCCATAGGAATCTTTTGTGATGCTGGTAACCACAAACCCCAGTTTCCCGAAAAAAGGGTAGGAGTGTTGCGTGGTATCGAGCCTGATACGGCATAGCGGGCATATCGACTGAATCACATGTACCCGGTACAGGAATAGTTGTTTGCCATATCCCTGTTTATGCAAGGCATGCGTGATGAGGCCCCAGGTCATGGATGCTTCCTGTTTTGCGGTATCGATATAATAACCTCCGCAACCAATTACCTGTTCTTCCAGGGTAGCTACATAATATTGTTCGTTGTTATTTTTTGGGGGAGATGTATACCGGGCGTCCTGCTTCCGGAGCCATTCTTCAAAGTCGGGTAATTCTGCCGGTGCGAAAAAGCCAGGCATATTACTTTTAAATGCAGCTACACATGCCGGTTTATCGGAGGGCGTATATGGTCTGATGATCATGGACATTTGTCATAAAATGAATAACGGGAAGTTAGGATTTAAATATCAGCCGGAGAAAAAAGACCCGGGAACAAGCCCCGCTTTTGCTTCCGTCAGGAAAAAGTATAACAGCAGAATACAGGCATCTTCCTGTATTATTAAAATTAATTGTCAAATTGACGATTAATAAAATAGTTTTATTATTTTTCCTGTCAGAACGATGCCGGCTACCCCGCCGGGCAGATTTTAAAACTCAATTCACGTTATGAAAATGAATCTAAGAAAAGACATACTCTTTATGTTCCTCATTGGCCTGTTGGGTACACATCTGGCGGACGCACAAACAAAACGTAAAGCAGGCAAGCCTATTTCCGCCGATCTGTTCGGGATTTTCTTTGAAGATATCAGCTATGCAGCAGATGGCGGCCTGTATGCGGAATTGATCCAGAACAGGTCGTTTGAGTATACCCCGGCCGACAGGTGGGGCTGGCATTCCTTTACCGCCTGGGAATACGTAACCAAAGGCTTTGGTTATGGCGCCGTGAATGTGGAAAGCAAATCGCCCATTCATCCCAATAATCCGCATTACGTAGTGCTCACCATCGAGGAACCCGGCCAGGAAGGCATCGGGTTACAGAACAACGGCTTCGATGGCATTGCTATAAAAAAGGGCGAGCAATATAACTTTTCGGTATTTACCCGGTTGCTGTCGGCAACCCCCATTCCAGTATCAGTACAGTTGCGCAGCCGGAAGGGTGAGGTATACGGAGAAGTAAGTTTTACTGCGGATGCAAAGGAATGGAAAAAAAACAGCGGCGTTCTCACCGCGCAACAAACAGCCGATAGCGCTGTGCTGGTGATGGTAGCCAAAGCGCCCGGCAGCCTGGCGATAGATATGGTTTCCCTGTTCCCGGCCAATACTTTTCACGGCCGGCCAAACGGGCTTAGAGCCGATCTGGGACAAGCCATCGCAGACTTAAAACCCAGGTTTATGCGCTTCCCCGGCGGTTGCCTCGTGCATGGCGACGGCCTCGAAAATATGTACCGCTGGAAGAATACCATCGGTCCTGTAGAAGAAAGAAAAGCACAGCGAAATATATGGAGCTATCATCAGTCGCTCGGACTCGGGTATTTCGAGTACTTCCAGTTTTGTGAAGACATTGGTGCCAAACCCTTACCCGTAGTACCTGCAGCGGTGAGCTGCCAGAACTCCGGCGGCACCTGGCGCATTGGCGGCACCGGGCAAAAAGGATTGCCCCTTGATGAAATGCCTGCGTATATCAATGAAATACTGGACCTGATTGAATATGCCAACGGACCGGCTACTTCCACCTGGGGCGCCAAAAGGGCTGCTGCAGGGCATCCTGCGCCGTTTCACCTGGAATACCTGGCCGTCGGCAACGAAGACAAACAAACCCCCGCTTTCAGGGAACGCTTTAAATTAATTGAAGCGGCAGTAAAACAAAAGCATCCGGAAATCACACTTATCGGAACTGTAGGTCCCGCGCCGGCAGGGGAAGACTTTGAGGCAGGATGGGCGTTTGCCGATAAAAATGCGTTACAGATAGTAGATGAGCATTACTACGAAAAACCTGAATGGTTCCTGGAAAATAAAAACCGCTATGATTCATACAACCGTAATAAATCCAAAGTATACTTGGGAGAATATGCCTCCAGGGGAAATACCTGGTTCAACGCCCTGGCCGAAGCGGTGTACATGACGGCCCTGGAACGCAATGGCGACGTGGTACGGCTATCGTCTTACGCCCCGCTGCTGGCCCGCACCGGTCATACTTCCTGGAACCCGAACCTTATTTATTTCACAGGCACCACTATCACGCGTACGCCAAATTATTATGTACAGCACCTGTTTTCAAACAATGCCGGCGATACTTATTACCCGGATGTCATCACGCTGAATAATAACAAAAATACAGGTGTATCTTGCGTGAAAGACAGTAAAAGCGGTGATCTCATTATTAAACTGGTGAACGCCGGCGAAACCAGCGTAGCTGCCAAAGCCAACCTGGCAGGCCTGGTGGCGCGGCATACCAATGCAGCGGTAACGGTGTTGACAGAGAATGTAACGGATAAAAATGCAGCGGTTACATCGGCCACTGATAAACTGGAAGTTGATAAGGTGATCAGCTATGAAGTAGCTCCCCGCTCCGTGGCGCTTATCAGGATTCCGGCAAATAAATAAAGTGGGGGAGCGGATGTTGTCTTTCTCAGGATTAAACTGATTGTACTGATTAGCTTGATTTGACTTTTGGGATTTTAAAAGATTTGGGGAGATATAAGCGGATATTTTTGCTTATATCTCCCCGAATCTTTTAAAATCAAAAGTGATCAAATCCCTGAATCAGTACAATCAGTTTAATCCTGAGAAAGACAAAATCCGCGGTATTATCAACCATTCTTTTTATTTTAGATTCAAAATACCTTTGCGGTTAAATGGGGGTAGACAACAGTTATACAGACGAGGAATTAATACAATTGCTGCAAACCGGCAATGAGCCTGCATTTAACCTGTTGTTTGAACGTTACCGGGATAAGCTGTATTATTATCTCATCACCATTGTGAAGGCGCCGGAAATTGCAGAAGAGATAGTAACCGACATCTTTGTAAAGTTCTGGATCGGGAAAGAGCTGTTGCATAATATCCGGAACCTGGAAAGCTTTTTACACAAAGTAGCGTATCACAAAGCGCTTGATTTTCTCCGCACCACTGCCCGTCACGCCCGGTTACAGCAAATATATATCGACCGCCAGGAGCCGGCCTTCCAGAGAGGAGCCGATGAACTGCTGATAGATGCCGAATGCCGGCAGTTATTACTCCAGGCCATTAACCAGTTGCCTCCGCAAAGGAAGCTGATCTACGCCATGAGCCGTGAACAGGGGCTTACCCACCGGCAGATAGCGGAAGCGCTGCGGCTGTCGCCCAGTACGGTCAAAAACAGCATGGTAGCGGCTACCCGGTCTATCAGCGACTTCCTGCGCAGGCATCATTCCAGCAAAGCTGCCTTGAACCTCTTCTTTATCAGCTGATCAGAAAGTCTTTTAAATTTTTTTTCGGGAGAAGTAGTCCTGTTTTTTCCTTCGTGCCGTCTTATGAGGTATAAGCACGTTATATGTCCTCCGATCCAACAAGACTTCGATACCTGTTCCACCTGTTTGTGAATGACAGCGGCACGCCGGAAGAGATCCGTGAGTTCTGGCAGCTGGTGGGCGACCTGGAAAACGACGACCCTGTAAAAGAAGAACTGTGGCAGTTATGGGGAAAAACGCCCCATGATAAGTTTGCCCGGAAAACAGATTGGGATCAAACGCTCATGCATATACGCTCTGGCATACACGAATGGGAACAACAACAGCCTGCGTACCAGCAACCACGTCACAACTCCTGGCTGGCTGCCGCAGCGGTAGCAGCTTTCCTGTTGCTTGCCGGCGGCGCCTACCTGTGGCTGCGTCAGCCGGAGAAGCCCCGGCTGGCCGTCGCACCGGACGTACCGGCAATTGTGCCTGGCCACGAAGGCGCTATCCTTACCTTATCCGACGGCAGCACCGTGGTACTCGATAGCCTCGGCAACGGGGTAGTGGCGAAGCAAAACGGTACACAGGTAACGTTGAACAACGGCCGCCTGGCTTATAACAGCGAAGCCATTTCCGGTACCGGGGGCATGAGTTATAACACCATGACTACCCCCCGCGGCAGGCAGTTTCAACTGGTATTACCGGATGGTACCAAAGTATGGCTCAATGCGGAGTCGTCGCTCCGCTATCCCGTGGCTTTTAATGCCGGCGAACGGCGCGTGAACCTCACCGGGGAAGCCTATTTTGAAGTAGCCGCGAATGCATCTGCCCCGTTTAACGTATCGGTAGCCAACATGGAAGTAGCCGTGCTGGGTACCCGCTTTAATATTATGGCGTACAAAGAAGCAGCAGAGATCCAATCCACCCTGCTGGAAGGCGTTGTGAAAGTAAGTAAAGGAACCGTGAGCAAATTATTGCAACCGGGGCAACAGGCAGGATTATCTAAAAATAACAACCAATTCACTATTTCCCGTCCGGACCTCCCCGGTGTAACGGCCTGGAAGGATGGCATTTTCCGGTTCCGGTCAGAGAATATTGTTACCATCATGCAGCAGCTGGCACGCTGGTATGATATAGAACCGGTGTTTGAAGGTAACCTGTCTGCAAAAAATTTTTCCGGTACTATTTCCCGGAAAAGCAGTCTGACAGAGGTATTACAGATGCTTGAACTAACAGAAGATATACACTTTGAAATTAAAGGAAGAAAGGTAATGGTTTCTTCCCTGTAACACATTTTTTTTCCACGGTAAATGAAAAACGATTCCATCACGATGAAAAACGTCCACGTATGAGTGAATAATACACCCGTTCCCGTTAGTGATTGCCAAAAAGAAACCAGGAGCGGTTGCAACGCCCCTGGCAAGTAATTGGGCAATCCGACAACACCCATTTGTAAAAGATTGCTTAACGGATAAACCCAACCTGAACAAAAATATGAAATTCTACACTAAGTGTAAGGGGGAGCCTTTGCCTGGCTTGTCGTTCCCTAAAATGTTCCTCGTTATGAAAATGATCTTCGTTTTGATGGTCGGTGTTTGTATGCATGCCTTTGCGCATGTATCTGCCCAATCTGTTACGATTTCAAAAAAGAATGTATCGCTGGAGGAAGTGTTTGATGCCGTGCAGCAGCAAACCGGTTATTTTTTCTGGTATAATACAGAACTGGTGCGGCGTACCGGCAAAGTGGATATAGATGTGCAAAGCGCGTCTGTTACTGACCTGCTGGAAATTTGCCTGAAAGACAAACCGCTCTGGTACACTATCTCCGGGAAAACAATTGTTATCAAACGAAAACGCGTGTTTGTGGAGGAGCAGCCGGCTCCCAAAGAAATTATAAAAGGAAAAGTAACGGCTGCCGGTGGCCCGCCACTGTCGGGCGTTACCGTTAAAGAAAAAGATGTGGCCAATGGTACGCTTACCAATGAAAACGGGGAGTTTGAACTGAAAAATGTTTCTCCCGGTGCAACGCTGGTGTTTAGTTATATTGGGTACGATACAAGGGAAACAACGCTGACCGGCAGCGACTTTCTGCTGGTGAATCTTACGCCTTCCCTGTCCGGCCTCGATGCAGTGGTAGTAGTAGGTTATGGTACACAGAAAAGGGGAGATGTAACGGGCGCTATTTCTTCCGTATCATCCAAAGCACTGAGAGAAGTGGCCGTAACCAATGTGCAGCAAATGCTGCAGGGACGGGTACCCGGCGTATACGTAAACAATACCGGTAACAAACCCGGCTCTCAGCCATCCGTGCTGATCAGGGGCGTACGGTCGTTCAGCGCAGGGAATGATCCGCTGTATGTAGTGGACGGTATCCCATTGTCTGGTGGGTTAAACGATATCAACCCGGATGACATTGAGTCGATCGATGTATTAAAAGATGCCTCCGCTACCGCCATCTATGGTTCCCGCGGCGCCAACGGCGTATTGATCATCACCACCCGGAGAGGAAAGCCCGGACCCGCCGTGGTCAGTTACAATTCCTATCTCAACATATCCGATGTAACCAGGAAGGCCAATATGATGAACGGGCCGCAGTTTGCAGCATACCGCCGGGAAGCCAACCGCGCTGTTGGCCGCTACAATGATGCAGACCCCAATGCAGACGAAAAGATTTTCGACAAAGGGGAGCTGGCAGCTATCGCAAACGGCTCCACTACCGATTATCAGCAGCTGATATTACGTACCGGTATCGCACAAAACCACGAACTGAGCGTATCCGGCGGCAACGATAATACGCTCTTTAACATCTCCCTGGGATATTTCAGTGATAAAGGATACATCCGCATACAGGACTTTACACGGTATACCACGCGCATTAATATTGACCAGAAGATAGGCCGCCGCATTAAAGCGGGCATGTCTACCCTGGGCACTTTCAGCGTATCTAATGGCATCGATGTAAACCCTTTTTATGCTGCGCTCACCACTTCGCCTTTAAGTGCAGCCTTTGATAGCACCGGGAAAATAAATATGCGCCCTTCGTCGGATCAGTTGCAGGTAAACCCGATGGTAGACCTGGAGCCCGGAGCAGTAGTGAACCGCAATAAACGTTTCCGTATTCTCAGCAGCATATACGGAGAAGCGGACCTGGCGCCCGGCCTGAAGTTCAGGATGAACTTCGCCCCGGATCTCACAGAAAGCAGAACCGGTAACTACCGCGGTGCTACATCCACTTTCCAGAACGGTGCAGCACCCGCAGCAAATAACAGCGAAACATTTACGCTGTCATATACCTGGGAAAACATGCTTACCTATAACAAAGTATTTGCCCGTAAACATAAACTGAATGTAACCGGCTTATACAGTCTCCAGAACTTCAACAGCGAAAGCAGCAGCGGTAGTGTGAAAGACCTGCCCACCGGGCTGGATTCCATCCTCTATTATAACGTGGGCGCCGGCGCCACCATTACCGGTATTGGCAGTGGTTACAACCGCTGGAGCATCTTATCCTGGATGGGCCGCGTGAACTATGCTTTCGACGACCGTTTCCTGTTAACGCTTACCGGCCGCGCCGATGGATCATCAAAGTTCGCCGGAAAGAACAAATGGGGCTTCTTCCCGGCAGTAGCACTGGGATGGAATATCAGTAACGAAGATTTTTTTAGTAAGAAGAACTGGCTGAACAACCTGAAACTGCGACTCAGCTACGGACAGAATGGTAATGCCGGGATAGATCCCTACCAGACGAGGGCATTGTTGTCACGTACGTCGTACGACTGGGACGGGGTGGCCGCCTTTGGCTACCGGCCCGCCAGTTTGAGTAATGGCTCCCTCAGGTGGGAAACCACCCGGTCGGCCAATGCGGGCCTCGATTTTGGTGTCCTTAATAACAGGATTACCGGTACCGTGGATGTATACCAATCCAAAACTACTGACCTCCTGTTGCCACGATTGCTGCCCATTACTTCCGGTTATGCTACTATCACTTCCAATGTCGGTTCTACCAGTAATTCGGGTATTGAATTCGCCGTATCGTCTGTAAATATCGAAGCAAAGCAGGAAGGAGGTTTTGAATGGAGCACCGATTTTAATATGGCTTACAATAAGGAAAAGATCCTTTCCCTGTCGCAGGGAAAAGTAGATGACATAGGCAATGCCCGCTTTATCGGGGAACCGCTCGGCGTGTATTTCGATTATGTAAAAACAGGCATCTGGCAAACCGGCGAGGAGCAACAGGCGGCGCAATACAGTTCTGCAGTAGGACAAATAAAAGTGAGTGATCTGAACAACAGTAAAAAAATAGATGCAGGCGACCGTATAATCCTGGGCCAGGTAAGACCCAAATGGACCGGAGGCATCACCAGCCGCTTTAGTTACCGCGGTTTTGATTTGTCAGTTTTTCTTAACGGTGCATTCGGACACCTGGTAAAAGATCCGCTGCGCAGCGGTAACACCTTTGCACTCGAAGGACGGTACAACACCGTAAACGTGGACTACTGGACGCCGGATAACCCGGTGAATACCTATCCGCGGCCACGTGCCGGACAAGGACAGGGGCCGGTTTTCGGCAGCACGCTTACCTATTTTAAAGGCGATTACCTGCGGATCAAAAATATCAACCTGGGCTACCGCCTGCCAGGCAGCACACTGAAACATGCCGGTATACAATCTTTTCGTATATACGCCAACGTGCAAAATCCGTATGTGTTCTCGTCCTTCGTACACAAGGATCAGGGGATAGATCCTGAAATCCTCAGTCAGCCTTTTTATGTGAACTATGTATTTGGCATCAACCTCACTTTCTAAATTCCGTTTATGAAGCCGATTTGCTTTATTATCATCATATTCGCCTGTTTTACTTCTTCCTGTTATAAACAACTGAATGAGGATATGCGTTCCGGTATCCCGGATAACTACCTCAATACGCCGGAGGGCTTTAACGCCGGCGTAAACAGCGCTTACAGCTATTTGCGCGCCTGGTATGGTAACCAGATGGGCGCACAGTTAACCGTGTACGGTACCGATACTTATATGTGCGGCAGCGGGGAGCTGGCATTGGATGCCTATAACTTCAACCTTACGCCCGGCAGGGGATTTATTTCCAGTCCGTGGAATGATCTCAACCTGGCGGTGAACGCCTGCAACGCTGTGATCACGAGGGCGCCGCTGGTACCCATTGCAGAAGGAACGCGGAATGCAAGGGTGGGAGAAGTACGTTTCCTGCGCGCTATGTATTATTTCCTGCTGGTGCAAACCTGGGGACCGGTGAACCTGTCGCTCACAGAAACTACCGAAGTAACTACGGTGGCACACCGCACACCCATTGACAGCGTATACAAAGCCATCATTGCGGATCTGCAGTTTGCCATCGCCAACCTGGGCGCCACCACTACGGAGTATGGCCGCGCTACAAAACCGGCAGCAGAAAACCTGCTGGCGAAAGTATACCTCACCCGGGCAGGCACCACCGCCCGGCAGCCAGGCGATTACCAGCAGGCCGCTACGCTGGCAAAAAATGTGATCAGTAATTATAAATACCAGCTGCTGAATAATTTTTCAGATGTGTTTGCACAGGGTAGCGGAGAGAAGAATCCCGAAGTTATTTTTGCCGTACAATACAGTAAAAATGTATTGACCAATGGCGTTGGCAATCAAACTCACCTGTTCTTTATTATGAGCTATACTTCCCTGCCGGGAATGGCCAGGGATCTCGCTAACGGAAGACCGTATTCGTATTTCAGACCTACCCGTTTCACCACGGACACATTGTTCGATAAGGCACACGACAGTCGCTACGAAAAGAGTTTTGTTACAGTATATTATTGTAATAACCCTGGCGCCTATACGATTAACGGTAAACGTGTAACCCTGCAATTGGGTGATACCGCCGCTTATTTTCCTGGGCGTGAATATACCTCCGCAGAAAGGAATGCAGTTAACTATACCGTTATTGCTCCCAGTCAGTATAACCAAACCAATTTTCCAACGCTGACAAAGTTCCTCGATCCGCAACGCCCCGACATTAACAACGAAGCTGGTTCCCGCGATTTTATTGTTTCCCGCCTGGCGGAAACGTACCTCGTGGCAGCAGAAGCGCTGATGATGAGCGGCCAGGCTGCAGAAGCAGTGCCGTATGTAAACGCCGTGCGCAAACGTGCCGCCAAACCCGGCGCCACTGCAGAAGAAACGGCTGCCAACCAGTCTGCTATGGAAATAACTGCCTCCGACCTCAACATCGATTTTATCCTGGACGAAAGAGAACGGGAACTACTTGGTGAACATCACCGGTGGTTTGACCTGGTTCGTACCGGGAAATTGCTGGAAAGGGTACGGCTGCATAATCCGACCGGTGCACCAAATATTAAACCCTTTCATGTACTAAGACCTATACCGCAGGATCAGATAGATAAAACAGCAGGTGGTATCTCTGCATTTCCACAAAATGACGGCTATTGATAATGTAACATCTTAAAAAACATTTTATGATCAACCAAATTATTCGCTGCATTACTATATGCATTACTTTCCTGTTGCCCTACATCACCCTTTCCGCACAAACAGGAAGTCCCTGGGGCGTTTGTGCACATGCACAAAAAAATCCGGAGTGGCCTATGATTGATAATGAACTGCTGAAATGCCAGCAGGCAGGCATCAAATGGATGCGGGTAGATATACAATTCTCCTACGTATGCGCTACCGCCGGTGTTATGCAGTTCAGCAGGTATGATTCGCTACTGCTCAAATGCCGGCAGTATGGTATCCAGATCCTTCCCATCTTACAGGCGTTTGATTCGGAGATTACCAAACCCCGGCCGGATATGGTGCCTATTTATAATCACCTGCCCGAATGGCGGGCGTTTGTAAATGCAGTGGTAACCCGCTATCACGGCGATATGAAATACTGGGAGATCTGGAATGAACAGGATGGCGGCTTCTGGAAACCCAGTCCCAATGCAACGCAATACGTACCGGTGCTGAAAGCAGCCTATGAAGAAATAAAGAGTATTGACACGGCCTGCGCGGTGATCGTTGGCGGTCTTTCCGGATGGAATACTGACTACCTGAAAAGCATGTACAACGCCGGTGCAAAAGGCTACTTCGATAAAATAGCTGTTCATCCCTATGGCTATGCAACAGACAAAAGCGCCCGGATCATCCGTATGCGGAACGACTTCTATGCAGAAATGAAACTGCGCGGCGATTCGGGTATGCCTGTCTGGATCACGGAGTCCGGCGGCTCCTCCTTTGTGGCGCCTACCATCCAGAAGCAGCCGCAGTTTGTTGTTAAAGCCATTCGTTATGCTTTGCATAAGTTAGGAAAAGATACTACCTCTTTCAAAGTAGGGATTGCGGTATCACCCAGGGTTCCTAATCTCGATGAGGTGGAAACGTGGCGTTCGTGGTTGCCGGGTATCACCCTGGAGCCTATCCCGTTCAGCGAGCTGGCCACTGTTGATCCCGCGGAGTTCCCCGTGATACTCGGTTCTGAGTCCACCACCACCGATCAGCCCCTGCTGGAGCCCCTGCGTAATTATGTGATCAACGGCGGATTAATGCTGGCGGTGAATGTATTGCCGTTCTATTATACCGGTATTCAGAACCCGGATGGTACCTGGAGCAATGTATCGCAAACAGGGATTACCTATCCTTATTTCAGGCTGGGCTTTGAAGCTTTCTGGACCAAACCCGGTATACCGCAAAGTACTACCAGGATTGCTGTAAGTCCTGATGCCCTGGCAGGAGGAGTGCCGGCCTTATCCAATGTACTTGTTGATCGTTTTATCAGCCCCAAAAACCTCCAGCCGGGCGATACCTATTATCCCATCATTCATGCGTACAACAGTACCGATGTAAATGTAGGAGAAGCCATGTCGCTGTTTACTTATGGCGATTGGCAGGGAGGTATACTCATGGGTACCGCTTCGCTGGCGGGAGGTTACTCTGAAAGCGACCAGGCCAACCTGCTGCAGCGGGTATACCTGAATTATTTATCGTTGGGGGTAGAGAAAATATTCTGGTACGACCTGCATAACGATGGCAACAATGCCGCAGATAAGGAAAGTAATTTCGGTTTGCTGAGATGGGACTTTTCACCCAAACCATCTTATAATGCCTATAAGGAAATGACGGGGTACCTGGGGAGCAATCCGGGGTTTGTTAAAAGACTTCCCACCGTTGATAATGACATCTGGGCGTTGGCGTTCCGGAAGCAGGAAGACAGCTCCGCCGTGCTGGCCGTATGGTCTGCCGATACAGCTGTTACTTATAATGTATTGCACAGAGACAGCCTCATAGCTACTTACAAAGGCGCCAAAGTACGTTTCATCGTATTGAACGATTCAATAGGCGCCTACAAAATTGGCATTCCCGGTAACCTGAGAATGGATTCCATTGCCTGGAAGCAATATGGAGATGCTGACTTTGCATTGACCGCCGGCAGTGATAACACGCTTTTGCCCGTTACCTTTTCCGGCGGCAACCCTGTGCTCACCAGGGTTTACCGGGACAGTACCGCTAATAATCAATGGAAGGTTAAAATTCTGGGCGCGGGTACCGATACCATTACCGCTACCCAGTGGGATTATAACATATATCCATCTGCAGAAAAAATTCAGAGAACACTGGTGATCAGCCCGGCCCTGTTAACGGCTACTCCGAAAGATACCAGCAGAATATACGGGATGCCCAATCCTGCTTTTGAAATAGATTACACCGGATTTGTTTATGACGATGATTCAACCGTTATCACCCAACGCCCGGTGCTAACGTCTACGGCTACACTGTATTCGTTTCCGGGGCAGTATCCGATTACTGCTGCCGGGGCTGCGGCGGCGAACTATTCGTTTATTTACAATAACGGAACGCTTACGGTGGGTGAAAGTACCAATAGCACCAAAGGAACGCCCAATGTACTCACCGGCGTATTCCTGGGTAGCACTACTTTAATGTCTAACATGTTCAGCACTTATGCAGGAACGGCATTTTATCAGCTGGTGGATTTAAGTGGAAGAAGGATCTTTGCACAAAACGTTACGCTGCGGAAGGGGATAAACCTGTTTCAGTTCCAGGTACCAAATGTTGCAAGAGGGATTTATATAGCGACAGTTACTACACCCCGCTGGCGCATTTCTGTTAAGATATTTAAATAACCACCTATAGCTATAAAATAGAGAAGGCGCCTCGTAACAAATACGGGCGCCTTCTCTTTTATACATTCAATAGTTATTCTACCGGTTGCAGATACTGCGCATAGGCATAGCCTTCTTCGCCTGCATCTGTGCGGATCAGCCACCACTGGTCGCTTTGTTTACTGATCAGCGAAACAATTTCATTGTGTGCTGCTTTTCCCACAATAGGCTGGTCGGTGCCGGGGCCTTTGCGGATATTCAGGTTAGATGACTCTGTGATCACTTTCAGTTTAGCGCCTGCTACCGCAGTAGCTACATTAATATTCATCACTACGTCGCCGGTGAGGAAGTTGGGATCAATTTTTCCGTAGATGTTCCACAGCTGGTCCTTTACAGCGCCGGTAGGCGCTTCGCCCTCTATATGCAATACGCCATCCAGTTCGTTTACTTTCAGGTTGCTGGTGCCTGCAGCCTGTGCTGCATCAATCAACTCTTTGTATTTATCCTGTAATGCTGCCATGATTATTGTATTTAAAGAGAAAGATTATTTTACTTTTAAACCGGAGGCATCTACCTTTTTAGGTTTCAGGGCATCCAGCGCCATTTTCAGTTTCTTCCAACGGTCAGCTTTTTGTTCGCCGGTAATGATAATCACTCCATCTTTAACATCCGCCTGGATACCAGGGAAGTCTTTCACAATACCTGCTACCGCTGTTTTCAGCGAATCGTCGGCAGTAACTTCTACCGGTGCTGATGGTGGCGGAGGAGGTGGGGCTACGGTAACATTGTTAACAACACTCTTAACACCCTGGTTCAGCTTAACAGCAGCTTCTGCCGCATCTTTGTCAGCCTGGCTGGCAACAGATCCGGAAAGGGTAACTACGCCATCCTTAACATCTGCACTAACGCCGGGAGAGGACTGTAATGCAGTGGTTACTGCAGCCTGTATGTCTGCATCCTTTGGTTTCGATTTGCAGGAAATCATGAACAATAGTCCCACGGAGAGGATCACTGTGGTCAGGTGTTTCAGTTTCATAATCATACTGAGGTTTTAATGATGAAAAAATACCATCTTAAGTTAAGTATCTTTTTTCATCTGGCAATAAGACTATAAGAGTTGTTTATTTTTTAATAAACGCTCCCTGTCTTTTTAACCCGATTTTAATTGGACTGTCAGCCGTATTCGATTAATTTAGGTCAACAAAAAAATTCCGGACCCATGAAGAAGTGGTACCTGTTATCATTCCTGTGCATCCTGTTTTGCACGGCATCTGCACAACAAAACGATCAGATAACCACTCAATTTTTTGAGCAACTCGGCAAAGGAAACTGGGATGGCGCCAGGGAAAATATGGATGCCAATATGAAAACAAAGGTAACGCCGGACATGCTCAAAGGGATCTGGCAACAGCTCGAACAATCCTATGGGAAATGGGAAGCGCTCATCTCCCAAAAAACAGCAAAGGAAGCCGCCTATGATATTATACTGGCAGATAACCGCTTTGGTAAGGCCATTCTCACATTCCGGGTGGTGTTCGACAACAATCACCGGATCGCCGGCTTTTTTATTGCCGGCACCAAACTTATAACTACCGCACTGCTGCCTTATGAAGAAACGGATACGGTGGTTACCACAGACGGTGGTATCCTGTACGGCGTGCTTACAAAGCCCGTGATGAAACAACCCTGGCCGGTGGTACTCATCATTGCAGGATCGGGCCCCACTGATCACAATGGGAATAATCCATTATCGCCTGCCACCAACGGCAACTCCTATCAGCAGCTGGCGGCGGCTTTGGCGGCCAATGGTATTGCTTCCGTGCGTTACGACAAACGGGGTATCGGCCAAAGTACCGGCTTCAAAAAAAGTAGCAGCGCCACCTCGCTCGATGATTATACGGATGATGCCATTGCGTGGATAGATCACCTGCAGAAAAATATGCAGCAGTTTAAAAATGTGGCGGTTATTGGTCACAGTGAAGGGGCCTTAATAGGTTTGATGGCAGCCGGCCGCAGGAGCTTCAAAAGCCTGGTATCTTTATCCGGACCAGGGGAATGTATGGATAAAGTATTGCTGGCGCAGTTAAAACCGAAACTGGCGGATTCGCTGTACAACGATGTAACCGTGATTTTAAATGAACTCCGGCAGGGTAATAATCCGCAACAGGTACCGGCGGCGTTAAGCATGCTTTTTAATCCCTCCTTATACACTTTCTGGAAAAGCACTTTTCACTATGATCCCTGTGCATTGCTGCCGGCAGTAAAGATGCCGTTTTTTATTATCGGCGGCACCAGTGATGTACAGGTACCGCCTGTGCAGGCGGATATCCTTCATAATTGCAAACCAGGTTCGCAGCTGCTGATGATCAAAGGAATGACGCATGCACTGAAAGACACCGCACCGGTTCCGGCGGGAAATCAGGCGCCGTTGCCGTTGTCAGCGCAATTAGTGCCCTCGCTGGTGAAGTTTATAATGAATTAACTGTACCGGTCGTTGCGCCAAGGGTAAGCAGTATTGGAGTAACCCCTTTCTTCCCAGAAGCCCAGTTTGTTGGTGGTGAGGAATTCAATGCGGTGAATCCATTTGGCGCCTTTCCAGGCATATAATTCAGGGGTGATCATTCTTACCGGTCCGCCGTGCTCCCTGGGCAATGGCGCGCCTTCAAAGGTATGTACCAGTAACACGTCGGGTTTCAATGCTTCTTCCAGCGACACGTTGGTGGTGTAATCGTCGTAGCCGTAACAGAGTATATGCGTGGCCGTATCTTTGGGTTGTACCAATGCAGCCAGGTCCAGCAGGCGAACGCCTACCCAGTTCATATTCAGCTTCGACCAGGTGGTAACGCAATGAAAATCGGAGGTGTCGGATGTTTGCGGAAGCGCGAGGAAGTCTTCCCAGTTTAATGTTACCGGGTGTTCCACGGCGCCGTCCAGGATAAGCTGCCATTCGTCCTTTTCAATTTCCGGCTGTATTCCCAGGTCCAGTACCGGCCATTTATGTGTGATGGTTTGCCCTACAGGTAATACCGGCATGCCATGCCGGTTAGGATTGCCGCTGCCTTTGGGTTTGTTGTCGGCTACCGATGGGGTAAGCCGCATCTTTTCCTCAAAGCGGGATTTGAGCTTCATTCTCGCTTCTACAATACGCTTTAGTTTGTCCGCCTCTTCCATAAAATAATTTTTGGGTCTTCGGGTATAAATATACGGATTTACGCCCATCAGGCGGTGCTCCCGGCATATCATCCCGGTTTACCAAACACTTCCTTATCTGAAAAAAGTATTCCTTTGTATATACTTTGTTCATACAAAGTCGTATATTGTACGTACAAAGTAAACTAAATAAACGCGCGTTATGGAGGTCATTCAAACGGTATTCCAGGAGATCATCGGTTTCCTGGGGATCTCACAATTAATAGAAGTATGTAAAACGGGGAATTACAAGGTGTTGCTTACACTAAACGGGATCTTCTCTGTTATTTCCCCGCTGGTGCCTTTCCTGCTGTTGCTGGAAATAGGGCGGGCCCTTTTTTATAAGAAGTTCAAGATCGAAGACTACAAAATGCCCTTCCTGATCTTTGTGGCCAACCGGTTCATCTCCCGGTTCATTTCTATTGCAGCGGTAGCCTTTTGTATTGGATTGCTGGAGAAATATGCGTTGATCAATACTTCTCTTAAATGGTACTGGTTTATTTACGGGTATGTGATCTGGGAGTTCTCCCACTTTATTTATCATTACTACGGGCATAAGGTGCGCTTGTTCTGGTGCCTGCACTCTACCCATCATGCGCCGCAAACCATGAACCTTTCGGTTACCTATGCGCATTTCTTCCTGGAGGCGCCTTATGCAGATGTGATCCGCACCAGTATCTGTATCCTGATGGGCGTTAATCCGCCGTTGCTTTTTATCATTATGTTTATTGACGGCACCTGGGGCTCTTTCATCCATGTGGGTGAAAACCTGATTAAAGACGGGCGTCTTGGCTTTCTCAATAAAATCATTCTCACGCCGTCGCATCACCGGGTGCATCACGCAAAGAACCCTTTGTATATGGATACCAATTTCTGTAACCTGCTTAACATCTGGGATAAAGTATTTGGTACTTTCCAGCCTGAAAAGCGGGATATGCAGATTGAATATGGTATTTCAAGGGAAATGAATCCCAACAATTTCCTGGATGTTTATTTTGGTGAACTGTACGGCTTGTGGAAGGATGTCCGGAAAGCGCCCGGTATAAAAAATAAGCTGCTGTACGTTGTAATGCCGCCGGGATGGAGCCATACCGGGGATCATAAAACGGCGAAAGTGGTGAAACAGGCGTTCCTCGAAGAGGTGCAGCATCAACCAATGAGACAAACAACAGCTGATCAGGTCATCTGATCAAAGAGGTAATACAGCGGGGATTCTTCCAGCACCACGCGGGAATTCCCCTGTGCATCTTTTTTCCATTTGATCAGCCGGATAGCGCCATCTGCTATTTCCAGCCCGGTAATATCGCCATCATTAAAACAGCAGCAGCCGGTGTTGAAATAGGAGGGGTACGCCATTGTTTTTACCAGCTGTTTGCCGGCATATTCTGCCTGTCTTGCTGCCAATGCTTTTTGTAAGATGGCAATCTCGCCGGTATCCCCCTGGGCGCGGGCTTTATCCAGTTGTTTCGTAAGCTTGTCGATGTGATCCAGTGATGCAAACACCGGTTTGTGGGTATGCCCCGAAACGAGGAATGTTTTTTTGTACTGGATGCTCCATTCGTACATCATGATATTGTGCCGGTCGGCCAGGTCGAAGGAATCGGAAAGGGTATCCATCCGGATGTCAAAAAAGCGTTGTATGGGTGTCCATATGGCGGCTACAAACCATTTGCTGAAAGCATTGCCGTCGCTGCGCAGGTCGCCCTGGTGGCCATGTGTGAGATAGATTTTGTAATCATGGTCCTGGTAGCGTGTTTGCAGGATCAGCCCTTCATATACTTTCAGTTTCTTCCCGAAGATTCCTTTCAGGAATTGCTGCCGTGGTACGGCATAATGCCACTCCAGGTCGTGGTTCCCGAATATCCGGAAGTAACGTTGCTGCTGCAGGAAGCGGGCTTCTTCCAGCAAGGTGTCGCGGTTTTCCCGGATCACGGTTGCCGGCGGGCATTCCCATAATTCCTCGCAATCGCCCAGGTTAATAAAGGTATAGCCTCTGTCGTAGTAATAACGGAGCGCGGCTACGTAATTGGCTTCTGCGGCCATAAAGTCGTCGGCGCCATCTTTTCCGCCTTTATGCTGGTCGGAGAAGATAATAAAGCGGCTATGCTCGTAATCAAAGGGAACGATCAGCCCTTTTTGCCGGTTGCCTTTCAGGATTTCTTCGTGAAGCTGGGATAGGGACGCAAATACCTGGGATTTATCCGGCTGGGATGAAAATCTGTTGGATAGCCAGATGATAGGACGTTGGAAGAATTTTTTCACTGGATGCGGCACGCTGTATTTTTTTAGGAAGGTGGCTCAGTACCTTACCACGCACAAAAATGAGCGATTATCAATAACCGCTCAGATTTTTTATTTTAATAAAGCCAGACCTGTTACAGTTTAGCTTTTTACTTCTTTCTTTACGTTAACGGCACTTGGACCTTTCTGTCCTCTCTCCACTTCAAAAGTTACCTTGTCTTTTTCTTTAATAAGTTCAGTCAGCTGGTTAATGTGTACGAACACGCTATCCTGTGTCTGCTGATCGATAATAAACCCGTAACCTTTGGACTCATTGAAAAATTTCACCACACCTCTGCGGATCAGTTCTGCTGGTTCTTCCGGCAATTGTCTGCCTGGTCCGAGCTGAATGTCTTCCACATTGATTTCCCTTTTCCTGCTTGGATCGGGTGGAGTAGAGGAGATATTACCATTCTCATCTATGTAAGCCATCATATCTTCCAGACTCTTTCCTTTACCGCTTTCTCTCTTTCGTTCTTCCTTTCTTTCCTGTTTATCCAGTCTTTGTTTCGCTTTTTTCTTTTCTTTTTCTTTTTTACCAACTGTTTCCTGGGATCTAGCCATATTTATGTATATATTTTGATACCTTACAAAGATCGGCTTTTTTTGCGTAAAAGGCCCGGAATATAAAGCAGCACAGCCTTTATGCACACGCATTTTGCCCCAGGACTCCCCATAGCGGCTATTCTATATTTTTTGCACATCGGGAAATAACTACTTCGCAATACTGATTATCATGATATTTTATTTGTGATCAGGGGTAATTATGGTATCAACGGATTTCCATAGATTAGCGAACTGGTTTTTAATCCGCAACAAATAAACCGCGTAAAAGTGGTCCTGTCAAAAAATTTAAAACGCTTATGATGAAAAAAACGGCCCTGGTTTTCCTTGCTGCTATAGCAGGAAAACAGGCAATGGCACAGGTAGATGCCGGCCTGTTCCGCTATCCTGATGTATCCCGGTCGCAGATCGCATTTTCCTATGCCAATGATATCTGGATTGTTCCGAAAACAGGGGGCACCGCCATCAAACTGATCTCCCCACCGGGCGTGGAAACCTTTCCGAAATTTTCGCCGGATGGCAGTAAACTCGCCTTCAGCGCCAACTATGATGGTAACACCGACGTATACGTGTTACCGGTAGCCGGCGGTGTACCCCTGCGCCTCACCTCATATGGTGGCTCCGACCGCGTGGTGGATTGGACGCCCGACGGCAAACAGGTGCTTTTCGCCTCCGGCAGGGAAAGTACCAAAGAACGCTTCAACCAGTTTTATACCATCCCGGAAAATGGCGGCGCCGCTACCAAACTGCCACTGGCCTACGCTGAATTCGGGTCATGGTCGCCGGATGGCTCCAAAATGGCCCTGGTAACCCGCTCCCAGAGTTTCCGCAACTGGAAAAGATATCGCGGTGGTATGAAAGCAGATATTCATGTGTTTGATTTTACGAAGCAACAGTCGGAGAATATCTCCGCTAAAAGTGAAGCCGGCGATGAATTCCCCATGTGGCACAGTAACTTTATCTACTTCCTGTCCGACCGCGGCGCAGAGAAAAGGATGAACCTCTGGCGCTACGATACCAATACCAAAGCATACGAGCAAATTACCAGCTACAAAGACTATGACGTGCACTTTCCCTCGCTGGGGCCGGACGACATCGTGTATGAAGCCGATGGTAAATTGTTTGTGCTGTCGCTGAACACGCAGCAATCCACCGAGGTGAAAGTCAATATCAGCACGGATCTCGCTGCGCTGAAACCACGCACGCAACGCACGGTGAAATATATCCAATCCACCGCCATCAGCCCTGATGGCCAGCGCGCATTGATAAGCGCCCGCGGTGATGTATTCTCCGTACCCGCCATAAACGGTTATGTGAAAGACCTTACCCGTACCAGTGGCGTGGCAGAACGCTACCCCGTATGGTCGCCCGATGGCAAAACCATTGCCTGGTGGAGCGATAAGTCGGGCGAATATGAGCTCTGGCTGGCCTCCGCCGGCAAGGAAAATGAAGCTAAACAAATCACGCACTACGGCGCCGGATTCCGCTATCGCCCGCACTGGTCGCCCAACAGCAAGCAAGTGGCGTTTATAGACCAGGAACTGAAAATATGGGTGCTGGATATAGCCAGTGGCAAAACCACGGCGGTAGATAAAGCCCTTCATTATTCACCCGATGTACTGGAAGGCTTCCGCTTCAGCTGGACTCCAGACAGCAGGTGGCTCACCTATAGCCGCGACATGGACAACGGTCATGAAGCGGTGTTCCTCTTCGATACAAAAAATAACCAGCGCCACCAGGTAACCAGCGGCTTCTATGATGCCGCCCGGCCGGTGTTTGATGAGGATGGTAAGTATCTCTATGTACTCACTAACCAGTCGTTCAAACCTACTTACAGCAGCATCGACAATACCTTCATCTACGCCAACAGCACCGTGATCGGGATCATTGGCCTGCAAAAGGAAACACCCTCCCTGCTGGCTACCCGCAACGATGCGGTGAATGTAAAGGAAGATAAAAAAGAACCGGAAAAACCGGCTGCCAAAAAAGGAAAAGAGAAGAAGGAGAAGCCTGCGGAAGAGAAAAAGGAAACCGCCACCAGCATCGACCTGGACAACATGGAAACCAGGATGGTACTGTTGCCGGTGCCAGGCGGCAACTACTCCCGCCTCAGTGCAGTGAAAGGCAAGATCCTGTTCATTAGCAGCACGCCGCCCAGCGATGAGGAAAGCAGCGGTGAAGCCACCCTGCAATACTATGATATCGCCACCAAACAGGTGAAAACCATCATCAAAGATCCTGGCCAGTACGAACTTTCCGCCGACGGGAACAAAATACTGATCAATAACGGACCCTATGGCGTGATCGACGTAGCCGAAAATCAGAAAATTGATACCGCTATGCGGGTGGAAGAAATGGAAATGACCGTGAACCCCGCAGAAGAATGGAAACAGCTGTTTATGGACACCTGGCGCATGGAACGCGACTTCTTCTACGATCCCCGCATGCACGGTGTAAACTGGAACAATGTAAAAGATAAATACCTGCGTCTCCTGGAAGGCGCCCGCACCCGCGAGGAAGTGAGCTTTGTGATCAATGAAGTGCTGGGTGAAATGAATGCTTCGCACACGTATAACTTTGGCGGAGATATTGAAGATGGCAAACATGAAAATGTAGGCTACCTGGGTGTGGACTGGCAGGCAGATGGTAAATACTATAAAGTTAAACGCATCATCCGCGGTGCGGCATGGAATGCGGAAGCCCGCAACCCGCTTGACGAACCGGGTGTAAACATCCACGAAGGCGATTACATCCTGGCCGTAAACGGTGAGCCACTCACCACCGCGCAGGAACCTTACAGTGCGTTCCAGTCGCTCGCCGGGAAAGTAGTGGAGCTTACCTGGAACAGCCGTCCTTCGCTGGAAGGCGCTAAAACGGCGATTGTAAAAACTATCGGCAGCGAATACCGCCTGCGTCACCTGGCCTGGATAGAAAGTAACCGCAAACGTATTGCGGATGCCACCAATAACCAGGTGGGATACATCTTTGTGCCAAGTACCGGCATCGACGGGCAGGATGAACTGATCCGCCAGTTCAATGGTCAATGGGATAAGGCAGCCCTTATCATTGATGAACGTTTCAACAACGGCGGACAGGTTCCTGATCGTTTTATTGAAATGCTGAACCGCAAGCCACTGGCTTACTGGGCCACCCGTAACGGTACGCCCACCCAATGGCCTTCTTATGCGCATTTCGGACCGAAGGTGATGCTCATCAACGGCTGGAGCGGTTCCGGTGGCGATGCGTTCCCGGATTACTTCCGCAAAGCAGGATTGGGCCCTATCATCGGCACCCGTACCTGGGGCGGCCTTATAGGCATCAGCAACACACCGGGGTTAATAGACGGCGGCATCATCACGGTACCATCATTCCGGATGTTTAACAACGACGGCACCTGGTTCCGCGAAGGACACGGCGTGGATCCGGATATTGCAGTAGATGAAAATCTCGGCGATATGGCCAAAGGTGTTGATCCGCAGCTGGAACGGGCCATCACAGAGATAAAGAGCCTGTTGCAAACAAAGCCTTACAAGGCGCCTGCACAGCCTCCTTACGAAGTGAGATAGAGACTTAATATAACTGAACGGTCGCTGTTTGTTTAAGACAAACAGCGACCGTTTTTTTTATTGCTTGCGTGGCTGGAAATTCCAGCGTAATCCGCCACTGAAAAAGTAGTTGGTGGCAAAGCGATGCATCGGCTTATCCGAAAACATCTCCGATAAATTCTTCTCCCGGAAAGTAGTACCGCTGTAAAGGATACTGCCGCCCGATGCCACAAAATCTATATGCCTGTTCAGGTGCCACGTATTCTCCAATCCCACGCTCATTTCCGCATAACCCATCAGCCGCTTTTTATCCGGTGCATTTTCCACGTCGTACGAGGAACCGCGCATACGGAACGCCAGCGCCAGGTCTGTTTGTTTATTCAGACTGCTGGATACACTGATCTTCTCCGGGAAATTAACATCTATCCTGAACCTGCTGTCTGTTTGATACTTAATGAGCAATGCGGGCAACAGCATAGGCGTACCAAAGGAATTGGTAAACATAGCGCCTATACCATAAGAGAAGCGCCGGTTATGTTGTTTTACAAATAATACGCCTCCGTTTATAAAAATATCTTTCCCATTGATCTTTTCCATATCGGTGAAAACCCCGCCAGATAACACACTCAGCATACCCCAGCGGTTACCGATACTCCTGAAATGTTGCAATGCCAGTTGTGTTTCCAGCAGTTCTTCCGGGAAGATGCGGTGATCATAATCTTCGTTAATCAGCTTGGTATAGCTGCCGGAGGCCGACAGGCTCCAGTTACGGACCTTTCCGGTAGCGGTATCCACATAGCTGCTCAGCATAAATACGGCGCCGAAATTATAGCGCTGCTGCGAGGTGGTGGACTTTGTTTTTACACTGTCTTCCGGCCTGATATAACGGGAGGGAGGCAGGTAATCCACGCTGATCCCTATACCGGGGCCATTAAGCGAAGTGGCGCCCAGCTGGGCCCACAGGCGTTGTACAGGAGTAAATGCAAATAAGGCGAGTAACAAACAGGTATATCTTTTCTTTCGTTGCACTGGCTGTTGGTATATGCGTTGCTGATTCATCATGAAGGTGATATTTATTGCTTTAGAGGAAGACACCATGTACCCGGTGTACCCCTATGTCATCACCATATTTATTTTTCGGGAGATAAATAACACAATCGGCCCGCTTCTTAAAATACAGGCGTCATTACAATGTCATAATTGGCAGTTGTTGTTTCCGTATAACCGTTGCAGTAACTAAATTCAAGGTATACCACGTAGAAGAGCGTACGAAAAAATCTGTGAGCCCATTTGTCTTTTTTAACCAAACATACAGTGCAATGAAACCAAAATTATCGCTTGCGTTCGCATTCGGATGCCTCACCCTCGCATCCTGTTCAAAGAACTATTTTGCCTCCGGCGAATCCCCGAAAGACAGTCTGTCGCCCGCCACTGTTAAGGCTTCCGGCATTACGGATATTGCCGTGGCATTGGGCAGCAACGCCTGGTTAACACAAAGCAGCGCCGGCGCTGCGGAAGTAGTGGTAGACTATGGCCTGGCCAACTGGACCAGCAGCAGTTCCGTATTCAGCGCTTACTTCCGCACCAGCACTACCGGCACGCTGCATCTGGCGTTGCGAGGAAAAGTACCCGGTGGCAGCAGCCAGCTGAAAATAACAGCAGCGGGCCAGTCGAAAACCATCACCGCTTCCGGCGGGAACTATCACACTATTGATGTGGGAGATTTCAACCTAAC
Organism: Chitinophaga sp. CCNWYY40; assembly: GCF_037483205.1. Taxonomy (NCBI): domain Bacteria; kingdom Pseudomonadati; phylum Bacteroidota; class Chitinophagia; order Chitinophagales; family Chitinophagaceae; genus Chitinophaga; species Chitinophaga sp. CCNWYY40. The sequence continues at coordinate 419,659 of NZ_JBBHLF010000002.1, forward strand.
GGATACCGGCTATGTGAAAGTAGATTTCCAGGGCGTATCCAAAACAGGCAGCTACTTCGCCGACCTGTCTGACCTGTACATCAGCGGCGCCGCCACCAGTGGCCGGCTCAACTACATTCAAACCGATGTATACTGGGGCAGAAGAGGTCCCTCTGTACACCTGGGTTATACACCGCCCGCAGGTAAAAGCGTTGAATGGTTTTATAATGAAGTAACGGTGCCCACCGGTCAGGACCCCGTTGGGTCTTACTTTATGTCCAATGGCTTTAGCCAGGGATATTTTGGCATACAGGTAAACAGTACAACAGAAAGAAGGGTGTTATTTTCAGTTTGGAGTCCTGCCGATACAGATGATCCCAACAGCATCCCGGATTCACTGAAGATAGAATTGCTGCGCAAAGGTCCTAACGTACAAACAGGTTCCTTTGGTAATGAAGGCGCAGGCGGACAAAGCTACCTGGTATACAACTGGCAGGCGGGTACTACCTATCGCTTTTTAACACATGCTGTGCCGGTGGCAAATAATAAAACGGAATTCACTTCCTGGTTTTATGCCCCTGAAACCGGCGCCTGGCAGCTGATTGCCAGCTTCCGACGTCCGCAAACCAACACTTACTTAACAGGGTTGTATTCTTTCCTGGAGAATTTCTCTACTGAAACAGGTTACATCGGCAGGAAAGCACAATACGGCAACCAGTGGGCAATGGATACCAACGGTACCTGGTATGAGTTAACAAAGGCGCAGTTTACAGGCGACGCTACTGCTGCATCCCAATCCCGTATGGACTTTGCCGGTGGCGTGGAATCTACAAAGTTTTACCTGCGCAACTGTGGTTTCTTCTCCAATTTTGTAAAGATCAATACACCGCTTACCCGTACACCATCGGGTACAGCGCCGGTGATTAATTTTAATACCTTACCATAAACAAATAAAAAGGGGCTGTGACTGCAGCCCCTTTTTTCAAACAATAGTAACCCTCAACGTGACGGAGTATTATTTACCATCTCCATCTTATCTTTAATTTCCTTTGTAAACCGGATGCTCAGTGCTTTTTTCCAGAAGATGTTGGCATGGACAGTATCTTTCATCTCCAGGTAATAATCTCCCATACCATCATAAGTGTTAAAGCTCTCCGGGTAATAATCTATGTTCAGCTGAAAGAACATTTTAGATTTATCAAATTTTTTCCGTTGCAGGTTAGCGTACCCGAATTCATTCAACGTAGTTTCGTAGGGGCGTACGCGGTAGCCCATGTCTTTCGACAAGGTATTGAAGTGCGTGGTGATAAGTGTTTTCAGCGAGTCTGCCGGGCAGCTGTTATCAGTATAGAGATAAGTAGGAAAACGGTAATGCGGAAACAGGAATCTTAACCCGTCGTATTCTCCCACAAATGGTATCGAGTTATGGTCATCATCTTCATAATATTTATAACTCCATTTTAACTGGTTACCGGGAAACTTTCTCAGGAGGTCTGTTAAGGTAAGGATAGCGCTGGTATGAACAGATCCCTGTGAGGTATCTTTTCTTAATTGCACGGTATCCAGTCCGGGTTTCATGGTATGCGCCACGGCCAGGTATAAACTTTTATTTTTAAATGGCTGTTGTAATTGCCGGGTGGCCTGTTGCAGTATCTGGCCTTTGTTCCAGAAAAGGCTCGGATCTATTGCAATGTAACCATTAAACAGTTCCCGGTGATGCAACAGGGTGTTCACTACCATCAGTCCGCCGAGGGAGTGCCCTATCAATGTGCGGTAGGGAGCAGTGGCGTATTTTTTATCGATATAGGGAATGAGTTCTTTGCCGATAAACTCGGTGAAAGCCTCGCCACCGCCGGAGCCGGCATACACGGAATCGCGTGTGGGAGTGAGGTCGCGTGTACGGTTACGGCCCGTGTTCGGAATACCAACAATGATCATCCGCGGCAATGCGGTATTGCCGTTGATGGTACTGAGTTGCAGGATCATGGATTGAAGGGAGGAGAAGTGGAAGTCGCCATCCAGCACATACACCACGGGATAGGCGGGCTTTACAAAGTAGCTGGTATCATCCGGTGGCGTGTATATCCATAGAGGTCTGTTTTCTTTCAGCACAGCAGAATAGATGCTGTCGGGTTGCCCGAAGGAAACCAGGCTTTGTTTCAACTGGGCTGTTGCGCTGATGAAAGCGCACAGTATAAAGAATGCCAGGAATAGTTTTTTCATACCGGGTTATTATTTATGGAAAGATGAAATTTTTAGGGCAGGTATTTCCCGGGTTGTGATGCAGGCGGGAATTAATGTGACGGAGTACCGGATTTGTGGGATAAAAAGGTGATTGATATCAGCGGTTACTATAACTTTGTGACGCTATATTGCTGATATATGCTGGAAAAACTAAGGGAACATATAGAAAAAATAGTGCCGCTTACCGATGAGGAATTTGCCTTTGTGCGCGCTCATTTCACTATTGAAAAGTATAAAAAGCGTGAGTTTCTTATACAGCATGGGGAACGTGTAAAGTACTCCTATTTTGTAGTGTCAGGACTCGTTATGCTCGTGTATGACGACGACTCAGGCAGGCAGCACATTGTTTCCTTTGCGATGGAAGATTGGTGGGAGAGTGATTTCCTGGCCTATTTCAATCAAACCAAAGCTACCATGTCGTTGCAATGCCTTGAAGATACGGCTGTGCTGTGTCTTTCGCTGGAGGACTACGAAAAGCTATGTGCCGGTCTTCCAAAGATGACCTATTTCTTTCTCAAAAAAGCGAATGGCGGTCACATTGGGTCGCAGCAGCGCATCTTGTCTTTCCTTACTTCCAATGCAAAGGAGCGCTATGAACAACTCCTTACGCGATATCCTTCTTTATTTCAAAGAGTGCCTAAAACCCTGCTGGCTGCCTACCTGGGCGTTTCGCGTGAAACCCTTAGCAGGCTTTGGCGTCCGTCCTGACCTTATTCTCCGCAGTTTATAATTGTGATGTTTGTCACACAAAGGAAGGGTGCATTGTTCCCATCTTTGTAGTGTACATTTTTTATTAACTGTTGTGCCTGTAGCGGCACAAACTAAAAGGATCAGCAAATGGAAAAACAGGTTATTAATCCGTGGCAGTGGCAGGATAAACGCAGTTATGTGCAGGCCGTTGAAATAAAACAGGCGGCGGGCACGCTTTATTGCTCCGGTCAAACGGCTATAGACGCCGACGGGCAATCAAGTAACGCCGACATGAAAACCCAGGTAATACAGGCGTTGGAAAACCTGGAAAAAGTGATCAGTGATGCAGGATACGAATGCAGCGGTATTGCGAGGTTGAATGTATATACTACTTCATCCGCAGAGTTTTTGGACTGCTTTGATGTTTTCCAGGATTGGATAGCAAAGCATGGTATTAAGCAGGCGCTCACTTTGCTGGAAGTGAAGAGTCTTTTTGAAACATTAAAGATTGAATTTGAAGCTACGGTGGTGAAATAATGAAGAGAGAGGCCCGGTACACTGCCGGGCCTCTTTTATTAAGCTTTTCTGAAAACAACAATACCATTGTGCCCGCCGAAGCCGAACGTATTACTCATGGCTACATTCACTTCTTTTTCTATTGCGGTTCCCAGTACAATATGTAAGGTGGAAGGAATGGCGGGATCCAGTTCCTGCGTATTGATAGTAGGAGGGATGATGCCTTTCTGAATGCTCATTACGCTGGCAATAGCCTCTATAGCGCCTGCGGCGCCCAGCAGGTGACCGGTCATGGATTTGGTGGCGCTGATGTGCAGCTGTGCCGGCGCGGCGCCAAACATTTTGCCGATAGCGGCTATTTCACTCAGGTCGCCTACCGGCGTAGAGGTAGCGTGCGCATTGAGGTAATTTACTTCTTCTTTATTCAATCCCGCGTCTTCCAGTGCCAGCTGCATCGCCCGCAGGGCGCCCAGTCCCTCCGGATGGGTAGCTGTCATGTGATAGGCATCGGCGGTCATAGCGGCGCCGGCTACTTCGGCGTAAATATGTGCGCCCCTGGCTTTGGCATGTTCATACTCTTCCAGTATGAGTGCGCCGGCGCCTTCTCCCATTACAAAGCCATCGCGGTGTACATCGAAAGGACGCGAGGCGGTGGTGGGGTCATCATTGCGCACCGACATCGCTTTCATGGCACAGAACCCGCCTACGGATGCAGGCGTAATGGGCGCTTCAGAGCCACCGGTTACAATTACCTTCGCCTTACCCAAACGGATATACGTTAATGCATCCATGATAGCGGTATTGGAAGTAGCGCAGGCCGATACCGTTGTATAGTTAATACCCATCAGGCCATATTTAATGGAGATCATACCCGACGCCATATTGGTGATGAGCTTGGGTACAAAATAAGGGCTGAAACGGGGATTAAAATCGCCGGAAACATATTCGGTGACCTGTTCCTCGAACGTTTGCATACCGCCCTGCCCCGAGCCCCAGATCACGCCGGTATCAAAAGGATCCATTGTGCTGAAGTCCAGCCCGGAATCTTTCACTGCCTGGTCGGCTGCTACCAGGGCATATTGTGTAAACGGATCGGTTTTGCGCACTTCGCCTTTGTCCAGCAACGCAGTGGGATCAAAGCCTTTCAGCTCATGTGCAAACTGTGTGCGGAAGCGGCTGGCATCAAAATGGCTGATGGTGGCAGCGCCGCTTTTACCGTTAACAAGACTATTCCAGAAATCAGTAACATTGTTACCGACAGGGGATACTGTACCCATTCCTGTTATGACAACTCTTTTCATAGCTGGTTATTTATGACACAGGTCGTCCAGCAGCTGTTCCGCAATATGGCGGAAAGCCGATGGTCCCATCACCCTCGATAAAAGAAGGGACGCCTGCAAATTGGATATGATAATGAGCGCCCGCGTGTTGGCGGCGCCTTTAAAGTGAATACGTTTCTTTTTCCGGCCTTCTTCGAGGCAATGGCTAAGCCAGGCGAGGATGCCGTTGGCCATTTCCTGTACTTTCGCCTGCATAGCCGGTTCCAGCGTGTCAAAATCTGGTGCGAGGGAGCCCATCAAACAGATATTACCTTCCTTGCTGTGCCGCCGGAATACGTCTATCAGCTTCACCAGCTGTTCTTCTTCCGGCAAACTTTTCCACCTGTTTGTTTGCGCAATAAATTTCGCAACGTCCTGGTCCACTATTTCCACGCCCAGGTCGGCCTTTGCCGGGAAATGATAATGTACCGCTGCATTTTTTATTTCCAGCGGTCCTGAAATGTCCTTGTAACTAAAGGCATTAAACCCTTTAGTCCTTACCAGGCGGTCGGCCAGCGCCACTATTTTATCTTTTGTTTCAGACATATTTTGCCGTTTGCGGCACAAATATACTTACTTAGTAGTAAGTAAACAAATGTGCAGCTTTTTCGCTTCTCAACGGCCCATAACAAAACGGGAAGGTTTGAGCCAAACCTTCCCGCAGGAACTATTGATATACGCGATGGCGTTATTCTGCTTTTAAACTGCTTACGGGATTCATCAACGCCGCTTTTATACTCTGGAAGCTGATGGTGAGCAGGGCTATCAGCATGGCGGCGATGCCGGCCAGCACAAACACCCAGTAATGAATGGAGATGCGGTAAGGGAATTTCTGTAACCACTGGTCCATCGTATACCACGCCACCGGGAAGGCAATCAGCGCTGCAATACCCACCAGCTTCAGGAAATCGGCGGAAAGCAGCCGGGTAATACCGGATACACTGGCGCCAAGCACTTTACGGATGCCTATTTCTTTGGTTCTGCGCTCGGCGGTATAGGCAGCCAGTCCGAATAATCCCAGGCAGCTGATCACAATAGCCAGCGTGGCAAACAACCGGGAAAGCTGCTGCATCAGCGTTTCATTGATAAACATGGCGTTAAACTGGTCGTCCACAAACTGGTAAGTAAACGGATAAGCCGGATTCAACTGCTTCATCACGTCGCCGATTTTATGAAGTGCGGCTTCCTTGTCCGCCCCTGTATTCATACGTACATACATCAGGTTGGCTTCATCAGGCATACAGTAAAATACCACGGGATCAGGCGTGCCATACATGTTGCCATATACATAGTTTTTCACTACACCGGCTACACGGGAATGAATAGTAGAATCTTCACTGAACGGTGTGGTAATAGTTTTGCCTACGGCGCTTCCTTTACCCATCAACTGTTCCAGCGACTCTGTTATCAATACATCCATGCCGTTGGCAGCGGTTACGGGTTTAAAATCACTGCCTGCCACGATTTTCATACCTGCCGTTTGAATGAATTCCGGGCTCACGACCCGCTGCGAAATAAGAATGTTATCGGTGGGAGATTTCCCGGTCCAGCCGATATCACTGGTGTTGTTGCCGCCATACAAAGGAACATGATCCGCCAACGCCGCATTTTCTACCATGCCGGTGGCCAGCAAAGCCGTTTTGATAGCTGCAAAGTTTTGCTTCATCGTACCCTGAAGCTGCATGGAGATAAGATTATCTTTATTAAGACCGAGGTTCCGCTTCTTCACATGCTGGATCTGCTGGTAAATAATGGCTGTACAGATAATGAGTGTAATGGAAATACTGAACTGCGCAATCACCAGCCCTTTGCGGATAAAGGCCGCGCTGCCGGTCTTGGATTTAATACCCTTTAACACAAAAACCGGGTTAAAGGAAGACAGGTACAGTGATGGATAGCTGCCTGCCAGCACGCCACATATTACCGTAATCCCCAGCAACCAGATGAGATGTACCGGCCTGTCCAGCCCCACGCTAAGGTGTTTATCTACCAGCGCATTAAACCCCGGCAACACCAGGAATAACAATAATACGGCCACCCCGGCGGCCAGCAGGGACATAAACAATGCCTCACTGATAAACTGTGTGATCAGCCTGCCTTTTCCCGCACCAACTACTTTACGGATGCCTACTTCTTTCGCACGTTTTTCACTGCGGGCAGTGGCCAGGTTCATAAAGTTGATACAGGCAATGAATAGAATGATCCAGGCAATGAGCGAAAACAAACGGACATACTCTATACGGCCGCCACTTTGTTTTCCATTACTGAACTGGTCATGTAACCGCCAGTTGTTCATACTAAACAGGAATGCCTGGTTAATGGCGCCGGGACTGTGCGCTGCAATGAAGTTTTGAAGTTTATGGTTGATAGCGGTCAGGTCTGCATGAGGAGCCAGTTCGGCATATGTGTCGACAGAATTGGAGCCCCAGTTTTTCAGATATGCGTTTTGGGAAAAATAGATCTCAAAAGGAGCAACCCATTCAAATTTCAGCGTGGAATTTTCCGGGATATCTTTTATTACACCGGATACCACGTAGGGCTGCGCATTATCGACCGTAATAGTTTTACCCACTACATTCTTCGTGTCGCCAAAAAATTTCCGGGCGGTTTTTTCTGTGATAACAATGGAGTATAGCTGCGGAAACGGAACAGCAGCATTCCCTTCTGTAAAAGGAAACGTGAAAATATTAAAGAGACTGGCATCCACATAAATACCGGCCGCATACATTTTTTTATCCCCGAAGGTGAACAACAGGTTGGTGGCCTGTTCTGAGGTACGGCAGGTTTGTGTGATGCCCGGTATTTCTGTCTTCATGGCGTCAGCCAGCAGGGCAGGTGTAGAGGTAAATGTGCGGATATTACCATCGTAATTCCAGTTTTCCCACACCTGGTAGATCCGGTCTTTTTTTACATGCGAGCTGTCGTAGGTCACTTCATCTTCTACCCATAAAAAAATTACACCGGCGCAGGCTAAACCAATCGCCAGCCCGAAAATATTCAGAAAACTGTAGGTTTTGTTTTTCCAGAGATGTCTGAACGTGATCTTAATATAATTTTTTAGCATCATCATATGTACACATTTGGGAGTAGTGCGACTAATTCCGACTAAGATAATGCCATAGCATTATGTGCTGATAATGAGTTGTTTGGGTAAATACTATTGTCCGTTTTTAAAGGGCAGGTGTCCGGATATGAACAGGTTTCGCCGGTCTGCTGCCGGGTTGCTACAACTATCTGCCCGGTTCATTGTTAAATAAGACTGATTCACACCCTCATTTGCCTGATTCACCTAAAAGTACTTGCTTGCGGTGACCACGTCATTTACTTTGCTACAAATATAAATAACAACACTATGAAACGGTATAAGAAATGGAAAGTAGTGCTGCTGATATTGATGGGCTGCTTTATTGCCTTACAGTTTATCAGGCCGCGTATTACTCATCCGCCGGTGACAGGAGAACCGGATGTTCCGCCGGAAGTGAGTGCTGTGTTGAGGAAAGCCTGCTACGACTGCCACTCGAATGAAACGCACCTGGCCTGGTTCGACCAGATTTCACCCGCTATCTGGCTGGTGGCCGGTCATATTACAGAAGGCCGGAAGGTACTTAACTTTTCCAACTGGGATAGTATACCGAAAGACCAGCGAAAAGGCAAACTGTTTGAATCCCTCAACCAGATGCAGTTTAACGTAATGCCCCTGTCGCAGTACACCGCGCTCCATCCTGCGGCGCGCCTTACCAATGATGAAATCAGTATCCTGAAAAATTACCTGGCCACACAAATAACTCCGCTTAAACCCGATAGTAATAAGATAGCCGCCGCTGACCGTCAATACGCTGCCTGGCGGCCCGATAGCTCCATTGCAAAGGTATTGCCCGTGCCTAACGGTATCGCCTATATGCCGGATTATAAAAACTGGAAGGCCATCAGCAGTACGCAACGACTGGACAATGGCACCATGCGGGTAATTACCGGGAATGACATCGCCGTAAAAGCCATCCGGGAACACCAAACCAACCCCTGGCCCGACGGCACTGCTTTTGCAAAAATAGCCTGGGATGAACTCACCGATGCCGCGGGGAACATCACCCCCGGGGAGTTTAAACAGGTAGAGTTTATGATCAAAGACAGCCATCAATACGCTGCTACCAAAGGCTGGGGATGGGCGCGCTGGAAAGGAACGGATTTGAAGCCTTATGGTAAAAATGCGATGTTCACAATGGAATGTGTTAACTGTCATCAACCCATGCGTAACAACGATTTTGTGTTCACTACACCAACACAGCACACGGCTGCATCGTTGCCCGATACATTGGGCTTAAAGATGAATGAATGGAAGGTGATCACCAGCGGTATTCAAAAAGATCAGACAATGAGTACGCTGTATGGCAACGACCGCGCGGCAGCCAGCGCCAGGAAAGGAGCTGCTACTTATCCTGCAGATGCCCTGCTTACATTGGTCACCTGGAAACAGCAACCGGATGATCATTGGTTCGGCGCCGTTATTCCGGGTATCGTAGCTTCCGTAGAACAGGTGCAGTTCCAGCCGGGTAACATCTCCCCATTATATAAAAAATATAATGGCAAAAACCTGGTTGCTGATAAAACCAGTGAAGAAGAAATAAAAAGCAGGATCGCTTACATTATCCGTCAGCGGGCGTCTGTAATGCCTTAGGAAGTTTTCTTTGCTTTTTTAAGGGCAATCTTGTACTTGTCAGGAGTACCGGAAATATTGATATTCATAAAACGCACCTTTTTATCTTTATCCCTATACTCAATTTCATCTACCTGGTCTACATTCACTTCTTCCTGCTTCCGGCCAAAAAGGGCCTGGAAACCTACCTGGGTCACCATTTTCATGGGAATACGGAGGTAGTAGTTCATGCTCATATCCAGCGATTGATTGCCCGACACTTCGATATAGCCGAGCGAAGAATTGATGTTCATATTCGGGATTATCAATGTCCCGTTTTTCAGGGTTAGCTTGTTGCGGAGTGTATCAAAGCGTACCATGCGGAGGTTCTTATCTTTGAAATAACCCGCCATTGCCTGCATAGGACCAAAGTCCAGCAGGGTGCCATTGGTAATTTCAATATCCATCTGCGATTCCGTTTCACTCAGCACCGGCGTAAGATCGGGATGCATGCGTACATAACTTTTGATACTTCCGCTCAGTATACCTTTCAGGTTGTTATTGAGCACAAAATCCTGCCCGAAGTTATCAAACTTGATGAGCATTTTGGAGATGTCTACATTTTTGAGATAGATCCCGCTCCGGAAATACAGTTTCTTTGGATCAGCGGCATTGAACATGCCACGCATGGCAATATGCCCGCCTGCAATATTCATGGCAATGGTATCTACCTTTATTTTCTGGTCTTCCCGCATGTGAATATTGGCAAGCACATTTTTCAGCCACAGCTTTTTGTATTTGATCTTCTTTACATCCACCTGTGTTTCAAATTCTGAAAAAGGAATATTGAATACATTGAAGCCGGTGGCATGGAGCGAATCATTTTCTTTTACCGTGGTACGTCGCGCCGGTGCATTAGTGGCTACGGGGTGTTCGCTGAAGTCATAGTTCATCAGCTCATCAATGTCGAGCATATCAGATTTGAACCGGAAGTAATTGCTGCGTTTTAACTGGCGTTTACTTTTACCGGTAGCATAACGCATGTTCAGGTTGAAATCGGTACGGCCTACTTTACCGGTAAGCGTATCCACCACAATAAAGCGGTTATGACCATAGCGTATACGGCCGGTTATATTTTCCACTTTAATAGGATGTTGTTTCAATGTGCCGGAAATATTGGCGATGCGGGCATCTATCTTTTTAAAAACAGTATCATATTTTATACTCATTTTACTCCGCAGCCATACGTTGTTGGCTTCTTCATACCAATATCCCTGCGGAATAAATTTATGGCCACGTTCACTGATGAGGTCATTCACTGCGAGGCGGTCCGACTTAAAGTCGAACGCCACTTCGGTGTTTCCTTTTTTAATTTTATCAAACCAGATGAGATAATTATTTAACCTTCCTTTGAAAGCAAAGCTGGTGCTGTCGATATTTCCACTAAAATTAGTTACCCGTAAACTGGTGTCATTGACCATCACTGCTGCATTAAAATCGTGCAGGGCGTGCGGATACTGCTGGAATTTTGCATACAGCTTCTCTACTTTGAAAGTCCCTTTAGGCAAAGGGTTGGGGTGCAGCAATTCTTTTACGGACGTTTCAAACGCCAGGCCAATGTTAAACCCGGTAATTACTTCTTTGGATAAGATGGGATGGGTGGAATCAAACTTATATAATTCTCCCAGCTGTAAACGCTTGCTGGAAGCGCTGAAGTTTACAGCTACGGGTTTATTCTGCTGGTGAAACAGCGCCGGTACATCACTGATGGCGCCCTGTGCCAGTATATCGGAGCTGCCTATACGAAAAGCAATGGAATCAAGGTGTAACCGTCCCTGCTCAATTTGCGCATGCACATTCATATTGCGCACCGGCAGGTGATAGCCGGGGATGCGGAACTCGAGGTTTTTAACGGTGAGTTCACTTTGCACGCCGTCTTTCAGTTTAGCCAAACTTTCCTCCGGTATCCGCATATCCACTATTTCCCGGAAGTTCATGTTCAGCTTAATTTCACCACTGATTTGTTCCAGGTCTTTAATGCCGAGGAATTCGCCTACAAAGCGCAGGTTCAGTTCAGAGTATAACTGCATCAGGATCTGCGGGTCGGTGAAATTTTTCATCACGAAGTTACCTTTGAACACACCGCTTCCCGGTTTGGCGTTGAAGTTCAGGATATGCAGTTCGGATGTTTGCAGGTTGTGTGCGGCGCCGTTGGTATAAAATCCTTTGAAGCCCAGTTGGTCTACTTTCCGGTCAATTTTCTTATTCTGGAACCATACATTTTCGCAGCCAAAATTAAACTCCATCAAAGGCATGACGCCTTTTCCAATAGCGCCTTTGATGATGCCATCGAAAAATACGCGGCCATCGTGGCGGTATTTTTCCAGCATCGCGGCTACGTCTGCGGGCACCATTGCCAGCAGGAGGTTCAGATCCGGCTTATCGCCTTTTACCTTCAGGTCTGCATAATGTTCGCTCACTACTCCCTGCAGTTGCAGCGAGGCTTGTTCCAGCCGGATGGTGCCGGGAGGTAAGGTCAGTTGTTTTTTTTGCTTGTCGTAAACGGCAGCCAGTTTAAAGTTCAGTTGTTTGTGCCGGAAGAGCGTGGTATCTGATTTCCCGGTAATATCTATTTCCAGCTTACTGTCCATATCGATGGCAATGCGGGCGGAATCCATAGAGAAAGCTGTTTTGATCTTATCTATATGGGTATTCACTTTCAAACCGGATGCGCCGTCGACGTAAGTGACATCAATATTTTTCAGGATTATTTTTTTGAGATCCAGGCTGAGATCCTCACTGGAATCGGCCGGTGTAGCGGGGCCGCTGCTTTTAAATTCATGGGCTTTGATCAGATCCACGTCGCCGTTGGCATAACGGGCTACATGCACCCGTCCGTTGGCCAGCGCAATAATGCGGGCATTATAATGTTGCCGGAGGATATCCGGTAAGCTGAAGCCCACGTACAGGCGTTCTACCTGGTACAGTGGCTGCCCCTGCATCTTTTTATCTGCAAAAAAACGAACGTCGTGCAGGGCAATAGAAATATATGGGAAATTGCTGAATGGAGAAATACTACTTTTTGTGATGACCAGCTCTCCCGCAAACTGCTTATTCAATTCCTTCACCGCCATCTGCGTGAGCCGCTCCTGTTGGCTGTATAAGATCCCCCCGGCTATTGTCATCACCAATAAAAAAATACCCGTAATGACCAGGAACAGCCTGATTATTTTTTTTCCCCGCTTCATGTAAATGCCTTTCTGAACGATAAAATTATGAAAAAATATAGCAGAAATTTGTTATCTCTTAAGAACGGCGGGCGATTTTTATTATTTTTAACGATTCATAAAAAATCTGGTTACATGAAAAGATTGATAGCCCTGTTGTTGCTCGCAGGAAGTACGCACGTTACAATGGCCCAGCAGAAAAAGCTGGACAAGTTATCCGGAAACCCCGTATTCCCGGGCTGGTACGCCGATCCGGAAGGAGTGGTATTTGGTAAGGAGTACTGGATTTATCCTACTTATTCTGCTGCTTACGAAAAGCAGGTGTTCTTCGATGCTTTCTCATCGCCCGACCTGGTTACGTGGACAAAGCATCCGCGCATCCTTGACACCGCTTCCATAAAATGGGCTAAACGCGCCGTATGGGCGCCGTCGATAATAGAAATTGCGCAAAAGTACTACCTGTTCTTTGGCGCAAACGATATACAAAGCAATGAGGAAACAGGCGGCATTGGTGTAGCGGTGGCTGATAATCCTGCCGGTCCGTTTAAAGATTATCTCGGCAAACCACTGGTAGATAAGATCATTAACAAGGCGCAGCCTATTGATCAGTATGTGTTCCACGACAGCGATGGTAAGTACTACCTGATTTACGGCGGATGGGGGCATTGCAATATTGCACAGCTGAAGCCCGATTTAACCGGCTTTATTCCCTTTGCAGACGGCACTACCTTTAAAGAGATCACTCCCGAAAAATATGTGGAAGGACCAACCATGTTCAAAAAAGATGGTAAGTATTACTTCATGTGGTCTGAAGGCGGCTGGACAGGCCCCGACTACAGCGTAGCCTACGCCATTGCTGATTCCCCGATGGGTCCGTTCAAAAGGATCGGGAAGATCCTGGAACAGGATGCCACTATTGCCACCGGCGCCGGGCATCACTCGGTAATCGGCATTCCAAAGGAAAACCGCTGGTATATTGTTTACCACCGCCGGCCGTTAACAGAAAAAGCGGCTAACTCCCGTGAAACCTGCATTGACCGGATGTATTTTGATAAAGACGGTTATATCAAGCCAGTGAAAATCACCCGTGAAGGCGTTACCAAAGCGGTGATACATTAAACAATTTCCCTATCGCGTAAATAAAATTCCGGATACGATTATCTTGCCGGTCTTGCCTGCTCCAATTTTGCATCATCAAAAAAGCAAAATATGATCAGGCAAACCGGCTTAATTTTTTTATTAATAGCATTCCTTTTTTCACCCGTATGCCTGCGGGCAGAAGAGGAGAATGCTGGTACCATCAGGGGAAAAGTGGTAACCACAGATGGTAAGCCAGCCAGCGATGTAGTCATCGTTTTACAGGAAATCAATGAAACCGTTATATCAGAAACGGATGGATCTTTTGTATTTAGCCGTATTAAACCGGGTAGCTATCACCTCACGGTAACCCTGATGGGTTATACCCCGATAGAAGAACAGGTAGTGGTAAATGCCGGGAAAACCACCAATATCAGGTTGCAGCTGGCCGTTACCAGCAAAGCCCTTAAAGAAGTGGTGGTAACCGGTAACCATAATAAACTCATCAGAACATCCAGCTACGATGTGGCAAAAATGCCGCTGAAAAACCTGGAAAACCCGCAGGTATACAGCACCATCACAAAAGATCTCTTACAGCAACAGGTAATTTTTTCGGTGGATGATGCACTGAAAAATGCCCCCGGTCTTACCCGCATGTGGGACGCCACCGGCAGAGGCGGCGATGGTGGCGGTTATTATAACCTCCGTGGCTTTATTACGCAGAGTAAACTGCGTAATGGCCTGGCAGGTAATGTGACCGCTAAAATTGATGCGTATAACCTGGAACAGGTAGAAGTCATCAAAGGACCATCTGCTACGTTGTTTGGTAACAGCCTCACTTCCTACGGCGGCCTCATTAACCGCGTTACTAAAAAGCCTTACGACCATTTCGGCGGAGATGTTACCTATGCGATAGGCAGCTACGGCTTTAACCGCATTAGCGCAGATGTAAACACGCCGTTGGACAAGGAAAAGGATGTATTGCTGAGAATCAATACCGCTTACAACTACGAAGACAGCTGGCAGGATTATGGCTTTAACAAGAATTTTTCCTTTGCGCCCAGCTTGTCCTACCGGGTTAATGACCGTTTGTCATTCCTCTTCGACGCGGAATACTCCACCGGGCAGAATACCGGTCTGGGTGTGTTTTTCTTCCCTTATATGCAGCCAATAGCAGACCTGGGTACCAACCGCGCGGATGAGCTGAAGATAGATTATAAACGCGCTTACGTTAAGAATGACCTGTACCAGACTTCCCGTAATACCAATATTTTCGGGCAGATGAAGTACAAGTTGTCTGACCAGTGGACCATGAGCACCAACATCAGTTCTACCAACAGCTTTTCAGACGGTCCTTCTCCCTATTTTTATCTCCTGTCTGATGCCGCAGCTACCGGGGTAGCCGGCGCCAAAGGAAGTAACTATATTTCACGCAACGACCAGTTTACGGATAACAGCAGAGACGGGATCCTGGAAATACAACAGAACTTCAATGGAGATTTCAGGATCGGCAGCCTGAGAAACCGTTTCGTAGGCGGATTGGATTACTTCCATCATAATGCCAACCAGTTCTTCGGTGGCGGCACTTATGATACCATTCCTTCTCACGGCGATATTCCAACGTATTCCAATTTCAACCGCCGTAACATGGATACCTTGTATGCCAACCACGGCCTGGCATTTACTTTCCCAATCAGGAATCTTACGAATACCTACAGCGCATACATATCGGATATGTTAAACCTGACCGACAACCTGATGATCATGGCTGCTCTCCGCGTGGATTATTTTGATAATAAAGGCAGCTACAATGATGTTAAAGGCATTTATGAAGGAGGTTATAACCAAACGGCTTTCTCTCCAAAACTGGGAATCGTGTATGAACCTTTAAAAGACCGGATCTCCATATTCGGTAACTATCAGAACGGTTTTACCAACCAGGTGGGTACGAGTGCTGCGGGTAAAGCGTTTAAGCCGGAACAGGCCAACCAGCTGGAAGGCGGCGTGAAGTTACAGTTGTTAAATGGCCGTATCAACAGTACGCTCAGTTACTACAATATCAAAGTAAAAGATGTACTTCGTCCGGATTTGGCGAACCCCAATTTTTCTGTACAGGATGGAACGCAGGTGAGCAAAGGGTTTGAGGCAGAAGTAATTGCGAATCCTTTCCAGGGCTTTAACATTGTGGCTGGTTTTGCCTACAATGATTCCAAATATGAAGCAGCAGCCAAAGATGTGGAAGGAATGCGTCCCGGCACTGCTGGTGCGCCTTCTGTAGCTAACCTCTGGCTCAGTTATCGTATATCCGCCGGCGTAGCCGATGGTCTTGGTTTTGGATTTGGTGGTAATTATGCCAGTGATAATAAGATAGTGAACGACAGAACAGTCGGCACTTTTATATTACCATCGTACACCGTGTTAAACGGCAGCATTTTCTACGATCAGCCCCGTTTCCGGGTGGCGGTTAAAATGGATAACATTACCGATAAGCACTACTGGATCGGTTATACTACTGTGAATCCGCAGAAGCTGAGAAGTTTTACCGGAAGTTTGTCGTTTAAGTTTTAATAAAAAAGAAGCCTGGGCTGTATATCATCACAGTTCAGGCTTTTCGTTTATGCCGCTACGCCGGCGCGATTATCTCCCTGTATTTCGTAGTGTTGAATGCGTAGTTTTTTACGATAATATACAAAGACGACAGTAGCCACGGCGCCCGCCAACCCCGCTACAAATACCGTTAACCTCGGACCAATAAAATGCGCCAGCAGGCCGGTGAGCAAACTACCCACAGGAATGATCCCCTGGAAAGCCATGATATAATAACTGATGGCCCTTGCGCGCATGGTGGGTATGGCATGCGTTTGAATATAAGTGTTAATAGACGACGTTTGTGCCATCATACCCACACCGGAAAGCGCCATAAATACCAGTGCCAGCGGCAGCCACCCCGACAGGGACAATAGTAACACGCTCAATGAAAAAATAAGGCTGGCCGTAACCAGGATCTTTACCAGGTCTTTTCCCGGTTTGAGTTTCGCCATGTAAATGGCGGACGCGATAGAACCAAGACCGGCAGCGCTTTCAAACCAGCTGAATGTTTTGGCGTCGCCGTTGAAAATATCTTTGGCAAATACCGGCATCAGGGTATTAAAAGGGATCACAAACAGGCTGCTGGCTGAAAGCATCAGCAGGAGGGACGACAGGTCCTTATCGCCCGCGATATAATGAAAACCTTCCTTCAGTTCGGCCCAGATGCTCTGGTCGGACCGGAGAACGGGCGGCAGCACAATTTTCATCATCCACAAAGAAATCAGCACCGGCACATAGCTCAGGAAATTGCTCACAAAGCAGATGTCTTCCCCGAAAGTACTCAGGATTATCCCTGCCAGCGCAGGTCCCGCGATCCGGGCAAAGTTGGCCATCGTGGAATTGAGCGCAATGGCGTTGGGAAGGTCTTCTCTTTTTTCTACCATTTCCACCATCAGCGACTGGCGGCAGGTAACGTCAAAGGCATTGATAACGCCTTGTATCAGCGACAGGAAAATGATGCCTGGTATATTGTAGTAACGCAGCAGGATCATGAGCGCCAGCGCGCCTGCCTGCAGCATGGAAATGATCTGGGTGATCATCAGGATCCGGTACCGGTTATGCCGGTCGATATAACTACCTGCGTACGGCGACAGGAGCAGGGAAGGAATTAAACTTACAAAGCTCACCACGCCCAGCAGCACTGCGGAGTTAGTGAGACGGTATACCAGCCAGCATACGGCTGTTTTTTGCATCCAGGTACCTATGAGTGAAACTGATTGTCCGTAGAAGAATAACCGGAAATTCCGGGATTTTAAAGCACGAAAAGCATCCATCTGAAAATCATATTTAGGGTATTGATCCGTTATTAAACTGGTGCAAATTTCGGTAAGAGAAGTATATTTGTGAAATAGATTGTTTTAATGATATCTATTGATAAAAACGATTAATGCATGGAACTCCGTCAACTGATGTATTTCGTGAAGGCCGCAGAAATGGCGCATTTTACAGAAGCGGCAGCGGCGTTGTATATTACCCAGTCTACGTTATCGCAGCAAATCAAGCAGTTGGAAAATGAACTGGGCATGTTGTTGTTCGACCGGATCGGCAAGCATGTTCATCTTACAGAAGCAGGCGGGGTTTTCCTGCTGCATGCCCGCCAGATCCTGCTCGATGTAGAGAAAGGCAAACAGGCCATCCAGGATCTGCAGAATATGCTGAGCGGCGAATTACGTATAGGCGTTACGTATGCCTTTACTTCGTTCCTGTTGCCGGCGCTGGCTACTTTCCCGGTGAAGTATCCAGGCATCAAAATATACGTGGAATACGGCACCACCGAGCAGCTGGAAAACAAGCTGCGGGCGTCTGAGCTGGACCTGGTGCTGGCTTTTCACCAGGAAGCTTTTTACAAAGACCTGGAAACGCGGGAGCTGTTCCGCTCCAGGATTGTGGTGGCGGTGTCTAAAAAGAATAAGCTGGCCGGATTAAAAAAGATCAACCTGCAAAGTTTGAATGGCATGGACCTGATCTTTGCTTCGCGTGGTTTCAGCGCGCGTGATTCGCTGGATGAGATATTACAGAAGAATAAAATTCAGCCTGCGGTAAAGATTGAAATGAATGATGTGCATTCTATTTTATCGCTGGTAGAGAAGGGGCATTGGGCCACTTTACTCAATGAAAGAGCGTTGCTGGGATGGAAAAACCTGGTGGCCATTCCTATTGAAGGGAAAGAGTTGCAGCGGAGGGCGTACATTATCTGGCAGAAGGAAACTTATCACAAAAAGGCGGCAGATCTGTTTATAAAAGAATTACTGAAGGAGTTGCCGTCTGCGGGGAAGTAGTGCCATATGGCACTCAGCAGCAGCGCATGGCTGCCGCCGGGTGGCCACAAGTAAGGGGTTATTGTGCGGTTCGCAATTCTGCGATATTGCATTTATAATATTTTTCAAACTCCGTTGACAGTTCTTCCCAGCCGCTATATTGGGTGAGGCTGGCAATATGGGTGAGTGTATGGTTTGTTTCGATGAGCATTTTAAATACAAAGGCCATTTTCTCCTGCAGGATGAGTTCTTCCACGGTGATGAGGAATTCCTGTTCAAATGGCGCTTCCAGGAACTCCGGCGCTACGCCAAACCTGTCGCAGAGTGCTTCTTTGTCGGTCACTTCCGCCGGATGATGAATAATATAACCGGCTATTTCCCGCAGCTTCTCCCGGTAGTGTTCCATCAGCATCAATGAGGGAGGACCTTGCAGGTAACGGAGATAGGTAGCGTAAAAGTCGATGGCATTGCGCCGGAAGAAAACATCAGCAGCCTCGCCTACTGCTTTAAAGCTCCGGATCCGGTGCATGATCTGGTAGTTGACTTCATTCAGATGATAGGGTGGCGCTTTTTTCACGGGCTGTTTATCTACGGTTGGTTCTTTCAGGTTCAGCACTTTGAACAGGGGAAATTCAGCCACTAAATATTTTACCAGCGGGAGGTGAAGGTTTACGTGAAAGCTGATCACAAATTCCTTTTCTGTAACCAGGGTAGCGGTATCGGTAGCCCCACGGTGGACATTCATTTCTCTTTTAGCCAGCTTCATTTTCATGGGGAAAGCGGCTGCGTTTTCAGCAAAACCTGAAATGCCAACGGCTAAACAGGCTTTGTCTGGCGCTACAGTGGTGAGTTCCACGCCCTGTTTCAGATGAATAAGGTGGTAATGAACAGATAACTCGTTGAGTTGAATCTGCTGATCCATGATCACCCCGTTTTCATCAATATCAGTAAAGCATTTGGCATTAGGGATCAGTTGGGACTGCAGGTAGCCGGGCACCTGTTCATACGTTGTGCAAACTCTTTTCCCCGGATTGATCAGCAGGTACTTGGTTTCTGGTTGATTCATGGTTATTTTCCTTTGATATTGCCTATTATTTGAAATGCAGTGTACTGTCTGCGGTAAAATAATAATCAGTACCTGTGGTAGCTTTGATCCCTTCCAGGAAGAAGCTCATAGGTGTACTTTTATCCAGCAGACCGGTGAAGGTTCTGCTGGCAAGGTCAGGGTGATCCAGTGAAGCGCGGACGCCATACCACCGGAAAATGGCATTACATATTTCATCCAGGTGGGTATCAGAAAAGCAGTAGAGTCCTTTCTGCCAGCCCAGTTCCACGGTTGCATTAAAAGGTTGTGTATCAAGGGTAGCGGCTTCTTTGTTGAAGATGGCCTGCTGTCCGGGTTTCATGGTAACTGTTTTTTTGCCGGCCTTCATCCGCACCTTTCCTTCTACCAGGGATACTTTCACCAGGCCGCTGTCGTAGCTGTTGATATTAAAACTGGTACCCAATACTTCCACGGTGCTGTTGGGCAGGTGTACGAGGAATGGTTTACCGGCGCGCCGGGCGATATTCAGATAAGCTTCCCCGTTGAGCGTGATCTCCCTGGTGGCGCCTTTGAAGGTAGCCGGGAATTCCATCGTAGTGGCAGCATTGAGCGTAATAACGGAACCATCGGGGAGGGCTACTTCGTAGCTTTTTCCGTGTGGTACTATCAATGCGTGGATCCCTTGCGGAAGATCGTCTGATGAGTTGAGATACAGCGTATTGTTTTTATTGGGAATGGGTTTGCCGCCAATGGTAACACTGCCGGCTGTCTGCGTCAGGTTAATGGTAGGCTGGCCGGTGATTTCCAGCAGTACATCTTTATTGATGGCAGCCACCGGCGCAGGTTTGGGACTGGCGAAAAAGTCCCACTTCCACGCGGAAAATGCAATAATGGCAATCACCGCAGCGGCAGCGGCCCAAGGAAGTAATATGCGGTACAGCGGCCTCTTCTGCTTAAAGTCAATCACCTCCAGCCAGGGGGCAGGAGGGGGCGGGATCTGCATCATGGAAAGTTTTTCCCACTTCTCCCTTACTACTTCATCTTCTTCGATCAGTTCCTCCAGCAATTGGTCATCTGCTGCGGAAATTCTTCCCGCAAGCTTTTCAGTCATTAGCCTGTATATTTCTTCTGCGCTGTTCATGTACACTATTAACCGTTTATTTAATCGGGCGGGGTATTAAAAAAGGATTTTTTTTAAAGATGCCCTTAAAGTTTTCAGCGCGTTGGCTACCTGTTTTTTTACAGTTTCTTCACTGGTGTCCATGAAGGCTGCTATTTCTTTTCGCGTTTTGTGTTCCTGGTAAGCCAGCCGGAATGCCACCGATTGGCGTTCCGGGAGCTGACTGATAGCGGTTTCCAGCTGCTCTTTCAGCTCGTTGGTTTCTAACCTGCTTTGAGGCATGGTGTAGGTTTCAGGCAGCATGATATCCTTTAACCTTTTGTTCCGCGTGGCATCTTTGGCAATTTTATTTAAACAGCGGTTCCGGACGCTGACAAAGAGAAAATTTTTGAGAGAACTGGTAGTACTCAGGTCAATCCGCGCACTCAGGTCCTTTTGCCAGAAATCGACAAAAAAGTCCTGGACAAGCTCCTGGGCCTCTGTTTCGTTTTTTAGAATAGTATATGCAGTCACGTACAGCCATTGACGGTAGCTCTCATAGAAATATTGGAAAGCGGAAACACTGCCCGATTTCAGTTGTGCAAGCAATTCTATATCGTTGATAGATGCACTCATGCTGGGATTTAGTTGATAATCGCAGGCCCGGTGCCGGCTGCTGTTGTCAAATGGTTACTGATACGCGGTAAAGGAAAATACGTCAGACAGGCAGAAACAGCATGGCTATTTCAAGCAATGAGGAAAAACTACCCGTAAAACAACTGATTTTAATACAATAACATGCACACTACAGAATATATTCGATCAGGGGGGATGGCCGGATTTGTAATAAGAAGTAAAGTTTGTTAATGAATTGTTATTCCATTATTTCTAGAAGCTGTCTCAGGTGTTTGAAAACAGGGAAGGGTAGCGGGAAATCGCGGGTTATTTCGTGCAGACTGCACAAAATAACCCGCAGTAACTATTTCTTTTTGGCGCCCCTTTTCTTGGGTTTGCCATATTTCAGCATCATCTTTTCTTTGTGGGTCACCTTTTTGTTGGTCTTCATATTTTTGGCCAGCTTCTGGTGAAAGGCCGGGCCTACATCTTCCCGCTTGGGCGCTTTTACCAGCGTATTCCGCATATGTATCTTCGGTTTTTCATCTTCCGTTAATACATCAGAAATTACCAGGTCTTCGGGTAATGGCTGCACCGGGATGGCATAGTTCATCAGGCTTTCAATCCGTGCGAGGTCTTCTGTTTCCGCATCTTTGGTAAACAGGATCGAAATTCCTTTTTTATCTGCCCTGCCGGTTCTGCCTATACGGTGAATATAGTTTTCCGGTACCTCCGGTGTATCAAAGTTGATCACATGGGTAACTTCGGCGATATCAAGTCCGCGGGCAATGATATCCGTGGCAATCAGGAAACGGTATTCGTTCTGCTGAAATTTGCGGACGGTATTAAAACGATGATTCTGTTCCTTGTTGGAGTGAATGATACCAACCTGGCCGGGGAATTCTTTCTCCAGCTGCTCATGCAGATCATCCGCCAGTTGCTTGGTGGCGGCGAAAATGAGGGTTTTGGTCATGCTCTTATCGTCCGTGATCAGCATTTCCAGCAGGTTCACCTTCGTGTAAAAGTTAGGAACCCGGTACACGATCTGGTCGATATTTTCAAGCGGGGTACCGGTGGGTGCGGCTTCTATTCTTACCGGGTTATTAAAATGTGTTTCAATCATTTTCTCCACGTCTTCCGTAATGGTGGCAGAAAACATCAGGTTCTGCCGCTTCTGGGGCAGCAGGTCCATAATATTTCTTAACTGCGTCCGGAAACCGAGGTTCAGCATTTCATCTACCTCATCAATGATCAAACGCTTTACCAGCTTCACTTTTAATGCTCCGCTGAGGATAACGTCATACAGGCGACCCGGGGTAGCCACCAGGATATCCAGTTTGTCCTGCACGGCCTCCATCTGGGGATTCATATTCACGCCGCCATAAATGCCCAGCACCGATACGTTCATGTAGGTGGTGAGCTTTTTAACGGCTTCCACCACCTGTACTACCAGCTCCCTGGTAGGCACAATGATCAGCACCGTGGGATATTTCTCTTTCGAAAATTTAAACTGCCGTAAGGTGGGCAACAGGTAAGCGAAGGTTTTACCGGTACCTGTTTGCGCAATTCCGCACACATCCTGTCCGGACATGATAACGGAAAAGGCGCGCTGTTGTATGGTGGTAGGTCTTTTATAACCTAATTCGTCTATCGCGTTTAATAATGGGGTGTTCAGGTTTAAATCACCAAAAGTCATGATACTACTATAATATGAACGGCAAAGGTAAAGAATTACCAATTATGGATTTGTCCTTTGTAATTCTTATTTCAATACATTAGCATAAAAAAAGCTATGAAAAACCTCCACATACCGGCTATTTGTGTACACGCATATGGAGGCCCTGAGCAGTTGCAACTGCAGGAAGTGCCCGTTCCGGTGCCGGCAAAAGACCAGGTATTAATCAAAGTAGTGGCCAGTGGCGTAAATCCTATCGACTGGAAAATAAGGGAGGGTTTTATGAAACATCCTTTGCCTTATATACCGGGTGTGGAAGCTTCCGGTATTGTTACCGCTGTGGGAGAAGGCGTATTTGGCAAGAAAATAGGCGACGAAGTATATGGTTCAGTAGATGGTTCTTATGCCACCTACGCTATTTCAACGGCGGAGTTGCTGTTCCGCAAACCACCCGGCGTATCTTTTGAAGAAGCCGCTACAATGGCAGGGGCCAGAACAGCCTGGGGCGCACTGTTTGATGTAGCCGGCCTCGTAAAGGGACAACGCATCCTCATACATGCAGGAGCAGGCGGGGTAGGGCATTTTGCCGTACAACTGGCGTTTAATGCCGGCGCCTACGTGATTGCAACGGCCAGTGAGGAGAATCTCGACTTCGTTACCTCGCTCGGCGCCAATGAAGTGATTGATTATAATGCAGCGCCTTTTGAAACCCAGGTGGCGCCGGTGGATATTGTATTTGATACCGTTGGGGGAGATGTCACGGAAAGATCGCTGGCTGTGCTCAAACCGGAAGGACTATTGCTATGTATCGTGCAAATGCCTGACGCTGAAAAGGTGGCAGCAGCTGGCGTGCGCGCGTTATGGGGCGGTACCAAAACGCTGGCATCCATGCAGGAGGTGCATAAGCTGCTGGATAAAGGATTGATCCAACCCTACGTCCGCAAAGTGTTTCACTCCCTGTCGGAAGCCGCCGCGGCACAGGAATACAGCAAACATGGCGGTAGCGGAAGAGGGAAAATAGTACTGAAGATATCTGAAGGATAAGCAGTTATTTGCCGAGTATTTTTTTCCGGTGCTGGATGCCCCATTTCTGCAGGGCAATAATTACACTGTCCAGCGTGGCTGCATAAGGCGTTAAGGTATATTCTACTGATACCGGCTGCGTATCATACACGGTTCGCTTTACCAGCTTATGCGTTTCCAGGTCTTTCAGCTCTTTGGAAAGCACTTTCGACGTTATTTTCGGAATACTGCGCTCTATATCACGGAAACGTTTATGTCCGCGGGAAACAGCTATAATAATGGGCAGTTTCCATTTTCCGCTGATCACATCCAGCGCATCTCTTACCGGCATAATTACTTTATGGCAATCAGTATGAGCGCTGTTTTCTGTTTCTGGCCGGCCGCAATCAATTGTGAGTTCTTCTGTTTTCATCTGCATACAGTTGGTTACCTTTTGTAAAGCACTTACTTTCGGGAAACTGGTTACTTTTTGATAGCAAATATATTAACTTTGTTGGTAGAACCTAAATTAAAAATGATGAAAGTAGAAATATGGTCAGATATCATGTGCCCGTTTTGCTATATCGGCAAACGGAGATTTGAAGCAGCACTGGAGAAATTTCCGGGGAAAGATGATATTACCGTGGAATGGAAAAGCTTTCAGCTGAATCCTTCCCTTAAATCCCAGCCCGGAAAGGACGTATACGACTATGTAGCAGAAATGAAAGGACAGTCGCGCGAATGGTCGTTAACCGTACACGACCAACTGGCAGGAACTGCCCGCGAAGCTGGTCTTACCTATAACTTTGATAAAGCCGTTATCGCTAATTCTTTTGACGCCCACCGCCTTATTCAGCTGGCCAAACAACAGGGCCTCGGCGACGCCGCAGAAGAACGTCTGTTTTACGCCTATTTTACCGAAGGTAAAGATGTGAGCAATCATGCCACCCTGCTGGAACTGGGCGTGGAAATCGGGCTGGATAAAGCCGCTGTGGAATCCGTACTGGAAACTTCAGAAATGGCAGCAGCAGTGAATAAAGATGTGGATGAAGCACAGCAGCTGGGAATCAGGGGCGTACCGTTTTTTGTACTGGACCGAAAATACGGTGTGTCCGGCGCACAACCGGTAGAAGCATTCACACAAACCCTGGAACAGGCTTTTGCAGAATGGAAAAGCACGCAACCGGTAAATACACTCGATACCTTATCCGGCCAGGTTTGTACACCAGACGGAGATTGCCAATAGTTTGATTTTTTATAAGGGAGTTGGCTGGTTAGCAGGAATGTTGGCCGGCCAATTTTTTTCCCTCCCCAACTGTTAACACCATCCAAACACGATCATCCTGATTCATAATTTTCCTCACTTTTCTTCTTAGCTTTACACCTCAAATATCCATTTATGGCGCTTCTGAAAAGAATAAACCCTTTTTCCAGGCAAAACGACGACACCGGTTTCGGTACCAATGCAAATGGCTATGGCGGCCGGTTTATTAACCGCGACGGAAGCTTTAACATACGCCGCGAAGGACGTTCGTTTATGCAACGTTTTAATATTTATCACGCCCTATTAAGTGTTCCCGCCTGGCAGTTCGCCCTGGTGATCCTGCTATTTTATTTCTCCATAAACCTGCTCTATACAGGCATTTACTGGTGGATAGGCACAGAAGGATTTCAGGGAATCATCGGTAAAACCAGCTGGGAAAAATTTAAAGAAGTATTCTTTTTCAGTACGGAAACCTTTACCACCGTGGGTTATGGCCGCGTTAACCCGGTGGGCGACGGTGTAAACTTCGTGGCAGCCATTGAAGCCATGACGGGCTTCCTCTCTTTTGCGGTGGCTACCGGTCTTATCTATGGCCGCTTTTCAAAACCACGCGCACACCTGTTGTTCAGTGATCATGCACTGATTGCTCCTTACAAGGATAAAACAGCCCTGATGTTCCGCTTTGCTTCTTACAAAGAAAATCATACCCTCACCAACGTGGAAGTACTGGTAACAACGGGTTTCCAGGTGCAGGAAAACGGGGAGGCGGTATATAAGTTTTACAACCTGGCATTGGAGCGAAGTAAAATTGAAACGCTGTCTATGAACTGGACGGTGGTGCATCCTATTGATGAAAACAGTCCGTTTCTGGGGTTCACTGCGCAGGACATGGAAGTGGCCGATGCAGAGCTATATGTAACCGTAAGGGGCTTTAATGATGTGTACTCCAATACGGTATTGCAGCGCACCTCTTACACTTACCAGGAAATTATTTACAACAGGAAATTTGTGCCGATGTACCGGGAAAGCGATAACGGGAAAACAACCGTGCTGGAGCTGCACCATCTGAACAAAACAAAAACAGTGGAATAGTTTATACCCGGATGCAGTGATGATCACTGCATCCGGGTAATATCATCAGTCTTTACGGGAAATCAGCAATAATCCCAGGAAAGTAAACAGCCCGTTGATGATCAACAGTTCCAGCCCTATCTGGAATTTACCAAAAATGTGCGTCTGGTACACATCTACTACCAGGCAAAGCAATGGCGCAGCCACACAAATCACGGGCACCAGTGCATCATGCACTTTGCGTTTGGTTAAAATGCCAAAAGCAAAAAGCCCGAGCAGCGGTCCATACGTATAAGTAGCCACTTTCAGGATCACGCCTATCATGCTCTGGTTATTCACCCATTCAAATACCATTACAAAAAGCAGGAAGATAAATGCCATCATCAGGTGAATACGCTGACGGTATTTTTTCTTTTCTGCTTCGGTCCAGTCGGTACGTTTTTGCATATCGAGGATGTCGATGCAGAGGGAAGAGGTGAGGGCTGTCATAGCACCGTCCGCACTGGGAAACAATGCAGAGATAAGCGCAATGATAAAGATTACGGAAATCACCGGCGGCATATGATGCAATGCCAGTTCCGGGAATAATTTATCGCCGGTGGCAGTTACCTGTTGCTGTGCGCCATATAAATGAAGTAAACCTCCCAGGAAGAGGAACAGGCCAATAACGATTACCATAATAAAAGCCAGCGACACCATGTTCTTCTTCGAGTCTTTTAAAGTTTTTACAGAGATGTTTTTCTGCATCATCTCCTGGTCAAGACCGGTCATAGTGATGGTGATGAAGGCGCCCGCCACAATCTGTTTTATGAAAAAGAGCTTGTCATTCGGATCGGTATTAAAGATCTTTGTCAGCCCCCTTTCACCCATGGCCGTAAAACTTTCTCCCAAACTAAGGTTCATGGTATGCAGGATATATCCTACGCAAATTACCAGCCCGGCCAGCATACAGGTAGTTTGCAGGGTATCGGTATATACAATTGTTTTTACGCCGCCCTCATACGTGTACAGCAATATCATAAATAAGATGATGATAGTGGTTAGCCAGAAAGGCACGCCAAAACTGGAGAGGATGGCATCCTGCAAAATCCTCACTACCAGGTATAGTCTTGCGGTTGCCCCCAGCGTACGGGAGAGGATAAAGAAGGAGGCGCCGGTTTTATAGGCACTTCTTCCAAAGCGGCTGTCGAGGTAATTATAGATAGATGTTAATTGCAGCCGGTAATAAAGCGGTATCAATACATAGGCAATGGTAATGTACCCGATAAAATACCCCAGGGTGATCTGCATATAGGAAAAGGCGTCGCGCCCAACGGCGCCTGGCACACTTACAAAGGTAACCCCGCTCAGTGAGGTGCCTATCATTCCAAAGGCCACCAGCATCCAGTTACTGTTGCGGTTACCGATGAAAAAGGAGTCGTTGTTGGAATTGCGGCCCGTATACCAGGCTACCACCAGCAGGATGACGAAGTAGGCAATGACGAATGAGAATAATAATCCTGGAGACATAAATCAAATTTAATCAAGATACTACTTTCCCGCTAAAGGCGCAAAAGAGCGAAAACGCAAATATAATATCTTCCGGACTTCACCGTGGATGGAAATTCCGCTACTGATTTTTTGACGTGGATCAATTTTCAGGGAAAAGGTTAGGGGCATCTTTGCGTCATCAAAAAAAACAATATGTCTGATTTAACAATGAAAGCCCCGCCGGTGGCGGAACAGCTGTTGCCCGGTTCATGGGGCGTGAAGGCGGCAGTAACCGGTATCGCCCTGATCCTTTTTATGGTAAACCTCGATACCAGTATCGTCATCGTGGGATTGCCGGTATTAATAGCACAACTCCATGCATCTTTTGCGTCGGCCCAATGGGTAGTGCTTAGCTATATGTTATTGCTCACCGCACTGATTGCAGGGGCTGGCCGCCTGGGAGATATTTTTGGCAAGAAGAAATTATATCTCGCCGGTATTGCGCTGTTCACGGTGGCTTCACTGGGTTGCGGCATTGCGCCGGGAATCGGTACCCTTATTGTGTGCAGGGGCTTACAGGGTGTTGGCGCGGCCTTCTGCCTCTCGCTGAGTTTCGCTATTGCCGGCGATATGGTACCAAAAGCCCGGCTGGGCAAAACAATGGGCTGGCTTACCATGATGGTGCCACTGGGCATCGCTTCCGGCCCCACCTGCGGCGGCATCCTCATTTCCACGCTGGGATGGCAGTCGATGTTCCTGGTAAATATTCCCATCGGCGTAGTGGCGTATACGTTAGTACGCAGGCATATACCGGTGGTGGCGAAGGCGGCGCCGCAGCGAACCGACTGGACCGGCATGATCCTCCTGGCAGGCGTACTGGTTTGTTATTGTATGGGTATGACCTTTATGGAAGATAAAGGCCCGCTGAGCCAGCCGGTATTGTTGTTGCTGGCAGGGTTCGCAGCCGGACTGGTGTTATTTATAAGATATGAAAAGAAAGTACCGCAACCATTTCTGCAACTGCAGCTGTTCCGCAATTCCCTGCTCAGTGCCAGCCTGCTGGCGGCCTGGCTGGTGTATACGGTGATCATGGCCACCGTAGTGCTGTTGCCCTTTTACCTGGTAAATGAAGGACATTACACATCATTACAAACCGGGTTGCTGATGTCTTTTGGTCCGTTGGTAACCGCGGTGCTGAGTGTATTTGCGGGCAAGGCCGCGGACCGGTTCCATGCCCGTAAGGTAATGCTGGCAGGCGTACTGGTAATGGTGGCCGGTTGCCTGGCCATGAGCAGCCTTAGCACCGGACAGGGGATCTTTGGTTTCTTGTGGCGCATTGGGCTGATCCAGCTGGGACTCACTTTTTTCCAAACACCCAATAACACGGCCGTGATGGAACTGGCAGCGCCGGAGCAACGCGGACTGATGAGCGGGTTGTTATCGCTGGCACGCACCACCGGCCATATAACGGGAACGGCTGTACTGGGAGCTGTGTTCGCGCTCCTGGTCAAAAGCGGCACTATCACACACGCCATCTCGGTTGTATTCCTGGTGGCGGCCGTGCTGGTGGCAGTCGCTGCTTTATTGATATATTTGGTGCTGAGAACACAAGGACGCCGTAATAACGCCTGATCATGTACGAACAATTATCCGCTTTTATACTCAGTAAAATCAGTGTTACCGACGCACAACTCGGCGTAATACTATCACACTTCAAACCGTTGCAGGCCGGCCGTAACCAGCTGCTGCTAACGGAAGGAGAGGTAGCCAGGAATATCTTTTTTGTTGCCGGCGGCTGTATACGGATTTATTTCATTGATGAAAACGGGCAGGAAGCCACCCGCTACCTGGCTTTTGAAAATAATTTTGCCTGCGGCCTGATGAGCTTTATTGCACAGCAAACCTCCCACGAATTTATACAGGCAGTATTGCCTTCCCAGTTGTTGTCCATTTCCCGCAACGATTTTTATTACCTGCTGGATATAATTCCCTCCTGGGAGAAATTTTACAGGAGCTACCTCGAAAATGCCTATGTAATCAATACGGGCCGGCTGATGTCTTTCATCACGCAAAGCGCCGGTGAACGGTATCGCCGGCTGCTGGACGAAAGCCCCCATATCGTGCAACGCCTGCCCAATAAACTGGTGGCATCTTACTTAAATATCTCGCAGGAAACCCTCAGCCGCCTGAAATCAAAACGCTGATATTACCCATCGCAATCCCTTCTTTTAAATACTTGACAAAGGCAAATAATAAATTTGCTTTTGTCAAGTATTTATTTACTTTTGTCTGGAAAACAAGTAAGTATGACTGTCGAATCTCCGGTTGTAGGTGATATCCGTCGCTTTAACCGTTTCTATACCGGCATGATCGGGCTATTGAACCAGCACATCCTGGACAGCAACCTGTCGCTGTCTGAAGTAAGGGTTTTATTTGAAATAGGGCAGCTTGGAAAATGCACGGCGGGCCAATTAATAGCCATCCTGAAAATTGACGGTGGGTATCTCAGCCGCCTGCTGAAAAAGTTTGAGAAGAACGGGTGGCTGAACAGGCAGCAGTCTACCGCCGACGGACGTACGTTTTTTCTTTATCTCAGCGCCGCCGGTAAAAAAATGCTGGCCGGCCTGGAAGATAAATCTAACCGGGAAATTCAACAGATCACCGGTCATCTCTCCGAAAAACAACAATACCAGGTGGCCGGCGCCATGAAAACCATTGAACAGGTATTATCTGCGCAACCGGGCGAACAAACTTCGGATATCCATATCCGTTATAATCTCCAGCCGGGGGATGTAGGATACCTTATCTACCTGCACGGGCAATTGTATGCGAAGGAATCAGGATATAACCTGGAGTTTGAGGCATATGTTTGTAAGACGTTCTATGAATTTCTCCCCACCTATAATCCGGCCAAAGACAGGATGTTTCTTGCTACCGTAAACGATCAGATTGTGGGTTCTGTAGCCATCCTGGGATCTTCCCGCCACCTGGCGCAGTTGCGCTGGTTCCTCATCCATCCCGATTTTAGGGGTAAAGGTCTTGGCAAGAAACTATTACAGGAAGCATTGGCCTTCTGTAAAGAAAAACATTACCAGAAAGTATACCTGATGACTACCAGCATGCAGGAAACCGCCATTGCCCTGTACAAGAATGCCGGCTTTCGCAAAACGGGCGAAAAATACCTGCAACTGTGGGGGCAGCAGCTGTATGAACAGCGTTACGACATGGATTTATTTTAAGCTTGCCATCAGGCATATTTGTGCAGCAGTACGATCTGCCCCAGGTGATACGCATCATGCTCAGCCAGCCCCTGCAGGTAATAAATGGCCTTATGTTCGGTTCCCGGAAAGGTGTCAAACAGCTCTTTCTCCGGGAATTTGCGGATGGTAGCGGCCATCAGCTCAAAAGAATGCGCCAGCCGGTGTTTGGTTGCCTCCCAGTTTTCTTCCCCGTGGTTTTCCGGCATATAAAAATCAGGCAGATCCCCGTCCTGCTCCGGCGCCTCATTGTGCATGTATCGCTGCACCCGCTGGTGCCAGAAAATCACATGGTTAACAATCTCCCAGGTATTATTGGATTCTCCGAAAGATTTTACCGCCTGTTGCGCATCAATACGCGAAAGATGCTCCTGGAAGGTAACATCAATCCAGGGCGCGCCATTGTAAAGATTTTCAAGCGATACGGCTAAATGCTCCAGTAATAAAGACATACAATAGGATTTTTATTTTAAAAGATATCCGGCGCCAAACACCGGTAGCCTTCCCGTTATTCGTAATTTACTGAATTCTTTCCCTTATTTTTAAAGAATATAAAAACCATCGTTATGGATCAGCAGCAACTGGAAACCAACAAAAATGAAGATGCTATGCGGATGGCAATCAGCACCATGAAACAACGCCTGGGCGTAATAGAACAGGGCGGAGGAAAGAAAAGCCTGGAGAAAGTGAGACAAAGAGGTAAGCTCACTGCCAGGGAACGCATTCAATACCTCATCGATAAAGACACCCCCTTTACCGAAATCGGCGCATTTGCCGCCTACGACATGTACGAAGAATATGGCGGATGCCCCGCAGCAGGTACCGTAGGAGGAATCGGGTATGTAAGCGGCCGCCAATGTATGATTGTGGCCAACGACATGACCGTAAAGGCAGGGGCCTGGTTCCCCATGACCGGTAAAAAGAACCTGCGCCTCCAGGAAATCGCTATGGAAAACAGGCTGCCGGTCATCTACCTGGTAGACAGTGCCGGCGTATTCCTGCCCATGCAGGATGAAATATTCCCCGACAAAGAACACTTTGGCCGCATCTTCCGCAACAACGCCCGCATGAGCGCAATGGGCATCACGCAAATCGCTGCAGTAATGGGCAGTTGCGTGGCCGGTGGCGCTTACCTGCCTATCATGAGCGATGAAGTGCTCATGGTGGAAGGCAACGGCTCCATCTTCCTCGCCGGACCTTACCTCGTAAAGGCCGCCAT
Organism: Chitinophaga sp. CCNWYY40; assembly: GCF_037483205.1. NCBI lineage: Bacteria > Pseudomonadati > Bacteroidota > Chitinophagia > Chitinophagales > Chitinophagaceae > Chitinophaga > Chitinophaga sp. CCNWYY40. The sequence goes on from NZ_JBBHLF010000002.1 coordinate 451,908, forward strand.
CGGGGAAGACGTAGATGCGGAAACGTTAGGAGGCGCCGTTACACATACAGAGATCTCCGGCATCGCCGATTATAAATTCAAATCTGATGAGGAGTGCCTCGATCAGATCAAACGCATTGTAAGCAAACTTGGTCATACCGGCAATGCTGGCTTCGACAGGATTGAACCGCAGCCACCGGCAAAGCCTGCCGATGAACTGGACAGTGTGCTGCCGGCCGACAGCTCCCGGCCCTATGATATGCTGGACATCATTGACCGCATTGTAGATGCCAACACACTCGACCAATACAAACAGGACTACGGCAAAAGCATCATCTGCGGCTACGCCCGCATCGATGGCTGGGCGGTAGGCATCGTTGCCAATCAACGTAAAATTGTAAAAAGCAAAAAAGGCGAAATGCAAATGGGGGGCGTTATCTACAACGACAGCGCCGATAAAGCAGCCCGCTTCATCATGAACTGTAACCAGAAAAAAATTCCCCTCGTATTTCTCCAGGATGTAACAGGATTCATGGTAGGCAGCAGAAGCGAACACGCCGGTATTATCAAAGACGGCGCAAAACTGGTGAATGCCGTGGCCAACTCCGTGGTGCCAAAAATCACCATCATCATTGGTAATTCCTATGGCGCCGGCAACTACGCCATGTGTGGTAAAGCCTATGATCCCCGCTTTATATATGCCTGGCCATCCGCTAAAATTGCGGTGATGGGAGGAGAGCAGGCCGCCAAAACATTATTGCAGATCCAGGTGGCTTCTCTCAAAGCAAAAGGACAGGTGATCACACCCGAAGAAGAAGCCCGCCTGCTGAAAGAAATTACCGATAAATATTACGCGCAGACGACTCCCTACTACGCCGCTTCCAGGTTGTGGGTAGACGATATCATTGATCCCGCCGATACCCGGATAAGAATTGCAGAAGGTATTAAAGCAGCCAACAACGCACCGGTGGAACAGCCTTTTAATGTAGGCGTATTCCAGGTGTAAAGAACGGAGGGGAAAGTGTTCGATCCCCTCCGCACTTTTCCTTATCTTCGCGCTTCTCTAAAATTGAACATGGCTGAACTGGTAGTATATACAGATGGTGCATCCCGCGGTAATCCCGGTCCGGGTGGGTATGGCGTAGTACTCATATGGGGAAACGTCCGGAAAGAATTATCACAGGGCTACCGTAAAACCACCAATAACAGGATGGAACTGCTGGCCGTTATTGTTGCGCTGGAAGCACTGAAGAAGGATGGATTAACAGTAACCGTTTTTACAGACAGCAAATATGTAGTGGATAGTATTGAGAAAGGATGGCTATGGGGCTGGGTGAAAATTAATTTTAAAGACAAAAAAAATAAAGACCTCTGGCTGCGTTTTATACCATTGTATAAAAGACACCAGGTAAAAATGCAATGGGTGAAAGGCCACGCCAGCAACCCTTTCAACAACCGCTGTGATGAACTGGCTACAGAAGCGGCCGACAGTGGCAACTGGCTGATTGATGAAGGTTTTGAAAAAGGATTGGCCTAAAGAATAACACTTGCCCTGAACCAACCGGTGATCATAATTGTAGTATAAGCGCAATCTTAAATTCCAATTATGCTCCCCTGGTTGATAAACACGTTACAGAAATACCCCGAAATAGCGGTGATGCTAACCCTCCTGACCGGCTTCCTGGTTGGTAAGGTGCATATAAAAGGTTTTACCCTCGGTACCGTTACCGGTGTGCTGTTGGTGGGGATTGCCATCGGCAGCTTTCACATCAGTATTCCTTCAGAAACAAAATCTATTTTCTTTCTCTTCTTTTTATTTTGTACCGGCTATGGTATCGGTCCGCAGTTTTTCCAGGGACTTAAAAAAGATGGATTGCCACTGGCGTTGTTTTCATTTATAGTATGCTGCAGCAGTTTGTTATTTTGCTGGGGGCTGGCTTCCCTGCTGCGTTTTGAAACAGGTACTACCGCAGGGCTAATGTCCGGCGCTAATACCTGCTCTGCTATTATCGGCGTGGCGTCAAATACCATCAATGAACTCAATATTACAGACGATGAAAAAAATACGCTCATCAACCAGATCCCGGTGGCGTATGCGGTTACCTATATTTTTGGTACCGCCGGTACCAGCTGGTTCCTTTCTGTAATAGGCCCGTGGTTTATGTCTGGCAGCCGTGCAAAGCTGATAGAGAAAACAAAGGAGCTGGAAGAAAAAATAACAGATCCAGGTGCTGAAGAAGAGGAGAATGTTACCAACGCCTACGACCAGGTAGCCTTCCGCGCTTATCTTGTTAACCCGGAACTTACCGGTGATGGTAAAACCATCCGTGAATTAGAAGACATCTTTCATGATAAGAAAAGACATCTCTACATCCTGCGCATCAGAAGAGAAGGAAAGCTGATGGAAGCTTCCCCTGATTTTATAATTAAGCCGGGAGATATTATTGCGGTGGGTGGCCAGCGTGCGGCGGCCATTGCGTCAGCATCCCTGTTGGGAAAAGAAGTAGCCGATGAGGAACTGCTCACGTTCCCGGTACAGTCAGTAACCGTGATCATCACCAGCAAAGCCGCCAGCAACAAGCCCCTGAAAGCATTTGCAAAACACCCGGATTTTCATGGTATCAGCGTGCGTAAAATTTTACGCGCCGGTATCGAGATGCCGCTGCACGCATCTACCGTGATACAAAAAGGCGATGTGGTAGAACTGGTGGGTATCCAGGAAGACCTGGACAAGGCCATTGCCATCATTGGTTATAAGGAAAGGGGCGGCGTGGAAACAGATATTGTTTACCTCGCAGCCGGCATTGTGGCGGGTACTTTATTTGGCAGTTTGAGCGCACATATCAGCAACGTTCCTGTGGAGTTGAGTACCAGTGGCGGCGCCCTGATCGCAGGGCTGGTATTCGGCTGGATGCGCGGTATCCATCCACGGTTCGGTTACATCCCGGCTGCATCACAATGGGTGCTTACCAAACTGGGACTGCATGTATTTATCGCCATCGTTGGACTGAGCGCCAGTGAAGGATTTTTGCAGGGACTGAAAGAAGAAGGTGTCACACTTTTCCTGGCTGGTGTAGTGCTAAGCCTGCTGCCAATGATGCTGGCGCTGTTCCTGGCAAAGTATGTATTTAAATTTCATCCGGCTATTGGTCTTGGCGCCTGCGCCGGCGCGCATGATGAATCCGCGCCGCTGCTGGCAGTACAGGATGCTATCAACAGCAAAGTGCCCGCACTGGGATATACCGTGGCATATGCAGTAGCTAATATTACACTCACCACTTCAGGCGTTATCATCGTGCTGCTGATGCACAGAGGCAGTTGATGTTCTCCGCTCATCACATTTTTTAACAATGAAACCCGCGTCTGTACTGAAAATCTATTCTGATGAAAAATCTTTTCTTCAACATTTTTAACAATTCTTTTGTTTTTAATTATGAAAGCATATAGCTTTGCGTCCCATTAGTCTATAGGAATTATAGGATAATTGAACGGAATGAATTTAAAGATTTGCTTATGGAGAAGATTACCCAACCATATTGTTTATGCAACTATTGTTGTTGCCATCATTAAAAATCAGCAATAAATATTTGTCTGCTTAACCACAGCAGGTTACAACGATCAATAACTGTTTCCGGAACTCCGTCTGTACCGGCGTTAAAAAACAATGGGATACAATGCTGCAATGCCTGTTCAATAACAGACAGGGATAGGTATTGCCAGGAAAAACCAGATCACTGCAAAACTCTCAACATTTTACTATGTTACAACGACTACTTCTCTTTCTACTGCTCATTGGACCCGTGGCAGTATTTGCACAAACACGTACGGTGACCGGTCGTGTTTATTCCGCGAAAGATAATTCGCCCTTACCAGGCGCCTCGGTGGTAATTAAAGGAACCACCAACGGCGTGGTGAGTGATCCTGAAGGTAACTTCAGGATCCAGGTAACTGATCCTGCCGCCACCACGCTCGTGATCCGCTTCATCGGCCTGGAACAACAGGAAGTACCTATCAGCACATCCCCCATCAATATTTCACTCCGTTCTTTAGGGAAAGATATTGATGAAATTGTAGTAGTAGCCTATGGTACTGCTAAAAGGAGTTCCTATACCGGTTCTGTTTCGCAGATCAAAAGCGATGAACTGGTAAACAGGCAGGTATCCAGCGTTACCAAAGCATTACAGGGCCTCGCAGCTGGTGTGCAAAGTACGTCTACCAGTGGTCAGCCGGGTTCCGATGCTACCATCCGTATCCGCGGTATTGGTTCCATCAACGCATCCGCTGATCCGTTATACGTGGTAGACGGAGTGCCTTACGGAGGTAGCCTGAATGCACTCAATCCTTACGACATAGAATCCATCAGCGTTCTGAAAGATGCTGCTTCCAGCGCGCTGTACGGCTCCCGTGGCGCCAACGGTGTGATCATCATCACCACCAAAAAAGGAAAGAAACAGGGAAGTAATATAGACGTTCGCGTTAGTCAGGGTTTTTCAAAAAGAGCAGTGGATAATTACGACCGGGTAAGCACCGATCAGTATTTTGAAATGTACTGGGAAGCCATCCGCAATGGTGGTCTTACCAGCGGCTTATCACCCGCTACTGCCGCCGCCCAGGCCAGCAGCAACCTCGTAAGAAGGGTAGGGATTAACCCCTATGGCACCGCTTTCCCGCAGCCGGTAGGCACCGACGGGAAACTGGTAGCAGGCGCTAAAGCCCTGTGGAACGATAACTGGGACGATGCCATGCAAAGAACCGGGAAACGTACCGAAGCAGATGTAGCACTCAGCGGTGCTACCGAAAAATCAAGATACTATGTTTCCGGGGGATACCTGAACGACCAGGGTATTTATCTCGCTTCCGGTTTCAAACGTTATAACCTCCGCAGCAATATTGATATTGATGCCAAGAAATGGTTAAAGGTAGGACTGAACCTGAATGGTACGCACTCCGAACAGGATGCGCCTCCTTCGGAAGACAGTCGCTCTGATAACTACGTAAACTACGGCCGCCTGATGTCAAATTTCTATCCTATTTATGAGCGCGACCGGTCCACCGGCGCCTATATCCTGGATGCCAACGGCAATAAGATCTTTGACTACGGCAGCTACCGTCCCAGTGCTGCAAACACCAACACCAACCTGGTGGCTACCTCCGCTATCGATAAACACCGCCTCACCCGCGATGATTTATCTGCCCGTTTGTATGGCGAAGCCACTATCTGGCGCGGACTTAAATTCAAATCAAGTTATAACGCCGATTATACCGCCAAACAACAATACGACTACACCAACCCTAATCTGGGCTTTGATGCAGAAGTAGGCGGAACCATAGAACGGTTGAATACCCGCGTGTTCAGCTGGACATTCAACAACATCTTCACCTACGAAGAAACATTTAATGAAAAGCATCACCTGAACCTGCTGGCAGGCCAGGAAGCCTACAAATACACCACTACCTTTTTGGATGGTCAGAAATCCGGCTTCTCCCTGCCTGGACTGGAAGAACTCTCGGATGCCTCTCTCATCACGGGTTTGCAGGGATATACCGATACTTACACCCTCTCCAGTTTCCTGGGCAGGGCTGAATATGACTACGTAGGAAAATACTTTTTATCTGCTTCCCTTCGCCGCGACGGATCTTCCCGTTTCGCACCCAATCACCGCTGGGGTACCTTCTGGTCTGTAGGCGGTTCCTGGAAATTAACAGAAGAAGATTTTCTTAAAAACAATTCCTGGCTTAACCTGCTCACACTCCGCGCCAGCTACGGCGGACAGGGGAACGATAACCTCGGGGACGATGCATTCTACAACTACTACCCGTTGCTGAACGTAAACAGTAACCTCGGTGAAGGTGGTACCTACCGCCGCCAGGTATACAACCCGAACCTGCAATGGGAAACCAACCTGAACTTAAATATTGGTGTTGACTTCAGTATGTTTGGAAATCGTTTAGGCGGTACCGTAGAATACTTCCAGCGCAAATCACAGGACCTGCTGTATTCCCGTCCTATGGCGCCTTCCGTAGGTTATTCCGCTGTGGATGAGAATATCGGCGCGCTGAAAAATACCGGTGTGGAAGCTTCCATACACGCAGTGCCCGTGAAAACAAAAGAGTTCAGCTGGACCATTGATCTGAACGCCACGCACTATAAGAATAAGATCACCGAGTTACCGCAGAAAGAAATTATCAGCGGTACCAAAAAACTCATGGTAGGTAAATCTATCTATGATTTTTACCTGAGAAAATGGGCTGGCGTAAACCAGGAAACAGGTTTGCCTATGTGGTACGTCGATAATGCAGATGGCACCAAAGGCACTACCGGCACCTATTCCTCCGCTACGCAGTATTACAATGGTTCCTCCCTGCCGGATGTATACGGCGGTTTTACCAATACATTCACCTACAAAGGTTTTTCACTTTCCTTCCTGATGGTGTACAGTCTTGGTGGTAAAGTACTGGACCAGGATTACCTGTTCCTGCTGGGCACAGGTACCTCTGCAGGCCGTCCTTTCAGCACGGAAATGCTGAACCGCTGGACGCCGGACAACAAGATAACGGATGTGCCTAAACTGACTACCGTACAAACCAACTGGACATCCGTATCCGACCGGTTCCTGTATGATGCCAGCTATGCCCGCCTGAAAAGCCTGAACATCAGCTACAACCTTCCCAAATCATTAATGGATAAAGCACATCTTAATAATGTACTGGTATATGTACAGGGAGAAAACCTGTTCACGATCTATAACCACCAGGGGCTGGATCCGGAACAATCGGTAGGAGGTACCACCTACTATCGTTACCCGGCCATTAAATCCATTTCTGCAGGTATTAATCTGAGCTTCTAAAAATTACGACCATGAAAAAGAATATATTCTTAATAATAATCGCTGCTTTGGTATTGGGCGCCTGCAACAAGGATTTCCTGGATACCAAACCAACCAATGCCGTACCGGACGACCAGGTGTTTAATACTGCCGACAACGTGGAAACCGTGATCAATGGTACCTGGGCATATATGTTTGAAGAGTTCTTCACCTTTGCAGTGCCTGGTTATAAATCCATTCATCTCACCAGCGACGCGATGGGCAGCGATATCGCGGTAACCCAATCGTATGGACTACGTGATTCCTATGGATACACTGAAATGACAGACAACACCAAGAACCGTGTAAACGCTTTCTGGACCATTCTGTACAAGGTGATCGACAACTGTAATAATGTGATCGCAAAAGTGGATAATGCTACCGGCGATGCCGATAAAAAGCAACGTCTCAAAGGCCAGGCGTATGCGCTGCGTGCCAATTGCTATCTCACGCTGGCATCTTTCTACCAGTTTAACAGAACCGGTACAGAGAAAGCCATTCCCATCTACACAGAGCCATCCGGCCCAACCACTGCGGGAAAGGCAAAATCAACGGTGGCAGAAGTGTACAAACAGGTAATTGATGACCTGCAGAAAGCATTGCCGCTGCTGCAGAATTATCAACGCAATGCCACCCAGAAATGGAAAATTGATCTCAACGTAGCCAATGGTTTACTGGCCCGCGCATACCTCTACAACCGTCAGTGGACAAGCGCTATCACCGCTGCTGTTGCTGCCCGTAATGGTTATCCCCTGATGTCGGGCGATGATTACAACAAAGGCTTCAGCGATATCAACAATGGAGAATGGATCTGGGGACACGCGCAAACGCCCAACCAGAGCAACGCCAGCTACAACTTCCATTTCCTCGATGTTTCCAGCCCGGCCTCATACTACCAGAGCTTTATGGCAGATCCTTACTTTAAGAACTTCTTCGACAGTGCAGATGTACGTTTCCGTTTATTCGACTGGGACACCCTGCCTGACCAGGAAGGCTACCTGCGCTATAAGAAATTCCGTTTCCGTGACGCCGGTGCATTGGTGGGCGACCTGGTGCTGATGCGCTCCGCAGAAATGTACCTGATAGAAGCAGAAGCTTATGCACAAAGCGGCAACACTACCAAAGGCGCAGAAGCCCTCAACGTATTGCGTGCCGCAAGGAATGCCACGCTTTATAAAGGCGGCGGCAGCCTGGTAGACACTATCCTGGTGGAGAGAAGAAAAGAATTGTGGGGAGAAGGGTTTTCACTGTCTGATATTATTCGTACAGGCGGCACCGTAGTAAGGAAGCCTTTCCTCTCTTATAACGGGCAGGATAGTATTATCAGCGTGCCGAGAGGTGATGGCACCTTTGTGAAAGTGTCTGCACAGGGGCATCTGACGCTGAAGCAACCGGATGGAACACCGTTTGTACCGTACAGTAAATACTACCTCTTTGCTATCCCGATTACAGAATTACAAAATAATCCGAACATCAATAATTAAGGATCATAAAAAAAGCCTCCGGAATTTTCCGGAGGCTTTTTTATAATTAATGGCTTAATATATCCACGGAATGATCCGGCTGGTATGCTTCATATAATCGGTGTATTCTTCTCCAAACTTCTCGCTCAGTACTTTTTCTTCTATCTTCATCCGGTAAACAAATGCCACAAAAACCGGGATGAACACAATGGCTAATCCCAGCCAGTTATTCTGCGATAACCCGAATCCCAGGAAAGACAGCAGGGAACCGGCATAGGAGGGATGCCGCAATATGCTGTACAGTCCATCCTTTTTGATATGATGATCTTTCCGGATAGTTACATTTACGGTAAACAACCGGCCCAGCTGCGCAATGGCCACAAAGCGAAGCACCATTCCCAGCAGTATAACGCTAAGGCCTATACGATTCATATCAGGCCCCGGAAGAATCAGGTAAGATGTTTTTGCAGATACCAATACAGAAATATTGATGAACACAATAATTACGATCCAGATAAAAGCGAGGCTGCCCTGATCCTGTTTTTTCTTGTCATCTGCGTCCTTGCCACGGAGAATGCGGTGCAGCAGTATTTCAGACAGGAACCAGGCAAAATAAATAATGGTGGATAGCACGTTCATAGACCAACAAATAAGACGGGATTATATTTGTAATATATATTATATTTTCTGATTTTCAAAAAGTCGTAATTTGTGGGAGCAATTTAAAACTTGTGTTATGGAGAACCTGCAGGCAATACTCGCTTCACCCACCCCTGTACTGATTGATTGTTTTGCTACCTGGTGTGGTCCCTGCCAGATGGTACCGCCTATCCTGAAAGAAGTAAAGGATAAAATGGGAGAACAACTCAGGATTATCAAGATTGATATAGATAGAAACCAGCAGCTGGCCGCTCAATGGCAGATTGCCAGCGTACCTACATTGTTGCTTTTCCGCGAAGGAAAACTGATTTGGCGGCAGAGCGGGGTAGTGCCCGCGCATCAGCTGATACCGCTGTTAAAGCAAAAGATATAGTCATTATTACTTCCCGGATGCTTCTCCGGTGCTTCGGACTTGCGTATCTCATGGATCATCCATGCACTATCCATACTGTTAGCATGCACTCCTCATGCACTATTGATGCACTGTTCATGCACTCCCCATGCACTATCTCTCTGTTGGAGTCCGCTAAATCCTATTATAAAAACTTTGCAGATCTCTTGCCAGCTGGTCATAAATAGGCCGGGTAAATTCCATAAATAAGTCAGTAGGCGGCGGTGGCGGCATATCCCGTCCTCCCATCAGTTGCTTGTCCTCATCACTGAGCGCCCTTTCATCTCCCTTAAAGGTACCAAACTGGTTGAGCCAGGTGTAGCTGCCGGGAATACGGTCGGTTCGCAGTAATTGTCCGTTGCCGGTGTTGGTGATGCGGTAGTCCAGCAATCCTTTTGAGACTACCGTTTTTTTAGTGATATAGAGCGTGGCTTTCACCGTTTTGTAGATGTTAAACTCTTTACCGGTAGAGTCCTTCGTGGTACCCACCACAATTTCTTTTGAAACATCGCGCTGGATGCGGTCTACATAGGTTTGGCCCACTACGAAGTCAAAAAAGCGGAGTTCAATATATTCATCGGGACGGAGGTTTCCATTGCGAACCACCCGTTCATCGTAAAATTGTACAAACTGGTTGATATTGCGCTGTTGCAGGTTACGCACCAGGTAATCACGGAACTGATCGGCGCTGAACTGGTAATAGGGGGAGCGCACTTCAATTTCACTGACTACCACATTGATTACTCCCATCTGGTAAGCCTCATCCCGCCGCTGTTTGGTATCCCGGTAATTGGGGATCAGTTTCAGCGCCGCGCCAAATTCGTCGTATGCCTGCCGCGCACTGGCCTTATCGCCTTTGTCCAGTAAAGCCATGCCCCGGTCGTACCGCATTTCTGCGGCGTTTTCCTGGGCGCCGGTGATGGCATCCCGGTAATCCTTCGGCTGCACCAGTTTAAGGGCAGCAGGGGAGCTGTGAATGGCGTTGTAGAGGGTTTGTAAGGCACGGTACTCATTCCGTATGTTTTCCCACTTGAGTTGGTTATTGGAACGGAGGTATTCGTTCACGCGGTCTTCCCGCACCAGTAGTGCCTGTTTATAGGCATCAGGCAGCATCCGTGTGGCGGTGGCATCCTGCGGTTTACGCTGCAGCTTTTTCACAAAAGCGGTAACGGCTTCATCGTATCTGCCTTTGTTATATAGTTTTTCACCCGATTTACAGGAAAGAATACAGGTGTAGAGAAGGATGGCGGTAATGCTCAGTAACTGCCTGAATGCTTGCTTTTTCAATGGGGAACTGTTTTATAAGGATATGCTTTGCCTGCCGGCGCTGTATTTATTTGAATTGTCTTCTAAGCTCCCTGTCTGCCTCCCTTGCTTTGATAGAGTCGCGTTTGTCGTGGAGCTTTTTACCTTTACCGATCCCAATCTCCATTTTTGCCAGGCTTTTATCGGTAATGAACATACGAAGTGGTACAATGGTATAGCCCCGTTCTTTCATTTTGTTTTCCATCTTTCTCAGTTCCCGCTTGGTAAGCAGCAGCTTGCGTTCACGCAGCGGATCATGATTGGAGGAAGTACCGTGCGAGTATTCTGCAATATGCAGGCTCTTTACGTACAATTCTCCTTTGGAAAAATAGCAGAAAGAATCATTAAAGCTCACCTTACCTGCACGGATCGACTTGATCTCTGTACCAAGCAACACCATCCCTGCAATAAATTTATCTTCTATTGCGTACTCAAAATATGCCGATCTGTTCTTTAATTCTGCCATTTGCGCTTTAATATGAGCTGTTAGTTTTTAGCCTTCAGTTGTTAGCTGCGGCGGGAGAGATCCATACCATTGCTAACAATTGAAGGCTAAAAGCTGTTGTCTTAATTTTTAAAGATGGTCAGCAAACTTGCCAACTTCGTTTTCAGTTCTTTTCTATCCATGATGAAATCCAGGAAACCATGTTCCAGCAGGAACTCAGCGCTCTGGAAACCAGCAGGTAAATCTTTTTTAATGGTTTCTTTAATAATCCTGGGTCCTGCAAAACCAATGAGTGCGCCCGGTTCCGCAATGTTAAGGTCGCCCAGCATTGCGTAAGAGGCGGTTACACCACCGGTGGTAGGATCCGTCATTAAAGAGATGTAGGGGAGTCTTGCATCCGCCAGCTGTGTAAGCTTGGCCGATGTTTTAGCCATCTGCATCAGGGAGAAGGCGCTTTCCATCATACGGGCGCCGCCTGATTTGGAGATGACCATCAGCGGCATCTTGTGGATGATGCAGTAGTCGATAGAACGGGCTATCTTTTCACCTACTACGGAACCCATAGAGCCCCCGATGAAGTTAAAATCCATACAAGCCACTACCAGGTCGTTACCCAGCACCTTGCCGGCCCCTACGGTCATCGCATCTTTCAGTCCGGATTTCTTCTGTGCATCCTTCAGCCTGTCGGCGTAAGGCTTCAGATCTTTAAATCCCAGGAAGTCGGTCGGGTATATATTTGGGAACAGTTCCTCGAACTGATTGTTATCAAATATGATCTCAAAATACTCTGCAGAGTTAATACGGTTGTGATAATTACACTTATCGCAAACATAGTAATGTTCCTTCAGATCCTTTACGGTGGTGGTTTTTTTACAGTTAGGACACTTGTGCCACAAACCATCCGGTGCTTCTTTCTTTTCACTGGTGGTGGTAGAGATGCCTTGTTTAATTCGCTTAAACCAGCTTGACATATTTTACTATTAGATTAGAAAATAGTGGTGCAAGATACGAATTATCGCATAAAGCCAAAAACATATAGGGAAAAGTATAAAGTTTAAATCAAAAAGCAAAAAGCCATTGTAGCGGAGATAATAACATATACATATAATATATGATCGCTTTTATCCCGGTTACAACAGCTTTTTGCCTTATACGTTCAGCTTAATGCTAAATTATGCGTTCCTGTTAATACAGTTCAGATCCCTGAACGCTTCTTCCAGGCGCTTAACAAAGGTTTCTTCACCTTTACGCAGCCATACGCGCGGATCGTAGTATTTCTTATTTGGTTTGTCAGCGCCTTCGGGGTTACCCAGCTGGCCCTGCAGGTAATCTTTCTTAGCTTCGTAGAAATCATGAATACCTTCCCAGAATGCCCACTGCATATCTGTATCGATGTTCATTTTGATAACGCCATAACCCAGTGCTTCAGTGATCTGGTGTTTTGGAGAACCGCTACCACCGTGGAATACATAGTAAACTGGCTTAGCGGCTGTTTTATATTTCTCCTGGATGAATTCCTGGCTGTTATGCAGGATCACCGGACGGAGTTCTACGTTACCCGGAGAGTATACGCCGTGAACGTTACCAAAAGCAGCAGCTACCGTGAAACGGGGACCTACCTTTGATAAAATTTCATACGCATAAGCTACTTCCTCAGGTTGGGTATACAGCTTGGAGTTGTCTACACCGGAGTTGTCCACACCGTCTTCCTCACCACCGGTTACGCCCAGTTCGATTTCGATGGACATACCCAGTTTGTTCATTCTCTCAAAATATTTATGAGAAATTTCAATGTTTTCTGCAATCGGTTCTTCGGAAAGATCCAGCATGTGAGAGCTGTACAGCGGTTGACCGGTTTGTTTGAAGAACTGTTCGCCGGCATCCAGCAAACCATCGATCCATGGTAACCATTTTTTAGCAGCATGGTCGGTATGCAGCACTACCGGAACACCGTAATATTTTGCTACTTCATGTACGTGTTTAGCGCCGGAAACACCACCTGCAATGTTCGCCTGCAGTTTGTCGTTCGGCATGCCTTTACCGGCAAAAAATTGTGCACCACCGTTAGAAAACTGAATAATAACCGGTGAATTTACTTTAGCAGCTGTTTCCAGTACCGCATTCACGGAGTTAGTTCCCACAACATTTACGGCAGGCATAGCAAATCCGTTGTCTTTGGCATCGTTATACAGCGCATCCAGCTCTTCGCCGAATAGTACGCCAGCTCTGTATTTTCCCATACTCTGATATGTGTTTAATTTTTTAGGAAAGCAAATATAAGGAGTTAAATAGAAGATTTATAGCGAAAAGTAAGCGCTTACGTATTAATTCTACCAACAGAAAAATGTATTTTAACCGGTATTAATCCGGTTCCGTATGAAATTATTTCTGTTTTTCCTTGCAGGCGTATTCCTGAAAATGTCCGCTGCTACAGCGTCTGCGGCCAATGTGGCGGATTCGTTGCTATACTTTACCTCCTTCGACAGCACCCGTATACATTATACAATAACAGGTACCGGCGCACCGGTATTATTGGTACATGGTTTTATTGCGAACGGGGATTCCTGGAAGAAAACAGCTTTGTACGATTCCCTGCTGGTGCACGGGTATAAGGTAATTACCCTCGATCTGAGGGGAAACGGTGCGTCGGACCATCCGCACGACAGTCTCGCTTACCTCGACGATGCAGAAACAAAAGATATCATGGGACTCATGACCCATCTTAATATTAATAACTACCAGGTGGTAGGCTATTCAAGGGGAGCTATTATTGTTGCGCGCCTGCTGGTGCTGGATGCCAGGGTACGCAGCGCGGTAATGGGCGGTATGGGTACGGCTTTTACGGATCCTGTCTGGCCACGCCGCCGGCAGTTTTATGAAGCCCTCTCCGGGAAAGACGTGCCCGAACTGGCCGCTATGGTTAAATACGTACAACAGACCGGACTGGATCAGCGCGCCCTCGCCATGATGCAGTTTGGCCAGCCCTCTACTACACCACAGGAGCTGGCCGGCGTGCATCAGCCGGTATTGGTTATCGGGGGGGATAAAGACGAAGATAATGATACCGGTGGCGCTCTCGCAGCTATGATGCCGGCAGGAATGCACGGCACCGTAACCGGAGATCATAATTCAGTAGTACGCGCCGTACCATTCGCTGAATGGGTGCTCGACTTCCTGCAGAAACACTAACTAACGGTGAGTACATTGCCATCTACCTTGATGGTGTAAGCCGTTAATGCAGCAGTAGCCGGACCCGTATTCACCGCCCCGGTAGTGGTATACCGGCTGCCATGACCACAAGGCGCATTACATTCTATTAATTTAGACGTGTTGTTAAAGGTAGCAACGGTGCATCCCTGGTGGGTGCAGGTGCTGGAAAGGGCCGTGAAAGCCGATGCAGTATTGCCGGAACCGGTACGGATAATGATCACCCCGTTGGAGATCCTGAAATCGCCCACATTGGTGAGGTCACTGCCGAGGTTCAATGTTAGCTTTGCGTTGCCGCCGCCCGGAGGAGTTGGATCGGGATCATTACTGCCTCCCTTGCTGCAGGCAGCCAAACCGGCTGTACATACTAATGCCAGCGTTAATCCAATGTTGGAAACAAAATCTCTTCTTTCCATAAAATGCGTTTTAGTTGATCGTTATCCTGTTTACGCAAGTGAAAAGAAGAAAGTTGCCTCAGGCGATTTAATTTTCTATCACCGATTGAAAGTAGGCGGGTGCCTCTGCCAAACGGCTGCCATACCAGGAAAACATTTCCCCGTCAACCAGCTGGATACGCGCTTCCGGCAAAATGGCCTGCAATTCCGTTATATGTTTTTCTTTGAAAGGATAGGGTTCAGACGACAATAACACCCTGCGGCACCCGCTGCCGGCCAGCTGACTGGCAGTAACAGCCGGATAACGGGGCAGATCGCCGAATACATTGTGAAACCCGCATAACTGCAACATCTGGTGAATGAAGGTGTCGCCACCAGCTACCATCCAGGGATCACGCCAGATAAAATAAGCGGTGGGAACAGGCGCTGCAAGCGGCTGCAGTGAGGCAAAGCCGGCTTCTATCCGGGAAGTCAGGTCAGTGGCGGCCTGCACACGATTGGTGATGGCGCCGATGCCGGCTATCATTTCATAAGCATCTTCCAATGTTTGGATATTACTCACCCATACGGGGTAATCCTTCATCAGCGGCTCTACGTCAGTGGCCAGGTTTTCTTCTTTATTGGCAATGATCAGATCGGGAGCAAGCTGCCGTATAATGTCGGCGTGAACATTTTTGGTGCCACCCACCCGTGTTTTCTCCCTGAACCACGTTAACGGATGTACGCAGAATTTAGTAATGCCTACCACTTCCTTTTCCAGTCCGAGGGAATACAATAACTCCGTTTGGGATGGCACCAGTGAAACAATCCGCTGTGGCGGATGGTCAAGCGTTATCTGCCTGTTGAGCTGATCGGTAAACAACATGTGGTTCTTTTATCTGCCCAATGCCTGTATGATATCGTACTTCGTTACAATGTGGTGGTTGCCGCTGTCGTCTTTCGTAAGTACCGCGCCATTTTCCCGGTTGATGTATACCGAAAGCTTTTCAATAGGAGTGTCCTGGCTCACCAGCGGGAACGATGGCTGTATTACCTGGCTTATCAGTGCATCTTTCAGGTTGGCATCATCGATCAGGCGGTTAAACAACCCGTTTTCAGAAATGGACCCAATCAGTTCCCCGCCCTGTTCTACGGGTATATGCTCGATATCATATTTTTTCATCCGGGCAATGGCTTCACTCACTTTTTCATCTGCGCTGATCGTTACCAGTGGCTGGTTCCGGCGGCCGTTCACTACATCTTTCACTGTTTTTACATCCAGGAAACCACGCTCCAGCATCCACTGGTCGTTATATATTTTACCTACATAGCGGCTACCATGATCATGAAAGATAACTACCACCACATCTGTTGGCTTCAGTCCTTCTTTCAGCTGTAACAGCCCTGCTATGGCTGATCCGGCGGAATAGCCAACAAAGATGCCTTCTTCTTTGGTGATGCGGCGTGCCATCACGGCTGCATCTTTATCAGTTACTTTTTCAAATTTGTCGATCACCTTCATGTCGTAATTCTCCGGCACAAAATCTTCCCCGATACCCTCTGTAATATAAGGATACACCTCGCTCATATCCAGCTGGCCGGTTTCAAAATACTTCTTCAGTAAGGAGCCATAACTGTCGATAGCCCATACTTTAATGTCCGGATTTTTTTCTTTCAGGTATTTCCCGGTGCCTGTAACGGTGCCACCAGTGCCGGTAGCCACCACCAGGTGCGTAATTTTCCCGTCGGTTTGTTCCCATATTTCCGGACCGGTTTGTTCGTAGTGCGCATCGCGGTTGGCCAGGTTATCATATTGATTCACATAAAATGAATTGGGCACTTCGGTGGCCAGTCTTTTGGACACGGAATAATAGGAGCGGGGATCTTCGGGTTCCACATTCGTAGGACAAACAATTACTTCGGCGCCTACTGCTTTCAGGATATCCACTTTTTCTTTGGATTGTTTATCGGTAGTGGTGAAAATACACTTGTATCCCCTGATAATGGCCGCCAGGGCCAGGCC
This sequence comes from Chitinophaga sp. CCNWYY40, assembly GCF_037483205.1. Classification (NCBI taxonomy): domain Bacteria; kingdom Pseudomonadati; phylum Bacteroidota; class Chitinophagia; order Chitinophagales; family Chitinophagaceae; genus Chitinophaga; species Chitinophaga sp. CCNWYY40. The sequence continues at coordinate 468,621 of NZ_JBBHLF010000002.1, forward strand.
CATACCTGTATTGCCGGAAGTACCTTCAATGAGGGTGCCGCCGGGTTTCAGCAATCCTTTCTCTTCCGCTACATCCACCATTTTCACGGCCATGCGGTCTTTAATAGAGTTGCCGGGGTTAAAAAACTCCACCTTCGCCAGTACGGTGCAGGGAAGGGAAGCGGTTACGCGGTGCAACTTTACCATCGGGGTATTGCCTATCGTTTCGAGTATGTTATCACAGTATTTCATAAAAAATGAGGTTGTATGGTTACGAAAATACGGAATTGAACCGACACGCGGAGGCGATCCTCTCCGTATATTTGCGGCAATGAGTGAACGGATTTTTATAACAGGAACAGGTACGGGTGTGGGCAAAACCATTACTGCGGCCTGTGTTACGGAAGCATTGACTGCCGATTACTGGAAACCCATTCAAACGGGTTTAATGGAAGGCACAGATACGGATACGGTATCTTCTTTATTGTCAAATAAGGTGTCAGTTTGTCACCCGGAAGCCTGGCGGCTGCAGGCGCCTGCCTCCCCGCATCTGGCGGCGCGGCTGGAGCATTGCACCATCAATATGGCGCGTATCCTGCAGCTGGCAGACCAGTACCAGCCGGTTAGCCGGCCATTGGTGATGGAAGGCGCGGGGGGGCTGATGGTGCCCATAAACGAGGAGCTGTTTACACTCGACCTGATAGTGGCCCTGAAAGCCCGGGTGCTCATTGTGGCGCAGAATTACCTGGGCAGTATCAACCATGCAATGCTCACTGCAAAGATGCTGCAACATACAGGCGTGCCCGTTATCGGATGGGTGTTTGGCGGCGACTATCACAGCAATGAGGACGATGTGGTAAAGTGGAGCGGGTATCCTAAAGTTGGCCGCATCCCGCTGACAGATACGGTAGATAAGGCATTCGTTCAACAACAGGCACAGTTGTTGTCAACCTCGCTGCATAGTTTACTGGCATGACCACGAAAAAGGATATACGAAAACATTTCCTGGAGCTGCGGCTTAACCTGGACGAACCCACTGCCCTTGCACTGAATGAGCAGTTGCTGGCGAATGCCCGTCAGCTCGATTACAGCAACGTCAGGAAAGCGCATATCTTTCTCCCTATCTCTGAAAAAAAAGAAGTAGACACCTGGCCCCTGGTGAAATGGGGGAGAGCCCAATGGCCGGAAATGGAATGGGTGCTTTCCCGCTCGGACATGAAAACCGGCGAGATGAATCACTATCTCTGGAAAACCAACACCATCCTGGTAAAAAACAAGTTCGGCATCCCGGAACCGGACCATGGGGAAGGGGTACCACCGGAAAATATAGACCTTGTATTTGTACCTTTGCTGGCCTTCGACCGGCACGGACAACGGGTAGGATACGGCAAAGGCATGTACGACCGTTTTCTTAAACAATGCCGGCCGGATGTGCGTACCATCGGCCTCTCGCTGTTTGAACCCGTGCTGCAGATAGAAGACGCGGATTCGTGGGATGTACCGCTGCATACAGTGGTGACCCCGGATCACATTTATCAATTTAAATAAACAACCGTGCTTAAATACCTGAATATTCTTTTATATCCTTTTTCCCTGCTGTATGGCCTGGTGATGTGGTTGCGGAACAGATTTTATGATAAAGGACTGCTCACTGCGGTGGAATTTGACCTCCCTGTGATCGCCGCGGGCAACCTGTCGGTGGGAGGCACTGGGAAAACCCCGCACGTGGAATACATGATCCGCCTGCTGAAGGATCATTTAAAAGTTGCCACCCTCAGCCGGGGGTATAACCGCCGTACCAGCGGCTATATCCTGGCCGATGAAAGAAGCACTGCCGCCGATATCGGGGACGAACCCATGCAGTTTCACGATAAATTCCCGGATATCAAGGTGTGCGTGGGGGAAGAAAGGATGCTGGCCATCCCGCAGCTGCTGGGAGATGAACCCGATACCCAGGTGGTGCTGCTCGATGATGCTTTCCAGCACCGTTCCATAAAACCCGGTCTTAATATCATGATCACCGATTACAGCCGGTTGTTTACCCGGGATCATGTAGTACCTTTTGGCCGTTTAAGGGAAGGAAGACAGGGATATCACCGGGCCGACTGTATTATTGTATCCAAGTGTCCGCCGGCCATGAGCAAGGAAGAGAAGCTGGCCCTGGAAAAAGAAATTAAACCATTGCCTCATCAGCGGCTCTTTTTCACTACCTTGCAATACGGCGCCTTGTCCGATATGATCACCCATTACCCGGTGGCCCTCCCCAAATCAGCAACCGTATTGCTGGCGTGTGGTATAGCAAGGCCCGAACCATTGCTCGAAGAATTGAAACGACGTTACGAACAGGTATACCTCTTGTCTTTTCCCGATCATTATTATTATACGGAGAAGGATATACTAAAAATAAAAAAAGAATGCAGCGACCTGCCCGGCACAGAAAAGATTGTTATTACCACAGAAAAGGATGCGGTAAGATTACATCTGCTCAAAGGAATGCTGGCAGAACAAAATCTGCAGATTGCTGTTATTCCGGTGGAGATTGCATTCCTCTTCGGAGAAGCAGAATTATTTAATAACTTTATTTTTGACTACATAGGCCGGCACCTGCCAGCGCCCGGTCAACAATAACTTACGACTAACATGAGTAGAAAAAAGAAAAATAAAAAAGGCGGTAATCATAACCCTAACAACCCCCAACAAAGCCATAGCCAGAAGAAAACCTTTAAAGGCATATTGGAAGTAACAAGGTCCGGAATGGCCTTTGTGATCGTGGATGGCCTTACAAAAGACATCATGGTGAAGCAGAAAAACCTGCATACCGCCCTCGATAAAGATGAAGTACTGGTGGATGTATTGAAAGCAGCCCATAACGACGGCCGCATGGAAGGCATCATAACGGACATCCTTAAACGAAATAAAACCGAATTTACCGGTACTCTGCAGGTCAGCAAAAGCTTTGCTTTCCTCATCCCCGAAAAGGGATTGTTTATGCCGGATATTTATATCCCTGCCAACTCCCTCGGAGAAGCGAAAAGCGGCGATAAAGCCGTGGTGAAGATAGTAGCCTGGGGAGAAAAATCACGCAAACCCGTAGGCGAAATCGTGGAAATCCTGGATGCCAGCGATACCAACGACCTGGCCATGAAGGAAATCCTCATTGAAGCAGGATTCCCCCTCAATTTCCCTAAAGAGGTAATAGCCGAACTGGATACCATCCAGGAAAATATTTCTGAAGAAGAAGTAGGTAAACGGAAAGATATCCGCAAAATCCTCACCATGACCATCGATCCGGTGGATGCCAAAGATTTTGATGATGCCATCTCCATCCGGTTACTGAAAAACGGTTTGTATGAACTGGGCGTGCATATTGCGGATGTAAGTCACTATGTACTGCCTGGCACCGAACTCGATAAAGAAGCCGATAAACGGGCTACCTCCGTGTACCTGCCCGACCGTGTATTACCGATGCTGCCGGAAAAGATCTCCAACGAGCTTTGTTCCCTGCGTCCGCACGAAGATAAACTGACCTTCTCCGCCATGTTCCAGATGAACGAAAAAGGAGAGGTGAAGCAGCACTGGATTGGTCGCACCGTGATCCATTCTGATCACCGGTTTACCTACGAAGAAGTTCAGGAAATCATAGAAGGCAAATCTGACGGTCCGTATAAGAATGAAGTGATGCTGTTAAACCGCATCGCCCAAACCCTGCGTGGACAGCGTTTTGCGCATGGCGCCATTAACTTCTCCTCACAGGAAGTACGCTTCAAACTAGATGAAACCGGCAAGCCTATTGGTATTGTCATCAAAGAGAGCAAAGAAGCGCACCAGCTGATTGAAGAGTTTATGCTGATGGCCAATAAAACCATCGCGGCATACGTGGGCAAGCTGCGGATCAATAAACAGCCTATCCCGTTCCCTTACCGTGTGCATGATACGCCCGATCCGGAAAAGCTGAAAGTGTTTGCACTGTTCGCCGGAAAATTCGGTTATAAGTTCGATCTCAGCACACCGGAAAGTATTGCCAGCTCCTTCAATAAAATGCTGGCGCAGGTGAAAGGCAAACCGGAACAACCGGTGCTGGAAACACTGGGCATCCGTACAATGGCAAAAGCCATTTATACGGTGAATAATGTGGGGCACTATGGTCTTGGTTTCGAGGACTACTGCCATTTCACTTCCCCCATCCGCCGTTTCCCTGATGTACTGGTACACCGCGTACTGGCGGAATGCCTCGCTAACAGCGTGCGTCCCGACAAGCAGATGGAGCAGAAGTGCAAACACAGCTCTGAAATGGAACGTAAGGCAATGGAAGCAGAACGCGCCGGTAACAAATACAAACAGGTGGAATACATGCAACAGTTCATTGGTCATACCTTCGATGGCGTGATCAGTGGGGTAGCGCATTTCGGCTTCTGGGTGGAAACAGTGGACACCAAGTGCGAAGGACTGATCAGCATTCACAATCTGAATAAAAGAGAAGAGTTCCAATATAATGAAGGAGAGTATTCCCTCGTGGGCCAAAGCACCGGCCGCAAGTTTCGTATAGGCGAAAAAGTGAGTATCCGCGTGGTGGCGGCCAGCCTGGCCAAACGCCAGCTGGACTACGACCTGGAAGATGAACTGACCGGCACCGGCACACCTGCTGCCGCTCCGTTCCAGCATAAACGCCGGGAAGACCGCCGCGACGACCGTAAAGGTGGAGATCACCGTCGTGACGACCGGAAGAAGAAAAAAGACAAACAACGTTATAAGCCCTGGGAACAGGAAGCTAAAGCACCTCACAGGGCGCCGGAAGTATCTCTCAGTGAATCCGATCCGCTACCGGTTGTTGACCAGGTGATTGTGGAAACGCATGTGGTACCGGTAACACCGGATGCACCAGAAACGCCTGCAGTACCGGCAACACCGGCATCAGCGCCTGTGCATAAAAAGAAACCGAAGAAAGAAGTGACTGAAAAGGTAGCGGAAGAAAAACCAGTACCGGTAGTTCCTGCACCAGCACCAGCACCAGCTCCAGCTCCAGCGCCGGTGGCTGAAAAAGTGGTTGTTAAGAAAACGACTGCTAAACAGGAACCAGCAGTTAAAGCACCTGCGAAGAAAGCAGCTGCAAAACCAGCGCCGGCTGCTAAGAAAGCAGTACCCGCAAAGAAAGCTGCTGTTGAACCGGTAGTTAAGAAAGCAGTACCCGCAAAGAAAGCTGCTGTTGAACCGGTAGCTAAGAAAGCAGTACCCGCGAAGAAAGCCGCCGTAAAACCAGCTGCTAAGAAAGCGGTACCTGCGAAGAAAGCCGCTGCAAAACCAGTAGCTAAGAAAGCAGTACCCGCGAAGAAAGCCGCTGCAAAACCAGTAGCTAAGAAAGGGTTACCTGCAAAGAAAGCTACTGCAAAACCGGTAGCTAAGAAAGCAGTACCCGCGAAGAAAGCTGCTGTAAAACCAGTAGTAGCAAAGAAAGCGGTACCTGCGAAGAAAGCTGCTGCTAAACCAGTAGCTAAGAAAGCCGTACCTGCAAAGAAAGCTGCCGCTAAACCGGTTGCTAAGAAGACAGTACCCGCGAAGAAAGCTGCTGCAAAACCAGTAGCCAAAAAAGCAGTACCAGCCAAAAAAGCTGCCCCTAAAAAAGCCGCACCGGCAAAGAAGGCAGCTGATAAAAGCAAGTCAAAGAAAAAGAGTAAATAATAAAACACGAGCCAACAGCAATGCATTCATTCAAAGATTTAACAGCGCAGTTTAGTCAGCATTTTGAAAAACAACAGTTTCCGGAACAGCCCAGTAAACTATACAATGCAGCGTCCCATATCCTGGGAATAAGCGGAAAGAGGATCCGCCCTGTACTGTGCCTGATGGGGAACGAATTATTTGATGACCTGCGTACGGATGCATTTGAGGTGGGCAGTGCGATAGAACTGTTTCATAATTTTACGTTACTGCATGATGATATCATGGATAAAGCGCCGATTCGCCGCGGTAAGCCCACCGTTCATACGGTTTATGGCGAACCTGCAGCTATCCTGGCCGGTGATGTGATGCTCATTTATGTATATGAGCGCCTGAACAAGATAGAAACACACTACAAACAAAAGATCATCTCCGTATTTAATAAAGCCGCCATTGAAGTATGTGAAGGGCAGCAGCTCGACATGGACTTTGAAGGCATGGACCCCGAAAAGGTGCAGTACGACGATTATGTACATATGATCGGGCTTAAAACCTCCGTGTTGCTCGCCGCCAGCCTGCAGCTGGGCGCTATCATAGGCGGGGCCGGCGAAGGCAACCAGCAGCATATTTATTCCTTTGGTAAAAATATCGGTATCGCTTTTCAGATCCAGGACGACTACCTGGATGCTTTTGGCGACCCTGAAAAATTTGGCAAACAGCAGGGGGGAGACATCCTCGTTAATAAAAAAACATTCCTGCTCCTGAAGGCGCTGGAACTGTGTACCCCGGAACAACGGGCGGAACTGAAAATGCTGATGGAAACGTCGCCGGCCGATAAAGTGGAACGGGTACTGGCATTATTCCGCAGCTGTAAAGTAGATGAATGGGCAGAGAAGGAAAAAGAACGCTTCCAGCAGCTGGCTTTCCAGAGCCTGGATAATGTGGCGGTACTGTCTAACCGCAAGGCTGCACTGATGGAAGTGGCTAACTACCTCTTAAACCGTCAGCAATAAGGTTCGTATTCAAATTCGCATTATATTCGCGCTTGTCTTATTCAGGATGAAAGTGATATTGCTGATTGCATTGATTTTTTCTGAAAGATTTAATCAGGGCAATCAGCATTATTGTTTTTTAGAGAACAAGACAATCATATTCATTAAATTTAAAGACAACTGTAAACGTAATTCCTTAGCCAATGTCGTCAAATTCGCTGTTTCGGAAAAAATCACTTACTGCCATTATTAAAGATGCCAAAGACGGTTTGTCAGATGGTCATGAAACAGGGGGGATGAATAAGGTGTTGAAGGTGAAAGACCTTACCGCTATGGGAATTGCAGCGGTTATCGGGGCCGGGATCTTTTCCACCATTGGCGAAGCCTCTTTCCACGGTGGACCAGGCGTTTCCCTGCTCTTTGTGATTACAGCAGTTACCTGCGGATTCTCCGCACTCTGCTATGCAGAATTTGCTTCCCGCGTACCGGTATCCGGCAGCGCTTACACTTACTCTTACGTTACTTTCGGAGAACTGGCCGCCTGGGTGATCGGCTGGGCCCTGATCCTGGAATATGCCATCGGTAATATCGCCGTAGCCATTTCCTGGAGCGGATATTTCAATAACCTCTTAGGTGGTATCGGCCTCAGTTTACCCGACTGGCTGGCCAGTAACTACGACAGCGCTACTCCCGAAACCATTGCCGCGGCGCCGCATATTGCAGGTATCCCCTTCATTGTGAACCTCCCGGCGTTTCTGATTGTACTGCTGGTAACTTACCTGGCCTATGTAGGCATCCAGGAAAGTAAGAGAAGCGCCAACTTTATGGTGGCCCTGAAGATCCTGGTGATCCTGTTTGTGATTGTAGTAGGCTTCTTTTACGTAAATAAGGCCAATTGGCACCCTTTTATGCCCAACGGGTTCTCTGGTGTGCTGAAGGGGGTATCGGCCGTATTTTTTGCTTATATCGGCTTTGACGCGGTAAGCACCACGGCCGAAGAATGCGCCAACCCGCAGCGGGATCTGCCCAAAGGCATGATCTATTCCCTGATTATCTGTACCGTACTTTATATCCTCATCTCATTTGTGCTCACCGGCATGGTGCCGTATTATAACCTGAAGGTAAACGACCCGCTGGCTTATGTTTTCACACAGGTAAACCTGCCCTGGATCAGTTATCTCATTTCTGTGAGCGCTGTGGTGGCCACTACCAGCGTACTGCTGGTTTTCCAGATCGGCCAGCCGCGTATCTGGATGAGCATGAGCCGCGATGGCCTGTTGCCGAAGCGCTTCAGCAAAATACATCCCCGGTTTAAAACGCCATCTTTCGCTACTATTATCACGGGTATCCTGGTGGGTATTCCCGCGCTTTTCCTGAACCTGACCATCGTTACGGATCTGACGAGCATCGGTACCCTGTTTGCCTTTATCCTGGTTTGTGGCGGTGTACTCATTCTGCCCAGGGAGGAAAAATCAATCGTAAAACGGTTTCAGCTGCCTTATATCAACGGGCAGTTTATCGTTCCGGGCATTGTAGTGGTACTCGTTTTCCTGTTTAGTAAGGAAATCATGACAAAACTTTCCTTCGCCGGCGGCTGGGAGGTATGGAAACATAATATTCCCTTCTACATATTTGTGCTCGTTACCATTGCACTTTCTTATTTCTCACTCACCCGCAAGCTCTCACTGATACCGGTTCTGGGGATGCTCAGCTGTTTCTACCTGATGACGGAAATAGCGCTTAAAAACTGGATCGTTTTCTCGGTATGGCTCGCGGTAGGATTAACCATCTATTTCCTCTACAGCTATACCAACAGTAAGCTGGCCACAAAAGCGTAAATCTTCGTAACTTCAGGGTAGCTCTTTGATCTTAAAATTTATATTTTATGAACATGCTACAACGGGTTGAACACTGGGGTGATACACATCACCCGAATTGGCTGAGTGTGGTTCGCATTCTGCTGGGGGTATTTCTCATGTATGTAGGCGTCCGGTTTGTACAGGACAGGGACGCACTGCTTTCCATGATTAACCAGAGCCCGGCTTTGGCCACACTGTCCATATTACTGGGACATTATGTTGTATTCGCACACACAGTAGGAGGGCTGTTCATCGCTATGGGATTGCTTACAAGGGTTTCTGCGCTGGTGAATATCCCGGTATTGCTGGGGGCTGTATTTTTTGTTCATTCTCCAACAGGGCTGTTTACGGTATACCCGGTCATGGGTATTTCCTTACTGGTGCTGTTCCTGCTGATCTTCTTCCTGATAGAAGGCAGTGGCCGCATTTCGGTAGACGACTACATGCGGCGGCATCCTGAAAAAACAAGGACCAGGAAGTACGCTGAATAACGCTTTCTTCATATAGCCGTACAGGTGAGTGTTACCATTTTAATGGCAATAAGGAGCTATGTCTCCGCCTGATCAGGCAAATCTTAAATCTCTTCCACGCATATCCCTTCAATATTCTATTTTTGCAGTTGAAGAATGCAATTATGAAATACCAAAAAGGCGACAACATCTTGTTGTTGAGTTCAAAAGAAGAAGGAACGGTTGTTGACATTGTGAATGATAATATGGTCATGATAGAGGTGAAAGGAACGTCTTTTCCGGTGTACCTGGATCAGATCGACTTCCCTTATTTCCATCGTTTTACCCAGCAGAAACTGGTCAAAGAAAAGCCAAAACTGATTCCCGGCGACGAAATCAAAGTAGACAGAAGCAAGTATGAAGTGTTTAAAACAGATAAGGGCATGTTCCTGTCTGTTTTGCCGGTATACCAGATGGATGGATACGATGAAACCGTGAAGCTGATGAAGTTTCACCTGTTTAATGATACGCCGCATGCCATGCGCTTCTATTTCCAGATATGGCTGAATAATCAGCTGGACCTGGAAATCAAGAACGAAATACACCCTTATAATCACTTCTATCTCGCTGATCTTATCTTTGAATCGCTGAATGATAATCCGCGGTTTGAGTTTACTTTTTTCCTGAAAGAGCCACAGCCCAAGCTGGCGACTTCTGTAAAGAAAACCTGGAAGATCAAGCCCAAACAGATGTTTGTACAGCTGGAGCAACTGCGTACCAAAGCAGAAGCTACCATCACTTACCCACTGTTTGATAAATTTCCGGAGAAAGAACCCGAACCACCGGCACCGGCGGAACAGGCCAAAAAGAAGGCACCCATTGCCACCGTTGGATCAGGAAACTTTGCCAGCCTGTTAAGTAAAATACAGCTGCAGCCCGAAACTTCGCTGGAGCCCAAACAAGAAGTAGATCTGCACATCGAGGCACTCGAAAAAAACTGGAAAGGGCTGAGCAACATTGCCATCCTGGCTATACAGCTCAATGCCTTCCAGCGTTACCTGGAACTGGCTATCAGTCATCATCAGCATAACCTGATCGTGATTCATGGTATCGGAAAGGGAAAGCTCAAAGACGAAATTCACCAGATCCTGAAACAAACGCCGGAAGTAGCCAGCTTTGTGAATCAATATCACGCCAAATACGGCTATGGGGCTACAGAAATAACGTTTAGGTAATATTTTTATTTACCTTCGCGCTTCAACTACAAACCGTGCTATCGTTTCGCTGACTTGTTCAGTGGGAAGGAAAGTCCGGACAGCGCAGAGCAACGCACCACCTAACGGGTGGGTCCCGGTGCAAACCGGGAACAGCAAGTGCCACAGAAAATAACCGTCTGCTTCGGCAGATAAGGGTGAAAATGTGGGGTAAGAGCCCACGGTGCAGGCAGGTAACTGTTTGTGCGGGTAAACCTTGCGTGCTGAAATGCCATGTATACGGTCGATTGAGGGCTGCTCGCCCGATGACCGAGGGTAGGCAGATACAGACAACGTGCGAACGTTGTCGCAGATAAATGATAGCAGTCTGTCCCGGCTTGCCTGGGCAGAAACAGAATCCGGCTTACAGGTTTGTAGTTTTTTTTCTTCTCTTTTTTGATATCCTGAAATAAGCTGTTAACTTCCCGCATTATATTTAATCTCTATTTTATGAATCAGAATGATGAACGAACCTGGGGAACCCTTGTACACCTGGGGGGAATTATTGGTATGCTGATATTACCTACCGTCGGTAACATCATTGGCGTACTTGTTTTTTGGCTTATCAAAAGGAATGAATCCACTTTTGTAGATAACCAGGGAAAAGAAGCGATCAATTTCCAGATCACCCTGAGTATTGCAGCGGTGATTGTAAACCTGATCAATAATATTGTAACCGGCTTCTGGTCGCTTACCAGCTTCTGGCGTCATGCAAGAGGGGAGTTTTATAGTACATGGGGCTGGACCAACCTGCTCGGTGTATTATGGTTGCTGAATGTGATCTTTAGTATCATTGCTGCCGTGAAAGCCAATAAGGGCGAATCTTACAAGTATCCGCTAAGCGTTCGTCTCGTTAAATAATTACATAAAAAAAGGGCGGGAATTTTATCTTTTAAGATAAAATTCCCGCCCTTTTTTATACTGATTGAATTAGTTCTTTTTGATAGCCTTTATTTTTGCCTTGTGCTGTTTTTTACCTTTCACATTTTCACCTTTGATAGTAGCCGCCAGCTTTAATGCTTCATAAGCATTGATCATTCCACCGGTGATAGACAGATCCGCAAAATTTACCTTTTCATCAGATGTACCTGGTTTATTTACTTCAGTAGTACCACCCGGTAATGGTGTTGCGCTTTTTTCCAGTACATATTTCAGCTGCCTGGCGCTGAGTTCCGGATAATAGGAGAGTACCAGTGCTGCTACGCCCGCTACCACAGGGCTGGCCATGCTGGTGCCGCTGGCGCTGCCGTATTTGTTGCCACCTGGAATAGTAGAGTAGATTTGCACACCAGGCGCAAAAAGATCCACGCTTTTCTTACCATAGTTAGAGAAAGGAGCCACTTTATCGTTGCCCAATCCTGTATTGCTTGCACCTACAGTAATCACATTGGTGGCAATGGTGCCATCCAGGTAATTGGGGTTAGGATAGTTGGCAACAGAGTCGTTGTTGCTGCCGTCGTTACCGGCTGCGTGTATCAGCAATACGCCTTTTTCTTCTGCATATTTAATAGCCGCATCCACCCAATCCTTATGGGGGGAAAACGGTTTGCCAAAGCTCATATTAATGATCTGAGCGCCATTGTCTACCGCATAACGGATGGCCAGGGCCACATCTTTATCTCTTTCATCGCCATCCGGTACGGCTTTTACCGCCATGATGCGCACATTGTCGGCCACGCCGTCCATACCTACGCCATTGTTCCTGGCAGCTGCAATGATACCGGAAACGTGCGTACCGTGGAAACCAAAGGTACCCATCACGTCGTTGTTGCCGTATTTGTTATCGTTGATATCGTTGAGGTTGTCGCCTACAATCCTTTCCCTGTTGGCGTTTGGCGCTACTTCTGTACTTTCTGCCTTACGCTTCAGTTCATTCATGTATTCGTCGAATTCCATTTTGAACTCGCCGAAAGTAGCGGGTTCATCACCGGCGCTTTTCAGCAAACGGCTCATGAAATTACGCGCCAGCAATACGTCCTGGTTGGTTGTTTGAATACTGTCCAGCTGGGCTACATTGAAATCATCCTTGCCCAGGTAGGTTTTCAGGATGGATTCACACTTGTTCACGTTTTCCTGGAGCTTCGACATGCTTTTGTATTGCATCTTAAACTGGGAATTGGGCTTCTCAATTTTCGACTGCAACTGCTGCCAGATGGCATATTCTTTTGAATCTTTTGCCAGTGCGGAATCCGGGTTGCCATAAAGGCTTTTGTAGCGGTAGTATTCACGGGCGGCTTCTTCAGAGTCTTCTTTCAGGCTGCTGCCGTCTTTACCACCCAGGAAGTTCCAGCCATGAATATCGTCCACATATCCGTTACGGTCGTCATCCTTGCCGTTACCGGGAATTTCGCGGGTGTTGGTCCACAGTATGCTTTTGAGATCTTCATGCGTGGTGTCAATACCAGAGTCGATCACCGCCACAATAACGGGTGTACTTTTCTTCCCTTTTAACAATTCCTTATAGGCCTTTTCTGTTGACGTACCAAATACACTGTCGGTATCGTAACTCAACAACTGCCAGTTTTTGGGTATCTGGGGTTTACTCTGCGCTTCAGTATTTGTTGTAAATGCAGTCATCAATGCAACACACCCTGCCAGGACTGCAACCTCTCGGCTTAACAATTTCATGTTCAATAATTTTCCCTATAAAAAACAACTAAAAATATCATGATGATAAGATTAAAGGTATAGAAAAAGCGGTATAACATTAAATTTTAATGATAAACGCGCTATATATTGGTTGATTGGGAGATTGGAGGGTTTTCCGGGCATTCCGGGGACGGGCATTGTTTACGTCTATCTTATCCTGATTTGCTTGCCGGACATAGCCCGTAACCACCTGTCACAATCCCTTTTGCAATTGTTCCCGGCTGTCTTAATTTTAACCTGTTCTTATTCCTCATACCCCTCATCTGCCAGATCTTCGTTCGGGATTATTACAGGTATCGTATTTCATTTATTTAAATCTACCAATCATGTTGAAAGCTGTTCTCATGGCCACTTTGCTGGCTACCGGCACACCTGTGTCTGCCGCTGAACCTGAAGTAACCACCCTCATTTTTGTGAATGCTGCGGAAATGGAATCATCCCCATCAGCAGATCCCGGCCTCAGTGCCACAGGGCTGGAACAGGCCACCCAACTGGCGTCTTCCCTGGAAGGAACGGAGATCTCCGCCATTTACACCACCTATCTGAACCGTGCCGTGCAAACGGTTACCCCGCTCTCAAAGGCGCACCAGCAGCAGCTGGACTACTTCCGGTTAAACGGCGATCCGGAGCAAACAACCGCCACCCTTAAAGACATGATAAAGAAAAATAAGGGCAAAACGATTGTTATTTGCAGCGTTCCCGAAAATATTACTGCGATGTTACAGCATGCGGGCGTAAAGGGTAAAATCATGAAAACACTGTATGATAAAGGGTCCGGGCAGGTTTTAGTGGTGAAACACAGTGGTAATAATACGGCAGTAGCACAAAAGTTGAATATGAATATTCAAAAAAAAGTCTAATATTTATATCCGGAAGAGTTTCTAATGGCTTCCCGCCATTTCTAACTTTTCTCATAAGCATGGTTTCCGTTTAACGAAAAGCGGGGTTCTCTAACCTCGCTACTATTTTTAAAACCTTGCCGCCGTCGGTGTATGTAGAGAAAAGCAACGCAGGTTGCTGAAACGTTTTTGACACGTAGTAATTTTATCAACCGCTTTTAAAAATCTGATCGGGTAGCATCTCCTGTCACGAAAATTAAAAGCTCCGGGGCAAGCGCCTCGGAGCTGGATGATCCGGAAAAATTTACAGTAAAAATATTGTTGTCAGCTATCCGTTTTGGGGTATTTGTACCTGCAAACGGATAGCTGATTTATTTGCATCAGAGATCAAATTTGATGCCCTGTGCCAGTGGGAGACTGTTGGAATAGTTGATGGTATTGGTTTGCCGGCGCATGTAAGCTCTCCACGCATCGGAGCCACTTTCACGGCCACCTCCGGTTTCTTTTTCACCGCCGAAAGCGCCGCCTATTTCAGCGCCGGATGTGCCGATATTTACGTTGGCAATACCACAGTCGGATCCTGCATTTGAAAGGAACTGTTCTGCTTCGCGGAGGTTCAGCGTCATGATGGCAGAGGAAAGCCCCTGCGGCACATCATTCTGCATGGCAATGGCTTCGGCCAGCGTAGCGTATTTCATGACGTACAAAATAGGCGCAAAGGTTTCGTGCTGTACTATGGCGTAAGTGTTTTCCACCGCTGCAATGCAGGGTTTCACATAGCATCCGGATTCATAACCCGGGCCGGACAATACACCGCCTTCCACGAGGAAGGAACCGCCCTGTTGTTTTACCTGTTCTATTGAGCTGAGATAAGCATCCACGGCGGCTTTGTCGATCAACGGACCTACGTGGTTGTGCTGATCCAGCGGGTTGCCGATACGCAACTGCGCGTACGCTTTTACCAGCCGCGCGGTAAACGCATCATACACGCTTTCATGGATGATGAGCCTGCGGGTGGAAGTGCAACGCTGCCCGGCGGTACCCACGGCGCCAAACACGGCGCCAATGAGCGACATATCCAGGTCGGCATCCTGTGAAATAATGATGGCATTATTACCGCCCAGCTCCAGCAGGGAGCGCCCTAAACGCTCGCCTACGGCAGCTCCTACGGCTTTACCCATGCGGGTGGATCCGGTGGCGGAAACCAGCGGAATACGTTTGTCGTGCGCCAACCATTCACCTGCATCACGGTTGCCGGTTACCAGGCAGGAAACGCCTTCCGGTACTTTATTGGCGGCGAATACATTGGCTACTATATGCTGACAGGCTAAGGCCGTAACAGGTGTTTTTTCAGAAGGCTTCCAGATACATACGTTTCCGCAAACCCATGCCAGCATGGAGTTCCAGCTCCAAACTGCTACCGGGAAGTTAAAGGCGGAAATAATACCGGTAATACCCAGCGGATGCCACTGCTCATACATCCGGTGGCCCGGGCGCTCAGAGTGCATCGTTAAGCCATGCAGCTGCCTGGAGAGGCCCACTGCAAAGTCGCAGATGTCGATCATCTCCTGTACTTCTCCATATCCTTCCTGCAAACTCTTTCCCATTTCATAGGATACCAGTTTCCCAAGATGTTCTTTATGTTCACGGAGGGCTACCCCGATCTGTCGTACTATTTCGCCCCTTTTGGGCGCCGGCCATGTGCGCCATTCCTTGAAAGCCTCCTGGGCTACGGCAACCACCTGGTCATAATCTTCCCGGTTAGCGCTTCTGACGGTAATAATCTTCTTATTATTTACCGGCGAAACCGAGGTGATTTCCTCGCCGTGAGCCGGCAACCAGTGGGTTCCCGTGCTGATACCACTTTGTGCCGCAGTGATGCCAAATGCTTTTAAGATGTCTTCCATTGTTGGTGTATTAATAAACTAAATTAGGAACTTTTTTTTGTTTGCGCGGCGTAGGTGCTTTCAAAGATCTTATCGGCGTTTCCGGCTTCAAAACCTTCCCTGCGGTGTTCCCGGCGTATTTCGCTGGCAGGTAAATGCGCAAATGCAGGGAGTACCTTTCTTTCAGCAAACTCTACATAGGAGCCGGCGATGGGGAATTGTTCCCCGCCAGAAAAAGTAGCAGTGATCATGCCCGCTACTGTAGCGCTTTGCAGCAATCTGCCATCCGGACTGGTTTTAATTTTACCACCGGAGTCGTTGAGATGAAAACCATGTTTCTCCAGGAACTGGTTGAAATCGGCCACGGTATTATATCCCGGAGGAAGATTATGTACGCTTACGGTAAAGTGATTGAGGTAATAACGGTTGTAGATCACCCAGGCGGCGTACTCGCTCTCCGCGGCCAACACTTTGTAATCGGCCAGGGTAGGGGTTTGCCACAGGGCGCTGTGAAGGAAGGCATCTACAGCCTTGCTGTCGTCGAGGTCCAATGCATTCACCGGGTCAGTCTTCACTTCATCCGTGTAATGATGGATGATGGTTTGTGCAGCAGCACTCAGTTCGGCCACCCGCAGCTCACTGATAAAGATACGCGGGTATTGCGGCTCCGGCGGAGCATACCACCACGCATCCAGCTTCTTGGCAGGGAAGTGATACTTATCCATTTTCGTATAGCCGTAATGGAGAAATATCTTCTCGAGCGACTGTACCCCGAGCTGTGGTACACCCATTGTGCGGAAGGCGATGTGGTCATTCTCTATATCGTCTGCCCGCGTAATAATGCCTTCCTTTATCATAGCGGCGATAACGGCTCCAACATCCGGAACCCTTTGCTGATAGCGCTCCATCAGCCCGTTTAAAACATCTTTTAACATGACATACAGCTTTTAGGGCTAGTTATAATATACCGCAAAACGGTTGTTGATCAGGTCATTAAATGCTACGTCTTCCTGGCGCACAAAACCATTGGCTGGCAGCAGTCCTTTCGCATGCAGGTCTATCACTGCACAGGCCGCGCCGGCAGTGGTAAGTTGTATGGCGGTAAAGTCCCTGCCAGATACTGCCTGGTTATAGATCTTGCGTGAATAGGAGCGTTGCACAGAGCGGCCGTTCACCATTCCCGATACCGATACAAAAACCAATACCACATCCTGCTGGGTGAAAGGTATGCTATCTTCCATAATCTCCTTCAGCATTTCTCTTTTTTTATTGAGTTTCAGCTCATTCAAAAGGATTTTCATCAGCTGGCAGTGGCCGGGATAGCGCACTGTTTTGTAATCGAGATTGTACACTTTACGGTCCAGGATTTCAGCAAGGGCGCCTAGTCCGCCGGAGGTATTAAACGCCTCATATTCCACGCCATCAAGGGCAAAGCGCTCGTAGCCTTCCATTGGCATTACCTCTTTGCGTTCGCCTTCGTGAATGGCATCGCAGGGGTTGCAGTATTCGTTGATCAGTCCATCGGTGCTCCAGGTAAGGTTATACATGAGGCTGTTGGTAGGAAACTGCGGCAGCGCGCCTACACGGAGACGAACAGCGTCCAGCGTATCAAACTGTTTGGCAATATCATGGGCGGCGATGCTGATGAAACCAGGCGCCAGTCCGCATTGTGGCATGAAGCTTACATTGGCCTGTGCGGCTATTTCGCGGATGGCATTGGTAGTGGCCACATCTTCTGTTAAATCAAAATAGTGGGTGTTGGCTTTGGCGGCTGCGGTAGCAATTTTTACGTTCAGGAAAAAGGGGCAGGCGCTCAGCACCATGTCCTGTTCCTGCAATGCCTGCTGAAGCGAGGTGGCATTGTTTACATCCAGTACTGTTTTGCGGATACGGGCGTTGGTGCATTTCTGCAGCAGGGCGTTGTTGCTGTCGGCCAGCGTTACTTCATAGTCGCCGGACTGTTGCAGTAAGAAGGCCGCGGTTTCGCCGATCTTACCGGCGCCAATAATCATTACACGTTTCATAATCTGTTTGGAATTATAGTGAAGAGGGAAGCATGTTTTGCTTCCGGAATAAACAATAATAAATGACGCTTCCCTTAACTACGTATACCCGTCACTGTTATACACGAACCAATGCATTTGCGGATGGATTGAAAACAAACCCATGCAAATCATCTGTTGTGATGAAAGTCAGTATTGCAGATACAATAGCATTACAAACCGCTAAGCGGCGCTGCAGGAAAGGAAAAGAAAGGAAGTGCTACCTATGGCACATGGGAGCAGGTGCTCCGCAGATAGGAGAGTAAAGAGAGTTGTATGTTTAACAGGTAGTTCATTCAACTTATAAAGTGCGAAGCGAATATAGGGAATTTATATTAAATACAAATGACGAATTTGTATGGAGATAATGATCTCTCTGCAAATCCGTCATTCTTACTTATCATTTAATCAGTACTGTTCATTTTCATTCGGGAAATCTTTGGATTTTACATCATTGATGTATGCCTGGGTGGCGCCAAAGATCTGGTTGTAAAGGTCGAGATACCGACGGAGGAAACGTGGTTTGAACTCCTTATTAATGCCGAGCATATCGTGCATTACCAGTACCTGTCCATCCACATACCTGCCTGCACCGATGCCAATGATGGGAATTTCCACGGTTTCAGCAACGATCTTCGCCAGTGATGCCGGGATCTTTTCCAGTACAATGGCAAAGCAGCCGGCTTCCTGCAACAGTTTCGCGTCCTTGATCAGCTTATTGGCTTCTGCTTCTTCCGTAGCGCGTACGGCATAGGTACCAAACTTATAAATCGACTGGGGCGTAAGTCCCAGGTGGCCCATTACCGGAACACCGGCGGAGATGATACGTTTTACGGATTCAATGATTTCTTCGCCGCCTTCAATTTTGATACCGTGGGCGCCTGTTTCTTTCATAATACGGATGGCAGATCCCAATGCTTCTTTGGAGTTCCCCTGGTAAGAGCCAAAGGGCAGATCCACGATCACAAAGCAGCGTTTAATAGCCCTGACTACGGAAGCGGCATGATAGATCATCTGGTCCAGCGTAATAGGAAGGGTGGTTTCATGACCCGCCATTACATTGGATGCAGAATCTCCCACCAGCAGGATATCAATGCCTGCATCATCAAAAATGCGGGCCATAGAATAATCATACGCAGTAAGCATGGAGATCTTTTCCCCGTCTACTTTCATCTTCTGCAGTATATGCGTAGTGACACGCTTTATTTCTTTATTCACAGACATAAGCAGTGAGCTTTTAGCATTTAGCTGTTAGCAATAACCGCAAAGGTGGCAATATAAAAAGATAAAAGAAAATGTTTTTTATGTACGGCCGGGGATCAGGAACTCACCGCGATCTCCTCATAAAGGGCGTGAATAAGGCCATCTGCAAGTCCTATCTTGGGTACATATATTTCCGGCGTATCTGCCCAGCGCATAATATTTACATAGATCTGCAGGGCGGGAACAATCACGTCGGCGCGGTCTTCCCGCAGGCCGTACAGGTGAATACGTTCTTCCACGGTGAAGGCGCTGAACTCCTTGTAATAGTCTTTCAGCGTATCCAGTGAAAGGGGCTTGCCTTCTTTTCGTTTAGAGAGAGAGAATATTTTATTGATGTTACCGCCGGAACCGATCGCAATCACGGGGCCGATGCCTTTGAGTTGTTGTTTCAGAAAGTCTTTCAGCTGCTGCCAGTGCGCTTCGGTTACCTGTTGCTGCAGCAGCCGGATCGTGCCTATATTAAAGGATTCTTTAAAGATTTGTTTGCCTGCGCTGAAAAGGGTGATTTCTGTGCTGCCGCCGCCTACATCGATGTAGAGGTACGACTTTGTTTTATCCATGTTTTCAGCCACATGGTTTTCGTAAATAAAAGCAGCTTCTTCCTGCCCTGTAATAATCTGTATATCGATGCCGGTTTGTGCTTTTACCTCCTGCAGGATACCCACGCCGTTGCTGGCGTCGCGCATGGCTGAGGTGGCGCATGCCTTGAGATATTTCACCTCGTATACATCCAGCAGCAGCTTATAGGCCCGGATGGTATCAATAAGATGTGTGGCCTTTTTGTCTGAAATAACCTGGTTGTTAAATACGTCAAAACCCAGCCGTAACGGTACTCTTACCAGGTTTAGCTTGGTAAAGTCCATTACGCCCGCACTATTCGGCGATGCTTCAGAGATGAGCAATCTGGCAGCATTGGAGCCTATATCAATCGCAGCTAATTTCATCTGTCAGTCGTTAGATCAAAAGGGCAAAAGTATAACTTTTTAAAGTTAATGGTATTCTTTTTCGTGCAGGTATTTATAGATCTCTATCTGTGTACGGATCTTTTTATCACCTGCTTTCTTATATTCATTTTTCTGCTCGTTGTCCAGTATACGGGCTTTTACATTACCGCTGAGCTGAATATTCATGATGTCTATCAGTTCCTTGCGTATAGCCGGGTCCGTTATAGGAGCAGCAGCCTCCACACGGTGATCCAGATTACGGATCATCCAGTCGCACGAAGCAATGTATACCTTTTCCTGTCCTCCGTGGTGAAAAATAAATACGCGGGCATGTTCCAGGTATTCATCCACAATGCTCACAGCGGTGATATTCTTTTTCCACTTTTTATTTTCCGTATAGGCGCAACAGATACCTCTTATTACCATCTTTACTTCCACGCCGGCTTTCGCGGCTTCATACAGTTTGGTGATGAGGCCAGCATCAGAAAGTGAATTCATTTTAATGGTGATAGCCGCTTTCTTTTTATGCTTCGCATTCTTGATTTCCCGGTCCATCAGGCGGAGGAAGGTATCGCGCATGTTAAACGGACTAACCGGGAGGGTTTTGCAGCCCTGCAGGATTTTGATATCATGCCGGACGTTTTCCAGGTAGGAAAAGATGCGGTTCATATCGGCAATGATAGCGCGGTTGGTGGTGAGCAGGCAGTGATCGCCGTATACCCTGGCTGTTCTTTCGTTGAGATTACCGGTGCTTACAAAGCCGCATTGCAGTGTTTTGGTACCAATCCGTTTTTTGATCACACACAGTTTGGCGTGGATCTTCATATTCGGGATACCCAGTAACACTTTCACGCCTTCCTCTTCCAGTCTTGATTTCCAGTCGAGGTTGGCGGCTTCATCAAAGCGCGCACGCAGCTCCAGCACTACGGTTACCTGTTTACCATTACGTACGGCATTCACCAGTGCATTCACTATTTTGGAATTACGGGCAAGCCTGTACGCAGTTATTTTTATAGAAGATACATTCGGATCTATCGCGGCTTCCCTCAGCAGGTCGATGATGGTATCAAACGAGTGATAGGGGAAGTGCAGCATTACGTCCTGCTGTTGTATTACATGCATTACGCTGGGCGCATTAACAAACAGCGGATGGGTAAAGGTTTTACGGTGTAAATGAGGCGGGAAGATGGATTCCGGGAAATCCATAAAGTCTTTGAAGTTATGGATCCTGGCGCCTGGTATCAGGTTATCCTTTCCGGAGAGGCCCTGTCTGCGCATCAGGTATTCCAGCAGCAGCGGGTCTATGTCCTTGTCATATACAAACCTTACCGGCTTGCCTTTACGACGGTCTTTCAGTCCTTTTTCAATCTGGTGAATAAGACTGTCGGAAATATCATTATCAATATCCAGTTCCGCATCGCGCGTTACTTTGATGATGTGTGCGGAAAATTTATCGTAACCGAAATAGGAAAAGATATTGGGTAAGCAGAAGCGTACCAGGTCTTCCAGCAGGATGATATCATGTTCTCCGGGTTTGGAGGGCAGGATAATAAAGCGTGGAAGTACAGTGGTAGGTATTTCTATGAGTGCAAATTTTTGTCGTACAGAATTATCCTGGCGGGCCAGTACAATAGCCAGGTAAATAGATTTATCACGCAGGATTGGGAACTGTTGTATGCTTTCAATCATCAGGGGGATGATGTTGGTGCGTACCTGTTCATTGAAGTAGTTGAGTACAAATTTCTGTTGCTCGCGGTTAAGCTGCTTTTCCGTTCGCATGAAGATGTGCTGGGCTTCCAGTTCTTCCGCAATATCTTTCCACACCAGGTCAAATTCGCGCTGTTGCTCAATTACACGGGCCTGTATTTCATCCAGTATTTTATCAGGATTTTCTTCGAGATGCATTTTTCCGGCTTTACCGAAAGACATCATGCGTTTGAGGGTAGCTACTCTTACCCTGAAAAATTCATCGAGGTTATTGGAAAAGATGCCTAAGAAGCGGATACGCTCATGCAATGGAACGGTTTTGTCTGCTGCTTCCTGTAAAACCCTGGCATTAAAAGAGAGCCAGCTGATATCCCTGGCAATCATTTTCTTCTTCTCTGTAAGGGGCTTCTTGGTTGTTTTTTTTGGTACTGTTACTTCGGGCATTGTCATAATATCAAGGTTCTCACCATTCGGCAAACGCATACGAACTTATTTACATTCAAAAAAATCACATCGTCTAAACCACGATGATACAGCTTTCGCTTTAATTGAAGTATTAAATTAAAGTTAAAGAAAATAGGGGAGAATGTGGCGAAGGGGATTTCCCTTCGCTTAACTTAACTATGTGCAGGAAGTTTTTTATTGTAAACAGGTAGGGCCACCAGGCTGATGAAGCCGAGCAGGATCACCAGCACTGTTTGTGCCACCCAGATGATCCAGCCAAAGGCAAAACCGATAGCTAAAGGGATGCCGTACAGCTCCAGTGATTTCTGTACCAGGGGCTGGTAAGCGCCAATACCGCCGGGGGTAACGATCATGCCTACACTACCAATCATCAGTACGGCGAGAGCTGCGCTGATGCCCAGGTGGCTGGTTTCTTTCAGACAAAAGAACCCGATGTATACCTGCGACAGGTAGCAGGACCAGATCAACACCGTATGTATCAGGAACCAGCCTTTCTTTTCCATTTTGCCGATAGAAAGAATGCCTTCCATGATACCTCTTGCAAGGTTTTTAATGGTGATAGCTACTTTGGATCTGGCAAATTTTTTCAGTAGCCAGAGTAAAAGCAGTATTACGCCGGCGAGTATAACGATGCCTATCAGCAGTTGTATACCATTGGCGTGTGCTATTTTGTTGGATACCGGTACGAAGATCGATTCGTTGACATAGGAGCCGAGAACATCCAGCTGGGTGAGCACGGTGAGGGCCATGAGCAGGAGCAGGCAAACCATATCTACTGCGCGTTCCGCGATCATGGTGCCTACGAGTTTGTCGGCCGGCACTTTTTCATACTGGGCCAGTATCCCGCAGCGGGTTACTTCTCCCAGGCGGGGTACCGCGAGGTTGGCAAGATAGCCTACCATTACCGCAAAAAAGGTATTTAGTGTGGTGGGCTGATGACCCAGTGGTTTCATCAGCAGTTTCCATCTTACGGCCCTGAACCAGTGACTGGCAATACCGATGGTCATGGTGGGTATAAGCAGCCAGTAATTGGCTTTACGGAAAGCGGTATTGATCTGTTCCCATTGTTCTGTTGTGATGTCTTTGGTAAAAAGCCATATCAACATCACCCCGATGCCGAAAAAGCAAATAAACTTAATGACGTTCTTAAGCGTTTTGGGCATGATCCAAAGTTGTTTTAGGGCGTTAGTTAAAAACAGGTACAGATACGGGTTTACAGTTTATTTCCTTCTTTGGGGAAAATGGCAACAGGCGTATATTTTTTCGCTTCTTCAAAATCCATAGTGGCATAGGAAATAATAATTACTATATCACCTGGGGCAACAAGACGGGCAGCGGGACCATTCATACAGATCACACCTGAACCACGTTTTCCTTTGATCACATAGGTTTCCAGGCGTTCTCCGTTATTTACGTTTAATACCTGCACTTTTTCATACTCGATTAAACCAGCGGCGTCCATAAGGTCTTCGTCAATCGTAATACTTCCAACATATTGCAGATTGGCTTCCGTCACAACCGCGCGGTGAATCTTACACTTTAAAATTTCGATTTGCATAATTTATACTGGCTTAGCGCTATAGAGCGTTTGCAAAGCTAGGGAAAAAATATGGAAGATCGAACAGGGGATGCAGCAGTAGTGCAGTGTCTGCTGCATCCCTTGCAGGATAAGGTTAGAGGCTGCCCTGCAGTATCATATTATCGATAAGCCGGACGCCATCGAGCCAGGCTGCAACGGCAACAACTACGGTAGCATTTCCGGGCGGCTGATCCAGGGGAACGAGGGTATCATTATCCAGCCGGAGGATATCCACGTATTCCGGTTCAAAGCCTTGTTTTTTCAGTGTATCAAAAGCTTCATGGGCGCCTTCCATAAAGTGAAGGCCTTTCCCGAAGTTATCTTTTATGTGAAGGAGGGCCTGGTAGATCCCCACAGCTTTTTTCCGGGCAGCGGGAGAGAGGCGCGCATTGCGGCTGCTCATGGCCAAACCATCTTTTTCCCTTTCGGTAGGACACACCACCAGCTTTACCGGGGAATGGGTTATGGCGAGGAGCCGGCGGATGATAAGACATTGCTGCAGATCTTTTTGTCCCATAAAAAGCTGGTCAGGTTGCACAATATCCAGTAACTTGTGTACAATACGACCCACGCCCTGAAAATGCCCTGGGCGGAATTTGCCTTCAAGGATAGTTTCCAGGTCGCCGAAGTCATAATGCAGATCGCTTTCCAGACCTTCAGGATACATTTCCTCTACGGATGGCAAAAAAAGTATATCTGTCGATACATTATTTAATTTTTTTATATCCTCTTCTATTGTGATGGGATATTTTTCAAAATCTTTTGGATCATTAAACTGAGTTGGATTGACAAAGATGCTGCAAACGACCACATCATTTTTTTGCCGGGTTGCCTGAATAAGTGACAGGTGACCGGCATGGAGGGCTCCCATAGTGGGCACAAAACCAATGCTTTTGTTGCTTTTTCTTACCAGGTCCAGGTGCTTCTTCAGGTCCGCGCTGCGCTTAAATAGATACATAAATCATTGCTTAAAAGGATGTTAAAACTGACAGATTGACCAATATTCCGTAAAAAATCCGTAATTTTGCAAGCCAAATTAAAAATTACTGCATTAATAATCAGCGTTAAATGTCCACAAAGAAAAGAATTCTTTTTATTGCCCAAGAGATGTCGCCGTACCTGGAATTGAGTGATTACGCGGCAATGGTCAATAAAATGGCAATTAAGTCCAATGAGGCTGGCCTGGAAGTGAGAGTGATCATGCCTAGATTTGGAATTATTAATGAGAGAAGACACCGTTTGCACGAGGTCGTAAGATTGTCGGGGATCAACATTGTGATTGACGGGGATGATTACCCATTGATTATCAAGGTGGCTTCGCTTCCAAACGCCCGGTTGCAGGTTTACTTCCTGGATAATGAAGATTATTTTAAGCGTAAAACTGTGTTTGCCGATGAAAACGAAGAGTTTTTTGACGACAACGCAGCGAGAGCTGTCTTCTTTTGCAAAGGAGCCCTGGAAACGGTGAAAAAGTTCGGATGGCCTCCGGACATCATTCATTGCAGTGGCTGGATGACCTCTCTGATACCTATGTATCTGAAAACGGCTTACAAAAAAGAGCCTGTCTTTGCCAATTCAAAGATCATATATTCGCTGACTCCCAATACATTCAAGGAAAAGTTAGGCACTACCTTTGTTAAGAAGGCCACAATCAGTAACCAGATCAAGGAAAAAGATATGGAACTGTTTAAGGAAGGTACCAACACTGCGCTGAACAGGGGAGCGGCAAAATACGCGGACGCAGTTGTACTGGCCGGTGATAAACTGGAAAAGAAAGTAGTGGACGAAGTGAAAGCGGAAAAAGGGAAGATCATTCTGCCGTTTAAAAAAGACAACGATGATCTGGGCGATTACCTGCAATTGTATAATCAACTGCTGGGTAAATAACCATCAAGTCCACCTTTAAAGCGTAGTTGAAGCGTATTTAAAGCGTATTAAAAGCATGTTCGGGCAGTAAAACCAATACTCACTAACAACATAACGCGTGAAGATCAATTTCAGGAACCTTAGCTTCTTAGCTACCTATATTACTCTGCTGTACGGAGCAACCGGTTGTAACAAATCCACTATCCTGGGAAGTGGTTTAATTCCTCCCGGCGATTTTGTGAATGCACAGGACACAACGCTCACAGGTATTATTGCCAACAACATACTCCGGTATGATTCCTCTATTTTAAACGGACAAAACGCCTATAATAAAATCCTGGGATCTGTTACCACCGACCCTGTTTTTGGGAGAACTCACGCTTTCGTATACACGCAGGTATCGTTACCCAAAAGCGCCTTTACCTTTGAAGGTACCGGTCAAACACTGGATTCCGTTGTATTGTCGCTGAGCTACAGCGGCTATACCGGTGATTCTTCCTCACCTCAAACCTTCCGGGTGTACCGGATGGCTGAAACCGGGTTCACCATCGACTCCAATTACGCTTATAACAAAGCCCTGGCTTATAACCCGGGAGAGCTACTGGGTACTGCTACCGTTACGCCACTGTCGCTCCGTGACTCCGTAAGCGTTTACGGTACCAAGGAAACCGCCCAGCTGCGTATTAAACTGAGCACCGCTTTCGGTAATCAGCTGCTGAGCCAGAAGTCTGATGGCGCTTTTGCCACAGATTCCTCTTTCCGCGCTTACCTGAAAGGATTCGCCATTGTACCGGACACCAACCTCGGTACCAACAGGAACATGATTTACCTGAACCTGAACAATACCAACACGAAGCTGACGGTGTTCTACAAAAACACTACAGCCGATTCGCTCCGCGCTACCATGTCGTTCGATCAGTATGCCAGCGCCCATGCCAATTACTTCACCCGTAATTACAATGGTTCACAGGCCGCCAGGTTTATCAATACCAGCAACCCGAACGGGGATAGTATCCTCTTCCTGAACGCCGCACCAGGGCTGTTTACCAACCTGACGATACCTGGTCTGGAAAACTTCCCGAATGTATTGATCAATAAAGCTGAGCTGGTGATTACACAAATAACTTCCGGCCCAAGTGATATGAATAATATATTTATTGAACCAGGAAGCTTATCTTTACGCCAGTATACAAACGGTGATACCACCAAGATCCCCGCAGACTATTATACAGGTGGAGGCGCAGCCTATTTCGGCGGCACCCGCCAGGTGATTACCAACTTTGGAGGCGTACAGGTGGTGCAATACACCTTTAACCTCGCCAATACCATGCAGCGGTTTATCAGGAAACTGGACCCCAACAAGGGTTTCAAACTTGAAGGATATTCGCCGTTGTACATGGATCTGAACCGTGTGAAAGTAGGTGGTAGTAACCTGTCACAGTATAATATCAAGCTCAGAATTATTTACACTAAACCATAAAACTACTAATCCCAGTTTTTTATGCCTTATTTATTTACATCTGAATCCGTTTCAGAAGGACATCCTGATAAAGTAGCTGATCAGATCTCTGACGCTTTGATCGACAACTTTCTGGCATACGATGCAAAATCTAAAGTAGCTTGTGAAACGCTTGTAACTACCGGCCAGGTTGTTTTGGCAGGTGAGGTGAAATCAGAGGCATACCTTGATGTGCAGGACATTGCAAGAGAAGTAATCCGTAAAATTGGCTATACCAAGAGTGAGTACATGTTTGAAGCGAATTCCTGTGGAATTCTTTCTGCCATACATGAACAATCTCCGGATATCAACCAGGGCGTTGACCGTAAATCTCCGGAAGAACAAGGTGCTGGAGATCAGGGTATGATGTTTGGTTATGCTACCCGCGAAACAGAAAACTACATGCCGCTGGCACTGGATCTGGCACACAAACTGTTGCTGGAACTTGCTGTACTCCGTCGTGAAAATAAAGAAATCAAATACCTGCGCCCGGATGCCAAATCCCAGGTAACCATCGAATATTCTGATGATAATAAACCGGTAAGAATCGATTCTATCGTAATTTCTACCCAGCACGATGATTTCGATGCTGATGAGAAAATGCTGGCAAAGATCAAGGAAGATATGATCAATATCCTGATCCCCCGCGTAAAAGCACAGCTGAAACCGGAACTGCAAAAACTGTTTGAAGGCTTTGATATCAATCACCATATCAACCCAACCGGTAAATTTGTAATCGGTGGCCCTCACGGTGATACCGGCTTAACCGGCCGCAAAATCATCGTAGATACGTACGGTGGTAAAGGTGCTCACGGTGGTGGCGCTTTCTCCGGTAAAGATCCTTCCAAAGTAGACCGTTCCGCTGCTTATGCAACCCGTCATATCGCCAAAAACATGGTGGCTGCAGGTGTGTGCGACGAAATACTGGTACAGGTATCCTACGCAATCGGTGTAGCTAAACCATGCGGTATTTATGTAAACACCAACGGTACCTCCAAAGTGAAACTGAACGATGGCGAGATTGCAAAGAAGATTGAAGAGATCTTTGACCTGCGTCCTTATGCGATCGAGCAAAGACTGAAACTGCGCAACCCTATCTACAGCGAAACTGCTGCTTATGGTCACATGGGCCGCGAACCTAAGGTGGTTACCAAAGTATTCAACAAAGGCAAGAAACACGAGAAGAGTGTGGAAGTTGAGCTGTTTACCTGGGAGAAGCTGGATTACGTTGACAAAGTAAAAGCAGCTTTCGGTTTATAATCACCCCGGAAGTATTATATATAATTACAAACTGGCCGTTTCAACTATTGAGACGGCTTTTTTGTTTAGAGCCTGTACCTTTTTATTCATTTGTGCTTCATTTTATCACATTTTTAGAATGTGGAAAAGTTTTTCAATTTTTTTATAAAAAGTTCAAAAAAAGTTACATATTACTATTGATTTTATAGTATATTTAATAGTAATATTATTGATTGGCCTACGTTTTAAGACTGGCAAGCGCATTATCGGATCGGCCCATTTGGGAATAAATGCATAAAGACGTCAGTTCGTTTCCTGAAATCCGTTGTAACTCATAAAGCCCTTTTTCAGGCATATAATATTTCGCGGTGGACGTCCGTTAAGATGCTGTTTTATATCCAAAATTCTGGATATTCGCAGCCATAAATTAAAATGGACCGTTTAAATTGTTTCCGGAGACAATTGTATGCAGTGCATTATTTTTTGAATGACCGAATCCATATCACTTGAATCAATTTGCAATTTACCAATGGGTAATTGTGAGCTTTTTATTGAAACCATATAATATCTGAAAAACCATGAGGCACTACATTACCGCACGATTGTCTATGTTTACATTCGTATCCGTTGCTCTGGCTTTAGTCATCACAACTGAAAGTTGCAATAAGGATCAATTAAGCCAGGTACTACCGGAAAATAATCCAACTGAAACTGCTGCAAAGCCCCCTGTCGGCGGGAAGCAATACACGCTTGTTCCCGACAAAGACGGGAGATTGGTTGTAGATGGGAGCATTTACAAAGCCGGGGAAATTTTGAATCTGAAAGGAACATTTTCTGCTATCGTTTTTAATAACCTGAAAGGCGCTTCAGGCAGCCCTATCATTGTTAAAAACGCCAGTGGCACCGTAGTTAAAATAGGTAATCCATCCTGGAGTGGTGGTTCCTGGTCTACAGCCATCAGTTTTGTAAACTGCCATTACGTGAAAGCGGGTGGTGAAAAATCAAAATCTGAGTTTGTAGTAGAAGGAAGTACCCAGGCAGGCAGAGAAGCATATTTTAACTTTACGCTCAGCAAGCACACCGATAATTTTGAGATCGCCAATGTTACCATACGTAACGGCGGCACAGGGATATGGGCTAAAACAGACCCGGTAAAGGGCGATGTAAGCACACAGTATCCTAATTCCTACATGGAGAATCTGCTGATCCACGATGTGGCTATCAGCGGTACCAACAACGAAGCATTCTATATTGGTCATACTGCCCTTTACTGGAACCTCACTGCTAATGCCCCTTACTATGGTGCTCCTTCAGGATTTACCAGCGGACAGGAGTATGTGCAGCCCATTAAATGGCGCAATGTAAAGATCTATAACAATAGTGTTTCAAATGGTGGTGCAGACGGTATCCAGACTGCCGCTATCGACAAACTGGAAATATATGGCAACACCGTTACTAACTGGGGTGGTCAGCATAATTCAGGTCATAACGGCGGCATCCTGATTGGCGGCCGTACTACCAACACCAACGTGCACGACAACTATGTACACGATGGATGGGGTGAACTGATCCAGTTTTACGGATCCGGCGAAAATGGCGCCACACACATTATCCATAACAACCTGTTGAGAGATAACCAGGGAGATGGTGTGAGCCTGAGAGGAACCGACAAGGCAGTGGTGCAAATCACCAACAACACCATTGCAAGAACCGGTGGCGTGTCTCTCCGTATTAACGGCTATTTCGGCCAGACTGCAGCGCAGATCGTTAAAGATAACGCGTTCATTCAACCACGTGTAAATGGCGGCACAATCGTTCCTAATGCCTATATATACACTGAAAATGGAGCGTCTGTTACAGAAGGAACCGGCGCAGATGCCAATTCCAAATTTGCAACAGTGGCGGATGCTGGTGTGGACACCAACAATTTCTATCAGCCTAAATCCGGTTCAGCATTGCTGACCACGGGCTATAGAACAAACTAATCCGGACAATTCAGCAATATGCTATAATGAAACAGCCGCCCTGGTTATCCGGGCGGCTGTTTTCTTTTTTACCGGGCATTATTTTTTTCCTTCAAGATACTTCCACATCATTTCATTCACCTCCTGTGGTTGCTCATAATGAGGCATATGCCCGGCACTGTCTACTTCATGTACTTCTAAAGTTGGGTATAAAGCAGTATAAGAACTTAATTTTTCTTTTGAGAAAAAGGGGTCTTGTTTACCATAGATGAGTAATATTTTTCCGGCTGGTATTTTCTTCAGTAAATAAAGCTGGCTTTGATTCAGCATGTTCATCCAGGACGACAGCGTGATACGCTTATACCCCCTGAAATTTATAAAATATTCTAACCGCTCCGCGTAGCTGTTAAACAGCGGCTGATTGACGAATTCTTTCCGTTGGTTCTCCACTGAGCGGGGATACCAGTAACCACTCATTAAAATATCGCTCATAACCGGGATCCGCAACAACCTGCTGGGCTGAAGGTCGCCGCTGGCAGCTGGTCCCAGCAATATGATCTGTTTTACACGTTCCGGGTGGCCGGCGGCGTAATCCAGCCCGATAGGGGCTCCCATTGACATTGCGATCATATCAAATGACTGGCGAAGCTGTAATGTGTCCAGCAAAGCAATCAGTTGCCTCCGGTACAGGCCAAGGTCATACACCGTTTCCGGCCGGTCGGAATAGCCCCTGCCGTAAAGATCATAAGTAAGCACCCGGTAGCCTTTGGACAGGAGATAGGGGATGTTAAACTTCCATACTTCCATGCCACTGCAGCCACCTCCGTGGATCAATACCAGCAACGGGGCGGTGTCCGGGCCATACAGGCTGTAATGTACAAGTCCCTGTTCGAGGCGTATGAACTGCCCCGGTGCAGATTTGCGCGTGTGCTCATTAAGAGGCGCGGTTTCCTGCCCGTGTTTAATGAACAGGAAAGCCGCTGTCAGCAGCAATAGAATGCCACCCACCAGTGATAGTATCCATTTAGCGACCCTGGGCATACGGGATTATCTTTTAAATTGCAGCAGCCACTCGTAAATATTCATACCATCTTCCCGGTAGGAAGGGTTGTAATATTGTTCCCAGCAGCAGTGTTTATGCTCCCCGATGCTTAGTTTGGTTAGCCCCGGTTTGTATTTGTTTGTGCTATCCGCATAAAGTTTACAGTTGCCAAGAAACACGGGTTCTTCACGGCCACCGAAATACCATACATGAATATTGTTCTGCGCAGTTACCTGGAAACTTTTCAGGTTCTCTGCATCAATAGTGGCAGGAGACATGTTCACGGCTGCGGCCACGCGCTTTGCCGTTCTTTTATCGGTTACGGCCATCGCAACAGACCATCCGCCCGCACTGTACCCGGTGATGTAAATACGGGACGAGTCGATCGGGTATTTTTTCAATACATCCGTAATCGCCGCATCCAGGTGTTCCGGACCAAGTGACCAACTGGTGGCCAGCGGCGCCATTACAATAAACTCATATTTTTTGCCATCCACTTTATTAACGGCATCAATATTCTTTCCTTCATGCATTTGTCTCGCTACGCCCTGCCGGAAGATTTTAGTAATATCAGTACCCGCAATACTTCTGCCATGAAGACAAATAAGTAACGGGTATCTTTTTCCGCCTTTCAGATTGTCCGGTAGCTTCAGCAGCGCCGGGATGCGGTGCCAGGGCGTAATCTGCACCTCAATCTGTTTGAATGGTTTCAGGTCCTGTGCAGACAGTAATACCGTCTGCAGCATAAACGTGATAATAAGAAATACTTTCATTCTTGATTTTATTTTCGGTAATCTGCCTTGCCGGCTACCTTGTTCACAAACCTCCATCTTATAAATGAAGCAATACTTCTTCCAGCGAAGTGCCGATAATTGCTTCCAGTACCAGCTTTGATTGTTTTACTTCTCTTTCGAGGTTTACCTTACGCACCATTTCTGCATTATAAATACGGTATGCCTCATTCAAACCTTCCACGGCAGTGTTCTGGTCTCCTTTTGAGAAGCGCTGTTCCACCTGTTTGTAGTGATTGTAGGAATCTTCCAGCAGGGGGAGTTGCAGTTCATACAATTGTTTGTTCGCTGCATAGTCTTCGTAGGCGCGCAATACGGCCGATTTTAAAGCCAGCTTTTCACCTTCTTTCTGTTGTTCGAATACTTTCCCGTTTGCCTTCGCAGTTTTTACTTCGTTAGGAATACTGATCAAATGTCCGAGTGGTACATTGATACCGAAGTTGTACCTGGGGTATAGTGTGTTGTTGCTGGTGGTACCGCTTCCTTTAATGGTAAATTCATTCAGGTTACCTGAAGCAACAATCATATCCAGCCAGCCGGCTTTAGCCCTGTTTTCGTCGTATTTTGTAATCTGTTTTTTTATGTCCAATGCTTTGATCTGGGGATTTTCCATTGCAAGCTCCACCAGTCTTGCTTTCAGTCTGGCCACTGTTGGCTGATCTGCAGGCAGGCGCAGCACAATGCTGGTATCGGCTCTTTGCGCCTTTGCCACTGTACCTGTTAATGCTACTAATAAAAAGAATAGTACTCGTTTCATGTTGTGATATTTGGAGATGATAATAAATATTTTAATTTTATAGAGATGCCGTTGAGGGCATAGTAAAGCAGGGCTGATTCAATAAGGCCGGATGATTCCTGTGCATAAATACTTACTACCAGGGCGAACATCACACAAAGGATGACCAGCGTAAACTGCTTTTCCATTTCTGTTCTGCTGGCAAAATAATTGGCGACCATATATTGCATCACCATGTAGATATTTACCATGATGAGCAGTAAGCCAATCCATCCCTGTTCAAGGGCGGTACGTAAATAACCGCTGTCGGGCGGAAAGCCATCCAGTTCGCTACCGGAACCAGGTTCGCAACTGAGGAACCCGCCACCGATAGGATGGCTGTAGATGTAAGGTTGTATACGATGCCTGTTCACTTCCCGCACATTCAGGGATGCGTCTTCCGAGCCGGAGAAGGCAGTCCTCATCCTGATAACAGTGGAATTGCCGTGAAACGGACCGAACATCAATACCAGGAAAGCAAATACAAATACCAGTGCGCCAATCACGGTATTCCTGTTCCGCAGGTTTACAAACAGCATCATGATCAGTCCCATTGGAACCATGATGTATGCTGTGCGGGTACCGGAAAATCCCAGTGCCATAAACTGAAGCGCCAGTGATATCAGCAGGAACACTTTTTTTGATGCAGATATCATTTTACTGGAGCTGGTCAGCAGTACAATATTTATAATACAGCCGCAGGCCATGATAACGCCAAATACAGCGGGGTCCGACACAAAGGAGAAAATACGGATACCGGTGAGAATAATTACTGTTTTGAATTTCTCGGGGTATTTGGCGATGTACGCTTTTTCAAACGGCATTAATCCAAACCACTGCTGAATACATGCATAAAAGGCTGCTATAGTAAGTATGATAATCCAGAATTTCAGGAACACTTTCAGGTCATTCATGTTGCGGATCATTTTCATGACCAGGTACATAAAGATCATATTGCGGACAAATACCCGCGCAAAGGTGGTCCAGCCATGCCGGTCGAAAACAAACGCAGGATTGAAAAACTGCAGCAGCACGTACCCTCCGTAGATGTAAAAGGTGATCAGCACAGGATCCCGGAGAAAGTCTACTTTCTTAATACTGTCGTCTCCTGCCTTTAGCAAACTGCCCAGTAACGTGATTAACAGGATGGCATCTATCAATACGCCCACGGGTATTTCCGTGCCGGACATTCTTTCAAGCAAACGTACTGTCAGTGCTACCGTACAGGAGATAAAATAACCTGCGCGGTAATTCAGAATGGAAATCGCAGCAACAGTGGTTCCTATCACCAGCCCGATGAGCAGCGCAATGTATTTTATCTCCTGGGCGCTGATATAAGCTATTGCCGGAATCAGCAGTACCCAACCGATAATAATAAAGATATTGAAGATATTTTTTTTCGCAATTTCCACTTAGGTCAATTTATAAGAACACTATTTTAACAGCCATAGCGATAATAGTAAGCGCTATAAAGATTAGGATCAGCATCTGATGAAGATGTTGGTCTATCGGCTTTTTCTTTGGTTGTACTTTCATATAAAACTATGTGTCATTATTTTTCCATTTGAACGGCTTATACCAAACTTTCCTGTAAAGAGGAAACTGCATCCTATTTTTACCAGTAAACGGTAAGCAATAATCGAAAGCAGGATAGCGGATGGTATACAGATCAGCAGCAATACTATTCCGTTGGTAATTCCGATACTCAGCAGCATTGCCCGCAATGCCGCAAAAACAGTAATATGCAGCAGATAGATATATAGAGAGTAATGGCCGGTTACGCTCAGGAACTGTAGCTTCTGCAGTTTTGCAAGCCAGGATGCCAGCATTATTACAAACAAACAGCCATTAAGCGCAATGAGCATTAACAGGTACAGGTTCATTTGCTGATGATACAGGTAATACCATTGCAGGGCACAAAACACCGGTGTCAGCACGAGCAGGTTTACCGGGTTGGATAACTGCTGTTGTGTTTGCGCACGGAAAAAGTATCCCGCAGTAATATCGCCGATTGCAAAGTAGATGTAGTGCAATGCAATATCATAAAGCGCACTGTGGCTTCGCACATAAGGCGCTACGCCCAGCAGTAGCAGCCCTGTCACCAGTTGCCAGCCCTTTTTCTCTTTGATCAGCAGTGATGTCAGCAGGTACAACATAGTTACGTTGAATAACGCAAACAGGTACCACAGCTGATCCAGCGTTCTTGGCTGGAGCAGGATATTCAGAAAATCTCTTCCCGACCGTTCCGCGTTTGAGTAATCTGGAAAGAAGATCTGTAAGCTGATTTGTATTACTGCCCAAAGTATATAGGGATATAATAGCGTATTGATCTTTGATATTCCAAAGCTTACGGCGCCTCTTTTAGCAACACTTCTGCTGAAAAAAAATCCGGAAAGCAGGAAAAATAATGGCATCCTGAAACTGTAAAGCATATCGTTTGTAGCCAGCACCTCTTTTGGAAGAGATACGCCCCGCGCCACCAGACCATATGCCAGATGACGGTAAACCACCAGTACAATGGCTATTCCCTTGGCGTAATCGATCCAGGCATAACGCGAATCATTTTTTTCGGGTCGCAAACTAAATATGTCTTTAAAGATCCGTTGATACATGTTTAAAAGATCAAAGCTCAATAAAATCTTCTTTTACATTATTCAAAACTACTCCCAGGAACTTATCACCAAGAGATTCCAGGAACTCGGAAGATTCTCTGTCAATCTGTTTTATTTTTAAATGAGATGAGAAAATTGCCACCACACCTTCGGCGTAAGCCGCCAACTCGCGGCTATCTGTGAAATCGTTCAGTGGCGCGCCTTCCATCAAAATATAGTCGTAATGTTTTTTCAGTTCCGGCAAATAATTGAGCAGGTGGTTCGGCGGTAAAATTTCTGACGGCGTATAGTCGCCACCTTTACATCCGATAATTTCAATACCTGGTGTTTCGTAAGTAGTAACAATCTCTTTTACCTTTTCAATGGAAAACTCTTCCGGTGGTACAGAGAAATGTTCCAGGGTTGGCTTTGCTTCCATTTGAACGCTCACATCGTTGTTACAAAAATTGGTGTCGATGATCAACACTTTCTTGTTGCTCAAACTAAGGCTGTAAGCCACTGCCTGCAGCAATGTGGTTTTGCCCTGCTGCGGTTCTGTACTGGTGAACAAAAATATTTTTTTACCGCTGCTTTCCAGTTCATACCTGAGTTTGCGTAACAGTTCACGGAAAACATTTTGTCTTTTTAACCATTGCGCTTCATCCGTTTTCCGTTGCAGTATTTGCAGCAATTTATATCGCTGAAGATTGGTATGATTGATAGTGGCAATCAGTTTCAGGTTGGAGCTGCGGTTGAATACAGAAGGTGATTTCAGTGAATTATCCATAAACTCATGGAAGAGAATGCCGATGCAGGAGATCATAAAAACAGCCATGCCAGACATGCCCATAATGATCAGCCTTTTGGATGATTCGGGTGTGAAAGCCGGTTGTCCTTTTAATGTTTGACGGAAATTATCCTGTGGAACATTCCGGTTATCCAATGCGGACCCCAGTTTTTCTTTCAGCTTATTATATTCATCCTGCGCTAACTCTACTTCCTGTTGCAGGGACGTAACAGTAGCTTCCTTATTGGCGTAAGAGCCAACAGAGGAACGAAGATTACGGATCTTTCCTTCCAGGGTGCTGATATTTAACCTGGAGGCGCTTACCTGTGCTTCCAATGCATCCCTGCTTTGGATCAGTTCTTCGCGGGTACTCACTTTACCGGTAGTAGCGGAGGCGTCGAGCAGTACCTTTTGCAGTTTGGCGCGCTGCGTTTTTATTTTCTCTGCCAGCGCATTATCAGTGGAACCGGAATTTACATACTGGTCATTCAGATCGTTGATTTGTTTTCTCAGGCTAACTATTTCTCCGTTTGAATTGGAGTAAGTTGGTTTGCCACTGCTTGCCTGGGCCAGCTGTGCGTTTACATTACTGAGAGAAGCCTGCAGGTTATTGTAATTAGCTCTTTCATCTGATACAGATTTCTCAAACTGTTTGATCAGGTCCCATTCGTTGCCGCTGGCGGTTTCCACGTTTAACACGCCCTGTTGTGTTTTGTAACCTCTGAGCGCTTCAACTTTCTGATCCAGTTCCTGTTTCTTCTGGTTCACCAGTGCTTCAAATGTCTCTACGTTTTCAACAGAACGTTCGGAACGTGAACTGCGGTAAAAACGGATAAACTC
This sequence comes from Chitinophaga sp. CCNWYY40, assembly GCF_037483205.1. Classification (NCBI taxonomy): domain Bacteria; kingdom Pseudomonadati; phylum Bacteroidota; class Chitinophagia; order Chitinophagales; family Chitinophagaceae; genus Chitinophaga; species Chitinophaga sp. CCNWYY40. Next base: position 505,575 of record NZ_JBBHLF010000002.1, read on the forward strand.
TTTGTAAAGGGTATTAACGGTGTAAGCAGATAATTCAGGATTATCTGAATAACAAATGATATTGATATAATCTGTACGGGAAAGACGTGTAGCGTAAAGCATTTTACGGATAGACTCAAAGTCGTACCGGTAAATCTTCATGAACTCCAGTATTTTTCTTTCGTCCGGCTGGGAGGAAGAGAGTATTTGCAGCGAGTCAATTTTCTGGCGGCAGATACGCACAATTTCTTCCTTGTTGGCACTGGTATAATGAGGATCTTTTAAATCTTTTTCTGAAAGATGCCTGAATGGTTTGTTGGAGGTGAGATCGTGTACCATCAGGTCGCATGCCAGCAATCCTATCACCAGCGGTGAATTCATGGTTTCGATGACGTTATCAAATTTAACGTCTGCTTCAAAAAGATTCAGATTTTCATCGCGTAGTTTAATCTGTTCATTTGTTGTAAAGCCTGTCGCCATCTGGGCGGTGGAGGCATATAACTTGGGTTTACCGATTGTAAAGGCAAATGCTGCTGCCACAGCGGCGATGGTGCTGAACAGGATCCACCATTTCTTTTTAAGCAATGCCTTTATGAAATACACAATGTCCATATAGAATTTTTCCTTTAAGCTTTAATTGATACGCAGAGTGGGATACACAGATAAGTGTATATCAGCCTTGCCCCGGCGTGGTAACTGGTATGTCAGAGGAGATGGTAAAAAATAAGATGATAATGTTTGGCAAGAAGCCTTACAATATATCAGGTTTTTGGCGCGGATGAGGTTAATGGGGAGATATCCGGGGAGCATAGCTATCCAGGTATATCCGGTTATGGCTCAAAGGTAAAAGATTATATTAAAACACACTTTATTTTTAAGCGAAACATAAAAATTAGTTGGTAACCGTTGAAGTTTGGGGGGTAAAGAGAATTTTTTACAAAAAAACCGTTCCGGAACATCGCCCGGAACGGTTTTACTTTTATAATAATCATTCAGTTACAACTCAGTTCTGCCTGATAAGTTTAACACTCTTTGTTTCACCGGTAGAAGAAGTAATCTTCAGGATGTACACACCCGGCAGTACTACTGTACGTTGTGTATTGATCCTTATCAGGTTTTTACCCTGCGGTACTTCTTTCCTGGTTTCACTGTAGAGACGCTTACCACTGAGGTCATTGATTTCGATGAGCATTACAGGTGCTGTTTTCTGCAGTGTCATATCAATGGCCAGGTTATCTATGTAAGGGTTTGGATAAACGTTCACCAGCATGCTGCTTTTTGCAATGTTTGTTGTCACGCTCATTGAACTGCCGGTACCCATCAGCTGGGTATTATTGCCCAGGTTTTGGATATTGGTGGTAGCAATAATTTCCATCGCATTCAGATAGCCTACCTGACCGCCCGGAGGGATGCTGAGAGTGAAGGCAATTTCACCGTTGGCGTCCGCTGTAAGGTTCAGGAAATCGGCTGTTGTGCTGGTATTGTTTTGCGCACTCAGCGTTTTGCTTACACCATTGATGGTGAATTGGGTGCTGCCGTTATCCGGCTGTGGCGCCCACCATTTACTGTTGGACAGGAACTTGATGGTGTAAGTGGTATTGGCACTTAACCCGGTGAGGTGACCGTGCATTACCGGTGCGCCTGTAAAGAAGCCAGGTAATGAGCCAAAGTACAGGTATTCGGCCAGTACCGCATCCGGATACACACCACTGTTATTACCGGTGGTAGCGCCTTCAACGCCTGCTGCCCACCATGTTTCATCAAATCTCAATCCTACGGTAGTGGTTTGTCCCTGATCGTTTTTCAGGTTAGACGTAGCGCCTGTAATATTGTTCCATGGAGCCGGTACCGTGTTATTGAGCTTGAAGTTCAGTAACAGTTTGTAACTGCCGCTGGTGTTCGGCGGCGGAGTTACCGTGATATTGAATGTAGTAGTATCAGCAGCGCCGTAGGTATCTTTCACAATAACTTTTACATTATTGTAGGTGCCTGCATCGCTGATGGTTGGCGCAATAGAAAGCGATACGTTACCGCCTGATTGCGTCAATGTAGCAAAAGAAGGCAGGTTGACGGTACTATAAGTAATCGGGTTGTTGTCCGGGTCCGTTGCCGTCACGGGAACATTCAGACTATAACCTGCCTCCACACTCTGGTTGGTAATATCTGTTATTACCGGTGCGTGATTGACTGTTGGCGCTGTGGAAGTACCCGCTACCACTTCGATGGCATTCAGGTAACCTACCTGTCCGCCCGCAGGGATACTCAGCGTAAATACTATTTCACCATTCGCGTCGGGGCTGAGGTTTGTGAAGCTCACCACGCTTGTGGAATTATTTTGTACATACAGTGTCTGGCTAACACCGTTGATAGTAAATTTCGTGCTGCCATTATCCGGCTGCGGCGCCCACCATTTACTGCTGGAGAAGAACTTAACGGTAAACTTCTTACCGGCTTCCAGGCCAGTGATATGGCCGGTCATGCTTGGCGCTCCGGTGAAGAAGCCCGGCAATGAACCAAAGTAGAGGAAGTCGTTGATCACAGCATCAGGGTATACACCACTGTTATTGCCGGTAATAGCGCCTTCACCATTGGTCGCCCACCAGGTTTCATCAAACACCAGGCTGGATGCGGTGGTTTGTCCCTGGTCGTTTTTCAGGTTGTTGGTAACTCTTCCGGTAACATTATTCCATGGAGCAGGCGCAGTACTGTTCTGTTTAATATTGAGGAACAGTTTATAACCGCTGGTATCTCCACCTGCCGGTGCATTCACTGTGAGGTTAAATACCGCCGTGTCGCTGTTGCCATGAGTATCCGTACCAATTACACCGATGTTGTTAAACTGACCTGCGTTGTTGGTAGCAGGGGCCACCAGGAGGTAAGGATTACTACCCTGGGACTGTACTACAGAAACAAAGGAAGGAAGGTTATAACCCGTGTAAGTAATGGCATCATTTTCAGGATCGGATCCCTGCAGCTGTACATGGATGGTATCTCCGGCTTCCAATGTTTTGTTTGGAATAGCCGTAATTACCGGAGGCTGATTTACTACGATGGTAGTATCACCGGCTCCGCCTGCATTTATTTCCATCGCATTCAGGTAGCCTACCTGGCCACCGGCCGGAATACTGAGGGTAAATTTGATTTCACCGTTAGCATCTGCTGTCAGGTTTTCAAAAACCGCTGTATTCGCAGTATTGTTCTGAACGTTCAGGGCTTTGGTTACACCATTAATAGTGTACTGTGTGCTGCCGTTATCCGGCTGCGGCGCCCACCATTTACTGCTGGAGAAGAACTTAATGGAATAAGTCCTGTTTGTTTCCAGACCGGTGAGGTGTCCGTGCATAGACGGCGCACCTGTAAAGAAGCCGGGAAGCGAACCAAAGTAAAGGTACTGGCTCATCACGGCATCAGGGTATACACCGCTGTTATTGCCGGTAGTGGCGCCTTCTGTACCTGCTGCCCACCATGTTTCATCGAACGACAGACCAACACTGGTGGTTTGTCCGTTGTCATCTTTCAGGTTGGAAGTAGCCCCGGTGATATTATTCCACGGTGCAGGTGCCAGGCTGTTCAGTGTGAAGTTAAGGAGCAGCTTATAGTTAGGTGTTGGTTTATCCACCACGGTTAATACGAAGCTGCGTACATCAATACCACCCTGGTTGTCTGTTGCCTGTAATTTAATAGTATAAGTACCGGATGCGCCGTAACCTGGTTGCAGGTTGATCACACAGGTATCATTATTACTGGTGATGGTGGCAAAAGGAGGAATCTGGAGTGCTGTCCAGGTGTAGGTATTACCCGGATTCAGATCATGCAGGGATACCTTTACGGTTTTCTGCGTTCCTTCATCTGCGCTCCATCCTGCAACGGAATCTATTACCGGAGGATAGTTATCATTTACGATGATATTAAACAACGCGGTGTCTTTTCCTCCGTTGGCATCTGTGGCAATCACTCCAACACCGTTATAGGTGCCTTGCTGCGCTGCAGTTGGCGCCAGGATCAGGGAAGTGGTACCGGCGTTCTGCTGCAGGGAGAAGAATGCAGGTGCGTTATAAAGACTAAAGGTAATTGCATCATTATCCGGATCGGTAGCCGACAGCGGGATACTCTGGGTGGTGCCGTAACGGATCGTCTGACTGCTGATATCGGCTATTACCGGAGGATTGTTCAGTGATTTTGCTATCACTGCTTTGGTAAATGCAGAGTAACCGCCTTCACCGAAAGCTCTTATCTTATAATATACTACTGTATTGGCAACGAGGGAAGAATCAGAGAATGTTCCCTGTCCGGAGGCCACAGGAGCTACGCTCTTCAGCACGCTAAAGTGCAGGCTGTCTGCCAGGGAGCGTTGAATTTCGTAACCTGTTTCAATGGTGCTGTTATCTGTCCAGGTTAATTTCACTACCTGGGTGGAAAGCGCCTGTGTAACCAGGTTGGTAGGCACTGCCGGTGGTAATGGCTTGGCTGCTGTGGTAGCATTGGCTACAGCGCTATAGGCCGACTCACCATAAAGGCCGATAGCCCTTATCTTATAATAGTAAGCAGTGGAGGCGTTCAGCGCAGTATCTGTATAGCTTACCGCATTGGCCGCCGCAGTAGCAACGATGGTATAAGTTCCGCCGCTGCTGGTGCTTCTGTATATTTCAAAGCCTGTTTCATTATTGCTTTTATCTGCCCATGTCAGGTTTAGTTTACTGTAATTATTTACAGCTACTGCCAGGGTAGTAGGAGCGGTAGGTGCGGTACCATTTACTACAGACGTATCAATAAAGGCTTCTGCCGGTATCAGCGTACGGGTATTGATACCCGCAGCAGTGCTGGTCCAGTATACGCCCATAGCGGAGCCACCGCCGCCCTGGAAGTAGGTAACCGTGATAGGATACACTCCCGCATTGACAATTACAGTGCCTGATGCGTAAGCAGCAGCATGAGCGCCGTCGTTATTTACGGTTGCAGTTGCAGAGTTACTGTATGCTTTATTGAAATACAGCTTGCTGCCATCATCTGAATACGTTTCAAATTTATAGGTACCAGTAACAGGGATACGGATATAACCTGTCCACATTACTGCGTAATTGGTGGTAACACCAGCTGGTACAATACTCTGGTCCGGTACATAAGCCTTACCTGTTTGGGCAGGTGTAAGGTTGGTAAAGTTGGGCAGGTTACTGTAAGAACCGGTATAATATTTATAATTAAGATTTGCCTTTTTGGTTCTCACCGTTACCTGGTTACTTGGGGTAGATGATTTTCCCGACACATCTTTTGCCTTTACGTAGAAGTTATACAAAGTACCATCTGTAAGACCTGTTACGGTTGCGGTAAGTACTTTGCCTACGGATGTTCTCAACACATTGTTTGCATAAATATCGTAACCGGCGATACCTGCGTCATCTGTAGCAGCAGACCAGTTCAGTATTACCTGGTTATTAGTATAACTACCGAGGGTTAAAGACGGAGGGGCAGAAGGAGCAGAGCTGTCTGACGCAGTGGTGCCTTTTACCTCAGCAGAGAGAGGTCCGGCCGCATTGTCGTTTACAGGACGTACTTTATAGAAATAGCTGGTATTTGGAATAAGATTGTTATCAGTAAAGGAAACTACGTTGGCGTTGTTTTTTCCAACAAGCACATAAGGGCCACCGGCCTGGGTTGCCCGGTATATTTCAAAATACTTTTCACTATAGGTTGGTGTGGCATTTTCCACCCACGACAACACGATCTGTGTTTTGGTGAAACTGTTTACTGCCAGGCTGCTGATAGGATCAGGCCCGTTCACGCCGGTGCTGTTTACCACCCTGAATGTATCGGAATAGGTGCCGATGCAGTAGTTTGGTGCTTTAACCCGTACTACATAAGCTCCCGGAGTAGAGGTTGTTAAAGTGTTGGTGGTACTGATAATGGTGGCGCTGCCCGCGCGTATCCATTCATAACTGAGCATACCCGCAGGCACCTGCAGGGTAATACTGGTAGTACCATCCGGAGCCGGAAGCACATTGCTGGCAAGGGCAGGGGAGGTGGTAATGGTTTGTGGAGGAGAAGCAGGCTTATAACTGATCACCAGCGGGGTCGGCGACCAGCCGGTCCAGCCGTTAGGCAGTTGCCCTCTTACACGATAGGCGCCCGGAGTGGTTACCGCGATGGAGTTGGATGTGCCGGTAGATATAGTGGCACCATCTTTCTGCCATTCATATTGTAAAAATCCCGGCGCTATACCAACGGTGATAGTCTCGCCCGGACAAAAAGTTGCAGATCCATATAATGGATAAGGATTCAGCCTGTTGGCTCTCAGCATGAAGGGCGCAAAATCAGGCTCGTTCCATGCATCAACCCAGGTATTATGTTCATCGTTGGGGTACGTAGTAAGTTTAAAATTACCACCGGCGGCATTAATCAATGCCACCACCTGGTTAGTAGTATAAGGAGCAGGGTTGCCATCCAGGCCACCCTGGAAAAGCCACATCGGCGTAAACTTGTAGGTATCAATATGATTGCCGTAATCTGTGGCCATTGCGCTCATTGGTAAAGAAGCCGCTGTTAACTGGGGATAGCGCATGGTGAATTCCCATGTGGCCCATCCACCACCGGACAACCCGTTTACGCTCAGGCGATCGGGATCGCCTTTCGCGCTGGTAACAATGGAATCAATCACCTCTTTCAGGTTATCGTAGTCGTTGGGACCCCAGTAACCACCCTGGCTTTGAGGATAAATAAGATAACCATCGAACTGGCCGTTATCAACGCGGTTGGCCCATGTCTGGCCTCCCCATAATAACTGGAATTCGTTATCGTAGATGGTGCCTTTTTCACCTACACCATGAAAGAACAGGTAAATGGGATATTTTTTCCCGTCGTTTACACCAGGGGCATAGGTTTTCGGGAATTTCAGGCGAAACGCCATGTTCTTATAAATGTAGCATTTATAAGAACTGGTGCCATAGCTCATCCTGACAGTTCTCACCCATTTGGTGATTTTATCATACTGCGGATCTGCTGGGGGGGCTGCAGGATTATAAGTGATTACAGGATCACTGGGGTTTAACGCTGTTTGGGCCTTCACTGCAGGTAGATAGCAGAGCCCTAAGAGCATTAAAAGGAGCATGCGGTGTAAAGTTCGATTCATGGAAGTATGTTATATGTTATGTTATCCGGCAGTCATTCGGCTTCAACTGCAGAAAAAAAAGTATAACAAGCACTGATCCGGAAAGCCGGACATACTTGCAATTCAAAGGAGATGGTAAAAATTAAATACACTCCGGATAGCTGTTATCCAAAGTTGACGTGGCTTTATCGAAGGATGAGGTCTTTGGAAAAAAATGGCTGTAGGTAAATCATCAATTCACTGATGGTGTATTTGTATTCTCAGCTCATTTGTGACAAAAATGATTCTACAATTGGTTTTATATATTCACCGCTAAAGTAAATAACTGTAGCTATATATTAAGTTTTTTTTTGCAAACGGCGTTTTTTTGCTGGTAAACGCAAATTTTTGTCGGGTGAAATAAACCGGCGCTCTCATTATTGAACAGCAATACTACGTTGTGCCCGTTCCCATACAGCGGATTGCCGTTTCCTGAAGAAGCGGATGCAACCGATGTAAACGGCCACGTTCATGAATACAAAGTAAAAAGGGATATAGAAATATTTGGCTTTGATCTGTTTTTGGGCAAGTAAGTAACCGGTAAATGCGGCCATATAGAAAAGCAGCTGTAATACGCCGGTAACTATATATATAATACCACCATTGAACAGGATAAGAAGAATATTGGAAACCAATGCCAGTAACAGGGATAAAGGCGCAAGCGTCCAGCGGAGTACCCGGTGGGACACATACTGCCACGTAATTTTTGGGTATCTGAAAGGATTTAACAGAGGGAGCAACCGGCCCATCGACTGAAAACCACCTGCACTGATCCTTACCTTGCGCTTATACTCTTCCTGAAGGGAGGCCGACGAGGTTTCCATTGCATAAGCGGCAGGTTCATACATCACCCGGTAACCCTTCATGTTAATTTTGAATGAAATCATGAAATCATCCAGTATGGTATCTTCCAGTGGCTGTTCATAGAGTGCAGTACGGATAGCTATCAGTTCGCCGGCGGCGCCCATCACGCTATATAGTTCTGCATCCCATTTTTTCAGTAATGACTCATATTTCCAGTACATGCCCTCGCCCTCGGCCTCCGCACCACCGGTGGTAGCCATCACTTTCTTTTCGCCGGCGACCACGCCCACCTGGTCATCTGCAAAGTGTTGCATGAGCAGGGATACCGCTGCGGGGTTCAGCAGGGTATTGGCGTCCGACAGCACTACAAAAGGAGTGGTAACTGATGCCATGGCACGGTTTACTGCGGCCATTTTTCCTTTGCGCTGCGGATCATACAATAAGGTAATCCGTGGATGCTGCGAAATGATTTCATTGGTGTTATCGGAAGAACCATCTGTAACAAAAATGAACTGTATTTTCGCGGCGGGGTAATCCATCGACAGACTATTGGCTATCTTTTCCGCAATAAAATCTTCTTCATTATAAGCAGCTACCAGGAAAGTAACATCCGGTACAAAAGGCGCAGCCGTTCCGGAGGTTTTGCCCTGTAATAGCCGTTTGACGCGGATTACAAGGTAAAGGAGGAAACCATATCCTACGTAGCTATAGCATACTATAAAAATACTCAGCCAGAAAATCACAGACAAAATCGACATAGAGGACAATACATTTATGGGGACACGTATGTTTTCAATGCAAAAGTATCACAATTTGCATCATACGCAATTGTATTTTTATATTAGATCGTTGTTTCATATCGTTTTATTGACATCATTCCGACCGTTTACAGTAAAAATTGCAACACTTACCCACCAAATTAAGTCGTTTACCAAAAAAAGTATCTATGATATCCTGAAAATAATACTTTTGCTTCATGTTCATCAGATAACGGATCTGGTAACGAACAACAAAAATGTAAAAACCATCTTTCCTCTCTCATATCCCCATGTTAAAACCGCAGAAGGTATCTTACCTGACTAATAATTGACCACATCCCATCAAAGGCCTTCGGGAGCTTGCATAATTTTTTGCGTGTCCCATATTAACGGTTTTAATAATTGTTTGTAAAGAAGGTATAAATGAAAAAGAAAATTCTAATAATCGATGATAGTATGCCGATGCGTTATTTGCTGGAGGCAGTTTTAGGAAAAGAATATTCGGTGGTTTCCGCACAGGACGGGCTGGTAGCTATTACCTGGCTGTTGAAAGGAAACAAAGCGGATCTGATTATCACCGACCTGCAGATGCCCAATATTGACGGCTGGGAACTGCTGGATTACCTGTCAGGCAGCTATCTCTACCAGGATACGCCGGTAGTGGTGCTTTCAGGATTCTATGCCGACAAAATAAATGATCTTTCAACAAAATATAATAATGTGAGAGAAGTGCTGCAAAAGCCCTTCGACCCGATGCAATTGTTAAACAAAGTGGATTATATACTGGAGAAACAATTGAGTGCTGCTGCCGTATAAATGTTATTGTCACCTACGAATACACTACTAATTTTTAACCGATGGATACCTTTACTCACAACTTACTGCAGGTAGAAAGCATCAGAGGAGTAGATACCGGTAAAAGCTCCCTGCTTTACAAACTACCGGATGCTGAAAGTATTTTGCTTTTTGTTGGTGCTCCGCATAAGGGAATGCTGACTGAAAACAATCAGTTCAGAAGCATAGTGACAGAGAACGTAGAGGATGCGCAAAAAGTGATCAGCCAGTTGCAGCACGTTTTTAAGAAAGTGCCGGCAGCCATTATTTACCGGTTCGACAGTGCCTATGAATCGGCCCTTTCAGAATGGGAGGCCTATTTTAAAACGCACCAGTTTCTTTGCTCCATTCCTTTTTTCGTATACACAGAAAAAGGATTTGATGAACTGAAATCACTGGTGACCAGGCATTCCTTTATTGATGATATCATCACAATGGACGCGTGGCATGTACTGGGTAACAAAATCGCCATCGTGAGCAAGTTTAAACGCATGCGCACGTTCCCGGTATATAAAAGCAGCAGTCTCCGCACCCGGTTATACAACCGTAAGTTCTACAGTAATTTCCTGAAACGTACCCTCGATGTAGCATTGGCCGGCGGCGGTTTAATATTGCTGAGCCCTGTATTGCTGGCTATCGCGGTACTGATCAGGATGGAATCCAAAGGCCCGGTGTTCTACGCTGCCAAACGTGCAGGTAGAAATTACCGCGTCTTCAAATTCTATAAGTTCCGTACAATGGTGCCTGATGCGGATAAACAGCTGGATAAAATTAAACACCTGAATCAGTACGACGGACAAACGGACGGCCCTGTTTTTATAAAAGTATCCAACGATCCGCGGGTAACCAAACTCGGCAGCTTCCTCCGTAACACCAGTCTGGATGAAATTCCGCAACTGCTGAATGTACTGAAAGGAGATATGTCGCTGGTGGGTAACCGTCCTTTGCCTTTATATGAAGCTACCACGCTCACTACAGACGAATGGGTGGAAAGATTCCTTGCTCCGGCCGGTATCACAGGTTTATGGCAGGTTAGCAAAAGAGGAAAGAAAGATATGTCGGTGAAAGAAAGGATCGACCTGGATATTAATTATGCCCATAAACGCTCGCTCAGGTATGATATGTGGCTGATGGCAAGTACGCCATTCGCGCTTGTACAAAAAGATAATGTATAATGATAACAATTATAGAAGTAATACTGTTTGTTTACCTGGCCGGTTGTGTATTGTACAATCTGTTGTTAGCCATAGCTGGTCGTTTGAGCCGGAAAAAGAAAATTGCATATGAGGAAACTGTTAACTATGCGAGGATTGCAATCCTCATCCCGGCATATAAGGAAGACAGTATTATTTTATCTACTGTAAATAGTTATAACCGCCTGCGTTATCCATTAAAGCAGTTTGAAGTAGTGGTAATTGCGGATTCACTCCAGCCACGGACGATGGAAGAGCTGGCAGCAACAGGCGTGAATGTGATAGCCGTTAAGTTTGATAAAAGTACCAAAGCTAAATCGCTGAATACCGCTTTTGAAAGGTTGGGAGATAATTATGACCTGGCCCTTATCTGTGATGCAGATAATATGCTGGAAGCAGATTTTCTTTTGAAGATTAATCATGCTTATCAGCAGGGACATTACGCCATCCAGGGACAAAGAGTCGCCAAAAATCTGAACACTCCTTTTGCCATCCTGGATGCGGCCAATGAAATCATCGCCAATCACCTTTACCGCAAAGGCGCCAATGCACTTGGATTGTCTTCTTCGGTAATCGGTTCGGGTATGGCTTTTCACTACCCGCTCATCAAACAAATTCTCAGTGAAATACAGGCTACCGGTGGATTTGATAAAGTGTTGCAATTGCTGGTGATCTCAAAAGGACACAGCATTTTATACCTGGAAGACGCCTACGTGTATGATGAAAAGATTACGCATGCGGCGGTGTTTGAAAATCAACGGAAGCGCTGGATGTCCAGTCAGCTGGTATACCTGCGCACATTCTGGAGTAAAGGATGGTCGGCTTTATTCAAAGGCGATATCAATTACTTCAATCTTGCTGTGTGCCAGAACGCACTGTTGCCGCGGATGCTGCTATTGGCGGCATTAACGGTTTGCACAGCACTGGCCTTCCTGCTGGAACGTTTTATACCCGTTTCTGTTTACTGGTGGATAGCGTTGTTTATACTGAATATACTTAGTCTTTTGTTGCCTATTCCGGGGAAGTTCTTTACAAAATATCTTTTTACCGCTGTGCTTACCTTACCACGCGCTGTCGGCATCATGATATTATTGTTATTCCGCCTGAAAGGCGCCGATAAAACTTTTATACATACTACTCATACCCAAACAGGTATTGATAATCCTTTATTAGATGCAGCCAGAAAGTAATACATATTATCCGCTGGTATCGATTATAACTGTTAATTATAACAATGCTAAGGTAACGGTGGAACTCATGGCCTCCCTTAACAGGATCAGCTATCCCAACCTGGAGATCATTGTAGTGGATAACGCCTCTGCAGAAAGTCCGGTTGCTGCGATAAAGGATGAGTACCCGTCTGCTATTGTTATCGAAAGCAAAAGTAACCTGGGTTTTGCGGGAGGAAATAATCTCGGTATCAAAGCCGCCACCGGTGAATATCTTTTCCTGGTGAATAATGATACAGAATTTACCGAAGGACTGATAGAAGGCCTGCTGGAAGTATTTGCCAAACACCCGGATGCCGGTGTGGTAAGCCCCAAGTTCCATTATTTTTTTCAGAAAGGAACAATAGAGTATGCCGGGTATAAAGCCGTGGATACACTCACCGGGAGAAACAGTATGATTGGTTGCCGGGAAGAAGATAAGGGTCAGTACGACACCGTATCAGAAACGCACTACGCACACGGAGGCGCCATGATGGTATCTGCCCGCGCCCTTGCAAAGGTGGGCCTGATGCCGGAAGTATATTTTCTGTATTATGAAGAATTCGATTGGTGCGAACAATTCAAACGCCAGGGATATAAAATATACTACCAGTACAAATCGCTGATCTATCACAAGGAGTCCATGACCACCGGTAAGAACAGCCCGTTGAAAACGTATTATATTACACGTAACAGGATATTATTCATGCGCCGGAACGTAAAACTTCCTGCCAGGATGTTTTTCATGCTTTATTTTATTTTTCTCACCATTCCCAAAAATACCGTTCAGTTTTTATTAAAAAGGGAATCGGTTCATATGAATGCATTCTGGAAGGGAATTTTCTGGAATCTTAAACACCCTAAACCAGATAATATATGTGTGGCATAGCAGGGTTTATTGATTTTACCCAAAAATCAGACGCAGACATCCTGCGTAGCATGACAGATGTAATGGCACACCGCGGGCCAAATGACGCCGGCTATGAAGTGTACGAACATCCACAGGCTTCTGTTGGCCTCGGTCAGCGGCGTTTATCGATCCTGGATCTCTCGAAATCCGGGCACCAGCCAATGCACTTTGAACAGTATTCCATTATTTTCAATGGAGAGATATATAACTTTAAAGAGATCCGCACCGAACTGGAAAAGCTGGGTCACCACTTTCATTCAGGTGCAGATACAGAAGTGTTGCTGAAAGGCTATGCACAATGGAAGGAAAAGATCCTGGATAAATGCATCGGTATGTTTGCCTTTGTTATTTATGACCGCACCGCAGAGGAAGTAACGCTGTTCCGCGACCGCGCTGGTGTTAAGCCTTTATACTATTACTGGCACAACCGCACCCTGCTTTTTGCCTCGGAGTTAAAAGGAATTTGTGAGCACCCAGCTTTCCGGAAAGAAATTGATGAGAAGAGTTTGTCGCTGTTCCTCCAGTACAGCTACATTCCGGCGCCATACACTATTTACAGGAATACCCATAAGCTGAAACCGGGGCATCTCCTGAAGTTATCGCTCGGGGATGCTTCAATCCGGGAAGTCCAATACTGGAACGTACTGGATGCCTATCGTCAGCCGCTTACCGGGTTGTCTGAACACGATGTGATCAAACACACGGAAGAACTGATGCACAGCGCCTACGGTTACCGTATGGTATCTGATGTGCCGGTGGGGGTTTTCTTAAGCGGAGGATACGATAGCGCCAGCGTTGCGGCACTGTTGCAGTCCGATACTTCCAGTCGCATCAAAACCTTCACCATTGGCTATAAAGAGCCGCAGTGGGACGAATCAAAGGAAGCGAAAAAGATCGCGATGCACCTGGGTACGGAACACCACGAATGGATAGTAGGTCCCAACGAAGCAAAAGAGGTACTGCATCATTTACCGGAAATATATGATGAACCATTTGCAGATAATTCTACCGTACCTACTACGCTGGTCAGCAGGTTTGCCAGCAAGGAAGTAAAAGTAGTACTCTCTGCTGATGGGGGAGACGAGGTGTTTGCCGGATATAACAAGTTTAACCAGTCGCTCCGTTATACGGGAAGTTTTCCAAAACCTATACAGCGTACGCTCAGTGCTGCGATGTCTGTGGTATCACCGGAAATTATCCCTTACTTTAACAAGCAATATAATTTTGCTTCCCGGTACGAAAAAATGAAACTGATATGGGCCAGCGGCAAGCCGCAGCACGCGCTTAAATATATCAGCCAGTATCTCACAGAAAACGAAGTAAACTATTATACCGCAGTTCCTGCAGATGGTTATAAAACCAACTTCGATATGAACGGGGAGCTGGACAATATGAATGATCCGCTGAACAGGTTGCTGGCGGTGGATTATAAAACTTTCCTGGTAGACAATAACCTGGTAAAGGTAGACAGGGCCACCATGTCGGTGAGTATTGAAGGACGGGAACCTATGCTGGATCACCGTTTGGTGGAGTTCCTTGCAAAAGTGCCTGCCAGTCTGAAAGTAAAAGATGGCATCAATAAGTATATACTGAAAACTATTGTACATAAGTATATTCCCAAAACCTTAATGGAACGTCCGAAAAGACCTTTCATTGCTCCTTTACAGGAATGGTTTAAAGATGAGCTGAAAGAGCAGATGCAATATTATCTTTCGGGTGAGCGCCTCGCCAAATCAGGACTTTTCAATGTACCTCACGTAGAAGGATTATTGGAAACTTATTTGTCGGGTGGCAAGGTGAGTCATCAGAAACTATGGAATATGCTGGTTTTCCAGTTATGGTATAGCCGCTGGATTGAAAAATTGTAACATGGGCAAAACAAATGGTAGAACACGGGTACTTGAAACCATCCGCCAGGGTAAAATTGGCGGGGGAGAGAGTCACGTACTGGACCTGGTGGCCTCGCTGGATAAATCCGCATTTGATCCCATCGTGCTTTCTTTTACAGAAGGCCCAATGATAACGGCTTTACAGAAAATGGATATTCCTGTGTTTGTGATCGAAAGTGAGAAGGCATTTGATATCAGCGTCTGGAAAAAAGTAAAAAAATTCATGCAGGACCAACGGATAGATATTGTGCATGTGCATGGTACCCGGGCAAACACAAATGTGTTGTGGGCTGCACGCCGCCTGGGTTTACCGGTGGTATATACTATTCATGGCTGGTCTTTTCATGACGGATTACATCCGCTGGCTAAACGCCTGCGCATTGCCGCTGAAAAATTTATTACAGGTAAAACACAGGTAAATATCTGCGTGTCGGAATCCAACCGGCAAACCGGCATCAAAGCGTTTAAGGACTTTACCGGTATCGTGGTACGAAACGGTGTAAACCTGCAGAAGTTCAACCCGGACCAGCAATACCCGGATCTGCGGGCGGAATATGGCATCCCGGAAAATAAACTCCTGATCTGTTTTATTGCACGCATGACCTATCAGAAAGACCCGGTGTGTATGGTAAAGGGTTTTGCAGCTGCGTTGCAACAGGCGCCGGATCTGCATTTGCTGATGATAGGAGACGGGGAGCTGATGGCTGCCGCGGTAAATGCAGCTGCTGAAGCCGGCGTGGAAAAGCAGGTAACATTTGCGGGCTTCCGCCAGGACGTACCCGCGGTGCTTCACGCAGGAGACATTTATTGTTTACCCTCTTTATGGGAAGGCTTCCCCATCGGGGTACTGGAAGCAATGGCAATGGGGAAAGCCGTTATTGCCAGCGATGTAGATGGTACAAAAGAAGCAGTGAAAGATGGCGAGAACGGGCTGCTGGTGCCATCTGGCAATCCTGCAGCATTGGGTGCTGCCATTGTGAGAGTGGCAAAGGATCATACATTGAGGACTACTTTGCAGAATAATGCGAAAGCTGCCATTGCAGCGAATTTCAACGTGGCCGGCATGACGGAGAAAATTGCGGCGGTATATCAACAGCTTTGTAAATAATAACATTTTATCAATTTCAATATGACAAAAACCGTAATCACCTACGAATATGATCGGATCACCGATATAAAAAGACTCAATTTTATAACGGATAGCTTGAAGAGTAATATTCCCGATGGAGGCCGGGTATTGGATGTAGGATGTGGTAATGGCGTTATCAGCCGGCATCTCGGGCAGTTTGGATATGAAGTGCTGGGGATAGATATCAGTGAGAAAACCATTGCTGTTGCCCAGCAGCGCAATACGTATCCCAACGTAAAGTTTGCGGCTATCAGCGCGGAAGCGCTTACTGCCCAGGGCGAAACCTATGATGCTGTAATATGCAGCGAAGTACTGGAGCACCTGGATCATCCGCAACTGCTGCTGAACACGATCCACGCATCATTGAAAGACGATGGCCTGCTGGTAGTAACCGTTCCGAATGGTAACGGTCCCAGGGAATTGTGTGTAACAAGACCCATGCTCAAAGCACGCAACAACCCGGTTTTGTGGAAGAACATTAATAAAGTAAAAAATGCGCTTGGCTTTAAAGGAACCACCGCACAGTCCCAGGCAGATAACCTGGATCACGTACAGTTTTTTACGCGTAAAGACTTACAGGACCTGGCGCAGGCCAGCGATTTCAAAATAGTGAGGTTTGCGAAAACGAATTTTGTAGAAGATGTATTTCCTTTTTCCCTGCTTACAAAGCGACTTAAATTCCTGCAAACGCTCGATTGCCAGGTGGCAGAAATATTGCCTTACAATTTTACCGGTGGCTTTAACACCTTATGGAGAAAAAGTGCCGGTTGATTTTTGAATGTTGGTACAAAAAAGAAGAAGGCTGCTCACGGTGACCAGCCTTCTCTTTTTTTTATCGGCGATTAGCCGCCGCATCTATCTTATCCAGTAGCTCGGGCGTTTTATCCATATCAAATTTTCGGGCCAGTAATTTGCCGGATTGCAGGATAGCAAAAAGGTCGGTCATGGCAAATGTTTTGGGATGCGCCCGTCCTTCAGACCAGTCGATATACCGCTGATAGTTATTCTGCACACTGTTTTTAAAAGGCCCGTTCATGATAACGGTCTGGAAAATAAATTCATCTCCTCCCCAGGTATATTTGTAAAAGCGCTCCAGCTCCGGGTGATCCTGGATATAATGCAGGCACCATTCGGCGCATTCCTGTGTGAGGCTCCACCAGAGCGATCCTCCATATACTTCGAGGTTCAAGGGGTGGCGTCTTTTAGGTAGTATTTTATTGATCCACACGGTGATCCGGTATTTCCCTGGAAACTGGAAATCTTCAAAATGATAGGAGGTAATTTTGGGCATCACCCTTTTCAAGGCCTCTGGGGGAAGCAGATCGAGGAATTGCTGCCCTGCCCGGGTGTTGAAAAAATCATAATGCACGTTCATATTTGTAAGCGGATAATCCTGTGCGCTGATAAGGTGAATAAAACCATATTTATTACCTGAACCGGCAATAAATTCAATACCATTCAATGCTGCCTGTATGGTTCCATATCCTGCCCAGGTAACATTTACCCGTTTCTCAATAAAATATACCTGCGGCATATTCATCGCCTCCTGCCATTTATTGATATCACATTTGGCATCGAGATGTATATAACAATCAATAGCAGGATGTTTCAGCCTGTTCAGCAACCGGCATAGTTGCGCCGGATTTTTATGACTCAGTATAATAAAAGCTAGTTTCATAAACTGAAGATTATTTATACTGCAAACGGAACAGTTTTATTTTTGACAATAACATTTTGCATTCAAGCCAGCCATAACGCCATATGCTTTTCAGATTCACTGCGGGAAGATAACGCCGGAGGAAAATATATCCAAAGATTACCGCAAATAAAAGATTCAGAGAAGAAGCGATAGCGACCGCGCGGATATCTGCAAAAAGTAATACCAGTACAACATCCAGCACAATATTCAGTATCAGTTTGATAAGATTTTTGTAGAAATTAATCAGCGGTTTATTGATCATATCCAACGTAACCCCAATAAACCGGTCGATAGGATAGAGGATGGCCGAAAACAGGAATATCCGTACAATATCTGTAGCCGGCAGATAAGCCTTTGCGGCGAGTAAAAGAATCAGGGGTTTGGTAAATAAAAGCAGTCCGATCACAAAAGGAAGAATCAGAATTGTAACGGTACCGGTGTACCGGCAAAAGGCACGCGATACTTCTTTCCAGTCGTTCCGGTTGGCGGCAGCAGAAATAGTGGGTTGCGAAGTAGCCACAAAACTTCTCAATATAATTTCAATCACCTCCATGAATTTCTGGGGGATGCTGTAAACCGCTACGGCAGCGGGATTAAGCATTGTTCTGAGTACCAGGTTATCGGAGTAATTCAAAAAGGCAGAAGAAACCATACTGCCTACTATCAACCGTCCGTAATGATACAATTCTATTGCCTGGGCCTTTGTTCTGGCAGCCATCGTAGTTAAGGCCGTCCACCGGAATATCATGCAGTAAATACTGGTGATCAGCAGTGACAGCGAATAAGTATACAACACGTTGTGCAATGTTACCTGTTTCATAAAGAACAGGGCGCCGAGCAAAACCATGAAAGACCCGTTCTGCAGCATACGTATCTGCACAATTTTATCAAACCTGTGCGCTGCCTGCAACACCCAGGTGGCAAAGTTAAAAGGCAGCGAAAATAAAGTCATCACTCCGAGCCAGCCCAGGAAGAAGTGCCACGTGGCGCTGAAATAGGGATAGGCAATCGCATATACCAAAAAGGAAAGCACGATAAAAGAAAAGGTGAGCAACAGGGAAATATACCAGGCAGCTCCTGTTACCTGCCTGCTGACAGCAATATCTGTTCCTGCGCTGAACTTGATAATGCCGGATTGCAGCATGGCGGTGCGTATCTGATCCAGGATATTATAAGTGGCCAGAAATAATACCCATTCCCCAAATGCGCTCAGGGAAAGCATTCTAACCAGTAATGCAAAGGAAAGTACGTTGAAAAAGGCCATTATTACATTTCCAAGAAGGGAATGGAAATGCCTGTTTCGGACAACAGCTAAAAGTCTAAATGCCATGAACCATTAATTACAGTCAAATTGTATGAAAAATAATGGTCTTTTTACAGGATGAGGTTAAAAAAGGAGGAATATTCAATGCCTGGAATAACAAAGGTAGTTTTTTTATTTAGAATTATTAGCATCGCATTGAAGGATAGATTGAAAATAAACAAATAAATATAGATATAAAATATTTATACTTTATTTATTGTAGTGATATATGTTATTTTTTTTCATTATGTGAATTAAAAAAAAGCTTTCTTTGCAATAATAAAAACCCTTTTTCCGGGAACTTTTAAGTAATGACTATGAGGATAGACTTTTAAAACCATTGCACAAGCCATATATTTATATGATAAACCATCTGCTATTGCTAAGGCAATTTTTTTGCCGCAGTATTTATAGGCTAGGCGCTGCTATATTGTTAGTATCCTGTTTTGGATTAGTCCCTGTTTCAGGCCAGGTGCAAACGGCGCGTTCTTTTAGTGATCCTTCGATGTCCAATATCAAAGGCTTCTATGAATATCTTCCCGCCGGCTATACGCCCGGAAGTGGTAAGAAATATCCCCTGATCATTTTCTTTCATGGTAACGGCGAACTGGCCAGCTATGGATCTCCCTTATCTTCTGTGTTGAGAAATGGTCTTCCCCGGGTAATCAATGATGGTAGATTTCCCACCACCTTCACCGTAAACAATCAAACTTTTTCATTTATAGTAATATCCCCTCAGTTCAACACATGGCCGGGTTCCGGAGATGTGACGCTGTTTAAGAATTATCTTCTTACAAAATATGATATTGATCCTTCCCGCATTTATATCACAGGTTTAAGCATGGGAGGTGGATTAACATGGGGCGCACTCTGTGAAGATAAAACAAAAGCAAAAGCATTTGCAGCTGCAGCTCCGGTTTGCGGCATGTATCCACCCACTACCGCCTATGCCGGCGTAGTGGCCTCCAACAATACACCTTTATGGGTATTCCATAACGATGGCGATCCCACCGTACCTTCCGATTATTCAAAGAACTGGGTAAAATATATCAACGCCACCGTGCCGGCTCCCAATCCGCTGGCTAAATTGTCTATTTATAGTTCCACTTCACACGATGCATGGACCAAAGCCTATGATCCTGCCACAAAGGAAGATGGTAAAAATATGTATGAGTGGATGCTCCAGTACACGCAGGGAGGAGTGGTAACACCGCCACCCGTTACAGGAGGCAAGCGTATTGTAGTGCCAATGAGCAACACCGCCAACGGACGCGCAGAAATATATTATCCGGATGCCATGAAAACATTTAACGTAAGTCCCGGTGACACGTTGTGTATTCCTGCAGGAGAATATGAGTATCTGCATCTCGGTAACCTGACCGGAACAGCCGCGAAACCCATTGTTATCATCAACTGCGGCGGACAGGTAAAGCTCGGGGTAAAGAACCAGGGTACAGCAGCCGTGTTTAATGCACCTACCTGCCGGTTTGTAGAGATAAGCGGGAGCGGAGATAAAAATTATGAATTTGGTTTCGACCTGAATGGTACAAATATCAACGGCCTTAAAATATTCGGTCTTACACTGGGTGTAGGCGCTTCCGATTTTGATGTGCATAATATTTATATCCATGACGGCAACATCCTGTTACAGGCTAAAACCCTGCAAACCTGCGCCCAGCCACAATACCTGGAAGGCAGCTTTGTAATGAAGAATGTGAAACTCCATCACATTAAATGCCGCAACTCCACCGGCGAAGGTTTCTATATCGGTAACACACACTATTACTGGACGGAAGGTACCTGTGTTGATATGAAGTCGCACTGGATTGAAAACCTCTGGGTATACGACAACGACCTGGAAAATATTGGCAGCGACGGATTACAGATCTCCATGACTAAAAATGGTGACAACCGTGTATTCAATAACCGCCTGGTAAACTACGCCACTTCAAAGAATTCCGCACATGGTTATGGAATCCTCATTGGTTCCGGCTCTGCCCTGAAAGTGTATAACAATACCATCACTACCGGCTATATGCCTGGTGTTACGGTTTTCGGTTCAGGAGTAAGCGAGATATATAACAATGTGATCTCTGATATTTTTTATGAAGGGATTAATGTGGCAGATAAAATTCCGGATAATACCACCCCGGATGTATTTCCTCCGCCTGCCGCTATTATCTATAATAACACCATCGTTAATACAGACGCAGGTAAGAATGGTATAAAAATATTTGCTTACCAGACGCCCATCGGGCACCAGGTATATAACAACCTGCTGGTGGAAACAGGAACAGCCTACGATTTTCCTTCAAAGGGGATGTATATTAAAGGGGATCAGCCTATTAAATTAACTGCCAGCAATAACATCTGTTATACAGATGTGGCTTCCGCTAAATTTGTAGACGGTGCCGCGAAAAATTACCGGCTGTTATCTACTTCAACTGCAGTGAATACCGGCAGGGATATGTCTGACTTCACCCTGAAAACAGATTTTGATAATACCGCGCGGCCGCAGCAAAGTAAATATGATGTGGGCGCCTTTGAATTGAAAACCAGTACCACCTCACCGCCCGTTTCAAATGCCGGCGGCGATGTTACCATTACCTTACCCATAGATTATGTAACGCTGGATGGCGCCTCGTCTGCCGCTTCCGGTGGCAGCACCATTCAAAGCTATGCGTGGAAGAAGATCAGTGGCCCCACCGCGGGAACCATCGTGAGCCCCAATGTGGTTAAAACAAATGTAACGGGTCTCACTGCGGGAACCTACGTTTATGCCTTAACCATCACCGATGATAAAGGGCTGACTGATAGCGACAGCATCACCGTTACCGTGAAACCCGCTGCCAATAAGCCACCGGTGGCCAATGCAGGGAGCAATATCCAGGTGCAGTTACCTGTAAACAGTACTTCACTGGATGGCAGCGCCTCTACTGATGCCGACGGACAAATAACTACATGGGCCTGGGCAAAAACTGCGGGTCCTTCCGGGGGAGACCTTTCCGCCGCGAATGCCGCAAAAACAAATGTAAGCAACCTGGTAGCGGGTAACTATACCTACCGCCTCATCATCACCGATAACTCAGGTGCAAAGGATACCGCCTCGGTAAACATTACCGTATTGGCAGCCGCCAATAAACCGCCGGTAGCCAATGCCGGGAAAACTATACAGATCCAGTTGCCGGTAAACACTACTGCGCTTGATGGCAGCAGTTCCGCAGACACCGATGGGCAGATCGTTAGCTGGTTGTGGCAAAAAACTGCCGGTCCCGCAGGTGGCGACCTGGCAAGTGCCGGAGCTGCTAAAACAACTGTGAGTAACCTGTCTGCCGGTACATATACCTATCAGCTTACAGTTACCGACAATAGTAACGCCACCGCTACCGCCACCGTAACTGTCCTGGTACTGGCGGCAGCGCCCAATCAATCGCCGGTGGCAGATGCAGGAAATGATATAGCTATTCAGCTGCCGGTAAGCAGCGCTGCATTGGATGGCAGCGCCTCCGCTGATGCCGATGGACAAATAGTTACCTGGTTGTGGGAAAAAACTGCCGGTCCTGCTGGAGGAAACCTCTCCGCCGCCAACGCCGCAAAAACAAATGTTACCAATCTACAGGCAGGAACTTATACGTTCCGGTTAACGGTAACCGATAACAACGGCGCCACCAGCACAGCTACTGTAAACATTACGGTAACAGCGGCCCCGGTTAATAATCCGCCCGTAGCCGTTGCAGGCAGCGACATACAGATTCAGCTGCCGGTAAGCAGCGCCGCCCTGGATGGCAGCGCCTCCAGCGATGCCGACGGACAAATAGTTACCTGGTTGTGGGAAAAGACCGCCGGTCCTGCAGGAGGAAACCTCTCCGCCGCCAACGCCGCAAAAACAAATGTTACCAATCTACAGGCAGGAACTTTTACGTTCCGGTTAACGGTAACCGATAATAACGGCGCTACCAGCACAGCTACTGTAAACATTACGGTAACAGCGGCTCCGGTTAATAACCCGCCCGTAGCGGTTGCAGGCAGCGACATACAGATTCAGCTGCCGGTAAGCAGCGCCGCCCTGGATGGCAGCGCCTCCGCTGATGCCGACGGACAAATAGTTACCTGGTTGTGGGAAAAGACCGCCGGTCCTGCCGGGGGCAATCTTTCCGCTGCCAATGCTTCAAAAACAAATGCAACCAACCTGCAGACGGGAACTTATACGTTCCGGTTAACGGTAACCGATAACAACGGCGCCACTGCTACCGCTTCAGTAAACATCACTGTATTGCCCCTGGAAAATAAGGCGCCGGTAGCCCAAACGCAGGGCGACAGAAGCATTCAGCAGCCAATGAATTCATTCATCGCGGATGGCAGCTCTTCTTATGATCCCGATGGCAATATTGTGAAGTATGAATGGTCACAGGTAGAAGGACCCGCCACCGCAAATTTAAAAAGCCCGGATCAGGTGCAAACACTGATCAACAGCCTCAATGCCGGTAAATACCAGTTCAGGCTTACCGTTACGGACGACAGGGGCGCTACCGCTACCACTACCTTTAACTTGACCGTACTTGGCAACGACATCGTCAGTCATACGGAAGATTCATTGGGTATATTCCCGAATCCGGCCACGCAATACATCCGCTTACGGATTGTGAGGAGCGGCGCAACGCCTCTGCAAGTGAGGATTTTCGACATGAATGGCCGCATGCAGCAACAGATGAGGTATACTACTCCGGATTCATTCCAGACAGAAGTAAACATCAGCAATTTATCAAACGGACATTTTATAGTGGATGTGAAGTCGGAAGACAGCAGCTATAATAAGAAAGGACGTTTTATAAAAGTAACCAACTAGATTTTTTCCCAGGTACCACTGGATGGCTGATATTGACGTATAGGGCGGGCAGGGTTGCCCGCCACTATTGTAAAAGGAGGAACGTCTTTGGTAACCACACTGCCGCCTGCTACTACAGCATGGCGTCCGATGGTTACTCCTGCGGTAATAACGCTGTTGGCGCCAATCCAGCAATCTGCTTCTACAACAATTTCTCCAACGGTGCAGGGCTGCAACGCAATAGGAACATCAGGATCCTGGTAACCATGATTTAAACCGGATAACACAATGTTCTGTGCCAGTATAACATTGTCGCCTATACGAACCGGGCCAATTAACACATTACCTATCCCGATCCTTACATGGTTGCCAATAATCACCGCACCCATGCCATTATTTACCGTAGCAAAATCTTCTATCGTGGAGTAACTTCCGAGGGTAAACGTATTAAATGGCAACACGTCCATCCGTGTGCGTCTTCTTATGAGGGAACCCTTTCCCTTTTTATGGATGAAGGGGTTGATAAATAACCGCACCCACAGGCGTGGACGGGCCTGATGCTTTGGCATCAGCAGGTACAAAGCCAGTTTCTTCAAACCCGGGTGTTGTTTCAGTTTGTCTTTTATACTCATAATCAATTACCGCTGGAGTTTAAGATCGCCTGATAAATGGCCGCAACGGAATTCTCCCAGGTATGTGTACCGGCAAAGCGGATACGTTCAGTGGCCAATCCCGGATCTGCATTTTCTGACAGTGCTTTTTCAATCAGTGGAACATAGTCGTCCGGTGTAGCTGCCAGGTAAACATGTTCCCTGAACAACTCCATGGTTTTAGTGGCGGTTGCTACTACCGGCTTACCCATTGCAAGGTACTCGTCAATTTTCAACGGGTAATTACCTGCCGTTACTTCATTGATCACCTGTGGATTAAGGCATACATCAAAAGACTGCACATAGGCAGGAAGCTGCGACAGATCTTTATGTCCTGTAAAATAAACGTTGGGAAGGCGGTGGAGTTCGGAGGCTTTGAAGTCATCATCTTCCGGACCAACCAGTACCAGCTGCCATCCCGGTCTTTCACTGGCTATCTTTACCAAAACGGAGATATCCAGCCGCAGCGATTTAAGCGCGCCCACGTAACCAATGATGGGGCCTTTTCCTGTTGGCACATCATCCGGAACAGGGTGTTTGTCGGCCGCATTGAAAAGCCGGAGGTCACATCCCTGTCCAACATAATAGCTGGAAGGATTATACTGCTGCAGCATTTCTTTGAGATATAAGGAATTGGCTACCGCGGCATCGGCCTTGGCGATGTGTTGTGGTTCAAGCCGCAGCCCGTGCTTTTTCCAGTAGGGCACGCCCAGGAGGTAATCCCTGCTGTAGTATACATAGCTGGAAGGCCGTAGCATTTCTTTGAGATAAAAGCCCCGGAAGATGTCATTATCATTAAATAAAATGATGTCTTTGAAATTCATTTCCCGGACAGCCTCCATAATACTGTCTGCAAACTTTCTGTTATTCCGCTTGTTAAACCAGGAAAATAATGGTGTAAAAGGGAGCCAGTTAATAGACTCCAGTATGGCAGATGGATAATAGTTCCAGAGGTTGTCACTGATGGGAACAATACCCGGAACTTTTTTATGGATGGCATTCAGCTGGTATTGCACATGCGGATCTTGTCTCCCCGTCATAAGGGTATTTCTGTCCAGCGGAGCATTAACATATAATACCCTGTTATGCCGGGCGAATTCCAGCGCAATATTTTTACAGTTGCTTCCAATAGTGGTGTACCATTGTTGCAGCCCTATTACAACGATATCTCTGTTTTGAATTAAAGGCACGATAGCAAAGGTGTAGATGATGTATAACGGTTTCTTGAATTAAATGTGCAGGTCTGCCGTTGGGGATGGTTAAATATTGAAGTTGCTAACTTAAATACAAAGTAAATAAAAAAAATCGATATTATTGAAGTATTACGATAAGAATCGTTCTATAAAAAAAGAGGCTATGTCAGAAACAGTAGAAATAAGAACATTGACCGTCGAGGATTACCTGGACCTGAAAGAATCTATGGTGTCCGCCTATGCCGATATGGCCGGCAGTTACTGGCGGGAGCCAACTATACAGCGGCTCATCAAGCTTTTCCCGGAAGGGCAGATAGCGGTTACGGTCAATGATAAAGTAGTAGGTTGCGCGCTGGCTATTATAGTGGACTATGAAAAATTCGGGGATAGTCATACCTATGAGCAGATCACCGGGTACTATACTTTTAACACACACAACCCCAAAGGGGATACGTTGTATGGAATCGAGGTTTTCGTACATCCCGACTATCGGGGGAAAAGACTGGCCCGCCGGTTATACGATGCCCGTAAAAATCTCTGCGAACAACTAAACCTGCAGGGGATAGTGGCCGGTGGACGCATACCCAATTTTGAAAAGTTCTCCGACCGGATGTCGCCCAGGGAGTATATCGAGAAGGTACAGGACCGGGAAATTTATGATCCCACGCTCACTTTCCAGTTTTCGAATGATTTCACTGTAAAGAAGATCCTGAAGAACTACCTGCCCAACGACGAGGCCTCCAAAGGCTTTGCCACGCTGCTGCAGTGGTTCAATATCTATTATGAAAAAGACCAGGACACTATCCGGTACAACAAATCAACGGTACGCATAGGGCTGGTACAATGGCAGATGCGCGATTATGGCAGCCTGGATGGTTTCCTGCAACAGGTGGAATATTTCATTGACGCGGTAAGCGACTATGGATCAGACTTTGTTGTTTTCCCGGAACTCTTCAACTCCCCGCTGATGAAAGAGTTTAACCAGATGGACCCCGCCGGGGCTATCAGGGGAGTGGCCCAATACACAGAGCAGTTAAGGGAAATATTCCAGCAGCATGCAGTAGCCTATAATGTAAATATCATTTCGGGGAGCATGCCTATTGTGATCGATGAGGTACTCTACAACATTTCCTACCTCTGCCGCCGGGATGGTACTTACGAGCAATATATCAAGATCCATCCAACTCCCGGTGAGGTAGCTGCCTGGGGAATCAAGGGGGGAAGTGATATCAAGGTGTTTGATACGGATTGCGGCAAAATAGGGATCCAGATCTGCTATGATGTGGAGTTCCCGGAGCCTTCCCGTATCCTGGCGGAACAGGGCATGCAGATCCTGTTCGTTCCTTTTATGACCGATACGCAGCATGCCTATAACCGGGTGCGGTTCTGCGCACAGGCAAGGGCCGTTGAAAATGAGTGCTATGTTGCCATAGCCGGCTGTATCGGTAATTTGCCGAAGGTAAATAATATGGACCTGCAGTATGCGCAATCCTGCGTGTTTACCCCATCGGATTTTGCGTTTCCCGTAACCGGTATAAAAGCAGAATCAACGCCAAACACCGAAATGGTGGTTATCGCTGACGTGGACCTGGTATTGCTGAAAGAATTACACGCCTTTGGAAGCGTACAAACTAAAAAGGATATCCGGCGGGATTTGTATGAAGTGAATTATAAAAAGAAGTGATAATTAGACATATAAATAAGGAGGATTTTTGAATTATAAATGGATGTAATTTGAGTCCTGAAAATAAATAGGGTAACGGCTTGCGGAGGCTTGCTGTTATCCTTTTTTAGTTTTAAATTCAGTGTAAAACCCCTAAGTTATGAAAGATCAAGCCTATTATCCTTCCTGGAAGAATGTATCCAAGTACAGGCAGTATCTTGCCTATTTTAGTGAGTATATCCGGTATAACGACTGGAAATCCCTTCAGGCGTCCCTTAAACTCGTTTTATTAAACAAACCCTCTCTGAGCGAGTGGAAGGCAAAATCAGCGATGGGACTTTTCCGGATCCGCGGAGGTACTACTGACTTTCAGTTTATTAATTACGCCTACGAGAAGCGGGTGCGCGACTTCCTCAAGGAGCAGGTGGAAAACAGGAACATCGACGGGTTCATTGATATTGGCGCCTGTATCGGCGAATATGATGTCTGGCTGGCCGGAAAAGGAATCCCCTGCGTTGCCTTTGAACCTGTAAATTATAAAGCCGTTCAGGAAAACATCCGGCTCAATCATGTGGAAGATAAGGTGAAACTTTATGCCTGCGGTCTTGGTAGCAAGCAGGAAAAGGTGAACTTCAATATTATGAGTACCGTTACCGGGTCAAGTTATATCGACAGGGATAGTGACAAGGAAGGTAATATCCCTATCGAAAAACTCGATGACCTGATCCCCGAACTGGGATTTGACCTGCGCGGTAAGATCATTGTTAAGCTGGATGTGGAAGGAATGGAGACAGAAGTGCTGGAAGGAGCACGGAATTTTATCAGCAAAGCTGAACACCTGCGTATCATTTTTGAGCGCTATGAAGGTGACAATACTGTAAATGATAAGTTGAGCTCACTGGCCAATTTTACTTTCGACCGGATAGACCAGTTTAACTACCTGGCTACAAAAATATAATCAGTTTCTTTAGGATGATAAGGGCAATACATGTTCATTTGTGTATTGCCTTTCGTAGTTTTACCACCTTATAGGCGTTAAACAGATATTTTTTATTTGTTATGTATAATGAAACGTACAATGATTTTAAATAATGAAAATCATGTAAAATATTTCTTCTTTAGTTATTGATAATTAATAAATTGAGAGATTTAATTAAATGAACGCTATAACTAAAACAACCTGTTTTCCCTTGTTCGTAATAAATTACGCCCGGAAAAAGGAGGTTTTAATTGAACCATTACTGTAGACATGTTGTTTTAATCAACTGATAACCATAAAATTAAAAAATAGTAAAAAGATGAGCCATAAGATCAATTTAGCACTGCAAATCATTCCTTCGGTGCCTTCAGAACAGGTATATGCGGTAGTTGACGAAGCAATTGCAGTGATTAAAGATTCCGGTGTAAAATACAGGGTATGTCCTTTTGAAACGGTGATGGAAGGAACCTATGAGGAGCTGATGGAAGTAGTGCGTAAAACCCAGGAAGTATGTTTTAAGGCCGGTGCATCCCAGTTATTAGTGTATATAAAAATGCAGATAAGAAAAGACGGGGATGTTACCATTGAAGAAAAAACAGGGAAGTATGACAGCATATAACCATTTTTTTTTATCTTACTCACCGAACTAAAGGAGAGCCATAATATGAGATACGCCGCCCCGTTGGATGATAACTCGAAGATTGTAACGAACCTGGTCATCATTATCACGCTAGTGTTTTTATGCAGACAGATGACGGATGTTTCGCATGATGCCGTTACCACTACCATGTTTTTGTTTATCCTGGTACCAGCCATCCTGGTGGCCTGGTGTCTGAGCCCCCGGTATTATATTCTAACGGCTACGACTATACTTATCAAGCGGCCGCTGCATAGCATCACTATCCAGCTGGAAGATGTGGTAAGATTGAGAAGCGTTACGGAAGAAGACCTCGGCACAAGCTCCCGCTTACTGGGAATAGGAGGCATTTTCGGGTACCTCGGTACCTACCGTTCCAGTGAAATAGGGAAGTACCAGCGCTGGTGTACCAGCCGGGAAAACCTGGTGCTGATAGAATCACTCAACAGGAAATGGCTGATCAGCCCTACCGGTGCAGATGATTTTGTAAAGCGGGTGAATGCCACTATTAATGTACCTGCTTAAAATAGCCGTGCTGAACTGAAAAGGGTTCCGGCTCCATCACCTGGCTACCCGGGAGTGGGACCGCCCTTACTTGCCGAATGCTTCTCCAGTGCCCCGGACTTGCGTATATCATGGATCATCCATGCACTATCTATACTGTTCGCATGCACTCCTCATGGACTCCCCATGGACTATCAATGCACTATCCATGTAAATAGCTTAAAAAAGAGCGGCTGACCCTCAAGCCTCATTTGACTTTTGGATCAGCCGCTGCAATACTCCTTATCATATTATTTAATGGAAGAAGAGATATCCAAGTAATATTGCGCAGAGCATGCCAAAGAAGTCGGCAATCAGTCCGGCGGCCAGGGCATAACGTGTAAGCTTGATGTTTACCGAGCCAAAGTACACTGCCAGTACATAAAAGGTGGTTTCCGTGGTACCCTGTATAATGCTGGCCAGTTTGCCCACGAAAGAATCCGGTCCGTGCGTTTTCAGGATATCCACCATCAGCGCGCGGGCGCCTCCGCCACTCAGCGGCTTCATAAAAGCTACCGGCAGGGCAGGCACAAAATCCGTATTGAACCCCATTGCCGCAAACAGCAGCCCGATTCCGTTGGTGATATAGTCCAGGCAACCGGTGGTCCGGAATACGCTGATCGCTACCAGCATACCCACCAGGTAAGGAATGATTCTTACAGATACCTGGAATCCCTCTTTCGCCCCTTCAATAAAGGCATCGTATACATTGATCTTTTTCACGATCCCCGCCACCAGGAAAATAATGACGATGCTGAAAATGATCGCGCCGCCGAGGGAAGCCGTTTTAGGGCCTATCTCCGCAGGAGGTAAACTACGTACCCAAAAATATAAAGCAGCCATGATCCCTGCAAACAGGGTCAGGAATACCAGCACAGGTAATTTAAAGAGATTGATTTTTTGGTAGATGGAAACCACAAACATCCCCATGATAAAAGCCATGAACGTGGATATCAGGGTAGGGATGAAGATGTCTGCCGGGTTAGCCGCGCCTGCGGCCAGCCGTATGGCAATAACAGAAGTCGGGATCAATACCACGCCGGCAGTATTCAGCACCAGGAACATGATTTGCGGATTACTCGCTTCTTCGGGCTTAGGATTGATTTCCTGCAGCTCCTTCATGGCTTTCAGTCCCATTGGCGTAGCAGCGTTGTCCAGCCCCAGCATGGTGGCGGAGAAGTTCATCATCATGGACCCCATCGCCGGATGCCCTTTGGGCACTTCCGGGAACAACTTGGAAAAGAAAGGGTTTACCAGCCTGGAAAACCGGTTGATCATCCCGGCTACCTCGCCAATCCGCATGATACCCAGCCATAAAGTCATGATACCAGCCAGTCCCAGTGAGATCTCCGCACCGGTTTTAGCACTGGCAAACATGCCGTTCATGATCTCCCCGAAGATAGACGCATCATGTAAAACTACTGACTTGAAAAGTGCTACAACAAATGCAATAAGAAAAAATCCCAGCCATACGTAGTTTAATGCCATTAGATTATTGGTTTATTCAATCAACAAATAAACTAAAATAAACCTATCTTTGCGCAAATTTTAAAAAATGGCTTTGCAAGTTGGAATTGTAGGATTGCCGAATGTAGGAAAATCGACTTTATTTAATGCGGTGAGCAACAGCGCTAAGGCGCAGGCCAGTAACTACCGCTTCTGTACTATAGAACCTAACGTTGGCCAGGTGGACGTACCTGACGAACGTATGCATAAACTGGCAGAGCTGGTAAAGCCTGACCG
Source organism: Chitinophaga sp. CCNWYY40 (assembly GCF_037483205.1). Lineage (NCBI taxonomy): Bacteria > Pseudomonadati > Bacteroidota > Chitinophagia > Chitinophagales > Chitinophagaceae > Chitinophaga > Chitinophaga sp. CCNWYY40. The sequence goes on from NZ_JBBHLF010000002.1 coordinate 536,655, forward strand.
CGTGGTGCCTACTACCATCGAGTTTGTGGACATTGCCGGCCTGGTAAAAGGCGCCAGCAAAGGAGAAGGTCTGGGAAACAAGTTCCTGGCCAATATCCGTGAGGTAGATGCTATCGTGCACGTGATCCGCTGTTTTGAAGATGAAAACATCCTCCGCGAAGAAGGCGACATCAACCCTGTCAGCGATAAGGAAATCATTGACACCGAATTACAGCTGAAAGACCTCGACAGCGTGGAGCGTAAAGTAGCCCGCACCGAAAAAATGGCTAAAACCGGTGGCGATCCAAAAGCAAAGATCGAATTTGAAATACTGAAAAGATGCCAGGAACACCTGGAGAAAGGCCGTAACATCCGCGAACTCGGTCTTAGTAAAGAAGAACGGGTAGCCATTGCCGACCTGTTCCTGCTCACCGAAAAGCCGGTACTGTACGTTGCCAACGTAGATGAAGCCTCCCTTCATACCGGTAACAAATTTTCACAGGCCCTCCAGGAATCTGTGAAAGCAGAAAATGCACAGGTAATTATCATGAACAACACCATCGAAGCACAGATCTCCGAAATGGAAGATCCGGCCGATAAAGAATTGTTCCTGGGAGAATATGGTCTCACTGAACCTGGATTGAACCGCTTAATCCGTTCTGCCTATAACCTGCTGGAACTGATCACTTACTTCACTGCCGGCGTGCAGGAAGTACGTGCCTGGACGATCCATAAAGGCTGGAAAGCACCACAGGCCGCCAGCGTAATCCACACCGATTTTGAGAAAGGCTTTATTAAAGCCGAAGTAATTGCCTACGAAGATTACGTGAAATATGGATCTGAAGCTGCTGCCCGTGATAATGGCCGCCTGCGTATTGAAGGTAAAGAATACATCGTTGCCGACGGAGATGTAATGCACTTCCGTTTCAACGTTTAAAAATACTTCTGGATAAGATCCACGAAGGTTACAACAAAAAGACGGGCCGGCCTTCCGGCCCGTTGCTATGTTACCCCTAACGTATATGCATATATTAATTATATAACCCCCGCGCTCCGAATTCAAAATTCTTTTATTAGCTTAGCCACCTATTTTTAATGTTAGCTCATGCGTATTGTCAGGAACGTAAAACTTTTTTTCCGGGAAGGAAACTCGGATAAGACCTATGAAATCGATCTTTGTGAAGTTGGCCCGGAACAGTATATTGTTAACTTCAGATATGGTAAACGCTTTGGTACGCTGAAAGACGGCACCAAAACAGTAAGCCCCGTAACATTATCTGCCGCCACCACTATATTCGATGGTCTTGAAAAAGAAAAAAGAAGTAAAGGTTATCTGGGAGAACAGGAAGCTGTTCAGGATCTGTCGTTTACACCGGTAGACACTACCCTCGTGGAAAATGTGAAGCACCGTGCCATCCTGAAAAGATTACAGGATGCGGTGGAAGGGAAAAGCAGCTTTAAAACTGCCTGGAGAACCTCCCGTGTAATATGGCGGGCCGGTGAAGAAAAGATAAAGGAAGCAGTGCCCTACCTGATCAAGCTTGTGGAAAAAGGCGACGGACTGCAACGCTATGCAGCCCTCTGGGCGCTGGGCAAGTCGGCCGATCCCGCCGCAGCACCGGTGCTCCGTTCTTATGCCGATAACAGCTCCCGCCCGCTGAACATCCGGATGCTGGCCGCCAACGGCCTGTTACTGGTACTGCCGGCGGAAGAACGCGCAGAACATGTGCGTTCCTACCTCCAACGGCTCCCCGAAGTTTTCCAGCAGGCAGTTGCCAAAGGAAATACAGAAGAACTGCTGGCACTGCTGCAGCAACGGGTGATCACACAACAGGAGCAAAGTTATCCTTTGCTGGAAGACTTATACATCGTAGCCTTTGAACAGCCCGCAGTAAGGATTGCCATTGGCAATCTCCTTATGCACCTGCCTTTGAGGCCGTCCTGGTTCCAGCATATCCGTCATATCTTCAAACAGGCGGAACTACGCGGCGATCAGGGAATCGTTGCCATCCTGGCCGCCCGTTTTGAAAGGGAAAATGCCATGTTCAGGAATCCGGGTACAAGAATAGATTACAACGATAAACCGTTTGTTCCTGCCACTTACATACACGAACTGGAAGAATCTGTACAGGCAGATAAGGAACTGAAAAAGCCCACCAGCAGGGTAGCCTTTTCAGACAGAACCCGTAATTACCTTCACTACCGCGTATTCCGTAACCTGCGCCAGTTCGGGGAACAAAACGACGACCATTACGTTCGCCTCGCCACGGCCCTGTTGCTGCAATATGAAGAAAGCAGGGATGCAGCCAAAGAATACCAGACCCGGGAACATACCTGGGTGAATGGCCGCTACGTGAGTTTCTACCGCCAGTTCCCGGCTAACTCGAAGTTGGTATACCTCAACTATATCCTCCGCGGAAACGCCGCCAACCTGCAACTAACGCCTGATCGTAAGGAATGGGTTTTCAAAGACGAGGAAACACCTAACGCACAGGGACAAACGAAACCGGTACTCGGTGCCAACCCCGACGCTGCGAAGGACAAAGGCGGCCTGCTGAAAAAACTCTTCGGCTGGCTGGGTGGGGAGAAGAACCTCACCGCATCCGCCGTACCGCCCGAATATAAAGCCACACAGGCATCTTCACCAGCAAAACCGGTGAGCGATGTACCTTTTCTGCCGCTATGGCAAAAGTTACCACAGGCTTTTATCCAGCTGCTGGTATCCGCCCGCATGGAAGTGATCCACATCTTTGCGATGGAGCAACTGAAAGCCCACCCGGATTACAATGCCCTGAAAGATAAAATGGATGAAGGCGTGATTGCCGGACTCCTCGCCAACGCATTCTCCATTCCATCTATGTTTGGTCTGGAACTGGCCAAAGAAAGATATGATCCCGCCAATCCGTCGTTGCGGTTATTATATATATTGGTGATGAGCCCACTGGATCTGGCCCGCCTGCAGGGTTTGCAGTGGATCAACGACAATGAAGCCGTTTGCTTTGCGGACATGGATTTCCTCATGCAGCTGGTATTCTCACCATATAAAGAGGTGCGTAATTATGTCCGTAAACAACTCAAACCGGTGCACTTGCCACTGGATAAGATGCGGGTTCTCAGCGCAAAAGCAATTACTGCACTGCTGGCGCTGAAAACATCTACACCAGCGGGTAATGAAAACCTCAACGACGGCTGCGATATCCTGGAACAATATTGCCGCGAGGCACTAACGGAAACGGGTATGCCGGATATAGAAGCATTGCTGCAAAGCCCCGTGCCAGCCGGTCAGGCTTTCGCTGCGAGGCTGCTGCTCCTGAAACAGGGACAGTTTAACTTCAGCGAAGTATCTGACGCTATGCTGAAGCGCCTCATCAGCAATGAGTTCCAGCCGGTAAGAACCGCTGGCGTAAGAGTGCTGGAAGCAATAGGCACGGATGAATTGTTGAGAAGACCGGAACTGGTACTCCATATATTATTAAGTACGTACACGGATGTACGGAACGCAGTGCGTCCCCTCATCAGCCGGTTGGTGCAGCAGGATAAACGCCTCGCCGTTTACCTGGTCAATGAACTGGTGCCGTTGCTCATGCGTAAGGAAACTGCCGAAGGCATGCATGCGGATATTGAAGCCACTCTCAGCAATGAGCTGGTAGACTATTTACAGGACATCGACACGGCTACTGCATTACGCCTGTTGTACGCCAACTACAGATCGGCACAGCAGTTCGGATTGCTGGTGCTGGATAAGTATATCCCGGCATCGGCTTTATCCCTGAAACAGGTGATTGCCGCCGGTAACCACGAGTTGCTGAAAGTAAGGGAGTGGAGCTGGCATTTCTATTACAACAACGCGGCGCGTATCCGTTTTGAAAGGGATGCCGCCATCGGTATGCTCGATGCAAAATGGGACGACACCCGGCAGGAGGCCATGGAGTTTTTCCGGACGCAGTTTACAGATAACGACTGGTCGCCGGAAACACTGGTGGCAGTGGCCGACAGTGTACGCCCCGATATACAGGCATTTGGCAGGGAACTGCTGCTGCGTTTCTTCCGCGAACAGGACGGGCAAACTTACCTGTTGAAACTTAGCCAGCATCCAAGTGAAAGCATGCAGTTATTTGCCACCAACTACCTGCAGCAATATGCCGCCGGCAACCTGGTGTTTTTGCGGGAGCTGGAACATTATTTCCGGGTGGTACTGAGCCGGGTAAATAAGGCCCGCGCTGCAAAGGAACGGATCTTTGCATTCCTGGAGAAGGAAGCTATGAAATCCACAGAGGCAGCCACTTACATCGGTCATATTATTGCGCATATATCTGCTACAGTAGCCATTGGCGACAAAGCCCGCTGTATCGCCATCATGCGCAGTATACAGGAACGGTATGCGGTGGAACTACCTATTGAAATAGTGCCAACAGCGATTAGAGTATCCTAAAAAGTAATCCATTTATGTTATTCAACTACAGATACAGCGGAAACTCCAACGTGTACAGCAATGCCACTGCTGCGGGCATTTCTTTTGCACCGGATACCCGTCGTGATCCCACTTTTTTTGTGGGCAAGCTGCATAAAAAAATAGCCTTCCGGGAAGCCATTTCCGCCCTGCACGATGTAGTAGTGTCTGATCTGCGCTTTAAACCGAAAGATAAAACAGCCTATAAGGAATGGGCCGCCCAGCAGGAAACGGTGTGGCTGGCGGAATTCATGAACGGCTATGATATGCAGGCCGCTGATCAGCGGATAGAGGCCCTGAGGGGAGAGCTCAACAGTATTTACCAGGAGCAGGACAAAGTGATGGCTCCGTTTTATAAAGCCCGCAAACATTATTTCGATTATTTATACCAGAAGGACCGCGACACATGGTTTGTGCTGGACCCGGTAATCAGCGTGCATCCGGATGAACTGTTCTTTGAATGTTTCAGCCAGGATGAATCTACCTACGGAAAGCTGAGTGCCAGTTATAATGTTTTTAAAGAAGTGAACGAATTTGAATGCGGTACTACCAACATTGATTATTCCGCTTCTTTATATAATGAGTTCCAGAAGATCCGTGATTATAAGGAAACAGATTTTAAGATTGATCCGGGAGGCTTCCAGGTGCAAACCTCGCAGGAGGAACTGTATCATGAAGTAAAGATCGACTTACCCGATAGCTGGGTGAGGGGATTTCTGCAGGTAAGCTCTGCGATGACGCTGCCCGCAGCAACGTTTGACCTGCACCCGATGGATGTGTATAATTTCTGCTCCTGGCTGCGGCGGTTCAAAGAAAAACGCGGTCCCCGTTCCATCCGTTTTATACTGGAACCAGGCAAACCGGTACGTGCCGTGTTTGAACCGTGGAACCAGGAAATCGTATGTGCGAGATCGTTATACACCGGCCCGCAAAGCAGGGAAATCAGGATATGGGGGAGAAGACGGTTGCTGATCCTGGAGAGGCTGATTCCAATTGCAAAGAAATTCACCGTGCATCTTACCGGCAACGGGCTGCCATCCTTTTATGTGGCGGACCTCGGGGATATGCAGTTTACGCTGGGGCTCAGCGGATGGACCGCCAACGACTGGTCGCGCGCCGGGCAGTTCGACCTCATGGCGCCGAGAGCAGATGTGAATGACCTGGCAAAGCTCACTGTTTATGAAGACCTGAAAACCAGGTGGATGGCCAAACCGGAAACAATTGTGGCCGCCACTGGTCTGGACAGGGCTACGGTATTGGGCGCACTGGGAATTTATACCCAGGCAGGCAAAGTAATCTACGATCTGCACACGGGCTTTTACCGTCTTCGTGAGCTGAGCCGTGAACCATTGCCGCTGGACCAACTGCGCTTTGCCAATCCACAGGAAGGGGAAGCCACCAAACTGGTGCAGGCCGGAAAAGTGGAGCTAACGGCTACCGACATCCCGGGAGTAGGTTTGCAACTGAAAGGAACTATAAAAGGTGCGCAACGTATATACCATCCCGTTATTACCATTGATGCGGATGAAAGATTGAGTAATGCGCACTGCGATTGTAATTTTTATAGTACGAATAAATTATACAAGGGGCCGTGCGAACATATGCTGGCACTGCGTATAGCGCATTCGGAAAATAAAGCGGTAAAATAATTTAAGGAGGTGTTTTATTTCCGGAAATTATTTTCTACCTTGCTGACTCGTTAATAACAAAGATCTTTGTAAAGAGGAATTGATTGCACTTGCGCCCGAAAAGGGACGAATGATGTTTCGTCATTCAGGTATTCTGACTATACATGCTTCACTAAATGCAATCTTTACTTTGGGAGGGGCCTACTGTACGCATATTTCCAGTAGAAGCCCCGGGGGCTGAAATATGCGTACAGTAGGCCCCTCCCTGGAGTTGATTGATTTAGTCAATGGTTTGCACGAAGGCCTTTTCCTCTTTACAGAATTTTGTTTCCCCTCTCAGCAGGGCTGCACCGCCGGCCATTTTCCACCTCCTTTTATTTTATACACCCGGATATTTATTACGGATATACTCCGTTATCAAAGTCATGAAACTGAATAAATACAAACATATTTATCATGTCCTTAACCCGTCAACAACTGTACGATAAGATACGTGCATCCTCTAAAGAGGAATATATATTACAGGAAATGACACGCCTGGGTTTCTGGGCCGAAAACGTTGCGCAGCCTTCACCGGCGGCTACGCTCATCCAGAAGGAAAAGGAGGTGCGCCGGCAACTGAACGATCTTCTCAGCGAGCGGCAGAAATACCGCAACAAACGGGCAATGCTGGAAGACATGCGCAAAGCCCGCATGGCAAAAGCCAAACTGAAAAGAGAAGAAACAAAACAACGCCGCGAAGCTGCCCGGAAAGAAAGAGCTGCAGCATGGGCCATTACCAAAGAGCAACAGATTGTATATCTCGGTGAAGAGGTATCTGCCGGCTTAAATAAAGTGACGCCGGATGTAGCGCAACTGCAAAAGTTCGGACTGCCCGTATGGGCCGACGCTACTGCATTAGCCACCGCAATGGGAATCACCATCGGCAAACTGAGGTATTTATCGTTTAACCGTAAAGTGGGGCACCATACCCACTATCAACGTTTTCAGATTCCCAAAAAATCCGGCGGCGCCCGCACCATTTCTGCGCCCATGCCACAGCTGAAAGCCGCACAACACTGGATCCTGGAAAATATTCTCTATAAAATAAAAAATGATGAATCTGCCCACGGCTTCGTACCGGGTAGATCCATTGTTACCAACGCGGCGCCACATACCGGTCAGGATATTGTGATCAACATCGATCTGCGCGACTTCTTCCCATCCATCGCATACAAACGTGTAAAAGGATTATTCTGTAAACTCGGATACGCTGAACAGGTAGCTACCATACTGGCGCTTATTTGTACAGAACCCGAAGTAGATGAAGTATTGCTCGATGGCCGCAAATACTATGTAGCTAAAACAGCCAGGCATCTCCCGCAGGGAGCCCCTACCAGCCCTGCTATTACAAACCTGATCTGTTATAAGCTGGACAGGCGTTTTGCAGGTTTGGCGGCAAAATACGGATACGCCTATACGAGGTATGCAGACGATATGACTTTTTCCGCCAAAGGACCCGCTGCAGATAAAGCTGGGCAGTTATTACGCGCGGTGAAAATGTTTGTAAAAGAAGAAGGCTTTACCATCCATCCGGATAAATTAAAGGTGATGCGTAAAGGAGATAAGCACGAAGTAACAGGCATCGTGGTAAATGAAAAGCTGAGCCTGGACCGTACTACCCTGCGTAAATTCCGCGCCCTGCTGCACCAGGTTGAAAAAACAGGTTTAGCTAACAAAAGCTGGGGCAAAGGAAAAAATATTATCAGCAGCATGGAAGGCTACGCCAACTTTGTATACATGGTGAAACCCGAGCTGGGCGCAAAGCTGAAAGCCACGCTGGGCACATTGTTACAAAGGGAAGATATTAAAGCAGAAGCCCGTGGTTTATGGACGGGAGAAAGCACCTCGAAAAAAATTACGCCATTGGTAAATGCCACACCGCTCAACAATCCAACCGCCTCATCAGACAAACCCTGGTGGGATGTAGTATAGCAACTGACTAACAAACATAAAAAGCCCCGGGTATTATTTTCTGATCAGAAAACAGTATCCGGGGCTTCTTCTTTTTATAAATTATAACCGATAGAAATATAGCCTTGCATGCCAACAGTAGGATTACCCCACGACTGCACATATTTCTTGTTCAGGATATTGGCAGCGCCCAGTTTTGCTGTGGTTTTAGCCTTCGGGAAAAACTTGCTCACCATCGCATCCAGTGTGCCATAGGCAGGAATTTCACTAAGACCTGCAGCATTTAAATTAGGTCCTACAAAAGACGATTGCCATATGAAGGACTCCTGCCATTTCCATAATATATTAAAAGCAAAATTGGAATTGGCAATGTTGCGGTTACCGAAATTCAGGCTGTAGCGCACCTTTGGTGTGTTGTACATGGTCATGAACGAGCCCAGGTCTTTTTCATTGGTGAGTTCATTATAAGAGATGTTACCACCGGCGGTGAAATTAAGCGGCAGGCTGTAATCCAGTCCCAATGCCCATCCCCAGGAATGTACTACTTCTGTGGCGCTTACCGGCACAGAGAATATATTGTTTTTTGCAGGATCGGCGGTGGGTTGTACCAGCACCTGTGTACCATTCATATTTTTGAAATCATTTTTATAGATATAAGCATCCACCAGCAATTGTTTTGCGATCACTGCTTTATAACCTATTTCATATGCCTGGATCCTTTCCGGGAGAAACTCACGGAAAACATACTGTTTAGGAGCGCCCGCCTGTACTGACTGGAGGGAGAACACCGGTCCTTTATCCAATCCATAACGTTCGCGGAGGAAAGGTAATCCGCCGATGAGGTGTGCCTGCGGCGTCACGAGATCGATATACTGATCCTGGTTGTGCGGGATGCGGAAACCTGTTTGATAGGAAGCGCGGATATTGTGCGTACCGAGGAAAGTATATACTGCCGACAAACGCGGACTGAACTGGCCTTTGAAGTTCATGTTCTTGTCATAACGCAGGGAGCCGGTCAGTTTTACGTGATCGTCTATCAGCTTTTTCATGATCTGCACATAGCCGCCATATTCATTGATGCGGAATTCCTTGCCGTTGTCGTCCACTGCAAACAGTGTTTTTTCGGAGTTCAGCGCATAGCGGCGGTAGTTACCGCCTACCAGTATTTCTGCAAAGTGAATCAGGTTATGAAAGTTGTACATGAACTCTGCCTGATACAGGTTGGTTTTATCGGTAAACTTAGCGCCTACACCGGAAGCGTCGCCGGGGATGGGTTTGTTCTTCACCTTATCTGCGGCAGCATCAAACTCCGGTGTGCCGGGAATCAGGCGGCCCTTGTCGGCGTTGGTTCTGGCAGCGCCGATGAAATTGGCCTGTTGCGACTGAACGGCCGCCTGGGCGGCAGCAAATGCAGCAGGAATTCCTTGTCCGAGGTTATTGGTAAAAGTTGTTTTAAAAAGATTGCCTGCTGCAAGGCCGTAAGTACCGAAGTATTCAGTATACCATTGCTGGCTGGTTTTCCAGGCTTCATTGATACCGGAAGCCAGCGTACCACCGGCGTAGCTGTCGCCCGCCCTTTCCTGCGTAGTATATAATCTTACATAGAAGTCAGGGCTCTTCAATTCCACTTTATACTGACCCATGTTGAAGTTTTTCAGGGAATAGCGGTCAGCTCCCGTATACACGGTGGTACCGGAACCATAGCTGCCCTGCAAAATGGCTTCGAGATTGGTGGTTAGCCGGTAGTGCAATGCTGCGTTGAGTTTCAGGTTTTTGGTGGTATAATCTACTACGTCCGCTTCATTGTAACCGGTGCGGGTTACGTTCGACATATTCTGCGGAGGCAGGATAGCGTTATATAATTGATCCGGTGTGAGGGCGCCTCCCAGTTGCTGTGATAATGCAATCATTTGTGGCATCAGGGAAGGTTTCAGGCCGGTGTACATATTTACCGTATTCTCATCTCCATATACATTCACCCCGTTATAGCCTTCATTATTGGCGCGGGTACCGTTTTCGAGGGTATGACCGTTTGCCAGGCTCTGATCCCGGTGGTCATATGCCTGCCAGTCCTTCGCCTGTAAATAGCCTACGTTCAGCTTAAAGGCCACCTTATCACTAAAGGCATGCGCATAACGTACAGACACATCGTAATAGCCGGTAGTGGCGGTGGAGCGGCCGGCATCATTCAGGAAGCCGGTTTTTACGAGGGCGCTTAATCCCTGGTACTGGAAAGGATTTTTGCTGTTCATCAGCAGGATGCCGTTGAGGGCATTGGGACCATACAGTGCGGAAGCTGCGCCGGGAATGAGTTCCATGTTGTCGAGGTCCACTTCAGGAATACCCACCATGTTGCCCACCGCAAAATTGAGGCCGGGCGCCTGGTTGTCCATTCCGTCGTTCAGTTGCAGCACGCGGGTGTTACCATTGCTGTTAAAGCCGCGGGTATTCACTGATTTAAATGTTAAGCTCTGGGTGCTCATTTCAACGCCTTTGAGGTTAGCCAGCGCATCGTAATAAGAAGGTGCGGGAGAGGCTTTCAGGGCGCGGGTGTCCAGCTTTTCGATAGACACCGGTGATTGCAGGATGCTTTCCTGTGTACGGCTGGCGGCAACTACTACTTCCTGGCCGAGGATTTCGGTGGAGCTGAGTTCTATCGCCACTTTATCAGTAGCGGAAGAAATTTGCTGTTCCTCCGTTTTAAAGCCTACGTAGGAAAACACCAGTGTTAACGGGAACGCATGTGTGGTTCTGAGCGTGAAAGCGCCTCCGCTGCCGGTGATCGTACCGGTATTGGAGCCTTTAACTGCTACGGTTACACCAGGCATGACGTTGCCGGAACCTTTTTCGCGTACAGTACCATTAATGGAGACAGGGTTTTGGGCCGAAATTATCTGGGTTAGGGATAATAAAAGCACCAGACAGCCAATGAAGGCTTTGATTAGAATGCTTCTCATACACGATGGATTTATAAAAGGTTTAGACTCGGTTTAAATAAATATAACGAAAAAAAACCGCATATAGCCATCGGGAGTGCAGGGGATTAAAATAATAATGCAGCAGGGTCATCCTGCTGCATCTATCTTATTATAATACCTTAAAAATCAATGTGCTGTTATTGCATCCATTCCTGTAATATGTTCCCGATTTTTTCAAATTCTATCAGGAAACCATCATGCCCGTACGAAGAATCTATTTCATGATAAGTAGCATGTGGCAGATGTGCGGCCATGAACTGCTGTTCTTCCGGCGGACACAGAATATCGCTGCTGATCCCTATCAGCAGGGTAGGTTGCTGAATGTGCGAAAGGGTAGTGGTAATATCTTCATGACGGCCACGGGCAATATTATGACTGTCCATTGCTTTTGTGAGCAGCCAGTACGACTGTGCATTAAAGCGTTTTACGAGTTTGTCGCCCTGGTAAATGATATAGGAAGAAGCCCTGAAATTATCGGTCTTCTCTTTATCTTCATCGGATTGGGCGCGCACAAAGGTCCGGTAGTTGCGATAGGTAAGCATACCAATAGCCCTGGCGGCTTTCAGCCCTTTCGATCCTGCGCTGTGGCAGTTGTCTTTCCAGGTATCATCTGCTTCAATGGCCAGTCGCTGTGCCGTATGAATAGCAATACCCCAGGCGCTTTCTGCAGCTCCGGTACATAACAGGAACAGGCGATCAATAACAGCCGGCTCCTGCAACGACCATTCCAGTGCCTGGTAACCGCCCATAGAACCGCCGATCAGCAGGTGGATACGGGGAATTTCCAGGTACTGCCGGAGCAGGATATGCGCCTGTACCATATCGCGGATGGTGATGGTAGGGAACTGCCGGTACCACGGATGGCCCGTTTCCGGGTTGATAGTATGAGGGCCGCTGCTGCCATAGCAGGAGCCAATGATATTGGCGCACACAATGAAATGCCTGGCAGGGTCAATCGCTTTGCCGGAACCAATTAAGCCGGTCCACCAGTCAGCCACATCACTGTTGGCGGTTAAAGCATGACATACCCAAACCACGTTACTGCCATCTTCTTTCATCGTACCATATGTATGGTACGCGATATGTAATCCCGGTAATACTTCCCCGGATTCTAACCGGAATGCTGTTTGACTGTGAAATACCTTTGCCGACAATGCTTCTTCGAATTTGCGCAAAACTACAATATCAGAATTAAAAATTACAAAATACACCCGATGAATTACGAATTAGGGAGGAATGACGGCCACTGCATAAATCCTGATGGTTTTATTTTATCTTTGTTGAAGATAACCTAATAATCATGAAGATAGCATTACAAAGAGTAGATGACGGATTTAATATGGAGGCAGTAGATGAAGGCGGCCACAAAGTACTGATGGACTCATCTCTGGAAAATGGCGGTAAGAATAACGGAGTAAGACCTATGCAAATGGTGATCATGGGCCTGGGTGGTTGCTCTGCCATTGATGTGATGATGATCCTGAAGAAACAACGCCAGGAAGTAACAGATTTCCGTATTGAAATAGACGCAGAAAGAGAAAAAGGAAAAGAACCTTCTCTCTGGGAAACAGCTCACCTGGTATTTCATCTCAAGGGTAATATTGATCCCGATAAAGCAGCACGCGCTGTAGAATTGTCTATGAACAAATATTGTTCTGTAGCGGAAACCCTGCGTCAGGGTAATACCAAACTGACCTGGGAAGTGAAACTGAACGCTTAAAATGCTGTAATTACCATATCCATGAGCAAAGATAGAAATCAATACCAACCGGATACCAATGCGGTAAGAATGCAGACGCCAAAAACGGACCAGATGGAACACTCCGTACCCATGTTCCTGACCTCCAGTTTTTGTTTTGATAACGCAGAAGAAATGCGCGCTACCTTCGCGGATGAAACAGACTTTAATATCTACAGCCGTTTCAGCAATCCCAATGTAGACGAATTTGTACAGAAGATGTGTGCCCTCGAAGGAGGAGAAGCCGGGTATGCCACTGCATCGGGGATGAGCGCTATTTTTGCCAGCTTTATGGCACTGCTCAAAGCCGGCGACCACCTGCTGTCGGCCCGCTCTATCTTTGGATCTACCCACACTGTGATCACGAAGTTCCTGCCTAAATGGGGTATTGAAACTTCTTATTTTGATATGACTGATCCCGCCGGTATTGCCGCCATGATAAAGCCCAATACCCGGATGATCTTCGTGGAAACGCCGTCCAATCCCGGTCTTGAGATCATTGACCTGGAACTGCTGGCCGGCATTGCCAACAAGCACAATATCATTCTGAACGTAGACAACTGCTTTGCAACGCCTGTACTGCAACGTCCTATTGAATACGGCGCCCACCTGGTTACCCATTCGGCTACCAAATGGATCGACGGGCAAGGACGTGTACTGGGTGGAGTAGTAGTTGGAAAGGCAGAACTGATCAAGGAAATCCATACTTTTTGCAGAAGCACCGGCCCGGCCATGTCGCCATTCAACGCCTGGGTGCTGAGTAAAAGCCTGGAAACCCTGTACGTGAGGATGGAACGTCATTCGGCCAGCGCCCTGAAACTGGCGGAGCGCCTGCAAAGTAACCCGCACCTGCTGTCGGTGAAATATCCTTTGCTGACCAATCACCCGCAATACAACATTGCGAAGAAGCAAATGAGCGGCGGTGGCGGTATCGTATGTTTTGAGCTGAAAGGCGGCCTGCAACAGGGCGTTCGTTTCCTGGATGCGTTACAGCTCCTTTCGCTTACTGCTAACCTGGGAGACAGCCGCAGTATTGCTTCCCATCCTGCCAGCACCACCCATGCAAAGCTCTCTGATGAAGAACGGGCAATTGCCGGTATAACGCCAGGGCTGATACGCATTTCCGTAGGACTGGAAAATATTAAGGATATCGTGGAAGATATAGAACAGGCATTAGAGAAGAGTAAATAAAAATAATCACGGAGCTGGCTGAAAGGGAACACGGGATAACAATCCTGTATAACTTTTTAGTCAGCTCCGGTTGCAAAGCCCCCACAGTACTGGCATGAATGTCCCGATGCACCGGCATGTGAATAAAGAGCCCCTTCAACCATTTGAATAAATAGTTTGCAGTATCACTGTCATTAACCCCGTTACCTGATAGATATTCCCCCATGAAAAAAATATTATTACTGCTTTTATTGATAAGCGCAATCCCGTTGTTTGCAACAGCGCAAAGTAATTATGATCATAAGGTGATTGCGGTGCTGCCATTCAGGGCCGTTTTTTCAGAATACAGGCATCTGGCCGATAGTAATGTAAAAGAGTTCCGGGCGCAGGAATTAAAGCATGGGATGCAATTGCAGGAGGCTTTGTATCAAACCATCATCAGCGACACCAACCGCTTGCTGGTAGAAGTACAGCCCTGGGAAACCACTGATTCCATTCTGCAAAAAGCCGGGGTGGATTTTTTGAAGCTACCCTATATGGATATGTCTGCCATTGCGAAGGTATTAAAAGTGGACGCCTGTGTCCTGAGTATTATGGAACGCCGTAAGCCCCATAAAAATCCCTTTAATCTCGATGTAGCCCTGGCGCAGGCTGCAATCAATAAAATAAAAAGGGAAAACAAAATATTTATCTTCCACTTAATCGACGGAAAATCCGGCAATGAGATCTGGACCTATTCGCAGGAGATGAAGGCAAATGACCTGACAGTGGATAAAGACAACCTCATATTCTCGCCGCTGATCTTTAATGCGTTCAAAAAACGATTCCCTTATTGTGACTAACGTTCTTCTTTTTTGAACTTTTCTACTTATATTAGAATCATGAAATCCTTTGCCCATTTTCTCCTGATCCTTCTCCTGGCTTATGTAGCAGGTATGGTGCTGCCCTGGTGGAGCGTAGCGCTCGTGGCCTTCCTGGTAACGTTGCTGATGCCTTTATCACCGGGTAAATCATTCTTCAGCGCCTTCATGGGCATATTTGTGTTATGGATGATCCTGGCTTTTTATATGGATGTAAGAAATGATCACCTGCTGGCCAATCGGATGAGTGAAATGATATTGAAGGTGCGGAGCGCGCCGCTCATGGGTGTAGTGAGTTCGTTTATCGGCGGACTCGTAGCCGGCTTTGCCGCCAGTTCTGCTGCGTTTATCCGTGCCGCAAAAAAGCCCGCCTGATTACTTATCCAGGCTGTTAAAATTCTGATAAAACAGCTTATGCAGGTACCCCGTAAGCTGTTCGCCGTTACATTTGGAATATGAAGAACTACCTGTCTGCCCTGTTTTGCATTTTCATTTCCAGCTACTGCCAGGCTATTGCGGTGAAAGGCCGCGTAACGGATGATAAAGATCAACCGCTCCCATTTGCTACCGTTTTCATAAAAGGAACCACCACCGGCACTACTACCAACGCTGCCGGCCAATACCAGCTTGATCTTGCGCCTGGCCAGTATACCGTGGTATGCCAGTATATCGGTTTTAAAAGAACAGAACTGCCGCTTAACGTAAACGCCTCAACGCAGATACTCGACTTTCACCTGCAGCCCGTTAATATGCAGATAAAAGAAGTAGTGGTGAAAGCCAACGGAGAAGATCCCGCCTATGCCATCATCCGGCAGGCCATTAAGAGGCGGCATTTCTACCAGGAACAGGTGAAAGAATATACCTGTATGTCTTATATCAAAGGCACCATCGGGATGAAAAATGTTCCGGGAAGATTCATGGGACAGAAAATAGATAAGAAAGAAATGGGGGTAGACAGTACCGGGAAAGGCATGATATTCCTGTCGGAATCTGTTACTAAAATATCGGCACGGTTGCCGGATAAAATAAAACTGGAAGTAATTTCCTCCCGCAAAAGTGGCGGCGGATTTGGTTTAAGCTTCCCTGCCATCATCAGCTTCTATGACAACAATGTTTCCGCCGTTATCACGCAAATGGGCCCCAGAGGCTACATTTCTCCCATTGCAGAAAACGCATTGGCCTATTACAAATACAGGTTGGAAGGCACTTTTACAGAAGAAGGTAAAACCGTTAATAAAATACAGGTGATTCCCCGCCGGAAGCAGGAGCCCCTGTTTTCAGGCTATATCTTTATTACAGACGACGACTGGCGCATTCACAGCACAGACCTGATCCTCACCAGCGAATACCAGCTGGAACTGATGGATACACTGGAGATCCGCCAAACCCATGTACCCGTTACTGCCGACATCTGGCGCGTAAAAGACCAGGTGATGCACATCTCATTTAATAAGTTTGGTTTCCGCATGGGTGGCAGCTTTGTAAATGTATATTCCGATTATAACGTACATCCTGATTTTCCTCCTAAGTTTTTCGATAATACTTTCCTTAAATATGACTCCGCTTTTGATAAACAGGGACATACCTACTGGGACAGCATCCGGCCGGTGCCGCTGGAAACCGCTGAGGTAAAGGATTACCACGAAAAAGACAGCATCGCCAAAGCCGCGCGCGACTCTTCTTTTTCCCGCTATCACCTCGACTCCCTGCAACGCAAACAGAAACCGGTGAAAGCAATGGATGTACTCTGGAACGGCGTAAAACATAAATACTATTTCCGCCGCGACAGCTCCATACAATATCATTCCCTCGGCGTAAAAGGACTGCTGAAATCGCTGAAGTATAATACCGTGGAAGGACTGGTCATTGCACTGGAACCGGATCTCAACATCTATACCGGGGAAGAAAGCAGTTTACGTATCACCCCTTTTCTGCGGTACGGATTGAGCAATACTCACTTCAATGCCTATACGCAAATTGACTATAGTAACAGGAGTAAAGTACAAAAGCGTTATGGCCGCAACGACTGGTCGCTGGCAGGAGGGAAGCGCGTTTCCCAATTCAACCAGGACAATCCCATCGACAATATTGCCAACGAGTTTTATACCCTGTTCCTGAAGGAAAACTATATGAAGCTGTATGAAAACTGGTTTGGTAAACTACGCTACACACGTACATTTCAGACCAATGACCGCCTGTCGCTCGGCGCTACCTATGAAAGCAGGAACCCCGTAGAAAATACCACCGACTTTGTAATCTTTAAAAACGACCGTAAACAGTTTACGCCCAACCACCCTTATGAGCTGGCCAATGTGCCCTTTGAAAAGCACCAGGCGTTGATACTGGATGTGGATTTTACCTTCCAGCCCGGTCAACAGTTTGTGGAATTGCCCGACCGCAAAATTCCCTTTGGCTCCAAATACCCCACGTTCAAAGTGGGCTATAGCAAGGGGATACCCAATGTGGCAAACAGTATTGTTGATTTCGATAAATGGAGTTTTTCCGTGCAGGATAATATGAACTTTAAGTTGCTGGGTGAATTCCGCTACCGCCTCGGAGCAGGTGGATTCCTGAACGACAGGAACGTACAAATACCCGATTACCAGCACTTCAATGGCAACCAGACCTTCTATAACATGAAGTACCTGAACAGTTTTCAGCTGGCGCCGTATTATCAGTATAGTACTACCGCTCCGTTTTACGCTACCGCCAATGTGGAACATCATTTTAATGGTTTACTCACCAATAAAATTCCATTGTTCAACCGCCTGAAATGGAACCTGGTAGCCGGCGCCAACGCATTTTATGTAAACAGCGATAATAACTATGTAGAAGTTTTCGGGGGGATTGAAAATATTCTGAAGATGATCAGGGTAGATGTGGTAGCGGGTTATCAGAGTAAAGAAGATACCCGTATAGGCGTCCGGGTTGGCTTTGGTGGTATCCTGGGTAATATGGTGAAGTTTAAAAACTAACCGGCACTGATTCCGGGGACCTGTTACCACCTGTTATTGCTTGCCAGGTAACAAAATCCCCGTATCTCATCATTCACAAGACCGGTTCTAAAATTTCTTCCTGCTCTTTATTTCTTTCTTTTCGTCAAAGAAGTATGCCAGTAACCTGTAAATCCAGATACCAACAACTGCATAAATAAAGTAAGTAATGTAAATACTCATAAAATAACATTTTCGGGTTAAACAATATTGCTTCTCTTAGTCAATTTTCAAAAAGGGTGCCAATTGGGGTTGTAACGTGTCCGCAAAGATATATACAATAATTATCAAATAGTTATAAAAAGATAAATATTTTTTAGATCTCCGGTGAACCTTTGGTTGAGTTAATTCGTTAGTAAGGTAAGTATATTTTGGCCCAGCGTAGTACACATTTTACTCACACGTTGGTGCCAGAATGAAGCGTCATCCTTTGAACCATCCGGTATGAGAAAAATCGCCCTCATTGTGCTGTTGTCGGGAATTATCCTGGCGGCAGCCGCCTACATTACGGAAACAAATGACCTGCCCGGTGCGGCAGAACTGAGAACTCCCGGCTTTATCGGTTACATCTTCATTATCAGCGCAATAGCCTGGTTTTCCTTACATATTCTTTACCAGTGGGCGAAGAAATCAGATCCTTATCACTACTGATATTCAGTGAATTTTGCTACCTTTGCGGCCTAAATCAATTGTTCTTTTACGATTAAAGAGGGTTGATTGGAGTTTTGTTCGCGACGCAGGCGTCCTTAAAATTTCAAGCAATTATGGCATTACACAACAGAGTATCTGCCGCCGAACTGAAAGTACGGCTGGCCAATGAAACGTTTAAACGCGTCACTGTTTCTTTCTACCAGTACGCAAAAATCCCCGATCCACAGGCATTCCGTGATCAACTGTACGAATCGCTTTTCCAACTCGGCACTTTCGGACGTATTTATGTAGCACACGAAGGCATTAATGCCCAGGTGAGCGTTCCCGAGCATCACTTTGAGGCATTTAAGCAACAACTGTATGCTATCGACTTCCTTAATGGCATCCGGCTTAACATTGCCGTGGATGATGACGGCAAATCCTTTTTTGTGCTGAAAATCAAAGTCCGTGAAAAGATCGTGGCCGACGGCATTGAAGATCCCACCTTCGATATGGCCAACCGTGGCCGTTATGTGGATGCCGGTACCTTCAACGAACTCACTGCCGATCCGGATACCGTGATCGTGGACATGAGAAACCACTATGAGTATGAAGTCGGACATTTTGAAGGCGCCATAGAAGTGCCCTCAGATACTTTCCGTGACCAGCTGCCGATGGCGGTGGACATGCTCGCAGATAAAAAAGACAAGAATATCATCATGTACTGCACCGGGGGAATCCGTTGTGAAAAAGCATCGGCTTACATGCTGCACAACGGCTTTAAAAATGTATTCCACCTCGAAGGCGGTATTATTGAATACACTAACAAGGCCCGTCAGCAAGGACTTCCCATTAAGTTCAAAGGCAAAAACTTTGTATTCGACGACAGGCTCGGGGAACGCATCAGCGATGATATTATCAGTCACTGCCACCAGTGCGGAGCGCCCTGCGATACGCATACCAACTGCCTGAATGATGGATGCCACCTCCTGTTTATTCAATGCGAATCCTGCGCAAAAAAGTATGATGGCTGCTGCAGCGAATCCTGCCAAACCACCCACGCATTACCTCCGGAACAACAGGCGGAACTGCGCAAGGGAGTGGAAAAAGGGCTGATGTTCAATAAATCCAGAAGGAGAAAAATAGAATAAAAAATCCGCCCCGCGTTGTTTCTTCTCGGCAGGGCGGAGTAGCTGACCATAAAATTGAATCGGCCGGATCACTCCGGCCTTTTCTTTTCTATGACCATTCTATCAACCTATATGCGAACTAAAAATGTAAACGTGTAGCCATTCGAGTTATAACATACTAAATGAAACGACTACACGCCATTCAATCCATTACATCTGATCCTTCTTATTTTTATAAGCACCGTAGAAAATGATCGGGAATACCAACAGCGTAAGTACTGTTGCAGTAATAAGTCCGCCAATTACCACGATGGCCAATGGCTTCTGTGTTTCAGATCCGATACCATGTGATATAGCTGCCGGAATCAAGCCTATGGCCGCCATCATGGCTGTCATCACCACCGGCCGTATACGGCTCTGCACACCCAGTTTAATCGATTCATTCAACGATAGTTTTGCCTCCAGGTTTTTATGGAATACGGAAATGAGGATCACTCCATTCTGAATACAGATACCAAACAATGCAATGAAACCCACACCTGCGGAGATGCCAAAGTTCATATTGGTAACATGCAATGCCAGGATACCACCTATCAGTGCAAACGGCACGTTCATTAACACCAGCCCTGCATCCTTTACACTGCCCAGCATAATAAACAACACCATAAAGATGGCAATGATACTGATAGGCACTACCTGTCCCAGTCGTTGTGTGGCGCGCACCTGGTTTTCAAATTCACCCGTCCAGCCAATGCTGTAGCCTTTCGGTAGTTTCACCACCCGGTTGATTTTCGCCTGCGCTTCAGCAATGGTGCTGCCGAGGTCGCGGTCACGAACAGAGAACTTCACGCCGATAAAACGTTTGTTACTGTCGCGGTAAATGAAAGCCGGTCCCGTAATGGTTTTGATCTCTGCGATCTCTTTCAGGGGTATTTTATTATTGTTGATTGTAGGCACCATCAGGTTGGCCAGGTCATCTTCCGTTTTGCGATAGTTCTCATCATAACGGATACGGATATCGAATTTTTTCTCGCCTTCATACAGCTGGGTAGCCGTTTTACCGCCAATAGCCATTTCAATAACTGCCTGCGCATCACCGGTGGCTACGCCATACTGGGCCATTTTATTGTCGTCGAGATTGATGCTCATTTCAGGCTGACCAATATTCCGGATCACCCCAAGATCTTTAATACCCTGCACTGTTTTCAATTGCGCTACTACCTGTTGTGAGAGCGATTCCAGCTTCACGAGGTCATCTCCAAAAATCTTCACACCGTTGGCGGCCTTGAATCCGGCCACTGCTTCAGAAACGTTGTCGCTGATAGGTTGTGAGAAGTTGAGGATGATACCCGGGTATTTCTTCAGGCGCTGTTCCATCTGGGAAATCAGTTCGTCCTGTGTAATCTTGCGTTTCCATTCATCCTTCGGCGCCAGGTCTACCTGGTATTGTACAAAGTAGAAGCCGTTGGGATCTGTACCATCATTGGAGCGGCCTACCTGCGATAATACCCTTTTTACTTCAGGGAACCCGCCGAGGTCCTGGCGGATATCATGCGCCATTTTGGTGCTTTCTGTGAGCGACATACTCATGGGCAGTTCGGTGGTTACCCACAGGGAGCCTTCATTCAGTTGCGGAAGGAACTCTGTTCCCAGAAATTTGGCGGAAACAAAGGTGAGCACCATGAAAGCCAGTGCCAGCGTAAGACTCAGGCGTTTATTCCGGTAGGTCCATCCGAATCCTTTCATTACAAAACGGTCAAAGAAATTCACCAACGGGTTGTTTTTCTCTTTCACGTTTTTATTGAGCAGTATAGAACACAGTACAGGCACCAGTGTTAAGGTGAACAGTAATGCGCCCAGTAAAGCAAATCCCAGCGTCCAGGCCAGTGGCGAAAACATTTTACCTTCTACTTTCTGGAAAGAAAATATGGGGATCAGGGAGATGATGATAATGAGTTTAGAGAAGAAGATGGCTTTGGCCAGTTCTCCACCGGTTTGCTTGATCCAGCCCAGCTTCGCCATTTTGTTGAACCGCTCCATGCCAAACTTGTGGGCCTTATGGTCCAGCATCACGAAGATGCCCTCCACCATTACCACGGCGCCATCTATGATGATACCGAAATCGATCGCCCCCATCGACAGCAGGTTGGCGCTCATGCCTTTCAGGCGTAAGCACATAAAGGCAAACAACAGGGCCAGCGGAATAATGATGGATACAATCACGGTGGTGCGCCAGTCGGCCATGAACAGGAATACGATCACCGTTACAAAAATGATCCCTTCAGCGAGGTTGTGCATCACCGTATGGGTGCAGAACTCCATGAGGTTATCACGGTCGTAGAACGTTTCCATTTTAATATCATCGGGCAAAATGGTTTCATTCAGCTCCTTCAGCTTCTCTTTCAGGCGGGCGAGCACTTCTGTCGGATTTTCTCCTTTACGCATTACCACAATGCCTTCTACCAGGTCGTCGTTGCTGCCTATGCCTACCTGGCCTACACGCGGCGCGGAGGCTTCGTGTACGTTAGCCAGGTCCTTCACCAGGAGGGGCACGCCATTGATATTCTGAACAATGATGTTATTGATATCGGGAATACTGTTCAACAGGCCGATACCACGCACTACATATGCCTGTCCGTTCTTTTCAATTACGTCGCCGCCTACGTTCACATTACTTTTGGTAACGGCCTGGTATAATTCCAGTGGCGTGATATCGTATTTGGCAAGTCTTACCGGGTCAGCGGAGATCTCATAGATCTTTTCCTGTCCGCCGAAGGCCACTACGTCGGCAACACCGGGCACGCTGCGGATCTGCCGGTCTATCACCCAGTTTTGCCAGGTGAGCAGGTCGCGGGAGTCGCGTTTGCTGCTTTTCAGGTAGTACCGGAATATCTCACCGGTAGGGCCATAGGGCGGCTGTACTTCGGGATCGGCGCCCTCCGGCAAACTGATACTCTGCAACATGTTGTTGACCTGTTGCCGGGCGAAGAAATCTTCTACGTCATCGTCAAACATGATCTTTACTACAGATAATCCGAACATGGTAACAGAGCGTACGCTGGTTTTCTTCTGTACCGCATTCATAGATACTTCTATGGGCAGCGTTACAAAGCGTTCCACTTCCTGCGCGCTGCGGCCGTTCCATTTGGTTACAATCACTATCTGTGTATTGGTAACGTCGGGGAAGGCTTCAATGGGCGTATGCAAAAATGAGAATATGCCTGCTGCGATCAGCGTAGCCACACTGATAAAAACAAACAGTTTGTTTCTCAGCGAAAAAGCGACAATATTTCTAATGAATTTATTCATAAGTCCTGTTCTTTAGAATGCCACTCTGGTCCTTAACCCGATGATATTTACCGGTCCGCGGTCCCTGTTATAGGCAGGGTGCATCACAAACTGGTAGTCAGGGCTTAAGGCTATATGTAGCCTGGTAATGTTACATTGATAGAAAACTTCGGCGATCATTTCCGGTGCGTAGTTCAGCTGGCCGTCGCCGATCATGAAGCCGGTGCCGCCTGCAGCAAGGTAGTTGCGGTGCTCTGCTGATAATCCGTTTACCACCACCGCTACGCCGGCATTGTCTTGCGCCCGGTGCCAGCACTGGCCGTTTTGCAGCCATCCGGCGCTGATGGAACGGTCGATTTCAGTATAGGCCCAGGTTTCATTACGACCATCATTCCACGATGCTTTCAGGAAAGCGCCGCCGCTGTTGGTCAGCTCCTGGTCTATATTGATACCGAAACCATATTTGGTGCGTCCATCTCTTCTTACGGAATTGATGTCGGGTGTGTCTTTTGCCACGCTCACCGCTTCGTTATAATTGCCCATAGGGGCCTGGTTAATAAATGCCATTAACCGCACATTTCCTTCATGCTTATTTAGTGTATGCATGTGCGTTACTTCCACTACTTCGCCGTTGGATTTACCATAGTGGTAGTTCAGCTTCGGTCCATTGGCTTCTTCCGGCTCCAGGGAGGTAGCTGCCTGCAACAGCCAGTTATCTTTCCGGTACTGAACGGTTAGTGCCATCGTATAACCGCGTACATCTGCGGGATAGTCCCACGCCGCATTGCTCATCAGCGACCAGTTCATAAACTGGGTGCGGGGATCATGACTATACGCATTCTGATCAAAGAAATCCGCGAGGCAGTATTTACCGCCAATAAACCGCAGATAATGAGTAGGAGTGACGCCGCCTACATGATTCAGATCATCGCCATCCGCTTCTGTAGCAGAAGTTAACGGCAACGTATATACGCCATAAGCGCGGGCCAGGTAAATTTTGGGTTTAGGATCGCCCACACGGAAGGTTTCTCCGTTCGGGAAACCCGCAATGCCGGTGGCATGGCTGAGACCTTCACCACCGGCGAGTTCCGGGTTCACGTATAATTCAAAGTTCTTCCACGGACGGATACCGGCATAAACTGTACTGGTAATAGACGTAGCCCCTTTTTCATGGGTACGGAAACTGTTGGCGCCTGAGTACTTCGCAGAGAAATCAGGATGCCATTGCGTTACCAGCGTTTGCTGAAAATGGAACGTGTACGGGATAATGCTATCCGTTTTCTTTTCCTGTGCCAGCAGGCGGGTACTGCCCAGTGCCAGTATTCCTATGGAGAACAACTGCTTCATCGCCGGATTAATCTTTAAGTGCATCGTAAATGAGCAATTGGTTTTTGGAGATCACTTTCTCTTCTGCTGCTAAGCCGGAGGAGATATAAGTAATATCACCAGCTGTTTTATCTACTTCTACCTCGCGTACGGCTATATTAAATTTGTCTTTAAATACCAGCACGTAATTTTTGCTGTTATCAAAGATGACGGCGGCAGAAGGGACGGCTATTTTCTGGTCGTTATCCTGGTATTTTACATATACTGTGGCAAACATTTCCGGCTTCAGCAGCATGTTTTTATTATCGATGCTGATCCTTACCTGCATGGTTTTGGTAGCGGGGTCCAGGAAGTTGTAGATCTTGTCGATTTTGCCACGGAAAGGCTGATCAGGGTAACTTACTGTTACCACGTCTGCTTCATAGCCTTCTTTGATGCGTGCGATATCTGTTTCAAAAACATTGGCCATCACCCACACATCGTCCAGCTCAGAGATGGTGAAAATATTGGAACTGTTATCGGTACGTATCTCCATGTTATTATTGATATTCTTCTCAATAATATAACCGGAAATAGGGGCGGTTACCAGGTAGGTAGCGCCTTTACCTTTACGGTATATTTTAAACAGGTCGTTGAGCCGGTTAATTTCTGCATCAGATTTCTGTACTTCTCCTTTGGCATTTACCACATCTTTATCTGTGTTCAAACGGCTGTCGAACAGGTCCTGGGCCACTTTGAGGTTTTTGTCTGCCACGTTGCGGTCCGACTTAGCCTGTGCCAGCTGCTTTTCGTAATCAGCAATTTCAGCACTGTGTATAACGGCCAGTACCTGGCCTTTCTGTACATAGTCGCCCAGCTGAACTTTGATATCTTCCACATACCCGCTCACCAGTGGATATACTTTCAATACCTTGCCGCCGTTGGGGGTAACCTTACCGGATAAACGAACTTCATTCACCACTGGTTGCAGATGTGCCGTATCAATACGGATATTTTTCAGCATGGTATCGCTGAGCACAAAGGTGGTTTTCTCCTGATCTTCTGCCTGGCTGTGTTTACAACCACTCCATAGAATGGTTGCCAGCAGCGAAAAGCCAATAAAAAGGAAAGGCTGTTTCATGCGCTTAATTTTTAAATAATTCTTGTCCTGTTGCATAGTTGAGTTCTTCGTAGGCATTTACCCGGTTGGATAAAAACTTGTTGATATTTTTTGCGTTATCGCTGTAACTGTTGAAGTAATCGATGAATTGAAGAAGGGAGATATTTCCTTTGCTGAAATTCTTTGCCACTTCTGCAATCAGGGTATCAAATTCTCCCTGGAACTGGTGCAGGTCAAATCCTTTGTAACGCTTTTCCAGTGCTAATATGCGCTGATAAGCATTCAGCACTTCCGATTGTGCGATGGATTGTTGTTGCAGCAGTTGTTGTTGCTCTGACCCGATCTGGAGCTGCGCTGCGCGGATATTTCCCTGGTTACGGTTCCAGGTGGGTAAGTCAATACCCAGTGTGAGTCCCACGAAATTAGGTGTGTAACTGCCTTGTTTGTCGTAGGTGGCGCCTACATGAAGGTCCGGTACTGCCATTGATTTCTGAAGGCGGTAGTTCAGCTGTGCGGTTTGATACTGCATGTCGGCCATCCGTACATCCGGCCTGTTCTGCGCTACGCTGTCGAGCAGCGGTTGCAGCTGGATCTTATCCAGGTTATATGAAGCCAGGTCCGCAGGTTGCAGCCGGGCTTCATAAAAAACACTGGTATGTAACAACTGTTGCAGGTTTTTCTGTGATTCCAATTCCTGTTGTTTCAGATCGGCAAAGTCGTTTTCAATGCCTACCTGTAATGCCTGTAGCCTTACGAGATCTGCGTGGGCCACGCTTCCTTTTTTATCTGCCGTTACATATGCATCCACAATTTTCTGCAGGTTATCCAGCTGTTCTTTCAACACGGTTTCGCTCTGTTGCTGGTAGTATACATTGTAGAAGTTTTCCCGGAGTTGTAAGCGGAGGGTGCGCACCAGTTCATCGAAGTTGGCTTCGCTCATTTTAGCTGCTGCTGCCGCCAGTTGTATGGTTT
Organism: Chitinophaga sp. CCNWYY40; assembly: GCF_037483205.1. NCBI lineage: Bacteria > Pseudomonadati > Bacteroidota > Chitinophagia > Chitinophagales > Chitinophagaceae > Chitinophaga > Chitinophaga sp. CCNWYY40. The sequence goes on from NZ_JBBHLF010000002.1 coordinate 562,849, forward strand.
TATTCCGTTTGCCTGCCAGCTGGATGAGCTGATCCAGGTTGTATTGTGTTTCGCCACCGGCGCCCACATTAAACGGCTTGAAATTATTGGTGCTGCCAAAACCCAGTACGGTGCTGAAGGAGGGGTTGTTCCACATCTTCGCCTGCCGGATCAGCGCCTTGGAAGCGTCTACCTGGTAGCGTTGCGCCAGTAATAAATAGTTTTTTGTAAGAAATGAATCTTCCACTGCCTGCAAGGTGACAGGTTGAGAAGTGATTTGCGCCTGTGCATGTTGAATATAGCCCAGGCCGGAAATACACGCTGTTAGGAACAGCATCCTGATAGTTCGCATAATGCCAGATTTCATGGCACAAAGCTCAGAAAGGTGAATTAAAGCGGCCTTTAAGGAAGATTAAAAAAAACTTAAAAGAAATTTAAACATGTGGGAGGATCACGGAGAAAGTGGTGCCACCTTCCGGGTTGGAAGTAACGGTAATGTGGCCGTTGTGGATCTGCACAATTTTTTTACAGATAGATAAACCCAGGCCATGACCGCGGATCTGAAGGGCATTCTGACCACGGTAAAAGGGTTCAAATATTTTGTTAATGTCGTCCGGTGGAATACCGATGCCGGAATCTTTTATCTGTACAAGGATATGCTGCGTGTAAAAATCTATCGACACATGCGCCGTGTTATTTTCGGAAAACTTACACGCATTATCGATCAGGTTCAGGAAAAGTACCTTTAACAAATTCTCGTTTCCATAACAGGTTACCAGCAAATCATTATCGGGCACTTTCATAAACTGGATCTCTACTTTGCTGGAGGTTTTTTGTTTCAACCGGATCAGGGTGGTCATCTCCATCAGTAATTCATCGATCCTTACATTACCCAATACAAATTCCTGTTGCCGCATTTCTGACTGTGCCAGTTGCAACAGGCCGTTGGAAAGGTCGGAGAGGTTCTCTGCATCTTCCAGCACGGAGGTAAGTAGTACCAGGTATTCTTCTTTGCTGCGGTCTTTGGATAATGCCACCTGTAACTGGCTGATGATGGCTGCCAGGGGAGTACGCAGCTCATGGGAGGCATTGCTCACAAAGCTTTTTTGCAGATGGAACGATTCGCTAAGACGTTGCAGCATGGTGTTGAAGTTGGCGCCCAGCTTAGCTATTTCATCTTTCCCTTTCACGGCTACCTGTGTATCCTGCATGTTGTTGGCATTGATACTATCTACCTGTTGTACCAGCTGATCGATAGGCTGCACCATTTTACGGGCAAAAAAGTAACCTACGCCCACCAGCACTATCACGGCGGTAATCAGCTCCAGCAGCAGGATCTGGCTGAGGTTCTGCAGGTTTTGAAAACCATATTTATCAAAGGAAGATACAATTACGATGACAGACACATTGCCTTCTGTATAATAAACGCCTACAACTTCACCGCTGCCTTTGTCGTAGCTGTACAGTTTATTCTCTTTGATGTAGTCGAGTAAACTGGGATGTGTGCGGATGGTGGTATCTTTCAGATTACTGTACAGCAGGTCGTAACTGGGGTTGTATACGAGGATCGTTTCTTTATAAAGATCCTGGAAGGTGGTCCGGTCCAGTTTCCGCAGCAAATCCACCTTTACGTTGCCGTCTTCAATAATCACGTTGGCAATGGAGCGGGCGCGGTATTCCAGTCTTTCCAGGTATTCCGCCTTCCGTGATTTGGCGGAGAAATAATACGCCAGCACGGCAAATGCAACGAGCATCAGCGTGGCCGAGAGGGTATAATAAAGCGCTATTTTATATTTGATTTTCAACCGGGCGTGTTATTCTTCAGAAAGATAATAACCCATACCTGTTTTGGTGTGCAGGAGTTTCTGATCAAAATCTTTGTCAATTTTTTTGCGGAGGAAGTTCATGTACACTTCAATCACGTTGGTACCGGTATCGAAGTCGATATCCCATACTTTTTCGGCGATGGTGATTTTAGAGATAACCTTGCCTTTATGCATGGCCAGAAATTCCAGCAGCTGGTATTCTTTGGCGGTGAGGGCAATTTTTTTGCCGCCACGGGTTACGTCTTTTTTCTCCCGGTCTATTTCCAGGTCGGCGATGCTGATTTTGTATTGGGTACCGTGAGTGGCATCGGAGCCGGCTCTTTTCAGGAATACCCGGATACGCGCCAGCAGTTCGCGGAAGTCGAAAGGCTTAACGAGGTAGTCGTCCGCACCCAGCTCAAAAGCCTGCATTTTGTCTTCCATGCCACCAAGTGCAGTGAGCATGATCACGGGAACGCGGTTGTTTTTATGGCGGATTACTTCACACAGCTCGTAGCCGTTGTTGTGGGGCAGGTTGAGGTCCAGGATCACCAGGTCGTAATCGTTGCTGGTGGCCAATCCTTTGCCTATACGTCCGTCGTAGGCCACATCTACATCAAAACCGTTTTCTTCCAGTCCTTTCTTCACGGCATTGGCTACTTTAACTTCGTCTTCAACAACCAGTATTTTTTGCATACTTCAGAAAGGGTTTAAGTGTTGTTATACAGGTATCCCGAAAGATACCTGTATAACAAAATTACTAACTGATAAGGTTCGCTTCCAGCTGCATTATTTTCTCAAATAATTGCTCATATTGCTGATTGGCCCTGTCCAGGTATTTCTGAACATCCTGGTATTCGCTTTCTACCTGGGCAAATTTAGCTTTATCGTTATAGATTTCAGGAGAACCCAGGCTGGCTTCCAGGCCGGCTTTACGTTCCTTCAGGCTGGCCACCTGGCCTTCTACCTGTGAAAACTGTTTTTGTTGTTTCTGCAGTTCACGCTGTACGTCTTTGTTAATAGCGCCTTTGCCTGCATCTGCAGCAGGAGCGGAGGCTTGCTGGCGGCTTTCTTTTTTCGTATCTGCGTTATTGTTAGTGGCTTTGGCATTGCCGGGCTGTTGCTGGGCAGCCATTCTCTTTTTCCACTCTTCGTATTCGTTGTAGGTACCTTTGAACTCCTTGATTTCACCGTCAACGATTTCCCAGATCTTGTTGGCGGTCTGGCTTACGAAGTAACGGTCGTGCGATACCAGTACCAGGCTGCCGTCGTATTTGTTGAGGGCATCTATCAGCATTTGCACGGAGTTCATGTCCAGGTGGTTCGTGGGCTCATCCAGCATCAGGAAGTTGGCCTGGCTGATAATGGTTTTTGCCAGCGCCACACGGGCCTTTTCACCTCCGGACAGGATCTTGATCTTTTTAAATACATCATCGCCGGTAAAGAGGAAGCAACCTAACAACTGGCGTAGTTCCAGCTCTGTACGGCCGCTGCCAAAGTTTTTCAGTTCATCCAGTATTTCGCTGTTCATGTCCAGTGATTCCAGCTGGTGCTGTGCATAGAAGCTGGTTACCACGTTATGACCGGGTACCCGTTCACCTTCCATCGGCTCCATACCAAAGATGATCCGCAGCAGGGTAGATTTACCCTTACCATTGGCGCCGATTAAGGCTATTTTGTCGCCACGGTTGATTTCTGCGCTGGTATTTTTTAAGATCTCTATCTTACCGAAGCTTTTACTGATGTTATTCAGGGTACATAAGATCTTACCAGGCGTTTTATCTACGGTGAAGTTGATTTTAATTTTAGAGGGACCGTTATCGGTTTGTTCCACACGCTCCAGTTTATCGAGCCTTTTGGCGATACTCTGTGCCTGGGCTGCTTTGGACGCTTTGGCTTTAAAGCGCTCAATAAAACGTTCCTGCTGGCGGATATAGTCCTGCTGGTTTTCGTAAGCACGTTGCTGCATTTCGCGGCGCAGTTCCTTTTCCACTTCATAGTCGGCGTAAGAACCGGCGTAGTGATGCAGCTGCTGCTGGTATACTTCCACGATCTTGTTCACCATACGGTCCAGGAAGAAACGGTCATGCGATACAATGATCACGGCGCCGTTGTAACCTACCAGGTACCTTTCCAGCCATTCGATGGAGGGAAGATCCAGGTGGTTCGTGGGCTCATCGAGCATCAGCACATCCGGCTGCTGCAGGATAAGACGGGCCAGGAGCACACGCATGCGCCATCCACCGGAAAACTGGCTGTATGGCCGTTCCAGGTCGGAGGTGGTAAAACCAAGACCTTCCAGCACCTGTGCCGTTTTGTGTTTCATGTTGTAGCCGTCGAGCGCTTCAAATTCATGCAGTTTATCGCTGAATTCGTGCAACAGTTCTTCTGTCTGGCTGTCTTCCAGTTCCCGGGTAATACGCTCAATGTCTTTCTCCAGCTCCAGCGCTTTGCCAAAGGCCATCATGCCTACGGTAAGGATAGATTCATCGGTTTCAAAGCTGAGCAGGTCCTGGTTAAAGAAGCCAATCGTCAGACTTTTACTTTTATTAACACTTCCTTTGGAAATGGAATATTCCCCATTGATAATGCGCAACAGGGTAGATTTGCCGGTACCATTCAACCCGATAAGCCCCACACGGTCGCCCGGTTCTATATGCCACGAGGAATTTTCCAGAATAACCCTGGACCCAAACTCAAACGTAATGTCCTGTAATGCGATCAACATAAAAAATAAAAAAATTGGATAAAAAACGTGCAAAGTTAAGGAAAAATGCGGACTTTAACCTACTCAAATTCAGTACTCCTGAGAAACAATCCGGTCATTTTATTTAGTTTTGTTGCAAAGTGTAAGATTATGAATTTTAAAGTATGCGTTCCGGTTGGCTTACTGATGCTGAGTGCGGCCCTGTTTGCCTGCAACCAGCAGGCCGCCCCGAAGGAGGAGGCAGCAGCGGCAGGCGCTTCCACCGCGTTACAGGCACCATATAGCCAGGTATTTTACGACTCACTCGGCGCCACTATGCAATCGTATTATAAACTTTCGGATGCGCTGGTACAGGCCGATAGCACCGCTGCCAACACCGCTGCAGCGGAGCTCAAAGGGCATGTGGACAGCCTCCCGGTGAACCTTTTACAGATGGATAGCAGCCACCTGGCCAATATTACCGGCATCACCGGCAGCGTAAGCGCCGAACTAGCCGGGCTGGCAGGGGAAACAGAACTCGATGGTAAAAGAGCGGCTTTCCAGATGGTATCCGATATGCTGTTCGACCTTGTGAAGAATACGGGCCTGAAAGGTCATACTATTTATCACCAGTATTGCCCGATGGCCTTTGATGACAAAGGCGCTTACTGGCTCAGCGACAAGGCAGACATACAGAATCCTTACTTCGGTCATAAGATGCTCACCTGCGGTGAAACCAAAGATAGCCTGAGCTATAAATAATAAGTAATCGTTGGATCGTGCGCAGTAAATCGTAAATTACTTTTGCATTTGCTGCTCATGATTTACGGTATGTTCACACGATATAGTTCCTTTTTATTGTTCTTCTTTTTGCTATGTTTCTTCAATGAAACAGCGGGACAGCAATTTACCGTAAGCGGTTTTATTAAAGACAGTACCAATGGTGAATCACTCCCCGGCGCCACCGTGCAGGTGCTGCATTCCACGAACGGGGTACATACCAACAACTACGGATTTTATTCTATCACCCTGCCGGCCGGCAATTACATCCTGCTGTATTCTTTTCTGGGCTATGAATCCAAAGCAGTAGCACTTACCCTGGATGGGAATACCACCCAGCACCTGCAACTGTACCCACGTTCGTACCAGGCAAAGGAAGTGGTGGTCACCGACAAAAGAAAAGACGCCAATGTAAAAAGTACTGACATGGGCAAGGCGGAGTTAACGGCGGTACAGATAAAGAAACTGCCCGCATTAATGGGAGAGGTGGACGTGCTCAAAGCCCTGCAGCTTATGCCGGGCGTACAGGCCGCCGGTGAAGGCAATGCCGGTTTTTATGTGCGTGGTGGCGGAGCCGATCAAAATCTTATCCTGCTCGATGAAGCCCCGGTGTATAATACAGGCCATCTCTTTGGCTTTTTCTCTGTGTTTAATGCAGATGCCATCCGGAGCACCACCCTCATCAAAGGTGGTATGCCAGCCAATTATGGCGGCCGGTTGTCGTCTGTGGCGGATATCGCCATGAAGGAGGGGAATAATAAAAATTTCCAGGGAGAAGGGGGAATAGGGCTGATCTCTTCCCGGTTGTCTTTCCAGGGACCACTGAAAAAAGATAAAGCCTCCTTTATCGTCAGCGGCCGCCGAACCTATATCGACCTCGTTACAAAACCATTCATTAATAATACTTCGTATAAGGGTTCGGGTTATTACTTCTACGATCTGAATGTAAAGATGAACTACGCTATTTCTGATAAAGACCGTATTTACCTGAGCGGTTATCTTGGGAAAGATGTATTCAGCTTTAATAACCAGGACCGCTCTTTTGATGTAAAGATTCCCTGGGGTAATACCACGGCTACTTTGCGATGGAATCATGTATTCAGTCAGAAGCTGTTTGCCAATACTTCCCTCATCTACAATGATTATAAATTTCAGTTCAGCGCGCTGCAGAATAATTTTGATATCAGGTTGTCTTCCGGCATCAGCGATATGAACCTGAAAACAGATTTCGATTACTATGCGCATGTAAAGCACCACATCCGTTTTGGCGGCAACTATATCTATCACACTTTTACGCCGTCTACCATCAGCGGGGAGCAGGATTCCACCAGGTTCTCCCCGGAGAACGTGTTTAAGAAATATGCCCATGAAGTAGCGTTGTACCTGATGGACGACTGGGAAATATCTCCCCGGCTGCAGCTGAACGTGGGCGTGCGCTACAGCGGTTTTATGCAGATAGGCCCCTATACCCGCTACACCCGTGATGCCGCCGGGAATAAAACAGATAGTATCGTGTACCGGCGCTGGCAACCGATATCCCGTCATGGTGGCTTTGAGCCGCGGATCCTCCTGCGATGGTCGTGGAACGAGGAAAGCTCCGTAAAAGCTTCTGCCACCCGTAATTACCAGTTTATTCACCTCGTATCCAATGCCGGAACTACTTTGCCTACAGACGTTTGGGTGCCCAGCACTTACCTGGTGCAGCCGCAGATTTCCTGGCAATATTCCGCCGGGTACTTCCGCAACTTCAATAACAATATGTATGAAGCCTCTGCAGAGGTATACTACAAGAGCCTGCAAAACCAGATTGAATACCGGGAAGGATATACGCCTTCCTTGAATGACCCGGAACTGGACTTCGTTTTTGGGAAGGGCGAGGCTTATGGAATGGAATTATTTGTAAACAAAAAGAAGGGGCGGTTTACCGGCTGGCTGGGTTATACGCTGGCCTGGACGTGGCGGCAATTTCCTGCGCTGAATGATGGCAACCGTTATCCCGCAAAGTACGATCGCCGTCATGATTTGTCGCTGGTAGGCACTTACGACCTGAGTAAACGGTGGACTGTGTCGGCTGTGTTTATTTACGGCAGCGGTAACACCACTACGTTACCGGAAAAGTTCTATTTTATAGAAGGCACGCTGGTACAGGGTTACGGCAGCATTAACTCTTACAGGTTGGATGCCTATCACCGGCTGGACCTGTCGGCTATATACACGCCGGTGTCTAAAAGGCCCAATAAGCGTGTTAAAGGCAGCTGGACGTTTTCTGTGTATAATGTTTACAGCAGGAAAAATCCTTATTTCATTTACTTTGACCAGGAGGGGAGTGCGGTAGATGGCACGTTGAAGGTGAGTGCGAAGCAGGTATCGTTGTTTCCGGTGTTACCGTCGGTGACGTATAACTTTAAGTTCTGATCCGGAATTCAAAGGGGTGATAGTACGGTAAATTCAGGAAGGGTGATAGTACATACAAATGGGGTGATAGTAGGGGGGCATTATCTTACCAGGCAGTACCTGATGATTCCTGCCAAAGCAGCCACTATAGCAATAAACTGGGCAATGGCGGCGTAGTGTACCGATTTGTGAATCGTGTTGATCAGCTTTGCTTTGACATGGTTGATCGTGTCAGTCAATTCTGATTTAACCTTCTGGATATCCATCGTCAAGTCCGTTTTAACTTTTTGGATGTCCACCGTCAATTCCGATTTGACCTTTTGGATATCCAGCGTTAACCCTGTTTTAACAGCCGACAGCTCCTCTTTAGTGGCCATCAGATCCATGCGGGTAGCAAGCGTGTGGATTTCCTGCTTAAGTTCGTTTTTAACCTCTGATAACTCCTCTTTAGTGGCCATCAGATCCATCCTGGTGGCGAGCGTGTGGATGTCCTGCTTTAGTTCGTTTTTAACGGCCAACAACTCGCCTTTATTAGCCAGTTGCTCAATTTTCGCGGATGATTTCCTCTCATAATGATCATCCAGCGCGTTTACAACTTCCAGGGCTTTGTCGTCCGACAAATGCAAATCCTTGCGGAAGATGTCATACAGTTTTAAGTTTCCAATTGTCATATGTAATGTTTTTTTATTACAGGATTAAAATTAATTTATTCTTTATTCCGATATCGCAATTATTACAGATATTTCTTTTAAATATATCAAATGCGATTTCCCATTATTATCTTTTAAGTACGAATGATATTTTGAAATAAATGAGCTAAGAACAGCACTTGGATTATTGCCTGGATTGTACTCCCGAAAGGATTTTGAGCCTCATATGCCCGATGATTCTGCAGATGTTACCCGACTATGGAACTAGTCCTACGCAGAGGAGACTTTTACAAACCTTATATTACACTTGTAATAAAGACACTGATAAACCATAGATAAACCGTATCTTATAGGTATGGCTTATATACGGCTTAACTACGGCTTATATACGGGTTATCTACGGCTTATCCTATAAGGACGGATGCCTGGGTATTGCGGCAGCGATAAGTAATAGTACCTTTGTTGTAATGATTTGTAATTATAAATGTATAATTCAACTGTGTTCACACCGCTGTATAAATATTTATTTTTAAAATCCTTAAGTTCAAGGACATGGTTATCTAAATGCTAACAAACTATTTCTTAACTTCGCAAACATTTTATAAAGGAAATATAGCCCATATGAAAAAGTATGGCGCTAACAGCAAAACGTATGATAAATATCACTTTTCCGGATGGCGCAGTTCGTCAGTATGAATCAGGAGTAACTGCATTGGACATTGCCAAATCCATCAGCGAAGGATTGGCACGCAAAGTATTGGCAGCAAATGTTAACGGGCAGGTAGTGGATGCTACACGCCCGATTTTGACGGATAGCACGCTGCAGCTGCTGACGTGGGTGGATAAGGATGGTAAAGCAACAATGTGGCATTCCTCGGCGCATCTGATGGCCGAAGCACTGGAAGCCCTGTACCCCGGCGTAAAACTCGGCTATGGCCCTTCAATTGAAAACGGATTCTATTACGATATTGATTTGGGCGACCGCACCATTTCTGAAGAAGATCTGAAAGCGATCGAAGCAAAAATGGTGGAGCTGTCTAAACACAACAGCGAATACGTGCGCAAAGAAGTAAGTAAGGCAGATGCACTGACTTATTTTACTGAAAAAGGCGATCCGTATAAAATAGAAACGATCAATGAATTACCTGATGGAAGCATCACTTTCTATACCCAGGGCGGATTCACAGATCTTTGCCGCGGACCGCACATTCCGAATACCGGCTTTATCAAATCCATCAAGCTTACCAGCATTGCAGGCGCTTACTGGCGTGGCAGTGAAAAAAATAAGATGCTTACCCGCATCTACGGCATCACCTTCCCTAATCAGAAAGAGCTGGATGAATACCTGGCCCTGATAGAGGAAGCCAAGAAACGTGATCACCGTAAACTGGGTAAGGAACTGGAACTGTTTGCCTTCTCTGAAAAAGTAGGTTTGGGTTTACCGATGTGGTTACCCAAAGGCGCCATGTTGCGCGAACGCCTGCAGCGTTTCCTCCAGGAAGCCCAGCTGGCCAGCGGTTACCTGCCGGTAGTAACACCGCATATCGGGAATAAAAATCTGTACGTGACTTCCGGTCACTACGAAAAATATGGTAAAGACAGTTTTCAGCCGATCCATACACCGGAAGAAGGTGAGGAGTTTATGCTGAAACCCATGAACTGCCCGCATCACTGCGAGCTGTATAAGGTATCGCCAAAGTCGTACAAAGACTTACCCGTGCGTTTTGCCGAATTCGGTACCGTATACCGTTATGAGCAGCATGGTGAACTGCATGGCCTTACCCGTGTAAGAGGATTTACCCAGGATGATGCGCATCTGTTTTGCCGTCCGGACCAGGTGAAGGAAGAATTCCAGAAAGTGATAGACCTGGTGATGTATGTATTCAACAGCCTTAGCTTTACGGATTTCACTGCCCAGATCTCGCTGCGCGATAAAGACGACCGCAGCAAGTACATCGGAACCGATGAAAACTGGGATCTGGCGGAACAGGCCATTATTGAGTCTGCAGCAGAAAAGGGCCTTAACACCGTAGTGGAATATGGCGAAGCGGCTTTCTATGGTCCTAAGCTCGACTTCATGGTGAAGGATGCACTGGGCCGCAAATGGCAGCTCGGTACCATCCAGGTGGATTATAACCTGCCGGAACGCTTTGAACTGGAGTACATCGGGGCCGATAACCAGAAACACCGTCCGGTAATGATCCACCGTGCGCCATTTGGTTCACTGGAACGCTTTATTGCTGTACTGATCGAACACTGTGCCGGTAAATTCCCGTTGTGGTTAGCGCCAACACAGGTGAAGATCCTGCCTATCAGTGATAAAAGCCAGGCGTATGCAGAAAAAGTAGCAGAATTGCTAAAAAAAGCGGAAATTCGCGCTGAAATAGATGACAGAAGCGAAAAAATAGGTAAGAAGATCCGGGAAGCAGAGCTGGCAAAGATTCCGTACATGCTCGTACTCGGTGAAAAAGAAGCAGCCGATAATGTAGTAGCCGTTCGTCGTCAGTCAAAAGGTGATTTGGGAACTATGCAACTCGGGCAGTTTACCACTATGATAAACGAAGAGGTAGCAAACCGGAAGCCAATTGAATAACATCGCATAAATGTGGAAAAAAGGTATATAAAACAATGAACATTACTCGATTGAGGTATGTTAATTGCTGTAATTTTCCCCGTATTTTTGTAAAGATTGTTTTTGGTCCCTGGACGATATGTGGACCACGGACTAAATGGACAATTAATTAATTAATTTTATTTTTCTTAATGCAACAAAGACCCAGACCAAGCAGTTTTGGCGGCAACAACCGGGGAAGAAACCCCAACTTCCGCAGGGAACAACAACAAGAACATCGCACTAACAGGATGATACGCGTTCCTGAGGTACGACTTGTAGGTGAAAATATTGAGGTAGGTGTCTACAAAACAGAGGATGCGCTGCGTATGGCTGAGGAACAGGGTTTAGACCTGGTGGAGATTTCCCCGAATGCTGTGCCTCCCGTTTGTCGTATCATCGACTACAATAAATTCCTCTACGAAAAGAAAAAGAAGGAAAAGGAAATGAAGGCGAAGGCGCACAAAAGTGAAGTGAAAGAAATTCGCTTTACGCCTAACACCGACGACCATGACTTCGATTTTAAAGCGAAACATGCTGAAAGCTTCCTGAAAGACGGTAACAAGGTAAAAACCTATGTACAGTTTAAAGGACGTGCTATCATGTTTAAGGAACGTGGTGAATTGATTCTCCTGAAGTTTGCTGAAAGGCTGGCAGAAGTAGGTGGTCTGGAAAGTATGCCTACCATGGAAGGTAAGCGTATGATCGCCATCTTTGCTCCTAAAGCAGCGAAAAAGAAGGAAAAAGAACCTAAGGAACCAAGAGAACCCAAGGAACCGAGGGAGCCAAGAGAACCGAGAGAAGCAAAGGCGCCCGTTACGCCTCCAGCCGCTGACGCAGCAGGAGATGCTAACGCATAGCCGATGGTTATATCACATTAAAAAAGCAGCACAGCAGGGTATTATACCTTGTTGCGCTGCTTTTGCTTTTAGCGTGTAACCCGCTATTGTATTTCTTTCAACACTCTCCGCGCCCTGGAACGGATGCCAGGCGTGGGATTATTTTCCAGCTCTGCTGCTATCAGCAGCCGGATCTCGTTTTTGATGTCGGGATAATCTTTTGCCAGGTTAGCCAGTATCGTCATGGAAAATGCTTTCACCGCTACGGTTTCCAGCGGATCTTCCAGGAAGGCAAAACAACGGTTCATCACCGGCCCTTGCAGGGACTCAGGGATGCGCAGGTATTGCAATACCCTTAATACATTCCTCCTCACTGCCACAGGCATACCTGTTTCCTCCATCCTGGCTACCATCGCCGGCAGGTGAGGGGCAAGCAACTCCGGGTGCCTTTCTGCCACAAAGCTCACAATCCACGCTGCCCGCTGTACCACGCGGTATTCGTCGTGCAGGAATAAATGTATCAATGCGGCAAACCGCTCCGGATGAGGGCCTATCCATGCAGCAATGCGGAGTGATTGGGCACGGGAGTGCTCCGATAAAATTTCAGCGCGCAGATCCATAGACCTGCAATTTAATACACAGGTGCTAATTATTATCAGAAGTGCTGTTTGCCAGCAGGTAAGCAAGCGTTTTCTCGCGCATCCGCTCTACGTCTTCGGGATTTACCGGCATATCCGTTTCCTTGCCCATATCATCCCAGATCCTGATCTGGATGTATTGATGAAATAATGGATCGCTGCGGAATGCCAGCGCCTCTTCTTCGCTCATGGGGCCACCCTGGTATTCCAGGGTTTGTTTGCTGGCTTCAGAGAGTGTGTCGTAATAGGCGCTGTCGGACCAGGTGAGGTAGCGTTTCGCTGCAACATGGCTGCCTACCAGCTGTGCCATCCGCTCCGGAAAGCCGCATTCCAGCAGGAAAGCGCTGCCCAGGTCGTCGTGTGCGCGGGTACCGAGACCGCCCATCTGGGGGGCATTTTCAAAAAAGTGGCCAATGTCGTGCAGGAATGCGGCAACGATCATTTCATCGTCAAAGCCGGTGCTTTCTGCTATCAGCGCCGCTTGCATCATATGCATCAGCATCGTTACCTGCTCACCATATTCCTGGTGGCCATATGTATTATACAGGTCGAAAATTTTATTGATTACAGATTGGGCATGTAATTCACTACCGGTCATTTTCGTACGTTTATAAGGGTTAGTACAGTTTTTTCATAGTATGCCGTGGCATTATCGCAAATGTAATAGCTGCAACTGCTTTATCAGCATGCCTTATGTTATGTTTTTATTAATACCCGGAGTGGTTTTCAAACGCCAATAATCCTTTACCTTTGCCCTTTACTATTACACAAAACTGAACCTTTGCTAAAAAAAGAACTGCGCGTCATACTGGTGTCGCTGATTGTTAGCTTTATTCTAACGGTGGCGAAATTCTCGGCGTACTTTATGACTCATTCGGTGGCCATCCTTTCTGATGCCCTGGAATCCATTATCAACGTGGTGGCGGGAGGTTTTGCCTGCTATAGTATTTACCTCGCCAGTCAGCCGAAAGATGCCAATCATCCTTACGGGCATGGCAAAGTGGAGTTCTTTTCGATCGGCTTTGAAGGCGCTATGATCTTTATCGCCGGCGTGTTGATCCTTGTAAAAACGTTCCAGTATTTTATCATGCCGCGCGAACTGCACCGGATAGAAAGCGGTTTATGGGTATTGGGTGCTACCACTGTAGCCAACCTGCTGCTGGGACTGTACCTGGTGCGCTCCGGCAAGCAGCTTTCTTCTATTACTATTTCGGGAAACGGACAGCATATCATGACCGATGTATACAGCAGCGCCGGGTTGATTGCAGCGTTGATTGTTATTCATTTCACCGGCTGGACCTGGCTGGACCCGGCAGTATCACTGGTGATGGGCGGATTGATCCTCGGCAAGGGATACCAGTTGTTACGCCGTTCTATTTCCGGGTTAATGGATGAAACGGATATGAAAATAGTAGACAAGGTGATCACTATCTTATCGGCCCACCGGAGGGAGAACTGGATTGATATTCATAATATGCGTGTGCAGCAATATGGTAACAATTATCATATTGATTGCCATGTAACACTGCCTTACTACCTGGAGCTGAATGATGCGCACGATGAAATGAAGAAGATTGAAAAGCTCGTGAATGAAGGGTTTGCGGGCAGCGAGGTGGAGTTTTTTATTCATATGGATCCCTGTATTCCTTCCTGTTGCCACTATTGCCTGAAAGAAGCATGCCCGGTCCGGAGCCATGCATTTACCGGCGAAATAATATGGACCCGCGATAACGTGCTACCCAACAGAAAGCATGGATAGTAACACATCTCACTAAAAAAAACCAGCATAACTTATACAAGCTATGCTGGTTTTTTTATAGTAAGATGTTTAACTGTTTATTCTTCTCCCGCTTCTTCACCATCACCATGACCAATGATATCACGTATAGGTTTTACTGCCTGGTAAATACCGCGGTTGTATTTGTTTCCTAAGATAACAAGAGTGGTAGAATCCTGTATGAAACGGTAGAACACCGTATTGTTACCATGCCACCAGCCGTTGTGATAAATGATATTTTTTGTGCTGTCGGGATACACCATGAGCCGCCATCCCAGTCCGTAATTGCGGACACCTGGTTTCTCATTGCTGTAAGGCGTGTAGGCGGCCTTTAAGGTTGCTTCATTCAGGAACTGGCCGGAATAAAGCGCCTGGTCCCATTTGAGCATATCCCTGGCACTGCTGTAAATGCCTTTATCGCCCATTACGCCGTCGAAATAAGTATCTGGTTCAAACTGTCCGTTATATTTATGGCTCTGGGTTTGATGTACGCGCACAGCAGAGGAGGGGTCGTATACAAAAGTGCTGGTCATATGCAGTGGCCCGAAAATGGTTTGCTGCATGAAGTCGGCATATTTTTGTCCGCTTACCTTTTCAATAATAGAAGCAAGGAGGAGATAGTTGGTGTTGCAATACTGGAAATGCGTACCCGGCAAATGTTGCATGGCGGGCTTATGTTGTTCCATTAATTTGATCACCTCACCATTGGTAATAAAGTTGGCTTCCTCTTTCCATAAGCTATCGCAGAAATAAAGATAGTTAGGCAGGCCGCTCCGGTGGTTCAGGAGCATACGGACATTGATTCCTTTATAAGGAAATTCGGGAAAGAATTTTTGCAGGGAATCTTCCAGGCTCAGCTTCTCATTTTGTACCAGCCACATCACTGCTGCGCCGGTAAAGGTTTTTGTTACAGAAGCCAGTTGAAAAGAAGAACTATCTATCACCGGTGTTTTAGTCCGGGAGTTTTCATAGCCATGATATTTTTCAAAGATAACCACCCCTTTCCTTGCCACTATGATGGAGCCGTTAAAGCCGCTGCGTAGCAGCTTCCCGTTGTAAAACGCTTCCAGTTCCTGTTGCATTTGTTTCGTACGCGGCGATTTAAGGATGGCTTCTTTTTCCGCGGCTGATAGTCCTATAGTAAAGCGTACTGAATCTGCTGCTGCTTTCCTTTTACTTTCTTCCCTTCTTGCTGCATTGCTCTGACAGCTGGAGATAATTGCAATACCCGATATGGTTAAGATAATACTTAATGCTTTCAATCGCTTCATTAGAGGAGTTGTGACTACTTTCTTAATTCAATTTTCTACCCAAAAAATACAAAGCGCTAAATTTAGACTCAAAGTAAAAGACTGCCAAATAAAAACAGTGATTTGTGATTCTTTTAATTGATTTTTAAGCAAAAAAGCGAGAAAAACTTTAAAAATTAGCTCTGATTGTTCTGTTTTTTTGATAAAATCGAATTTGATTCCCCTGCTATTTGAATATTCCTCAACTTCGAGTAGGTTTGTGCCCTGTTTCCCCGCTATCAGCAATTATTAAGCCAATTGCAACACAGAGATACATATATAACTTAGTATAATATTATGGACCAGCAAAAGTCGACAAGTTATCCGAAAGAGAAGATCAGCATTTTATTATTAGAGAACATCAGCGATGCTGCGGTGGCAGAATTTACCACGGCAGGATACCAGGTGCGCAAACTATCGGGCGCGCTGAGTGAAGAGGATCTTATCAATGAAATCAAGGACGTTCATCTACTGGGCATCCGATCCAAAACCAAAGTTACCCGTAAAGTGCTGGAATCGGCCAGGAAACTGCAGGCCATTGGTTGTTTCTGTATCGGTACCAACCAGGTTGACCTGAAAGCTGCTACAGAACACGGTGTAACCGTTTTTAACGCACCTTATTCCAATACCCGTTCAGTGGCTGAGCTGGTAATAGGCTTGTCTATTATCCTCATCCGCCGTATCGTGGATAAAAACAATGCCGCACATAACGGCATCTGGCTGAAAGAAGCCACCGGCAGCTATGAGCTAAGAGGTAAAACACTGGGGATTGTAGGTTACGGCAACATCGGTAGCCAGGTGAGCGTGCTGGCAGAAGGGATGGGGATGAACGTAATCTATTACGATGCAGAAACCAAACTGCCACTCGGTAATGCAGAACAGCAGCGCACCCTGAAAGAACTCTTCAACAAGGCCGATATTGTTTCCCTGCACGTACCTTCCAGCAAAACCACGGCGAATATGATCACCGCAGAAGTGCTGGCAGATGCAAAACCCGGCGCTATCTTTATTAACTATGCCCGCGGTGAAGTAGTAGACCTGGAAGCGCTGAAAGACGCACTGGAAAGCGGCCGTCTGTCCGGCGCCGCCATCGACGTATTCCCGGTAGAACCGGAGAAGAATGGCGCCGCATTCAGTACACCGCTGCAAAAATTATCCAACGTAATCCTGACGCCGCATATCGGCGGAAGCACAGAAGAAGCGCAGCATAACATCGGCCTGGACGTGAGCAGTAAAATGCTCAATTACCTGGAGAAGGGCGCCAGCTTTGGTTCCCATACGGTGCCGGCTATCAGCGTGCCACCTATTGAAAACACACACCGTATCCTGCATATTCATCAGAACGTGCCGGGAGTATTGTCTGCTATCAATACGGCTTTATCTGCCAACAAAATCAATATCCTGGGGCAGTACCTGAAAACCAATGACCAGATCGGTTATGTGGTACTGGATGTGGATACCAGGTTATCGCAAGAGGCGCTGGCTTTGCTGAAGGAAGTGGAGCATACGATTAAAACGAGATTATTGTATTAATAAATGTATTGTTACTTTTTATTTTATAAAAGCAGGGATTTATCCCTGCTTTTTGTTTTCTTGCAATATCTTTAACCCGTTAACTTATTTTTTATCCCTCTTGTATGAAAAAGACATTTGTTTTTTTAGTCCTCTGTCTGTGCATTTTCTCCGCCGCCCAAGCCCAGGTGGCAAACTTTGATACGATCCATCTCAAAAAGTCGTATGTAAATGATATTTTCAGCACTTTGTATTCCGCAAATTTTAGATCCGGATTGGTATTACAAAGCGGTGGCTCCCTGAACAATGCTTTAAATGGTCCATCCGGTAATGGATTCAGATTCAGGTGGCTGGCTAATGATACATTGGTTAATTATCAGAATGATAATGACCTGATAATGACCCTGCTTCCAAAAGGAGACCTGATTATAAAAAGATCCCTGAATGTGCCGGATCTTACTGTGGGGAGTTTTACAGACACCAGTTATAAAAAACTGGTGATTGCAGGAGCGAACTTACCGATGAATGCGAATAGCCGGAGGGATTTGTCATTTGAATTTTCGAGCGCCGGAAAAGCAGCTGTAAGAGCCTACAGAGGTGGTTCCTGGGATACTTATCTGCAGTTTCTGACTAATGCTACAGATAATACCGGGGGAGAGCCCGTTGTTAACATGCATATCAACCAGGATGGTAACATTGGTATGGGGACTGTAACGCCATTACATCACCTGCAAATTGATGAAGCAACGGCCAATACTATAAACATGGTGAGCATGCAGAATACGGCTATTGCTAATTCCCGCCTGTTGATGGGGAACACCTCTGCCAATTACGCAGTGGTGGAACAACGCAATGCTAACGTGGTAGAAAGTTATACGGATCTCCACGTGGGAGCTGCCAATAGTGGGAATATTTATTTTGAAACGGGCAGAATCAATACCGTAGTCCCCATTCGTATGACCATCCTCAACAACGGCAATGTAGGCATTGGCACCACTACCACCGGCACTAATAAGCTGGCTGTAGAAGGTACTATTGCTGCCCGCAGGGTAAAAGTAACCCAAAGTAATCCTTGGCCTGATTACGTTTTTCATGAGCGCTACCAACTGCCTTTATTAAACGACGTAGCTGCATATGTAACGGAGCATAAGCACCTGCCGGGCATACCCGGAGCTGCCGAAGTGGCAAAAGAGGGCCAGGACCTCGGGGAAATGAACCGTAAGCTCCTGGAAAAGGTGGAAGAGCTGACCCTTTACATTATCCAGCAAAATAAAAGGAATGATGAGCAACAGGCACAGATCGATATGTTGATCAAACAGCTAAAGAAGTAATTCTTTAGCTGCCATATCCCCCCGTTCACCGATTCTTTTTGCTCATATACATTTTTTCTGCCCGTATTTTCAAAATTCTTTGTTAACCTTGTAGTGCAACTGAAAAAATTAGCACATGAAAATGAACAGGGCACTGACGGCAGGAGCAGGGGTAATAGCCGGTCTTTTGTTGTATGTAAATGCTTCCGCACAAGATAGTGAACCGAATAAATGGGCGCCAGCCAATATTAAAATCGACGGACAGGCTACTGAATGGCCCAAACCCCTGCAGTTCTATAACAACGTAACCAAGTTATTTTACACTATAGCCAACGACCAGGAGAATTTATACGTAATCGTTAGTGTTCCTGATCCGCAGAGCCAGATGAAAATCATGCGTTCCGGCCTTACTGTTTCCATCAACGCCACTGGGAAGAAGAAAGGCGGCGCGGGGATTACATTTCCGCTCACCTATAATATAAATACCGGCGCGCCCGATGTGCCGGAAGAATCCAGGGCGCTCATCGCAGGCGAATTAAAGAAACAACTCCTGGCGAACGTAAAGGAGATTAAAGTAGAAGGATTCGACAGCATCCCGGATGGCAATATTCCGGTGAAGAATACGTTTGGTATTCAAACCACCTCTTCTTATGATGCCGCCGGTAACCTCGTATGTGAACTGGGAATCCCATTGAAAGTGCTGGGCATCCCCGCCGGAAGTGATAAGCCCATTGCCTATCATTTCAAGGTAAATGCTATGAAGAGAGAGGATAAAAAAGAACTGGAGGCTAAACGGGCCAAAGGAGAAAAGCCCCCAATGCCGGGTGAGTATGCGGACAATTTCGCTTTGTATTATTCAGCCGACTTCTGGACACGCCAAACACTGGCCACCCAAAAGTAAGCCAGTCTGACTACCATCGTCTTAACTGTTTTTATGTATAAAAAACTGTTTTCTGCGGGAACTACAACGATATTGGCGGGCGCCTTGTGTTCAGGCGCTTTTATGTCCTGCCACAAAGATAAAGCTGCCTCTCCGCCACCTGTTGACATTACAGATGCCCTGAAAAAGGATTCCCTGAAATACCTGATGTACCAGATTATGCAGGTAACCTACGGCGATGGCGGACGAACCGCCAGCAAAGGACTGCCTACTTACTATTGGTACTCCAGTGTACCGCAGCTGGATCCCCTGGCCAGCAAGTATACGGATGCAAATGCCCTGCTGACAGAGATGAAGGGCTATGCCATTAATCCGGCTACCAATGCAGCATACGATCATTACAGCTTCCTGGATGAAGATGGCACTATCACCAATCAGCTCATGAACGGCGTATCGGAACAGAATGCCGCCGCCAATCCTTCTAAACTGGGATTTGACATCGGGTTCGCTGCCGGAGCAGACGCCAGTAAAGTAAGGTTGTTTGTAAAGTATGCAGATAAGAACAGCCCGGCCGGTAAAGCAGGCGTTTTAAGAGGGTGGGAGATCACTTCCGTAAACGGCAATACCAATTTCTCCAGCGCCTCATCTGCCATTAACTCGCTTTATAATACTATTTCAACGGCATCCACTATCACGCTGGGATTCAAAAAACAGGACCAGACTGCGGTTACCCTTACGCTCAATGCAGCTACCTATAACATCAACCCGGTGCTGTTTGATACGGTTTATACCGTTAAAAATACCGCCAACATAGATATCAAGGTGGGCTATTTTGTGATGTATACTTTTTCAAGTGTGACCAATGATGCGGGCAATGCTACTGCCACGAAAACGGCTTTGGATCAGACAATCGCCAAATTCAAGGCACAGGGCATAAAGCAGTTGATCGTGGATTTCCGGTATAACGGCGGTGGAGCTACGTCTACGGCGGAATATCTCGACAATGCTTTTGCTCCTTCCGCTGCTGCGGGTAAAGTGATGTATACCTACAAGTATAACGATAAGATCATGCAGAACCTGGCCGCTACCAAACTGGATGCACAGGTGAACTATGCCGCTGCCACAGGCGGCATGGGACTGGATAATATATTTTTTATTGTATCCGGCGAAACTGCTTCTGCCAGCGAATTAACGCTGAATAATCTTAAACCGTACATGAATGTAAGGCTCATCGGCAAGAAAACATACGGGAAACCAGTTGGCTTTATTGATTTCAATATCACGATGTATGATAATGATCATAAGCCGGTATACCTCGCGGACCTGTATGCCATCAACTTTGAAACCACGAATGCCAACGGAAACGGCGGCTACTACACCGGTATCCCGGTGGATGCAGAAGCTGTTGACTATGTAAATATCGCATGGGGTAACACTACTTCAGATCAGAACCTGCAACAGGCCATGAACTATATTTCAACAGGCAGTTACCTGAACCTTCGCAGCAGCGCGAGGATCAGTGCGGTCGCCGGTAATGATTTACGTGAGGCGATTCCCAATATCACGCCCGCCAGAGGGTTTAACGGAATGGTTGACTTCAGGCTGAGCAAGAAAGTAGCAGGACTTCAATAACATATAACCTTTAGCGTTAGCTGGTTAATTAAAAGCCGCGCAGATCGAAAGATCTACGCGGCTTTTCTGTTTTTGGAGATAATAAAAAAGTCCGGGTACGTATACCCGGACCCGTTAGTTGATTAAAGAAGATGTATCAGCGGTGACCCAGTTTACGGATCATATCTTCAGACATATCTTCTGAATAAACACCATACCCGTACATCAATACGCCTTTGAGTCCTGATTTGGTTTCAATGGCATACACTACTGCCTCATCGCCGGGGTCAGTATCTCCTTCAAAACGATAGGTTTCTGTAATTTCAAAATCCTCTGGACGCACATTCCCGCTGTTACACTGAATACTGTCGAAAACAAGATTGAAATCGGTGGTGTATCCGCGTTTGCGCAGATCTTCCATGGCCGCTGTTACGGTGTCGAACACTTTCATATAAAAACAATTTCCGGTTTGCAAATGAAACGGTACTAAGTTATAAAACAAAAAGCATAAAGCCGGGTGGCCTTATGCTTTTTGTTTTATGATTGTATCCGTTATTACCGGATAACGGTAACTTCTCCTTTCAGTACGTTGGAGGATCCGCCGGCTACTTTCTTGTAAGAAAGCCACCATACGTATGTACCAACATCCACCGGAACTCCCTTGTATTTACCATCCCATCCTTTATGGTTGTCGGACGACATAAAGATCAATTCGCCCCAGCGGTTAAAGATCCGCAATTCGTAGTCGAACATTTGTCCTCTTACTACTGGTCTGAACACATCGTTACGTCCGTCGCCGTTTGGTGAGAAGGCGTTTGGCAAGGTTGGTTTAGGTTCACATTCTATAAAGCCTACTGTGATGTCGTCGGTAGCCGATCCGCAATCGTTGAATACAGTTACGGTATAAGTACCTCCGTTGGTAACGGTGAGGGATGGTCCGCCGGAACCGTTATCCCAGCGTACACCGGTAATACCACCACCTTCAGCGCGCAGTATGAGTGTTTCACCTTTACACAGGGTAGTATCTCTTCCCAGGTTGATAACCGGCAAACCAGTGATGTTTACTTTCACGCTGTCCATGAACACACGTTGACAGTATTTGTCCATCACAGCCAGTTTATAGCTGCCGGCCTGAGAAATTTGTTTAACCGGGTTAGGATCGCCGTCGTTCCAGAGATAAGAAACAGCATCCGGGTTGGTACCGTCCAGGGTAATGGTGCCACCAGGGCAGATGTTCCTGTCGGGTCCCAGCTCCATTGTGAGCGCTGGTTTCATTCTCACATTTACGGTATCTCTTACCACACAGTTATCCCTGCTTACAGCTACCCAGTATCCGCCTGGTTTGTTTACCACGATAGAGTTGCTGGTTTCACCTGTCTGCCATTTGATACGGCCGCCGTTTGAATTAACGGTGAGCATAATGGACTGGTCAGGACAGATAGATGTGTCGCGGCTCAGGCTAATATCCGGTGGAGGATTCACGCTCACTTTCACGGTATCGATGGTGATACATCCTGACTTCATCACTTTCACCCAGAATTGTTCCTGTGTTCCTACCAGGATAGAAGGTTCGGTAGAACCGTTACTCCAGAGATAGGAGCCGCCATTTACATATGCATCCAGTTTCACGGTTTGGCCGCGGCAGATGGTCGTATCAGGGATATCGACCAGTGGCGTTGGTACCAGACCTACATGGATGGTATCGGTAGTGGCACATTCACCGTTGCTTACATTTACCCAGTAGGTGCCTGCCTGGTTAATATTGATCCGCTGCGTGGTTGCGCCGGTAGACCATTTAATCTGGTAGGCGAAGTTAGCAGGACCAGCATCCAGTACCAGGTTGTTGCCGCCACAGATAGTGGTATCGTTACCCAGGTTCACCATTGGTTTCTGAATGTAGTTCAGGTTGTAAGTGACGGTATCGGAAGAGCAACCTGTTCTGCCATCTGTAATAATAAAGGAAGCAGAAGTAGCGCCGTTCAGGTTGAACACGTTGTTGCTTTGTGTTCTTGGCAATCCTGTTACTGCGTTGGCCGGTGTAACCGCTACCAGCGTATAGCTAGGCAGGTATACATTGCCAATTTTGCGTAAAGCGATCCTGCCGTTGTCGGAACAGTTGGATGGCAGGGTGGCTTCCAGTTGCGGTTTATCGCAAGGCTTAATAATTACACGTTGGATTACGTCGTTGGCTTTATTACCGCAGGCATCCATGATAGTCCATCTTCTTACAATCGTATATCCGTTACAGATATCTTCCACATATGGATCTTCTGTATAGATAGCTCTTTTCGGGAAGCTGTTATCACAGTTGTCTGTTGCGGTTAATACCGGTGCTGCCGGGATTTTATCCTGACAGTAGATTTCCACATCTGCAGGTGCAGGCATGATCACTGGCCGGGTTGTATCTTTTACAGTTACCACCTGTGTAATGGTAGCGGTATTACCACAGGCATCTTTAGCAATCCAGGTTCTGATGATGCGGTAGTTACCGGCACATTCGCCTGGTGTTCTTTCTGTAGTGATCCTGCGGGATACGGTAAGACCGTTTCCGATGCTGCTGCAGTTATCAGATACCTGTACATCGGTAGCAGGAGCAGGGATGTTATCACAGCTCACTGTTGTGTCGGCAGGAGGCATCACAGTGAATACCGGTTTAGTGGTATCCTGAACGGTGATGATCTGCTGCATCACTGATTTATTGCCGCATTCGTCGGTAGCGGTCCAGGTTCTGGTTTCCTGGAAGTTCCCGGCGCAGTTGCCTGGTAATTTCACGGTTTTGGTACTGGTGAATACCTGGATGCTGCCGCTGCAATTATCGGTGGCGGTGATCGCAGGCCATGCCGGTACCTTATCGCAATCTACTACGGTATCTTTTGGAGCAGGCATGCTGAATACCGGTCTGGTAGTATCCTGTACCCTGATGATCTGTTGTACTGCACGTGCATTACCACATTCATCAAAGGTGGTCCACTTACGATAGATCACGTAGTTGTTATTACAGTTGTTCGTGTTGTGAGCCGCAGAGTCTTTCGGCACTACTGTAATTACACCCGGCGTACAGTTATCGGAAGCTGTGAGATTAAATCCGGCCGGGATCTTATCGCAATCCACGGTGGTATCAGCAGGTGCTGCCATGTTGAATACCGGTGCGGTCATGTCTTTCACGGTGATCACCTGTTTCAGGGTCACGCCTGTGTTACATTCGTCTTTCGCAGTCCAGGTGCGGATCAGCAGGTAGTTGTTGGAACAGTTGCCTGGCAGATCCTGGCGAACTTCCACTACAGGGATAATGATTTCCCCTGCGCAGTCGTCGTTGGCTTTAAGATCTGTTTTAGCAGGCACTTTATCACAATCCACGGTGGTATCCGCAGGCGCCGGTGTAGTGAATACCGGTGCTTTGGTATCCTTCACGGTGATGGTTTGTGAAGCGCTTACAGAAAGACCGCATCTGTCTGTCGCTGTCCAGGTACGGGTAATGGTACTGAGGCAAGGCGAAGTAACCACGGTTACATCATTGTGAGTAATGGTCAGAGGCTCGTTGTTATAAGGCGCATGACTGAACGCCGGATCTCCGAAGAGGGTGGTGTAGTCTTTACCTCTTTCACATTCCGTTGTAATAGCCGGAGGAGTGAAAGTAACAATCGGGCTGATGGTGATAGCGGTGATTTTCACCACGTTGCTGATGTTGTTGATACAAGCTCCGGAAGCTACCACTCTTCTGTACCAGGTGTTGGCTGCAAGCAAACCAGGCTGGTAAGTAGCGCTGGTGGCGCCGGTGATGTTGGTGAATGGTCCGTTTGCACCGGCAGTGCTTTGTTGCCACTGGTAGGTGTAAGTACCATTACCGCCGGTGAGTGCAATACTGCGTATAGCCATTGGCGTTTCTGTTACGCAAACCGTCTGATCATCCTGGATGGTGTTACCGAGTATCGGTTTACGGTTAATCAGGGTGACACTGGAGCTGGAAGCGTCGCACACGCCGTTGCTTACTACCCACGTTAATTGGGCTGTTTCGCCAGCAGGAACCGTGATGGTAGCATCTTTCCGGTTAATATCACTGATATTGATCAGTGTTGCGTTGTTGCTGGTTACAATCCAGGTACCTTTTGCACCTGCAACACCAGGATCGCTGGCATTCATATTAAAGGTAGCATTATCGCAATGTTCCTGATCGCTACCTGCATTGGCAGGTACCGGTAATCTGTAGTTGATGAGTGTTACATCATCCCAGGTAGCGCTGCACACACCGTTGGTCACAGTCCAGCGTAAAGTAACCGTATCACCTACGTTGATGTTTACATTGGAAGTTGGACTATTGATAGACCTGATTGCCGCGTTTCCTTTAATCACAGACCAGAAACCTTTGGCACTTGGTACAGATACCGGATCTGCGGCCAGGGTGAAGTCGCCGGTGTTGTTACACATTTCAATGTCTGTTCCTGCATTTGCAGCAGCAGCGGTTTTGTAGTTAATAAGCGTAACTGTGCTGCTGGTGCTGGTACAGCTGCCGTTTGTTACGGTCCATTTCAGGATCACGGTATCGCCAACCGGAACGGTTACTGCGGTATTCGGATCATTTACCGATTTGATAACGGCGTTACCAGGAACACGGCTTACATCTGTCCAGGTGCCTGTTGCACTGGAGGCTCCAGGCTGACTGGCTTTCATGATGAAGTCGGCAGCGGTGTTACATTTTTCCTGGTCAGGACCGGCATTTGCCGTGATGGCTGCTTTATAGTTGATGATCGTTACCCTGCTGAAGCTGGTATCACATACACCGTTTGCGATAGCCCACTGGAGTATTACGGTATCGCCTACAGGCACTGTAACCGCGGTAGTCGGACTATTTGGTGATTTGATTTTTGCTTTTCCAGGTACCGGGCTGATATCAGTCCAGGTGCCTTTTGCAGTTGGTACGCCCGGCACATTTGCCGCCATGATGAAGTCGCCTGTATTGTTACAGAGGGCCTGGTCAGGACCGGCATTTGCTTTATTGGCGTTCGCGTAGTTGGTAAGCATTACCGTATCATAAGTAGCGGCGCAGGTACCATTGGTGATTTTCCACACCAGTTTTACGCTAACACCCGCTGCAACAGTTACGGTTGTGTTGTATTGATTCGGAGATGAAATATTCACCCCGGCGGTACCGGCAGGATTTGTCCAGGTACCGGTTACATGTAAACCGGCAGGTTTGCTGCCATTCAGGATGAAGTTGGCATCATCACATTGTTCCTGGTCGGGGCCGGCCTTGGCGGCAGCAGGTGTTTTGTAGCTGGTGATCCTTACGGTATCTGCCAGGTCTGCCGCGCATTTCGGGTTGGTGATCTTCCAGGTAAACAGGATGGAGCTGTCTGCCGGAACAGTAACGGATGTTTTAGGATCGTTGATGTTGGTAATTTTCACGGAAGCCGTAGCCGGTGAGAAGGTCCAGGTACCAATGGCGCCCAGCTCAGTAGGAGCAGTGGCGTTCATGGTGAAGCTGGTTTGCTCACATGCTATTTTATTGGTGCCGGCATCACGCATTACCGGTTTTTTCAGACTGGTGATCCTTACGGTATCGATGTTGTCGGCCGCACACTTCGCGTTGGTGATTTTCCAGGTAAACAGGATAGAGCTGTCGGCCGGAACGGTAACGGTAGTTTTAGGATCGTTGATGTTGGTAATTTTCACAGAAGCCGTAGCCGGTGAGAATGTCCAGGTACCTTTAGCGCCCAGCTCCGTAGGAGCGGTAGCGTTGAGGGTAAAGGTAGTTTTATCACATTCCATCTGATCGGCGCCTGCGCTGCGCATGATTGGTTTGAGCAGGCTGGTGATTGACACGGTATCCACATTGTCAGCCGCGCATTTCGCGTTGGTAATCTTCCAGATCAGCCGCACTGCGGTGTTTGCAGGAACCGTTACATTGGTTTTCGGATCATTCTTATTCACGAAGGTCACCGCGGCAGTAGCAGGGAGGAACGACCAGGTACCTTTAGCGCCCAGCTCCGTAGGAGCGGTAGCGTTAAGGGCAAAGGTAGTTTTCTCACACTCCATCTGATCGGTACCTGCGCTGCGCATAATTGGTTTGAGCAGGCTGGTGATTAATACGGTGTCCGCATTATCAGCCGCACATGTTACGTTCGTGATCTTCCAGATCAGTTGCACTGCGGTGTTGGCAGGCACTGTTACATTGGTTTTCGGATCATTTTTATTTACAAAAGATACTGCAGCTGTGGCCGGGAGGAACGACCAGGTACCTTTAGCTCCCAGCTCCGTAGGAGCGGTAGCGTTGAGGGTAAAGGTAGTTTTCTCACATTCCATCTGATCGGCGCCTGCGCTGCGCATGATTGGTTTGAGCAGGCTGGTGATCCTCACAGTATCATAAGTAGCAGCGGCACATTCGGAGTTAGAAATCTGCCAGAAGAGCAACACGGTGCTGTCGGCCGGAACGGTAACAGTAGTAGTGGCACTGTTGATGTTAGCAAACTTCACGGAAGCCGTAGCCGGAGTAAACGACCAGGTACCTTTAGCGCCCAGCTCAGTAGGAGCAGTAGCGTTGAGGGTGAATACCGTTTTATCACAGGCAATCTGGTTAGACCCTGCATCACGAACGATTGGCTTTTTCAGGCTGGTGATCCTTACGGTATCATAAGTAGCGGCGGAACACTGTGAGTTAGAAATCTGCCAGAAGAGAAGCACAGTACTGTCAGCCGGAACGGTAACAGTAGTAGTTGCACTGTTGATGTTGGCGAACTTCACGGAAGCTGTAGCCGGTGTGAACGACCAGGTGCCTTTGGCGCCCAGCTCAGTAGGAGCGGTAGCGTTGAGGGTGAATACCGTTTTATCACAGGCAATCTGGTTAGACCCAGCATCACGAACGATTGGCTTTTTCAGGCTTGTGATCCTTACGGTATCATAAGTAGCAGCAGCACATTCGGAGTTAGAAATCTGCCAGAAGAGCAGCACGGTGCTGTCGGCTGGAACGGTAACAGTAGTAGTGGCACTGTTGATGTTGGCAAACTTCACAGAAGCCGTAGCCGGAGTAAACGACCAGGTACCTTTGGCGCCCAGCTCTGTAGGAGCGGTAGCGTTGAGGGTGAAGACCGTTTTATCACAGGCAATCTGGTTAGACCCTGCATCACGAACGATTGGCTTTTTCAGGCTTGTGATCCTTACGGTATCATAAGTAGCAGCGGAACATTGTGAGTTAGAAATCTGCCAGAAGAGCAACACGGTGCTATCTGCCGGAACAGTAACGGAGGTTTTAGGATCGTTAATGTTAGTAAACTTCACAGAAGCCGTAGCCGGAGTAAACGACCATGTACCTTTGGCGCCCAGCTCAGTGGGAGCAGTAGCGTTGAGGGTGAATACCGTTTTATCACAGGCAATCTGGTTAGAACCCGCATCACGAACGATCGGCTTTTTCAGACTTGTGATCCTTACGGTATCATAAGTAGCAGCAGCACATTCAGAGTTAGAAATCTGCCAGAAGAGCAATACTGTGCTATCTGCCGGAACGGTAACCGTAGTAGTGGCACTGTTGATGTTGGCGAACTTCACGGAAGCTGTAGCCGGAGTGAACGACCAGGTGCCTTTGGCGCCCAGCTCAGTAGGAGCGGTGGCGTTGAGAGTGAACACAGTTTTATCACAGGCAATCTGGTTGCTACCTGCATCACGAACGATCGGCTTTTTCAGGCTTGTGATCCTTACGGTATCATAAGTAGCAGCGGCACATTCAGAGTTAGAAATCTGCCAGAAGAGCAACACAGTGCTATCAGCTGGAACGGTAACGGTAGTTTTAGGATCGTTAATGTTAGTAAACTTCACTGAAGCTGTAGCCGGTGTGAACGACCAGGTACCTTTGGCGCCCAGCTCAGTCGGAGCAGTGGCGTTGAGGGTGAATACCGTTTTGTCACAAGCAATCTGGTTAGACCCTGCATCACGAACGATTGGCTTTTTCAGGCTTGTGATCCTAACGGTATCATAAGTAGCAGCAGCACATTCAGAGTTAGAAATCTGCCAGAAGAGCAACACGGTGCTATCTGCCGGAACGGTAACAGTAGTAGTGGCACTGTTGATGTTGGCAAATTTCACGGAAGCCGTAGCCGGAGTAAACGACCAGGTACCTTTGGCGCCCAGCTCAGTAGGAGCGGTGGCGTTGAGAGTGAATACCGTTTTATCACAGGCAATCTGGTTAGACCCTGCATCACGAACAATTGGCTTTTTCAGGCTTGTGATCCTTACGGTATCATAAGTAGCAGCGGAACACTGTGAGTTAGAAATCTGCCAGAAGAGCAATACAGTGCTATCCGCCGGAACGGTAACAGTAGTAGTGGCACTGTTGATGTTGGCGAACTTCACGGAAGCTGTCGCTGGTGTAAACGACCAGGTACCTTTGGCGCCCAGCTCTGTAGGAGCGGTAGCGTTGAGGGTGAATACCGTTTTATCACAGGCAATCTGGTTGCTACCAGCATCACGAACAATTGGCTTTTTCAGGCTTGTGATCCTTACAGTATCATAAGTAGCAGCGGCACATTCAGAGTTAGAAATCTGCCAGAAGAGCAACACGGTGCTATCAGCTGGAACGGTAACGGTAGTTTTAGGATCGTTAATGTTAGTAAACTTCACGGAAGCTGTAGCCGGTGTGAACGACCAGGTGCCTTTGGCGCCCAGCTCAGTAGGAGCAGTGGCGTTAAGAGTAAACACGGTTTTATCACAGGCAATCTGGTTAGACCCTGCATCACGAACGATTGGCTTTTTCAGACTTGTGATCCTTACGGTATCATAAGTAGCAGCAGCACATTCAGTGTTAGAAATCTGCCAGAAGAGCAATACAGTGCTATCCGCCGGAACGGTAACAGTAGTAGTGGCACTGTTGATGTTGGCGAACTTCACGGAAGCAGTAGCCGGAGTAAACGACCAGGTACCTTTAGCGCCCAGCTCAGTAGGAGCAGTAGCGTTGAGGGTGAATACCGTTTTATCACAGGCAATCTGGTTAGATCCTGCATCACGCATCACCGGTTTTTTCAGACTTGTGATCCTTACGGTATCATAAGTAGCGGCGGAACACTGTGAGTTAGAAATCTGCCAGAAGAGCAACACGGTGCTGTCGGCCGGAACGGTAACGGTAGTTTTAGGATCGTTAATGTTAGTAAACTTCACGGAAGCTGTAGCCGGTGTGAACGACCAGGTACCTTTGGCGCCCAGCTCAGTAGGAGCGGTGGCGTTAAGAGTAAACACGGTTTTATCACAGGCAATCTGGTTAGAGCCAGCATCACGCATCACCGGTTTTTTCAGGCTTGTGATCCTAACGGTATCAAAGTTAGCAGCGGCACATTCAGTGTTTGCAATTTTCCAGAAGAGCAATACGGAGCTATCCGCCGGAACGGTAACAGTGGTATTGGCTTTGTTCTTATCTGCAAAGACTACAGAGGCAGTAGCCGGTGTAAATGTCCATGTACCCACAGCACCTAACTCGGTAGGAGCGGTAGCGTTGAGGGTGAAGACGGTTTTATCACAGGCAATCTGGTTAGTACCAGCATCACGCATTACCGGTTTTTTCAGACTGGTAATCCTTACGGTATCATAAGTAGTAGCGGAACACTGTGAGTTAGAAATCTGCCAGAAGAGTAGCACGGAGCTATCAGCCGGAACGGTAACAGTGGTATTGGCTTTGTTCTTATCTGCAAAGACTACAGAGGCAGTAGCCGGTGTAAATGTCCATGTACCCACGGCACCCAGCTCAGTAGGAGCAGTGGCGTTGAGAGTGAATACCGTTTTATCACAGGCAATCTGGTTAGAGCCGGCATCACGCATCACCGGTTTTTTCAGACTTGTAATCCTTACGGTATCAAAGTTAGCAGCGGCACATTCAGTGTTTGTAATTTTCCAGAAGAGCAATACGGAGCTATCAGCTGGAACGGTAACAGTGGTATTGGCTTTGTTCTTATCTGCAAAGACTACAGAGGCAGTAGCTGGTGTAAATGTCCATGTACCCACAGCACCTAACTCGGTAGGAGCGGTAGCGTTGAGGGTGAAGACGGTTTTATCACAGGCGATCTGGTTAGAGCCAGCATCACGCATCACCGGTTTTTTCAGACTGGTGATCCTAACGGTATCAAAGTTAGCAGCGGCACATTCAGTGTTTGCAATTTTCCAGAAGAGTAACACAGAGCTATCTGCCGGAACGGTAACAGTAGTTGTGGCGCTGTTTTTATCAGCAAAGACTACAGAAGCCGTAGCCGGTGTAAATGTCCATGTACCCACAGCACCTAACTCGGTAGGAGCGGTAGCGTTGAGGGTGAAGACGGTTTTATCACAGGCAATCTGGTTGCTACCTGCATCACGAACGATTGGCTTTTTCAGGCTTGTGATCCTTACGGTATCAAAGTTAGCAGCGGCACATTCAGTGTTTGCAATTTTCCAGAAGAGCAATACGGAGCTATCCGCCGGAACGGTAACAGTGGTATTGGCTTTGTTCTTATCAGCAAAGACCACAGAAGCCGTAGCCGGTGTAAATGTCCATGTGCCTACAGCACCTAACTCGGTAGGAGCGGTAGCGTTGAGGGTGAAGACGGTTTTATCACAGGCGATCTGGTTAGAGCCAGCATCACGCATTACCGGTTTTTTCAGACTGGTAATCCTTACGGTATCATAAGTAGTAGCGGAACACTGTGAGTTAGAAATCTGCCAGAAGAGCAACACGGTACTATCTGCCGGAACTGTAACAGTAGTATTGGCTTTGTTCTTATCTGCAAATACTACCGAAGCAGTAGCCGGAGTAAACGACCATGTACCGAAAGCGCCCAGCTCCGTAGGAGCAGAAGCGTTGAGAGTAAACACGGTCTTGTCACAGGCAATTTGGTTAGTACCGGCATTTTGAACTGCTGGTTTTTTCAGGCTTGTGATTCTTACGGTATCATAAGTAACAGCGGAACACTGTGAGTTTGAAATCTGCCAGAAGAGCAACACCGTGCTATCTGCCGGAACTGTAACCGTAGTATTAGCCTTGTTCTTATCTGCAAAGACTACAGAGGCAGTAGCCGGTGTAAATGTCCATGTACCCACAGCACCTAACTCGGTAGGAGCAGTAGCGTTGAGGGTAAACACGGTTTTGTCACAGGCAATCTGGTTAGTACCCGCATTTTGAACTGCCGGTTTTTTCAGACTGGTGATTCTTACAGTATCATAAGTAGTAGCGGAACACTGTGAGTTTGAAATCTGCCAGAAGAGTAACACGGTACTATCCGCCGGAATGGTAACCGTAGTATTAGCCTTGTTCTTATCTGCAAAGACTACAGAAGCCGTAGCTGGTGTAAATGACCATGTACCGAAAGCGCCCAGTTCCGTAGGAGCGGTGGCGTTGAGGGTGAAGACGGTCTTATCACAGGCAATCTGGTTAGTCCCCGCATTTTGAACTGCTGGTTTTTTCAGACTGGTGATTCTTACGGTATCATAAGTAACAGCTGAACATTGTGAATTAGAAATCTGCCAGAAGAGCAACACGGTGCTATCTGCGGGAACTGTAACTGTAGTATTGGCTTTGTTTTTATCTGCAAAAACTACAGAAGCCGTAGCTGGTGTAAATGACCATGTACCGAAAGCGCCCAGCTCAGTAGGAGCGGTAGCGTTGAGGGTAAACACGGTTTTGTCACAGGCAATCTGGTTAGTACCCGCATTTTGAACTGCTGGTTTTTTCAGACTCGTGATCCTTACAGTATCATAAGTAGTAGCGGAACACTGTGAGTTTGAAATCTGCCAGAAGAGCAACACGGTACTATCCGCCGGAACGGTAACCGTAGTATTAGCCTTGTTCTTATCTGCAAATACAACAGAAGCCGTAGCCGGTGTAAATGACCATGTACCGAAAGCGCCCAGTTCCGTAGGGGCGGTAGCGTTGAGGGTAAACACGGTTTTATCACAGGCAATCTGGTTAGTACCCGCATTTTGAACCGCTGGTTTTTTCAGGCTTGTGATTCTTACAGTATCATAAGTAACAGCAGAACATTGTGAGTTTGAAATCTGCCAGAAGAGTAACACCGTGCTATCCGCCGGAACTGTAACCGTAGTATTAGCCTTGTTTTTATCAGCAAATACAACCGAAGCGGTAGCTGGTGTAAATGACCATGTACCAAAAGCACCCAGTTCAGTAGGAGCGGTAGCATTGAGGGTAAACACGGTTTTATCACAGGCAATCTGGTTAGAGCCCGCATTTTGAACTGCTGGTTTTTTCAGACTGGTGATTCTTACGGTATCATAAGTATTAGCAGAACACTGTGAATTTGAAATCTGCCAGAAGAGTAACACCGTGCTATCCGCCGGAACGGTAACAGTAGTATTGGCTTTGTTCTTATCTGCAAATACAACCGAAGCAGTAGCCGGTGTAAACGACCATGTACCGAAAGCACCCAGCTCCGTAGGAGCAGAAGCGTTGAGGGTGAAGACGGTTTTATCACAGGCAATCTGGTTAGTCCCCGCATTTTGAACTGCTGGTTTTTTCAGGCTTGTGATTCTTACGGTATCATAAGTAATGGCGGAACATTGTGAGTTTGAAATCTGCCAGAAGAGTAACACGGTACTATCTGCCGGAACGGTAACCGTAGTATTAGCCTTGTTCTTATCTGCAAATACAACCGAAGCAGTAGCCGGTGTAAACGACCATGTACCAAAAGCGCCCAGCTCCGTAGGAGCGGTAGCGTTGAGGGTGAAGACGGTTTTATCACAGGCAATCTGGTTAGTACCCGCATTTTGAACTGCTGGTTTTTTCAGACTGGTGATTCTTACGGTATCATAAGTAATGGCAGAACATTGTGAGTTTGAAATCTGCCAGAAGAGCAACACTGTGCTATCCGCCGGAACGGTAACAGTAGTATTGGCTTTGTTCTTATCTGCAAACACTACCGAAGCAGTAGCCGGTGTAAACGACCATGTACCGAAAGCACCCAGCTCCGTAGGAGCAGAAGCGTTGAGGGTGAAGACGGTTTTATCACAGGCAATCTGGTTAGTCCCCGCATTTTGAACTGCTGGTTTTTTCAGGCTTGTGATTCTTACGGTATCATAAGTAATGGCAGAACACTTTGAATTTGAAATCTGCCAGAAGAGCAACACGGTGCTATCTGCGGGAACAGTTACCGTAGTATTGGCTTTATTTTTATCTGCAAAAATTACAGAAGCAGTAGCCGGTGTAAACGACCAGGTACCTTTGGCACCCAGCTCAGTAGGAGCGGTAGCGTTGAGGGTAAACACGGTTTTATCACAGGCAATCTGGTTGGTGCCGGCATCACGAACAGCCGGCTGCTTATAATTGGTAATAAATACTGTGTCATTAGTAGTCAAACATGGTCCGTTGGAAATAGTCCACACCAATGAAGCAGTATCACCAACAGGTACTTTCACAGTAGCATTCCACTGTGTCGGATTGGTAATCGTAACTCTTGGATTAGGAGATGTCCATACGCCCGTTGCGCCGGCGGGAGCAGGCGTATTACCGGCTAACTGGAAGTCAGTGGCGCGTTCGCATTCTGTTTGGTCGGTACTTGCGTTAGCAGCATTAGGCTTGGCAAATACTTTTACTGTTACACTTGCACAGGCGGTGTTTCCACAAGGACCGGTACTTTCTGCACGTACATAATAAGTAGTGGTAGCAGTTACATTATTAAACACCACTTCAGCTCCATTATTAATAGAGGAAGCCGGAGTAACGGCTACGCTGCCTGGTAAACCAGGACAGGCGCCGGTATACCATTTCCATTTATGGGTATTACCGAGAGAATCAGTTCCCAGGGAACCACCAATCACTTTTAAAGTAACATTACCGGAAACGCATATACTATCTGTGCTGGCATCAATAGTGGTAGGAGCTATGGATGGTTTTTCCACCGAAACAGAGAACGGTACAGTAACGCTACATCCATGTAAGGTATCTTCCTGTGCAGTAATTACGAAGTCGTAACTACCGGCCGGTGTGTTAGCAGGCAACGGCACATTAAAGGTACCGGAGGTATTGTTAGATGGCCATGCCTGGGCCACCGTTACAAAACCGGGCATCTTCCTGGTGCTGGCTACATCGAGTACATACTTCGTTAAAGTTCCCGGTTTCACATTGCTGTAGGCTACGGTAAAGGAGGCTACGTTATTACAAACCGCTGCTGCTGTAACACTCAGCGTAGGCTTATCCTTAATGGTGAGGTTAACGGTAGTTGAGTTCGGACCAGGACAAACGCCATTGGAGATAGTCCACGTCAGCACAAAGGTTTTAGGCCGAGCATTGCTGACAACGGAGGCAATCGCATTATAAGCGGTGTCGTAGTTAATAGTGATATCCGAAGAGGTGGTACTGGGCTGTAATGTCCATTTACCGGTTTCACCAACACCTGGCTTACTGGCGTTCAACTGGAAATCACGTATCTCACATTGTACCTGATCCAGGCCGGCAACACTTGGTGTGAGCGGTTTGGTGTTAATGAGTGTAATCCGGTTGGTATCTGTACACGCAGCCAGCGCTTTGTTGGTAATTACCCAGAAGAGACGTACGGTATCACCCGCGGGAACACCCGTTACGCTGGTGGCGGGAGTAGTGGCACTGGTGATAACAGCTCCTTTGCTAGGACCGTTAAATGACCAGGTACCTTTCTGATCCGCAGGAGGCGTGCTCCTTTTAATATTAAAGGTAGAGGTATTACACTGTCTGTAGGTAGTATCCACATCTGCTACCGGTACCGACCGCACATTTACCCTGAATGTGTCAACCACCACGCAGGTTTTGTTGGTCACCACAACGTTATACGCTTTGGTACCGGTATCTGCAGGAACATGGGTAATAGCAGGAACTTTACCTTTAATAGAATCAATTCCGTATTTCCATTTCCAGTTCAGGCTGTCGGCGGGCGCGCCTGTTATGCCTAAGTTCAGGTTAACCTGTGCACCAAGACAAATATTTACCGGTCCGCCTGTGATAGCAGTTACCGGTTTTTTATCTACAATAACCCTGGCAAATCCACTGTCCTTACATTGCCGCGGTTCATTCTTCACGGAGTTCCAGCCATAATCGGCAATCCCGATCGCCCAGTAGTCTCTGGTGCTGTCAGGAAATACCGTCATTTTAGGACCTATATAAACCGGGTTCACTTTCCATTCATAGGTACTATATCCTCCATCTGCCGTCAGATCCACACTTTCGCCGATACAGATCCTGCCAGACGAAATGGTTACTTTAGGTTTGGGGAGAATAGTGATCTTGGTGTATTTCGATGGAGACGCACAGTTGCTGACGTTCCCCGATTCGAGGATATTTACCCGGTAGTATTTATGTACTATCTGGTTGGGATCCCCTTTCAGCGCACCATCCGCAAATGTGAGCGTGTTGGTGGCTGCTCCCGAAATACCATTTCCGTTTACAACAGGAAACCAGTCGGCCGGATTATTTTCGTCGCCGGTGTTACTGTAAAACCATTGGTATATTGGATTCTTAAAATAATCCTGGTTGGGATCATAAGTACCGTTCGGCAGATGACCATCCGGACTATATAGCGCTTTAATAGTAATAGGAGCGCCTTCGCAAAGTGAATCTGCTCTTAATTCTGTATCGATCTGACCATCGATAAATGAGTAGATATCCGGGCTGCAATAATTAAAGCCGATATCATCTATCGCAATATCATTTCCGCAATCACCAAGACGGTCATTCACAATTTCCAGTGTAACAGCTGTTACACCTCCGGGTGTTTTAAAGCTGCCGCCATATTGCTGCCATGTTGAATAAGACAGGTTCATGGATACGTCGTAGGTTTTAAACCTGGCGAGTGTATCCCACAAAGCAGCGTTAGTACTGCCCTTTTTATTAATGATCAGAAAGGTAACCCCGGCATAGTGATAACCATCCCAGTTACCTGCCGCACAGTTATTGTTAAATACACCGTAACTGTTCACGTTCAGGAACCAGGCGCTGAAATTATAAGAAGAGCCCGGACATACCTGCACATTATTTTTAGTATAGAAAGATTTTTTATTGATAGATGAGTTGGCGATGAGCATACCACCCACGGAATCTACGGTGCTTCCTGTGTGGTCAGTTGCCTTTACCCACTCACTTCTTATTTGTGTATGCCAGAAGATATTGTAACTATCATCAATAAAATTAGCCCCGTTCAGAGGCATGGGTACATAGTTATATCCGGTAACCGCTGCGTTGGAGCGGCTGTCGGTAGCATTCTTTTTAAATTTACCAAAGTCCTCCAGGAAATCGCTCTTGCTGGTGGTATTACCCAAACAGGGTTGAATAGTACAGTCTTTTACATAAATAGGCTTTTTAACTGTATACTTATTGTTTCCTCTGAACAACACTACGGTGACCTGGTACTGGCTGGCGTCGTTGAATTTAATGGTCAGAGAGTTCTTATTAATATTTGTGCTGTTATCCCGCAGCTGTCCCACTAACTCATGGCCTGGCCTGTTGTCAGTGGTGAAGAGAACATCATAGGTCCCCCCCGTGATGGTCCAGGTAGCCGAATCCGCGTAGTTACTGGTGTTATTCCAGAAAAAGGCATTCATACTGGCGAAACTTCCCTTACATATAGTATCGGGAAGGTTCATAAAAGGAGTGCCGTTTGCCGGCGCAGATTGTGCTGCCACCTGCTTATTAAGCAGCACAAACCCCAGTATCAGGTACAAAAAGGTTAATAGTCGTTTCATAGGTGCAAACAGTTAAGTAAGAAAAGTATCAGGGTTGAGCAGTTTGTTTGCTCAATCCATATTGTACCTCAACTCTTTACATCGGTTATCTTTCCCGGACGGTTTTTTCCGGCAGAGGGTGGAGCAAGTGTAAAATGGTTTCATAGGCGTCAGGTGTTTATACATGGTATGGCTAAAATATATAATTAAAATAAGATTAAAATTAGATATAATATAGTGAAATAAAAAAAGTGCCATTATTTGTAATATGATAAAGTGCCAGATAAGTTGGAGGAATGGGTTAGCGAAAAATTGATTGTCAATTGCTTAAAGGGGGTAAAAAAATATCAGAAAAGTTATCCACATTCAGGATGGGAGCTGAATTATTTGCAGGAGACTGTGCTTTATTAAATTATTTTCATACCTTTGCAGACCAAATTTGATGTAAGATGCCCAAAGTAAAGACACATTCCCGTGCCAAGAAAACGTTCAAGGTTGGTGGGAACGGACAGATTAAGCGGTTCATGGCCTTCAAAAGCCACTTACTGACTAAAAAATCTACGAAAAGAAAACGTAGCTTAAGAGGTAGTACGCTGGTTCATGAAGCAAATCTTAACCTGGTTAAGAGAATGCTCGGAATGCGCTAGTATCTGTCAAAAGAATCGAATTTTATAACCTGAGAAAAAACAAAGCAAATGCCTCGTTCAGTTAATTCCGTAGCTTCAAGAGCCCGGAGAAAAAGGATCTTAAAGCAAGCCAAAGGCTTCTACGGTAAAAGAAAAAATGTGTACACCGTAGCAAAGAACGTTCTTGAAAAAGGACTCACTTATAGCTATGTTGGCCGTAAATTAAAGAAAAGAAACTATCGCCAGCTGTGGATCGCCCGTATCAACGCTGCTGTTAGAGCAGAAGGGTTGACCTATTCTGTGTTTATGAACAAATTAGCCGGTAAGAATATCGACCTGAACAGAAAAGTTCTCGCTGATCTGGCTATGAATGAACCAGAAACATTTAAAGCACTGGTAGCTTCTGTAAAGTAAGACTTACCTGATAGTAAATACCCGGTAGCTGGCATCCCACAGGATGTCAGCTATTTTGTTTTTAGGATATATCCCGAATATCGCAGAACCACTACCACTCATCGCTGCGTATATCGCCCCGGAAGCATACATCTGCTCCTTTATCGCCCCCAGCACGGAATGCGCCCGGAACACCGGCGCCTCAAAATCGTTCGTCACTATATCTTTCCATTCTTCCACCGGCAGCTGGATCATCTCCCGGAGCGAATGAACCGGGGTACCCGGAATGAGTTGCTTAAATGCCCAGCCCGTATTTACATGAATACCCGGATGTACCAGCAAAAAGGAGTAGCCGGACAAATCCAGCGTTATCTCCTCCATGATTTCTCCACGCCCGGTGGCATAGCAAGGCTTATTGACAACAAAAAAAGGGCAATCACTGCCCAGTTGAGCGGCATAGTTCACCAGCGCAGCTTCCGGAAGCCCCAGCTGGTATTTCTGGTTCAGGAGCTGCAGCATAAATGCGGCATCCGCAGAACCACCACCCAGGCCGGCGCCAATGGGTATGTTTTTCAGTAAATGAATGTTCACTGGTTGCAATTGCGGAAAGTCGGCCTGCAACAACTGGAATGCCCGTATACAAAGATTATCAGCTGCATCACCGGGAACCGGAATGCCGCTGCTTTCAAACTGAAGCTGCGTATGCGTAATTACCTCCAGTGCGTCATTAACGGGCAGGGGGTAGAAGATGGTTTCCAGGTCATGGAAACCATCCGGGCGCTTACCGGTAACATGCAGGCCCAGGTTTATTTTACAGTTTGGAAATACAATCATATAGTTAATTGCACGGCAAACCAACAGCTACAGTCTTTACACCGCCGGCTGCAGGGAGTATACGAAATAAAAGGTTATTTGCTTTTGCGGCTGTTGATCTCATCGCGGATAGCGATGGCACGGATATAATCTTCCTGTTCCAGCACTTCCTGTAACAGGGTCGTTAATTCCTCTACATTCAATGCTTTCAGGTCATCTTCCACACCTTTCTCATGCTCTGAAATAGTAGGGGTTACCGGCTTATTGGTTTTCTTGCCGGCAGGGTCATCCAGCAGGATCCCTGCGCTGTTGAGGATATTTTCAAAAGTATAAATAGGGCATCCAAAGCGAACTGCGAGGGCCAGTGCATCCGATGTCCTGGAATCTATCTCTATTGTTTCGTCGTTGTTAGAACAGATAAGCTTTGAGTAAAAGATGCCTTCCTGCAGATTACTAATGACCACCTCCTGTAATTCTACATTAAAGGCGTTCATAAAGTTTTTCATCAGGTCGTGTGTTAAAGGCCGGCTGGGTTGCATTTTTTCCAGAGCTACTGCAATCGCCTGCGCTTCAAAGCCACCAATCACAATAGGCAAACGGCGCAAACCGTTTACTTCTCCCAGTACCACGGCATATGAATGAGTCTGCGTAATGCTGTGCGATAAAGCAACTATTTCCAGTTCTATTTTTCTCATATCTGTCTTGCGTTGTCGCTGAATAGTTTGTAAGACCGTGAAGTTAGAAAAATATTCCTTATCTAAAAAAAATCTATAATGATAAATCTATGATATAAGAATTACGGTACAGGAATTACGAATGAAAAATCAACACGATCTTAAAAATTGAATACCTCACTCGTAATTCTTATACCGTAAACCCTTTGATTAGCGCTGTTTCAGCTTTTTCACTGCGTCCGTAAGCTTAGGCACTATTTCAAATGCATCACCTACTATGCCATAATCTGCTGCTTTGAAAAAAGGCGCTTCCGGATCCTTGTTAATGACCACAATCACCTTGCTGCCGTTCACACCGGCGAGGTGCTGAATGGCGCCGGAAATGCCCACCGCGATGTAAAGGTTGGGGCGTACCGTTA
Source organism: Chitinophaga sp. CCNWYY40 (assembly GCF_037483205.1). Classification (NCBI taxonomy): domain Bacteria; kingdom Pseudomonadati; phylum Bacteroidota; class Chitinophagia; order Chitinophagales; family Chitinophagaceae; genus Chitinophaga; species Chitinophaga sp. CCNWYY40. Next base: position 603,182 of record NZ_JBBHLF010000002.1, read on the forward strand.
AACCAGTCTGACCCACATGCTCATGATGCGGACGCCAGCCTGCATCAGCTACCGGGCGGGAACTTGCAGTTGCAGCTCCCAGCGCCTTTGCCAGGTCTTCCAGGATTCCCCAGTTTTCAGGACCCTTCATACCACGGCCACCACTCACAATTACCTCCGCTTCGGTTAACGGCACTTCGCCGCTCACAGTTTCCGTTTTCACCACCTTCACTTTAAAATCAGCATCGCTGATAGCGGGAGAGAAGGCTTCTACTGTTGCTGTGGCAGTTCCCGGGTTCGCAGGGAAGGTATTGGGTATAATGGCAATCACTTTCTTATCTGAGGTAATATTGATATTGGCAAAAGCCTTACCGGAGAATACATTCTTCTTTACCACAAAACCGTTGGTTGTATCCGGATAGGAGATGGCGCCGGCCACCAGACCTGCTTTCAGCCTGGCAGACACTCTCGGCGCAATGGCTTTACCATCAAAATTATGAGGGAAGATCAGCACCTTACTGCCTTCCTTTTCTGCTGCTTCAGCAATAGCTTTAGTATATACAATGCTTTCCACTTCATGTAAGCGGGCATCTGCTGCGTGTAAAACTTTCTGTGCGCCATAGTTGCCCAGTGCGGCCAGCTCGGCTGCGTCAACAGGACCCAGTACCAGTGCTGTAGCAGTAGTACCCAGCTGTTCAGCCACTTTGGCGCCATATTGCACGGCTTCCAGCGCCGCTTTCTTGATTTTACCCTGTGCCTGGTCGGCGAATATTAATATAGACATGAATAACTTAATTAGTAGTTGAGAGATAGTTTACCCTTAGATCACTTTGGCTTCTTCGTGAAGTAATTTCACCAGTTCGTCCACGTTATCAGGACTGATCAGTTTAACGCCGGCCTTTGCAGGAGGCAGTTCAAAGCTTACTACGGAAGTGAGGGCATCTGCGGCAACAGGTTCCACCACCGTCAGGGGTTTGGTTCTGGCGGCCATAATACCGCGCATATTGGGGATCCGGGCTTCTGCCATTCCTTTCTGGCAGGAAACAACTACCGGCAGCGATACTTCACAAACTTCTTCTCCGCCTTCTATTTCCCTGTTAACGGTAGCTACTGTACCATTCAGGTCAAATTTGGCAGCTATGGATACATAGGGCAGTTCCAGCAGCTCCGCCACCATACCGCCTATACCGGAACCATTGTAATCAATGGTTTCTTTCCCGGTAAAAATAATATCGTATTGTTTATCCTTTGCATGCGCAGCTATCTGCGATGCAATATAGTAACTGTCTGCACTATCCGCATTTACACGGAATGCCTCGTCTCCGCCCAAAGCCAGGGCCTTGCGGATCACAGGATCACAATCTGCACCACCTACCGTAATGAGATGCACATCAGCCCCTATGGTTTCTTTCAGCTCCAGCGCCCTTACCAATGCATACCATTCATCGTACGGATTAATAATAAACTGTACACCAGCCTCATTGAATTTCGTGTTATTGTCCGTGAAAGCTATTTTTGCAGTCGTGTCCGGAGTTTTGCTGATACATACTAAAATCTTCATGGCCTTAAACTGTTTTGTTTTAAAATGCGGTAATAGCAAATATATCTAAATAATATACGCCAACCGCAGAGAGGGAAGATGATTTTAATCAGTGTCAGAGATCGACATATTGTATAATTAAATAATAACAAACGGAATGGACAGAATCGCACAAATAAAGCAGTTCCTGGCAGCCACACCTAACGACAGCTTCCTGAAACATGCGTTGGCGCTGGAATATATTAAGCTCAACGACGACGTAACCGCCAGGCAGTTGTTCGAAGAACTGCTGGCTCATGAACCCGGCTATGTAGGTTCTTATTATCACCTGGGGAAGTTACTGGAACGTGCAGGTGATAACGCCGCTGCCATCAGCACCTATGAGAAAGGAATGGTAATGGCCAAAGCAGGTAATGAAAGACATGCATACAACGAATTACAGTCGGCCTACGAAGACCTGGTATACTGATATTATTAATCCAACAAACAACGCATGCCTCAACATTTAGTAACTGATTTCGCTGCTTATATCTCCCGCCAGCAATTGTTTGATCCTGCACAAAAGGTGCTGCTGGCCGTAAGTGGCGGTGTGGATTCCATCGTAATGGCCTGGTTGTTTAAAAAAGCCGGTTACCGTGCCGGTATTGCCCACTGCAACTTTCAGCTGCGGGGCGAAGAATCTGAACGGGATGAAACCTTTGTGCGGAACATAGCCGCAACCCTGGAACTGCCGCTGCACGTGGTGAAATTTGATACCAATGCCTATGTGGCCCAACATCGTGTAACCATACAGGTAGCCGCCCGCGAACTGCGCTATCAGTGGCTGGAAGAAATACGCGCCGCTGAAGGATATGCGTATGTTGCTACTGCCCATCATATGCAGGACAGCGTGGAAACAGCGCTGATGAATTTTGCAAAAGGAACCGGCATCGCCGGCCTGCATGGTATTCTGCCAAAGCAGGAACACCTGATCCGTCCGTTGTTATTTACGGAGAAAGACAGGCTCGTAGCTTATGCTGCCTTGAATAATATATCTTTTGTAGAAGACAGTTCCAATATAACTGACAAGTATACACGCAATTATTTCCGTCACCAGGTAATTCCGCGCATACAGGAAGCTTTTCCCGGTGTGGTGAAAAATATGTCGGCTACCATTGAGCGGATGAAGGAGGCGGAAATCCTTTACCAGGAAGCATTAACGAAGCATCGTAAACGGCTGCTGTTTCAACAGGGGAATACCTGGATGGTACCGGTGCTGAAGCTGCAGAAAACAATTCCGCTGCAAACAATTGCCTGGGAACTGTTCCGCACTTTTGGCTGTTCTTCCGCGCAAACGCAGCAGGTATTGTCATTGCTGGAAAGTGAGTCCGGCCGTTATGTTGATACTGCGAGTCACCGCATCGTGCGTAACCGCCAATGGCTGCTCATTACCCCGCTGGCAACAGCAGCGTCGCCGCTGGTGGTGATTGAACCGGGACAACAACACATTCACTTCGGCGGCGGACAATTACAGATCCGTGAGCAGGAGCGGGGCAACACCGGTATTCCAACAGCGCCGGAAATTGCCTGGCTGGATGCCGCGCAGGTTAGCTTCCCGCTGATCCTGAGAAAATGGAAACAAGGGGATTACTTTTACCCGCTGGGTATGCCCAAAAAGAAGAAGGTAAGCCGCTTCCTGATTGATCAGAAGTTATCAATGCCGCAGAAAGAAAATGTATGGGTGCTGGAATCCAACAAACGTATCGTGTGGCTGGTAGGAATGCGGGTAGATGACCGTGTGAAAATTACGCCCAAAACGAAAGCAATACTTAGTATCACTTTTGCGAAATAACATTTGTTATTAAAAGGACTGGCTTCCAATTTTGGAAGCCAGTCCGGAGAGGTGACCAGGTTAATGTGTGTTACTCAAAAAACTCATGAGCATATTCAACTGTCCCGGAAACTCCTTCCAGTCCTTTTGGCACAAGTTCCACAGCCATACAATTCTCCACAGGAACTTCAAAGGGCAGGGAAATGCCAAAGTTAACTGTTGGCACATAGCCGAATTTAGGGTAATATTCGGCGTGTCCTAACAGTATCACTGATTTGTGGCCTGATTCAGCTGCAATGCGATGCGCGGTCATAATCAATTTCCCACCGATTCCTAGTCCCTGGAAATCAGGATCCACAGCTACCGGAGCCAAAGCCAATGATGGCCATTCCCCGCTACCGTTTTTGATGTAGATTCTTGTCAGTAAAATGTATCCAACAATCCGGTTATCAATTTCTGCCACCAGGGATAATTCCGGGATAAAAGCAGTCGAGTTCCTTAATCGTTCTACCAGGAATTGCTCTTTATGATCTGAATGTTCTAAAGCGCTAAAAGCTTTCGTAATCAGGGTAAAGACATGTTTATGGTCAGCGGATGTTTCTTTCCGGATATTTAAATGTGCGGTCATTGTATAAATATTTATCTCATCGTTCAAGTGTTAAAACTTTAAACGATAAAAGATCGTGTTCAATAATAAATAAATAGATAACGTGCCATAGGTCTATGGCAGTGGTATAGCGCCCGGAAATGGGCTATTATGCTATTGCAGAGAGGCGATATATGAAGTTGTTACTTAACATAGGACACGAAAATAGGATTTTAAAATTAAACTGCCTATAATTTATGGGGAAATTTTACATGATCCGATAGGGCTTCCATATTTTAGCAGGATGCTTTCGCCGGAAAAGAAAATGGGATGAGTCTATTAATTTTAGACTCATCCCATTTTGTGACCTATTGTTTGTTTTTTGATTTTTTTATTAGAAGATATATTGAGAATATGAACACAGTTGCGTAAATAATGGCTAGTCCTGTATTCTCAAATTTTAAATTTTTGAAGTCGAATTGCTTGAACAATGTTACGCCTAAAATGATTGCTACAACACTAAAAGTAAACGTTAGTGCCTTTTTCTTTTCCATATTTCTATTGTTTTATTATCAGGTTATTGATGTTGCTGAAAGAATTGCTGTTAGCGTAAATGTTATTGATAGCCCGGGTACAATAAGCAACACGTGTAAAACCCGCGTTGCATTAGGTCAAAATGTATTATGCTGATAGGATTCAGGGGTGTTCCGGCGAAAGGAGACATGCTACAATTGTATTTTCCTCAAAAATCGAAACAAAAAATTTGTAAATGCCTACACCGGGGTGTAAATTTAGTTTTCTGTAAATTTTGTACATGAAGCACAACGCCGGTTCTACCTTACTGACCACCAATAAGCTGGGAGACATCACGGAAACCGGCCAGCACTACCTGGAGGCGGTAAAGGCCTTTGCGCGCCTGAGCTACGAGAGTATCTATGTGATCGACTATAAGAACATGTCTTTCGAATACGTTTCAGAAAATCCGCTTTTCCTGTGCGGGTATAGTGCGGCCGAGGTATTGCAACTGGGCTATGAATTTTACTTCCGGCAGGTCCCACCCCAGGACATGGAGTTATTATCGGAGCTCAATGAAGCTGGCTTTGATTTCTACGCGCAACTCCCGGTGGAGGAGCGAATACTTTACAGTATTACCTATGATTTTCATCTGCGCCATAAAAACGGCAAACAAATCCTCATCAATCATAAACTAACTCCGCTCTTCCTGACACCAGAGGGGAAGATGTGGAAGTCTATGTGCGTAGTATCCTTATCGCGGCAGCAGGCTGCAGGGAATGTACGGATTTACAGACAGGGGAGTAGCGAGCTGTGGGAGCTATCCATTGGAAAAAAGAGCTGGCAGAAGTTGGTAAAGCCTTCGCTCACGGAAAGAGAGCTGGACGTTTTGCGGTTGCACGCCCAGGGCTTTTCAATCGATCAGATTGCGGAGAAGTTATTTGTTGCTCCGGATACGGTGAAATATTACCGTAGAAAGATCTTTGAACGGCTGGAGGTGGGCAATGTGATGGATGCGTTGTCGTTTGCAGTGGCAAGTAAGTTGATTTGAGGGGTAGCTAAACGAATTTAGTGTCTCCATCGTATAAAAGAAAAAGAGGCACCGGTTAAGATGCCTCTTTCTTTCGTGACCCCGTCAGGATTCAAACCTGAAACCTTCTGATCCGTAGTCAGATGCTCTATTCAATTGAGCTACGGAGCCATGCGTTTATAGTGGATGCCAAAGGTAGGAGATTTTTTGAAAATCCCAAATAGTTGTTAAAAAAATCCTGCAATCTTCTGATTTACACTTACTTTTACATCAATTGCTTAATTATTATACGAAGTGAAAATTCAACTCTGGAGCATAGGAAAAGAACATGATCCCTACATCAGGGATGGGATGGCTGTTTTTCAGAAAAGACTGCAGCATTACGTGGATTTTGAGGTGAAATTGATCCCGACGGTAAAACAGGCCGCCAGTTTATCTGTTCCGGAATTGAAGAAACAGGAAGCAAAAATTATCCTGGATATGTTGCAGCCCACCGACTTTCTGCTGGCGCTGGATGAGAAGGGAAAGATGATGACCACTGTGCAATTTGCCGACTTCCTGCAACAACGTAATAATGCAGGTACGCGGCAGCTGATCATATTAATCGGCGGTGCATTTGGTATCGATGATGCCGTGCTGCAAAGAGCGCAACTGAAAATGTCTTTATCCCCGCTTACTTTCCCGCATCAGCTGGTGCGTCTTATTTTTGCAGAACAATTGTATCGTGCCTATACAGTTTTAAACAGAGAAAAGTATCATCATCAATAAGTACCTTTACTATCTAAATAAACCGGCTATATGACGCTTTCCATCAGTTTGATCATTATCATTATTACCTGTCTTGTTTCCTATACTGCCCTTAAGAACTATGACCAGCTGGACAAGATGAGCCTGCAACCCTATATGGTACAGCGTTACAAACAATATTACCGCTTTATTACTTCAGGGTTTGTGCATGCCGATTTTCAGCATCTTATTTTCAATATGCTTACCTTATTTTTCTTTGGACCGGCCATTGAAAATTTATTCATGCAGCTTTTTCATAGCAAGCTGGTTTATATCTTATACTATATACTGGGAATAATTGTGGCGAATATTCCATCTTACATAAAGCACCGGAACAACTCCAGTTATTCTTCCCTGGGCGCTTCAGGTGCAATTTCCGCGGTAGTGTTCACCGCCATCATGATAGATCCGTGGAACACTATCTTTTTATTTTTCATCCCCATTCCTGCGGTAATTTATGGCGTTTTATTTCTCGCTTTATCAGCGTATATGTCGAGAAAAGGCGGAGACAACATCAATCATGATGCGCATATGTGGGGAGCATTATTCGGAATTGTATTTCCACTGATCTTCCATCCTGAACTGGGAACCTATTTCCTGGAAGCGCTCAGGCATCCACGATTCGGACGATAAATAAAAACGGCCGGCAGTAGTGTTATTTTCCGCTCCTGCCGGCCCGTCTCAAAAGCTGCCATACAGGCCGGTTATCTGCTGAAGCCTGCTTCTTCTTTATATGCCAGGTGAACAGTTGGATGATATATTTCCAGTAAGCCGGAAGCGTTAGCAAGATCCTTAAATTGAAATTGACGATATAAGCCATGTGCATCGCTTGTATTCAACATCTTCCTCCTCAAGCGCTTTGACCAGGGCTGATCCAGTATATAGGCTAACATTTTTTTTGAAATGCCCTTCCCCCGGTATGCGGGTAATACAAAAAAGTCGGCGAACCATCCGAAAGTATAGTAATCGGTAATCACTCTTCCAAACCCTACCTGTTCACCATTTACAAAAGCGCCGGTACAAAATGAATGGGTCAGTGAATGATCTACCAGCGCATAAGAAATGCCTTTGGCCCAGTAGGAGTCTTCCTGCAGGAAACGATGTATCATCTTAACATCCATATTTTCCTTACCCGTTTTAATGATTACTTCTGGCATATTTATGTATAGTTTTTATGCAAAAATAATCATGACGGCTCAATGGGTACAGTCACAGTTTTGTGTATTTTGATAGACACAGTTATCTTTATCCTATGAAGAACGACTTTCTATACGTGGAGATATCAGATAACATGGCAAAGCTGATCAGGAACGGAGTTTTAAAAGCGGGTGACCGCCTGCCTTCCGTAAGAATGCTATGCCAGGAACACAACATCAGTATGAACACTGCCAAAAGGGTATTCCTGGAACTGGAAGCGCAATCGCTTATCGAATCAAAGCCACAGTCGGGGTACTTTGTAAGCAGGTTGCCTTATCAGAGGCTTCCGCTTCCGGAAGTAAGCAAACCTTCACCGGTCAGTAACAGTAAAGAGCCAGCAGAATTGATCGGGAAAGTCTACGCCAATATGGGTAAAAATAACCTTACGCTTTTTTCTGTTGGCGCGCCGTCCAGTGAATTATTGCCTTTGGCAAAACTGAATAAGGAAATAATGCATGCCACCCGGGAACTCAGCGATAGCGGTACTGGGTATGAACAGTTGCAGGGCAACGAAAAGTTGCGGAGGGTAATTGCTGCCCGCTCTTTATCATGGGGAGGGAGCCTCCATGAAAATGACCTGGTAACTACTGCCGGGGGAATGAATGCGTTGTCTTTTTGTATGATGGCGCTGGGAAAGCGGGGGGATACCATTGCTATTGAAAGTCCTTGTTATCCGGGCATCCTGCAACTGGCGGGTAGTTTAGGGCTAAAAGTATTGGAGCTGCCTACGCATCCGGCTACAGGTATTGAATTGGATGCCCTGAAGAAAGCCATCCCCAAAATCGACCTCTGTTTGCTGGTTCCCAACTTCAATACGCCTTTGGGCTCTTGTATGCCTGATGAACATAAAAAGGAAGTGGTGAAACTTTTGGCCAGACATGGCATTCCGCTTATCGAAGATGATATTTATGGCGATCTTTATTTTGGAAGGCAACGTCCCAAATGTTGCAAGTCGTTTGATCAAGAAGGTACAGTGCTGTGGTGCAGTTCTGTTTCCAAAACCCTTGCGCCAGGCTACCGGGTAGGCTGGGTAGCACCTGGTATATACAAAGAGCAGATCCTGAAACTAAAACTGGTGCATGCCATATCCTCGCCCGCAATTACGCAGGAGGCAGTAGCCGGCTTCCTGAAAAGTGGGCGGTATGAAAATCATCTGCGTAAGCTTCGGCACACTTTGGAGAGCAATTATCAGCACTATATAGAGGCCATCGCCGAATATTTTCCGGCAGGTACCAAAACAAGCAGGCCACAGGGTGGGCTTGCCTTGTGGGTGGAGCTCAATAAAAAAATCAATACTACAGAACTGTTTGACAGTGCCATGAAACAAAGGATCAGTATTGCTCCGGGAAGGATGTTTACCATGCAAAATCAATTTGAAAACTGCATGAGACTTTCTATCGGCCTGCCCTGGTCGGAAGAGGTACAGCTTAAATTGAAACAGCTGGGTAGATTGGTTGCAAATTTATGAGTTACTGCCCGGTGCTATTTATCAATTTAATTTCCTGCTATTATTTTTTTTACAGAAGAATGATCGCCGCCATCCATTGATGGCAGCGGCTTGCAGGGAGGTACATAAACTGCGTGTACCCGTTAACGATAGCCTCCTGAAAAAATAGTACTAATTTTTTTTGTTTAATTTAAAACAAGTCCTACATTTGCAATCCCAAACGGGGAAATGGCTTCATAGCTCAACTGAATAGAGCATTTGACTACGAATCAAAAGGTTTCTGGTTTGAATCCAGATGAGGTCACAAAAAGATAGAAATGCTGCATTAACTGCAGCATTTTCTGTCAAAAGAAAAAATCTGAAGAAAAGCTCTCAGGTATAAAAAATTGAAAAATAATTTGTTAGAATAAAAAATTGTTCTACATTTGCAATCCCGAAACGGGAAAACGGCTTCATAGCTCAACTGAATAGAGCATTTGACTACGAATCAAAAGGTTTCTGGTTTGAATCCAGATGAGGTCACCAACTAAAGGACGAACACGAGTTACATCGGTTCGTCCTTTTTTTATGTGCGGATATTTATATTATTTATATTTAGTATATATTTAGGTGTCGCTACCTATTGCTGTCTTTTGCCAACACAACCATGAAAACACTACTCGCATCCGCCGTTCTTATACTGATCTCGGCTACCTCCGTGGCTCAGCCGCAAAACAATCATACGGAAGAGAAGATCTGCTTCCTTACCTACGGCTTCCCGGACGTGGAAAGAGTGGAGGTGGAACAGGCCATTGCCGGAAAATGGGGCTTTGCTTTTTATACGGTAGGAGAGTGTACCATCGATCAGGCGCTGATCGACAGCGTGGCCCGTGTAAATGACGCAGCCAATAAGAGGATGGAAGCAAGATACGGCAGCAACTGGCGAAGCAGGTACCAGCAGGAAGTAGATGCGGTTTTCGCTACGCCGGAGAGGGCGCAGCAACTGGTAAATCAGCAGTTGTACATCTGGCGTAAAGAACAGGAATTAAAAACGCATAACGACAGCCTGCACTATGCCTGGGCTGCCACCGGAAGAAAAGGCGTTTATAAGGTAATCGTTTCCGGATCACTAAAAAATACTATCTTTTACAAGCTGTTGGTGGACTATCCGAAATATAAAGTTTCCCTGCTGACAAACTGATAATTGTTTTACCCAAACGGAAACCGGGAATTATGATACGGATCAAAAAAGAAGGCATACTCCTGAAACAAAGCGATCTGGAATTTGAAAACGAAGGCGTGCTGAATCCAGCCACTATCAGGGCGGGAAACCAGGTGCTTTTTTACTACCGGGCAGTGCGGAAAGGCAATCACTCCAGTATTGGTTTTTGTAAATTAAGCGATCCGCTTACAATAGAACAACGCCTGGACAAACCCATTTTATTTCCGGAACACGATTACGAGGCCAAAGGACTGGAAGATCCGCGCGTGGTGCATATCGATGGGTTATACTACCTCACCTATACCGCTTACGATGGCGTGAGCGCCTGTGCAGCACTGGCTACTTCTTCAGATGGTCTGCAATTCGAAAAGCACGGGCTGATAGTGGCGCAGATGGACTTCACCGAGTTTAAACAACTCGCGGAAACCAATGCGCCGCTGGATGAAAAATATATCCGGTACAACGATTTTAATCCCCGTTTATGGGATAAGGACGTTGTATTTTTTCCTAGAAAGATTAACGGCAAATTCTATTTTCTGCACCGTATCAAACCGCATATACAACTGGTGGCGGTGAACGAAATAGCTGACCTCACCCCGGAGTTCTGGAAAGATTATTATCTCCATCTCCAGGATCATATCATACTAACGCCAAAGTATAAACACGAAATGAGTTATGTGGGCGCTGGCTGTCCGCCGGTGGAAACCCCGCACGGCTGGCTTTTCATATACCACGGCGTGCATGAAACACCTGGCGGGTACGTATACGTTGGCTGCGCTGCACTGTTCGATCTGGATGATCCCATGAAGGAAATTGCGCGGTTACCTTACCCAATACTGGTACCGGAGCGGGATTGGGAAATCAGGGGAGATGTGGACAATGTTTGTTTTCCTACGGGCACGGTCGTATTCGATGATACCCTCTATATTTACTATGGCGCCGGCGATGAGGTGATCGCCGCCGGAACCATCTGCTTAACCGCATTGCTCAATGAATTGTTGGCTTATCCTGTATAGCAGGCTATAATCGTTTCTATTACCCGTTTCGTTTCATCAGGGTCACGCACTTTGATACAGGCCACGCCGGTTTCTTTTGCCGGGTAATCATTGCCACCGGGAAAAATAGCATCTCCCGCAAACAACATCTCTTCAATAGGGATACCTAAAATATCCCGGAGTTTACGGATGCCGTAAGCCTTGTCGATACCGGGTTTGGTGATATCTACCGAAGTAGTGCCGCCCAGGCTCACAGAAAATTCAGGAATGATACCCGCCAGCAATGCTTTCATTTTTTGCCGCTTTGCAAAGTCAGGGTCCCACTTTTTCTTTTCTTCCAGCGGTGCTTCCTGTCCTAATGCAGAGAAAGTGATCTGGCTGCCACGGTCTTCTATAGCAGGCCCCCAGAGTTTAGCCGCCTTGTAACCCAGCGTGTTTACCACTTCGTTCAAAGCATCGGTGATTTTCTTTTTTTCTGCTGTGGTAAAATCTTCCGCATATAGTTTATGCCATTTGCCGGTATACTCATAAAACTGCGTGCCGCAGGTAGGGAGAATGGATAATCGTTCCAGCCCTTTTTCGTCAGGCAGTTTTGCCAGCACCTGCTGCTCAAACTGTGGCCAGGCGCCGCCAGAAATAATCGCTACCCTGGCCACAGTTAACAGTGAATATAATAATCCGCTCATCTCTTCATCAATGGCAGACTTGCTTTGCGCCAACGTGCCATCCAGGTCAAATACCACCAGCTTCTTCATTTGTGATAGTTATTTTTTTAATAAGGCCAGTGCATGTTCACAGATATTTTCTACCGTGAATCCAAACTCGCGTAACAACACTGGTCCCGGTGCGGATGCCCCAAAGTGGTCGATGGATATAATTTCGCCTTTGTCACCCGCATAACGGTGCCAGCCCTGTGAAATGCCTGCTTCCACCACTATCCTGTTGGTGACATCAGGAGGAAGTATCTGGTCGCGGTATGCCGGCGACTGCGCTTCAAACAATTCCCAGCTGGGCATGGATACGGTGCGCACCGCGATATTGAATGATTGTAGTTTTTCCTGTGCGGCCACAATTAAATCCACTTCAGCGCCGGTGGCTATCAGGATCAGCTCAGGCTTTGCATCGGGCGCATCTGCGAGGATATAACCGCCATAGCGCAGGCCATTGGCTGCTGCATATTTGCTGCGATCCAATGTAGGCACCGCCTGGCGGGAGAGGATCAATGCAACCGGTTTGTCCGGTTCAAGTATCGCTATTTGCCACGCTGCAATGGTTTCATTGGCATCTGCCGGACGAATCACTACCAGGTGGGGTATGGCGCGAAGTGCGGCCAGCAGTTCCACCGGTTGGTGTGTAGGGCCGTCTTCTCCCATCGCAATACTGTCGTGCGTAAAAACATAGATCACTTTCAGCTCTGAAAGTGCCGCCAGCCGGATCGATGGCCGCATATAATCTGAAAAAGTGAGGAAGGTGGCGCAATAGGGGATAATACCTCCATGTGCTGCCAAACCGTTGGAAATAGCGCCCATAGCGTGTTCACGCACACCATACTGGATGTTCCTGCCGTCGTATCCCCATACGCCGCCGGCTGCGCCCTGGAGGTCGCCCTGCTTCATCGCCGGACTTTCAAAATTACCGGCGTCCTTTAATTCTGTATTGGTAGAGGTGTTGAGATCCGCAGAGCCGCCAATGAAGCCGGGAAGGTGTTTAAAAAATGCCTGTATCACTTTCCCGGAAGCAGCACGGGTGGCCAGTCCTTTAGGATCTGCCGGGAATGGAGTGATATCCTTATCCCAGTCCTCCGGAATATGATCATGTATCAGCAAACGTAATTCTTTTGCCAGCTCCGGGTATTTTTGCCCGTAGATGATCATTTGCTCTTCCCATTTGGAAGATAATGTTTTCCCAACGTCTACGGCTGCACGAAAATGATCCAGGGCTTCCGCAGGTGCTAAAAAATCCGGTGCTACCGGCCAGCCGAGTTTTTCTTTCGTCAGTTTTACATCTTCAGGTCCCAGTGGAGAACCATGCGCGCCGGTAGTATCCTGTTTCGGGGAACCAAAACCAATATGCGTGCGCACCAGGATGATAGAAGGCCGGTCTGTTTCCGCCTGCGCATTGCGGATCGCTTCATCAATGGCTTCCAGGTCGTTGCCGTCCGCTACTTTCTGGGTATGCCATCCATACGATTCAAACCGTTTGGCGTGATCTTCTGTAAAGGTAACCGGTGTGGCAGATGCCAGGGTAATCCGGTTATCATCATATAAATAGATCAGCTTGCCGAGCCGTAAATGGCCGGCGAGGGAAGCGGCTTCGGAGGCTACGCCTTCCATCAGGTCGCCATCGCTTACCAGCGCATAGGTGTAGTGATCAATTACTGCATCACCCGGACGGTTATACTTTTCTGCCAGGTAGGCTTCCGCCATGGCAAGGCCCACACCGTTGGCAAAGCCTTGTCCAAGCGGACCGGTAGTTACTTCCACGCCCGGCGCCAAACCCCGCTCGGGATGCCCCGGCGTTTTACTGCCCCATTGCCGGAACCGTTTCAGTTCTTCTAACGGTAAATCATACCCGGTAACATGCAGCAAACTATATAACAATGCAGAGCCATGCCCGGCAGATAAAACGAACCGGTCGCGGTTAAACCAGTGCGGATCTGAAGGGTTGTGACGCAGGAACCGGGTCCACAATACATAGGCCATCGGCGCCGCTCCCAATGGCAGCCCGGGATGTCCGCTGTCTGCTTTCTGCACGGCATCCACCGATAAGAAACGAAGCGTATTGATACATAGCTCATCCAACGCAGCAGGATTGGGAATAAGAGAAGTGTTGTTGGTCATGGTATTCTTTTTTTGTAAAAGATGATCACACATAGGTCAACAAACTTCATGCGCAGAAGGTTGCCGTATTATTTTTTAATTAGTCTACTAAAACTATAGACTTTTCAAAAAATATTGTATTATTGTACTTCGTAGGCTTTCCGGGTCCGCTTTAGGGGAAATTCATCCACCTGTTGACATACCCCGTTTATCTTTCAAAAAATACCGACATGGATACATCATTACACTTAATGAGGAAAATTTGCTGCGTGGAGTATTCAGCAAACCGATGTTAGGAAGCATCAATCAGAAATAAAAAGGCCGGAACTGTTGACGCAGTTCCGGCTGGTAATCAAGGCTGTTGGAGACATTTTACAGTGATGGCAGTTACCTGCTTTCACCGGCCTCATTTTTTCATACCAAAGTAAAGATAATGAAAATTGCTATTGCATGCAGCTGCGGGCTGCTGCTGGCGGCTACCGCATGGTCGCAGGAATTGCGCGCACCTCACAGCGCCGACACCACCAAACCTGCGCACAGGAACATCGTTCAAAACAACATTTCCCTTTCCGGACGAATTATCGACGCCAAATCACAACAACCTATCGCCGGCGCTATTGTACATATCAAAGGCACCACCCATGAGGTGCAGAGCGGTACAAACGGGGAGTTCGCGTTTCTTACCGGTCAGAAAGTGCCGGTCATCTACCAGATCTCTTCCCTGGGTTATAAACTCAAAGAAGTATATGCCGATAAGTCCAATGCCGGCAACATCGCCCTGGAAGAGCTCAGTACACAACTGAACGACGTGGTGGTAGTAGGGTATGGTACCCAGAAAAGAAGGGATCTTACCAGCGCCATTTCCTCTGTAAAAGGCAGCGACGTGGTAACCGTTCCGGTAGCCAGCTTTGATGCACAGCTGCAGGGCAGGGCCGCCGGGGTACAAATTAATTCGAATACCGGCGTTCCCGGCGATGGCGTGTTTGTAAGGGTACGCGGTACTACCTCCATCAACGCCGACAATGATCCGCTATACATCATCGACGGCGTATTTACGAATAATTCCAGCCTGCAAACGGTAAACACCGGCGGCCGGTCCAGCTCCCCGCTGGCAGATATCAATCCTGCCGATATAGAAAATATAGAGGTATTGAAAGATGCCAGCGCAACAGCCATCTATGGCTCCCGGGGCGCCAACGGCGTGGTGATTGTTACTACCCGTCGCGGCAATTATAACAGTAAAGCCAAAGTAACTGCAGATGTATCGGCAGGCGTGGCCTGGGCACCCAAAATGTGGGACCTCACCACGGGGCCGGAACATGCTACGCTGGTCAATGAGTTTTACCGCAACTCCCTGGCAGATGCAACCGCCCTTAACGATAAGGCTGGCATCACCAAATACAGCTACCAGCCTTTCCGCGCGCTGAATGATAATCCGGATAAATCGCCTGCCCCGCGTGGACTGCCGCAGGATCAGCATACCTACGACCGCCTCGGGGAAATTTTCCAGACAGCCCCGCTCCAGAATTATAACCTGTCGCTTTCCGGTGGTAACCGCGAAACAAAGTATTATTTCGGTGGCGGCTACTCGAAGCAGGAGTCTATTCTCCGGCCCATTTCCTTTGAAAGAGCCAGCTTTAAACTGAATATCGATCAGCGCGTGAATGACAAGGTGACCATAGGTTCCAGCAACAGCTTCTCGCGTAGCTTCCGCAGCCAGGGCCGCGCAGGTGATGGTCCGCAGGGAGGTTTGTTACAGGCGGCCTTACACACGCCTACCTATCTCCCGGAAACAAATCCCGACGGTACACCCGCCCGGTGGGCAGGCTTTGATAACGTGCAGGTACTCATCGATAACTACGACGTACACACGACAAGCCTCCGTTATATCGGTAACCTTTACCTCGATGCCACATTGCTGCCGGATCTGAAGTTTCACAGTAATATCAGCATCGATTATAACAATTACAATGAATCCGAATACTGGAATAACCTCACCCAGCTGGGAGCCAGTCCCACCAACGGTTTGGCCACTTCTGCCATTACACAGAATACTTCCTGGATCAATGAACAAACACTTACTTGGCGCAAACATGCAGGAGAAAAACATTTCTTCGGCGTACTGGTAGGCAACACCATCCAGAGTAATACGGAAACATTAACAGCTGCACAGGGCACCGGTTTCCCTAACAATTCCTACAAATATATTTCCGCTGCTGCTACCCGCACTGCTACGCAAACATGGACCCGCAGCACGTTGTCGTCTTTCTTCTCCAGGATTGATTATAACTACGCAGGTAAATATTATTTTGAAGCCAGCATCCGCGCAGATGGTTCTTCCAAGTTCGGCGACAACTATAAATGGGGGTATTTCCCTTCCGTCAGCGCCTCCTGGCGGCTCAAGGAAGAAAATTTCCTGAAGTCGGTGAACAGTATCAGCGATCTGAAAGTTCGCGCCAGCTACGGTATCACGGGGAATCAATCCGGTATCAGCAACTTCGCGGCAAAAGGACTGTGGTCCGGTGGTGCAGGCTACCCCGACAACAGCACCGGCGATCAGCCAGGCACGGCGCCTTTGCAGCTGCCCAACCCCGACCTGCGCTGGGAAAAAACCAGTCAGCTCAACGGCGGAGTGGACCTCGGATTATTCAATGGCCGTATCAATATCACCGCAGATGTATATTACAAATACACCAGCGATGTACTGCTGCAACTGCCTAAGGCAGGCGTTTCCGGCTTTACTTCTATCTATAGCAACGCCGGTGAAATCAGCAATAAAGGATATGAAATCGGGATCAATACTACCAATATCAGCACCCGTAATTTCACCTGGACCAGCAGCCTGAATATTGCCGGTAATACCAACCGCATTGAAAAACTGCCAACACCGATTTACCAGTATAATCGCGACTGGATCATTATGCAGGAAGGTTCACCCATGTATTCCTTCTGGCTGTACAACCAGCTGGGCGTGGATCCGCAAACCGGTAACGTAATCTTTGAAGGCGAGAAAGATGGCAAGCTTCCTGTGTCTGCGCGTAAGGTAATGGGTAACGCTATGCCGAAATTCTATGGTGGCTTCAGCAATACCGTTTCCTATAAAGGTTTTGATCTCAGCGTGCTGTTGTCATTCCAGTATGGCAACGATGTATATAACCTGAACAAATTTTTCGGAGAAGGAGGTGGCACCCGCGATGCCAACCGTGTACTGTTTGCCGATCAGCTGAACCGCTGGCAGAAACCCGGCGACATCACAGATGTACCGCGCCTCACAGCTTACGGTCTTAACTACACCATTGATCAGAATAACCGCTTCCTGGAAGATGGTTCCTTCCTGCGGCTCAAATCACTCACACTGGGATATACCATTCCCAAGTCTGTCAGCGAAAAACTGCATATCCAGTTGCTGCGTGTATACTTCACCGGTAATAACCTCTGGCTGCTTACCAAATACACCGGGCTGGATCCTGAATCAAACGTAACCGGTATACAAACCGTACAGGGACTGGATCTTGGCACACCGCCGCAACCGCGCAGTGTACAGTTTGGCTTAAACGTAACTCTTTAAACGCTCTTAATTCTCCTATATGAAAGCATATCGGAAATATATATCGCTCTTCTTTCTTTCGCTGACAGCTTTGTCATGCAAGAAATTTCTCGACGTGGAACCACGGGATAGTGTATCTGACGAACAAACGATCATTGATAAAACGTCCGCCAATACTGCCTTGCGAGGCGTATACCGGAAGCTGGGCAGCGACGGCTACTACGGCGCATTGTTCCAGACCTTCGGCTACCTGCCTGGTGATAATGTGCAGTGGACCGGCTCCCAGTCGGTTATTCAGCAGTTTATCACCCATAAAATAAATGCGGACAATGGCAACCTGCAAACTGTGTGGGCGGCTATTTACGCTACTATCAACGGCGCCAACAATGTGATTGCAAAAGTACCCGGTTTGCAGGATGCCACGTTTTCTGCCACAGAAAAGAACCAGGCAGTGGGAGAGGCGTACTTTATCCGCGCCCTGAGCTACTTTGATCTCGCCCGCACCTGGGGAAATGTGCAGATAACGTTAACGCCTACACTCAATGCTTCCGATAAACTGGATGTAAAAGGCAGCACGCAGGCGCAGGTATACCAGCAGGTATTGAGCGATCTGAATGCGGCAGATTCCCTGCTGCAGCCGCCTTCTCAAACACCCAACCCGGTAAGGGTAAACCAGCAAACCGCCTGGGCGCTGAAAGCACGCTACTATTTGTACCAGTCGGATTGGGCGCAGGCAGAAGCCTATGCCACCAAAGTAATCAGCGATACCAGAAGTTATTCTCTGCTGAAGCCTTACAGCGCTTTCTTTTCACCGGCCAGCGCCATCGCTACAAAGGAATCAGTATTTGAGCTGTCGTACAGCGCTACTTACCTGAGTGGCCACCGCAACTACTGGCAGCCGCCCGCCAACGGCGGTACCCGGCAATGGGCGCCGTCGGACGCGTTTATCACGCTGGTAAATGATCCGAAAACAGGCGGCAACCGCAATGCGCTGGTTGCTAAAACCTCCGCCGGCCTGTGGTATGGTAACCTGTACTACAGAAGCCCCGCCACCGATCCTGCCTATGTTATCCGCATTGCTGAGCTGTACCTGATCCGCGCAGAAGCACGCGCCCAGCTGGGTAAAACGGACCTGGCCCGCGAAGATCTCAACAGCATCCGCGACAGGGCCGGGCTCACACCGGTGACGGAACTGATCGGAAAAGATGACCTGCTGCTGGCTATTGAAAATGAACGGAGAATAGAATTCGCACTGGAACCTCACCGGTGGTTCGACCTTGTACGTACCAAACGCGCAGGCGCCGTTTTAAATATCACGAATCCTCAGCTATATGTATTTCCGATCCCGGCCAACGAAGTCACATTATCGAACGGCAATCTGAAACAAAATGATGGTTACTGATCTTATCACCTTATAACAAATCACCAATGAGTAATGTCATAACCGCGGAAACTCCTGCCTGGAAAGACTATGAAAAGATTGGGTTCAGGGTAATATTTATTTATTTCCTGTTGCAGGCGTTGCCGTTCGACTGGAAGTTTTACAGTTACCTTTTTTCTACTCCCATTTTTAACCTTCATTATGAAGATATTTTTAACCTGGCCAACTTTACAACACGCTTTGGCGCGGGGCCTGCAACGTATGCCGACTGGGGCATACTGCTGATAATTGCAGTAGCCGGCGCTACCGTGTGGACTTACACCGACCGCCAACGGACACGCACCTACGACGAAGCCTTTTACTGGTTGCGTGTGATCCTCCGGTACCGGCTGGCACTCGCATTGCTGGCCTATGGCTTCCTGAAGCTGTACGCGTTGCAGGCGCCCTATCCCTCGCTGAGCAGCCTCAATACACCGTATGGTGATTTTAACCGCTGGAAATTATTTTCGCTGAGCCTGGGTATCGTACCTTCCTACGAACTGTTTCTCGGCGGCGTGGAAATCGGGTTAGCATTGCTGCTGCTGTTCCGCAAAACCGCTTCTATCGGCGCTTTCATGTTCCTCATCTTTTGCGGCAACATCTTCATGTCCAACCTTGCATACGAAGGGGGCGACCAGGTATACAGCCTGTTGCTGATCACTTACGCTTTCGTTATCCTGAGCTTTGATCTGCAACGGATCATCCGCCTGCTCATCTTACAACAGCCAACAGCAGCGGCTACTTTTAAACCGGTGTTTGAAGGCATCCGGAAAAACGGCAGATGGATTTTGAAGACAGCCTTCCTGCTTTTCTTTGTGGTGATCTATGGCGTAAAAACAGGCGTGGGCGCCAAACACGACCCTTACCAGTATCCCACCACTAAAGGATTACCGGCGATCAGCGGGTTATATAACGTGGCCACGTTTATTGTCAATGGCGACACACTCGCTTATTCTTTAACGGATTCCCTTCGCTGGCGCAATGTAGTGTTTGAAGAATGGAATACGATCAGCATCCGCACCAACAAACCGGCACTGGTAGATTCCAATAATCTGCACCTGGTGAAACGGGATAACGCGGAACGGCTATACGAAATAGAAGGTACCAGCGGCAGGCATTACTACAGTTATGCAGCCGATACCACACAACACCTGCTCACGCTGCAAAACAGGCATCCCGCGTTGTCGGCGGAAACCTTGTCGCTGCACTATTCGCGGCCGGATACAAACCGGGTGATCCTCACAGGCACCACTTACAGCAGGGATTCTATCTATGTAGTACTGGAAAAAGTAAATAAAAAATACCTGTTAGAAGAAGTGGCAAACGGAGGGGGACGAAACAGGAAGTTAAAACTTTAAACCAATTATCATGGCTCATAACACACAAACATTACCAGATGAACCCGTGATCAGGGACGCTGCTTCTGTGGCTATCAACGCACCGCTGTTGCAGCTGCCCGTCTGGAAAGAATATCAGCTGATATTATTCCGCATCGCTTTTATTTTTTTCATTGCGTTATCCGTTCCCAATAGTGTGGAGTGGTACCGGCAACTGGTGCAACTGGATTGGACACGGCTGAATTACCGCGACCTGTATGATATTGCGCGCTTTGGTTCCGGGATTAATATCCTCGGCAACACCATCTTTGGCAGTTCCCTGCTGGGATATGCCAACTGGATCACCACAGCGTTGATAGCTACCGCCGGCGGCCTTGTATGGACCGGTATTGTAAAGACCCGCAAACTGCCGCGGAAGGAATATTATACTGCGTGGTACTGGCTGCGGGTAGTGGTAAGATACCGCGCCGGTATCGGCATCATCGGCTTTGGGTTTACGAAGCTGTTACCGGTACAGATGCCGTATCCATCTTTCGGAATATTAAATACCAACTTTGGTGATCTTACTGCCCAGAAAATTTACTGGTTATCTATCGGCATTGTGCCCTGGTACCAGATCTTTGCGGGCGTGGTGGAAGTAGTGGCAGGCACGCTGTTATTTTTCCGTAAAACTACCACGCTGGGTTCCATTTTACTGTTCGCCGCGCTGGGAGATATTGTGTACGTGAATTTCGCCTATGACGGTGGTGTACATGTATACAGCAGTTATTTCGTACTGCTGGCAGCGTTACTGCTGGTAAATGATGTACCCAAAATTTATCGTTTGCTGGTACAAGAGCGTTTTACTGTGCCGGTAAATTATTATCCTGTTTTTCCGGAGAGATGGCAACGCTATACCCGCATAGGGCTGAAATCTGCTACCATCTTCCTTTTCCTCGGAGTGCTTTTTTATCTGCAGCTGATTAACTTCCTGTATGATCCATACAAACAACCATCCGTAGCGGGCGTAAAGGAGTTACGCGGTAACTACCAGGTAACGGAATTCCGGTTAAACGACCAGGTGATCCCGTATTCACCGGTAGATACGGTTCGCTGGCAGGAAGCTACGTTTGAGAACTGGTCTACTTTTACTTATCGCGTAAATAAACCGCATCCGCTCGATTTGTCGAATGGTGGCGGCGATCCGCAGCGTGATGTGAACCGCACCTTTGAAATAACGGGTCTTGCCGGCGGTCAGCGGGCTTTTCACTATTATGCCGATGAAGTAAATAAAGTGCTTTATCTCGAAGATAAATACAAACCCATTCCGGACAGGCGTAACCGCACTGCCGGTGTGGGCGGCGATGGCGGCGTGGTAGTGGATGCAGCTGCGGAAAAGGCTGCGCGTGAAGAGGCGGCCAAATCGGCGAAAGACTGGATCCCCGCAGCAGCGCGTAAAAATATCGGAGATGAATCACTCAAGATAGCACCCATTGCATTATCTGCCCGAAGGGCGAAAGACTATGCCGCCGCACCTGCCTGGGAAAACAGGAAACGCTTTACTGTGAAATATTCCACCGGCGATGGTTCGCATGTAATACTCACCGGTGTGGATGAGAATAAGAATAGCATTTATGTAGTGCTGGACCGCATCGACAGGAAATACACATTGGCGCCAAGCACTTTGCAGGCAGGAAAATATTAAGCAGTACTATGTTTATAAAACGAACCAACTGTTACCGGGCGGCCGTTGTAATGGTGTTGGGTATGCTGGCTTGCCATACCAACACCCGGCCACCGGTACCAGGTTGGCCGGAACATTTCGGATTTGGAAAAACAGCCACCCGCAGGCAAATCGATTCACTGAACATCTCCATTGCCCCCGATGGCAAAGGATTGCCCGCCGGCAGCGGCAATGCGGCATCTGGCCGGGTTATTTACCTGGCAAAATGCGCTTCCTGTCATGGTGAAACCGGCGCAGAGCCCACACCAAACCGGCTGGTGGCCACGCTCAGCGATACGGTGCGCACAAAAACGATTGGTAACTACTGGCCTTACGCCACCACGGTATTTGATTATATCCGCCGCGCTATGCCCTTTAATGCACCGGGATCGCTCACAAATGAAGATGTGTATAGTCTTACTGCTTTCCTGCTGTACCGCAACGATATCATTGACAGCACCCTGCAGCTGGATGCCGTGAAGCTGCCAAACATTGTGATGCCGGCGAAAAAATATTATGTGAATGACGACCGTCGCGGTGGTAATGAAGTAAAATGAATATTATGTCAGGCGAAGATAAAAAGATACCAAGAAGAACGATACTGAGAGCAGCGGCAGTTTCCGCTGCTGCGGCGTTAATGGGCGCTTCCAGGGTGCAGCGTGGCACAGATACTACCGCCACAGGAAAAGACACTACCTATATTGATCCTACGAAAATCACGGGTACACTTCCCGGCAAACTGGGCACCCGATCCCCATTTGAGCAGCCGGTAAAAAAGCCTTCGGATATTTCTTCCCGCACACCGTTGCAGGACCTGTATGGCATTATCACCCCGTCGGATCTTCATTTTGAAAGAAGTCATGCTGGCGTGCCGCTTATCCATCCTGATAAATACGAACTGCTGATTCACGGGATGGTGGATCGGCCTATGATCTTTACCTTGCGCGATTTAAAGCGTTTTCCGGCGGCATCCCGTATCGCCTTTATCGAGTGCTCAGGCAACTTCAGATCGGGCAAGGAAACCATGACGCCGCAGGAAATTTGTGGCCTCACCAGTCAGAGTGAATGGACCGGTGTAATGCTGTCCACTCTTTTCCGCGAAGTAGGCGTGCATCCAAAGGCCACCTGGTTCCTGGCAGAAGGCTCTGATGCCGCGGTGATGACCCGCAGTATTCCCGTGGAAAAGGGCTGGAAAGACGCTATGATCGCCTATGGGCAGAATGGAGAGGCGATCCGCCCGGAGCAGGGTTATCCTGCGCGGTTATTTCTGCCGGGATGGGAGGGGAATACCAATGTGAAATGGATCCGGCGCATCGAATTATCGGACCAGCCCTTTATGACGCGGGAGGAAACGTCCAAATACACGGAAACCATCCGGGATCATAAGATCCGGCAGTTCAGCTTCGATATGGATGCCCGTTCTATCATCACCTATCCGTCGTTTCCGCAGCAGGTGGAAAAGGGCTGGATAGAAATCAGGGGCATCGCGTGGAGTGGCCGCGGAAAAATTGATAGCGTGGAAATCAGTACTGATGCGGGGAAGCACTGGACCAAAGCGGTATTGCAGGAGCCGGTAATGGACAAAGCACATACATATTTCCGTCATCTCTGGTATTGGGACGGGCAACCCACAGAGATCATGAGCCTTGCGGTAGATGACACGGGCTATCGTCAGCCAACATTAAAACAACTGATCCAGGCGCGGGGTACAGACATGGGCGGGTATCATGTGAACCCGGTTACCGCATGGGTGCTGAAGAGAGATGGCACCGTGTTGTTCAAGCCGGAAAAATGGAAGTGATCTTACTCAAATAAGGTAAGTTCATCGCGGGTAACTGCGTGAAAAAGATTTTGCAGCTGGTGTACATGTACAATGGCGCGGCCATAGGGTACCAGTCCTTTCGCGGCATCTGTAAGCGGCTGGAATACTTCGTTTTCGTGCCTGATATGCACGCTGTGCAGCCGGTTATACTTTAGGGAATATACATTTACATCTTCGCCGTAGTCGGGATCTCCTTTGATAAAGCCAAATCTCAGCAGGAGGTCCACATCCAGCACCATCGGGTTTACTTTTGCATAGGGAAGTTTGCTGAGCGGCAGTCCTGAATTATACACAAAACCCTGCAAAATGCCTTCTACTACAAAGGCTGTTTCTTCCATGTTATAATCAAAGTAGGATACATAGTTGCCTATCCGTATGTCTGATTCTTCTATCATGTTTTATCTTAATAAAATATAATCAGCAACAGGGTGATCAACGCCGGTAATGCCTGTACGAAAAAGATTTTTTTATCGGCGGTAAGTGCTCCGTATATACCGGCAACGGCTACACAACCTAAAAAGAAAGCGGCTACCCGTAAGCTCCATACCGGGTCTGAAATAAAAAAGGTCCAGGCGAGGCCGGCAGCCAGGAAACCGTTGTACAGGCCCTGATTAGCCGCCAGGGCTTTGGTAGGAGGAAACAGCTCTTTGGGCAGTTGCTTGAATATTTTAGGCCCCCTGCTGGTCCATGCGAACATTTCAAACCAAAGGATATAAAGATGTTCCAGCATCACAAAAGCAATCAGTATTTTGATGAGTACCAGCATAGTGTTGTGGTTTATAAATAAATATAGGTCAAATTATTCTTTCTGCAAGCCAGGCAACTGCCAGCGCCAGGAGGGTGCCCACGGCATAACATACGCAGTCGCTCCACAGGAATCCATGTCCCAGCAAGATGCCGGCAGGCGTGTTCCGGAACTTCACGGCCCATTCGGCCTGGTATAGCTGCTGTATTTCTATCAGCAGGCAAACCACGTAGTTGCCGATGCCAATTTTCCACAGTGGGGCGACCGGAAAAAGGAAACGGATGCCAAAAAAGATACAGGTGGCCGATAATACATCGCCTCCATATATACGTATGATGTCAGGGAAATATTGAGGAGCCCACCTGGTGGCGAGTCCTAAAGGGATATTCAGTAAAATAAGGAAAAAGTAAATCCAGCGCCTTTTTGCTACCATAGGTAAAAAAGCGGTAAATATAGCAAAGAAATCTGGAATATGAGTGTGGTCAGGAGAGAGAAAAAGGGACCTGTGGCCCCTTATGCGATGCAATAACCCGGGTGATCGGGTTATTGCTGATTATCACTTTCAACGCTACTTTTCTTTTTTCCGCGGTTGGTTCCGCCTTTACGGCCAATAGCGGCCATGTGTTCACGGTTTCTGCTAACGGCTTCACCGCCTTTTTTGCCTGCAGCACGGGCTTCTTCAGAAGTGAATTTGTGGGCAACACCTTGCTGGTGTGCAGCTTTTCCACCTTCTCTTGAAATGGCACGTTGCTGTTCAGGGTCCATAGAAGCAAATCCGCGTTTACTGTGTTTACTCTTTTGATCGGAGTTCTTTTCCGAAACATGATTAACCGGCATGGCAGTTTGATATCTGATGTCTTCCATAATCCTGAGGTTTTTTTTAGTGATAGTAGTTAAACATTTACGCTAACCCGGAACAAGATATGTGCCATCACGGATCAGCCACGCTGGTAGCGGACTTGAGGCTCATGGGGATATGAAATGGGGCAATACATTCCACAATCCATAGAATTTTCCACACACTTTTATTGTCCATTCTACAGTTTTTAAAAAGGAACTCCCTCATTTTCCGTGGCTTATATTTTGTTTTTGCTTCAACGTTATTTCTTTTCTTAACCCATCTAAATTTTTTTGTTATGGCAAAATATTCAAAAGAATCACAGAATAAAGTGAAAAGAAGTATGCACGAAATGCATGAAGGAAAACTGAAAAGCGGAAGAAGCAATAAAAAGGTTACGAATCCTAAGCAAGCTATCGCCATAGGTTTGTCTGAGGCCCGCGAAGAAGGAGCAAAGGTGCCTGAAAAACCGGCGTCAAAAAAATCCACTACCAGGAAATCCACCGCAAAAAAAGCAGCGCCCAAAAAAGCAGCAGCGAAAAAATCTCCCGCTAAAAAAACAACCGCTAAAAGAGCCGCACCTGGAAAAGCTGCGGCCAAAAAATCTGCCGGAAGAAAAACGGCTGCTAAGAAAACAACGGCCAGAAAAGCTACTGCAAAAAAAGCAGCGCCTAAAAGAAAGTCAGCCGCCCGTAAAAAATCAGCCGCAACTGCATGAATAACGGGCTTTCCGGGTCGTTTTGTACGTTCAATATATACAAAAGGACCGGTGACTGGACAGCACCGGTCTTTTTTTGTGGTATATCGCTTGCAGGATTTTAAGTATGGAAAAACACAGCATTACTGTGATCATCAGAGGGAAGCCCTATGGGTTGATTATTACGATCGACAAGGGCGCTCTGGAAACAGCATTTCAAGTGATTCCTGATGTGAGCGAACATGTGCTCGATGAATTTGAACCCCATAGTACTAGCTTTACTGCTGATCACGAAGATACGCTTGAGGGAAGCATCCGCACGGTAGAAACCGAACAGATTGCCCGCATTATCTGGGAAGATATTCTGGATAAAATGAAATAAGGCTTTGTTGCTTAATCACTACGGTTGTACCTTCGCAGCAAAGCGAGTATGAATTGCTATGATGGTAACCGATAAAACCTATAAGAACGCTAATCGCAGGGAAAGGGTCATATTCCTCGTAAAACTGCTGATATACCTGGGCATTGTTTATTTTAACCTTGAACACCCTGCCGTATATGATAAATTTACATGGCTGTTTAAACTCACCAACGCGCTCTCTTTTTTCCTGGGCGCCAATCTGGTTATCTCCCTGGCCTGGCTGGTGATTCTCTCCTGGTATACCCGCCGCCGTAACCGGCAGCGGCCTATTGAAAAGGATAATTTTATTCTTGGGATCAACCGTATTTCCTCTGTTTTAAATACCATTTTTCTCCTGCTGGCCATCACCTTCTTTTTCGGCGTAAACCCGCTGAAATTTGTTACCAGCATCACTATCGTGGCAGCCGCCATTGCCCTCATTACGAAAGACTATATCGCCAATATGATCAATGGCCTCATCATTATGTTCTCTGATCAGTTGTCGCTCGGCGATCATATCCGCATCGGTGAAGTAAAAGGCAGAGTGATGGATATTACCCTCATTAACCTGGTATTGCAGAATGATGACGATGATATTGTTATTATTCCTAATTCGGTAGTGTTTACTTCTATTGTATTGAACCAGTCCAAACAAAACATCCGGAAACTGACCATTGAATTTGAACTGGATCATAAACACCCGTTTACGATCCGCGGACTGGAAGACCGGCTGAAACGCTCAATAGATGCCTATTCCCGCAGTTATACACCCGAAAGTTTTTCCCTGAAAACAATCGAGATCAAAAAAGACTTTGTACAGTTTAAAGTACAACTGCTGATGCCGCAAACCAACAAGGAAACGGAACGCCTCATCAGGCGGGCGCTCAACACCGAGATCATGGCCATTGCAGAGGGCGTAAATTAAACCAACGCCATCGCGCCAACGAAGCTGTCCACAAATTCATCTACCTGCGCCTTACTTACGTTAGGCATGCAAATGATATGCGAACAACCGCTTTCTGAAGCCAGCTGCCACTTCCGGCGGATGCTTCCGGGAGGATCCGGAAACACCACCGTAATAGCATCGGGGTTGCGCCATGCCGGAATGCCGTTTTCGTTGAGGCGTTCCACGGCATGTGCAGCTACTGTTAAACTGTGCCTGGCCCTTTCCTGCAAACCTTCCACACCCAGGCTTTTCAGTGCATACCACAGGAACAATGGACTATGGCCGTTTCTTGAACCGGTAATGGTGGTGTCCATACTCCCGATATACGCCACCGAGCGGGCAATCCGGTCGCGGTTGGATTTTCTCGCAATCACCACACCACAGGGGATGGGCGCGCCAATAAATTTGTGACCGCTGATGGCAATACTATCAGCCCCGTCCGCAAAATCAAAAGCGGGCCGCGGCTCCAGGAAAGCGCTGTAGCTGCCGGACAGCGCCCCATCTGCATGAATATAGTGATGACGTATTGCCAGGTTCTTCAAAATACCCTTGATCCTTTTTACATCATCCCGCGCTTCGGTCATGGTAGTACCAATATTTGCCAGCATGATCACCGGCAGATGCCTGTTCATACGGATGGTATTTTCCAGGTCGTCGTAATCTATTTCGCCATTGGGCAATGTGCGGATAATAATTCCCGGCATATTGAGCAGATGGAGGTTCTTTTGCACACTGTAATGAGTGGCTTCGGAATAATAGACCATCCCTTTGGGATACAGCTCCCGCGCAAGGTATAAGCCATATAAATTGCCTTCAGAACCGCCGTTGGTAACATATCCCCACCAGTCGTCTTCCGGTGCGCGGAAAAGGCCGGCAAAAAAGGAAACAACGTATTTCTCCATCTCCCTGGATCCCACAGCATAAGTGGCGGGCACAAAAGGATCACCGAGGTTATTCAACGGATATTGTAAAAAAGGCAGGAGGGGACTATAATCAAAATCTTTGGATACAGGATATCCCAGGAAATCCCTGGTACGTGTTTGTACCTGCGCTAACAGTTCATTCAGCGCTGCGGCATCTGCCGCGGCCAGCCGGTACTCTTTCATAATCGTATTTTACAGGTGTATGATGCTGTAAAAGTAAGTATTGATAATCTGATTGAACTGGTATAATAATATAATTAGAAAAGATATACTACTTTTAAGTTTCTGGAAGATAAATAGCACTGCCCGGCCACCGCCGGACATCTTTTAAAAGAAAAATATAACTACTATGGATACACTGGATAAAACAGACCGGAAAATACTGGAGGCACTACAGGCAGATGCCCGCCTGAACACCAAAGAAATTGCGCATCGTATAGGGCTGTCCGTTACTCCCACCTATGAACGGCTTAAAAAGATTGAGAAAAGCGGGGTGATCAAAAGCTATGTAACCCTGCTGCATGGCGATAAAGCCGGCAAAACACTGGCGGCCTACTGTAATGTATCGCTGCAACTGCACTCACTGCCGCTGATAAAGAAATTTGAAACCGCTATCGCAAAAATGGAAGAAGTGATGGAGTGTTATCACGTGGCCGGTACCTACGACTACCTGTTGAAGGTAGTGGTAAACGATATGCGCAGCTACCAACATTTTTTAACCAATAAACTGGCGGCCATTGAAAATATCGGGCAGGTACACAGCTCTTTCGTAATGACGGAAATTAAGCACACCACAGCTTTCCGGCTGGGATAGTTATCGCCTCAGCACACTCACGCCGCCCAACGGATGATCCTGTACCACCACCGTATAGGCGCGGGGGGTAGGCTCCGGTTCTTCAGACAGGGGAACGGTAAAGGAAAAACTGCTGCCGCTGCCAGGCATACTGTTAAACCAGATCCGCCCGTGATTGCGTTCTACAAAGTCTTTGGAGAGATGCAGCCCAAGTCCGCAGCCTTTTTCATTCTGCGTACCGGTAGTAGAGTAGTAGATGTTGGAGAAAATACGGTGCTGGTTTTCCACGGGAATACCGGTACCATTGTCTTTTACCGTGATTTCCGCCTGCTCATTATCATGTGTGGCGGTAATCAGTACTTCACCGCCGGAAGGGGTGAACTTAATGGCGTTATTGATCAGGTTACGCATTACCAGCCTGATCATATCAGGATCTGCGTATACCATAATGCATTCGTTCAGTTCGTGCGACAGCTTCACTTCTTTTTGCCGCGCCAGGGTTTGCAGCAGCTCAAATTCGCGGTTTAATAGTAAGGTCACATCAAAATCATCCGCTTTCACGCCAATACCTTTCATCTGGTTGCTGGCCCATTGCAGCATATTGTCCATCATGTAGGCCGTATTTTTTACGTCCCTCCATAATTCATCAGTATAGATGCGGAACTGCGCCGCATCAATTTTTTCATCTTTCAGTAAAAAGAGCAGGCCTTCCAGGATGGCCAGCGGCGAACGCAGATCATGTGAAATAACCGAGAATATTTTATCCTTTACCTGGTTGAGATTTTCCAGGGTAGCGTTTTGTTCCAGGATAATGCGGTTCTGCATGGATACTTCCCGGTTCTTGTTATTCAGTTCAAGATACAGCTCCTGTTGCCTTTTATAAAGGCGGTACACCATCACGGTAATCAGCAGCAACGCCAGGAAAAGCGCCGCGGCAGACAGTACCAGCACCCGCTGTTGCTGTATGGTAGCGAGGTGCATGTGTTGTTCCTTCTTCAGTAAAATATTTTCGCGTTGCTTTTTTTCAGATTCATATTTCTCCTGCGAGCGGGATATCAGCCGGCCTTTTTCGGCGTTGAAAAAGTCGATGTTCCGGTTACTGAATTCCTTATAGCTCTCAAAGGCGGCGGCATAGTCTTTCCGGGCAGAATCCAGCTCATAGCGGATCTTGTAATAGATCATCTCATTTTTCACATTGCCCAGCGTATCATTTAACAGTTTCGCTTTTTCCAGGTTTTTCGCTGCGCCTTTCAGATCGCCCTGCATGGTTTGTATTTCAGCGAGGTTCAGGCTGGATTTCACCACACCGGGTAAATTGCCGGCATCCTGGTAATAGGTATTGGAAAGCTGGTGATAGCGCAGCGCATCATCATACCGGTGCCGGAGCATGGCTACAATACCCATGTTTTCATAGGTATAGGCCAGTCCGCGCTGATCATGCAGTTCCAGCTTTATTTTCTCGGCCTTCTCCAGGAACAGCATCGCAGAATCTGGTATTTTCAGGGAGATATATGCGGAGCCAATATTATTGAGGGTCTTGGCAATTTCTGTTTTTTCGTTTCTTTTCAGCTTTATTGCCAGGGCCTTTTTAAGATAAATGAGTGCATCTCGCGGGGTATTCAGTTCTGTGAAAATATTCCCCACATCGTTATTCAGTACGCCCAGGGTATAAGAATCGCCCAGGGCTTCCGCCAGTTTCAGGGCATTGAGGGTCAGCTGCATCTGTTGATCCAGGTGTCCTTTGGTATTTTCCACGAGGGCAAGGTTGCGCCAGGCCCATATTTTTCCTTTGGTATAATGAAGACTATCGCTTAACCGGAGCGCTTCGGCGCCATATTTTGCTGCAGTGGGGGCGTCTATAGTGAAATACGTCCTGGCCACCTGGTTCAGCAGGTTCACCCGGGTGGTATCGTTTTGTGAATGGGAGTGCAGTACTGCCAGCAGGCTGTCGTTGATAAACTGTTGCGCTGTTACCGCAGGCGACAGCAAAATCAGACATAATGGGATTAAAACGCTCTTCTTCAAAGGACTGGCCGGCAGCATATGTAATAGTGTTGGCAGTGACAAGGGTGGAGCGATTCGGGGACGGTCCACTTTAACATAGGTTAAAATTAAAGATAATGTGCCACGATTCAAAGTAAGTTGAGAAAAAAGTGAGGAATGGGGCGATGAATTTAGTGTTATGACCCTATAAATCAATTATGGTTGTATCTTTCTGCAAAGTTTAGTAACGATGAAACCGCTCATTACCATAGAATATTGCCCGAAATGCGGCTGGCTGCTTCGTGCCGCCTACATGGCCCAGGAACTCCTCACCACTTTTACAGATGAATTGGGAGGCGTTACCCTTCGTCCCAGTGAAATTGGGGGCTCCTATATTATCTGGCTCGGCGAAGAAAAAATCTTCGACCGCAAGGAAAGCGGGCATTTCCCGGAAATCAAATTCCTGAAACAGCTGGTACGGGATCAGGTGAATCCTGAAAAGAGCCTGGGGCATTCGGACAGACCATGATTTCAGAGAAGAGGATCCCGGAATGCGATCCTCTTCTCTAAAATCTTTACATTTGCACCCTATGCGTAAAAACCTCCATATCACGGCTTTATCACTTTTATTAGCAATAGGCGCAAAGGCTCAGCAGGATAGCACTATCACAACCCCTTCTTCTTCACGGGAAGGGCTATACGACAGCGTATGGTTACGTAAGCGGAGCTTCTTTCCGTTGCCGGTGCTGGGCTATTCCCAGGAAAAAGGACTGGAAATCGGCGCCGCCATGTTGTATTCTTTTTATACAGATAACAAGAATCCCGACAGGGCTACCCGGAACTCTACCCTCAACCTGATCCCCGCAGTTACCACGGAGAGCCAGTTTAAAATCGACCTGAAAGCAAATATCTGGACCCGCAGCAATACCTGGCATTTTAAAAGCAATCTCCGGTATCATAATTACCCGCTCTATTTCTCTGGCATCGGCGATACTACCCATTACGATAACCGGTCGCTGGTAAACAACAGCCGCTATAAAGTACAGGTGGAAGGGGAGCGGCGCATCAGCGGACACTTTTACGCAGGTGCCTCCATATTATACCAGCATGACACGTACAGCAGCGGCGATGATAAAGGCATTTACACTACCATGCCGCTTACCGACAAAGAAGGGGGATATGTTACCTTTCTCGGGCTCACCGGTATTTTCGATAACCGCGATAATGAAAACTATGCCCGCCGCGGTTCCTGGCTGAAACTCAACCTGGCATACGCACCTTCTTTTTTAAGCAAACATCCGCTCTTTAAAATAGAAGCACAGGGTTCACATTTCCTGTCCATCTCCCGCAAAAGCACACTGGGCTTTAACGGCATCTTCAATAGTCTCCAGGGCAATGAGCTGCCCTTTTACCTGCTGCCTGAAATGGGGAACGACCTGATCATGCGCGGCTATTACACCGGCAGGTACCGTAACCAGAACTACCTGGCCGGGCAGGCGGAATACCGTTATCTCATCGATCCTAAAATGCGCATTCATATCTGGTTTGTGGATATCAAACCAAAATTTGCACTGGCTGCATTTGCCGGTACCGGCACCGTATTCGCCAACCGTGATTTTCGTTTCGGCGGATTTAAACCAAGCTATGGCGCCGGAATCCGTTACTTCTATGACGAAAATGCAAGGCTCACTATTCGTATAGACTATGCCGTTGGTGAAAAACGCAGCGGTGAATCCAGGCAAAAAGGATTGTATCTGTCTCTGGCGGAAGCATTCTAACTGAATGCTTCCGGCGATGGTTATGTGGTAATAATTTGTTAACTTTCAATAGATTAAATACCATACTCCAAAACCATCGCATATGAAAAATCTATTCCTGCTAGGGGCAGTCGCCATGCTTTTGATTGTTACCCACAGCACCCAGGCACAGGACAATTCCAGCACAAGCTCTTCTTCACACTCAAAATTTTATCTGAAAGTTGTAGGCGGTTATTTTTTCAGCGTATCCCCGGGGCAGTTCCCGAATGTTGGCCCATATCCACCGCAGGATCTGCATACTGAATTTGGTGCATCCGGCCTGGATACCATTAGCCGTAAGGTGCTTACAGGCTCTTACGGAGAAGGTTTCAGGGCTGGTCTTTCTGTCGGCTATAATATCAATAAATATTTTGCGGTAGAAGGAACCTTTAACTATTTCCACAGTAAAAAAAATCTGATGACCCGTCAGCGTGCTACTATGGCTGGTTCCGGCAAGGAACTGGGCCATGTGGAGTCGCACGGATATGTAAACGCAATTGATTTTGCACCCAGCCTGGTGGTAAGTCCGGGCCTGGAAAAAGTAAATCCATATGTGCGCTTCGGTGTTATAGTGCCGTTATGGGGCCGTCTCTATATTGAAACCGATGCTACCCAGGTGTCCAGTCCTGCCGGTATTCCTCCGGGTACGCAGGTGGTTACCAATATCAACAGGAAAGAAGCAATTAAGCCTAATCCTACTGTCGGTTTCCAGGGCGCATTGGGCGTGTCTTTTACGGTATCGCCCCGCTTTGATATTTTCGTGGAAACGGAGTACAAAAATGTACCGGTGCGCAGTAAAGAAAAAGAGATCACCGAGTACAATGAAACCAATACGCTCATCAATGGTACCACTGGTGCGGTGGTGCAATCGCTGCCAGGCCGTACCGTCAACGATTTGTCGGTAGCGGAAAAGAATACAAAATATGTAACCACGCTGGATCAGGGCTCCAATACACCGGTAAACCAGCAGGGCACCAAAGTGATTTATAAAGATGATAATAAACCGGCCAATGACCTGAAATCCTATATCAATATCGGGGGACTGGGATTGAATGCAGGATTGAAATTCCGGTTGTAACAATAAACAAACAGATAAAAAAGGGAAGGCTAAAAACCCTCCCTTTTTTTATGCACTTGCTTTATCGAGTAATGCCACCGCTGCTGTATCCAGCTGGAGCTGCACCCCGTTCATCAACTCATGCAGCTGTTCTTTACTGGTGGCACTGGCAATAGGCGCCGCCACCGCAGGGCGTGTAAGCAGCCACGCCAGTGCAACACCAGCCGGTGTGGAGTGATATTGCGCGGCTACCTGGTCCAGCGCCGCCAGGATTCGGAGCCCTCTTTCATTGAGATAGCTGAGTGCTTTCTGCCCGCGGGCCGCACTCTTGCCGGTATCGGCGGCTGTGCGGTATTTGCCCGTAAGAAAACCACTCGCCAGTGAATAATAATTGATCACGCTGAGGTGATGTTCTTCGCAGATCTTTGCATATTGCCGCTCATAATTTTCCCGGTCGTACAGATTGTACTCCGGCTGAAATGTTTCATACCGTGGCAAGCCGTTTTGCTTACTGGCTTCCAGGCTTGCCAGCAGGCGGGCAGCGCTCATATTGGAAGCGCCGATAGCTCTGACCTTACCTGCTTTTATCAGCGTATCATAAGCTGCCAGCGTTTCTTCTACAGGAGTCGCCTCATTATCAAAATGTGTTTGGTAGAGATCTATATAATCTGTTTGCAGACGCTTCAGGGAAGCCTCTGCGGCTTTGAGGATATAAGCTTTGCTCACATTTTTGCCCTCGCCCATATCGCCGCCTGCTTTAGTGGCCACAATTATTTTGTCCCGGTTGCCGCGGTCACGCATCCATTTACCGATAATGGTTTCAGATTCGCCACCCGAATTTCCCGGTACCCAACGCGGGTATACGTCTGCGGTATCTATAAGGTTGAAACCAGTTGCAGTAAATTCATCCAGTAATGAAAAAGAAGTGGATTCATTGGCCGACCAGCCGAATACATTGCCGCCAAAGGCCAGCGGGGCTACCAATAGCCCGGATTGTCCCAGTTTCCGTTTTTCCATAATAATTTTTTTTATTGATTCATACTACGGGTACATCCCGTACGTAATTTAACTACTTTTGTCTTTCACCGACTAATTTTTATGCCAGAACAGATGCCTGCTATTTCTCGTGAAGATTTTAACTGGTTAACACAAACCTATGGGAAGGAGAGTGGCTACTCCCATATAGATACCAAAGAAAGCGTGGTACACGAAATATTCATGGATAAGGTACTTATCGGTACTGCCTTCCTGAATTGTGCTTCTTATGAGCTTTCTTTTGGTACGCCGGGATTGCACATCCGGAAAAACAGGCTGGATAATTATAAGTTGCACGACAAAGCAGTGCTCATCCCGGATGAGATGAATGAGGAAGATGAAGAGGAACTGTTGCTCCGCTGGTCCGCTCTCATGCAGGAACTAAAGATGCTGGAAAACCTGCACGGTCTGTCCAATGCCCGTGAACCACTGGTACAGCTATATCTCGATATCTTTAATGAAGACGATGCCGAGGAGCAGATCAGCCATTTGCCGGATATCGTGCTGCCAAATGCCACCGCCATCTGGGAAGAATTATATACTGCATTATCAGCCACCGGCAACGTGGTGGAATTTGAATGGCAGCAGTTTGCAGAAAGCGGCATCAGCGCGCTGAATGAACTTACCCCTTTACGACAGGCCGGTATAACACTGAAAGCCCCGGATGCGGCTGATTTTGAAGCCATCATCGGCGCGGAAGATTTCGCCAAAGGTGTGCTGGACTTTGTAAATGATCAGCTGGATGAACACGATCTGAAAATAGTAGCAGCCGGCACCAGCCTGGATGAATATCAATCCTTCACCTGCCTCAATATGCAGGATTTCCGCCTTGCCAATGCCCTGCTGAAAATGGAAGAACTCTGTCTCATTTGTTTTTTTTAAGACATTAAAATCCGGTTAAAAAAATACATACCGGCTACCGAAGCCCGTACTTTTGGATATCTTAGTAAATTCATTACAGTATACCACATGAAATTATTCCGGCATTTATTTTTTGTATTAATCGCGGTGATGTTCTTGCCACAGGTGCAGGGGCAGGCCGGGAGGATACAATTAAAAGGCACGGATAATATTCACGCCACCACCGGCATCACGTTTAAAGCGGTGGAGAAAGCGCCCCGGTTCCGCGCTACCATTAACCGGTTCAAACGCCGCCCCGTTGGTATCAACGACAGCTACGGCCACGAAAAGGTTTGCCCACTTTTATTGTCGGCGGTTACTACCCGGTTTATTTATGTAGACAAAATCCTCAAAGGATATTATTTCAATCCTTACCTCAGCGTACCCACGCCGCTAAGAAGCTGGAGAGGCCCACCTGCCGCCTGATAACCCGTTTTATCATTTTATTTATTTCATTTTCTTTTTTAGCGATTTATGAACTTACATAGGATCGTGAAGAAGAGGTGTTGGTGGTTGCTATGTATTGTCCCCTTCACTTCTTTATTCGCACAATCTGCAGCGGATAGCTTTTCGCTGCAGCGGGCTATTGCGCTTACCCTCGCACATTACCCCGCTATAAAGGCCAAACAGGCCCAGGTAAACGCCGGCCAGGCCAGCCTTACAGATATTAAACACAATTGGTACCCGGCCATAAAACTGCACGACCAGGTAGATGCCGGTACAGACAACAGCATTTACGGATCTTACTTCACATTGGGGATGATCCCTTCCACATCAGGTGGTATCCGCGCAGAAAATAACAGCGCCTTAATGAGCGGTAACATCGCAATGGCAGCCATGCAATGGGAGATCTACAACTTCGGCGCCTATGGCAGTGAACAGAAGGAAGCGGCCCAGTCACTGAAAGTACAGCAAACAGATCTGAACAATACGGCTAACCAGCTTACGGTATCGGTTATTCAAAATTACCTGGAACTGCTCCGGCTATACGCATTGCAGCAAATAGCCACAGACAATATCCAGCGTAATGCAGAAGTGCTGAAGGCGGTTACGGCCACCGTGCTGCATGGCCTCAAACCCGGGGTGGACAGTGCCATCGCAGCCGCAGAGTTGTCGAAAGCAAGACTCACGCTGCTGGATATAAAAAACAACTACAACCAGGTACGCATTCAACTGGGCGTTTTTACCGGTCTTGATACTGCACAGATACAGCCCGATACCGTTAATAACAAACGCTTACCGGTACTGCTGGGCAGTGAAGCGCCGGATAGCCTGGCTGCCCATCCTATGCTGGCATATTACAATGCCGTATACCAGCAACAACGCGCCGCCGCCGATGTGATCCGCAAATCACGGCTGCCAAAAGTAAACCTGATGGCAGCAGGATGGATGCGCGGTTCCAGCGGATCATTCAATGATGTATATGATAAGAATCTGTGGAGCGGCCTGGGATACAGCAGGTACAACTATTTACTCGGACTGGGAATCACTTACAATCTTACTGACCTGAAACGCACACATGAAAAAGTAGCCGTACAGCAATACCGTTCGGAAGTAGCCGCGCAACAACTGGCCACTACCCGCACTACGCTCAGCGGCTTACTGCAACAGGCGCAGTCGGATATCCAAACATCGCGCGATAAGCTGAAGGAGCTGCCTTTGCAACTGGCCGCCGCACGGGCTGCAGCACGGCAGAAAATGGCGCTGTATAAAGGAGGACTCACCAATATTATTGATGTCACCACCGCTTTGTTTGTGCTGAACCGCGCGGAAACAGACCTGGTACAAACCCGCGACGCCGCCTGGAAAGCACTGTTCCGTGCCGCTTACGCGGGCAATACTATTTCACAACTTTTACCTGATCTGAACTAAACGCTATTCATTATGTCATTTGTATCTTCGGCACTGAAGAAGCCTATTGCAGTGGTGGTGATCACCGGCGGGTTGCTGCTTTTTTCTTTGCTGTCTGTTTTCAATATACCCATCGACATCTTTCCGAAATTAAACCTGCCCACTATCTATGTGATAGAGCCATACGGGGGGATGTCGCCGCAGCAGATGGAAGGCTTCTTTGCCACCCGCCTGCAGGATCAGTTCCTGTATGTAAATGGTGTAAAAAGTATTTCTACGAAAAACATACAGGGGTTAACGTTACTAAAGCTCACCTTTTATGAAAATACAGATATGGCGGAAGCCTCCGCCCAGGTGGCATTACAGGTAAACCGGGCCATGAAGTTTTTTCCGCCGGGAGCACTGCCACCGCAGGTAATGCGTTTCGACGCATCATCTCTTCCTGTGGGAGAGCTGGTGTTCAGCAGCCCGAAAAAGTCGCTGAAGGAAATTTACGACCTGGCCGCTACCCGCATCCGGCCTATGTTTGCTTCCGTACCCGGACTATCAGCGCCACCGCCTTTTGGCGCCAACTCCCGGTCGGTGGTCATTAATGTTGATCCGCAAAAGCTGCGCAGCTTCAACCTCAGCGCTGATGAAGTAGTAGAAGCCATCGCAAAAAATAATGTGATGACACCCTCCGGCAATATCCGTATCAACAACACCATGTTCGTAACCACCATCAACTCCCTCGAAAAGGAGGTGGCCGGCTTTGGTGACATTCCCATTGTGACCAATGGCAATAACAACGTGTTTGTACGCGATGTGGCCCGCGTGGCCGACGCCACGGATGTAACGGTGGATTATGCACTGGTCAACGGTAAGCGCTCGGTGTATATCCCCGTTGTAAAAACGGCCGATGCCTCCACCTGGGACGTGGTGAAAACACTGAAATCCAAAATCCCGGAAATGCAAAGCCTGCTGCCGGACGACGTAAACGTATCATACGAATTTGACCAGTCGGTGTTTGTGATCAATGCCGTGAAAAGCCTCATCACAGAAGGCGCACTGGGCGCGTTGCTCACGGGGCTGATGGTACTGCTGTTCCTGCGGGACCTGCGCAGCTGCCTGGTGGTGGTAGTCACCATACCGGTGGCGGTGTTGTGCGCGGTAATGGGGCTTAAACTGGCCGGGCAAACCATTAACATCATGACGCTGAGCGGCCTCGCACTGGCCATTGGCATCCTGGTGGACCAGGCCACGGTGACTATTGAAAACATCCACCAGCACCTGGAAATGGGTAAATCCAAACGGCAGGCGATTTATGATGCGTGCGAGGAAATTGCATTCCCGCTGTTGCTCATCCTGCTTTGTATCCTGGCGGTATTTGCGCCGTCATTTATCATGACGGGCGTACCTCGCGCCATGTTCCTGCCACTGTCGTTATCCATCGGTTTTGCGATGGTAGCTTCCTATTTCGCGGCGCAAACACTGGTGCCGGTTATAGCCAACTGGTGGCTGAAGGCAGATAAATACCAGCATCATGCGCACGCCGTGATGGCACTGGATGCGGAAGAAGTAAAAGAAGTGAATGAACACCTGCAACAGGCCACGCGGCACCCGGAGAAAGCAACGGGCTTCGAACGCTTCAAATCAGGCTTTATGCGGGTGCTCGAAAGCGGTATGAATAAATCGCGTGTAGTCGTTACTGTTTATATCATTGGTTCGCTGCTGCTGGCAAGTGGTTGCTATGTATGGATAGGGAAGGACCTCATGCCCCACATCAACGCCGGGCAGTTCCAGCTTCGTTTACGCATGCCCGATGGCACGCGCCTGGAACGTACGGAAACCGCACTGCATGAAGTGCTGGCAGTAGTGGACAGCACCGTGGAAGGACATGTGGCCATCAGTTCCGCTTACGTGGGACTAATTCCCAGCAGCTACGGTACCAGCAACCTCTATATTTTTAACAGCGGCACGCACGAAGCGGTGTTGCAGGTGAACCTGGAGGAAAACTATAAGGTAAATATCGAAACACTGAAAGATCAGCTCAGGAAGAACATCACGGCAAAAATACCGGAGATGCGGTTGTCTTTTGAGCCGATAGATCTCATGGAAAAAATTATGAGCCAGGGAGCCGCTACACCCATAGAAGTAAGGGTGGCCGGGAAGGATATGCAACAGATCTCGACGTATGCACAACAACTGGTGAATAAGCTTCACGACATTCCATTTCTGCGGGATGTACAGATTGCGCAGCCACTGCATTTCCCGGTGATCAGCATTCACATCGATCGCCTTAAACTGGCGCAGATGGGGTTAAACATTTACCAGGTGGCCCGCTCTGTTACCGCATCCACGTCCTCCAGCCGCTTTACCGAAAAAAATCAGTGGCTCGATGAAAAGGTGGCCTATACCTACCAGGTGCAGGTACAGGTGCCGGAGTATAACATGACGGCATTAAATGACCTGAAAGAGATCCCGCTGGTGCAAGGCCAGCCGCGGCCCGTACTGGCAGACGTTGCCACTTTTACCCAAACGGAAATGCCGGGGGAATACGACCGTTCCGGCCCGCGTAGGTTCGTTACCGTTAGTGCCAATATTTCCGGTAAAGATCTGGGTGCTGCCACCGCCGCCGTACAACAGGCAATCCGGGAAACCGGCACGCCGCCAAAGGGATTGATCACAGAACTGAAAGGCGCTTCCAGTCTCCTCGTGGAAACGCTGAACAGCCTGCAGAACGGGCTGATGATAGCGGTAGCCGTTATCTTCCTCTTGCTGGCGGCCAACTACCAGTCGTTTAAATTATCACTGGTGGTACTTACTACCATCCCGGCGGTAATTGCAGGCGCGCTGATTGCATTGTTGCTCACGGGCGCTACGCTGAACCTGCAATCTTATATGGGCATGATCATGTCTACCGGCGTGTCGGTGGCCAATGCCATCCTGATTGTTACCAATGCGGAAAAGCTCCGGATGGAATACCACGATGCCCGGAAAGCGGCCATTGTGAGCGCCGGCGTAAGATTGCGCCCCATCCTGATGACCAGCCTGGCCATGATTGCAGGGATGATCCCGATGGCGAGCGGCCTCGGGGAAGCTGGCGATCAGACAGCCCCGCTGGGCCGCGCCGTTATCGGCGGACTGATAGCTTCCACACTCGCAGCCCTGCTCATATTGCCACAGGTATATGCACTGATGCAACGTAAAACAGGCTACCAGTCGCCTTCCTTAATGCCGGACAACGCCAATGTTTAAAATAAAATCTAACATGATGAAGCATTCTAAATATTATCTGTTCACTGTAAGTATGATCGTTATCATGGCTGCCTGTAATTCAGCCGCTATGACCGATAAAAAGAAAACAAGTAAAGACGAACGTCATTATACCCTTGCAACAGCGGTACAACGGCCCCTGGCAGGGAGTATCCGCCTGCCTGGTACGTTGGCTGCCTTTCAGAAAGTAAGCATCTACCCGCGGATTAATGGTTTTGTAAAAAGTATTTCGGTAGACCGTGGCTCCAAAGTGAAGAAAGGACAGGTACTGCTGGTGCTGGAAGCGCCGGAAGTAACCCAGCATTACTACGCGGCACAATCCAAATACCTGCAGGCAGCGGCCATGTTCGCCTCCAGCAAAGATAACTACGAACGCACCGTGGCCACAAGCGAAGAACCAGGCACCATTTCCCCGCACGACCTGGAGCTGGCCAAAGCCCGCATGCTGGCCGACAGCGCATTAATGAACAGCGAACAGGCCAATTTCCGCGCACAGGAAGTGAACCGCGGCTACTTAACCGTTACGGCGCCCTTTGATGGTGTGATCACAGAACGCAATATCCATCCCGGCGCGCTGGTAGGGCCGGATACCAAAGTTGATGATAAGCCCATGTTGATGCTGGAGCAGGAAGATAAGCTGAGGCTGATGCTGGAGGTGCCCGAAATATACAGCGCGCAGCTATCGGAGCAACCGGCAATTACATTTGAGGTAAACGCTATTCCCGGTGAGCATTTCCAGGGTACCATCGCCCGGCAGGCAGGCACACTGAATGATAAATACCGCTCTGAAGCTGTAGAAATAGATGTACAGAACGCGAAACGGTTACTCAAAGCAGGAATGTATACGGAAGTGATGCTGCCGCTGAAAGGCTCGGCGCAGGCGCTGCTGGTGCCCGCCAGCGCCATTGTAATGTCTACGGAAAAAAAGTATGTCATCGCCGTAAGGAATCATCATACAAAATGGATTGATATAGAAGAAGGCAATCACCACAATGATTCCACGGAAGTGTTCGGCCGCCTGCAGGTGGATGAACGGGTGATTGCGCCTGCAACAGATGAAATTAAAGAGGGTATTATGATTCCGTAAATGCGGTTCCGGCGTTTTTTTTGTAACCATACCATAAAACCATGACTTATGACGATCAAAAAAAGCACTTCCGAAAAGCGTGAGCTGAAAGAAACAAAGCGTAAGAATGAAGCACTGGCCCCGGCAAAAGGCGGCGCCAAAAAGGAAAGGAACGACGACCGGAACAATGTACTGGAAGGATACGACGAAGACGAATATGATCAGAAAGATATAGCAGACAGCAAGCGCAGAAAGAAAAGCCAGGGCTGAAAAAAAAGTGCCGTCCCGAGGAATCGGGACGGCTTTTCTGCTAACTGTTCCGTCTATATTGATTTTCTTATGTTCTTATTAAAAAAAGAGAACAAATAACATCCACCTAGTAATCAATAACGGATTTACCTGTTGTTCAACTAAAAAAAGTTTTTAAAGAAGGCAATAAGATTCCCTCACGCTTTTTACGTGAAGAGTTTCAATAGGATAAAATGGTTTTGGATTTTTTGAATGATGCGTAATGACAGTCATAGCGGGCTAACGCTATGTGGATGATGGCTGCTATCTTCTTAAATATTCTTTCCTTTTTGTTTTTACCCTAAATAATCCTTTTAATGCGCATCTGAAATAATAACACGAAACGATTTAAAATTGTTCTCTGAAAAACTATTTTAAAAATTAAAAAGTTCGCGGATGCCGAGGGCAAACATCTGAACGCCGATAACGGCCAGGATAAGTCCCATCATTTTTGTGATCACCATCATGACGTTGGTGCCGATAATTTTTACAATGCGTTCACCTGCAATAAAGAGGAGATAGGTGATATAACATATAAATGCATAAATGCCTATTACAATTGCGAGATGTGTGAGATCTTTAGCCGCTGAATAGCTCATAGAAGTGGTAATAGCGCCGGGGCCTGCCAGCAGCGGCATCGCCAGTGGGGTAATGGCTACGCTGATTCCCTGGTCGGCCTTCACCGGTTGCGTACCGAGTTTTGGATTCTCATTTTTATTCTCCTTTTCTCCGCGTACCATTTCATATCCAATCACAAAAACAAGGATACCGCCGGTAACCCGCAGTGCAGCCAGCGTGATGCCAAAAACATGAAAAATGAGTTTGCCCGCCACACTGAAAACAAGAATAATACAAAAGGCAATGATCACTGATTTGGTGGCAATGTTTCGCTTCGCTTTTTTATCCATATTGGATGTCAGCTCCATGAAAACAGGGATGGCTGAAACAGGATTTACAATTGCCAGTAATCCCATAAATACGGTAGTCGCAAACGCGATATAATTATCAAATAATGCCATCATATCAGCAATATAATAAATTTTATTTATCAGCAAATATCCCCGCTAGGAACGTAACCGGGGCAGTTGCCAGTTATGCCGCAGACTTGCCAGCCGGATGCCCACTATAACGGTAACGGCTATACCCTGCGCAATATCTCCGGAAACACCGGTAAAGTGCCCGGCAACCAGGTACAGGATGCCACCCGCTATGGACGCGGCTGCATATATTTCACGGGTAAAAAGAATGGGCTGCTCCCCGGTGATAACATCGCGCAGCAATCCGCCGAAAGTACCGGTAATTACGCCCAGCGCCACACATATAGGCATGGGAAGCCCTGCTGCCAGTCCTTTGTTGATACCGGTAATAGTAAAGAGTCCCAGCCCTATCGCATCAAAAGTGCTGAGTAAACGGGTGAGTTTTTTTACATAGGAAAAAAATAATGCGGCAATAATGGCGGCCACAATAATAGCACTGTTGGTGAGTTCATCCGTCATCCAGGCAACTGGTGTGGCGCCGGTTAGGAGGTCGCGGATAGTACCGCCGCCAATAGCCGTGATAAAGGCCAGCGCCAGTAGTCCGATTACATCATACGATTTATTAATAGCTGCTGTGGCTCCCGAAACAGCAAACGCAAAAGTGCCCAGTAATTCCAATACCTGGATGAAGGTAAGCTGCATTCTCCTTGTCGTATTTATGAACTAAGGTAAGGATACTTTATATGACTATAACAGGAGAAAAGCAACTAATTAATGCTGCTTAATAATCATCCTCATAGGCAGATTCACCACGAAGCGTACGCTCTATCTGGTTACGCAGACCATGACTGAATCCTTCCACTTCAATTTTCGGATGATGATCCAGGTAGATCAGGAAACGGCCTGTTTCCTTTGAAACAAGGTCATAAATGTCTTCCAGCAAAGCACAAAGTAATTTCCGGGTGTGTTCGGCTATCTGCGCAAGAGAAGAATCTTCAAAATGCCGGTATTCACGGTTTTTATAAGATAAGGCAATCTGTATCATAACTGATGGTTTTTCTGCAGGATTTAGGATTACCGGTTAAAATATGGCTAACCGGCTGGTTTTCATTATCTAATTATTAATTCTGACATAAAAATAGGCAAAAAGAAATTGTTTTTTTAATACGAAAGGGTGATTTTTTATCCAGTTAACGCTACCGTCCCTATATTGTTCATTTTTTTTCTATTATAATTTGGCTACCATTGCAAATTATTCTTACATAATGAAGAAACTTACGCTACTCATTGTTTTTATCGCGCTGTATTATTTACCCACACAGGCGCAGCCCGGAAAGGGCATCCGGTGGAGCCTCGACGGCAAATCTTATTTTAAAGCCACCCCGGCCGGAATCGAATCTTTCCCGCTTTCCGGTGAACCATCTTCCCTTAAAATTCCCGCAGCCAG
This sequence comes from Chitinophaga sp. CCNWYY40, assembly GCF_037483205.1. Taxonomy (NCBI): domain Bacteria; kingdom Pseudomonadati; phylum Bacteroidota; class Chitinophagia; order Chitinophagales; family Chitinophagaceae; genus Chitinophaga; species Chitinophaga sp. CCNWYY40. Next base: position 647,910 of record NZ_JBBHLF010000002.1, read on the forward strand.
CTATCATAGCCTTGCTATAAAGGATTTTTATTTTTCCGGAGATGAAAAAAAAGTACTGCTTTATACCAACTCAAAGAAAGTATGGCGCTACGAAACCCGCGGCGACTACTGGTTACTGGACATTGCCAGCGGAAAGCTGCTGCAGCTCGGGAAAGATAAGCCCGCATCTTCTCTTATGTTCGCTAAATTATCACCGGACGGCACCAAAGCCGCCTATGTAAGCGGACATAACATTTTCGTGGAAGACCTCTCCACCGGCGCCATTACTCCCATCACTACTGATGGTACCCGCCGTTTTATCAATGGCACATTCGACTGGGCCTATGAAGAAGAATTCGGCTGCCGCGACGGCTTCCGCTGGAGCCCCGACAGCAAGCGCATCGCCTACTGGCAAATCGATGCCACGAAGATCCGCGACTTCCTTATGATCGATAATACCGATTCTATATATTCCTTTACAGTACCGGTGGAATACCCGAAAGCAGGAGAGAGCCCTTCCGCCTGCCGCATCGGCGTAGCAGATATACAATCTGCTAAAACAACCTGGATGCAGGTTCCAGGCGATCAGCAACAACACTATATTCCCCGTATGGAATGGGTACCCGGTAAAAATACTCTCATCATCCAGCAGCTGAACCGCAAACAAAACGAAAGCAAAATAATGCTCTGCGATGCCGCTAATGGAAACGTTCGCTCTATTTACCAGGAAAAAGACAGCGCCTGGATCGATGTAAAATCACGCTGGGACGATGACAACATCGCCGGATGGGACTTTATCCGCAACAGCAAATCTTTCATCTGGGTAAGTGAACAGGACGGCTGGCGTCATCTCTACAATATTTCTACGGAAGATGGTAAAGCTACCTTGCTCACACCCGGTAACTATGACGTGATCAGCATTGCCAAAATTGATGAAGCCACCAACACTATCTATTTCCTGGCCTCACCGGATAATCCCACCCAGCAATATCTTTACAAGGTGCCGTTAAACGGCGGCAAGGCGGAACGCATTACGCCGGCCAACGAACCCGGTTCCCACGAATATAAAATTTCACCTTACGGCGCATGGGCTATCCACGACTTTAGCAACGCCTATACTTATCCTGTTAGCGAAAACCTGCAGCTGCCTGCGCATAAAAGCAATGGCAATACAGTATTGAATGCGATCACCAAAGGCGCCGCAGCGCCCAATAAACCGGAGTTTTTCAGCATCACTACGGTTGATGGTGTTACCATGAGCGGCTGGATGAGCAAACCCGCCAATTTTAATCCCGCTAAAAAATACCCCGTGGTATTTTATGTATACGGCGAACCCGCCGGCGCTACCACTTTGGACGCCATCGGTGCAGGCCGTAACTTCCTCTATGATGGTGACATGGCAGCCGATGGATATGTATACGTATCAATGGACAACAGGGGCACCCCGTTGCCCAAAGGCCGCACCTGGCGTAAATGCGTGTACCGCAAAGTAGGATTGATCAATGCACGCGACCAGGCAATGGGCACTAAAGCGCTGCTGCAGAAATATACTTTTCTTGATCCGCAACGGACCGCTGTATGGGGCTGGAGCGGTGGCGGCTCTATGACGCTGAACCTCCTGTTCCAGTATCCGGAAATTTATAAAACAGGGATCGCTATTGCCGCAGTAGGCAACCAGCTTACTTATGATAACATTTACCAGGAACGTTACATGGGCCTGCCCGAAGAAAACCGGGAAGACTTTGTAAAAGGTTCGCCTATCACTTACGCAAAAAATCTCCAGGGCAACCTGCTGTACATCCATGGCACCGGCGACGATAACGTACATTATCAGAATGCGGAAATGCTGCTGAATGAACTGATCAGGTATAACAAGCAGTTCCAGTTTATGGCTTATCCTAATCGTACGCACAGTATCTCTGAAGGACAAGGAACTTTCGAGCACCTGTCTACTTTATATACTAATTATTTGCGTTCGCATTGTGAACCGGGCGCAAAATAAGTACCTTTGCCTCCCTAAATTGAAAAGTATGTCCAGGACAGCTATTATTGGAATACTGGCAGTGTTGCTGGTGATTGTATGCGCCTTTTTGCCGTGGTCGGTGGTAGACGTGGAAGGCAGGCACCTGGTATTTACAGGCGTAAACGGAACAGGTTCCAATTACGGAGAGCCCGGCCGGTTATGTATTATCCTTTCTGTACTGGCAATTGGAATATTCCTGGTTAAGAACAAGTGGGTGTCCAGGGTGAACCTCTTTATTGTAGGGTTCCTGCTGGCCTGGACCTTCAGGAATATGTTATTGTACTCAAGATGTGAAATGGGCGATTGCCCGCAGTCGCAACCCGGTCTGTACCTGTCTTTCGCCGGTGCGCTGGTGGCTTTTGCCTGCGTGTTGTTTACACGCTCGCCAAAAAGCAGTAAATAAGGAACGAATAACAAAAGCGGCATCCGGGTAATTTCCGGATGCCGCTTTTTTATTTTCAGAAGATGGTTTTATGTAAGATCCACGCACCTGCCAGGATACCGGCTCCCATCACCCAATACCGTAAAATTACCGGGAGGGGACGTTGCGCGGTTACTTTCGCCTTGATAAAACTGAAAATGGTGAGCCCAAGGAAAACCAGCAGGATACTGGTTTGTGAGGCAGCCGCGAAATTTTCATTGGAGAGATAAGGCCCCAGCGAAAGGATACCGCCAAGCAAAAAGAAAACCCCTGTCATCAACGCACTCTTGATAGCACGGGAACGGCTAAACGCAGATTCCTTTACTTTCTCGTGTTCCAGCATCAGCTCCCATGAATGGGCATCCTTCTCCATTTCCTGTTCTATATGCGCAATCACACGTGGCGTGATATCCAGGCGTTGTAACTTGGTCCGTTCCTGGTCCGACAACAGGGCGCTGTCGTGCTGCAGGTCGCCTTTGTTAGCCTGGAACGCGCTGATCATCACCAGCACAGCGCCGATAATCCACGCACACAGGTGAATGGTATAAAAGGTCTGGACCTCAATGGGAAATACCTGTATCACCTGCGTAGCAAAGAACAACAGGAAAAGCCCATCGGGGAACCCGATTAAAAAATCTGTCTTCCATCCTGAACTACGGATGGCTTTATGGGATGTAGTCATACAAGGTTCACTAACTGAAAGCCTGCTCCAGGCTTCTTTTAATGATTTGCACACAATCATTGATCTGTCCGGCATTGATAGACAGGGGAGGTGCAAACCGTATTTTATCACCGTGTGTAGGCTTGGCCAGCAGGCCGTTTTCTTTTAAAGTAAGACAAAGGTCCCAGGCAGCTTCCGGGTCTTTATGTTCAATAACGATGGCATTCAGCAGTCCTTTACCACGGATGGTGGTGATGTATGGCGAATGCAGTTCCTTCAGGCCGTTGCGGAGCAACAGGCCCATTTCCGCAGCGTTTTCCGCCATCTTCTCATCCTTCAGTACCTGCAGGGAAGCGATGGCCACCTTGCAGGCGAGCGGGTTGCCGCCGTAGGTAGAGCCATGTTCGCCCGGCTTGATGGTGAGCATGATCTCATCATCCGCGAGTACGGCGCTCACCGGCAGGGTGCCGGCCGACAAAGCCTTTCCGAGTATCAGGATATCCGGGCGCACATTTTCATGATCGCATGCCAGCATTTTACCGGTACGGGCCAGCCCTGTCTGGATCTCATCAGCAATGAACAGTACATTGGCGTCGTGGCAATACTGCCGCGCTTTGGACAAATATCCTTCATCCGGTACCATCACACCGGCTTCGCCCTGTATGGGTTCCACCAGGAAACCGGCTACGTTTTTATCCTGTAAAGCCTGTTCCAGTGCGGTTAAGCTGTTGTATGGAATTACTTCATAACCCGGCGTAAACGGACCAAAGTTATCACGTGCCGCAGGATCTGTACTAAAGGAGATCACATTCAGCGTACGTCCGTGGAAGTTATTGGCGCATACAATGATTTTTGCTTTGTCTTTCGGAACGCCTTTTACAATATATGCCCAGTGGCGGCAAAGCTTCAGCGCTGTTTCCACCGCTTCCACACCCGTGTTCATGGGCAGCACTTTATCATATCCGAAATAAGTAGTGATGTATTGTGCGTATTCTCCCAGCAGATCGTTGTGAAATGCACGGGAAGTAAGTGTCAGCTTTTTTGCCTGCTCTATGAGGGTGGCAATAATTTTAGGGTGACAATGCCCCTGGTTTACGGCAGAATAGCCGGATAGAAAATCATAATAACGTTTGCCATCCACATCCCATAAAAAAACACCTTCGCCCCGGTCCAGTACAACCGGCAGCGGATGATAATTATGGGCACCATACTGTTCTTCCAGCGCCAGGTAATGTTGTGATTTTTCGCTTATCGTGTATGAAGGTACCATAACTCAAAAGTAAGGAAAAAGATGAAAGAAGCTGTTAGCCGTCAGCTAACAGCTCCGGGCTAATTGCCCCCTTTCAGCTTCTTTACCAGGTCCACATATTCCTGCATAGCCGCATCTTTCGTTTTACCTTTCAGCTCCGCCCACGCTTCATGCTTGGCTTTCGCCACAAAGTCAAACGGGTTGGAAGGGCCGTCATTATCCACATCGCCGGTTGTTCCCTGTTTGTACAGGGCGTACAGCTGCAGCAAAATTTCATTGGACGGTTTCTCCGGCAGGGTTTTACTCGCTGCCACTGCCTCTTCAAACTGACTAGTTAGTTCCATGTGCGGTGAATTTTTAATTTTTTAATAATATGGGGTAACACCCTCATTTTCCCTTATGTCTATAAAGTTGAGCTTTATATATTAATATATCAAAAAAAGCCCGCGCTAAGGTTTCTATCTCCTTAAAAACCAAATAACAAAACATAATTACTAAACGCATTAACTAATGAACTAATTTCAATACCTTTGCCGGCTGAAAAGGTCCGATGCAGTACATTGCAGCAGACTACGGAACAGCAAAACATCATATGAAGAATATTCGCAATTTTTGTATCATTGCCCATATTGACCACGGTAAAAGTACCCTGGCAGACCGTTTACTGGAGTTTACACATACTATTTCCGACCGCGACATGCAGGCCCAGGTGCTGGATGACATGGATCTTGAACGTGAAAAAGGTATCACCATCAAGAGCCACGCTATTCAAATGGATTACACTGCAAAAAATGGTGAAAAATATATCTTTAACCTGATTGATACCCCCGGCCATGTGGACTTCTCCTACGAAGTATCCCGCGCGCTTGCCGCCTGTGAAGGAGCGCTCCTCCTGGTAGATGCCGCACAGGGTATCCAGGCACAAACTATTTCAAATCTTTACCTGGCACTGGAAAACGACCTCGAAATCATCCCCGTTATCAATAAAATTGATATGCAGGGCGCCATGATCGAGGAAGTGAAAGACCAGATCATTGAACTCATCGGCGTAAAAGGAGAAGATATCCTGCTCGCTTCCGGTAAAACCGGTATCGGCATCGAAGATATCCTCGAAGCCATCGTACACCGTATTCCCGCTCCAAAAGGCAGTAACGACGCGCCATTGCAGGCACTCATCTTCGATAGCGTATTCAACTCCTTCCGTGGTATCATCGCATATTTCCGCGTGTTCAACGGCTCCATCAAAAAAGGAGATAAGATCAGGTTCTTTAACAGCGGGGAAGAATATTTTGCAGATGAAGTAGGCATCCTGAAACTGGGCCTCGACCCCCGCAAGGAAGTGTTCACCGGGGATGTAGGGTATATTATTACCGGTATCAAAAGCGCTAAGGAAGTAAAGGTAGGAGACACCATCACGTTGTCGAACAACCCCTGCCTGGAAGGTATCAACGGATTCCAGGAAGTAAAGCCAATGGTATTCGCCGGTATCTATCCTGTAAATACAGAAGATTTCGAAGAGCTGCGTGAATGTATGGACAAACTGCAGCTGAACGATGCCTCCCTGACCTATGAGCTGGAAACCTCACAGGCGCTGGGTTTCGGCTTCCGTTGCGGATTCCTCGGTATGCTCCACATGGAAATCATCCAGGAACGCCTCGAAAGGGAGTTCAATCAAACCGTGATCACCACGGTTCCCAACGTAAGCTTCATTGCACACACCACCCGCGATGGTGTAATCACCGTAAATAACCCGAGCGAAATGCCCGATCCCACCAAGCTGGACAGGATCGAGGAACCTTTCATCCGCGCACAGATCATCACCAAACCCGAATATATCGGTAACATCATGACCCTGTGCCTCGGCAAACGCGGTAACCTCCTGAATCAAAGCTATCTGACCACCACCCGTGTGGAGCTGATGTTTGAAATACCACTGACAGAAATCGTATTCGACTTTTATGATAAACTGAAAAGTCAGACACGCGGATACGCCTCCTTCGATTATACACCGATCGGATTCCGCGACAGTGACATCGTGAAAATGGATATCCTCCTGAACAACGAAAAAGTGGATGCACTCAGTGCCCTGATCCACAGAAGCCGTGCACAGGAGTTTGGCCGTAAACTCACCGAAAAACTGAAGGAACTGCTGCCACGCCAGCAATTCCTTATCGCCATCCAGGCTGCCATCGGCGCAAAGATTGTTGCCCGCGAAAATATCAGCGCTATGCGTAAAGACGTAACGGCGAAATGTTATGGCGGTGACATCTCCCGTAAACGCAAATTACTGGAAAAACAAAAAGAAGGTAAGAAACGTATGCGCCAGATAGGTAACGTGGAAATACCACAGGAAGCATTCCTGGCGGTACTCAAACTGGATGATTAAGAAAATAATACCGATACTTTTTATAAGGATGAGGGAAGATGAACCGGCTATATAGCTTTCATCTTCCCTCATCCTTTTTAACTTTTCTAATTCCGGGAAAAACTTACATTTGAGAAAACCAATCACCCATGCGTTCTTTAGTTCTCTCTTTAACATTCGTATTCTCTGCGCTCACTTTCTCTGCTGTAAAAGCCCAACAGGCGCCACCTGCAGCCGATGAAGTAGTAAAAGATGCCTGCGCACAGGCAGCAAAAGCCAATAAAAAAGTGATCGTCATCTTTCACGCATCCTGGTGCGGCTGGTGCCATAAAATGGATACCGCGATGAATGATGCCAGTGTTAAGAAAGCATTCGATAATAACTACGAGATCCGTCATATCACCGTGTTGGAAAATGGCGCCAACAAAGCACTGGAAAACCCGGGCGGCGCTGACCTGCTGGCAAAATACCACGGCGATCAGGAAGGTATTCCTTTCTGGCTGGTATTAAACACCAACGGCGAACTGCTGGCCGACAGCCGTATGAAAGGTCCTACCGGTAAACTGCAAAATGTTGGTTGCCCTGCCCAGAAAGAAGAAGTGGAATACTTTGTAGGCATCCTCGAAAAAACATCAAAAATGAAACGCGGAGAACTGGACGCAGTACGCACCCGGTTTGGTAAAATAGCCTCCGCGGCACACTAAAACGTATTTTGTCTTTCTCAGGATTACGCTGATTTTACTGATTATATTTTAAAAAGATTAGGGGAGATAAAGGTAGGTATATCCACTTTTATCTCCCCTAATCTTTTTAAATCAAAAGTGATCAAATCCATAAATCAGCATAATCAGTCTAATCCAGAGAAAGACAAAATCCGCGGAAAATTCGTACTTTACCACTCCTTTCATACACCAGCCAATCTCCCGGAAACAAGTTTTTATACAACAATCTATTCATATGCACCTGACTGCACGGGAAACCGAGAAATTATTACTGCATCTGGCCGGAGAACTGGCCGAGAAAAGAAAAGCAAGAGGACTGCGCCTTAACTACCCGGAAGCCATTGCCCTCATCAGCAGCCGTTTAATGGAAGCAGCCCGCGACGGGAATACCGTGGCCGCGCTCATGCACTACGGCGCTACCATTCTTACCCGCGAAGATGTAATGGAAGGAGTCCCCGAAATGATACACGAAGTACAAATCGAAGCTACCTTTCCCGATGGCACCAAACTGGTCACCGTACACGATCCTATCCGTTAACCATTATTAAATCTTACAACCATGATCCCCGGAGAATATTTTTTGAAGAAAGAAGATATCATTGCCAATGCCGGCCGGAAAACGGTCAGGGTCAGCGTGGTGAACACCGGCGACAGACCGGTACAGATAGGCTCCCACTGCCACTTTTTTGAAGTGAACCGCATGATGTCCTTCCCCAGGGAAGCGGCATTCGGTATGCGGCTTAATATTCCTTCAGGCAACGCAGTACGCTTTGAACCAGGGGAAGCCAAAGAAGTAGAACTGGTGGAACTCGGCGGCGCCCGGAAAGTGATCGGTATCAACAACCTCGTAAACGGCGATACCACCGATCCTGCTGTAAAAGCCGCTGCCATCGCCAAAGCAGCTTCCCTCAACTTTAAATCAGAACAACTATGAGCCTGTCTATCAGCAAAACAAAATATGTAAACATGTACGGTCCTACCACCGGCGATCGCGTACGGCTGGCAGATACAGACCTCATCATCGAAATAGAAAAAGACTACAACGTATACGGCGATGAAAGTAAATTCGGCGGCGGCAAAAGCGTGAGAGACGGTATGGCGCAATCGGCCACTGCACTGCGCAGCGAAGGCGTGCTCGATTTTGTGATCACCAACGTGATCATCATTGATCATTGGGGTATTGTGAAGGGAGATATAGGGATTAAAGACGGTAAGATCGTTGCAGTAGGGCAGGCCGGTAACCCCGATACAATGGACGGTGTACATCCGCAGCTCATCATCGGTGCATCTACCGAAGTACATAACGGCGCTAACCTCATTGCTACCGCAGGTGGTATTGATACGCACATTCACTTTATCTGCCCGCAACAGGTGGATCACGCCCTCTTCAGCGGGGTAACCACCCTGATAGGCGGCGGTACAGGTCCGGCGGATGGCACCAGCGCTACCACGGTAACGCCGGGAAAATGGAACATCCAGCGCATGCTGCAGGCCGCAGAGGCATACCCGGTAAACCTCGGCTTCTTTGGTAAAGGCAACTGCGCTACTACGGAACCATTGGTGGAACAGATCGCCGCCGGCGCACTGGGACTCAAAATTCATGAAGATTGGGGCGCTACACCGGCCGTAATAGACGCTTCCCTGAAAGTAGCCGATGAACTGGATGTACAGATCGCCATTCATACCGATACGCTGAATGAAGCCGGTTTCCTCGAAGATACACTTAACGCCATCAACGGCCGCGTAATACACACCTTCCACACCGAAGGCGCCGGCGGCGGCCATGCACCGGATATCATCCGCGCAGCCTCCTTCCCGAATGTATTACCCGCATCTACCAATCCCACGCGCCCATACACGGTAAATACCATCGATGAACATCTCGACATGCTGATGGTATGCCATCACCTGGATAAAAAAGTGCCGGAAGATGTGGCCTTTGCAGATTCCCGCATCCGCCCGGAAACCATTGCTGCAGAAGATATCCTGCACGACATGGGCGTATTCAGCATCATGAGCTCCGACTCACAGGCAATGGGCCGGATCGGTGAAGTGATTATCCGCACCTGGCAAACCGCCGATAAAATGAAGAAACAACGCGGCGCGCTGGAAGAAGATAAAAACAGCGACAACGATAACTTCCGCGTAAAAAGATACATCGCCAAATACACTATCAACCCGGCCATCGCACACGGCATTTCCACACATATCGGTTCCCTGGAACCCGGTAAGATGGCGGATCTGGTGTTATGGAAACCCGCCTTCTTTGGCGTGAAGCCGGAAATGATCATCAAAGGCGGCATGATCAATGCCAGCCGCATGGGCGATCCCAACGCATCCATTCCAACACCGCAGCCGGTGGTGTACCGCCATATGTTTGGCGCACACGGAAAAGCACTGCTGCACACCAGCGTATTGTTCGTATCTGCGTTATCGTTAGAGAAAGGGATTAAAGAAGAATACGGTTTGCAGAAGCAGCTGTTACCGGTGAGCAACTGCCGTAACATCTCCAAAAAAGACCTGATCCACAACGATAAAACACCCGATATCACCGTAAATCCTGAAACATACGAAGTACGGGTAGACGGTGAAAAAATTACCTGCGAACCGTTAAAGGAACTGTCGCTCGCACAGCGCTATTTTTTATTTTAACCCGGAGGAGATATGTTGGTAAGGGAAATCATAGGGAATACGGATACGCATACACGCAGCAGTAAGGAAACAGACCTGCTGCCGCTGGAGTGGTTTGAAACCTCCCGGCGCATTCAGCGGAAACATACTGCCGGCGGCCGTGAAGTAGCATTGAAGTTTACAAAGGAAGGGCAGCAGCTCAGGCAAAATGATATCCTTTACCAGGATGATGACCTCATGATCGTGGTAGATATCCTTCCCTGTGAGGCCATCGTGATCAGCCCGCGGAATATGGCGGAAATGGCAAAGGTGTGTTACGAAATCGGTAACAAACACCTGCCGCTTTTCCTCGAAGAAGAACAACTGCTGATTCCCGCAGATGAACCGCTGTACCGCTGGCTGCATGCAGCCGGTTACCCGGTGGTAAAAGAACGCCGCAAGCTCCTGCACATCCTGCGTACTAACGTGCAGCCACATACGCACGGCAACGGCGGCCCTTCATTTTTTGAGAAGATCCTGGAACTGGCGTCAAAATAAAGCATATGGAACAGCATTATCTCGGCAGTTTACTACACCTGGCAGACAGCACACTGCCTATTGGCGGCTACACGCATTCTGCCGGGCTGGAAACCTTTGTGCAGCAGGGTTTGGTGAACAACGCTGCTACGGCGGCCACCTTTGTACGTAACATGCTGCAGAATAATATCCGTTACAACGATGCCGCATTTATGAGCCTCGCTTATACCGCAGCTACACAAAACAATGTGAGTGAACTGCTGGAGCTCCATCAATTATGCACCGCCGTAAAGGCGCCGCGCGAACTCCGGGAAGCCAGCCAGAAGCTGGGAGCGCGGCTCACACGCATTTTCAGCCGCAGGTATACCAGCGAACTGGTTACGCAATATGAAACAGCTGCGGGCAACAGCCCGCACTACTGCCTCGTATTTGGCATCTATGCGCAGCTTACTAATATCCCGTTGTCGTCCGCGTTGTACGCATACTATTACAACGCCGCTATGGGAATGGTGACCAACTGCGTAAAGCTGGTGCCCCTCGGGCAAATGGACGGGCAGGACATCCTCTTTGACCTGCAACCTTTATTGAAAGAACTGACGGAAGCAACAATACAACCCGATAAATCACTGCTCGGGCTTTGCAATGCGGCATTTGATATCCGCAGTATGCAGCACGAACGCCTGTACAGCCGGTTGTATATGTCGTAACTATAATTAATGAAACCATGAGCAGAGAATATATAAAAGTAGGAGTGGCCGGACCTGTAGGTTCCGGGAAAACAGCGCTCATTGAGCGCTTGACAAGGCAAATGGCGCAACACTACCAGGTGGCCGTTATCACCAACGATATTTATACAAAGGAAGATGCGGAGTTTCTCACGCAGAATAGCCTGCTGCCACCGGAAAGGATCATCGGTGTGGAAACCGGCGGCTGCCCGCATACCGCTATCCGTGAAGATGCCAGCATGAACCTCGAAGCCGTGGAAGAAATGGTACGCCGTTTCCCGGATATCGAAATCATCTTTATAGAAAGCGGCGGCGATAACCTGTCAGCCACCTTCAGCCCCGATCTGGCAGATGTCACCATTTTTGTGATAGACGTAGCGGAAGGAGATAAGATCCCACGCAAAGGTGGTCCGGGTATTACCCGCTCCAACCTGCTCGTCATCAATAAAATTGACCTCGCCCCCTATGTACATGCGGATCTTGGCGTAATGGAAAGGGATGCCCGCAAAATGAGAGGGGGACAGCCTTTCGTATTCACAGACCTCATGAGCGGCACCGGGCTGGAAGATGTGATCAACTGGATTAAAAGATACGCATTACTGGAAGACATTGCAGCGCCCAATCTCTTAACATGATCAGTGAACTGAAGATATTGACGGGTAAAAGAGACAGTGGCACCTATCTGAAGGAATGCTACTGCACACGGCCTTTTAAAGTGGCTAATGTGCGGGAAGAACGCAGCGACCCGGTATTGCGTCTCATGATGATGAGCTCTTCACCGGGAATGCTGGATAAAGATCATTACCAGCTGGATATTACCGTTGCCGCAGGCACAGCTTTACACCTGCAAACGCAGGCGTACCAGCGGCTGTTTAATATGGAAACCGGTGCTACACAGGAAATGCGCGTACGGCTGCAAACCGGGAGCACATTCACCTTTTTGCCGCACCCCCTGGTGCCGCATGAAAAGGCTACCTACACCGGCTATACGAACCTGCACCTCGCAAATAACTGCCGCCTCATCTGGGGAGAGATCATTACCTGCGGCCGGAAGTTAAACGGGGAAGTATTCCGCTTTACAAAACTGCACAGCATCACGCAGGTATTTTCAGGAGAACAGCTGCTGCTAAGAGATAACCTCCTGATGCAACCCGGCGTTACCAGTTTTGAGGCAATGGGCTGGATGGAAGAATACACACACCAGGCCACCTTCCTGTTTTTTGATACCCATGAAAAGGTAGCCCTTAATGAAACTGCGGACAGGCTTCACCGTTACCTGGAAGAGCAGCCCCGCATACTGGCGGGTGTTACACGCACCGCCGGCAACGGTATCATGGTAAGAATGCTGGGCCATAGCGGGGAAGAACTATTTGAATGTCAGCAACAACTGGCAAAGCTTTTATCTGTTTAAAACAGTAGTATGTCATTTATCGATAACAGTTTATTACTAACAGCAGTTACTATCAGCTGTCTTCATACGGCCTCCGGCCCGGATCATTATGTGCCTTTTATCGTTTTTTCCCGCACCCGGAAATGGTCGGTGGCTAAAACCATCGGGTGGACGGCCCTCTGCGGCCTCGGACACGTAATGAGTTCGCTCGTGATCGGGATGATCGGCGTGGTGCTGGGATGGCAGTTATCGCGCTTTACCGCTATCACAGAAGTACGTGGCGGCATTGCGGGATGGGCATTGCTGATATTGGGGCTTTTTTACCTCATTTGGGGATTGTATAAAGCCATCGCCAACAGGCCACACAAACACTTTGATGTATACGACGATGGCGATATGTATGTTTATCAGCATCGTCATAATGAAGCCTACGTAGCGCCGCAGAAAAGGATCCGCGTAACGCCCTGGATCCTGTTTGTGATATTCGTAATGGGGCCCTCTGAACCCTTGCTGCCGTTATTGTTTTACCCGGCGGCGCAACAATCTGTACCCGGCATTGTAATGCTGATCGCTACTTTTACCTTCTTTACCATTCTCACCATGATCATCATGGTACTGCTGGGATACTATGGGTTTTCCCTCATGAAACCCGTTGCTACGGAAAGATATATGGCCGCCATCAGCGGCGCTGCGGTTACACTCTGTGGAACGGGCATGGTTTTTATGGGTTGGTGAACTGTTTAGCAGCTCAGCTGTTATAGCAGATAAACCTTTACCACATGAGAAAATGGCTCAGGATCATCCTTATTACCGGCGGTATATTTATAGCACTCCTGGTGTTGTTAATCCTGGGTATGACCTGGTACATACATGCCAATAAAGACAATTTCCTGAAACAGATCACGGCCCAGCTGAATGATCGCCTGAGCGGAAATATCCGTATCGCTGATATGGAACCTTCCCTGTGGAAGAGTTTTCCCAATGTATCTATCGCCCTGAAAAAAGTAGTGCTGGAAGACAGCCTCTTTCAGCAACATCATCATCCATTGCTGGATGTTAACTACATTTTCGTACGGGTAAACACGTTATCACTGTTACGCAAGCACGTAGATGTAAATGAAATCACCCTGCAGGATGGTACCATCTTCCTGTATACTGATACCACCGGCTATTCCAACACATATGTGCTGCAACGGAAATCGGCCGCGAAGAAAAGCAATGGGGCAAAAGATGCCAGCATCAAAAAACTGATGTTAACGAACATCAGTTTTATTATAGATAACCGGCAGAAGTTTAAATTATTCCAACTGGATATACGCCAGCTGGATGGCAAGGTGAGTGCCACGGACAGCAGTGTACAGGTTACCATAATATCGGATATCCTGTCTAAAAGTTTTGCTTTCAACACCGTTAAAGGAAGTTATCTGAAAGATAAAAAACTGCAATTAAACCTCTCCGTAATATTCAATAAGCGCACAAAGATTCTCACGATACCATCACAGGAGATCCGCATAGATGACCACCCGGTGCTCATTACCGGGCAGTTTGGCTTTAGCGAAAAGCCGCCGCCGTTCCAGCTGAAAATTAATGCCAACCAGGTATTGCTGCATGATGCGGCCTCCTGGTTGCCACCCACTATCAGCACCAAATTAAGTAGCATTACCCTCACCAAACCACTGGACGCTGAGGCTAACCTCAACGGACATATGAAATACAGGGATACGCCCAGAGTACTTATCACCTGGAAAACGACCAACAATGTACTGGTAACTACAATGGGCGAATGGACCAACTGTAATTTCACCGGAAGGTTTAATAACGAGGTGTTACCGGGGCAGGGCCACAATGATGAAAACTCCGCCGTCAATATTTTTCAGCTGAGCGCTACGCTGGCAGGAGTACCGTTGAAAGCGGATACCATCCGCGTGGTGAACCTGAAGCAACCTTTGCTCCACGGCCACTTCCGGTCCAATTTCCCGTTGACTAACCTGAACAGCGATACCGGGGAAAGCCCCATCTTATTCAAAGATGGTAACGCCAATGCCGATCTGTACTACACGGGCCCCGTACTGGCCAATGATAATACACCTTCTTCCCTGCAAGGGGTGGTACAGGTAAAACAAGGCGCGTTTACTTACCTGCCGCGTAACCTGTCTTTTCATGATGCCAGCGCCACCCTGCGTTTTACCGGGCAGGATCTGATGCTGGAAAATGTCAACATACAAACACAGAAAAGCAGCCTGCAAATGAACGGCATGGTGAAGAACCTCCTGAACCTCTATTTTACCACACCGGATAAAATTGAACTCACCTGGAATGTCCGAAGCCAGCTGGTAGATCTGAATGAATTCAAGAGCTTCCTGGCGCCACGGCGAAAAGCCAAACCATCCCGCAGCCAGCAGAAAGCCAAAATGACCCGCGTGAACCGGCAACTGGATGTAGTGCTGGCGTCCAGCAATGTAAACATGCAGGTGCAGCTGGATAAGATCATCTTTCAGCGTTTCGCTGCGCAAAATGTTAAAGCTTCCGTACAACTAACGAATACGGATATACTATTAAAGCAGATCGCCCTGCAGCATGCAGGTGGAAATATGCAGCTGGCCGGCGTAATGCACCAGCAGGGGAATAACAACAACTTTAACATGAATGCTACCGTGAACAATGTGCACATCAGCCAGTTGTTTTACGCATTCGACAACTTTGGAATGTCGGCCCTGAAATCAGATAACCTGAGAGGAAATGTATCGGCAAAGGTGAACCTGAAAGGGAATATACTGGATAATGGAAGTCTTGCTAAGAACTCCCTTTACGGTACCATCAATTTTAACCTGAAGAACGGCGCCCTGATTAACTTTGGTCCGCTCGCAGATATCGGCAACTTCGCCTTCCGCAAACGCCGCCTGGATAGCATCACCATCGATAACCTGTCCAACACCTTCCAGGTACAGGGCAATAAAATACTGATACCACCCATGCGCATCGCTTCCAGCGCCATAAATATTGATGTGAACGGGGTATACGGAATAGATGGAGGCACCAATATCAACCTGGATATTCCGTTAAGAAACCCGGCGAAAGATTCGGCCATCACGGACAGTGCAGAGAAGCGCAAACGCAGCAGGAAAGGGATTGTTATACACCTGCATGCAGTGTCGGAAAAGGATGGTAAAGTGAAAATAAAGCTGGGGAAAGGAGATGGCGATTAAGGGTGACTTTTGCGGACCATCACAAAAGTCACCACACTATTTTTAAGCTACCGTTTGGAATGCCTGTTCAAGATCTCCCTTAATATCGCTGATATGTTCAATACCCAGCGAAATGCGCAGCACGCCTGGCGCTACACCCGCTTTCCTTTGCTCTTCTTCGCTCAGCTGCTGGTGAGTAGTAGTAGCAGGATGGATGATCAGCGTTTTGGAATCGCCTACATTGGCAAGATGATAGATTAACTTTAACGCCTGTACGAATTTATCGGCCGTTTCTTTTCCTTCCTTGATCTTAAAACTCAATACGCCGCCAAAGCCATTTTGCAGGTACTTCTTCGCCAGTGCATGGTATTTGTTGTCTGGAAGGCCCGGGTAGTTTACCGATTCCACCTGCGGATGTTGTTGCAGCCACTGTGCCAGGGCGAGTGCATTATCTACCGTCCGCTGTACCCGGAGGGAGAGGGTTTCCAGCCCCTGCAGGAACAGGAAAGAGTTTTGTGGCGCCAGTGCCGGTCCCCAGCTGCGTAAGCCGGCCACACGCGCCCGGATAATGTAGGCAATGTTGCCAAACGGACTGTGCGAGCCAAATACTTCCCAGAACTTCATACCATGATAAGCTTCATCCGGCTCGCTGAACTGTACAAACTTACCATTGCCCCAGTTATAGTTGCCGCCATCCACAATGATACCGCCAATACTGGTGCCATGCCCGCCAATCCATTTGGTGGCGGCTTCTACCACCACGTTGGCGCCGTGCTCCAGCGGACGGGCCAGGTAACCTGCCGCGCCAAAAGTATTATCCACTACCAGCGGAATATCATGCTTGCGCGCAATGGCGCTGATTTTTTCAAAATCCGGAATGGCAAATCCCGGGTTACCGATGGTTTCCACATAAAGCGCTTTTGTGTTTTCATCGATCAATGCTTCAAAGCTCTCCGGCTTATCAAGATCTGCAAAACGTGCCTCTACACCAATGCGCTTGAAACTCACTTTAAACTGGTTAAAGGTACCGCCATACAGATAGGAAGAGGTCACAAAATTATCTCCCGGTAACAGGATATTATGCAGGGCGATGAACTGCGCCGCCTGTCCGGATGCCACGGCCAGCGCGCCTACGCCGCCCTCCAGCGCTGCCACTCTCTTTTCAAATACATCCGTGGTGGGGTTCATAATACGGGTGTAGATATTACCAAACTGCTTCAGCTGGAAAAGATCCGCTGCATGTTCCGCGCTCTCAAAAGTATAGGAGGTGGTTTGATAAATAGGCACCGCAGCCGCATGGGTAGAGGATTCAGGCTGATAACCCGCATGTACCTGTAAGGTGTCAAAATGTAATGGCTGATTAGACATAACCGGAAAATTTAAAGGTTTGAATATAAGTCTACAAATATAGTAGACTAATTGTAATAACAAAATATTTTAACATGATTCTCACACAAAAAATAATATCTTCGGCACCATAATAAATATAAAATGAATGTTTAAGTGAAGAAATGCAGTTGACCGATGTTATTAACTATTACCACCAAACGTTACCCCGCCACAGACCTGGGCTATCTGTTGCATAAACATCCCGCAAAAGTACAAACCGTTGAACTGACCGCAGGGAGTGCACACATCTTTTACCCGGAAGCAACAGACCATTCCTGCACCGCCGCGTTATTGCTGGACATTGATCCGGTACGACTGGTACGCGGAAACGGGAACGGCCACGACTTTGCACTGGAACAATATGTAAACGACCGTCCATACGTAGCCTCGTCGTTTATGAGCGCGGCTATATCACAGGCTTATGCCACTGCCATGAATGGCCGTTGTAAAGACAAGCCACACCTGGTGGATGAAGCCATTCCGTTTGAAATTGGATTGTCTGTTTTACCGGTGAAGGGCGGCGAACCTTTACTGCGCCAGTTCTTTGAGCCGCTGGGCTATGAAGTGAATGTGCAGGCACACCTGCTGGATGAACAATATCCCGCATGGGGCCAGAGCCGTTACTTCAATGTAACCCTCCGCCATACACTGCCGCTGAAAACAATCCTGAAACAACTGTATATCCTGGTGCCGGTTTGCGACAACGACAAACATTATTTCGTAGGCGGCCATGAAATAGAAAAGCTGATGGAGAAAGGAGAGGGCTGGCTGGATAATCATCCTGCCAAAGAACTCATTACCCGCCGCTATCTCCGCAACATTGCACCACTGGCCAAACAGGCACTGGAGCTGATCATGAAAGACGAAGTACTACCCGCAGAGGAAAAACCGGCGAAAGACAAAGTAAAACTGCATGACCTCCGCCTGCTAACGGT
Organism: Chitinophaga sp. CCNWYY40; assembly: GCF_037483205.1. Taxonomy (NCBI): domain Bacteria; kingdom Pseudomonadati; phylum Bacteroidota; class Chitinophagia; order Chitinophagales; family Chitinophagaceae; genus Chitinophaga; species Chitinophaga sp. CCNWYY40. Next base: position 666,101 of record NZ_JBBHLF010000002.1, read on the forward strand.
AAGGGATATACTCCTGGAACTAAATGTATCCACGGTAGCAGACATGGGTTGCGGGGAAGGGAAACTGCTCCGCCTGCTGATGGAGAAATCACAATTCAAAAAGATCCTGGGAATGGATGTAAGCTATCGCGCACTGGAAATTGCACAGGATAAAGTGAAGCTCGACCGCCTCCCCGAAATGCAGCGTAGCCGCATACAGCTCATCCAGGGATCACTAACGTACAGGGATAAACGCCTGGAAGGTTTTGATGCCGGCGTACTGGTGGAAGTGATTGAACACCTGGACGAATCCCGCCTCCAGGCACTGGAAAAAGTAGTATTTGAATACGCACGGCCTGTACATGTGATCATTACCACGGTAAATGCAGAATATAATGTGATGTATGAAAAGCTTACTGCTGGCGCATTCCGGCATGGAGATCACCGTTTTGAATGGACACGCGCACAATTTGAAACGTGGGCCAACCGCGTAGCCGCACAATTTGGTTATATTGTATCCTTCAGGCCACTTGGAGAAATAGATGAAACACTGGGCGGACCCAGCCAGCTGGCCTTGTTTAAACGATCATTATGAGAGACATTATATTAGAGAAAATAAAGGAACTGGAACAACAGCATCAGGTAAAAGTATTGTATGCCTGCGAATCCGGCAGCCGCGCATGGGGATTTGCTTCTCCCGACAGCGACTACGATGTGCGCTATATTTATACCCGTCACAGGGATAGCTACCTGAGTATCACTGAACCACGCGATGTAATTGAATTACCGGTAGATGAAGTGCTGGATGTAAGCGGATGGGATATACGCAAAGGATTACAGCTGTTCCTGAAATCCAATGCCCCGCTGTACGAATGGTTACAGTCGCCCATCATCTACAAAGAAGAAACGGATTTTAAACAAACAATGACAAGCCTGATGGAAAAGTACTTTTCACCACGCTCAGGTTGTCATCATTACCTCTCTATGGCTTTCAATGTTTTCTCCAACGAATTACAGGGAGAAGCCATCAAGCTGAAGAAGTACTTTTATGTATTGCGCCCAATGCTCGCCTGCCAGTGGATCCTTGCCGGTAAAGGTGTGCCGCCGATGGAGCTGGAACCGTTACGTACGTTAATTACAGATAATGCTATTCAGGCTATCGTCGATAAACTGCTGGAATTAAAAGCCACTGCGGATGAGCAAGCCACGGTAACGCCTGATCCTGTACTGCACCAGTGGATGGCATATACCCTGGAAGATTGTAGAATGCAGGCAGCAGAATTACCGGCCATAAAGAACGATACTGCAGAACTGGATATGCTTTTCCGGAAATATATTTCGTATGACTTTTGAAGCACTGCAACAGCAACGGGAGTACATCCTGCTGGAATGCATCAGCGGCAGCAAGGCGTATAACCTGCAGGTACCCACGTCAGACACAGATATCAAAGGCGTATTCATATTACCGCAAAGCGAACTGTATGGGATGACCTACACCCCGCAGGTAGCCAATCAAAGCAATGATGAAGTATACTTTGAAATAAAGCGCTTCCTGGAACTGCTGGATAAAAACAATCCCAATATCCTGGAACTGCTGAGTACTGCAAATGGCAACCAATTGTTCCGGCATCCGCTGATGAACCTCATTCAGCCTAAAGACTTCCTGTCGAAGCTATGCCTGGAAACTTTTGCAGGCTACGCCAAAACGCAGATAAAGAAAGCAAAAGGACTGAATAAAAAAATCAATCAGTCGCACGGAACAGAACGGAAAGACGTAACTGAATTTTGCTACGTAATTGCGGGCAGCCGCAGTGTTCCCTTACGGGAGTGGCTACACGAAAACAACCTCTCGCAAAACGATTGCGGCCTTGCACGGATAGACCATTTCCGGGATGTATACGCGTTGTATCATACCAGCCAGTTTGAAGCCGGCGTTACCTTTAAAGGGATCTTCTCCGGCGCAGATGCGAATGATGTACAACTCAGCAGCATCCCGAAAGGGCCGGACCCGTTGGGGATTATGCAGTTTAACAAAGACGGCTATACGGTGTATTGTAAAGACTTTGCATCTTATTGGGAATGGGTGGAGCTTCGGAACGAAGCCCGCTACGAACATAACCGGGAACTGGGCGCAGACTACGACAGCAAGCACATGATGCATACCTTCCGCCTGCTCACAATGGCTGAAGAGATTGCACGATACAAGGAAGTACGGGTGTACCGTAACGACCGCGATTTTCTGCTTCGTATCCGCAACGGTGAGTTTACATACGACGAACTGCTGGATATGGCCACCCGAAAATTAAATGACATGGAACAGCTGTATGCCGCTTCCGATCTTCCGGATCACCCGGACCCGGAGCTGGCCGCCAGCCTGTTAATCAGAATAAGAGACGAATTTTATGTCCCGGAGAAATAGACAATTATCACATATCTCCATACCGGAATTATCACTGGTATTATTGATCGGCCCATCTGGCGCTGGTAAGTCCACGTTTGCCCGCCACTTTTTTAAGCCCACCGAAATTGTTTCGTCGGATGTGTGCCGGGGGTTGATCAGCGATGATGAAAACAACCAGGCGGTTTCCGCCGATGCTTTTGAAGTAGTTAGATTTATAGCCGCTAAACGGTTGAAGCTGGGGCTGCTCACCGTGATAGACGCCACCAATGTGCAGCCGGAAGCGCGCAAGGAATGGGTGCGGCTGGCCCGCGAGTATCATGTACTCCCGGTGGCCATTGTACTCAATATGTCGGAGAAAGTATGCCAGGAGCGCAACAACTTGCGGAGCGACCGTAACTTCGGTACGCACGTGATCCCGCAACAGATCAGCCAGCTCCGGCGCGGTGTCCGCTACCTCCGGGACGAAGGTTTCCGTCACATCTTTGAACTGCACTCGCCGGAAGAGGTGGAACAGCTGGAAACCGTTACCCGTAACCCGTTGTACAATAATAAGAAAGATGAACACGGACCTTTTGATATCATAGGAGATGTACACGGTTGCTACGATGAGCTGTGTACCTTGCTGGGTACATTGGGCTACGAAGTAGATAAAGAAAACTATACCCTGATCAGCGCACCGCTCACTACTAACGCAGATGGATACACGCGTTTCCGCAAACCCGTGTTTGTAGGCGACCTGGTAGATCGTGGTCCGAAGTCGCCACAGGTACTGCGGTTGGTAATGAACATGGTAAACAATGGTCTCGCGCTATGCGTACCGGGCAACCATGACGCCAAACTGCTCCGCTACCTGAATGGAAAGAACGTCATGTTACGGCACGGCCTCGAAGCAACGGTAGCCCAGCTGGCAGGTGAAACACCGGAGTTCCTTGCGGCAGTGAAACAGTTCCTGGATGGCCTCGTGAGTCATTATGTACTGGACGATGGTAAACTGGTGGTAGCACATGCCGGGTTAAAGGAAAACATGCAGGGGCGTGGCTCCGGCGCAGTAAGAGAGTTTTGCCTGTACGGTGAAACCACCGGAGAAACAGATGAATTCGGCCTGCCGGTAAGATATAACTGGGCGCTGGAATACAAGGGCAAAGCAATGGTGGTATACGGCCACACACCGGTTCCGGAAGCTAAATTTTTAAACAACACCATCGACATAGATACCGGTTGCGTATTTGGCGCTACGCTTACCGCACTGCGTTACCCTGAAAAGATACTGGTGTCAGTACCCGCACAGGAGCAGTACGCCGAGCCTGCCCGTCCCATTGGCTACAACCTGGAAAGCGCGTTAAGCCTGGAGCAGCAGTACGATAACGTGCTGGACATAGAAGATTTTATCGGGAAGAAAATATTGCAGACAAACTATAGTCATAGCATTACTATCCGGGAAGAGAACAACATTGCGGCATTGGAAGCCATGAGCCGTTTTACTATCAACCCGAGGTGGCTCATATATTTGCCACCCACCATGTCGCCCGCTGAAACGAGCCGGGAAGAAGGAATGCTGGAGCATCCTGCGGAGGGCCTGCAATATTATAAAGAAGCAGGTATAGCAAAAGTAATTTGTGAAGAGAAACATATGGGCTCGCGCGCAGTGGTAATTGTTTGCCGCGACGAGGCCACAGCCATAAAACGCTTTGGCGTTGCAGAAGAAGGTAACGGTGTGGTATATACGAGAACGGGCCGCAGCTTCTTCAGCGATAAGCAAACGGAGCAGCACTTCATAGCCCGCATCAACGCAGCGCTGATCAGCACCGGCTTTTACGAAACCTTTGAAACCGACTGGGTATGCCTGGATGCAGAGCTGATGCCCTGGAGCGCAAAAGCCCAGGCATTACTGCAAAACCAGTACGCAGCCGTTGGCACTGCCGCAGGGCAGGCGTTGCCCGTAGTGGTGGATGCGTTGCAGCAGGCCATTACACAGGGTGTACCTGCGCAGGCGTTGCTGGAAAAGTACTCCCGCCGTCTCGAACAAACCAGCAGTTACGTAAAGGCATACCGCCAGTATTGCTGGCCGGTGGAGTCGCTGGACGATTATAAGCTGGCGCCGTTTCATATCATGGCCACGGAAGGCAAAACGTATTTCGATAAAGACCATGAATGGCATCTGTCTGCCATAAAAAATATCTGCGCTGGTGATGAACAATTACTGATTGCTACCCCTTTCCTGGAAGTGGAAATAGGGAATGAGACCAGCGAAAAAGCAGCCATCACCTGGTGGGAAAATCTTACCGCCGCCGGTGGCGAAGGTATGGTGATCAAACCATCCACCTTTATGGCCAGGGATGAAAAAGGACTCATCCAGCCCGCCGTAAAGATCCGCGGAAAAGAATACCTGCGCATCATTTACGGTCCTGAATACGACGCACCGGAAAACCTGCACCGTTTGCGCAGCCGCAAGCTGTCGGGCAAACGCTCCCTGGCATTGCGTGAATTCGCACTGGGCCTCGAAGGGCTCGACCGGTTTGTAAATAATGCATCGCTGCAGGCGGTACATCAATGCGTATTTGGTATTTTAGCGCTGGAGAGCGAACCGGTGGATCCGAGACTGTAACCATGAAAGCATCTTTCTACATTAAAAAAACATAATTATGAAAGCCGTAGCCGTATCAAAATTCAAAGACATTCCTGTGGTGATGGACCTGCCGAAACCTGCAGTACGACCAGGCACTGTACTGGTAAAAGTAGCCGCAGCGGGGATGAATCCGTTCGACTGGAAAATGATTGATGGCATTATGGACGACGGGAAAACCAAACACCAGTTTCCGCTCATCATGGGCGTAGATGGTGCAGGCACCGTGGAAGAAGTGGGAGAGGGCGTTACCCGGTTTAAAGCAGGCGATAAGATCTACGGTCAGTTTATTCATTCGCCCATCGGCGAAGGCTCTTATGCCGAATACGCCATCGTGCCTGAAAAATCAGGGATTACCAAAGCGCCAACCAGCCTGTCGGCCGTTGAAGCTGCCGCGGTACCCACTGCCGGCATGACCGCCCAGCAACTATTGGATAAACTGGATCTCCAGGAAGGAAATACACTGCTGATCAACGGCGCCACCGGGGGCGTTGGCTCGTTTGCGGTACAACTGGCTGCTGCGCAGGGTTTACAGGTAATTGCCACCGTTTCAGATGAAGCCGGCGCTGAAAGAATGAAGAAACTGGGCGCTGCAATAACTATTAACTATAAAGAAGCGCCATTAACCGAACAGGTAAAAGAACAGTTCCCTGGAGGACTCGATGGGCTGATCGACCTGGTAAGTAAAACAGACGGATTTGAGGCAAACCTGGATCTGTTGAAACCCGGCGGCACTGCATTTACCACCCAATTTGTAGCAGAAGAAAATGCCCTGAAAGACAGGAATCTCCGCGGAGGCAACTTTGAAACACAAGGTAGCGCCGCTTCGCTGGATACCTTAACACTGGCCATTGACCGGGGTGCGCTTACAATCCCCGTGGAAAATAAAATTAAACTGGAAGACGTGCCGGCTGCTATTGCCTTGAGCCGCCAGGCGAAAGGGAAGGGAAAAACAGTAATCGTTATTTGAGTAAACGCCTCCGGTGCGTATTAAAATTACGCGCCGGAGGCATTCCTACACTACACTCCAGCCGTTGCCTTAAACAACTCCGCCTCACCATCAGTGCTGATTTCATAAGTGGCACCATAGGCTGTAAAAGCACATTGTCCTTTTTGCAAAGTCAGTGTATCCTCGCCTTTAATAGTAACGTTGCCTTTCATTACAATCAGTATTTCCGCAGCTTTGGCGGTATGCTTGTATACCTGTCCGGCAGTAAGATCAATTTTACTCACCTCAAAGTCCGGAGCGGGGGAAGGATAAATTCTTTCCAGTCCATCTGCGCTTACATCGCCTTTAATGATATTCGGATGCACCCCTTCAAAGCGGGTATGCTTCAGGAGTTCCGGTACATCCACATGTTTCGGGGTAAGACCGCCACGCAGCACATTGTCTGAATTAGCCATCAGCTCTACGTTTTGGCCTTCCAGGTAAGCGTGTGGAATGCCGGCGTCCTGGAACACTGCATCGCCGGGTTGTACCTGCATGATATTAAAGAAGTAAATAGAGAAGATGCCACGATCGAGTTTTTCCCTGCTGTTAGGATCATTCAAAACCGCACGGGCAGCCCAGAAACCAGGATCGTTTTTCGACAGCTTGTTGGATTTGTATGGAAGGATCATGCGGTCTGTCAGCGGGCGGAGAATGATATTCACCAGCGACTGCGGCATTTCCATTACATTTTTATACAGGCCATAATAACCTTCTTTTTCGTATATGCTTACCAGTGAAGTAAATTCCGGAACGGTTTTCAGCACGTTCAGTAATTGTTCATGTGGCAGGAAGCCATGAAGGAGATAGAACTCACTCAGGGCCACCATAATTTCAGGTTTATGGTTATCGTCTTTATAGTTACGGTTTGGCGCGCTCAAAGGAATACCTTCAGCGTTTTCCCTTGCAAATCCTTTCTCCGCTTCACTTTTGGTAGGGTGTACCTGGATAGATAACATGTCTTTTACATCCAGGATCTTAAAAAGAAAAGGCAGCTCCTTAAACCGTTCCCATACTGCCGGACCGGTAATGTTGGCCGGGTCCTGGCCAATCAGCTCATTCAGCGGCAGTTGGCCGCTGGCGGTAGTAATAGTGGACGGAGCGCTGGGATGCGCGCCCATCCAGTATTCTGCACTGGGTTGATTTGAAGGGGCAATTCCCAACAGCTCAGGAATATAGTTATATCCGCCCCATGCGTAATGCTGTACTTTTCCTTCCAGTCTGAATAAGTTCATATATAGTAATCTGTTTTACTTGTTAAATAGCAGAGAATCGATAATTTTATATGCCTGCAAAAATAGGTGTTAACCGTAAATAATTCCCCCGCACCAGGAAGTAAATTATTCAGGCAGTTGTTTGTAATACCCAAACCCAATAGCAAATGGCCAATCATCTGTCCCTGGGGCAACAGGGCGAATCAATTGCACAGGCTTATGTTAGCCGGTATTGTACCATCCTGCATGTAAACTGGAAATCCGGCAGGAAGGAAATAGATATCATCGCCCGGAAAAACGAACAGATTTATTTCATCGAAGTAAAAACACGCAGTACAGATCGCTTTGGCTGGCCCGAAGAAGCCGTGAACGCCCGCAAGGAAGAACATATCCGCAGCGTGGCAACCGACTATCTCCTGTATTATAACCTTAACCCGGCAGCCATCCGGTTTGATATTATTGCCATCACATTTTCAGGAGAAAATTATGAGTTGGAACACCTGAAAGATGTGTTCTGAACGCGGGTTTCCCGCTTCAGATCGTTAACCAGTTATTAACAAAAAAATGCCTGTGATTATTCTTTAATACTATGATATTATATATCTTTGTACCAGCTTTTAGAACCTACCCCTGAGTTGTTATATACCCCCGGTATCCCGGTAGATTTCAGGCAAAACATTTTCTCTGAAAAGATCTGGTGCAATGGTCAGCGCGACCTGTGCAGGCACTTTATTTATACCAACAGGAGAGATGAACAACGGCGATACCAGTAACAAAGAAAGAAACAGGGGAGTAAAAATTAATACACATTTGACAGCGTTTGTTTAACCGCGGCTATTACGCTACTAAACGCATTGATCACAGGAAGTTGCTTTCGGGAGTCAGAAAGTAAAAAAAAAGCTCCGTCTTACAAGACGGAGCTTTTATGTTTTATGCTTACCATAAACCGGTGTAGTTGTGTGGCGTAATGGCTTTCAGTTCTTTTTTGAGGGCAGCGCTGATCTTCAGTCCGTCCACAAATTTATGCATGCTTTTCTGCGTGATCTGTTCTCCGCCACGGGTCAGCTCTTTCAGTGCTTCATATGGCTGTGGATAGTTTTCACGACGTAATACAGTTTGAATGGCTTCTGCTACAACCGCCCAGTTATTTTCCAGGTCGTCTTTCAGCTTGGCTTCATTCAGGATCAGTTTACTCAGTCCTTTCTGAATAGATTTGGTAGCCAGCAGGGTATGACCAAACGGAACGCCGAGGTTACGCAATACCGTGGAATCGGTCAGGTCGCGCTGCAGGCGGGAAATGGGCAGTTTGGCGCTCAGGTGCTCAAACAGGGCATTCGCCAGTCCGAGGTTGCCTTCTGCGTTCTCAAAATCAATCGGGTTCACTTTATGCGGCATGGCAGAAGAGCCCACTTCATTCTTCTTGATCTTCTGTTTGAAATAATCCATAGAGATATAAGTCCATATATCACGGCAGAAGTCAAGCAGGATTGTATTGATTCGTTTCAGCGCATCAAATTGAGCAGCGATATTATCATAATGCTCAATCTGCGTGGTATACTTCATACGTTGCAGGCCCAGCGTGGTATTCACGAACTTCTCGCCAAACTTTTCCCAGTTGATCTTGGGGAAAGCTACGTGATGCGCGTTGAAGTTACCGGTAGCGCCGCCAAACTTCGCTGCGAAAGGAATATGTCCCAGCAGGTTCACCTGTCCTTCCAACCGTTCTACAAACACCAGGATCTCTTTACCCAAAATGGTAGGGGAGGCTGGTTGACCGTGGGTACGTGCCAGCATCGGTACTTTCATCCAGGACAATCCCAGCTTCTTCAGCTCCAGGATCATATTGGCCAGTGCAGGCATGTACACGTGTTCTATGGCGTCTTTCCAGAACAGCGGGGTAGCGGTATTGTTTACATCCTGTGAAGTAAGACCGAAATGCACCCACTCCAGTTTGTCTTCCAAACCCAGGTTCTTCAATTCATTCTTCAGAAAATATTCAACTGCCTTTACATCGTGGTTGGTAATTTTCTCTGTGTCTTTGATCAGTTGCGCGTTCTCGATGGTGAACTCCTGGTAAATTTTACGCAGGGCGGGGAACTTGGCTTTCGGCAGCGTAAACAGCTTCTGCTCGGAGAGCGCAATAAAATATTCCACCTCTACCATCACACGGTAACGGATCAACGCAAATTCAGAAAAATAATTGGCCAGCTCGTCCAGTTGCTTGCGATAGCGCCCGTCCAGCGGAGAAATGGCAGTTAAAGGTTGTAGTTGCATAATGTATGTATTCCAGTATTACTATTAACATGTTTGAATGGCTGCAAGTTCTCCCTAAATCCTGATTTACAGGACCACAATTATTCATTTGGAACTTGTTAACCGGGATTTAATTACTTTTGCAGCTTCAAAATTACTGAAATTGGAACGGAAAGTAAAAGTTGCGGCTGTAAGTTATTTGAATACGAAGCCTTTATTGTATGGATTCAGGAATCATCCGGTGATGGAGATGATGGAATTATCGATGGATTATCCCGCTAAAATAGCCCAGCAGCTGATAGATGGAGAGGTAGACGTAGCGCTTGTGCCGGTAGCCATTATTCCTAAATTAAAGGAATATCATATCATAGCAGATTATTGTATCGGAGCCGAAGGACCAGTGGCATCTGTTTGTTTATACAGCGAGGTGCCTTTAAATGAAATAAAACGTATTTACCTGGATTACCAGAGCCGCACTTCTGTAGCGCTGCTCAAAGTACTGGTACATGAATACTGGAAGCTTGGTGTGGAGTTTGTAGATACCAACGGGGATTACCAGGACAAGATCAAAGGAACTGATGCCGGCCTGGTGATTGGCGACCGCGCCCTGGAACAACGCAAAGTATCGCCATATATATATGACCTCGCAGAAAACTGGGTGCGTTTTACCAGCCTGCCGTTTGTTTTCGCCGCCTGGATCAGTAACAAACAACTGCCGGCAGCGTTTATAACGGAGTTTAACAACGCCACGGGTATCGGAATTCAGAATATTCCGGCGGTAGTAGCCGAAAACCCTTACGCAGTATACGATCTTACCACTTATTATATTCATAATATCAGTTATCCGTTAACGCCGGCGAAGCGACAGGGCATGCAAAAATTCCTCGGATACCTGCTACAGGAGCGGGTTGTATGATCAAGTCCACGTCCCCTCCACGTCACCTCCGTATAAAGTCCATGTCAAAGGCATGTCCTAAGCATGTGTAAAGCATGCGCTAAGCATATCCGAAGCATTGGCAAAGCATATTTAAAGCAGAAAGGATAAAGCATCACTTTATCCTTTCTGCTTTTTTAAGTATCTTCATGATTCGCACAATCATCTGCTTAAATTAATCTACGCTCATGAAAATCGGTATCCTTGGAAGCGGTCCTGTAGGATTAACCCTTGGTAAAGGGCTTATTCAGGCAGGACATCATGTTACAATCGGTACCCGTAACCCCGCGAGGGAATCCCTGCAGCAATGGATAAAAAAGCAAGGCAAACAGGCAATGGCCGGCACTTTCAGACAGGCATCCGAATTCGGGGAACTGTTGCTGATCTGTACCAGCTGGGCCGGTACCCAAAAAGCCATTGAAGCCGCCGGAATATGGAACTTCAAAAACAAAACAGTTGTGGATGTTACCAATCCACTCGATGGCAAAGGCCCCGATGAAAGCGGACGACTCACCTTCACCATCGGTCATAATAACTCGGCAGGGGAACAAATACAAGCCTGGCTGCCTCCGGATGCCAATGTGGTAAAGGCACTCAGCTGTATAGGCCATGAAAAAATGTTGCTCCCGGATTTCAAAGAAGGAGCCCCCACCATGTTTATCGCCGGCAATAACAACGATGCCAAACGGGAAGTGACCAACCTGCTGCACCAGATTGGCTGGCTCGATGTGGCTGATATGGGAAAGATAGAAATGAGCCGCAGCATAGAACCACTCTCTATTTTATGGGCTGCCTACGGCTTTCTGAACGACAGCACCGGTCATGCCTTCAAATTGCTGAAACGATAAAATGAAAAGAGGGACCAGCTATCAGCTGATCCCTCTCTTATATATCCGTGTACTTACTTTACCTGTTTGGAATTTATATAGAAGTTTTTATCTACCTCAAAGTTCTTCAGGTTACTTAAAGTAATATTGGAACTCCGCCATAACGTTCCGGGGTATATCAGCTTAAACCCGTTATCACTCAGCTTCACCTTCACCGGCATATTAAAATCCTTTACATCAGATACCCAGCGGTATTGGATCTGTTGTCCGTTGAAACGGTACTCCAGCGTAGGAATGGTAGTATGACGCAGGTACTGGTCAAACACTTTACTGAGGTTCATACCTACTACCTGACTCATATACTGTTCTATTTCCTGCGTGGTCACAGTCTGATGGTAGAATGTTTTGTTCAGCCCGCGCAGCAACTGGCGGAAGGCTTCGTCGTCTTCCATGATCTGCCGGATATTGTGCAGCATGTTGGCGCCTTTATAATACATATCACCGCTTCCCTCTGCGTTTACGCCATAGGGAGGAATGATGGGCACATCATTTAAGATATTTTTACGGATACCCTGTACATATTCCTCCGCGGCCTTATGTCCATACTGGCATTCAGTAAAAAGGGTTTCGGAATAGTTGGTGAAAGACTCATGGATCCACATGTCTGCCAGGTCCTTGCTGGTAATACTGTTACCAAACCATTCATGGCCGCTCTCATGGATAATGAGGAAGTCCCACTTCAATCCCCAGCCGGTACCGGAAAGATCCCTGCCGGAATAACCCATGAGGTATTTGTTGCCATATGCCACACCGCTCTGGTGTTCCATACCCAGGAACGGCGCTTCTATCAGTTTGTAACTGTCTTTATAAAAAGGATACTTACCAAACCAGTATTCAAAACATTTCAGCATCGGCTTCACCACTTTGAAATGTTCCCGCGCTTTGTCTTCATTATAATCCAATACCCAGAAACCAAGATCCAGTTTGCCGCCTTCACCATGCCAGGTATCTTTCATCTCTATATAGTTACCTACGTTCACCGCTACATCATAATTATTGATAGGGCTGCCCACATACCATACAAAGGTTTTGGTGCCATCGGGGTTGTCGATGGTCTTTTTTAAACGGCCATTGGATACATCGGTCAGGTCCGCCGGAACGGTTACGCTGATGGTCATGTCTTCCGGTTCATCGCTTTGCGTGTCTTTGTTCGGCCACCAGATGCTGGCGCCCAAACCCTGGCAGGCAGTGGCTATCCACGGACGGCCCTTTTCATCTTTAGCCCATACCACGCCGCCATCCCATGGGGCTTTCAACGCCTTGCGGGGTTTACCGCTGTAATACACGGTAATCTTTTTTGATTTGTCTTTTGCCTGCGGCGACACCATCTTTATAAACCAGGCATTGCCGTCGCGGGTAACGGTGAGCGACTTCTTATCCTGTACCACACTGTCTATTACCATGGGTACCTGCAAGTCTATCTGCATCACGGAATCGGTTTTCAGCACCTGGTAGGTAATGGTATTAAAGCCGCTGAAGGTGCTGTCGTCCGGGTTTACCTGTACATGCAGGTCGTAGCTGGTAACATCCCACCAGGCGCGCTGAGGAGTAATACTGCCTCTCAGCGTGTCAGCCCTGCTGAACTGTTGTGCCCCTGCAGTTAATGTTGCCAGAAGGGCCATACAAAGCATTGGTATGCCGCGCATATTTATTCGTATATTTTAACCTGAAAGATATTAATTTACTGCCAAATGAAAAGTTGTTATTGTCAGGTGGTTATATGCAGATGGGGGCTTGCAGTGTTATGCAGCCTCTTACTTGGGGCATGCGGTAGCCCGGAAGAACAGTCGCTGCGGGTATTCCGGTATAACAGCACCAACGGACTTGCCAGCCTGGACCCCGCATTTGCCAAAAGCCAGGAAGTAATATGGGCGGTAAAGCAATTATACAATACGCTGGTGGAACCCGACACCAATCTGGTGATCCGCCCTTCGCTGGCCAAACAGTGGCGCGAGTCCGCCGATCACCGCACCTATACATTTGATCTCCGGACAGATGTGTACTTCCACGACAGCGACATCTTCCCCGGAGGCAAAGGCCGCCGGATGACGGCCCACGACGTGGTGTATAGTCTCCGCCGTATCATGGACCCGGTCACGGCTTCGCCCGGCGCCTGGATCTTCAACGGCAAGCTCTCCGCCGACAGCGGCTTTAAAGCCCTGAATGATTCCACCTTTGAACTCACGCTTTACCGGCCGTTCCACCCGGTGCTGGGAATTCTCAGTATGCAGTACTGCTCCATTGTGCCACATGAAGCCATTGAGAAATACGGGAAAGACTTCCGCAACCACCCCTGTGGTACCGGGCCATTCCGCTTTTTCCTCTGGGACGAAGGACAGGCGCTGGTGCTGCACCGCAACCCTGCTTACTTTGAAACAGATGACACCGGCCATCGCCTGCCTTACCTCGAAGCCGTTCAGGTAGGCTTCCTCGAAAGCAAAGCATCGGAGTTCCTGCTGTTCCGCCAGGGACAACTGGATTTCATGAACGATATAGACGCCTCCTTTAAAGATGAAGTGCTCACCAAACAAGGCAAACTCCGGAAGGAGTGGGAGGGCAAAATGGTGCTGAGCAAACATTCTTATCTGAATACAGAATACCTCGGAATTCTTGCAGACAGCACCAATCCACTCGTAAGGGAATCGCCGCTCCGCTGGAAAAAGGTGCGCCAGGCCATTAACTACGGTATCGACCGTACGAAAATGATGACCTATCTCCGCAATGGCATAGGCACCGCCGCCACAGCAGGATTTGTGCCCGCCGGGCTGCCTTCTTTCGACGCGCAGAAAGTAAAGGGCTATCCCTGGAACCCGGCCATGTCACGGCAGCTGCTCCGCGAAGCCGGCTTCCCGGATGGAAAAGGACTACCCGTTATCAAGCTGTTGTCTATTCCTATTTACGCCGATCTCGCCAACTACGTGGCCAATGAGCTGGAAAATGTTGGCATCCGCATCCAGGTGGAAGTAGTGCAGAAAAGCCTGCTGCTGGAGCAAACCGCTAAATCACAGGCGTTGTTTTTCCGCGGCAGCTGGATCGCTGATTATCCCGACGCAGAAAGCTACCTGGCTATGTTTTACAGTAAAAACCCGGCGCCGCCGAATTATACCCGCTATCATAACCCGGCGTTCGACCGGCTCTATGAAACATCCCTGGAGGAAAACAACGACAGCATCCGGTACATTCAATACCGAGAGATGGACAACCTGATCATGGCAGACGCCGTAATAGTGCCGCTGTTCTACGATGAGGTAGTACGACTGGTACAGCCAAACATCTCCGGATTCACGGGTAACGGTATGAATCTCTTAGAGTTACGTCGGGTAAAGAAAAATTAAAATTTAAAATTATTTTAACATTTCCTTCACCACCCGGAACAGTAAATCTGGCTTGATATCCACTAAATTAGCTTACCTTTGGCGCTTATTTGTCACTTTATAAAGTATAGAAATGACGGCGATCCTGATATTCTTTTGTGTGCATTGGTTCTTTTCCTTGTTTTTTCACACATTCTACTTACACCGTTATGCATCTCACCAGATGTATACTACCAGTAAATTCTGGGAACGATTCTTTTATTTCAGCACCTGGTTTTTCCAGGGTTCATCATACCTGATTCCAAGAGCTTATGGCGTTATGCACCGCATGCACCATGAATTCAGCGATACCGAACACGATCCGCATTCTCCGCACTTCTTCAAAGACGTTTGGGGCATGATGGTACAAACCCGCAAAATCTACAATGGTTTTGTAACCCGTACCAGTGAAGTGGATCCTAAATTTACCAAAGACCCGTTACCTGAATGGGATGCGATGGATAAATTCGGCGACAGCAACATCACCCGTTTCCTCTGGATGGGCGCTTATGTAGCATTTTATGTAGCATTCGTTCCTGCCGGTATGTGGTATCTTTATTTACTGCTGCCAATCCATTTCCTGATGGGACCTGTACAGGGCGCTATCGTTAACTGGTGCGGACATAAATATGGTTACCAGAATTTTGATAACAACGACCATTCCAGGAATACTTCTCCGTGGGGTATTGTACTGATGGGCGAACTGTTTCAGAATAACCACCACAAATTTAAAGACAGTCCTAACTTTGCCAAGAAATGGTATGAGCTGGATCCAAGCTACCAGGTAATGAAGTTGCTGAACTTCGTTGGTATCATTAAGCTGAAACCCGCAATGGTTACAGCGCAGATGAAGAAAGCGAAAGCTGCCTGATAATACTTCGTACAATCAATCTGTTACAATAATAGAAAGTGCCTTGCCGTAATGGTGAGGCATTTTTTATTGGAGGAATAGCGGAAGGAGTCTTCCGCTATTCCTGTTTTACCGGAAGGGTTTAAAGGAAACATGCTGCGCCAGCGCCAGCATGGGCCGGTCGCCCTCACTATCGCCGTAAGCATATATTTCCCCGAAGTTTTCCAGGCGGTAAGCTTCACGGATGCGTCGCACCTTTTCTTCACCATTGCAGTTGATACCCTGTATATTACCGGTGATGACTTTATTTTTTACTTCGAGACGGGTGGCCAGGCAAACGATGTTTTCCCTCCGGCACCACGGCGCTACCCAGTCCTGCGCGGAAGCAGATACCACCACCACATGATGCCCCTGTTGCTGGTGATTTCGTATAGCCGCCAACGCTTGCGGACGAATTAACGCCGGCAGCTTCTCCCGGCAGAAACTTTCACAGCCTGCGGAAAAATCATGGACGGGCATTTCTGCAAAAAAATATTGCAGTACTTCTTCCTTCATCTGCTGCGCCGGCAACATTTTTAATTTGAAGCGCAGCAGTGCGGGCAGCAGTTGGATCATGCCTGCATACATAGCGGCGCGGCCCCTGTGATGGCGGATGATTTCCCATAGGGTATCCCTCGTAGTAATGGTTCCGTCGAAGTCGAAAAAAGCGATGGTCACAGGGAGAGTTTTTTGAAAATACCTTCAGGTATTAATTTGATAATGAGCATAATGTATCGCCAATGCCACTTTACATACAGCACATTCTTTTTACGGTTCACTGCTTTAAAAACCGCGGTGGCCACTGCTTCCGGCTGGGCGGTGAGTAAGGGGGGCAGGGTCAGGTGTTGAGTCATACGGGTGTTCACAAATCCCGGTTGCACACTCATCACGTGAACGCCACTACGAAAAAGACGGTTTCTTAACCCGCTGAGATAAGCGGTAAAACCTGCTTTCGCACTGCCATAAATATAATTACTTTGCCGTCCTCTTTCACCTGCTACAGAGCTGATCCCCACAATGGTTCCCTGCTTCCTGGCTTCGTAGCTTTCCGCCACAATGTTTAGTATAGAAACGGCGCCGGTATAATTACTGTTAATAATGGTAGCAGCTTCCTGCCAGTTTTGCTGCGCTTTCTCCTGGTCGCCCAGGTAACCAAAAACGCAGACGGTGATGTCGGGAGGAACCGGCAGGCCGGCGTAAAAAGCCGCGTGTGATGGGAAGTTGGCCGCATCAAACATATGCGTGGTGGCTTTAACGTCAAAACGCACCTGCAGATCCTGTTGTTGTGGTATCAAAGCGGCAGTATTCCTGCCGGCCAGTTGAATATCATATTTTTCAGACGCAAACTTCCGGGCAATGGCAACCGCCATGTCTGAACCTGCGCCAAGTATTAAAAGGGTAGGCATGAGTGTACTTGGTTAATCAGGGTAAACTATTTCGTCAGTGATAAACGCTCCGATTGGAGGGATTCAAAACGCGCGTTGTTGTTATATTGTTTTACAATTTCGGCAAACCGGCCGGCATTAGGATAGCTGTTCCAGAAAATTTTCTGCTTCATCCTCGCGTCTTTCGACAGGTATAAACGGCCGCCATACTGCAGTACAATCTCATCCAGCTCATCCAGGAATTCAAATAACCCTTTGCGGATGGGAAAATCCAGCGCGAGGGTATATCCTTCCATCGGAAAGGAGATGAGGCTGTCCTGTTTACCAAACACCTTCAATACCGCCAGGAACGAACCCCAGCCTTTATCACTGATCCGTTGCAGGATAGCTACCAGGCCATCTTTCTGCTCAAGGGATACCACAAACTGGTATTGTACAAACCCGGCCTTGCCATACCCGCGGTTCCAGTGAAGGATGGCGTCCAGCGGATAAAAGAAGGGTTCATACGGGATTACCTTGTGCATCACCTTCTTATAATTCTTCCCATAGTATAACCAGTTAAACGCTTTTACAGTAAAAGTGTTCAGTACAAAGGAGGGGAGGTTGAATGGCAGGGTCAGTTTTCGTTTAGCCGGGAGGGTGAGCGGGGCTTTCTGTTGTGCCGCATTCAGTTCTTCCGGGGTAGCATGTTCACCAACAATCAGGATACTCCGGCCAAAGGAATCGCCTTTCTGAAGGCAATCGATCCAGGCCATAGAGTAGGTATAGTGTTTATATTCATCAAACAGCCGGATCACTTCCTCCAGATTTTTAGCCTTCAGTTGTGTTTGCCGGATATAGGCAGTGGCTATTTTTTTGAGGCCGAATTTCACACGGGTAATCACCCCGGTAAGGCCCATGCCACCGCAGGTAGCCCAGAAAAGATCGTCGTGTTGTGTGGCGGAACAGCAAATGGTTTCGCCGCTGGCGGTTAATACATCCATATCAATGATATGGCCGGAGAAGGCGCCATCTACGTGATGGTTTTTTCCATGTACATCGGAAGCTACTGCTCCGCCTACCGTAATATATTTGGTGCCGGGGGTTACGGGTAAGAACCATCCTTTCGGAACAATAATATCCAGTATCTGGTCCAGCGTTACGCCTGCCTGTACATCCATGATCCCGTTGGCCGTGTCAAAGGAAAGCATCTTATCGTACTTCAGCATGGAAATGCTGTGCTTTCCCAGGGAGGCGTCGCCATAACAGCGGCCATTGCCCCGCGCAATCATGTGGGTATTGGCTACCACATATTTACGAAGCTCATCTTCCTGGGTAAAAGCATTTTCGTCGCTGTCAACAGCAGGGAAGTTCCCCCAGTTGGCTAACCGTTTTTGCATTATTCAAAAAATGTTTTATCTGTCGGTAAATAAATTAATACATAAAAACTCAGGACCCACAGGAGGATGGTTAATTGAATAAAACGGTCTTTATATAGGATTTTGGTTGGAGAACCAGTACTGTTCTGTACGTAGGTTATTTGCAAATATCGTAATAATCCGCCAATTACAAACAGGGTGGTGTAATAAAGGCGATAGGTATGAAACCTGGCCTGTGTTTCAGGAGAAATCGTGTACATCAGGTAAGCTACTATGATAACGGCGGAAACAAGCGCCAGCATCACGTTCAGGAAATCCATATTATAACCCTGCGCGGCCTTGCGCATATCTTTTCCCGAGTCCTGTTTGATTATTATATCGTCACGGCGTTTGGCAATGGCCATAAAAAGAGACAACAGGAATACCATAATCACCAGCCATTCCGATAACGCCACTTTCGCGGCCACACCGCCGGATTTAACCCGCAGCACAAATCCGGTTGACACAATTATAATGTCGAGGATAGAGATATTCTTTAGCCCCAGGCAATACAGGATGTTTAACACAAAATAGATACTCAGCACAAAAACAAACTTATCACCTACCATAACGGCGAATGCGTAGCCGGCGGAAACGCAGATAATAAAGAGGGCGAGGGCGGCCGGCCGGCTGATAGCCCCGGAAGCCAGGGGGCGTTTGCATTTTACCGGGTGGAGGCGGTCTGCCTCAATATCGCGGTAGTCGTTCAGTATATAAATACTACTGGCAATGAAACTGAAGGCAAAGAACGCTACCAGTACATCAAGCAGTTTATCGGGCTTAAAAATCTCTCCCGCAAAAAACAGGGGAATAAACAGGAAGGCATTCTTTACCCAGTGTTTGGGTCGTAGCAGCTTTAAAAATTTCACGGAACCTGGAGTTGTTTGGTATGTTAGATGGGTCTAATTTACAATTTATTCAATTACTTTTGCAGCCATTCATGTTACTGAATAGTCAGCAATTACAGCGAATCCCAATCTACTATGCCCAAATTTTCACTGAAAGGCCGTCGCCCGGCCATTGCCGAAAGCATTATTATCATCGCACTGGCCCTGGTGCCATTATTTGTAACATTCCCGTACCGTGTTAATATTTTCCTCTCCTGGGAAGGTGCTTACCGGATATCATCCGGACAAATTCCCTTCCGGGATTTCGGCTCGCCACTCGGTTATGGCTTCTGGATTTTCCCGGCCATCTTCTTTAAACTGTTCGGACCGGAACTCATTTCCCTTGTAAAGGCGCAGGTGCTCCTGAATATCATGGCGGGCTTTGCTTTCCGTTCTATCCTGAAAAGTATGGGCGTGCAGCCCGGTGTCAGGCTCCTGTCGGTACTGGTATTTGTATTGTCCTATTCCTTCTTTAATTTCTGGCCCTGGTATAATCATACGGTGATTGTATTTGAACTGGTGGGCCTCAGCTTCCTGTTCCGGTCCTTCTTTTCGGATAGCCGTTTACGTAGTTACCTGTGGATGTTTGGAGCCGCTTTCTTTATCTTCCTCTCCGTTTTCACCAAACAGGACGGCGGCGGAATGGCGTTTATGCTATGCCTGTTGTTCCTGGCGTATAATAGTTTCCAGACGCGCCGCTGGCTGGACCTGCCCATTTTTGTGGCCATGTTCGCCGTGATTGCCGCCATCATGATCCTGCCGCTGATGCCGGGATTCGGGTACTGGTTTAACCACGGACAGCCACCACACAGCTCCCGCCTGGCCTTCAACGATTTTACGGACGAAATATTTGGCAGCTCCAACTGGATCAAGGCATATGTAGTGCTGGTGGTGCTGTGTATTGTGGCGAAAGTGAAAGCTTGGGGCGCCTGGCTGCAGCAGCGCAGGGAGGTACTGTTTGCATTGCTTACGCTGGGTATGTTGGGCGAAGCCGCCATTTTCCAGGTAACAAGCTACACGCCGCCGGACAATAATATCTTCTTCCACAGTTTCGCGTTTGCGTTTATTGCTTCTTATTTACTGGACTTACTGAAGATAAATATCAACTCATTCCGCCCGTTGCTCGGAGCTGCTTTTCTCGTGCTTTTCTGGTGGTCTGGTACCTGGTGGAAATATATAGGCCGTTTCACCGACCGCCTGTTTCCGGCGCAGGAAACGGTGGCTATGGGAACTCCGGGGCATGAAAATGTGGTGAACCGGCATAACTTTATGCTGAACAACGACACTACGGATGTCCCGGTGTCGTCCTGGGTGTTTTCCGATCTCCGTCCTTTCCGCAAAATATATATGCCTGCTTCCACGGTAAAGGGAATGGAGAAGATTATGGCGCTGCCGGTGGTGGCCGAAAAGAAAGGAGATATCAAAGTACTGAACATGTCGGAGCTTACCCCGTTGGCAGCAGCAATGCCTTACAAACTGGAAACCGGCCCCGATTATCCATTATGGTATCACCTGGGAGTGGGGATGTTTAACAGGCAGTTAGCTACCTTTACCCAAAAGGTGCGCGACCATCATTACGACCTGGTGATCTATGAATATGCCCCCAGTTTAAACAACTTTTATCCCTTTGCTTTGAGAGGAGAACTGAAGCAACACTACCACCAGGTAGACAGCTTTCTTGCACCCAGAAGACCTACTAATGCAATTATAGAAGTATATGTTAAATAAATAATGTATCTTGTAGGAGGAAATCACGAAAATAACGTCGCCCGGTAATCTCCGGATATTAAAATACTATTATTATTGCTAGTAAAACAGCTCTCACGGGAGCTGTTTTTTATTTTGTAATAAATTGATTATTAGCACTTAAATAAACAGATGTTTAAGTATTGTTTCAGGTAGATGAATACCCCGTTTTTACCTCATTTTTTATTAACCAGTAAAATAACTTTTACCGGTTAATAATATGAATTACCTTCGCTGAAGTACCAGAAATGGTCAGGAGAAATTCATCGTAATCAGTATCATCAGTTTAATCCTGAGTAAGACAAAACCCGCGTATGTCAGCTCCTAAATCCATCACATCACTCCGCCTCGACGGTGGCATTCTGTGTCTCGATTTCGTGAACACCATCGACAACCGGAAGAAGGGAATACCGCATGACTATCTCAACGGTTTCAAAGAACTGTTGCAATGGTATGGTCATACCCGTGCTTTATCTCCCAAAATTATCCATACCCTCGAACGGCTGGCGAAAGACTATCCGCAAAAGGCGGCGGTGGTTTTTGAGAAAAGCATTGCTTTGCGGGAATTACTGCACCGGTTGTTTACAGCAGGCATTGCAAAAAAGCAACCCGCTGCGGCCGACAGTATGCAGTTCAATGCGTATATCGGGGAGGCATATGCCAATATTGAAATCAGCTGGTCGGCAGGCGCCGGCACTTTGCAGTTCAATGCGCCCGCACTGGAGCAGGTGTATTGGTGGCTGGTGAAATCGGCAGTGGAATTGTATACCTCCGGTAAGCCGGCGGAAGTAAAAGAGTGCCCTGCCTGTGGGTGGCTTTTCCTGGACAAAAGCCGCAACGGGTCCCGCAAATGGTGCAGCATGAGCACCTGCGGGGATGTGAGCAAAGTAACCCGGAACTATCAGCGTACCAAAAGAAAGAAAACATGAACAAGAAGATAGGCGTATTGTCCTCCAAAATGATCTTTTGCCTGCTGGCCGTGTACATCATCTGGGGTTCCACCTACCTGGGTATGAAGATAGCAACGAAAGTAGTACCGCCATTTCTGTTGTCGTCGATGCGTTTCCTGGTAGCAGGCGGTATCCTGCTGCTGGTAGGTTGCCTGCGGGAGAAAACCTGGCCCAACCGGCAGCAGTTTATTTCCGCCTGTTTTATTGGCGTGCTGCTCATAGGCGTCGGGAATACCACCGTAGCCGTGGCTGTACATTATATGCCTTCCGGGATTGTGGCGCTCATAGTGGCCGCTATGCCCGCCTGGATCATGGGCATGGACTGGGCCTTTTTCAGCAAACAACGCCCTTCGGTCATGACCATGCTGGGAATTGTAGTAGGGTTTATAGGACTGTTCCTGTTGTTTAATCCCTTTGCCCATCATGAAGCAAGACAATTTCCTTTATGGCCCGTTATCGTTATCGTGGTTGGAAATATCTGCTGGGCGGTTGGAACCCTGCTGGTACAGCGGCTCCCCATGCCTACGCAAATTACCAGTACCGCCATCCAGATGCTGGCCGGCGGCATTTTCTCTTTGCTAATGAGCTTTGTGCTTGAACCGGGTGGCCTCGGCACATTACCCCTGATGACCGCCGAAGCCTGGCAGGCATATCTCTATTTGGTACTGATCGGTTCACTGGTAGGATACACCTCTTACAGCTGGTTATCGAAGAATGCGCCGCCACGCCTCACGTCTACCTATGCTTATATTAACCCCATCGTAGCCCTGTTCCTGGGATGGGCTATCGGAAATGAAGCCATTACCTCCCTGGTAGGTATTGCTGCCGCCATTGTCATCTGTGGCGTGGTGCTGATGACGCTCGGGCGTAAGTCGTAACAGGGTAGTGGAGATATTTCCACTTCCTTTTCCCCCTGATAATGATTATCTTGCATTTTCACACATATACAGGTGTAGCCCTTATCCGCTCCGGATAAACCCTGTTGATGAACCATAGCCATTGTAGCAGCATTGTATTTATTTATATATGTAGGTTCCGCTCTTTTGGGTGCATTTTTTGTTTTGTTGGGTGCTATTCCAATTGAATGTAATTAGATAATAGATTATATAAACTGACTATGCGAAAGACCATTATTGTATCGAACAGGCTGCCAGTAAAGATTTCGGAAACAGAAGGGGATTACTCCCTTCAACCCAGCGAAGGGGGCCTGGCAACAGGTTTAGGCTCCATTTACCGCGAAGGAAATAATATCTGGATAGGCTGGCCGGGACAGGAGATCACAGACCAGAAAGAACAGGAGAAAGTAACAAAAAAGTTGCGCAAGATGAACCTGATGCCGGTATACCTGACACAGGACGAAATCAACAACTTCTACGAAGGCTTTTCTAATGAAACACTGTGGCCGGTTTTCCACTATATGGCTGTTTATGCCCACTATGAACAAACCTATTGGGACGCCTATTACCAGGTAAATAAAAAATTCAGGGATATTATCATGAAGGTAGCAGAACCCGGAGACACCATCTGGATTCACGACTACCAGCTGCTGCTGTTACCCGGAATGATCCGCGCAGAGATGCCGGAAATCTCCATCGGTTTCTTCCAGCACATTCCTTTTCCTTCATTCGAATTATTCCGCCTTATTCCCTGGAGGGCAGAGATCCTGGAAGGGATGCTGGGCGCCGATCTGATGGGTTTCCATACTTTTGATGATACCCGCCACTTCCTGAATGCCGCCAGCCGTATCCTGCCGGTAACTACCACCGCTAACGTTGTGTCTTATAACGACCGCGCCATCGTAGTGGAAACATTCCCGATGGGAATCGACTATAACAAGTATGCAGAGATGGGCAGCGACCCGGAAGTACTGCAACAGATAAAAAACCTGAAGGAGAACTTTCAAAACGACCGCCTCGTACTTTCTATCGACCGGCTGGACTACAGCAAGGGAATCCTGCAACGGCTCCAGGCTTTTGAACTGCTGCTGCAACTGCATCCCGAATACATCGGGAAGGTGGTATTGTATATGATTGTAGTGCCTTCCCGCGACCAGGTGCCCCAGTATAAAGAGTTGCGCGACGAAATAGATAAACAGGTAGGAAATATCAACGCCCGGTTCCGTACACTTGCCTGGCATCCCATCCAATACTTCTACCGTTCATTCCCGCTGGAAACATTATCGGCCCTCTATAATTTCGCAGACATCTGCCTCGTAACACCCATGCGCGATGGCATGAACCTCGTGAGCAAGGAATACGTGGCCAGTCGCAATAACAATGATGGCGTATTGATCCTGAGCGAAATGGCAGGAGCATCTAAAGAATTAATAGATGCCATTATCGTCAACCCAAACAACATCGGCGCTATCACCCGCGCCATTGTAGACGCGCTGAACATGCCGCTGCCGGAACAGCAACGCCGCATGAAACAAATGCGCACGGTGGTAGCCAAATTCAATATCAATCACTGGGTAAAGCTGTTCATGACCCGCCTGCAGGAGGTAAATGAAATGCAGCAAAACATGCTGGCCCGCCGCGTAAACCAGGAAACAGCGGTATTGATCCGGCAACAGTATTTCAACAGCAAAAAGCGGATCATCTTCCTGGATTATGATGGTACATTGGTTGGGTTCCAGCCCAACATCGATATGGCATCCCCGGATCCTGATCTGTACCAGCTGTTGCGGGAGCTGGCAGCCATACCCGGCAACGACCTGGTAATGATCAGCGGCAGGAATCATGATACGCTGGGGGAGTGGTTTGGTCATCTGAACCTGGATCTCATCGCGGAACACGGCGCATGGCAAAAAACAAAAGCAGGGGAGTGGTACCAGCTGCCCGGTCTTACGGATAAGTGGAAAAAGGAACTGCTGCCTATCATGGAACTGGCCACCGACCGCACACCCGGTTCTTTCATTGAAGAAAAAAGTTTCTCACTGGTATGGCATTACCGTAAAGTAGAATCGGGGCTCGGCGAATTGCGCGCCAATGAACTGATGAACACCCTGCGTTACTTTACCGTGGAGAAAGGATTGCAGGTATTACCCGGCGACAAGGTAATAGAAGTAAAAAACATAGAGATCAACAAAGGCAAGGCCGCATTAAGCTGGCTGAATCATAAGAAATATGATTTCATTATGGCCATGGGCGATGATGTAACAGACGAAGACATCTTCAAAGCGCTTCCGCATAAAGCCATTACTGTTAAAGTGGGCAGCCAGGTATCTGCCGCGCAGTATTACCTGCGAAGCTATCATGAGGTGCGGCATCTGCTGAGAACATTACGCAACAGGGAAAGCGTTTAAATAAGAAAAGGAGGGGAGCACAAACTCCCCTCCTTTATTTTATGTATACATGACTATAGAAAAATGGGCGTATCCAGTTTCATGGCGATCCGGTAAGCGGCGTTCATCAATCCCACGTGACTGTATGCCTGCGGGAAGTTCCCCCACTGGCTGCCGGTATCAGATTCCACGTCTTCGCTGAAAAGCAGCAGGTGATTGGAGTATTGCAGCAGCTTACCAAATTCCCGCTGGGCATCTTCCAGCCGGCCTACACAGGCAAGTGCTTCCACATACCAGAATGCACACACGAGAAAAGTAGTTTTGGGCTTACCAAAATCATCGGAGTGGCGGTAGCGGTAAAACAATCCTTCCGGTGTTTTCAGTTCTTTCTCCAATGCGATGAGGTGATCGCGGGCCCGTTCAGAGGCCGGGTCCAGGTAGTTCATCATTATGAGCTGCAGGGTGCTGGCATCCAGGTGCTGACTGCCAGCTGCGTTGGTATACACTTTTCTTACCGGGTCGTAGCAGCTCTCAATATGAGCCGCAGCGCGGTTCTTCAGCGCAATAGCCTGTTCCAGCAATGATTCATTTCCGATGGTGCGTGCCATCTTTTCGGCGGCTGCACAGCCTGCCCACTGAAACAGGTTCGTATAGCAATGAACGTTAGCCATATTCCTGAACTCCCAGATACCCGCATCTTTTTCATCGATCGTTTTCTCTATCTTCTTCAGCAGCAGTTCAATCCACCGGTCAGAATCTTTTCTTTCAGAAAAAATAAATCGGTGGTCAGTATATAATGGAAGCATCGAAATAAGCACCTGTCCATATATATCGTTCTGGATATGTTCAAATGCCTGGTTGCCGATACGCACGGGTTTATTTCCCATATAGCCATCAAGATGCGGCAGAATGGTTTCCGATAAGGTTTTCTGGCCGGTAATCCCGTACAGTGGCTGGTACCGGAAATCGCCGGAGAAAGAAATATCCGTGATATAGCCGAAGTACCGTTCCATTTCTTCAAAATGGCCGATGTGATTCAGGGCGGTGATGATATAGTAGGTATCGCGCATCCAGCAATAGCGGTAGTCCCAGTTACGCCCGCTTTCGGGAAACTCGGGTAAGCTGGTGGTACTGGCCGCAATGATGGCGCCGGTATCTTCATACTGGTGTATTTTCAGCGCTAAAGCAGAGCGGATCACATAAGGCTGGAAGTAATTGGCGATGGAAGAATGTTTGATCCAGGTTCTCCAGTAGGAAATAGTTTCCCGGAGAAAACGTTCTGCGGTGCTGGCTAATGGCGCTTCGAGCGGATGCCCGTAAGTTAGGATCAGGTACCTGGTATCATTCAGCACAAAAAATTCGCCATCAATCAGGTAGCTGACAGGGATATTGGTAGTGAGACGGATGTTTTCTTCGCAGCCTGTAAATTCAATATGACTGCTGCCTCTCATTGGACGTAACTTCGATGCGCCATAGTCGCAGGTAGGCTCACATTTTACCTGGATCCGCGGAGAGCCTTCCAGTGGTTCTACTTTCCGGATCAGCATGAGCGGTTTAAAGAAACGTTCGTACTGGAGGAAGCGTGGTGCAAAATCGGTTACCCGGTAGCTGCCCTCTGTGGTAGTAATTTCAGTACAAAGTACGTTGGTGTTTTCCAGGTAATACTGATGAGAAGAAAAATCCGCTTCCGGTAAAACAGAGAAGGAGCCGCCATTCTTCTTATCGAGCAGTCCGCCGAAAACAAAGGAGCTGTCCATGCGGGGCCAGCAAAGCCAATCGATGTTTGTATTCTTATTAATATGCGCCAGAAATGCACAGTTGCCAATAAGTCCTGTCTGATAGGTGTGTCTTTCCATATGGGCCTTACGTTTGTGTTTTGAATTACATTTTTCTACCGGAATTGTTCATCCCCCGGAACAAAAGCTGTTCCAATAATGTATCCGGGGCAATTATTAACAAAACATATTCCTGTTGTATTCTTGGGGGAAACCCTTATTTTTAAGTATAAAGTTCCACAAAGATGCAAACATTGAAAAAGCAGCAATACCTTCCTCATTTTATAGAGCCGGTAAGCAGTGGGGATATCAAAACCTATCTGCTGGCGGGAGATCTGGGAGGCACCAAAACCAACCTGGCCTTGTTCAGCAGCCTGAATGGAGAACTGGATCTGATAAAACAGGAGAAATATGCTTCGCGTGATTACCAGCATTTTTCGGAGATGATTAAGCACTTTCTCAATGGATGCAGCGATACCTTACCGCAGCGTATATGCATTGGCGTTGCCGGGCCTGTGGTGAAGGGAAAAGTGGAACTCACCAATCTGAGCCGGGAACTGAGTGAGGAGGAGATCCGGCAGAGCACGGGTATCCACACCGTAGCCCTGATCAACGACCTGGAAGCTACCGCTTACGGATTGGCTACGCTATCGCCGCAGCAGCTTACCACCCTGCACAGGGGCGCCCCGGATCACACCGGGAATATGGCCATTATAGCGCCGGGTACGGGGTTGGGTATGGCAGGGCTGTATTGGGATGGCCAGTATCATCACCCGTTTCCCACAGAGGGAGGCCACACCGATTTTGCGCCCAGAACAGACCTGGATATTTTACTGCTCAGGTATCTCCAGGAAAAATATGATGTAGTAAGCTGGGAGCGGCTGATCAGCGGCCCTGGTATCACCGATATCTTTGAATTTCTCCGGGATATAAAAGGCATGGAAGAACCCGCCGAACTGCGGGCGGCCATGAACGCCGGCGATGCAGCTGCTGAAATCAGCAAGGCTGCAATAGCCGGAAGAATTCCTGTTTGCATAAAAACGATGGAGCTGTTTGTACGCTACCTTGCCAGGGAATCCTGCAACCTGGTGTTGAAGATGAAGGCTACGGGCGGCCTGTTCCTGGGTGGTGGAATCCCGCCAAAGATAGCAGCGCTGCTGGATACGGGCGAGTTCTATCATCATTATATGCAGGGCGATCGTATGGCTGAATTACTGGCCAGTGTACCGATCCATATCGTGAACAATGATAAATCCGCCTTATGGGGTGCTGCATTTTATGCCGGATTATTAAAAGAATAAACTTATTTTTGGGAGACAGATAACAGGAAATGGTGTCTTCCTGACCCAAACCGTCAGCCCAGGGCTGTCTGATGGCGCCTACAAATATTATAATGGTAGTAAAGCTGCCATATAACACTGCTATTTGTAGGATATGAAACAAACGAAATCTTTGCTGGAACAATTGTCCGTGGCTAATCAATTGCTGCGCTGGACCGTATTGACAATACCGGTTGCCATTATTGTAGGATCTTTAGTCGCCTTGTTTCTTTGGCTGCTGGATGTGGTAACGGGTTTGCGTATGCAGCATGAGTGGCTCATTTTCGGGTTGCCGCTGGCGGGCATACTGGTTTACTGGCTTTATCGCATTGGCGGAAGCGACTCCGAGAAAGGCAACAACCTGATCATGGAAGAGATCCATCAGCCGGGTGGCGGCGTGCCTGCGCGTATGGCGCCGCTGGTATTGATCACCACTATTATCACCCACTTGTTTGGCGGCTCCGCCGGGCGGGAAGGAACAGCAGTGCAGATTGGCGGCAGCATGGCCGGTTTGATAGGCAAAAAGCTGGGGCTACCGGCGGCGGATATACGAATTTTACTGATGACCGGGATCGCCGCAGGCTTTGGCGCCGTATTCGGCACACCGCTTACGGGGGCCGTGTTTGCGCTGGAAGTACTGGCCATCGGTGTAATGCGGTATGATGCCTTGATACCCTGTTTAATTGCCGCCGTTTTCGCAGACATTGTATGCACGTCATGGGGCATTGAACATACCCACTACCATATATTCTATAAGGCCAATCCCTTCATGAACTGGCTTCCTTTTGTTCACCGGGATCTCTGGCTATTGGCGAAAGTGATTGTGAGCGGTGTGTTTTTTGGATTGAGCAGCCTCTTATTCTCCCAACTCATTCATAACATCAAGGATAACGCAAAAGCCTATATTAAAATACCGTGGATGATTCCGGTGGCAGGTGGCATTATGATTATTGTGTTGAGTTACATAGCAGGTACCACGGACTACCTGGGATTGGGCGTGTACGGTAAATCAGCAGATAGCGTCAGTATAGTAGCGGCTTTTAATCCGGATAGTCACATTAGCGACTGGAGTTGGCTCTGGAAGCTGGTTTTCACGGCTATTACCCTGGGAATGGGGTTCAAAGGGGGAGAGGTGACTCCCCTGTTTTTTATAGGCGCCACCTTAGGTCATGCACTGGCGCTGCTATTCAATGCACCGGTGGACCTGTTTGCAGGACTCGGCTTTATTGCCGTTTTCGCAGGCGCTACGAATACACCCATTGCCTGTACCTTAATGGGTGCTGAATTATTTGGCACCGAACACATTTTATACTTCGCGGTGGCTTGTTTCACGGCTTACTATTTCAGCGGACACTCCGGGATTTATGGCGCCCAGCGACTGGAAGTAAGAAAGTTGCACTAACAATTTTGTCAGTACCGTGTTCTTTTGTCGACAGCTTTTACATTTGCTGGATGACGAATATTACAGGCATGCACCATATCGCCATCCAGGCGAAAGATTATAAGGCTACTATTAAATTTTACGAGTCGCTGGGACTAACTATGTTTCACAGCTGGACATTGCCGGAGTTCAATATAGAGTACGCTGCGCTGCTGCGCATTCCCGGTACGTCTTCCTTTGTGGAAATATTTGACAAGGGCGCGAATGTTGCTACCCAGGGTCGTCGTGCCCAGGATGGCGAAACACCGGTGGCCGGCGCTTTACTTCATTTCTCGTTTACGGTGAAAGACGCCACCGCAGCTTATCATGAGGCTATCGCCGCCGGAGCTGCTAGTTGTGTGCCGCCATCCGTACTGTTTTTAGGCGAGCCGCCTATGACGGTGTATAACTCCCTCGTGTATGGATTGAATGGAGAAGTTATTGAGTTTATTGAAACACTTCCGGGCTGATTCTGTTATGCTTTAGATACATAGATCTGTACCTGTTTCGGCGTAGCTATTTCCGTTTATTTTGCGGTGTATAAAATCAACAGCATGAACGGTTTCCTACGGAGGAATGCGCTGATAGCCTTATTGGCATTGGCTTTGGCAGGTTCCTTATTTATTATCTTTAAAAGTACAAACATGGAAAAAGAAACAAAAGCGCCGGCATTCATTAATCCGCCCGGCTTATACGATCCGGCCCCAAATGCATATTCCCATATTGCGGTGGTACCAGCGGGAAACACACTGGTTCTGATCTCCGGTCAGGGCGGCGAAACTGCCGATGGCAACCTGGTGAACGATTTCCGGGCGCAATTAAGACAGTCGCTCAGCAACCTGGACACGGCGCTTAAATCGCAGGGGTTAGCATTCAGCGATGTCGTGAAGTTGACCACGCTGATCGTGGATCATAATGAAGAAAAGCTGAAAATCTTCACCGAAGAATCCCTGCGGCTCTGGCCAGA
Organism: Chitinophaga sp. CCNWYY40; assembly: GCF_037483205.1. NCBI lineage: Bacteria > Pseudomonadati > Bacteroidota > Chitinophagia > Chitinophagales > Chitinophagaceae > Chitinophaga > Chitinophaga sp. CCNWYY40. The sequence continues at coordinate 696,751 of NZ_JBBHLF010000002.1, forward strand.
TAAAAAGTTTCCAGCAAATACGTTGATCCCGGTTCCACGACTTGCACTGGATGGTATGCTGGTGGAAATAGATGCAACTGCCGTAAAAAGATAGCACATTCGCGCTGGCATTAATGCCGGCGGACTATTCACATAACACAGATTAAAACCGTTTGAATGGGAGTGAACAGATCACTTATTCAAGCGGTTTTTTTTATGCGCATCTGAAAACCAGGGCTTCTCAAAAGCCCGCTATAGATGCAAAATTCCACCGGATATGCAGACATTATTTTTATACGCGATTCTCAGCGGCTTCATTTTCACGTGATTATCACATTTAGAAGGGTCGAAAGCCACAGGTTTGTTATAGACTATTATTTCTATTAAAGGGTTCAGATTAATCTTATAATTTATATTATGTTAAATAAAACAAACTCAGATCTGATATATCAAATCTATACCTATCTCCTTTTATGAAAACCGATTCATTCTACACAGCAGCCGCCGCAGGCTGTTTGCTTTTTACGTTGATGATGGTACGGTTGATATATGGCGTCATCACAATCAACAGCATCAGTACCAGTATGAGGATGCCTATCAGCTCGTAATAATCCATCGCATACTTCAAAAAAGCCTGTTTCTGAATAGCTTTGTCCAGCAGCCCCGGCGCCAGCTTTGCGGCCTGGTCAGCCATCAGTCCGCGTGATTGCAACGCCCACTGGTACGTATGCAGCCGCTCCGCGAGCCCGTTATCTGTTTTTGAAATTCCGTCGCTGAGCCGCATGGCGTGGATTTTAGTAAAATACAGGGAGCCGTAATTGATAAGCGCGGAACTCATTCCAAAGAAGGTGAACCGGATAAATACACCCGCGGTGGAAGCCGATATACTGATGCTTTCCGGTACCGAGGAAATGATGAACAGCACAATGGGCGTAAGCAGCATCCCAGCCCCACTTCCCTGGACAATCAATGGCAGTATAAAGATCGATTGGTCCGCCTCAGACGTGAACAGGAAATACATGCTGCTGTGAAAAACCAGTAAGAGGAAAAACCCCACCAACCAGATGAATTGTAAGGGCCGTTTTTTTATCACCAGCCGCGCCGCCACCACAGCGCCTATCAAAATCCCCATGAGATTGTAGCCAAGCAATTCGTAAGTGTGTATCGGGTCCATCCCCAATACCGTGGAGAAAAAGCTGGTGGTTACATTGAACGATCCCCTGATCAGGTAAAGCCCTCCCAGTAGCGTGATGCCAAACAGGAATCCCCTGGATTTAAACACCTCCATATTAATAAACGGCCGTTTGCTGTAAAGTTGCCGTACTACAAATACCGCAGCCAGGAAAATAATTCCGGCAATGCTCCATACTATCCGGCTGTCCTGCAACCAATAATATTGTTGTCCGTAAATCATCACATATCCCATCAAAATGAGCATGGGCGCATATATCACGAAACTGGTCCAATCCAGCTGGTAAAGCGGCGTTTTACGAACGAGATGCACGCGGTTCATTAACAGCAGCAATAACACGGCGCCTGGTATAAAAGTGTATATGATCATCTTATACAGCGCATTGTACTCGTAATCATCTACCAGTGGCGCGGTTACCAGGGAAGTTAATGAGCCGGAACAAAGTATCATGCCATAGAAAATGGCGTATCCTGTTTCACGCGCATGCTCTGATTTCAGTCTGCTGAACAGCAACGTTAAACAGATACTGGTAACCCCGCAGTTCAAAATGCCCTGTAAAAAACGGCAGATAAAGAGTACAGATACTTCTCTGGTATGATAACAGCAGTACGTAACCATTACCTGCAACACCAGGCAAATCAGGAAATATTCTTTAGTGGCAATACGGCTGAAAAACCGCTTCTCCAATGGTGTAAAAGCTACCAGGGCGGCATAATACACCAGCATCGAAAATTGAATATCGGACGGTTCTGCGCCGTAAAATCCCGTAGCTGCGTTCACGTTAGCCGTTGATAATGCGAACAGCATTACCGTTGGAAATAATACCAGTAAGATCGTTAGCCTGATCAGCCATTCGGGTACCCAGGAACGGAATGTCTGTTTACTTTGCCCCATGATTATTTACGTTCTTTTGCAATGGATACATTCACATTCATTCCCGCGGAAAGCTGTTTTAATTCTTCAGGGCTACCGTTGACGCGTATACGAACCGGGATCCGCTGCGCTATTTTTACGAAGTTGCCTGTGGCATTGTCTGGTGGTAACAATGAAAAACGGCTGCCAGTGGCGCCAGACAGCGATTCAATTTTCCCAGTGAGCGTGGTTCCCGGGAAAGCATCCACTGTTATATCCGCGGTTTCGCCTATGGCCATATGACGGATCTGTGTTTCCTTGAAGTTGGCCACTACCCATTTACCGGCTTCCCAGTCTACGATGTAAGCCAGTACTTGTCCGGCTGAAACCAGCTGCCCACGCTGAATGGTGCGGCGGCCCATTTTTCCGTTATAGGGTGCTGTGATAATTGTATAGGAAACATTGAGATCATTTTTTGCCACCACAGCCACTCTCCTTTTAATTTCAGCTTCCAGCGCGCGCTGTTGTACGCTGACATCATTGATCTTTGCGAGCGAAGCCTGATATGCATCAAGCGCGGTATTATATTCCGACCGCGCCACTGCCAGCGCCGCTTCTACCCTTTCCAACTGCTGTTTGGTGGCGGATTCCACGTCATACAATTTTTTATAACGATCGTATTCCTGTTCCTGGTGCGTTAGCTTTGCTTTCGCAGCGGCAATCTGTGATTGATAAACTTTGGAAGATTGGGCGGTGGTAGAAACATTACTTTCCAGTATCGACACCTGCGCTTGGGCATTCATCAGCGAAGCTTCAGCTTCCTGTTGTTGCGCGGCATATTCACTGTTGTCAATGATAATCAGGGTGTCGCCTCTCTTTACTTCCTGGTTTTCTTCATACCGGATCTCCTGTACATACCCGGTTACTTTAGCTACAACAGGATTAATATATTCATCGATCTGTGCGTCATTTGTTTCCTCAAACTTCCATTGATGCAGCAACGTTTTTATTCCCCATATCGCCAGGAATACCACTACAATCAAAGCTATGATGGTGGTGATACGGGAAATAAGCCTGTCGGTTTTGTTGGTAGTAGTGTTAGTGTTCGTCTTGTTCATATATTAAAGGTTGCCTGTTGCTTTCAATAATTGATAGTATTGTAACTGCGCTGTTACCTGTGCGGTGGTAAGATCAAAGCGCGATTGCAGCAGTTGAGTTTCTGCATCGAGCAGGTCGGTCAGCAGTGATAACTGGTTGAAGTAAGTATTGTTTACAATGCGGAAATTCTCTTTTGCCTGAATGATGTTGTTGTTAGCGACATCTATCCGGGTGATGGCTTCTGTATAACGCAGGTAGGCAGACTTCACTTCCTGCCGCACCTGGTCTTTGGTATCGGCGTGTTCTATCTCCTGCCGTTGCAGGTTAATCTTTGCTTCCTGTTTCCTGTGTTTGTTCTGATAAAATGCGGAGATAGGTACTCCCGCTTTCACGCCTACCTGTCCTAAGCCGTAAAGTGCGATGGAGTAAGGATAAAAGAGGATCTGCGGATACGTATAGGCGTACTCCGCATACAGTCCTACTTTAGGCAGGATATTACTCTTTACATCCTTCAGTTTCAATTCACTCAGGGCTGTTTCCTTTTCTGAAATCTTAAAGGCAAAAGAATGTTCATATGCATCTGCCAGGTAATCTTCGTAGGTGCGTGCAGGTAGTATCAGTGTGTCCGGCGCTACCACGTTGTCTGTACTGTCGGGTTGCCCGATCATAATATTCAGGCGCTGGTTGGAGATCAGGATGCCGTTCCTTATTTCCAGCAGTGTCATTTTCTGTTTGGATAATTTCAGCTCTGCACGTAACAGGTCGCTTTTTAGCACCACGCCGTTTTTGTTCAGCTGCCGGATCTCTTCCAGCTCTTTTTCCCGTTCTGCAATATCCTGCAGCATTACTTTTTCGTACATACGTCCGCGATAGATATCGAGGTATATGGCTGCTGCTTTGTACCGGATTTCTGCCGCCGTGAGGTTCTTCTGCTCCTGCGCCAGCGCAGTTTCGGTTTGTCTTACTTTGATTTCACGGGTAGTTTTACCTCCGTTATATACATTGAGATAGGCATCTGCGCCAAACTGGTAGTAACCGTGCACTACCGGGTATTGCGTGGGACTATTAAGCAAGCCATCTTCATAAATAGCCAGGTTGGAAACACGGGCATATACACCGTTGGCCTTTATCTCAGGCAAACGCTCGTCCCTGGCGGATTTTGTCCGCTCATCCATGCTCTGCACACGGAGATATTGCATCTGCAACTGGCGGTTATAGGTTGCTGCTTTTTTCCATACATCCGTTAACGTTAGGGTGTTTTTCTCAGGGTCCTGACTAATGGCTGTTTGTGTAGAGAAGAGCGTTAACATGAGTGCCCCTCCAAGCCACTTATTAATAATTGTAGACATATTTATAGTGATGAAGATGCAAAGTTCCGACCCTGTCAGTTAATTTATTTTCTATAAATTGCCATAAAATTGTTAGAACCGGCCAAATGAAAGATATTAATCCGCAGCTGATACTGGAAGATGTTGATGCCATCCCGGAATCCGCGTATATATGGCACTGGAAAACGGAACATCACTTTTCCCTTCATAAGCATAATAAAGGACAACTGACTTATGTGGAAGGTGGCGCCGCTTTCCTGTACACAAAGGACAAAACTTATTTTCTGCCCGCCCGTCATTATATGTGGGTGCCGGCTGGTGTGGAGCACTATTTTCAGCACAGGTACCCGGCTAACTACGTACGCACTATTTATTTCTTTAGTGAGCTGGACGACAGTGAACATCCTTTTTATACTAAAACAGGCATCTACCCTGTCAGTAATCTCCTGCTGGAAATGATCCTGCATACGGCTGCCTGGGATGGCGACATATTGCCGGACGACAAGCGCTTTGTGTTTATCAAAGCCATTAAATATATGCTGCCGGCTATCAGCTCGGTGCCGCTTCCCATTACTTTACCTACTACCGATAATCCCCGGCTTCAACCGGTTTTAAAGTATATACAGGAAAACCTTGGCGAACCGCTTACCCTTGAAACGGTGGGGCATGAATTCAACTACAGTGAACGCACGCTCACAAGCCTCTTCCGCTCAACAATGGATATTTCTTTCTTTCAATACCTGAAACTGGCCAGGATGATCAAAGCAATGGAGTATCTGCTGGAAACAGAGAAAACGATCAGTGAAATAGCCTGGGATACCGGCTACAACAGCGTTTCCGCGTTCAGTAATACGTTCTTCAAACTGGTAGGTAAAAGGCCGAGCGACTTTCAGCCATAACCCACTCATCCGAATGTGCTTGATTTTTTGCGGCAATTGCACAATCTTTAAGCGCAATCAAGATCCGATCCATGAACGTAACAAGAAAACAACTTTGGCTGCCGCTATTGCTGGCAGGCACTATGAGCCTGCAACTACAGGCGCAGCAGAAGAACAGCAAAGCCAATCCCACTGCCGGAGAAGAAACGCCACCACAACGGTCCGTTGTACTGAACCCGGATACGGCGGTTACCACCTTCCATGACGTAACAGTAAAAGGTCAGAAGATCCCTTACAAAGCCATAGCTGGTACCCAGCCCGTGTGGGACCAGGACGGCAAAGTACTGGCAGGACTCTTTTATACCTATTATGAAAGGACCGATGTAAAAGACCGTGCAGCACGACCACTGGTCATTTCCTTTAATGGCGGCCCCGGCACTCCATCCGTATGGATGCAGATTGCCTATACCGGCCCCCGGCTACTCAATATCGATGATGAGGGATACCCGGTACAACCCTATGGCATACACGAAAATCCGGAAACCATCCTGGATATCGCAGATATCATTTATATAGATCCGGCCAACACCGGCTTCTCCAGGCTTATAGGGAAAGATGTACCGCGTGAAAAATTCTTCGGGGTAAATGCAGACATCCGCTACCTGGCAGAATGGATCAACACTTTTGTATCCAGGCAAAACAGGTGGGCTTCCCCCAAGTACCTGATCGGTGAAAGCTATGGTACCACCCGTGTTTCCGGCCTGGCGCTGGAATTGCAGAATGCCCAGTGGATGTATCTCAATGGTGTGATCCTCGTATCCCCCACTGAACTGGGCATTTCCCGCAACGGCCCTGTGGATGCAGCATTGCGGCTCCCTTACTTTGCGGCCACCGCATGGTATCATAAAATGCTGCCACCGGATCTGCAACAGAAAGATCTCACGGCAGTGTTGCCGGAAGTAGAAAACTTCACCATCCATGAATTAATACCGGCCATCAGCCAGGGTGGATTCCTGGAAGATCAGCAACGAAAAAGCATCGCAGCAAAAATGGCCCGCTATTCCGGGTTATCAGAAAAAGTGATCCTGCAGCATAACCTGGATGTACCACCGAATTTTTTCTGGAAAGAATTACTGAGAGATAAAGGGTTTACAGTAGGCCGGCTGGATTCCCGCTACCGTGGCCTCGACCGCGAAGATGCAGGCAACGGTCCTGATTACAATGCAGAACTGACTTCCTGGCTGCATGCGTTTACGCCGGCGATTAATATTTACCTCAGACAGGAACTGAAATTCAGCACCGATCTTAAATACATGATGTTTGGCCCGGTGCATCCGTGGGATAAAAACGGCGACAATACCGGCGAAAACCTCCGCGAAGCAATGGCAGCCAATCCCTACCTGCACGTAATGATCCAATCGGGCTACTACGATGGCGCCTGTGATTATTTCAATGCCAAATACAGCATGTGGCAGATGGATCCGGGCGGAAGGCTGAAAGACCGTCTGTCGTGGCGCGGCTACCGCAGCGGTCATATGATGTACCTCCGGAAAGATGATCTGGCAACAGGCAATAATGATATCCGCGATTTTATCCGCGCATCCCTTCCTAAAACCGGACAGGCAGCGAAATACTAATCCGCATTGGATAAAAAAAGCAGCAGTGAAATAGTCGCTGCTGCTTTTTTTATTGATAACCGGGTAACTATATCTTATATGTTACGCCTAATGTCATGTAGATATTGTACAAGGGGAAATCCATTCCTTTAAAATCGTCCGGAAATATGGGACGTAGCCCCCAGTTGAGATTCCCATCCACGCTGAGTTTCCTGCCTACACGATAAGCAGCGCCGCCCTGTACCCCGGCATCAAAGGAACGCACTTCGGTGCCAAAGTCGAACGTTGCTTCTGTGATGTTTACCTTCTCTCCCAGTGATCCGCCGTTGCGGATATAACCATCCGAAACATTGCCATGGAAATTGGAGCTGAACAACCAGGCTACATAACCACCCAGGTTAAAACGCCACCGGTCGCCGGGTGTATATACCAGGCTTATGGGAAAAGATACATAGGCGTTACGTACAGTGGTTTCGTTTTTACCGGTAAAATCTCCTTCAAAACGGCCACCATCACTGGTAGTAATGATAGTAGGAAAATATTGCACTTCATCTTTGGTGAACATTCCTTTATAATCCAGTTTCACAGCTACAGCAACACCCCATTTTTTAGTTTTGCGGTATGATAACTCGTAACCCAGTGAAGGAGAAAATTCCGGCCGGTAGGTTTCAATTTTGCGGATAGTATTGGGCAGGCCCACCGGCGCTGTTCCACCAAAATTAAATCCGGCCAGGATACGATGTTCCAGTACCCGTTTAAAACCGTGCGTATTCGTTTGTGCATGCCCGTTATCCTGTGCAAATAACGCAGTGGCAGCCGTGAGCATGCCGAGCATCATTCCTGATATCTTTATATTCATCATCTGCTGTAATCTTTTATTCATTTACGGTTACTTCACTATCTCAAGGCTGTCTAATACCAACCTGCTGCCGATTGCGCCTTTATAGGTGTCGCCATCTTTACTGGAAGAAGCTACAATGGCCATCATCATTTTCTCTGTTCCGGTGTATGGTTGTACCGTTTTAAACGGAATATCAAACCGGGTCCATGTGGTGCGCGGACCGCCGTCCGGTATGCTGGCGGTAGCCACTATCCTGTCTGATGTATGGATATTGGTGGCATCCAGCCTGGTTGTTCCTTTGAACAGCACTGCGTATACAGAACAACTGTCTTTCATGCCTGCAATAATATTCCCGGCTTTATCCTGGTAGTGTTCTCCCGGCTGATATTTATAATAACCTACAAAACGCAGTGGCTTACCTGAATAGGGTTCTCCGAATTGCGTGGCCGTTAATGGCGCCGTCATGGCATTTCTCGAATCAAATACGCCCACAAAAAGAGAACCGGCAAACAGTTTAATGCCCAGCAGGGCCGACAAAGCGGTGCCGGTACGGGTAACCAGTTCAGCGGACGACTTTCCATGATATGCATCTGAGGAAGCGCGCAGCGGGTATTCCATCGGATCTTTCTTTACACCCGACAGGGCTATGCCAGGATTACCAGACGACCAGAAAGAACTGCTGCCATGTTCCTCTACGTATTGGTATTTATCTTTATCCTGTAACAGCCAGGTTTCAAAGTCCCATTTCCATATTCCCATACCTCCAAATTCAACTGTATAGATCTTCTTATTTCCGTTTGCAGCGGTCACCACATATTCGCTTACCCGTGAGGAATCCAGGTGCAGTGAGTCGCCGGAACCCGGTGATACGCTGGCTCCCGCTGAAGTTGTAATAACAGGGGTCACACCGCTTTTAAAAGCCGCAGGTGTGAGATTCAGCATAATCTTTTTGTTTGCCTGATCAATAAAAATATCTGCAGTAAGATATTTTTTTTCAATAGTAAATGTTTCAATATCGGCCTCCGGGTTAATGGGTGCGTCTTTAATACAGGCGTGTAACAAAATAGTCAGCGTGGTCAAATAACTTAGTTTCTTTAATTTCATGCCGTTATTGGTTAAATAGTCAGAACAACTCCCAACTGTGAAAAGTTCAATCATGATTGACAAAATGAGAATCAGGCGAATATTAATCTATGCAGCCAAATGCGTAACCGGCGTGCTGGTAGTGCTTGGTCTGTCGTGGTTAGTAAATTACAATGACATCATCTGGGTGCTGATTTCCGTGATGCTGGTGCTATCTCCGGACGGATCAGACGCAGTAACGTTGGCGGTTACACGTATTAAGGCAAATGTGGTGGGTGGTATATCGGGGTTCCTGCTGATATTGGTGCATCCGAATATGTTGCTGATGATGAGTACTGCTGTATTTGTTACCGTGGTGATCTGCAACCTGCTGAACCTGGAAGCGGCTACGCGTACAGCGTTGGCGGCCACTATTATTGTAATGACCCACGAGGCTGGTGAACATGTATGGGATACTGCCGTGGCGAGAGTACTGTCTGTGTTAGCCGGCTGTTTGCTTGGGTTGCTGATTACTTTCATCTTCCATAACCGTTATACAAAACAAACCGCTGAAATGATCCTTCCGAAACCCGACCGTGGCGGGGAATAAAATGATACAGATTTGCTTCAGAATCGGCCCTTATTTTTGTCGCTACAAGGAGTGAAGCATGAAGAAAATGATATTATCAACAGGTTTGGCATTAGGCGCCCTCTCCTGTTCTTATTGTGCTGCTGCACAGGAAATAGATTCCCTGCCTGCCGGAAATGATTCCATCCGTTTTACGTATCCTGTACAAAAGAGCCAGCTGCCTGCCTGGCAAACAAAACAGTTTCATACCACCCTTGCTGGTATTGCCGTTCCGGCGGTGATGATTGGTTATGGTGTGGTTGCGCTCAACAATCCAACCCTCCGGGACCTGAACTCCACTACCAAAACGGAAATCAAGGAAGACCATCCTCAATTCCGCACCCATATTGATAACTACCTGCAGTATGCTCCCGTTGCAGCTGTTTATATCCTGAATGCCGCCGGCATACAGGGAAAACACAACCTGCGCGACCGCACCATCCTCCTTGGTATTTCTGCAGTGATTACCGCCAGTACAGTGGAAATTGTAAAAAAAGGCACGCATGAAGAACGGCCGGATCATTCTGATTACCTGTCCTTCCCTTCCGGGCATACCGCCACGGCTTTCGCCGCCGCAGAATATCTCCGGCAGGAGTACAAAGACGTTTCTCCCTGGTACGGCGTGGCCGGCTATTTAGCCGCTACCACCACCGGCGCTTTAAGGATGTATAATAATAAACACTGGCTCAGTGATGTGGTAGCAGGCGCCGGAATAGGTATACTGGGTACCAAAGCGGCCTATTGGATGTACCCCTGGATACAACGGCAGCTCTTTAAAGATCCTGCGCGCTCCACGGATAAGGTGATCATGCCTTATTACAACCCGCAATTTCACAGCGCGGGCCTCAGCTTTATCTTCTTCCCCCGCTAAGTAGCTTGATAAGTATATAACATGTCATAACGCCTATGTAGCGCTATGATGCTGCATCTGTCCCGGATGTGAAAAATACGTATATTAAAATATTAATTGGAGTGTTAACGAAAGAGTATATGGGGGTTAACCCCTAAAGTTGACCTGGTTACAAACACCTGTTTTTGGCAATTCGGTAAAGTTGCGGGTTTATCCTGAGAAATTTTGTGATTTAATTGTTAACGTGAAAAAAAAATGATCATTTTTGCAAGAGGCCCCGTGAAAAACCAGTGATCTGTGCAAAATATCGTGCTTTCATTAACATAGAATTTACAGTTGCCTGTGCCGGACCCATTATTTTAGCATTATCAATATGATAATCATCAAAACCCTTTGACCTGCAAACGACTCAAAATAAAACTGATCCTGTGTTTAACAAACCCCTCCTCAAAAGCTATTAATTATGTATGTTCCGGTAATTATTTTCTTCTTTTTCATGTTGTGGTACATTCATTTCCGAACCCAAAGCTTTCGCAGTGCGTCTTTTAAAGAAAAGAAACTAAAGCCCATAGCGGGAGAAGATGCTATTCATGCGGTCAGGATAATAGGTGTATCCAACAGTGTATTCAGCGTATCCAAATATCTCCGCAGCGTAAAGAACCTGTCAGACAAAAGGTTTATGACCGTGGCGATTAACCAGGTGATCACTACCACTATGGGAACCACGCACCAGGCCCGCCTCATTGAAAACCTCGCTCCCGGAGAGGAGCGCCGGCTGGGACATACCGATCATGTGAGGGAAGGCAAATACCAGATCTACATCGGCTATGAAATACTATGGGCAAGGTACACTCCTGCCCCTGTATGGCACAAAGAAAAAGACACTGAAATGGCATCTCCCGCAAAACTATATAATGAAATGCTCAGGCAGCACCAGGACTCGCTGATTCAGGAAATGGAGGACAAAAAAGATTTATTGTCCTGACAGCTGTGCCGTTTTACCCCTGAAGATGCTTAACCAAACCATAGAGAAGACAACACCCAGCGTAGCGCCGGCGGTAACATCTTCCAGGAAATGCTGGCTCATATACATCCGGGAATATCCCACCAGCATAGCCAGTGCCAGGTATAACAACGACCAATACTTATTTTTTGCATAATAGGAAAGCACCGTAGCTGCTGTAAACGCACATACGCTGTGTCCCGAGGGGAAGCTTCTGAAATTATCAAGAACCGGGACGCCGGGTACAAAATAAATTTCCTGTAAACGGCTGGCAAAATAACGGTGCGGGCGGGGAAAGCCGATCATTGCTTTCAGCGTGAAACTGATAGCTGCGGTAAACAGGTAAGCAGTAGCCAACATAGCGCCGGCACGCCTGTTAATAACCAGCAGCAACAACGAAATGAGTACCGCCGCAGCAACGCTTCCCAGCTCTGTTATACGGGGAAACAGGAAGTCGCCCGCAGGCGTGTGCAGGTTATTGATAAAGAAATAAGCATCCTGACGGCTTACCACCAGCCGCGTTATCAGCACCGTGATTACTAAAAGTGCAAATGGCCACACCAGCCATTTCAGCTGCTGGTATACTTTAATGAAATTTTTCAGAAAGGTATTCATGCGATCACGACTGGGTTAACCGGCGATGATAATTTATTTGTCCGAGATGATAATTAAGATGTGTACTCAGGTGCACCAGGAAATGCCCGGTAGACATGGCACTTGAAAAAACCTTTTCCGGATACGTTTTTTCAAGATCTTCCGCCGTTAAACCGGCTATAACGGTAAGGATTACACGACGGGTAGAACTGATCAGCACCAGCAGGTCTTCCGTGGGTACATTCCGCGCGCTGAACTCCAGCTCCCTGTTGCGGACATACCCCGTTTTCCCCAGTATGGCGCCTATATAGTTTTGCAGATTACCACAGAGATGCAGACAGAGGTTTCCAGCTGAATTTGTTATCCCGGGAGGAACCCGCCAAATGCCTGCTGCTGTTTCGTATGCGGCGATCTCTTCTTCCAGTTTGCTGAGATCGCGCTCAAATAAGTTAATTAAAATTCCGTTTAGCATATACTAAAGATAGGAAAAGCCCGCAATCATCTAAAGTTTTCCTTAAACATAAACTGATATGTTTTTGTTTAAAGTACATAACCCAACAGGATGACTGACAATAACAAACGCGAACTTACGCCCTTCCAGGAGAAATGGCATACCATCATTTTCGAGGCAAACACGCCGGCGGGAAGGGCGTTCGATATTATCCTTCTCGTTGCCATCCTGATCAGTGTTGTTATTGTAATGATGGAAAGCGTGATGCCTTTGCAGGAGAAATTCGGACGCTTGTTTCACATACTGGAATGGGTATTCACTATTATCTTCTCCCTTGAATATCTTTTCCGGGTATGGTGCAGCTACCGCCCAAAGGCTTATATCACCAGCTTCTACGGACTTGTTGACCTGCTCTGCATTCTGCCTACCTATGTAGAGGCTTTTTATGGTGGTGCGCATTTCCTGCTCACCATCCGGATACTGCGGCTCATGCGTATCTTCAGGATATTTAAGCTGGTTCCCTTCCTGAATGAAAGCAAACAACTGTCGCTTGCCTTACAACAAAGCAAACGTAAAATATTTGTTTTCCTTTTTTTTATTGGATTATTGACTGTTGTTTTAGGCGCTATCATGTATGTGATAGAGTCTGAGCACAATTCGGGATTCACCAGCATCCCGGTAAGTGTGTACTGGGCAGTAGTTACACTAACAACCGTGGGTTACGGGGACATTGCGCCTATAACACCACTGGGACAAGCATTTTCAGCGCTCATTATGATAATGGGTTATGCAATTATAGCAGTGCCTACAGGGATCGTAACAGTAGAGATGAGCAGGATACGTAGCCGCGAAGATGTAGATCGTAGAGTTTGTCCGCATTGCATGCGTGAAGGACACGATGCCAATGCGGACTTCTGCAAATACTGCGGCAATAAACTCTGAAAATTATTTTACACTGAATAATGGCTGTACATCTATCATCGCCTTCTGGTAAGCAGCATCAAAAACTTCCCATTTACCGGAAACACCGATGCGTATAGTGCGGCCATCTATCAGGTCAAACTCGGCTACCTTTTTATTAAACCCGTGTTTAGTTCTTCTGAAATCCGTAATATCAGACAGCGGAAATTCCAGGGTAATCTTTTTACGGGTGAGCAACCAACCGATGATGCCAAACAAAAGAAACATCATCATCGGCTTTGATTCCAAAACAATTCTCTCATTTGTAATATACAACGTACCTTGTTTTGCCTGAAAATTGCTTTTAATATAAACACCATCTACCTTGAATAACACGGTTTCCTGTGGGTTAAGGGGCCATTTAACTTTAATCTCCTTCATGGTAATTAACAATATGGTTAGCCACAAAAATATAATTTTATTGTGAATCTAAACGGTAAATATGATCCTTACTTCGCTACTTGATAACGATTTCTACAAATTCACCATGCAACATGGTGTTATCAAATTGTTTCCGAAGGCCCGTGCCCGTTATACTTTCATTAACCGCGGACAGCACGCATTTCCGCCGGGCTTCGCGGAAGCCCTCCGTGAAGCAGTGAATAACATGCAGGAACTGCAGCTTACCCGGGAAGAAAAAGAATACCTGGCTGTAACCTGTCCGTACCTCGATCCCACCTACCTCGATTTTTTACAGGGCTACCGCTATAATCCCGCTGAAATACATATTGCACAACAGGGCGAAAACCTGGAAGTACATGCAGATGGCTACTGGTACCGTACCATCCTTTGGGAAGTGCCGCTGATGTCGCTCATTTGTGAGCTCTATTACCAGCTAACCGGCCAGGAACGGGTAGCCGATGAAGAAGTAATCCGCATTACCCGGGGAAAGATTGAGAAATATAAAGAGATGGATATCACCATCGCGGACTTTGGCACCCGGCGGCGGCATTCCCTCGCCGTTCATAAGCTGGTGGTGAAAACGCTGCGCGACTATGGAGAAGGCTGTTTTATTGGCACCAGCAATGTACACCTGGCCATGCGGAATGGCGTAAAGCCCGTAGGAACCCACGCACACGAATGGTTTATGTTCCATGCGGCTAAATATGGCTTTAAAATGGCCAATATGCTTGGATTGGAAAACTGGGTACAGGTGTACCGCGGGGATCTGGGGATTGCGCTTTCTGATACCTATACTACGCCTGTTTTCTTTGAGCAGTTTGATAAGAAATTCGCCCGGCTGTTTGATGGCGTGCGGCACGACAGTGGCGATCCTATTTTATTTGCAGACCGTACTATTATTCACTACAAAGGCAAGAACGTAGACCCACTCAGCAAAACCATCATTTTCTCGGATGGCCTTAACTATGAGAAAGTAGCAGATATCGCCGCCTATTGCCGGGGAAAGATAGGGATGTCGTTTGGCATCGGTACCAATTTTACCAATGATGTAGGGTTAACAGCCCTGAATATTGTAATTAAGATGTATGAGGCCCTGCCTGAAGATGCTACCCGGTGGACGCCTGTTGTGAAGTTGTCTGATGTGAACGGGAAATATACCGGCGATCCGAGGATGATCGAACTGGCAAAGGAAATGCTGGATATTTAACAGCGGACTGTTTCCGGATTTGTTTGCCCGCATGATACAGGTAACAAATCCGGAAACCATCAGTTACCAGTTCCCCAGGCCAATACCCGTATCCCCTTCCGCCACATCCCCGGATTCAAAGCCTTTCTTAAACCAGAACATTCTTTGCTCGGAAGTTCCGTGGGTAAAAGCATCCGGTACTACCTGGCCTGTGCTCGCCTGTTGAAGGCGATCGTCGCCTACCGCACTGGCGGCATTCAGCCCGGATTCAATATCGCCCGGATCCAGGAACGGCTTGATCTTATTGGCGCGGTTGGCCCAAACGCCGGCCAGGAAATCTGCCTGCAATTCCAGCATCACCGATAATTTATTGTATTCCTTTTCGCTGAGCCGGGAGCGCATGGATTGTAACTTACTGCTGATACCCAACAGGTTCTGTACGTGATGCCCTACTTCATGAGCAATCACATAAGCCTTTGAGAAATCGCCCTTTACACCAAATTGCTGCTCCAGTTCATTGAAGAAAGAAACATCCAGGTACACTTTACGGTCGGCCGGGCAGTAAAACGGTCCCATAGCTGATTCCGCAAAGCCGCAACCGGAATTGGTACCTTTTTCAAAAGACACCATGCCTGGTACTTCGTAGGTTTTGTTCCTCTCCTGGAACCCCTGCTTCCATACCCGTTCGGTACTGCGGAGTACTTTGGAAGACATCACCTCAAAAGGACTTGCATTCTCCTTCGTGAGTTTTTCAGATGTTCCGGCCTGCTCCTGGCCAGGACTTACCTGCTGAACAGCCTGCATTACCTGCTGCGGGTCCTGCTTAAAGATCAATGCCAGCACTATAATGATAATGGTGCCAATACCGCCGCCAACACCGATTTTGCGCATGCCGCCACCGGTCCGTTTCTCGACGTTTTCGCTCATTTCTTCATCATCAAGACGCATAGTAGATTTTAAATTTAGGGGTGAATATTCTTACCCCGAATGTACATTTTTCATTGTAAATTCCACTCTTTTCCCTAAGGGTAAACAAAAGCATTTTTTACCTGTTAAGTAATCATTACCAATCCATACTCATAAACACCAGTTCGTATGAAAATAAAGCAGATCCTCCTTGCCGCCAGGCCCAAAGGATTACCTGTAGCCAGCAACTTTGAAACAGTAGATGCCATCTTACCGGAACTGCAGGAAGATGAAGTAATGGTAAAACCACTTTACTTTTCTGTAGATCCGTATATGCGTGGCCGTATGAATGATGCAAAGTCATATATCCCTCCGTTCCAGGTGGGCGAGCCGATTGAAAGCACCGGCGTGGCGGAAGTGACCAGCAGCAAAAGCGCCCTTTTTAAAGCCGGAGATAAAGTAATGGGCAACCCCTTCCTGCCCTGGGCAACAGCCGCTATTTTTCCTGCCGCCCATCTCCGTAAAATCGATGACAGCATTCCGCTTACCTATTATCTCGGTGTGCTCGGCGTACCCGGACTAACCGCCTATTTTGGCCTGGCCGATATCGGCAAGCCCCAAGCCGGGGAAACAGTAGTGGTATCCGGTGCTGCCGGCGCGGTGGGTATTGTTGTTGGGCAAATTGCGAAAATAATGGGTTGCCGCGCAGTAGGCATTGCCGGCGGCGCTGAAAAAGTAAAGATGCTCACAGATACCTTTGGTTTTGATGCCGCCATCGATTATAAAGGCAACGCCAATATGGATGCCGCCATAGCTGCGGCCTGCCCTAATGGCGTGGATATTTATTTCGACAACGTAGGTGGCGATATTTCCGACGCCGTGATCAAACATCTCAACTTCTTTGCACGGGTACCGCTATGCGGGCAGATTGCCCTCTATAATTCCACGGAAGTGCCCGTGGGGCCACGTATCCAGCCCATTATGGTAACCAGGAGCATCCTCATGCAGGGCTTTACCATCGGCAACTATTCCAGCAGGTTTGGCGAAGGTTTCAAACAATTGTCGGAATGGGTTAAGGCCGGAAAAATAAAATATACCGAAACCGTGGAAGAAGGATTTGATCATTTGCCGACAGCACTACTCGGATTATTTTCGGGAAGAAACAGCGGTAAGATGGTAGTGAAAGTGTAATTTTGAGTATGACAAATGCAGTTGTTCATACCCGTATTAAAAAAGTAGCCGCCGGAAATATCACAGATGCCAGTGATACGCTTGCTACAGAAGATCCACTCGAAATAAGACTGGTGCATGGGCCTTCTCATAACCGCCGGCAGCAGAACATTTCCGTTACCATGCGTACGCCCGGTGAGGACATGGAACTGGCCGCCGGCTTCCTGTTTACAGAAGGCGTGATCCGCGACCAGGCTGCCATCCAGGAAATTATTTTGTCGGAAGATGATAGCGGCGGTGTTGCTACCGTTCACCTGAAACCAGCCATAGTAGCTCAACTGGGCAATACCCAGCGAAATTTTACCGCCACTGCCGCCTGCGGTGTGTGCGGTAAAAATGATATTGCCGCCATTCATACAGGCGTTTCCGTTAACCGCGCTTCCTTACGACTCGCAGCCGCACAATTATTCGGGTTGCCTGCTATATTACGGAATGAACAGGCGCTGTTTGAGTCTACCGGCGGATTACACGCCGCCGCCCTCTTTAACCGCAACATGGAATTACTCCTGCTGCGCGAAGATATTGGCCGCCATAATGCGGTGGACAAACTCATAGGCGCCGCCCTGCAACAACAGTTAACACCGCTGGATGAATGTATCCTGCTGCTCAGCGGCCGTGCAGGATTTGAGCTGATACAAAAAGCCGCAATGGCAGGGATACCTGTTATTGCCGCCATAGGCGCACCTTCCAGCATGGCGGTAAAAATGGCCGCTGAATGGAATATTACCCTGCTGGGGTTCCTGAAAGATCAACGTTTTAATATTTACAGCGGAGCAGAAAGAATTGATGTCAAATAAATTTACGTGTTATGGATAGTGCAGAAAACCCGGTGCGGTTCACTGGTATCAGACTAGGCCCACCCAAACAAGTAGCAGCGGGCATTCCTGCAGTAGTGTCCAGCATGCGGCACATCCTCGGGGAAATGAATGCCTTCCGCGGTATGAAGGCACTGCTGGAACTCAATCAGAAAGATGGATTCGATTGCCCCGGCTGTGCATGGCCCGATCCCGATGATGAAAGATCCGGCATCGCGGAATATTGCGAGAACGGCGCTAAAGCCATTGCAGAAGAAGCCACCACAAAAAAATTGTTACCCGCTTTTTTTGCGCAGCACAGCATCGCTGAGCTTGGACAATTAACGGATTACGAAATAGGTAAGAAAGGCAGGATAGCCCAACCTATGTACCTCGCTCCCGGCGCCACACATTATACGCCCATCGCCTGGGCAGACGCTTATAAAATTATTGCCGGTCATCTTCATAAATTATCCTCACCGGATGAAGCCGTATTTTATACCTCCGGCAGAACCAGCAATGAAGCGGCTTTCCTGTACCAGTTAATGGTCCGCGAATATGGCACCAACAACCTGCCCGACTGTTCCAATATGTGCCATGAATCCAGTGGCGTAGCCCTGAATGATGCAGTGGGAATAGGTAAAGGATCTGTTACTTTGGAAGATATACATGAAGCGGAAGTGCTTATTATATTAGGACAAAATCCAGGAACCAACCACCCGCGCATGCTCACTGCTTTGCAGAAAGCAAAGGCCAACGGCGCTACCATCATATCGGTAAATCCTTTACCCGAAACAGGTCTGCTGAATTTCCTGAATCCACAAACCGTTAAAGGGGTATTAAATATAAAAACACATCTCACAGATATTTTTCTGCAGGTAAAGATCAATGGAGATATGGCCCTGCTGAAAGCCTTATCGCTGCTGATGCTACAGGAAGAAGAACGCGCGCCCGGCAGTGTATTCGACCAGGAATTTATAGCCGGAAATACCCAGGGCTATGAAGATTATATCGCCCATCTGAAAACGCAGTCGCTCCCGAAACTGATAGCGGATAGCGGCGTAGCGCCCGAACTCATTCAACAGGCAGCACAAGCCCTGTTCCATAAAAAGAAGATCATCGCCTGCTGGGCAATGGGGCTCACCCAACACAAAAATGCGGTAGACACGATCCGCGAAGTGGTGAACCTGCTGCTGCTGAAAGGCAGTATCGGCAAGCCCGGAGCAGGCACCTGCCCGGTACGCGGGCATAGCAATGTACAGGGCGACCGGACGATGGGCATTTATGAGCAACCATCCGCAGCCCTTCTTAACAAGATTAACGCCGTATACGGATTTCAGCCGCCACAGGCACACGGCTACGACGTGGTACATGCCATCAACGCCATGCACCGCGGAGATGCCAAAGTGTTTATGGCGATGGGCGGCAACTTTCTTTCCGCTACGCCGGACACATTGTATACCGCGGAGGCGCTGCGCAGCTGCGATCTTACCGTGCACGTATCTACGAAATTAAACCGCAGCCATGTTGTACACGGTAAAGAAGCCCTGATATTACCCTGTCTCGGTCGCAGCGATAAAGATATCCAACATGGCGAACAACAATTTGTGACCTGCGAAAACTCTATGGGTGTCATCCAGATGTCGAAAGGTAACCTGCAACCGGTATCCAATGATATGAGAAGTGAACCGGTGATTGTCTGCGAACTGGCCATGACCCTGCTCGGTGAGAAGTCGCGTGTACCCTGGGCAGACTATGCCCGGCACTATGATCACATACGCAACGATATTGAAAAAGTAATTCCGGGCTTCGATAATTACAATAAAAGAGTGAGGCATCCGGGAGGGTTCTATCTGCCCAATGGCGCGCGGGACGGACGGTTCAATACCTACAATGGCAAAGCCAATTTCAACATCGCGGATGTACTAACCACACCGCTGGCCATCGACGAGTATATGATGATGACCATCCGCAGCCATGATCAGTTCAATACAACTATATACGGGCTGGACGACCGTTACCGCGGTGTATATCACGAGCGGCGGGTAATATTCATGCATCCTGCGGATATTGCCGCTGCCGGATTCCATCCGGGCGATGTGGTAGATCTCTACAACTATCACGGTGGCAAAGAACGCGTAGCATATGGCTTCATTATTGTATCTTATCACATACCTGAAAAATGTACCGCTACCTATTTCCCGGAAACCAACGTACTGGTGCCGGTGGACAGTGTAGCAGATAAAAGCAATACGCCCACATCAAAACTGGTGATCATCAAAATAAAATCATCGACTATAAAAAACTAACGCATGCAACCCATTATATGGCAGGCATTATTATGGCCGGCAACTGAATATTTTACGCTGCAGGAAAGTGGAACGGGAAAACTCGCCACAGGTTGTATCAACGGAGTAAGAGATCAACAACCATTTTGTATTCATTATAAAATAGAGATCACCGCATCGTGGCAGGTGTCGTCCTTTCATATTAAACAGGAAGGGCTCACGCCAACAGAACTAAAGCTCACTTCAGACCTGCATGGTCATTGGTTTGATAAAGATAATAACCACATCGACGCCTTTGATAACTGCATCGACATTGATATTTCACTGACTCCTTTTACCAATACACTGCCCGTGAAAAGACTGCAGTTTGAATTACAGGAAAGTAAACTGCTGGATATGCTGTACATCAACCTCCCGGAATTTGAACTGCAGAAAGTACAGCAACGCTATACCCGCACCGGCCAGCATGAATACCTGTATGATAATGTATCCACAGATTTCACGGCAGTACTGCCCTTTGATGAAAATGATATTGTGAAAGATTATCCCGGGATCTTCCAACGCATTACTTATTAAAGAGCAACGCTGTTTCACGGACCAGCTCCGCAAAAATATCTGCGGTACTCCAGGCACGCGCTTTTCCGGCTGCCTGCCCGGCCCACATATTTACAAATGCAGGATTATCCAATTCCCTGGCTACTTTACGGATGGGCTGCGTTAACGCATCCTGGTAAGGATATTCGCTGATGGGTAGTCCGGATGCTTCTATTTCTGTGATCAGGGTATTGCGGACACCTCTTGCCCAACGACCGGATAATGCACGGGTAAGCAGTGTATCCGTATCCGTTATATCCGCCAATGCCGCTTTATGCGCCGGTGTGGCAAGACTTTCATGCGCCCTGAGGAACAGGCTTCCCAATTGAACACCGGCCGCGCCCAGCATTTTTGCGGCGGCTACTCCCCTGCCATCCATTATTCCCCCGGCGGCAATAACGGGTACGTGTACACGATCTACGATCTGTGGCACCAGTGCAAGCGTGCCTACCTGCGGCAGCTTTCCCGGCAGGAATGACCCGCGGTGACCACCGGCTTCAATGCCCTGTGCAATTACCACATCCGCGCCGGCCGAAGCAAGTACGGTCGCTTCTTCCACCGAGGTGGCTGTTCCCATCAGCAGCACATGATGCTCTTTCAGCAACCGGAACCCGGCTTCATCAGGCATACCAAATGTAAAGCTCACATATTTTATACCGGCTGCCAGGATAACCGGCAGCTGGTCTCTCCATGAATAAAAAGGTACTTCGTCGAAATTTACCGGTGCAGCGGCAAGCCTGTTGGCGCCATACAGGAATTGCAGGAACTCCTGCATATCTTCAAATGTTTTCCGGTCGTAATGCTCCGCAGGCTCATAAACAAAGAGGTTCACGGCAAACGGTTGTTGTGTTAATCCCTTTACCTCCCGGATCAGTGCTGTTATTTTTTCAGGTGGGAGTCCGCCTACCGGTAAGGACCCCATTCCGCCGATATTGCTCACGGCGGCTACCATAGCAGGTGTGGTAATTCCCAGCATGGGCGCCTGTATCAGCGGGTAAATGATCCCCAGCATACGGGTCAGTTCATTCTTCCATTGCATGACACAAAGGTTTAGTACTATAAATTTACGGAATGAAGGGGTTTCCTGCGCATGATTTTAGCGGAAGTTCAGCACCGTAGGTGCGCGCAGTGCAGATACATCAAAGCGGAAATCAACGATCGTGGTTATTTCCAGCATCAGCTTCTTCATGGGGGCCGGCGCATTGGGATAATAGTAGCCGGAAACTTTGATAGTGTTCAGTGAGAGGTTTTCATTACGTACCCGGAAACCGCCTCCCAGTCCCAGGTAAACCGGGTTGCGGAGCAGGTCATCACTTTTGTTGGTGATCATGGATGCCTGTAGCGCCGTAAAGAAATTGAATTTGAAACCGAGAAATTTCAGGGGGCTGTAGTACACGGTTTCTGATCCCAGGTTCAGGCGCTGAAAGCCATTGATCATGGTATTCCTGTACCCCCATATGCCGTACTCCATATTGATGTTGAGCGGCTTATTAAAAAACGGGTTAGGGCTGTTGAGGTAATCGATGTTAAGGAACTGCCGGAACCGCGATTTGCGGATATTCAGCAACCGGCTGTAATATTCCAGGCGGGCGTGTATTACGCCGTCTTCCCAGGCGTTGTTGAGCCAGAAGGTGCTAAGACCGATCGTAGAATTAAAAAGGCCCTGGTTCCTGGTGGTCCAGAATTTCTGTGCTTCAATGCCGGTGTAGATCCTTCTCCGGTCTTTCCAGCTTTCCCAACCGCTGGTGGCGCTGACATTGTATCCCAGGGGAATATCCTCCGTACGGCCAAAGCCAAAAAAGTAGTGGGCTTTAAAGTAATCGATGCGGTAAGCCTGTAGTTCTGCCAGGTACAGGCGGTGATTATTATAAACGGGATCGTCTTTATACCTTATCTGGTCCGGCTTTCGCTGAAAAGATAAATTATAGTGCCTGGCCAGTACCGCGAAATTGGGCTTTTTCCCGATGGTGCCGTCGTGTTTATAGTTGTTGATGAAGTTATAGCCGATCCACCCGTCTATCACGGAATATACATAGTCGCGGTAAACACTGTCGCCGGTTTCCGGTAACGATCCGCGGATATTAATGGACCAGTTCTTTGACAATGCAAAACCGCCCACCAGTTTGGCAGAGTTGCGGTACAGCGGTTTATTGAAATTAATAAACACCGCTCCTTCGAAGGCATTGGTATCCAGCTGGGCGTAGTTATTCAGGGTGGTATAGCCGAGGCTCATATCTATGAAAGATCCCAGCACGTTGTATTTTGTATACCTCACTTCCGTGTTCCAGGTGGGCGAATAGTCCGAGCGCCACTGCATACCAACTCTAAGGCCCTGTCCTGCCCCAAACAGGTCGTTGTTGGATACACTGGCCCTGATGTCTTTTGCGCTGAACTGTGAAATGTCTACGCCATATTCAAAGAGATCTTTTGTCACCACTTCCACGTCGATGGAATCGCCGGTGGCGTTTTTTACATACAAACGGGCATCCTGTATAAACGGCCGGTTACGGAGGTAACGTTCATTGTCGGCCATTTCAAAGGGTTCCAGCGGTTGATTTTCCCGGAAGAACAGTGACTGCCGGATCACCCACTCCCTGGAATCGTAGTGCATACGGTTGGCCAGGTGGATTAGCTTCATGCTGGTGGTGAAGGTGGTATCGTTGATATTACGCGGACCGAAAACCTTTACTTTCCTATAGTAGATATTTCTGATCACTTTGCCCGCAAAGGGGGTAAAATACGCCTCACTTTTGATAATGGTGCTGTCGTTATCATTGGATTCCACCGGAACATCCTGTTTGGTAATGCGTTTTATGAGCGATTGGCGGTACTCTTTATTGCGCATGGAATCGCGGTATTCCCCGATTTTTTTGAAGAGGCCACTACTTTTATGGGGGATAGTGTCCGCTGCAAGCGGGAACTGTTGGCCTTCTGCGTATAAACAGACAGGACTATGCAGGCCAATCAGCCAGCATAAGACAGTTAGTGTAGGCCATATTTTAAAATAATTCCTCAAATCTAGCAGCAGGTAACAAGTATATCGAAAAAAAATGAATTAGTAACAACCGCAATTATTGTACTTACCGGAATGATAATTGTGTAAAATTGAACGGATTACCTGGAAAAGTGTTACAAATATTAATTGTTCACCTTAAAGTTTTCGTTATGTTACGCTGGGCACTCATCTTTTTTATTGTAGCTATTATCGCAGCTGTATTTGGTTTTGGAGGTATCGCCGCCGGAGCAGCATCTATCGCCAAGATCCTCTTTTACATCTTCCTGGTGTTATTTGCTATTTCTTTACTGACAGGATTGCTGCGGAAATAAATACCGGTCATTTGCTTTTAGCTTTTAGTAAACGGTGTGATCAACATCTTTCTAAAAGCTAAAAGCAAAAATTACTTCATGATGCTGGTTTCCCAGCCATCATATTCTGCATTCACCTGCTGGGCCAGTTCCCAAAGGCTCATTACCACACTGTCGATGGTGGCCTCACTGGCTTTGTCGGAGCGGGAAATACATAATTTATAGGGAAACTCAGGGTTGTCTGTTTTTTCTTCTCTGGCCAGTGCAAAACCATTTTCCTTAATATGCTCCCAGTAAGCAATTTTATCTTCCTCTGTTCTGAAGTGGATCCAATGCTCGATGATACGCTCTTTTTCTGAGGCATCCCCGTGCTGGCGCAGCATACGAAGTACCTTCCTGTTTTGAATGCGCTGAAATTCGTATACATCAGGAAAGAGAAAATCAAAATATAGTTCCCAGTTATTATCTTCCTTTACGCCGTAGTCGTAGCGGTAATCAGGAAAATTAACCATTGCATCCGCAATGAATTTATCATGCAGCAATGTGGTGCCTGAATAAAAGTAAAAATCGCGTACGCCATTTGAAAAGGTGCGGCCTACAAAATGCGCATCCAGTTTGGTTTGCAGTTGCTCCACCAAACTGTCCTCAATTTCACCCATGACGGCAAATTCATCGTTCTGCGGGAATCCGTCCTCACGTGGATTGTTAAGATATACTGTTATATATATGGCATTCGGCTTTTCCTTTAATGGCGCAAATCGTCTCAGATCAAGGTCAAGGCCTATTACTGCTGGACTTTCTTCAATATGGCACGTATAAATATCCCAGTCCGGTCGGTAATCCTTATGCATATAAAAAAATTAAAATAACGCAACAGCTGGCTGTAAAGATACGTAGCTCTGTAATACAATGGAAACGATAAACTTGTATTGACCTCTTTTTTATCCACAAAATTTAGCGTATGCTATGCGTTGGCCTCCACTCAATTATGCCGGTTAAAAACCAGGCTTAACACTAATTAACACTTGTGGTATTTTCTCTGCATATTCCTACAACCGCCTACCACAAGGAATCCTGCGCGATTCTGTAGTTGAAACAGCGGACTGTAAAGGGTTCTAACCAACCTTTCATCCTAAAAACAGGCGATTCTTCATTCATAAAAGGTAATTTTACAGGGCTATAAATTGTTGGAAGCTATTATGAGAAAAATTGTATCGTTAATTACAGGCTGGCTGTTATTGTTTTGTATTACTGCTGTGGCGCAACAACCGGGTGGGAAAGCCGCCTCCGCCAGCATGGGCGTCATCTACGGCAAACTGCTGGATGCACAAACCGGCAAACCTATTGAGTACGCATCTGTAGCGCTGCTGCGCCCCGACTCTTCCGTGCAGACAGGCATGCTCTCCAAAACCAATGGGGACTTCAGTTTCGAGAATATTGCGCTGAGTAAATATATCCTGAAGATTAACTTTATCGGTTATGAAACCGTTTATAAAGCTACGGTGCTGTCTGACAAAACCAGCACCGTAGACATTGGTAATATCAAACTGAAAGCGAATGTAAAATCACTCGCCGCTGTGAATGTAGTGGGCGAGAAACCGGCCTTTACAATGGCTATCGATAAAAGAGTATTTAATGTAGAAAAGAACCTGGCCAGTATCGGCGGTACCGCTACAGATGTATTGAAACAGGTACCTTCTGTGAATGTGGACATCGACGGAAATGTAACCGTGCGCAATGGCGCCCCTACCATCTTCATTGATGGCCGCCCCTCTACCCTCACACTGGACCAGATCCCCGCAGACGCTATTCAGAATATTGAAGTGGTCACCAACCCTTCCGCCAAATATGACGCAGAAGGCATGAGCGGGATCCTCAACATTGTGCTGAAGAAAAATAAGAAAGCAGGTATCAACGGCGCTGTAAACGCCGGCGTAACTTCCCTCGGCAGCACCAACGGCGGTATCGACTTCAACCTGCGCCAGGAGAAGTTCAACTTCTTTATAAATTATAATTTCCGTAACCGCAAATCACCCATGACCAGCCGCCTTTTCCGTAAGAACCTGGGCGCCGATACCACCTCGTATACGGAACAGCTGGAAGACGGTGACTTCTACCGGAAATTCCAGACCGGCCGCATCGGGTTCGACTGGTTCATCGATAACCGTAATACCATCACGATTTCTGAAAACATCACCGGCGGTAATTTCAACCGGTATAATAATCAGATATTAAATGAACTGGACGACAAGCAGCAGAAAGTACGCTATGGTACAGGGATCAACAATACACTGAACGGATTCCGCAACTACACTACACAATTAGGCTACAAGCATACGTTTGCCAAAGAAGGTGAAGAGCTGACGGCGGATTTCACCTATAATTATGCTACCGGCGACAACAGTTCCAATTACTCCCTGCAGTATTTTGATCTTTCCGGTCAGCCGGTTTATGATCCTAAAAAGCCGGAACTACGCTATGGCAGCGGAGAAGGAACCACTAAATATATGACTGCCCAGGTGGATTATGTAAAACCGCTGACAGAAAAATCCAAAATTGAAATGGGGCTGCGCAGCAACACCCGTCAGTTTGATAATTTTACCAATACCTACGGCCAGAATTATCCATCCGGCGATTTCTCACTGGATACGGCACTCTCCAATAGTTATCATTATCAGGAACAGATCAACGCGGGTTATGTAAGCTACACCGGCGCCAAAGATAATTTCGGCTACCAGGTTGGTTTAAGAGCAGAGCAATCGAACTACGACGGAGAAACAAGACTGGGGCAGAAATCTTCCTATAAGATCAATTATCCCATCAGCCTGTTCCCAAGCATTTTCCTGTCGCAGAAATTTAAAGGCGATCATGAGCTGCAACTGAACTATAGCCGCCGCATCCGCCGGCCGTGGTTCCGCGACCTGCTGCCCACCATCGACTACAGCGGGCAAAGTGCCAGCACCGGTAATCCGCAGCTGAAACCGGAGTTCACCAACTCCTTTGAATTATCTTACCTGAAAGACATTGCACATAAACACAACCTGCTGGTATCCGTATACTACCGCAATACCAATAATGCCATCACTGATTTTTATGTAGATACCACCCTGAACCTGAACGGGCAGGACCAACACGTATTACTCTCCTATCCTATTAATGCCAGCACCCGGAATTCATATGGCGCGGAGTTTACGCTGAGAAGTCAGCTTACAGAAATATGGGACCTGACCACCAACATAAACCTGGCGCAAACAAAGATCGACGCCACCAGCAATGGCAGCAATCTTTCTAACCAGGGTCTTACCTGGTTTGGTAAATTGAACAGCAACACTAAGCTGCCGTGGAACCTCACCCTCCAGGTGAGCGCCGAATATGAATCCAAACAGATCCTGCCACAGGGCGAAAGAGAGCCTAAATGGTCGGCCGATGCCGCCATTAAAAAGGACCTGCTTAAAAATAAAGCATTGTCTATTTCTCTCGGGATCGCCGACATATTCAATACCGATCGCAATCTTACCTATACTACCACCAGCTTCTCCGAGCAGGAAAATTACCGCAAACGCGCCACCCGTGAGCTGAGGCTCAATGCTACCTGGCGCTTTGGCAAAATGGACACGCATCTCTTTAAAAGAAAGAATAACAAGTCCAAAGAAAGCAATAACGGAGAAATGGGTGGAGGCGATAATTTTTAATTCGTATTTTGTCGTTTGTAAACGACACTTATGGATTCTATTTATCATACTATTACCCTGCGGTTCCTTGCTGAACCATCAGACGTAAATTTCGGCGGGAAAGTACATGGTGGCTCTGTTATGAAATGGATTGACCAGGCAGGTTATACTTGTGCAGCCAATTGGAGCGGGCAATACGCCGTTACCGTATATGTGGGGGGTATCCGTTTTTTTAAACCAATCTCCATCGGCGACCTGGTGGAGATAGATGCGAAAATCATTTATACCGGCAATACCAGCATGCATATTTCTATTGATGTATTTGCGGGTAATCCGCGCCAGCAGCAGAAATCAAAAACCACGCACTGCGTAATGGTTTTTGCAGCCGTGGATGATCACGGCAAAACCGTACCGGTTCCTAAATGGACGCCACAAACTGCCAATGAAATAAGTATGGAAGGCTATGCAAAGAAACTAATGGATCTGCGCAAAGATATTGATGAGGAAATGCGCCCGTATATGTAGCTGCAGATGCTGTGATTATCCACAGGGATAATCACAGCATTCAACATTTAACTTGCAAACTGCATATCGCTCAATGTCCGGTACAAGCCATCCAGTCCTATTAACTCGCTGTGTGTACCTTCTTCCACAATATGCCCTTTGTCTAATACAATTATTTTATCGGCCTGGCGTACAGTAGCCAGCCTGTGAGCGATTACGATGGAGGTCCGGCCTTCCATCAGCTTGTCCAGCGCGTCCTGCACCAGTTTTTCCGATTCAGAGTCCAATGCGGAAGTAGCTTCATCCAGTATCAGGATGCGGGGATTTTTCAATACCGCCCTTGCGATGGCGATACGTTGCCGCTGTCCGCCGGAGAGTTGTATTCCCCTTTCTCCCACCACCGTTTGCAGACCTAACGGGAACCGCTGTATGAATTCCCAGGCATTGGCCTTTTTCGCGGCTTCCTCCATTTCTTCCGGAGTGGCGCCAGGCTTGCCATAGGCAATATTTTCTGCAATGGTGCCGCCGAAAAGGAACACATCCTGGGGCACTACCGCCATTTGTGAACGGAGCTGCGACAGTGGAAATGCAGTGCTTTCCTTGCCATCAAAGAGAATGCTGCCGCTTACCGGATCGTATAGGCGTAGCAGTAAGGACACGACCGTACTTTTCCCGGCGCCGCTGGGGCCAACCAATGCCACCTTCTGATCGGCATACACATCAAAGGAAACATCGTTCATGATGGTAAGATCCGGACGGGAAGGATAATGAAAAGACACATTGCGGAAGCTGATTTGCCCGTCCAGCTGGTTTTCCGGCGCAATGGCCGTTACGGGGGTAATATCTTCCGCAGGTTCATCCAATATTTCCAGCAGGTGTTCTGTAGCGCCAATGCTCTTCTGCAGGTTAGTATATACTTCTGCAAGCCCCGCAATAGATCCGCCGATAAACAGGGAGTACAGCACAAACGACAGGAGGTCGGCCGTAGGCATACCGATGGAAACGCCTCTCCAGATAACAGCTACCAGTGCGCCAAAGATCCCCATGATGATAAAGGATGAGAAGGCCCCGCGGAATTTCCCGCTTTTCATACCGAGCCTGGCTGCTTCATTGGTGCGTTGCCGGTAGCGGGCAATTTCAAAAAATTCATTCGCAAAAGCCTTTACGTTCAAAACGCCCTGCAATGTTTCCTCCACCACGGTGTTGGAAGCAGCTACCTGTTCCTGTACCTGTTTGGAAAAGCGACGGATAAATTTGCCGAAAACCACGGCGGCTACCATCATCAGCGGCAAAATAGCCAGCATAAAAATGGTCAGGTGCGGCGAGGTGATTAATAAAATAACCACACCTCCGATGATGATGATCATCTGCCGGATAAACTCTGCCAGGGTGGTGGTAAAAGTTTCCTGTAACAGGGAAATATCAGAGGAAATACGGCTGCTAAGCTCTCCCACCCTTCTTTCCAGGAAAAATTTCATCGGCAGGCGGATCAGGTGACTATAAATAGTTTGACGAAGCGTGGCCAGTGTTTTTTCTGTTACATTAACGAATAACACAATGCGAAAGAAAGAGAAAATGGCCTGGGCCACCAGTACACCGATCAGCAGTACGCCGGCTTTGTTCATGCCATTAAACAGGTGTTCATTGCTTTTCGGATCTACCAGGTTACCCAATAGTTTCGGGAAGGCCAATCCGGCTAAACTTGAAATCAGGAGAAAAACAAGACCTAACGAAAACTCAGGCCAGTAGGGTTTTACATAACGGAACAGACGGAATGTTTTTTTCAGAGCGGCTACCTTAATGGGTTGCTTTACCGCCGGGGTTGTGGTGTCGTTTTGCATTCGGATATTGTCTTTATTAATAGAGGTAGACGAAACGTATCCAAATATATTGTAAAAAGCGGGATAAAATCTATAATGCCTCCGGGGGATCGCTTTCCGTTGCAGGAAAACAAATACCAGAGGCATTATAAGTACGGCTAAGGCCGTGGTCTGTTTTTGGATGAATCGCCGGTGCCAGTCCCAAAGCGGGATGAATCTTCCCCTGGATTGATGGCTCCCGGAGGCGCCTGTGCCGCAGGCACAGTGTCTTGTTGTATCATACCGGCCGTGTCTGTGGTGTTTACCGTTGAATCAGTCCCGGACTTATTACCGTTTCCGCATGCAGCGAGCATGAATGCCGATATACCTGCCAGCATGAGCATGTGTGTTACTTTCATAAACTGAGTGTTTAAGGGTGAGGTAATGCGGTTATATCAGTTAACAAAGCGTCCTCCTTAAACAGGTGTAGCAGTTTATAAGCGGGTTGAATCCGGTTTGGTTTTAGCAGTATCTACTGGTATAACACTGGTGCTGTCTACTGAAGGCATGGATACAGCGGCGGAATCGGCTTCCTTGCTGGCCTCCTTTGAACTGTTACAGGCAAAGAGAAAAAAACTCAGGATACCGGTTAAACAAAGTACCACGCATGATTTATAGAAAAAGGCTTCCATCGTTGTGTTTTTTTATAATGATAGATTGTATTTTATAACAGACATTAAAGCAAGCAGTTCAATATCCTGTTACAATTGTTAAAGGAAAGAATTGTGCCAACACGTACATTTGCAGGTATATATTTTCAGATGATGAAAGATGTATTGCATATCATAGAAGAAGACCAGATACTGAAAGTGCTGATAGCATTGGTGATGGGTGCATTATTGGGTCTTGAAAGAGAATATAAACGAAAGGCCGCAGGCATGCGTACCATGACGTTGATATGCATGAGCAGCACCGTATTCACGATACTTTCTGCTGAATTGGGATATCCCCATTCGGCAGACCGTGTAGCCTCCAATATCCTCACGGGCGTGGGTTTCATTGGGGCCGGCGTTATTTTCAAAGGGGATTACAGCATAGATGGCATTACTACAGCAGCATCTATCTGGATTGCTGCCGCCATAGGAATGGCCGTTGGTATGAGCCAGTACCTGCTGGCCGCTTCAGCCCTTGCCGGTGCGCTGATTGTATTGATTGTACTGGAATTTGTAGAAAGAAAAATTGCGGACATAAATGTTAAACGTTATTACACAATTTTTTTTCATGAAGAAAAATTTCCACATATAGAGGTTGAAAATATCCTACAGGGATTTAATCTGAAGTATAAAAGAATGATGATAATAAGAAAGGAACATATTGTGGAAGTGAATTACGCGGTGCGGGGCAGCCACGAAAAAATGGAGCAGTTTGATAATTTCCTGTTGACGAATAGCAACATCTCCCAATACGAGATACAGGCCAACCCATCGTAAGATCTTTAATTGAATTATTATGCCATCATATGCAGATCTGCCTTTACATTACGGCCAGGTTCCACCTTGGCTGGCAAAGCGGATGAGCCTTTTGGGCGGCGCTATTGTAGAGGCTATTGTGACAGACTACGGTAAAGGAGAAGTGATCAGAAAACTCAGCGATCCCTGCTGGTTCCAGGCGCTGGGCTGCGTGTTGGGTATGGACTGGCACTCGTCAGGCATTACCACCAGCGTAATGGGCGCCCTGAAAAAAGCAATCAATCCCCGTTCTGCTGAACTGGGTATCTATATCTGCGGCGGTAAAGGCCGCCACAGTAAACAAACGCCTGCGGAACTCACCGTCATTGCCAACAAAACCGGCTTACCCGGCGACCAGCTCGTGTACAGCAGCAAACTCACCGCTAAAGTGGATAACACCGCCGTCCAGGATGGCTTTCAGCTGTACCTGCATTCCTTCATTTTATCGGATGAAGGCGAATGGGCGGTAGTACAACAGGGCATGAATGATGCGAGCAGTATGGCAAGGCGCTATCACTGGCATTCGTCGGCCTTTCAATCGTATACGGAAGCACCCCATACTTTTATCTACGGACGTAACCAGGGCAGGATCCTCAACCTCACCGATTTAGAGGCCGGTACTACCAAAGCCGGGATCCTTCAGCTTACAAAAGAAAAACCGGTGCACCTGCTGCCGGAAATACGCAACCTCGTAATGCCTTCCCATCATGATGTGAGAGCAGAAAACGTAAACCTGAAAAGATTGGGAAGCGTGCTGGCCCTGGCGCACGATACCAGTCCCGCTGATTTTGAAACCCTTCTGATGCTGGAAGGCGTAGGCCCCAGAACGCTGCAGTCGCTTACGCTGGTGAGTGAAGTAATTCACGGCACGCCTTCCCGGTTTGAGGACCCCGCCCGCTTTTCGTTTGCACACGGCGGCAAGGATGGTCACCCTTTCCCGGTACCCACCCGGATCTATGACGAAACCATTCATACCCTGAAAGAAGCGCTGCAAAAAGCTAAGATCGGGGAATCAGATAAGAAGGATGCCATCAGAAAGCTGTCGGTACTTTCGCAGCAGATTGAAAAAGATTTTGAACCAAATACCAATTTTGAAAACGTAATAGAACAGGAACGCCGCGATTCCTGGAAATACGGCGGCAGAACCGTTTTCGGGAAAGCTGTAAAACCATCGGCACCCAAAAGCGGCGACCA
Organism: Chitinophaga sp. CCNWYY40; assembly: GCF_037483205.1. Taxonomy (NCBI): domain Bacteria; kingdom Pseudomonadati; phylum Bacteroidota; class Chitinophagia; order Chitinophagales; family Chitinophagaceae; genus Chitinophaga; species Chitinophaga sp. CCNWYY40. The sequence continues at coordinate 729,465 of NZ_JBBHLF010000002.1, forward strand.
GTTAACCCTTTTCTGAGCAGAAGATAAATAACGGAATCCATGATCGATTACAACACACTTACCGTTCCGGAAGCCACCATCATACAAAAGGAATTAAAAGATTCAGTAAAGATAACACCGTACAACGGCCCGTTAAACTATGTGGCCGGAGCAGATATTTCTTTCAATAAATTCAGCACTACCGTGTACGCCGGTATTGTAATGCTGGAATTTCCTTCGCTGAAACCGGTTGGCTATAGTCTTGTAAAAAAAGAGGTACTATTCCCTTACGTTCCCGGGTTCCTTGCCTTCCGGGAAGTACCCGCATTGCTGGACGCCTGGGCGCAACTGCCGGTAAAACCGGATATCCTGGTGGTAGATGGTCATGGTATTGCGCATCCGCGCCGCATGGGTATCGCCAGTCATTTTGGAGTGCTCACACAACAACCTTCCATCGGCAGCGCGAAGAAGAAGTTATTTGGTATTTATGAAGAACCGGGTATAGAAAAAGGCAGCTATACACCGTTAACGGATAAACAGGGGCAACAGCTGGGTAATGTGCTCCGGAGTAAAAGCAAAGTGGCGCCTATTTTCGTGTCGCCCGGACATTTGATAGATATTCCGGGCAGTACAGCAGTCCTGATGCAATGCATAAAAGGCTACCGTTTACCCGAACCAACGCGACTGGCGCATAACGCGGTTAACCAATTCCGGACAAACATAATTTCTGAAGGATGGACCAGTCTTTGAATAAGTGCGGCGACTAAAACTTTATCCACGCGATATTTGCTTTTTTCTCCAGGCCCTTTCGTGAAACCAACACGGTGGCATACATCCGCGTTTGTGCGTTATAATCTGCCGCTCCCATCATACAGGCATATCCCTTTGTAACTTCCGGCGTACCGAAGAGAAATAACCGGTCCATCTTTCCTTTATAAAAACGGTAGCAGACAAAGTTCGCGTCTGTTGCATATTTCAGGGGCTTACGCACTTTATCCTGTCCGCCGGTATCGAGGTATTGGAGATAGTCGTTGAAAAGTACAAAGGATACATCAGGCACAGGAATATAATCATACGACAACCAGGTGTTGGTATTGAGCGCGGCGATCTTATTACGGAATACCCATTCACTTTTACTGCGGCGTTGCAATTGAAAAGGCTCACAAACACCTGTGATCACCTGGTATTTGGAAACGGCCAGGGTGGAGTTCTCCCTTCCTGCCGTATCCAGCAGCGTGATCCCGATATCACCGAGATTGGTGTGCAGTTTATTCAGCTGGGAATTACCCTGCTTAAAAAACGAAAGACTTTCCATCAGCAGCGTGCTGCTTCCATCTTCGTTCAGGTGTAACCGTTGTGGCGTGCCTTTGTATTCTTCTTTGTAGTTGAGGTTCTGCTGCACATTACGTGAAAGCTCCGGAAACAACAGCTGCACGTGCTTCTTCAGTTTACCGGTAGACTCCCGGAAAGCATTCATCATGATACCCGTGTACCCTTCTTTTTGTTTGGAAGATACATAGAGCAGCATCCGCACCTGGGAGGCAGTCACCTGGACTTCTCCGCCTACATTTCCAAAGCCGGCCGTGTAATCCAGCACTTCATGTGCAAACGTAGCCGAATCGGGCGATAGCATAGAAAAGAGCACCTTCGTTCCTGCGTCGCCGTCTTTTCGTTTGGCATTAAAACCCACTGTGCCCAGGTATACTTTTTCTTTTCCCTTCACCGCCATGTTGATATAACTGAAATAGCTATACGAAGAATCAGGCAGGTAAAACAATCCGTTGTTAATGATTTCATGAGCCGGTGAAAAGTGCAGTATCCGGATGCGTTCATGCACGCTGTCGTTTTTCTGAATAGGCGCTCCTGAAAACATGGCTACTGCATAGTAATCGCTGTTGGCATCTTTCTCTACATACATATCATGGGAAGCGAGATTATCGTCTATAAATACGCTGCGGTGCTGTATAGTAGGCAGTTCCCCCAGTTTATCCTCCCGCAGTAACTTCCCTGTTTCCCCATCCAGTATAAGGCGGAACATCACGGGATTGTATTTCACCAATTGTTGAAGAAACAGTACCGGCTGACCGTTTATTTCAAAGATGCCATCTATTTCAGTAGACTCCAGGTCGGCCGCATTCCACTGCTGCGCGTGTACCGTATCGGTTGCTTTCAGGGCCCGGGCGGTGTCATAAATATTTACCAGCAGCCCGTCCTTTTTGGAGAAATGCAGGTATACGGTATTACCATTCTTCAACTGCATCAGTTTATCCCAGCCATCCCCCGGCTCGGCAAAGTCGGGCCCCAGTGTTACCACCGGAACCTGGGCTATGGCGAAACTGCTGATCAGCAAAGCTCCCAAAAGAACGGGCCATCTCAAATAGTTCATCTTCTTACTAATTATTAATTTCAAATATATGAAATTATTTAAATTAATAAGATGAATACCTGGCTAGTGCCCTTCGTGCTCTCCGCTGTTTTTCAGCTTGGCCAGCAGATCATATGCGCCTGTCACCACTACATCCCCTTCCGGCGCGTCTGCCGGGAAGGTTACTTCGGTATAACCCAGTTCACTGTTGCCTTTCTTTATCTCCAGCATATTGAAATGAAAGGTGCTGTCTGCGCCCGGTTTCTTTACAAACACGTATGCCTTGTTCTCAAAATTCACCACAGCAGCGTCGGGCAACGCCTTTACGGCAGCAGCGCCGGTTTCAATCATCGCCTGCAGGTAAGTGCCCGGAAGCAGCTGCGTATCTTCTTCCTCCAGGTGGCAATGCACCCTTACCGTACGTTCCGGGCTTATTTCGCGGCCAATCAGGTGAACCGTGGCGGTACGCGGCGTAGTTTCATTGGCGAGCGTGAAACGCACCAGCTGCCCGATCTTTAACCGTGGTACATCTTTTTCAAACACGGTCAGCTCCGCATGCAGATGCTCGGTATTTACAATGCGGAAAAGTATATCCGCCGGCGTTACAAACTGGCCCAGGTTAACATTCACCTGTGTTACATAACCGCTGATAGGCGCATATACATTGACTGTACGTTGAATATTCCCTTTTTGCAAAGCAGTAAGGTTGATGTTCAGCACCGACAATTTTTGCCTGAGTCCATTTTCTTTCGCCAACAGAGTTTGCCAGCTGGCTTTGGCCTGCTGCAGCGTTTTCAGGGCGTTTACATTTTCTTTGGCCAATTCCTGCTGACGGTCGTGTTCCTTTGTGGCATACTCCAGTTGACTGCTTACTTCCAGGTAATCCTGCTGTAACTGGATGTAGTCGAGGTTTTCCAGTACCGCAATTACCTGCCCCTGTTTTACCGGCATGCCCTGCAACAGGCTGGTTTGTTTTATAAATCCACCCATCGGTACAGAAATGCTTACCTGTTGCTGCGGTGGTACATCCAGCAGGCCATTTACTTTCACGGCGCCGCTGATCTGCCGGTTCTCAGGTTTACCATAAGTGATCCCTGCTGTTTTAAACTGCTCGGCAGTCAGCTCTACAACACCGGCTTCTTCTTCATGATCATGGGCATCTGTAGTAGCGGGTGTTTGTTTGCTTCCACAGGAAACAAGAAAGAAGATGATAACGGTAAAGGCTATATGTTTTTTGAATAATTGCATGATGATATTTTTTTGTTGATGACCTTACTGCTGACCTGCCAGGTAAGCCATATATAATTCTGCCTGTTTTACTTCATTGCGGGCCAGCAGGTATCCCTGCCGGGCGGTGAGCCCATGCTCCAGGTTAAGAAAGTATTCTGCATAGCCAATATCTCCACTGCTGTATGATTTCTCAGATTGTTTCAAAAGCAACTCCACGTTTGGCAGCGACGTGCTTTCATAAAACTCCAGGCTGTTCCTGTTTTTGATAAACTGTTGTACTGCCTGTTCATACTGGGATTGCAGCTGTATCACATTATTATCAAACTGCAAACTGGCAGCCTGCTGCTGCTTTTCTTCCGCCCTTACTTTTGCTTTAAGTGGCCCCATCCAGATGGGCAGTGCCAGTCCAACCTGGAATCCCTGGAAACGGTTGCTGTTGGTGGCCAGCGGCGCGCCTGAAGCATTCAGCGGGGTGCCAATAAACGACTGGTTAAAATAACCTACCATGATATCCGGCAGTATCGCTGCTTTGAACAACTTCTTTTGCTTCTCCGCAATGGTTACCTGCTGTTTCAGGTATTGCAGTTGCGGATTGGCAGCCACCGCTGCGGAATCATTTACGAGGGAAAGCCTAGCATCCGGTATAGCCGTTTCCGTTATAGTAACCGGGGTAGTGATGCCCAGTAATGCCTGCAACCTGGCGGTATAAATTTTAAGATTCGCCTCGTTCTGACGCAGGGAGTTCTTTACTTCATTGAGCCGTCCTTCAGCAGCGATCTTCTCCAGCATCCTGCTTTCCCCGGTGCGGTAACGCAGATCCGCGCTGCGGGCAAAGCTGGTGAAGATGCTGTCCTGCCGCATGATCAGGGCTCTTACTTCCTGCAGGTACAGCAGCTGTACATATACCTGCTTCACCTGGTACACCAGTTCATTTTGCGTAACGGCTTTAAACCATACGGCTTTATCTACCTGCGCATTATTCAGTTCCTTCCTGGCGCCGAACACGGTGGGAAAAGGAATGGTTTGTGTTACGCTGTAGTTGTTATCATTCGCAACATAACTGTTTGTTTGTCCGTACTGCAGGTTCACATCTGTTTTCGGGATCTCCCCGCTGGTGCCTGTCATTTTACGGTAGTAACCGATGGAAGCATCGGCAGATTTCAGTCCTTTGTTTTGCTGCAAGGCCAGCTGCACCGCTGTTTCCAGTGTCAGCGCCTGCGATTGCGCCACGGCCATCGCAGGTAACAGCAAGCCTGTTAATATCCAGATCTTCATAATGTATGTTTTGAAAAACCTTTCTCAAAATAGATATATAAACACGGCAACACCAGGAGGGTGAGCAAGGTAGAAGTAATCAATCCTCCTATTACCACGGTAGCCAGCGGACGCTGTACCTCCGCTCCTGCGCTGGTGGCCAGGGCCATCGGTAAAAAACCGAGCGACGCCACAAAAGCCGTCATGAGTACCGGCCGTAATCGTGTAGCCGTTCCATTTAGTACCACGCTGTTCAGGTCCTGCAAGCCGGACTGTTTTAAACGGTTGAACTCTCCTATCAGCACAATGCCATTTAATACGGCCACACCAAACAATGCAATGAATCCTACCCCAGCGGAAATACTAAAAGGCAAACCGCGCAGCATCAACGCAAAAACGCCTCCTATGGCCGACATCGGGATGGCGGTAAATATGAGCAGCGATTGTTTTACAGAGTGAAAAGTAAAATAGAGCAAGCCAAAAATCAGCAACAACGCCACGGGTACGGCAACGGCTAAACGCCGGTTGGCTTCTTTCAGATTTTCAAACTGCCCGCCGTACCGGATAAAATAACCAGCGGGTAGCTTTACCTCTTTGCCGATAGCTGCTTCAATCTCTTCTACCACGCTGGTGATATCGCGGCCACGAACGTTAAAACCAACGATGGTACGCCTTTTCGCATCTTCTCTTTGCACCTGGTTGGGACCGGTCGTCAATTTCACTTCCGCTACTTCCTGTAGCGGCACCTGGTTGCCGGATGGTGTGGTGATATACAGGTTTTGTACATCCGCCAGCTGCTGCCGGCTTTGTTGATCCAGCCGCAATACCAGGTCGAAACGCTTCTCCCCTTCATATACCAGTCCGGCGCTCTGACCGGCGAAAGCGGTGTTAATAGTTTGATTAATGGTGGCGATATCAAGTCCGTAACGGGCTATCTTGTCCCGGTCGGCTGTTACCACTATCTGTGGCAACCCGCCGGTTTGCTCTACGTACAGATCTTTAGCGCCGGGCGTACGGTTCACAATGCGGCCTATTTTATCGGCCAGTGAAGCCAGCGTGGCGAGGTCTTCTCCAAAAATCTTAATGCCTACATCCTGCCGCACGCCGGAAATCAGTTCGTTAAACCGTAGCTGGATAGGCTGCGAAAAGCCAAAACTCACACCAGGTATGACCTCCAGGGCTTCCTGCATTTTATTGGCCAGTTCTTCCCGGCTGCGGGCACTGGTCCATTCTTTCCTGGGCTTCAGTAAAATGGTAAGGTCGCAGGCCTCCATCGGCATGGGGTCTGTGGGTATTTCTGCGGCGCCTATTTTGCCGATCACTTCTTTCACTTCGGGAAATTGTTTCATTATTATACCGGAGGCCAGGCTCACTTTGTCGATTGTTTCCGACAGTGAGCTACCGGTGAGTAGCCGTGTCTCCACGGCAAAATCGCCTTCTTCCAGGGTAGGAATAAATTCTCCCCCCATCTTACCAAATAAAAATAATGCGATCACAAAAAGCAGTATAGCCGCCCCCGTTACCAACGCCTTTGCGCGCAATGCGCCCCGGATAACGGGGTCGTATATACGCTGAAAGAAGCGCATGAGGCGGTCGGCCACCGTAACTTTATTATCCAGGTTTTTACTCAGCATCAGCGCGGACATCATGGGCACATAGGTGAGCGACAGGATGAAAGCGCCGAGGATGGCGAAGGAAACGGTTTGCGCCATCGGGCGGAACATCTTGCCCTCAATACCGGTTAAAGCAAGTATAGGCAGGTATACGATGAGGATAATGATTTCACCAAAGGCGGCGGTGCTGCGGATCTTGCTGGCAGCCTCAAATACTTCGGTGTCCATTTCCTGCTGTGATAAGCGTATCAGTTGCCCGGTTTTATTTCTCCCGGCAAGATGGTGTAATGTGGCTTCTACTATAATTACGGCGCCATCTACGATCAGCCCGAAGTCGATAGCTCCCAGGCTCATCAGGTTGCCCGATACCCCGAACAGGTACATCATAGAAATGGCAAACAACATCGACAAAGGGATTACTGAGGCTACAATCAGCCCTGCGCGCAGGTTCCCGAGGAATAGTACGAGTACGAAGATAACAATGAGCGCTCCTTCTACCAGGTTCTTTTGTACCGTGCCCACAGCCCTGCCTACAAATTCGCTGCGGTCCAGGAAAGGTTCTATTACCACACCGGGCGGCAGGGTTTTCTGTATCTCTGCGATCCTGGCTTTCACCGTTTTCACTACCTCGTTGGAGTTTTTCCCTTTCAGCATCATTACAATGCCGCCAACGGCTTCTCCGTTTGCATTACGGGTAAGCGCGCCATAACGAACCGCATCGCCCAGCTGCACGGTAGCGATATCTCTTATCAATACGGGCAATCCATCCGGTGTATTCTTCACCACTATCTTTTCTATATCCGCCAAACTGCTGATCAGTCCTTCGCTGCGAATGAAGTAAGCGTTGGGTTTCTTGTCGATATAAGCGCCACCGGTGTTCTGGTTATTCCTTTCCATGGCGTTGAACACATCGGCTATGCCCAGGTGGTGACTGCGGAGTTTGTCCGGGTTCAGCGTTACCTGGTATTGCTTCAGCATCCCGCCAAAGCTGTTTACTTCGGCTACACCCGGCGTTCCCAGCAGCTGCCGTCTTACATACCAGTCCTGTATAGTACGCAGCTCACGGGCGTCGAACTTTTCTTCATATCCTTTCCGCGGATGCAGCACATATTGGTATACTTCCCCCAGGCCGCTGGAAATGGGCGACATTTCCGGGGCGCCGATGCCGGGAGGTATATTGGTTCTGGCTTCGCCCAGTTTTTCATTCACCTGTTGACGGGCCCAGTAAATATCTACATTATCGTGAAATACAATGGTGACCACCGACAGTCCAAACCTGGAAATAGAGCGTATTTCCGCCAGTTCCGGTATTACCGCCATTGTTTGCTCAATAGGAAAGGTAATGAGTCTTTCCACTTCCTGCGCCGCGAGTGAAGGCGATTGTGTAATCACCTGCACCTGGTTGTTGGTGATATCCGGTACTGCATCTACCGGTAAACGTAATAGGGAGTACACGCCAAATGCCGCCAGGGCACACGTAAATATCCCTATCATTAATTTGTTCCTCACAGAGAAACGAATGATCTTATCCAGCATGATTGATTCAATAAGTAATAAAATGACGTACCATAGCCATATCTGCACCGGTAAAAGGCACGGATATGCTCATAGCAAAAACATCTGTAAAACGGATTAAACCAGCTGTGGGGGCTGCCAGATATTATCTGATAAGGAAGGAAGCGAATTAACAGGCAACAGTGGGTAATCTATGATGATCCGTTGCGCCATAAAATAAACGGTGACTACCACACCGGGAGTGGCCTGTACATTGCAGCAACTGCATACGCAAAGCGGCGAGCAGTAGTCCGGTTGTGTTTCGTGATCGTGGGAAGTGGTGAGTTGTACCGCCATGCTGCTGTTTGCCGGCTGGTAGTCGTTGCAGGGAATGCACGACAGCAGCAGGATATAACAGCTTAGTATGTAAAGTAACCACTTCATCTTTACAAATGTAAAAATTAAACTTAAAACCCCGCCGGAAAAAACTGCATCGCAGTTGCGGCTGAGATGATTTTATATTACGATTTGTACTTAAATTAGCCGCATGAATTGCCTGATAGTAGACGATAATAAGCTGGCACGTACCGCCATGAAGCAATTAGCCAGTCATGTGGAACAATTACATGTGGCAGGTGAATGCAGCAGCGCTATGGAAGCATATAATTTTTTACAGAAAGAAAAGATAGATCTCCTGTTGCTGGATATAGAAATGCCCGGTATGAGTGGTCTGGAGCTTACCCGCAACCTGGGGAAGAAACGTCCGGTGATCATCTTTACCACGGTAAAAAAAGATTATGCAGTGGAAGCGTTTGAGCTGAATGTGGCCGACTACCTGATTAAGCCCGTACAACCCGCCCGTTTTATCCAGGCCATTGAAAAAGCCCGCGAAATCGCCGACAGCAATCACCGCGAACTACAGGTATCCGATACCGAGTTTGTATTTATACGTGATAATGGTGTTCTGAAGAGAATAAAAACAGAAGACATCCTTTTCCTGGAAGCAATGGGCGATTATGTAAAATTAAATACCCCGCAGAAATTCCACGCCATCCATACCACACTGAAAGCGTTGGAAGAGAAACTGCCTGCTGGTAAATTCATGCGTGTGCACCGGTCTTATATCGTAGCGCTCGACAAAATTGAGTCTATTGAAGACGGCACGATCATTATCAATAAAAACGCGATTCCCGTAGCAGATGCCTACCGTTCTGCACTGAATAATAAACTGAACCTCCTGTAGCTCAACGACACTTTCCCCTTTTTGACCGATAGCTGCTGCCTGTTGGGCCATTAGTATTACCCTCACTTTTGAAGTGGATGTACCTTTATGTCGTCAAACAATTGATCACTAAATAAAATATACAGCCATGAAAAAGTTTGGTATTGTAATCGCCGCAGCTATGTTGTTTATGAGTGCATCATCTTTTGCACAGACCACTGCGCCTAAAAAAGAAACAAAAAAAGAAGCGACTGCAAAGGCGCCTGCTCACAAAACACATGCGAAGCATCATCATACAGCAAAACCTGCTGCTGCTCCGGCTGCACCCAAAGCAAAATAATCACATTGCTTTGTCAACATAATTAGCCTCAGCGAATTATCACGCTGAGGCTAATTATCTGAAGGAAGGAGCAATAAAATTGCTACTTTTATTGAACCGGCTTTCCTATATCAGCGTTTATATGTACTAAACTGTCATGCAGCCTAAAAGAATCAAATATTACCTCCTCGGCCTGTTCATTACCGGAATGATATTATTTGTGGTGCTGCAATTCAACTCCGCCAACAATATCCATAAGCTGATCAAAGGCAATGAGCAGCTGTTACAGGAACTGAATGTAAAGAACGAACTCCAGAAGCTGCAAACCAATATGGCCAAAACCGACAGCAAGGTACGTGGCGCAGTTATTTCCCAGGACACTATTCATATTACCGGCATTGAAGCCGAAATAGCCATTATTAAGGCAGATCTTAAAGAGATCAATAAAATCATCAAAAACGACAGCACGGAGAAACTGCTTACCCAGCTCAACTACCTGGTAGATGAAAAGAACACCTTTAACCTGATGGTGCTGGATACTTTTTACAGCCAGGGTAAATGGGCCGCTGAAAAATTAATCAACAACCAGAAAGGAAGGCGGCTGGGCGAAGCCATCAACGGTATTCTGCGGCAACTGGATACCACCCGGCAATCGGAGGTGAACCGCACAACCCACCTGATAGACAGCAGCGGGCAAAAAGCCCAGCGCTGGGGCACCGTACTGGTGTTCTTTGCCTGTTTAATGAGCCTGCTCGCGTTTTTATATATCACCAGCCGTATCCACCGGCAGGAGCAACTCATAGAAGCGCTGGATGAATCGCAGCAGCAGGAGAAAAAACTAGCCACCATAAAAGACCAGTTCCTGGCCAATATGAGCCATGAAATACGGACTCCCATGAATGCGGTGCTGGGTTTCACCAACCTGCTTAAAGCGCAACCGCTCAACGATAAATCCAAAGAATATGTAGGCGCCATAGAAAGCGCAGGCCAGAGCTTACTCGAAATCATCAACGACATCCTGGATATCTCCAAAATAGAATCCGGTATGATGCGCATAGAAGCTACCTCCTTCAGCCTGCGCAGCGTGTTGCATGGCGTAAACACCATGTTCAAACCCAAAGCCGAGGAAAAACAACTCCGGCTGGCTGTTACCATCGACGAAGAGGTACCGGATATTTTATATGGAGATGTAATGCGGTTGACACAGGTGCTGGTGAACCTTACCAGCAACGCCATTAAATTTACCAGTGAAGGCGAAGTACGCATACATGTGGCGAAAGTATGGGCAGAAGAGAATGCGGTTCGTATATTATTCACCGTTAGTGATACCGGTATTGGTATTGACCCCGCTATGCAGCAACGCATCTTCGACCGCTTTCACCAGGCGGAAGCCGCCACCACGCGTAAGTTCGGCGGAACGGGTCTGGGGCTCACCATCGTAAAACAACTGATAGAATTACAGAATGGTTTTATTTCCGTGGAAAGCAAACCCGGTGAAGGCGCCACCTTCAAAGTGGAATTGCCCTATACATTAGGTGAGTCATTGTCAGAAGAAGGACATCATTATTTTACGGAGAACGACCAACTCCCCTTACATCCCGATGTGCGGCTGCTGGTGGCAGAAGATAATAGGATGAACCAGAACCTGCTGCGTCACTTGCTGGGCAGCTGGCAATTGCAGTATAAAATTGTGAGCAATGGCAGGGAAGTATTGCAGGCATTGGACCGGCAGCACTACGACCTGGTGCTGATGGATATCCAAATGCCGGAAATGGACGGCTACACTGCCGTACAGTCCATCCGGCATGAGCTGCACTCCACTATTCCCGTAATTGCCATGACCGCCCACGCCATGGCCGGAGAGCGTGAAAAATGCCTCCAGATGGGCATGAATGAATATATCTCCAAGCCCATTATTGAAGAGGACCTGTATAGGATGATCCAGGTATACATTGGCAAACTGCCGCCCCGGGAGTTACCAGCTGTTTATCACCTGCCAAATGAAAATGGCGCACAGCATCTTATCAACCTGAATTATCTCCACGATCTTTCCAAAGGCAACAGCCACTTCGAAAAAACGATGCTGGAGCAATTCATTGCGCAACTGCCGGAAGAATTATCATTGCTGAAACAGGCGGTGGTGGCGGAAGACATTCCCGCTATACGTTCCACTGCACACAACCTGAAAACAACCGTATCCTTTATCGGTTTGCAGGATCACCTGTATCCTATCCTGGAACCGCTGGAAAAACTACAGGAAAACAACTATCACCCCGGCATGGTGGCCAGCCAGTTCAATACCCTGAAACAGCTGTGTATACAGGCTGTACAGGAGGCAATCCACATCCTGTTATAATTCCCTGCTATATATTACCGTACATTTTTCCCTGTTCAACGACAGTAATTCCCTGTTCACCGAAACATCCTGCCAATACCTTCTTTGCTGATGTATTTTTACTACAGAAACTATAACAAAATATTCTTCATCTAATCATTTTAAAAAGACAACATCATGAAAAAAAGCCTGATCGCCGCTGTAGTAGTAATGAGCATTTCTGCTGCATCTTTCGCACAAGCACCAGCTGCTAAACCTGCAAAGAAAGCTGCTAAAACTGAAGCAAAAGCTGAAGCAAAACCAGCTGCTGATACTACTAAGAAAGCCGCTAAACACGAACATGCAAAGAAAGCTGCTCCTGCTCCTAAGAAAGCATAATTCAGCACCATACAGCGTTTGAGTTAATAGTCCCGTTGGCCTTCCCGGTTAACGGGATTTTTTATGTATGGGAGAATCGCGGGAAATGATACAAATCAGCGACCCTTATACGCAAAAAAAGAGCCCACTATAAAGTGAGCTCTTTTCAATAATATCAGGGCAGTTATTATTTCAAACTGTCCAGTTTCTTTTTCACTTCTTCTACTTTTGCAGTGTTGTTTTTGATCGCATAGATCTTCTGCAGTGCATAGAGGCAGCTTTCGTAAGTTTGTTTGTCGCTGGCATCGAGGCTGCTGGCTTTAGCAGTAAAGCCTGCATCAGCTTTCTCGAAGAAAGGTAATGCCTGCCCCATCAGGCCTTCTACTTTTCCCTGTAATTCTTTGGCTTTGGGAGAAGTTTGCTGTTTGCTGTCCAGGCCATTCAGTTCTTTGTTGAAAACAACTGCGCGGTTAAAGTACAGTGCGCCCAGCTGGAAGTTAGCGGTAGCATCAGCAGGGTTCATTTCGATAGCTTTCTTGTAAGCTGCTTCTGCTTTACCTATCAGTTCTTCGTAGTTAGCTGGTTTAGGAGCATCACCGCCTTTATCGTCGCGGGGATTAGCCAGGTTATCTACGCGGATAGCGTAATCCAGTACAGCTGGCTGGTCGTTTGGATTTTCGGCAATCTTCTTTTCCAGCATGGTCAGTAATTCGTTGGTTTTACCTGTTTTGCTGTAGAAAGCCATTTCCATATCGTTAAAGCGTTTATCCTTAGGGAATAAACCTTTAGCCTGTTCAATAGTTTTCAGCCAGTTTGCCTGATCGCCTTTTTCTTCATACAGCTGACCCAGGATTACATAGAGTGCTGGTTCGCCTTTGAACTGCAGATCTGCTGCTTTTTTCAGGTAGGTGAAAGCATCATCTTTTTTACCGGCCTGGTTGGCAGCGTAACCAACGTAAAAAGTGAGGGCAGTATCTGTAGGAATAGAGCCACCAAGGTTTTTACTGTTATAGAAGTCAGCTACTTCAAATGCCTGTTTGAAGTTATACAGGGAGGAGTCCCATTTCTGTTCATTCAGGTTAGCATAACCGGCGTTGGCGATAGTAGCGTATACATTGAATAACGGCTGGTTCATTTCCAGAACAGCTTCTTTCATTTTAGGATCTATTTCCAACGCTTTTTTGAAGGCAGCAAAAGCTTCTGTTGCGAGTGCAGAACTTTTCTGCTTGGTGCCCATAGCTTCCAGGATCTTACCATCTACCAGCCATGTTTTAGCGTCGTTCTTGGTCTTTTCATTCTGTAATGCTGCGTCAATATCCGCTTTGGCTTTTTCCAGATCTTGCTTCTTCAGGTTCTCATCCGCACTGCTAACTTTTGCCCGTTGTGCCATAACCGATACACCGGCCGTGCAAAAGAGAAGAGATACCAATAATTTTTTCATGCTTTTGTTTTTTTTAGTTGCTGATTACAATAAGAGTATGGTGCTCCAATAAACAGTAATACAACCAGTAGTATAGTTACCACTAAAAGCTGGCTGTATTTTTTTTATCAGAAACCGGTAACAGACCGGGTTAAGGACCTGTTACCGGCTATAATTTATTTATTCTTCTGTAGTGTCAGTAGCTTCACCGTCGGTTCCTTCCGGTGTATTGTCATTTTCACCTGCTTCAGGTGTTTCATTACTTGCTACAGCGGGCGTTTCGCTACCTTCTTCGCCTTCTTCTGCGTGGATTACTTCTTCTTCCTGTTCATCCAGCCGTGCTACAGCGGCTATTTCGTCGTTGTCATCCAGGCGGATCAGGCGTACGCCCTGTGTGGCGCGGCCGGCTTCGCGGATATCTGCAACAGCCATGCGGATGGTGATACCGGACTTACAGGTGATCATCAGGTCATGTTTCTCTGTTACGTCGAGTACTGCGATCAGGTTACCGGTTTTCTCCGTGATGTTAATGGTTTTCACCCCTTTACCGCCACGGTTGGTAATACGGTACTCATCGATGCTGGTACGTTTACCGAATCCTTTCTCAGAAACCACCAGGATGGTTTTCTGTTCATCTTCCTTATTAACACAAACCATACCAACCACCTCGTCTTTGTCGCTGTCTACCTCAATTCCTCTTACCCCGATGGCGCCGCGACCGGTGTCACGCACTGTGGCTTCAGGGAATCTGATAGCGCGGCCGCTCTGGATGGCCATCATGATCTGGCTGTCGCCGGTAGTCAGTTTGGCTTCCAGCAGTTCATCGCCTTCGTTGATGGTAATGGCATTTACACCGTTCTGACGCGGGCGGGAGAACTCTTCCACCATCGTCTTCTTGATGATACCCTTCTTGGTACAAAGTACAATATAATGGTTATTGATAAAATCTTTATCACTCAGGTCTTTAATATCGATGATAGCGCGGATCTTATCATCGGCCGGCAGCTGGATCATGTTCTGGATGGCACGTCCCTTACCGCTCTTCTCTCCGTCCGGAATTTCATAAACCTTCAGCCAGTAGCAGCGGCCTTTCTCCGTGAAAAACAGCATGGTATGGTGCGTGGAGGCTACGAACAGGTGCTCGATATAATCCTCATCACGGGTTTTACCACCAATGGCGCCACGGCCACCACGTTTCTGCTGACGGTAATCGTAGGCAGAAGTACGTTTGATATATCCCAGGTGAGAAATGGTGATCACCACATCTTCTTCTGCAATAATATCTTCGATCCTCATTTCGCTGGCGAGATACTGGATCTCTGTTTTACGTTCGTCACCAAATTTCTTCTTCACTTCTTCCAGTTCTTCACGGATGATCTTCATACGTAAAGATTCATCAGCCAATACTTCTTTCAGGTAAGTGATCAGTTTCATGATGTCGTCGTACTCAGCACGGATCTTATCGCGCTCCATACCGGTAAGACGTTGTAAACGCAGTTCCAGTATAGCTTTCGACTGTAACTCAGACAATCCGAATTCTGTCATCAGCCCTTCCTTCGCAATATCAGGCGTAGCAGCGGCGCGGATCAGTGCAATCACCTGGTCCAGGTGATCCAGCGCGATCAGGTAACCGGCGAGGATGTGCGCTTTTTCTTCTGCTTTACGCAGGTCGAAGCGGGTTCTTCTCACTACTACTTCATGACGGAAGTCGATGAACTCTGCAATCATATCTTTCAGGTTCAGGATACGCGGACGGCCTTTTACCAGCGCCACGTTATTGATACCGTAAGATGTTTGCAGTTCAGAGTATTTAAATAACTGGTTGATGATCACATTGGAGATTGCTTCTCTTTTCAGATCAATTACCAGGCGCATACCTTCACGGTCACTTTCGTCACGTACATCGGAAATGCCTTCAATGATTTTATCATTTACCAGCTGTGCAATTTTCTGGTGCAGCACTGCCTTGTTGATCTGGTAAGGCAGCTCATAGATCACCAGCTTTTCGCGGCCGTTTTTCGCGGTTTCAGAAGTAATTTTACCTCTTACCACTACCCTGCCCCTGCCGGTTTCAAAACCCTGCTTAACGCCTTCAAAACCATAAATAACACCCCCTGTCGGGAAATCAGGTGCTTTAATGTGTTTGATCAGCTCTTCTATAGTGATCTCTTTGTTTTCAATGTAGGCAATGGCGCCATCCACCACTTCGCTGAGGTTGTGGGGCATAATGTTGGTCGCCATCCCAACGGCGATACCGGAAGCGCCATTCACCAACAGGTTGGGAATGCGGGTAGGCAGCACTGTAGGTTCTTCGAGGGTGTCATCGAAGTTGTTGGTAAAGTCCACCGTTTCCTTTTCGATGTCTTCCAGCATGGCTTCTGCAATCTTCTGCAGGCGGATCTCGGTGTAACGCATGGCAGCCGGCATGTCGCCATCTACCGAACCGAAGTTACCCTGTCCATCCACCATTGGATAACGCATGCTCCAGGGTTGCGCCAGTCGTACAATGGTGTCATAAATGGAAGCATCACCGTGCGGGTGATACTTACCCATTACCTCACCCACAATACGCGCTGATTTCTTGTAGGCCTTGTTACTGTGGTTGCCGAGTTCATTCATTCCGAATAAAACGCGCCGGTGCACAGGCTTCAGACCATCTCTCACATCGGGCAAGGCACGGCCCACGATCACGGACATAGAGTAATCTATGTAGGCCGTTTTCATTTGCTCCTCGATATTTATCTGGACAATTCTCCCTTCCTGATGATTTTCCGTATGCTCTGTCATTTTGTGTGTTGATTTACAGTTTTTTCTGCGTAAAACAGATAAAGGCAAATATAGCCATTTCAGCCCTTATTCCGGCCTAAAAATCAAAGAATGTGAATAAAAAACGCCATAGGGATTAACGATTATATTGCAATATCGATATATGATTGATTTACACAATGAATGAGAACCATTTATATAGCATTTGTGTTATAGTAAAACAACCCTGTTTTTGTTTTATCTGCAATATGTTAAGACCCTTTAATATATTAGAATATAAATATTGGCAAAGTATTTGTTTCTAAGAGGCTGATAATCAATTGTTCGAATCAACGGAAAACATATATATAATAAGATCAAATCCGAATTTGCTTAAAAATTCGAACATTAGTATAAAAAGTGCTGTTATTCCCCTGATTCTTAATCACTTTTCTAAAGAAGACTATGAAGAACATACTGTTGTTTGGAGCCGGTAAATCGGCCACCAGTCTGATCGACTATCTGTTGGCAAATGCACCGCGACAAAAATGGCATATCACTGTAGCAGATCACGATCTTTCGCTCATCAAATCCAAAACAGGAAAATCATATTATGCTACACCCGCCGCACTCGATATCAAAGACAACGCGGCCCGACAACAACTGATCCGCGATACTGACCTCGTGATCTCCCTTTTACCCGCCACCCTGCATATCCTGGTAGCCAAAGATTGCCTCGCGGCAAAAAAGAACCTCCTCACCGCCTCTTATATCGACGAAGAAGTACGGCAACTGCAACCCGAAATTGAAAAAGCCGGTTTGCTCTTTATGTATGAAATGGGACTGGACCCGGGTATCGACCATATGTCGGCCATGAAGCTCATTCACTCCATTGAAAAGAAAGGCGGACAGATCTTCTCCTTTAAATCCTACTGCGGTGGCCTTATCTCCCCCGACAGCAATGATAATCCCTGGCAGTACAAAGTATCCTGGAACGCCCGGAACATAGTAATGGCAGGCATTTCCGGCGCTACCTACAAAGAAAAAGGAAAAGTAAAGGAACTCAGCTACGAACAACTTTTTGATCATACCAAAACCATCCAGGTACCCGGCATCGGTAAACTGGCCTTCTATCCCAACCGCGATTCACTGGGGTATATGCAGGCGTATAAGCTGGAAGAACTGGCCACCTTTATGCGCGCCACCCTCCGGTACCCCGACTTTTGCGAAGGCTGGAACGCCCTGATAAAGCTGGGTCTGACAGACGACCGTCATAAAATTGCCACAGATAAACTTACGTATACTGACTGGTCCACCAAATCCGTTAAAGAAGGAACAGGCACCCCGGAAGAGAATATGGCCCAGTTTCTGGGCGTTAGCACCAAGTCGAAAGTGATCCGCCAGTTAAAATTCCTGGGATTATTAAATACAGAAGTCATAAATTTAGGAGAACAAACCAATGCCGGCGTCCTCCAGTTCCTGGTAGAAAACAAACTTAAAATGGAACCTGCCGACAAGGACATGATTGTAATGATGCACGAAATTGAGTTTGAAAGACGCAACATGGCCACCAGGATGCACAGTTACATGATTGTTCAGGGCGAAGACAACATACACACCGCAATGGCTAAAACAGTGGGGCTTCCGCTGGGCATCATGGCCAAAATGATCCTCCAGGACAAGGTAACATTAACAGGACTACAAATACCGGTAATGCCGGAAGTATATAACCCCGTTCTAAAAGAATTAGAGGAGTATGATATCAGATTTGAAGAAAGCTTTGAATAAGCGCAAAGTTATTTTTTTCCTATGATGGACTCTAATCGGGCACAAGGACTTGTGATACCTCCCCTGGAACGGGGAGGTTTTTATTTTTATAAGATACTTAATAATTCCAGTACGCCTTCTGTAGCAGGCTTTTCAATGAGGTGCAGGTTATCTGCCACCGCTACTTCAGGAATTTTCCGGTCGATGATATACACCGGTACACCGGGCTTTACATACTGCAACAGGCTCGCCGCCGGGTATACCTGCAAAGAAGTACCTACTACCACAAACACGTCAGCTTCCCATACTTCCCGCGCCGCCTTTTCAATCATAGGCACTGCCTCGCCGAACCAAACGATGTGCGGGCGCAGCTGTCCGCCGTCTTCTGCCAGATCGCCCATCTTAATATCATCGTGGATATCATAAATCAGCTCCTCGTTATCTACACTGCGCATCTTGAAAATTTCGCCGTGCAGATGCAGCACGCGGGTAGAGCCTCCCCTTTCGTGGAGGTCGTCGATATTCTGGGTAATAATCCGTACATCATACTTTTCTTCCAGCTTTGCCAGGCCCGTATGCGCGGCATTGGGAAGCGCCGCTTTTACGTCCTGACGCCGGCCGTTGTAAAAGTCCTGCACCAGGGCGGGGTTCTTCTGCCAGCCCTGCGGGGAAGCCACTTCATATACATCGTAGCCTTCCCATAATCCGTCTGTGTCTCTGAAAGTCCGGAGGCCACTTTCTGCGCTGATGCCGGCTCCGGTCAGCACCACCAATCTTGGTTTCATGTGAATTCGTTTATTGGTTTACGTTAGTTGGGGTTCTGCGGGATTTCCATCTCCCTATTCCTTTTTTTATAAAAATAAAAATAAAAACAATACCAACAATCAAAGGCCATGCACTCAGTATACCCAATGCAAAAGATAAAAGCCCGTTCCAACCGTCTTTAAACGACAACCAGGACCGCTGCAGGAATCCCGGCGACTGCGGATCCGAGTTGGCAAAGGTTTGATAATACTCCAGGCTGATGTTGCTGTAAGCCACATGATGATCCATGTACTGTAACCGGCCCTTTGCGGATTCAATTTCTTCGCGGATACTTTTCAGCTGTGCTTCCACTTCCAGTATTTCTTTTACATTCTTCGCCTGCTGCAATATCTGTACGTAACGCTGCTCTACGGCCAGGCGTGCTTTCATGCGGGCGTCGAGGTCCACATATTCTTCTGTTACATCGGTGGAAGTGATACTTTTTTCATCCACCCTGGAGGCGCCGCCGGTGAGGCTTTCCACGCATTGTTCAAAGGCTGCTGCCGGTACTTTTATAGCTACCTCATTCCGCCATTGCATATTGGTATTTTCCTGTTTTTCGCTGGCAATGTAGCCGCCGTATTTTTTAACGGTATCGGCTATACGTTTCTTACAGGCTTCAAAATCGGAAGTGGAAAAGCGGAGCACCGCATTTTTTATTATTTTTTGGGAGATGGATAACGCGGGGGCCTGCTCAGCGTCGTTATCAGGCAGAGCCAACGCCTGAGTGGCCGTTACCGCTGCTGCCCCTCCGGCTTCCTCCTGTTTAAGTTCTGCTACCGCCGGGGTGCTGTTGTTGTTGCGGCATGCAGGCAAAAGGGCCACTGCCACGCAAAGGGCTAGTATGAATGAATATTTCATGAGCTGGAATTTTCTCTATGATGAATAGCTGACCGGAATTCCATAAACGGCGAAGGTTATCTTCCAAAAGAAAGATAACCTTCGCATTCATATCTCTGTAAAAATACTTACTTCTTCATACCCCCCATTTCCATAATCGCTTCAAACTCTTCCGGCTTCACATCGCATACCGATAAGCGTCCCTGGCGTATGAGCGACAGGTTGGCCAATCGTTTTTCGGCTTTCATCTGGGCCAGTGTTACGGCCTTTTTAAAGGGCTTTAATGGTTTAAGGTCTACCACTACCCAGTTTGGATCGGGTGTAGTGGGATCCTGGTAGGCTTCTTTGGCAACGGTGGCCAACCCTACTATTTCCATCCCTTCATTGCTGTGATAGAACAGTACCTGGTCGCCTTTTTTCATGCCCCGGAGATTGTTGCGTGCCTGGTAGTTACGCACGCCATCCCAGAAGGTGATCTTGTCTTTTACAAACTGATCCCAAGAATATTTAAATGGTTCAGATTTCACCAGCCAATAGTTCATATAGCATTCAATTTTCGTAATCAGATCGTTGGAATTACCAGCCGCTGGCCAATACATCTGCAATGTGCATCACTTTGATGTTGGTACCGTGTTTACGGATATAACCATCCAGGTGCATCAGGCACGAAAGGTCGGTGGAGATCAGGTAATCGGCTCCGCTGTTAACAGCGTTGTGTACTTTCTGCTCGCCCATTCCCATTGAAATAGGTTCAAACTTAACAGCGAAAGTACCACCAAATCCGCAGCAAACTTCGCAGTCGTTCATCTCTTTCAGCTCCAGTCCTTTTACTTTTTCCAGCAGTTTGCGTGGGCCTTCTTTAATATGGCATTCCCGCAGGGCGCCGCATGCGTCGTGATAGGTAGCCACCCCATTGAGGGTAGCGCCCAGGTCTGTTACATGCAATACGTCTGTGAGGAATTCGGTAAACTCGAAGAGGTTTTTCTTCAGCAGTTTCACATCGTTGTGTGCGGCTGAATTATCGAACAATTTGCCATAGTAGTTTCTTACAAAACCGGTACAGGAACCGCTGGGCGCAACAATGTAGTCGAAGGTTTTGAAGTCCTTTACAAACTTGGTAGCTACGGTACGGCATTCATCCTGGTACCCGGCATTGTAGGCCGGCTGACCACAACAGGTTTGTTCCGCGTTATACATTACATTACATCCCAGTTTCTCGAGTACCTTCACCATATTGAAGGCGGTTTCAGGAAACAGCTGATCTACAAAACACGGTATAAATAACTGTACATTCATCTCTATAGCTTTTAGCGATTAGCCCTTAGCTCTTAGCTAACTTTCTTTGCAATGCAATCATCTTCAGTGCAGTAATGGCAGCTTCTTCCCCTTTATGGCCGTGGGGCCCGCCGAGTCTGTCCTGCGCCTGCTGTTCGTTATCTACCGTCAGAATTCCAAATATAACAGGAACGGGTAACTGAAGGTTCAATTGAAGGATCCCTTCTGTTACGGCTTTACACACATAATCGAAATGAGGTGTTTCACCACGGATCACGCAACCGAAAGCAATAATAGCGCCAGGCTGTTTGCCGGTGCCTTTGGTGGTTTCCCAGTATTGCTTGCAGGCGTAAGGTAATTCGAAAGCACCAGGTACAATTATTTTTTCTGATTTGGTGATGTTATACTGTGTGAGGGCTTTTTCGCAGCCGTTTACCAGTTCATTCACGATGGCATCATTCCATTCGGTATACACCATAACAACACTGGCATCCTCCAGGTTGAGAATGCCAGCGTCATTTAATAAGCTTTTATTGTGCTCGGACATATTCTATAGCTTTGGGCTGTTGGCAGTTAGCTGTCAGCTAAAAACTAACAGCTAACTGCTAATAGCTAGTTCTTTACATCTCCCAGTCTTGCCAGGTATTTGTCCATTTCACGACCTTCGTTAGTGGTAGGAAACTTCTCTTTAATTTCTTTGTAGATAGTGATAGCATCCTGTGATTTACCGGCTCTTTCCAGGGCCTGGCCTGCACGGAACAGGTATACAGGGGCAGTCAGTTCATTATCGTTATAGTGACCTGCTTTTTTGTAAGATTCAATACCTTCATCTGCTTTATTCAGCTCCATGTAAGCGTCGCCGATCAAACCGTAGGCAGTGGGTTGCAGCAGCAGATCATTGGAACTAAAAGATTTCAGCATGTCGATACCTTTCTGGTATTCGCCCAAACGGATATAGCAAACGCCTGCGCTGTATTTAGCGAGGTTACCGGCTTTGGTGCTGCCGTATTTATCTGCTACCTGGATGAAACCGTAGTTATTACCGTCGCCGTTCAGAGCCAGTTTGAATGAATCTACCGCGAAGTAGTTTTGTGCATGGAAAATCATTTCCTGTGCTTTGTTTTCATTTGGCTGTTTTACAAAACGGTTATAAGCGAAGAAACCGCCTACCACTACTACTACAGCCAATACGGCTATAGAAATAACATTTTTGTTTTTATAGAAGAAATCTTCTGCCTTGTGCATGGATTTCTCCAGGTCAAAATCTTTTGTAGGTTGAGGCACGGTGGCTTTATCTTTAGTTTCTGCCATTGTAAGGTGTAATTGTGATTGCTTGGTTATTAAATATAGGGTTTAGCTTTAGGCTTTAAGCCTTTAGCAGATGCAGCTTTGCTACATTTACTAAAGGCTTAAGGCAGATAGCTAAATACATTAGTCAACGATGAATGGATAATCTTCCTGAACGTAAACGTCTTTCAGCAATTCATCATCGGCTGGCCACGGAGATTCTTCTGCGAATGTTACACACTCTTCCACTTCCGCTTTTACGCGTTCGTTGATCGCTTCGATTTCTGCTTCGGTAGCCCATTTATTTTTCTGAATAACTCTCAGTACTTCGTTGATCGGATCTTTTTCCTTGTATTCCTCGAGTTCTTCTTTTGTGCGGTATTTAGCGGGATCACTCATGGAGTGACCACGGTAACGGTATGTTTTGATTTCCAGGAGGGTTGGACCGCCGTTTTCACGACCGCGTTTCACCGCTCTTTCGATACCATCGTGTACAGCTTCGCAGCTCATACCATCGATAGAATCGGCCGGCATTTCATAAGCATCCGCCAACTTATAGATATCCAGTACATTGGAGGTACGTTCCACGGAAGTACCCATAGCGTACATGTTATTTTCACAAATGAAAATTACCGGGAGCTTCCAGGTCATGGCCATGTTAAAGGTTTCATGGAGGATACCCTGACGGGCAGCGCCATCACCAAAGAAACACAACACCACGTTGTCTGTTCCTTTGTACTGCTCTGCAAGCGCCAGTCCGGCACCTGTACCTATCTGAGCTCCAACAATACCGTGGCCTCCGAAGAAGCCATGCTCTTTGGAGAAAAAGTGCATACTGCCTCCCTTTCCTTTCGAACAACCGGTTGCTTTACCATACAGTTCAGCCATACAAGCTTTAGCGGAAATTCCTTTTGCAATTGCCAGCGCATGATCACGGTAGGCAGTGATGAATTTATCCTCCGGCTTGGTAGCTGTCATCGCACCAGCAGCAATTGCTTCCTGTCCTATGTACAAATGACAAAAGCCACGGATTTTTTGCATCCCGTACAATTGGCCTGTCTTTTCTTCAAAGCGGCGCAGCAAAAGCATCAATTCATACCAGTACAGATATGTCTCTTTGGTGAATTTCGTCTTCACGTCTGTTTTAGTTTGCACTCTTTCTAAATTTGTTCGCAAATATAACAGGAAAATCGTAAAATATAAATATCAATTCTAATTCCCATTAAATTATGCAATTTCATCAATTTCAAACAGTTTTGCATTTATTTGCACGGGAATCACAGGGAAGTTCCCATTAGAGCGGTTTTTTATCACTTATACAAGTGATAATTTTCGCATATTATTATTTACGAATAATCTTTTTCTTTGCTTTATATAAATAAAATATCACTCGTCCAGTTCAAAAATTACAGCCAGGCGACCTTTTCCTTCGGACACAGGATCGTAGGCATCACCGGCCGCAACGGCGCGGGTAAAACAAACCTGCTGGACGCCATCTACTACCTTTGCTTCACCCGCAGCTATTTTACCAGCAGCGAAAGTCAGAATACCCAGTACCAAACCAATGGCTTCCGTCTGGAAGGCTATCTTGAAAAAAATAACCAGGAAGAAAAGATCGTATGCACCCTCAAAGAAGGCCGGAAAGAAGTAAGCCTTAATGAGGACCGGTACGACCGCTTTTCACGGCATATCGGGCAGTTTCCCGCAGTGATGATTGCCCCGGACGATGCCGACATCATCCTGGGGGGCAGCGAAGAAAGACGCAAATGGCTGGACAGCCTCCTTTCCCAATTGTACCCGGAGTACCTCGACCACCTGATCATCTATCAGAAAATATTATTACAACGGAACAGCCTCCTGAAAAACATGGCCGCTACCGGGCAGAACCAGGATAGCCTGCTGGATGTATTCGACCTGCAGCTGGTGATGCACGGCGTACCGGTGTACGAAACCCGCAAAGCCTTTCTCCAGACCTTTATTCCGCAGGTACAGCGCCTGTACGATTATATTGCCGGCACCCATGAAGTAGTGAATATTCAATACCAGTGTACCCTGCAGGAAGAAGATTATGCGGTACAACTGCACCAGTCCAGGTACCGCGACATGCAATTACAGCGCACCACCACCGGTATTCACCGCGACGACCTCCTCTTTTTACTGAACGGCCACCTCATGAAAAGCAGTGCCTCACAGGGCCAGCGCAAAAGCTTTCTATTTGCACTGAAGCTGGCGCAGTTTGAAGTAATCCGCCAGCATAAAAAGTTTCCCCCGCTCCTGTTGCTCGATGATATCTTTGAAAAGCTGGACCAGGAACGAGTGAGCCGCCTGATTGCATTGGTAGCCAGCGATAATTACGGCCAGGTGTTCATCACCGATACACACGCAGAGCGCCTGCAACAAGCGTTTGCAGGCACCGGCGAAGCAATACAGCTGATAACGATATAGCTTTCAGCTTTCCTCAGCAAAGTTGATCACCAAAAGCTAAAAGCCAATCATTGAGAACCAAAAAATCACTAGCTTCGCACCATGCGTCATGGAACTACCAGTATCGGAGATGCGCTCCGGGAATTTATGAATAAGAGCAGGATGAAACCCCGTCTCACGGAAGTGCGCATCCAGGAAAACTGGGAGAAACTGATGGGTAAAACCATTGCCCGCTACACACAGAGTATCCAGTTGATTGATCATAACCTGATCGTTACAACTACGGTGGCGCCGCTAAAACAGGAATTAACTTATTCGAAAGACAAGATCATCAAGCTGGTGAATGAAATGCTCGGAGAGAACATTGTAAAGGAAGTGATGATCCGGTAGGTATCAGTTGGAGGCAAACTGGTGAATCAGTTCGTTGATATCACTTATTTTCAGGGAGGTTTGCAGGTTTACGATCAGGAAGTCATTTTCATCCTGCACCAGCATCACCACATTACCCAGTTCGTCGTCTTTCCCCTTGTTGAGTATATGGATCAGGTTTCCCTTTTCTCTCACTTCCATCAGCATCTCAAAATTTTCATTCCGCTGCAGGTTACTTTTCAGATCAGCGATATCGTCGTAGCTCACCGTGGCGCCCTTCACGTTGGAAATGGTATACATCTTTACTTTGCGCACATTTTTAAGTGCATGTTTAATCGCCCTGGCATCGGCATCCTCACTATCAAACGACAGGCATAAACTTCCCAGCTGGAGCGCAAATTTGCCGATGTTCACGGTGTGCACTTCCGCGCTTCCCCTGTACTTGTTGCGGAATTCACGCAAACATTTATCCTGGGCTTTTACAGCGGTAGCAGATAAAACGATACAGCTTGCAGCAATGAGTAATGATTTCATGGGGGTGGTTTTAAAAGTTATTTCTTCTTCACATTTTTTAGTTTATCCATTCCCTGGATATTCACGCCGTTGGCGATCTGGGATATTTCATTGAGATCCAGCGTACCTACGAGGCTCATAGCCAGGAACTCATCGGAGCTGCCTACCAGCATTACCAGTTCATTGATATTGCCTTTTGCATCTTCCTTGACGAGGAACTTCAGGTCGCTGTTTTTATCGCGCACCGTCATCAGCTCTTCAAAGTCGCTGCCCAGGAAGGCTGCAGCCTCTTTGTATAACCGCGGGCCGTCTTTCGTGCTTTCCTTTGTGAGGATACGGAGTCCTTTCAGTTTCTGGATCACCTTCATCATGTTTTTGGCATCCGCGTCGCCGGGATCTACTTTGGCGAACATGCTGAACATTTTGGGTGTGATGGTGATAACGGTGAAACTGCGGTCGTTCTCATACTTCTGGAAGAACCGTTCTATGACGCTTCCCTGCTGCGCGAAGAGGTGAAAACTGGCGAAGACCGCCAATAGTAATAACAAGAATCGTTTCATCTTTCTAAATTTATATCAGGTTTTAAAATGGCCGTTAGTCTTCCTTGCCTTCTACCACGGCGGTAGCTTCATTGAAATAAGACAGCTGCTGCATCTTTGAAGTGCCTTTGTGCAGGTTTTTAGCCAGCAGTTGTAAAGCTTTCTTTGTTTCATCCAGCGCTTTCTGCGGATCGTTCATTTCCTGTTGCTGTAAGGCCACCAGTACCTGCTGCTCACGCTGCTGGTGCTGTTTGAGCGCATAGCCGATACCTACTGCTACCATGATGACGGCTGCATACTTCATCCAGTGCCTCCACGGCGACAACTTCACCACTTTTACCGGCGGCGCGTCCCATACTTTTTCCGCCTCCCGGTGAAAATACCCGAACAAGGGGGCTGCTTCCTGCAACGCTTCCGGCAGGGCTGGATGTGGTGTACTGAAAAAATCCCGCAACACCGCTTCCTCTTCAAGGGAAGTTTCTCCTTCCCAGTACTTTTCCACCAATACAGTGATTTCTTTATAATCCATATACCTGCAGGTTTTGTAGTTTTTCGCGTACCGTTTTACGGGCACGGTGCAAATTCACTTTAACGTCGTTCATGTCTATATCGAGTATGTCGGCGATCTCCTGGTAGGAATGTCCGTCGATATCCCTCAGTTGAAGGATGGTACGGTACTTTTCCGGCAGGGCGTTGATGGCCACATGTACTTTCTCCATTACATCGTTCTGTTCCGTTACCGCATGCGGACTTTTCTGGTGCGTTGCCGGCAGCTCTCCTGCCCTGTCCAGTTCATCAGACATCCGGTATTTCCTGGATTTGATTTTATCCAGGGCCAGGTTGCGGGTGATGCGCATGCACCATGCTTCCATGTTTTGCAGCTCCGCCATCTTCTCCTGCATGTCCCATACTTTCATAAGGGCATCCTGGGTAATATCCTGCGCGTCTTCCTCGTTGCCCAGCAGGCGGAAAGCAAAGCGGTAAAGCTTTTGCCTGACTGGAACTACCTGGGTAAGGAATCGATCTAATGACATGCAGAATAGTACGTTTTGAAAGAAGACGACTGTAAAAGGAAGATGTTACAAAGATGCGGATATTTTTTTTGAGAGATGGGCCGGACGCTAGTCCAGCTTGATCCGCGGATCAATGAGCGTATACAGCAGATCGGCCAGGAGGTTGACGATCACGAAGATGCCGGCCGTAAAAAGAATGGCCCCCATCACAACGGGGAAGTCGAATTTGTCCAGCGCCTCCACGGTTACCTTGCCGATGCCTTTCCAGCCAAAGATGTATTCCACGAAGAAGGCGCCTGCCAGCAGTTCCGCAAACCAGCCGGTGATAGCAGTAATAACCGGGTTGAGCGCATTGGGCAGCGCATGCCGCCAGATCACCGTGGACCGGGAAAGCCCTTTGGCATAGGCGGTGCGGATATAATCCTGGTGCAATACATCCAGCATGGCGCTGCGGGTGAGCTGCACAATGATGGCCAACGGGCGGATACCGAGGGTAATGGCCGGCAGTACCAGGTTGCGCAGGTTTAATACCCTGCCTTTGAACGGGTCCACATCAAACAGGTTGCCCGACATATGCAAACCGGTATAATCGCTGAGTACAAAGCCAAACAGGTAAGCCAGCACGATGCCGGCAAAAAATGAAGGGGCTGAAATGCCCGCCACGCTGGCGAACACGGCGCCGGTATCCATCCAGGTATTTTGCTTCACCGCGGATAACACGCCCAGGGCGATACCGGTGATGGTGGCAAACACCATTGCCGCTACTGCCAGCAGCAAGGTACCCGGCAATGCTTCCATTAAAATATCCCACACCTGTTTTTTGCCCTGGTAAGAGCGGCGGAGATAGGGTGCTTTCAATACCAGGAGCTTATCATTTGATATATGCGCTACCGTTAGACAGCGGAGATTTTCATCCGCCTCCTGTTGGGTGTGGATCCCAACCGGCAGGAGGTCGTTCAGATAATACAGGAACTGCGTCCCGACCGGCTGGTCGAGATGCAGTTCCCGGCGCACGTTTTCCAGGGAAGCCACGTCGGCCCGCTGTCCTAATGTAAGCCGCGCCGGATCGCCGGGCAGCACATTGAACAGGAAGAACACCAGCACCACTACACCGAGCAGTACCAGCAATCCATATCCGGTTTTACGAAGCAGAAAACGAAGCATATATTATTATGGTATATCATTGTAGTGCCACTTCCCTTTAATAGTGCCTTTGTTCAGCAGGATCAGGGCAGGATTGCTTCTGCCCGCGGTTTTAATGGCTACGCCATCCATCTGTACAAAAGGAAACTCCAGGCCGTGTTGTTGCTTGAAGGCCGCAATCTCCTCTTTGGTAGAAGCGGTTACTCCATATATAACTACCTGCTGGTTTTTCCATTGCTGTTGCAGCGCTTTTATTTTCTCGTCCCAACCGCTGCCGGCCTTTTGGGTATTCAGTACCAGGAAGAGATATACCGGTTTGGATTCAGACAGGATGGCTTCCGTTTGGTTAACCCCATCGAGGTCGGTGAGGATGAAATCCTTAATAGCCGGTTCCGCGTTTCCTTTCTTCACCAGTTTATCTTTACGGTCTACAAACTTCCAGGTGCTGTCTGACCACGGGTAGTTGTCGGCAGTAAATTCTTTCTTCTCTCCATTCTTTTCATATATAAACATCATCTCGTACACGTCTGGTGTAGCGCCCGGAGGCAGTTTCATCTTCTCCGGAATATTATTACCTACTTTATAAGGCAGGCAATCAAAGAGCGGCAGGTGTTTTAAAGTGTACCGCTGGATGCCAAAGGCGAACAAAACGGAGAGCAGGAATACTGCACCAGCTCCTTTAAAGAGCGGCTGTATGGTATTGCGGTAAAAGAAGATAACGAGGATCATCACCAGCAGGATCACATCTTTCCAGAAGGTTTCCACGGCAGTGAGTTTGATACAGTCGCCAAAGCAGCCGCATTCGCGGATAGTACCGCTGAACAGCGCATATCCTGTGAGGAAAGTAAAGAATATAATAAGCAGCAACAGCAGTACGGAAAAGATCCGCATGCGGTAGCCGATAAGTACCGCTACACCGGCAATAATTTCAAAGGCATTCATGATAATAGAAAATGCCAGCGAATAGGGAGAAAGGAATGTGAGATGCAGCACTTCGAAAAACTCCTCCATTTTATAGCTGAGTCCTAACGGATCATTGGCTTTAATCAGACCAGAGAAAATGAATAACACCCCAACGATTATACGTAACAGGTTAAGGATAATCTTCATAAAATAGTTTAATGGTTAAGTGATCCGTGAAGATAAGAACAATCAGGGTTTACCTCTCCGGGAAATTGATGAGCGTATCTGAAAGTGAGTTGACAGCGCGCCAAATCTATTTCTGAAATTGAACGTCTAAATTCCTAAATTCGGAAATGATTGATTTTCCTTCTTAGATTTGCAGGCAAAATAAAGAATTTCAGGTAAAAGGCCGGAACTATGTGAAAATTCAGGAGCAACTTCTTAACGCATTCAAATGAAACCACACCATATCCCGACAACAACATCTTCACCGGTAATAAATTGCAGGGGCCAATTGTTATCCCTGGCTACTCCTGCTGTAATGGGTATTATCAATGTTACCACCGATTCCTTTTATGAGGGCAACCGCATGCATGAGCTGCACCAGGTGATGGAGAAAGCGAAGCAACACCTGGAGGAAGGCGCCGCCATACTGGATCTGGGCGCACAGAGTACCCGGCCGGGTGCGGAGATGGTGGGACCGGAAGAAGAGATGCACCGGCTGATCCCTGCTATCCATGCCATCCTGAATAAATATCCTGCTGCCATTATATCTGTAGATACATGGTATGCTGCGGTGGCAGAGAAAGCAGTACATGCCGGCGCCGCTATTATTAATGATGTAAGCGCCGGGGATATGGATGCGGCTATGATTCCGGTTGTTGGTACGCTGCAGGTGCCTTATATTGCGATGCACATGCAAGGCAAACCTGCTACTATGCAACAAAATCCGCAGTATGAAGATGTGGTTGCCGATGTACTGGATTACCTGAAGGAAAAGCTGGCCGCCTGCCGTGCTGCAGGTATAAAAGACTTTATTGCTGACCCGGGATTTGGCTTTGGAAAAACAATTGACCATAACTATGCCTTGCTGAAAAACCTGCGCCTGTTTTACGATATACTTGGCGTACCTGTGCTGACGGGCATTTCCCGTAAGTCGATGATCTATAAACTGCTGAACATAACCCCTGCCGAAGCCTTGAACGGCACCACCGTATTAAACACCATTGCCTTGCAACAGGGCACACATATATTAAGGGTACACGATGTAAAAGCCGCTGTGGAAGCGGTAAGGATTATGGAGAAAATGAATGGATAATTTAATCTTGCTATTTTTACAACTATGAAGGAAGTAATAGAATTTTATGGAGTTGAGTTTCGATGGCTGGATCTGCTGGACCTGCTGATTGTTGTTTTTTTAATTATTCAGTTGTATCGTTTATTAAAGGGTAGTCTTGCTTTTAATATTTTCGTAGGCCTGTTAATGGTATATGCGGCGTATTTCCTGGTGAGGGCATTGAAGATGCCTATCCTCACTATTATCCTGCAGAACTTTATTAACGTTGGTATCATTGCGATCATTATCATCTTCCAGCCGGAGATCAGGAAGTTCCTGCTGGTGCTGGGCAAGAAAACACCCTTGAGCAAGGATAGTTTTTTAACCAAATTGTTCCTGCCTGATAAGTTTAAGAGTTATAAAGAAGAAGAAAACATTATTAATGAAATTATTGTGGCGGTAAGCCGGATGCAGAGCACCTTTACCGGGGCTTTGATGGTGATTGCCACCACCTACCGGTTGAAATTTGATTCTGCGTCCAGTATTCCTATCGATGGGAACGTGAGTGCAAAGCTGATTGAAAGTATTTTTGAGAAGCACAGCCCGCTGCACGATGGTGCGCTGATTATTGTGGGTAATAAGATCCTGGCGGCCAAAGTGATCCTGCCGGTATCGGAGAATCCGAACCTGCCTACCCGTATCGGGTTGCGCCACCGGTCGGCCGTAGGGATTACAGAGCATAGCGATAACCTGGCGATCATTGTTTCTGAAGAAAGGGGTACGGTGTCTTATGCGATCGATGGGGTGCTTACCCAGGATGTATCACTGGAAGACCTGAAAGTGAAATTGTACGAG
The DNA here is from genome assembly GCF_037483205.1 of Chitinophaga sp. CCNWYY40. Classification (NCBI taxonomy): domain Bacteria; kingdom Pseudomonadati; phylum Bacteroidota; class Chitinophagia; order Chitinophagales; family Chitinophagaceae; genus Chitinophaga; species Chitinophaga sp. CCNWYY40. The sequence continues at coordinate 760,806 of NZ_JBBHLF010000002.1, forward strand.
GTGCTGATTGACGGGTACGCCTGATACTTTAAACACGCTTTATCTACGCTTCATGTACGCTTTATCTACGCTTCATCCCCGGCGATGAGGTGGACCTGAAGAAACTGCATAAAAAGAAAGCCCCCTGCCAAACGGCAGGGGGCTTTCTTTTTATGTTGTAATAATTACTTACCTGGAGTTGGTGTAATTGGTTGAGCCGGAGCCGGAGCGCCTGCTTTAATGTCTACCAGTTGCACATCAAATACAAGGATAGAGTTTCCAGGAATTACCGGAGGACTTCCCTGTAAGCCATAAGCCAGTACAGAAGGAATTACCAGGGTAGCTTTGGAACCTTTTTTCAGGCCGCTTAAACCAGCATCCCAGCCTTTGATCACGAAACCGCGGCCGATAGGGAATTTAATTGGTTCTAAAGGCATACCTGGGCGCATAGTTGAATCCTGGCTGGAATCAAATACTTTACCGGTGGTGAGCTTACCAGTGTAGTGTACATAAACGGTATCACCTGGATTAGGTGTACTGCCTGTACCTTCCTGGGTTACTGCTACGTAAACGCCTTCAGCGTTTTTAGTGGCGTTGATCTTGTTTTTATCCAGGTACTCTTTAATGAGTTTTTCGTCTTTTTCTTTCTGGGCAGCAGCAGAGTATTTGTTTTCTACCGCGAAAGTGATTTTCAGTTTATCACCTTTTTTACCAAATGGAGGACGCTCCTGAGCTGGTAATGAATCCCATGGAATGATAAAAGTAGCGCTATCACCTTCGTGGAGGAGAGCAATACCTTCCATCAGATCGTACTTGTTCTGTGGTTTTGCCACCAGCACCGGAATCGCAGCACCTACCATTTTACGGGAATCGCCCAGCAGGGAGTCATTGATACGCTGGGTAACATTCACCAGGGCAGTATCGCCTAATTTCAGTTGTGCTCCGCTGCCGGATTTGTGAACGATATACTCAATACCGCCCGGTGTTTTTTTAACACCTGTACCGCAACTGGCTAAAAGAAAGCCTAAAGCCGCAGTTGCAACTAAAAACTGATTGTTTTTTTTCATTTGATTGTATTAGTAGGTTGAAATACTTTATTTACAGTTTATTGTAACAGGTCTTCGTTCTCTTCCACGGCTTTGATAAAGCGGTCCACTGTTTTTTCCAGCGGATCGGTGCTGCGCCCTCCTGAAGCGTTGAAATGCCCTCCCCCGTCGAAATATTTGCGGGCGAAGGTATTTACGTCGAAGTCGCCTTTGGAGCGGAACGACAATTTCACTTCCGAGTTGCGGTCAATGATCAAAGCGGCCATCTTGATGCCCTGTATGGATAACAGGAAATTCACGAGCCCTTCGGTATCTCCGGTTTGGAGGTCGAACCGTTTAAGATCGGAATACGGGATGGCCAGCATGGCGGTATTGTATTCATAGAACACTTCCATGCGGTTCAGCAGACTATGTCCGAGGAAGCGCAGGCGGTTTTCCAGGAAGTTATCATAGATCGCCTGGTGGATCACCTCATGTTTCAGTCCTCTTTCCATCAGGTCGGCCACCATACGGTGTACGGCAGCAGAGGTAGATGCAAAGCGGAAAGATCCTGTATCTGTTACAGTGCCGGCATAAATGCACTGTGCAATTTCGAGGTTAATATACTGCTCATCTCCCAATTTATATATAGTTTCATAAACTAATTGGGCGGTGGAGCTGGCTTTTGTATCGCTCACCCCGTAGTCAAAGCTGGGCTGTGGCTCCAGATGGTGATCTATCAGAATTTTGATACAGTCCAGTTTTTCCAGGTGGGGCACCAGATTTTTGGTGCGGTAGAGGGCGTTGAAGTCCAGGCAAAACAGGAGATCAATGCCTTCCAGTGCCTGAATGGCCCGATCCATAGAGGATTCGTAGTCAATCACGTCGTCCGCGCCTGGCATCCACTTCAGGAAATCCGGAAAATTTGTAGGTGAGATTACAGTTACCTGATGCCCTTTCTGTACTAAGTAGTGATACATTGCTAAGGAAGATCCCATCGCATCCGCGTCCGGCTTCTGGTGCATCGTAATCACCACTTTCTTAGGGCTCTCCAGCAAAGGCTTAATTTCCTCGATCGGCTTCATTAAAAAACTGTAATGTTAAGAGTTGATTTCCAATCACAACAAGTGGTTGAAACAGAAAACGAAGTGCGAAGATCTTTATTTGAGCCAGAATTTCAAAATTTTTTACCACTAAAGAAAATGTAATTACTTTTGCGGCCTAATCTGTAATTCGGAATTAAACATTATATGAGCAACAGAACATTTACTATGATCAAGCCTGATGCAGTAGCAAACGGGCACATTGGCGGCATTTTAAACATGATCAACGCTGCAGGTTTCCGCATCGTAGCCATGAAAATGACGCAGTTATCTACTGCTAAAGCAGGTGAGTTTTATGCAGTACATGCGGAAAGACCTTTTTACGGTGAACTGGTAGAATTCATGAGCAGCGGCCATATCGTAGCGGCTATCCTGGAGAAAGACAACGCCGTAGAAGATTTTCGCAAACTGATCGGTGCTACCAATCCTGCCAATGCAGAGGAAGGTACCATCCGTAAAAAATACGCAGAGTCTATCGGCCGCAACGCGGTTCATGGTTCCGACTCTGATGAGAACGCTGCTATAGAAGGTAACTTCTTCTTCAGCGGTCTGGAGAAATTCTAGTACTGATTGACAAAATCATTACCACAAAGGTCAGCTTCGTTGAAGCTGACCTTTTTTTTATTGTTATTTAATTCATTTTAAATGACTTATGCAACCCCAACGAAGTATTACTTTAAACAGGAAGATAAAACTGCCAAAAAGGCGCAATCACATGTTTTTAATAAAAATATGATGCCTGAAAACAGGCAAAAAAGAGCGTTTCAAACGTGAAAACCAGTATTTTTTATCTCTCAATAAAAATATCATTATCAATCAATTATAACAAAACATCATCATCTTACTTTAAGTAAAACCACTCCCCTGTTCTTACCCTCAAAAACACCCGTTTTTACTGGTATTATTTTACCACTTTAAAGATACTTTCCCGGATAGCCGTTACCGTAGTTTTGTAAAAAAGCATTTAACTTGCCGGCATGTGGGAATCATTCCGGAAACTATTTAAAGGCTATTTAAGATTGGAGCGGTCCATGTCCGACCACTCCGTGGAAGCATATGTAAGAGATGTGGAGAAACTGGAGCAATACCTCCTCGCTCACGGAAAAGAAAAACTCCGGCCCCAGGACGTGACTTTTGAAGACCTGCAGGATTGTGTGCAATGGATCGCCAAACTGGGGATGACTGCCAGCTCCCAGGCCAGGACTATTTCCGGCCTCAAAGCCTTTTACAAGTTCCTCCTGCTGGAAGACATGGCCCATGACGATCCCACCCAACTACTCGAAGCCCCGAAGATTTTACGCAAGCTGCCCGACGTACTCACCTTTGAAGAGATTGAAAAGATCATTGCCCAGATACCGCTGGACACCGCCGAGGGGCACCGGAATAAAGCCATCCTTGAAACCATGTACAGCTGTGGACTGCGGGTAAGCGAGGTGATTAACCTCCAGATCACCCAGCTCCATATGGATGTGGGATTTATCCGGGTAATCGGGAAAGGCAACAAGGAAAGGATGGTACCTATCGGGAAAGACGCCATGCGGCAGATAGATATTTACCGGAGAAATGTTCGTATAGCGCTGCCCGTTAAGCACGGCGAGGAAGATACCCTTTTCCTCAACCGCCGCGGCGGCGCACTGAGCCGGGTGATGATCTTCCTTATTATAAAGGAGCTGACCCAAAAAGCGGGTATTCATAAAAATGTATCGCCCCATACTTTCCGGCACTCCTTTGCCACCCACCTGGTGGAAGGCGGCGCCGACCTCCGGGCCGTTCAGGAAATGCTGGGACACGAGAGCATTACTACCACAGAGATCTATACCCACCTGGACAGGGAATATTTAAGAGATACCCTGATGCGTTTTCATCCCCGGTTTTGAGGGTATAAACGAAAACAGCTACCGGGGAAAGGTAGCTGTTTCATTTCTGCTGTTAGAAGGTCACAAACAATCGGGTAGTTTTTGCCATGATAAGGAAGGTATACACAAACAATCTTGTTACAATAAGCTATGGGTTAGCAAGCGGTATTTATCACTCTTCTTTCTCTTCTGACTGGTGAGGGTGATCACATCACTGAACCAGTTGCCAAGCTGGTCGGAGGCGCGTTTCACCCGGGACGACCGGTAAATTATATTTACGTTGCTGCAGGGGCCCAGGTCTTGCCGGTTAGGCATACGGGCCATCTTTTCGTCTTCTGCCCACAGCAACTCGTTGTTCCTGTAAACTTTGAAATATACATCCGGTCCCAGGTTCCTGCGGCCGGGAATGAGGGAGTGCATGATGCCGTTTGCAAGCTGCTGTCTTGAAAAGTGAAGGGTATAGCGGCCTACCTCGTTGGTATGCGCCTGCCCGATGAGCTTACCGGTGAGGGCATTATAGGCTTCTACTTTCAGGTGTGGTTGTCCTGACGCCGCCATGTGTGGTTTTACCAGTCCGGTGATCACCCAGGCGCCGGCGTTGGCGTATATATTATGCCAGGTGGCGGCCGGAATAACATAAGCATAGGCGCCTACATAGCCGCCGCTGTTACGTTTCCAGTGCAGTACCAGTTTGCTCAGGTGGAAATTGCGGGACTGTTTCGTACCGTTTTTTCCGGGCAGCTGATCCAGGCACAGATCCAGTTCCAATGCTTCTGTGAACAGGTGTACTTCCTTCCACTGGAGACTGAAGTTGCCTTTTTCATCCAGGGTGGCTTCCGCCAGTAACCTGTCGGCCTTCATCAGTACTTCCCGGGCCGACAGTGGTTTCATGTCGTTAAAAATTCCGTGGGGCTGATCTGCCGCCTGCAATACAGCAGGCAGGTAAACCCGGATACGCGCATTGGCCAGGGGCTCTACGCAATCGTTACAAATAAGTGCAGAGATGTTTCCGATTAATAGGTAACTCATAATTTTATTTTTTTTAAAGAAAAAAAAAGGGGTTAACGAGCATCACCTGATGAATTGATTCTGCATAATACTAACCGAAAAAAACAAACATGGTAGAAAGGCCAATTACTTTGAACTTTTCTGAGGACAATAGATTTAAAGCCGGTTGACAATACAAAGATTGAGAACTTTAAAGGAGCAGTCAAGCGTTTAACAACTGAAAAAAAGCTTTACGTAGAACTACGCAAAAGGAGGAAGGGAAATACGGTACCCACCTTTTAGCCGTTTCCTGGTATGCAAAAAGTGATGCGTATAAATACGCATTTTGAAGTGGCGGATACGTAATCCGGTATGCGTATGGAGATCCATAAAATCGCGGAAAGCCAATAGCACACCGCATTCCCCCTGCGTAAAAACGCAGTTGCGGCTTATATTACCCGTCAATGGCCGGATTGTATATGCAATTATTTATAATAATTTTACAGCAAACTAAAACTTACCCACTATGAATGATTTTCCAAAAAGGCCGATCCCATCGGATACCGGCGCTTTCATTTCACTTGAAGAAATGGTCACCCTTACAAAAAATCACGATGAGGATCATGTAAATCAGAAATCCTTTGGTACCCATGTTAAGGCGATGTGTTTTGGTAAGGATAAAATTATTGAGTTGCTTGACCAGCCCGGCGCAACTGCTTTAAGGATCTATTATGGTATTAAAGTAGATACCGACGGAGATGGAATAAAGGAGAAGAAGATGATCCTGGTAGCGGTAGATGAAGAGGGCAATGATATACTCCCTACTGAAACCACCAATGCCGGCCCTGGTGGCGTAGTGTCCAAAGGCGCTATGGCGAAAATTCTTGATTCAGGACTACCATGCCCCGAATATTGCTCAAAACCAGGAGGAAAAGGATAAGTGATAAATAATATCATCAACACAGCCATCTCGTGAATGTAACTTTATTTTATACTATTTTTTACAGCATGGTGGGGGTCGAAGCACTGGTCTTGATCCCCTTCCTTTTAAATTATAAGTCCCTGAATTTTTCATCCAGGTGCCTGCTTTTTTACATAGTAAGCTGTATTGTCTTTGCCGGAGGGTCTGTTCTTGTACAACGGTATATCGGGAATAACATGTGGTTTTTCAGCCTTATGCACTTCATCCAGTTTGCGATCCTCTCTGTATTTTACTACCGGAATATTTCTAACCCCACTATGAAAAGCATTGTAAAGTATATGCCTTTCCTGTTACTGGCGATATTTATATTTGACCTGTTTTTCATAGAGGGGGTCCGCGCCTTTAACTCCATTTCATCGGGGGTGAAGCAGCTTGTAGTACTTACCTATGGTCTTTATCTCTTTTTACAACTGCTCAGAGACAGGAATCTTATTGAAAAATCGATATACATTGATTCTTTACCAATATTCTGGTATAATTCAGGGATCTTCATCTTTGCCTGTACCGAATTTCTATTTTGCATCAGCTATAACCACCTGCAGGCGCTTTTCACCACGGGAATAGCCAGAATGGGGATGACCATCGCAATATTGAGTATCAATTATATTGTTGGAATGATATCAATGATTCTTCTTTATATTGGGTTCTCTAAGATCAAAAAACTAAAACATGCGAATTATTGATGTTATTGTAATTGGTACTACAGTAATGTTAATGCTGGGAGTCATCGTGATATTGCTGGTAATGCTCCAACAAAAAATGGTTATCCAACATAAACTTGATATACGTGACAAGGACCTCCAGCTCCAACGGGAACGCCTCATCGCAGTACTCCAGGGACAGGAACAGGAACGCAAACGTATTGCGGAAGACCTGCACGACGAAGTGGGCGCCCAGCTATCCGTACTGAAACTCAACCTGGGCGGCCTGCAGCCACTGCTGAAAACCGGCAACGGCGAAACAGAGCGGCTTAAGGAAACCAAAGACTTCACAGACACCATTATACAACAACTGCGGTTCATCTCCCAAAGCCTGCACCCCCAGGCGTTGGAAAACCTGGGCCTGGCACATGCGCTGGACTCCTTCTGTAACCTGATGAACAAAAACAAGCAGGTAAAAATAGCTTTTAAAACTGCCGGCAACGGGCAAACCGTCGACCGCGAGAAGGCACTGAATGTATACCGCGTAGTACAGGAACTCATCAATAACATCCTGAAACATGCACAGGCAACAGAAGTACTGATCACTTATCAAACCACTCCTTCCCTGCTTACCCTCACCGTGGAAGACAATGGAAACGGCGCTTTACTAACGTCGCTGGCCGCTTCCCGTACCAAAACCGGCAGCCTGGGACTTAAAAATATTGAAAGCCGCCTCAATATTATCGGTGGAAACATTAACTTCACTCCCGGAACACCACAAGGTACCATTGCTACGATAAGTGTAGAGAATTATCAGTCACCTGCACAGAATAGTTGATACTTATGTTGTTTTATTACTAAATTGCCATCCGGTTGTGTTGAACCCGCTTGTAACGACATGACTCATAGTAATTTATTCTAAATAAAATAATAGCAAATCTTCTAACTGTCCACCTATGGCACACATAAAAGTGGCCATTGCTGATGATCACAAGATCTTCCGCAGTGGAGTCATAAACACACTGATTCCTTATGAAAATATCAGCTTCGTTTTTGAAGCCGACGACGGCCTGCATCTGCTGCAGATCATGGAAACACAACAACCGGATGTTATTCTGATGGATCTTAAAATGCCTAATATGGATGGCATCGAAGCTACCATTAAGGTAAAGGAAAAGTATCCTGACGTAAAGATCATTATACTCACCATGTACGAAGACGACAACTTCATTGTACACCTGGTGGAAAACGGCGCCAACGCCTACCTGTTGAAAAACGCGGAACCGGAAGAGATCTATGAAGCCATCTGTACTACCTTTGAAAAAGGATTTTACTTTAATGATAACGTAAACCTGGCACTGCTTAAAAAAGTATTACACAAAAACAAACAGCAATTTAAGCCAACACTCAAAAACGAAATCCAGCTCAATGACCGGGAGCAGGAAGTACTGAAGCTGATCTGCAATGAACTGACTACCCAGGAAATTTCTGAACAGATTTTCCTGAGCCCCCGTACTGTAGAGGGTATCCGTCAAAAACTACTGGAAAAAATCAACGTTAAAAACAGCGTTGGCCTGGTACTGTATGCATTCCGTAACGGATTAATAGAATAGTTTTAAATACCCACCAAATATGAGTACTATCAGAACCTTTGCCGCTACAGCTGGCGCTATGCTGCTGTTGTATGCCGGCACTACCCTGGCCCAGGGCATTAAAATGCCTGCGCCAAGTCCTACGCAAACCATTAAACAGGACTTCGCTTTATCCAATATAGAGCTGAGCTACTCCCGTCCGCTGAAAAACGGCCGTGTAATCATGGGCGACCTGGTGCCTTATGGTAAAGTTTGGAGAACCGGCGCCAACAGCGCTACCACCGTTACCTTCGGAGAAGATGTAACTTTTGGCGGCGTACCCGTGAAAGCTGGTAAATATGGTTTACTTTCTATCCCCGGCGCACAGTCATGGACCGTTATCCTGACCAGCAGCCTCGATGTAACCAGCCCCGCCGCTTACAAACCTGAAAACGATGTGGCCCGTGTAAACGTAAAACCCGTTGCCACTCCTTTCAGCCAGGAAAGCTTTACCATCGGATTTGAAAATGTACGTTCCAATTCCGTGGTACTGGCCCTTAGCTGGGATAAAACCAAAGTACCCGTAGTGATCAAAGCGGACATCGACGATAAAATTACCGCACAGATCAACGATGCCATGCAGAACGCCGAAAAGAAACCTTACTTCCAGGCAGCGGTGTATTACTATGAAAATGGTAAAGACATCAACAAAGCGGTAGAATGGATCAATGAGGCTGCTACACAAAGCCCAGACGCTTTTTGGATATGGTATCAGAAAGCCCGCATCAATGCGAAAGCTAAAAATGTGAAAGTAGCAAAAGAAGCAGCACAGAAGTCAATAGAACTGGCTACTACTGCTAAAAACGACGACTATGTAACGTTGAACAAAAAGTTACTGGCTACCTTAAAATAAGCACAAAGCTATTACAGCGGATCATATCTGCTGTAATAGCTTTTATTTTATATCTCTTTTATTACTTTCTCTTTAACAAAATACTGGAAGATCCAACCCAGCAATACCACCAGCATACAGCCAATCGCATTAAGCCAGAGGAAAGACACCGTACCGGTCCAGTAAATCACCAACACCACTATTTCCCCAATAATAGCCGCCCAGAAAGTAGCAGTGCCGCCTACCCGCTTCAGGTAAAAAGCCACCATGAAAATACCCAGGATCACCCCGTAAAACCAGGAACCCAGTACATTCACTACTTCGATCAAACTACCCAGGCTACCCGCAAACTGCGCTACCAGGATACAGAATACACCCCATATCAATGTCCATAGTTTGGATATTTTGAGATAATGCTCTTCCGATGCATGCTCGTTGTACAATCTTTTGTACACATCAATCACCGTGGTAGACGCCAGCGAATTCAGCGCCGCAGCAATACTGCCCCATGCGGCCAGGAAGATGATGGCAATCAGTAATCCCACCAGTCCTTTCGGCAAACTGTTCACCACAAAGTGAAGGAATATATAGTTGGTATCGTTGGTATCTGCAGTGGGGTCCGATTCTTTGATGAGCGACAGCGCTTCCGTTCTTACCTCCTGCGACTGATCATCCGTTTGCTGCAATGCTTTTTTTGCGGAGGCAATTTGTGCGTGGTTGTCTGTTTCCAGCGCAGCGGCCAGTTGCTTTACCTGCTGCTGTTTCAACGAACCCAGTTCATTGTACTGGTCTTCCAGCTTCTGCAGCGCCGGCCCCTGTTCAGTTTTATGCACCCTTGCCAGTTGTGCTTCATTAAAGAAAATGGGCGCACGGAAATACAGGTAAAAAACAAATACCAGGGCGCCTATCAGCAGGATCAGGAATTGCATGGGCACCTTTACCAGGCCATTCATCAGCAGGCCCATACGGCTTTCTTTTATCGATTTCGCAGTAAGGTACCGGCCCACCTGCGACTGATCCGTACCGAAGTACGACAGCGCCAGGAAGAACCCTCCTATCACCCCGCTCCAGATATTGTATTTATCCTGCCAGTCGAATTTCGTCACAATCACATTCAGCTTGTCCATTTTACCGGATACCTGCAACGCCTGTTTAAAACCAATATCCGCCGGTAACAGGTGAACCACCATCCAGCCGGCGAGGAACATACCACCAAAGATGATGGCCAGCTGGAACGTTTGTGTGTAGGCCACTGCGCGGGTACCGCCCGCCACGGTATAAATGATCAGCAATCCGCCCATGATCATATTTGTCCAGTACAGGTTCCAGCCCAGTAAGGACGACAAGATAATAGAAGGTGCGCAGATGCTGATACCGGTTGATAAACCGCGTTGGATCAGGAATAATGAAGACGCGAGGGTACGTGTTTTCAGATCAAACCGTTGCTCCAGGAATTCATAAGCCGTATATACTTTCAGTTTATGGAAGATGGGAACAAACGTAATACAAAGCACTACCATTGCCAGGGGCAAGCCGAAGTAATATTGTACAAAGCGCATCCCGTCCGTATAAGCCTGGCCGGGCGCTGATATAAAGGTAATAGCACTGGCCTGGGTACCAATGATCGACAGCAGAATGATGTACCAGGGCATAGACTGGTTATCCAGGAAATAACTTTCCATGTTTCGCTGGCCACGGCTTTTCCAGACACCATAAAATATAATTACAGTGAGGGTACCAATCAGTACCATCCAATCTAAAGGACTCATGAAAATGTTTTGGTGAATAAGTAGAAGAGTACTACCAGTAACAGCAACCAGGCTATTACCAATACGTACCACCACCCCCATGATGGAAACAACGGCGGTTTTTCTTCCTGCAGGTTATCTGCTGCCATAGTTTAATCGTTTGAATTGCTTTTAGTCCACATACTGCTGGTCAACAGTCCCAGTGCAATACCAATGATCAATCCCACCTGCACGCGCTTGATGGTAAATCCGATCAGCAAGCCGAGGATAATACAAAAGCCGGCAGCGATCTTCAGCCTGGGACGATTTTGTTGATGCTTCTTACTCATTTTCTTTCATCCCCTATTTTACAGAAATCAGGTTTACAAATAAACGATAGGCGCCAGGTACGCCGGCTGGCAGCTGCCTGAAAAATGACAAGCCGGTATATACATAACATCCTTTGCCATAGCGGGCAACGAGGGTAGATCCATCGAGCGGGCCTTCTCCTTTGTCGTTCATGCTGAAAGGCTTATCATATGCTTTGTCGGCATTAGCCGTGTAATATAATCCTCTTTCCTGTACCCATCCGTTAAAATCGGCGGCGGTAATTTCGTTTGGATAATGCAGCACCGGGTCTTTCGGGTTATTGAAGGTTACCATGGCATTTTCATCTGTTACCCTGTCGCGCGACAGTCCGAACGGATACGGTCCCAGGTTACCGGTTACCAGCGAGCCATTCACGTTGTATTGGATCACCAGTTTGCCGCCGTTATTTACATATTCCATCAGCTTTGGCTGCCAGTATTTCATACGTGCGTTTACGTTATAAGCACGCACACCGGTGATAATGGCATCATATTGTTGCAGGCTGCCATTCATGATATCTTTTTCGCCCAGCTCGGTTACATCGTATCCTACCTGGCGGAGCGATGCCGCCACCATATCGCCGGCACCGGGGATATATCCGAGGCGGTTGCCGTTATGTTTCAGGTTAACGGATACCAGCCTGGCCTGTGCCGGAGGGAACAGGGTGATTACGGGAATATGATCGTAGCGGATCTGCTGTAAACTTTGCGTATATTCTTTACCGTTACAGGTCATTACAACAGTAAAAGTATCTGCATGATTCTCTGCAACTCCTTTAACCGGCTTGATATCAAACCGGAGTTCCACCTCATCCCCTTTCTGTTTTAAGCTGAAGGGCTGGCTGTTGCCATCAGTAAAGCCGGCGGGTAATTGCAGGCGTACCGTTCCCTGTGTGTTATCGGCCATGGCGCGGAGTTTCACCGGCACCGACTGTGCTTTGGTATCTGTAAAAATATATACCTGGTTGCTGAGATCGGCTACTACCGGTGGCGCTATTACCAGCGGCTGGTATAGTTCTCCTTTTACCGGGTCGGTGTATTTATATTGTAAGGCGCGTGCAATGGTAAATGGTTGTCCGCCGATAGTAAGATGGATTTGCGCCTGCAGTGCAGGAATATTCTCCGGGTTGCCTACCAGCAACGGATCATTGATGATGTAAGTACCTACCGGGTGTGCGTCGGCCAGCCAATAAGGTTGCGACTCCGGCGTGTTGGCGGGTACCTGCAGTGTTTTGGAGATGCTGGTAAATTTATTGAAGGCCAGTGGCTGCGGATCACCTGCGTTGGTGTTGCCGGGCAGATCTATCTTATCCAATGTTATTTTTACCGGTCCCCTGTTGATCAGCTGCACGGTGGCTTCCATATTGGTTCCGGGCACTACGGTGGGCGATGTGCTGTATGCCTCTGCCCATAAGCCTGCGCAGGCATAAATCAGTTGCTCGGTTTCTTTCAGTTTGAGGTTGCGCCAGTATCCTTCGGGTAAAGCCTGGATGGCGCTGCGTATTTCCAGCAGGGCCGGTACGGAGGCGGCAGGATCTTCCATGTTGTAAGCGGCCAGTGCGGCGTCTACAAGGGCGCCTACTTTAGCGCCGCCGGAAATCCTTGTCCAGCTGGTATTGATATCATCGAGTAAGCTGTTTTTTGGTGTGTTACCTTTAATGGTCAGGAAGTATTCCTGCGAGGTGCCGCGGGATGCCGGTACGCCAAATCCCTGGCTCTTGTGCTGGGAGCGGCTTTCAGCGGCTATTTCCCCGAAGCCTTTTCCAAGCAATGGGTTGTAAGCGCCTACGTCTATTTTAAACTGGTCGTCGGAAGTAGTGTTTACATTGCCAAAGCTGAAGGTATTCCAGAGGATGCGTTTGGCCTGCCAGGGTTTTACTACTTTGAGCTGTTCCGGAAAGCGTTTTGGATCGGCGGCGGCGCTATACGCTTCTTCCGCCAGCATGGCCGAAGCTGTATGATGTCCGTGCCCGGCGCGACTATCGGCCGGGAAGCGGCAGATGATCACATCCGGTTGAAATTTACGGATCATATATACTACATCTCCCAGGATCTGTTCCCGGTTCCAGATGGTAAATGTTTCCTGTGGATTTTTGGAGAAGCCGAAGTCCTGCGCGCGGGTAAAGAACTGTTCCGCTCCATCAATGCGGCGTGCTGCCAGCAGTTCCTGCGTACGGATCAGGCCCAGTAATTCTGACTGTTCGTTACCTACCAGGTTTTGCCCGCCATCACCGCGGGTGAGCGACAGGTAGCCGGTGCGATACAGTTTTTCCTTTGCCAGGTAACCGAGCAAACGGGTATTTTCATCGTCCGGGTGGGCGGCAATGTATAATACGCTTCCCAGCGTATCTAACTTTTTTAATTGCAGTTTTATGTCGGCTGCGTTCCATACAGGTGAAGGCTGTGCCAATGCGGGTAAACCCAATGCTGCCAATAAAATTATAACCAGTGCGGTAGATCGTCTTATAAACATTTGGTGGTACGTGAATTTACAGATGGCCAAAAGTAATAATTAATTAGTGGGACGGGAAGATAAATATGATGAACGTAGCAGAACATAGGATAGTTGTCTTCCAGGTACATATATGAACAGTGACTGTATCAAAAACGAACAATTTAAATATATTCTAAATATACATTATTTTGGTTTATATGTGTCCCGGGCAATGGCATCCTCTTTGGAGCCATACGAACCACATATTCTCTGCTATGCTAAAAAACTACCTGACGGTTGCCTGGCGCAATCTGATCAAAGACCGCCGGTTTGCTTTTCTTAACTTAATTGGTTTATCTACGGGACTCGCCTGTGCGCTCCTGATTTATGTGTGGGTGCAGGATGAATTGAGCATTGACAAATTCCATAAGAAAGACGCCACGCTTTTCCAGGTATTGGAAAACAGGGTGCAGGCAAGCGGCATCTGGACGGCGAAATCATCTCCGGTACCTATGCCCGAAGCCTTGAAAAAAGACATGCCTGAGGTAGAATATGCCGCCTATATATCTCCCCTGAGGGCATCTACACTCTCTGTAAAAGATGATGATGGCATAAGGACTAAAGGAAAATACGCCGACAAAGATTTTTTCAATATGTTCTCTTATGATCTGATTGAGGGAAATCCGGATCAGGTGCTGGCAGATCCAACATCTATTGTGTTATCTGATGTAATGGCTACCAAATTGTTTGGCAGCTCCAAAAATGTGGTAGGTAAAACAGTAGACCATCAGCATCAGCAAAAATTTGTTGTTTCCGGTGTATTTAAGGCGCCTGATCAACATTCGTCTGAACAATTCGACTTTGTTTTACCCGTCCGTGCACTGGATATGATAAAGCAAAACGCCAATAATTGGGACAATACAGGGTATTATACGTTTATAACATTAAAGCCGGGCACCAACGTTGACAAGTTCAATGCTAAAATCGCCAACTACATTAAGGTTAAAACGAACAGTGAAATTACTTACCGTACGCCATTCATTCAGCGCTATTCAGAGAACTACCTGTATGGCCGCTATGAGAACGGTATCCAGGTGGGAGGCCGGATAGACTATGTACGCCTGTTTTCCATCATTGCCATTTTTATACTAGTGATCGCCTGTATCAATTTCATGAACCTGTCTACCGCCAAAGCATCCGGCAGAGCAAAAGAGGTAGGCATTAAAAAAGCAATGGGCGCCGGCCGTGGCACACTTATTCTTCAATATCTCGGAGAATCTATGTTAATGGCTTTTGCGTCTCTGCTGCTCGCTATTCTAATGGTGATATTGTTCCTTCCGGTTTTCAATAATATTACAGGGAAGCAGCTTTCGCTGTACCATTTTGATAAAACATTGATACTGGCAGGACTTGGCATTACACTCTTTACTGGTTTGGTAGCGGGCAGTTATCCTGCATTTCATCTTTCAGGTTTTAAGCCTGCTGCGGTATTGAAAGGAAAGATCAACGGCTCTGCAGGAGAACTGTTGATCCGGAAAGGATTGGTTGTCTTCCAATTTTCCCTCTCTATTATACTGATCGTTGCGGTATTAGTTGTTTACAGGCAGATCAGCTTTATCCAGACAAAAAATCTTGGCTACGACAGGGACCATATTGTTACGTTTCCGAGAGAAGGAAAGCTGTCGCAGTATGAGGTAAGTGAACGTTTTCTTGCTGAGGTGAAAGAGATACCGGGCGTAACAACCGCCTCAGGTATGGGGCATGGGTTGACTGGTCATAGCAGCGGTACTTCCGACGTGATATGGCCAGGAAAAGATCTGAAGGATGCCACCGAATTTGAAGTGGTACCTGTAGATTATAACCTGCTGAAAACGCTGGATATAAAAATAAAAGAAGGCCGGGATTTTTCCCGCGACTTTGGCGCAGATAGTTCCATGCTCATCTTCAACGAAGCAGCAGTGAAGTTCATGGGGATGAAAGACCCTATTGGAAAGCAGGTTAAATTATGGGGAGATAACATGCGGATTGGAGGAGTTGTGAAGGATTTTCATTTTGAATCGCTTCATGAAGAGGTAAAGCCGCTGTTTTTTCTGCTGGCTCCCCAGGACGCCAACCGCTTTATGATTAAAATACAAACAGGCCGGGAGAAAGCCGTGATAGCCAGGCTGCAGGAATTGTACCTGCAAATGAATCCAGGGTTCTCATTTGAATATAAGTTCCTGGATGAAAGATACCAGACTTTATATGCTGCAGAAAACCAGATCTCCCGGTTGTCAAAATATTTTGCAGGTCTGGCGATTCTCATCTCCTGTCTTGGTTTATTCGGACTGGCGGCCTTTACCGCGCAGCGGCGAAACAAAGAAATTGGCATCCGGAAAGTACTGGGCGCTACGGTGAGCACTATTGTGATGATGCTGTCAAAAGATTTCCTGCGACTGGTATTAATCGCTATGCTGATTGGCTTCCCCGTGGCATGGTGGGCTACTTCGCAATGGTTGAAAGGGTTTGTCTACAGCATTCATATAGATGCGGGCGTGTTTCTAATTGCTGGTATTTCAATTATCCTGCTCACCTTCCTCACCATCAGTTTCCAATCAGTGAAAGCAGCATTGGCTAACCCGGTGAAGAGTTTGAAATCCGAATAGGCGTTAACGTTAGTACATAAATAGAAAAGGCCCGGTGAGAACCACCGGGCCTTTATTTCTTCATAAGCAAAAATCCAACCAGCTCGTAAGCAAAAACCAATTATTAACAAAGGCGGTTTAGATTTAATTGTAACCTTCGTTCTGCTGGTTGCGTATGTTGGGGTTAGCATCCAGTTCTCTTTGTGGTATGGGCAATATTACTTTCGTATTAGGCCACACTACCAGTATCGTTTTGTCACTCGCCAGGTATTTGGTGAATGAACGTTTTGTTCTGATTAAGTCAAACAGCCGGTGCCCTTCAAAGGCCAGTTCCTTTCTTCTTTCCAACAGGATTGCGTCCAGGAGTGCCGGTCCGGTAACGGTTACCGGCGGCGCATTATGGTCGGCGCGTTGTGCCACCAGTTGCAGGTCAGCCTGTGCTTCCGCGGTGCTTCCAAGGTGTGCTGCTGCTTCTGCACGGATCAGGTACAATTCTGCCAGCCGCATCACTTTAATACTTTCTGTAAACGTGCTCACATCTTTGTATTTGGTAATGATGTTAGCCGGATCTTCGCCACCGTTGCCGGAGCGCTTACCCTTCTGCAGAAAATCCCTTCTTACATCTGTTGCCTGGTAAATATTGTAGATGTTATTCGTTGCGAGTACATCACCGTATCCATCCTGGCTGAACATATAACTTAAGCCATCCGTGTTCCGGTTATCTACCGGGGTATTGATGATTTCAAAAACTGTTTCATTGTTGTTGGTGATCTTAAAATCGCTCACCAGTTTTTCGTTGGGCAATAATGCGTATTTATTGGACTGGATCACTGCGTTCGCGTAAGTGGCGGCGCCCTGCCAGTCTTCTTTATACAACAATATCCTCGACAACAACGCTTTGGCAGAATACACATTAATACGTCCGGAAGAGAAAGCGGTGCTTTTGCTTTCTTCGAACCTGCTGATCGCCGTGGTGAGGTCGCGGATGATTTGCGCATACGTATCTTTTATACTGCTGCGTGAGGGCGACTGTACCGAATCCACGTTGGTGATGGTCACAATAGGAATTCCCATGTGAGTGGCGCCGGGTGTATAATTATACGGTTGCGCAAACATGCGCGCTATATCAAAGAACACCTGCGCCCGCAATGCGTATGCTTCTGCCACAATCTGTTTTGCCTCTGTGCTGTCGGCGGCCGATGGTAACAGGGAAATGTAAGGCCCTTTCATAATTACCATATTGGCATTGGCTACCACAGCATATAACTGGTTCCATGAATCGGTAGTATACTGATCGTTGGCCGTAACAATATACTGGTCCTGGTTGCGATACCGGTTGCTGTTGATGACGCTGATAAAACCATTGTCGGACCGGAGATCCGGCAGCAGCGGCATGGTACGTCCATAATAATTTTCATTCTGCATCAGCGAATACACGCCGTTAATGGCTGCCCGCAGTCCGGGCAGGTCGGTAATAGCGCGGCCTGTTTCTGTTGACTGATCCGGCTTCTGATCAAGGAAATCCTTGCTGCAGGCGCCGAGTAAGCCAGCCAGTAATATCAGTACCCCGTATATATATTTCTTTTGCATGAATACCTTAAAAGTTTACATCCAATCCTACCAGGAAGGTTTTAAATACCGGCGGACGCTGGTCGTAATCCCCTGTTACCGGTACTTCCGGGTCCATGGTGAGATACTTGTCTTTTACATACGTCCATAAATTATTGCCGCGTACATATATTTTCACTTCGTTGATGTTGGCTTTCCTTAACCAGTTTTGTTGCAGGTTGTAAGCCAGCATCACATCCCTCAGCCGGATGAAACTGCCGTCGTACAGGAACCTGGACGAGCTTTGGTTGCTTAACCCCGATTGTGTGCCACCGAATACTACTTTGGGTACGTTGGTGATATCACCGGGTTTCTGCCAGCGGTTTTCGTAGATGAGGCGCGACATTTTTGCGCCGCCGCCAAATCCCCCGCTGCCGTCTGATTCTGTGAATGTGCCCCAGTTGTCGTATACTTTATTTCCCCAGTTATAAAAGAACTGGAAGCTCAGATCAAATCCTTTGTAGCTGAAATAGTTGGTAACGCCGCCATAAAATTTTGGCAGGGCGCTTCCCTGGTTAAACCGTTGCGCTTCGCCGTAAGAGTTGGTGGTAGTGGTTTTAGACGCATCTTTATACCACAGTGCTTCACCGGTTTTCGGATCGGCTCCTGCAAATCCTACCAGGAAAAACTGGTAGAAATCAGTACCTACTTCCCTTTTGTACGGCACGCTGGTAATCGGATTATCCAGCCGGGTAATTTTATTATTCAGCGTAGAGATGTTGGCATCTGTACGCCATGAGAATTCATTTTCATTTTTTGCGATGATGTTGCGGGAGGAAAGAGATATTTCCCAGCCGTTGTTTTTCATCTCTCCGTTATTTCTAAAAACAGTGGTAATACCATTTGCAGAAGATACCGGTACATTAAGCAGTAGCCGTGAAGTGGTTCTGTTATAATATTCCACCGTACCGGACAACCTGTTTTTAAGCAGGGCAAAATCGAGTCCTATATTAAATGGCCTGTTCTGCTCCCATGTAAGGAAGGGATTGGGGTATTGCGTAAGCACATACCCCGGTTTCCCGTCATAATCATTTGCCGGACTATACAGCGACAATGAAGCATAGTTATCAATAGCCTGGTTTCCGTTGCTGCCGTAGCTCGCTCTTATCTTTAGTTCGTTAATAACGTTTACATTCTGGAGGAATGGCTCGCGGTAGATATTCCACGCGGTTCCGATGGACCAGAATGCGGCACTTCTTTTCTGACGGCCAAACCTCGAAGAGGCGTCTCTCCGGATGGAGGCTGTCAGGTAATATTTCTGTTTGTAATCGTAGCTGTTATTCAGAAACAGTCCTGTTAATGAATTGGCGCTGGATACAGAGGATACACTTTCCGGTTTGGAGGCGTCTGCCAGCAGTTGCAGATCCGGCAGCAGGTTAGATGCTGCTGACGCGTTGCCGCTGTTGGTAGTTTTCTGCGCTTCGTATCCTACAAAAGTGTTGATCCCGTGGTAACCCCATCTCCTGTTGAACCGCAGGATATTGGTAGATACCCAGTTGTTCCACAGGCTGTTGTTCACCGATACCCAGCCATTGGTATTTCTTCCATCCCCGAATCCCGGTGCAAAAAATGAATTGCTGCGGGCGTAGTTCAGGTCGAGACTGATCTTCGTTTCAAAGGAAAGAAAATCAGTGAAGGCGTATTTGGCGCCGGCGCCTCCGAGCAGGCCATAGATGGTACCTGTGCGGGTATCGCCATTCAGTACGGCCACCGGGTTAAAGGTGTTGTTGTAGCTGAAGTCGTAGCTGCCATCTGCGTTATAAATTTTCAGCCACGGTTGCAAACGAACGAGTGAGCGTACCGGGTTGGCCATCAGTCCTACATCTCCTACTGCGTTTGCGCGCTGGTAGGATAACGACAGGTTAACGTCGAACGATAAGCGGTTGGTGGCCTGGTTGCTCAGGTTGAGCTTACCCGTCATACGTTTATAGTCCACTCCTTTCAGGGCTGATTTGGAATCATATAAGCCGCCGGAAACATAAAATTTTGTTTTATTACTTCCGCCTGCGGCAGATAGATTAGCCTGTGTATAGCTTCCGTGGCGTGTTAGCACATCGATCCAGTTGGTATTAACGGTAGTATCCACACCACGTGCGCGGAGTTCCCGTTGAAAACCTGCTTCGCCGGTGCCATCTGCTTTGTGCGCCCATCCTTCACGGAGGAGTTCCATCATCTCTTTGGTATTGAGCGGATAGTTGGCCTGCGGAATGGTGAGCTGGTTGCTGCCTCTTTGTACGGTTGCGCTGATCTTTGTTCTGCCCAGGCTACCGGTTTTCGTTGTAATTAATATTACGCCGTTGGCAGCGCGGGAGCCATAGATCGACGCAGAAGCTGCATCTTTTAAAACAGAGATAGAAGCGATATCAGCGCTGTTAATTCCTGCGAGGGAATTAACATTATAATCGGTGAGGTTGTCTGTTACCACAGGTGTGCCGTCTACCACGTAAAGTGGCGAGCTGCCTGCGGTAATAGAACCTATACCACGTATGTGAATACTGGGTATGGATCCGGGCTGGCCGGAACCATTGGTAGATTGTAAGCCGGGTACATTGCCTTGTAAGCTTTCCTGGAAGCTGCTACGGGGCGCTTTATCATACAATGAAGCACTTACCATAGTAGCTGAACCTGTCAAAGAACTTTTTGTTTGCACGCCATAAGCCACTACCACCACTTCGTTCAATCCTTTGGAATCGTCTTTCAGCATGATGTTGAGAGGAGCGGTATTGTTTACCGTTACCCGCTGTTCTTCATAACCGATGAAAGAACAGATCAACGTTGCTGAGGAAGGCGCTTCCATATGGAATGTTCCATTCTCATCTGTAGTAGTTCCCTTATTGAGCCCTGCAATACGCAAACTCACACCTGGCAGCGGATGTCCGAAAACATCTGTTACCGTTCCGTTGATACTGATATTCCTGATCTCTTTGTTTTCAGGCGCTATTGCCACAAGGGTGGCAGAAAGCTGCTTAAATGTGAGGCCGGTGTTTTTCAGTATCTTCTTTAAAATATCTTCAGTCGAAGCATTGGTTTCATTCACCGACACTTTTTTTCCTGCCGGAATAAGATCGTTGCGATACACAAAACGGTAACCGCTTTTCTTTTCGATCATCTTCAGCAGCCGTGTCAATGGCAATGAATCTGCTTTGATGGAAATGCGACGATCCTGTTGACCGAAGACATTCCCCGTTATTTGCAAACAGGTAATAAGAATAATAAAGGACACCAGTTTCATTATCAGTACAACTTTTCCCTATGTTTTTAGACGCAAAAGGATTGCATAATGTATGATTTTTTTCCATACATTTAGGTTGTAAAAGGTCATAAAACTACGACAGGACTACATTGCCAAGTGAAGCTAACTGCCGTTTGATCTCAACAAAAGGGGTAAATGTTTGCAGCATTTGCCCTTTTTTTTATCTGAGAGGTATCGATTTTCTATTGACTTTCCCCCTTTACTGGGTAATAAATACTTCATTGCTTACTATCCTGCAATGAAATGATGTTGTAACCTTCAGCGCTTCCAGCACTTCTGAAAACGATTCATTTTTAAAAGTGGCGGTGAAATGGTAGTCTTTTAACTTGTTACCGTTGAGATGGATTTTAATACCATACCAGCGTTCCATTTTCAGCGCAATATCTTCGAAGTTGTCGTTGTCGAACACGAGGTAGTTGTCGCACCAGGCGGTTTCCGCCACCATGCTGTCCTGCGCGTTACTGCGAATATTTTCTACCTTATAGCCTGCTATGAGGTTGGGTTGGGTCAGTTTATCTGCTGGTGTGTGGTGTAAGATGATCTTTTGATTAGGCGCCAGTTTCACGTTCCTTTCCACGCCATCATTCAGTGTTACTTCCACTGCGCCGGTGATCAGCGTAGCTTCCGTGGTATGATCCCCTGTGTATGCTTTTACATTAAAGGAGGTGCCCAATACTTTGATATCCATTTTGGAAGTATGGATAGAAAAAGGTTTGGCTGCATTCTTCGCTACATCAAAAAACGCTTCTCCTTCCAAAGTAACTTCCCGGTTGCCCAGGTTGTTCATATCAGGATCATAGGTTAAACGGCTGCCGCCATTGAGCCATACTTCCGTTCCATCGGGCAATTGTGCCCGGGAGCGGGAGCCATCGCGGGTATAAATGGCCGCCATCGCTGCTTTTCCGGCTTTTTGCGGATACTTTACTGATAAGAGATAAATACAATAGCCTCCCAGTACCACTACCAGTATAGAAAGAACAGCCACCCATTTGCGGAAATTCCTTCTTACTCTTTTAACGGGTAATTCTTCCTGTGGAAACTCCTGTTGCATTCTTTCCAGGTGTTTATCCAATGCACGTTCCGTTCTGGTTTCCCATTCTGTATTGCTGGCTGGCTGCGGCCAGTTGCTTAATACGGATAATTTATATCTCAGATCCGGGTCTTTCTGCAATGATGCTTCCAGTTCACGCAACTCCTCCATCGTGGCCTCGCCCGATACTTTCCTTCCCATCAAAAGCCATATTCTTTCCTGTTCCATGTGTATGATACAAAAGCATGATTATATAGAAGGACAAGTAAATTGAAAGAATCTACTACTCCGTCTAAAAAAAAATTTAAATTATTTTGTTTTGATGAAGGAGAGGTTAATTACCTCGCTGATTTTTTTGAGTGCCTGGGCCATGTGCACATCAATGGTGTTCACAGAAATATCGAGGATCTGGGCTACCTCTTTATATTTAAGACCATCTTCGCGGATCAGTTTAAAGATCATCTTCCTTTTGGGCGGGAGTGCGTTTACGGCGGCTTCTATCCTTTTCACCATTTCCCCGGAAATGAAGATCTGTTCCGGTGTGGCGTAGCTCACGCTGATGTCTACCGTTACTTCATCGAGACTGAAGTGCTGGGTGCGGGCTGCCTTATTTAAGTAGTTGAGGGCAATATTTTTAGTGGATACATAGAGGTATACCCGGAGGTTATCTACCTGGAGCAGGCGTTCCCGTTGCTTCCAGACGTTCATAAACACATCTGACGCAATTTCTTCCGCAGACTCCCAGGACTTCACAATGGAAAAGGCAAACTGACTCAGCGGCTTGTAAAACAACCTGAACAATGCTTTATAAGCCTGTTCATCCCCTAGAGATGCCACCCGTTCCACCAGTAGCTGTATATTAGCTTCTTCCCTCAATGATTTGGTTTTTGGTTGAAAGTTGATCCCTAAAGATAATACAGATTTTTTTTTAATTTGATCTTGTCTTACATCTTTTTTTGTATAATATGAATTGATTCTAAAGTATATAGGCTTTTCTGCTTTATTACCGCACTACTTTTTAAACATAAAATACACGGCACCGATGAGGAAGAAAAACGATACGAGGTAATTCCATCTCAGGGGTTCTTTAAGGAAAGTGACCGCGAAGATGCTGAAAACGGTGAGGGTGATTACTTCCTGGATGGTTTTGAGCTGGAAGCCGCTAAAACCCTCCTGGGCGCCATAACGGTTGGCAGGCACCATAAAGCAGTATTCAAAGAAAGCAATGCCCCAGCTGATGAGGATTACCTTCCAGAGGGCCACATCCTGGTGTTTGAGGTGGCCATACCAGGCGAAAGTCATGAAAGTATTGGAGACTGTGAGCAGGATAATGGTGCGCATGTGTGATTTAAAATTTGCGCAAAACTATTATTTTTTCATTGATAGTGCATGGATAGTGCATTAATAGTGCATGAGGAGTCCATGAGGAGTCCATGGGAACAGTATGGATAGTCCATGAGATACGCATGTGCGACGCATGTCCTACGCACTGGAGAAGTATGGGGTAAAGCGGATGTTGTCTTACTCAGGATTAACCTGATTATACTGATTTAGGGATTTGATCACTTTGGATTTAAAAGATTTGAGGAGATGTAAGCAGATATAGACGATGTATTGGATTTATTATAATATAATTAAGAGTACTTCTTTGTGCTAACCAATAGCTCCCGTACATCTACGTCTAATGCAGCAGCGATTTCAAATAAGGATTCAATGGTAGGCTGCATTGTATTGGTACACCATTTTGAAACGGTGGTTATGCTTACTCCCAGCTCTTTTGCCAACCAGTTGTTACTCCTCCCCGTCTCGACAATCATTATTTTGATCCGGTTAAATGTCTTTTCAGGCATCAATCTACATTTTGTACACTAAAGATAACAAAATGTAGTTCTTTTAAAGGCATATATTAATTACAAAGAAATAAATATAATCCTATAGACCACTTTTATTAATTATTAATTAATAATTATTACCTTTAAGTAAACATTCAACCATGCAATCTCCGTTAACCATCTTTGTTTTTAACCAAAATCCGTTTCGCCTATCCGAAGAAGAATATCATTCTCCGGAAACAGTCCTGAAAAACTACTTTGAGCTATTTGGGCCGGGCGAAACCAACGATATCCTCTCCTCTGTACAAACCGAAGCCCTTACAAACCCTGGCAGTCCCTATAGCGCTGTGAGTGAGCGAATGAAAGTGATGTCCTGCTTTACGGAGCTATACCGGCTTATAGAGGCCGCCTTTGTCATCTCCCAAAAAAAATAAGAACACATTAGCTGCTAACCCAACATTATTTCTCCCCCAAATCAGAAAAAAAATAAAATCAGCGTAATCAATCTAATCCGTCTAATCCCGGGAAAGACAACCTCCGCGCACAAAAAAAAAGAGGGACCGTAAGAGGCCCCCCTGCATCAAACCAAAATGGGTTTTCCATCATGGGCTGATTTTGTGTTGTTGGTTGCTATTTCATTATTAAAAACTATTGTTCTAATTTGATTTCGCCCAGATCGGTAGCTTTACCGTCTTCAACTTTTACATCTTTGATCACGGCATTTTTGTAAGGGCTTTTACCGAGAATAGTAATGGTGTAAGCACCTGCTTTTGCAGCCGGGATAGTGAATGCACCCTGGGAGATAGCGCCTTTCAGCTTATCTGTACCATTGTCTGCTTCTACTTCGGTAGCACTGTCGGCAGGAGTGATTTTACCAGTGATAGAACCACCTTCTACAGCCAGTACTTTCAGGGAATCTTTACCTTGTAAAGAATCTACCTTCTGTAATGAGTCGATTCCGGTTAAAGAATCTACCTGCAAGGAATCCATTCCACTCAGGGAATCTACCTGTAAGGAGTCCATTCTCTGCAATGAGTCAATTCCGCTCAGGGAATCTACTTTCTGGAGAGAATCGATTCCCATTAAGGAATCTACTGTCATTAAGGAATCAAATCCTTTTAAAGAATCCAGGCGCTGTAATGAATCAACACTGAAAACCTTTACTGAATCAAGGCTAACAAGGGAATCTGTTGCAATTGAATCTACCATTGCGGCAGTGCTGTCTACAGATTTTACTGCGGTTACATCAGCACTTTTAAAAGCAGACATTCCGATTACCATTGTTGCTAAAGCGAGCGTTCCTACAATTGATTTTTTCATGGCATCAATTTTTGTATGGTTAATATTTATGATGAATATCCCCGGCCCGGATGAATGTGCATGGTTTTTGTTATATGCCCTCATCGTTGGCTGCCGTATAATAACAATACATCCGACAATTCACTTACCATTAGTCAAAGAAATGTTAAAGTGAAAAAAAGAATTATGAGACAGTATACTGGCTGCTTTCGTAATTAGTAATTTTAAAAATTATCTTCGCACTACGGAAACAAGACAAAAGATCAAAAGCATGTTGCAATTGAGTAACGACGAAATAGTAAAAGGCATCCGGAGCAGAAACAAAGATGTATTCGAAACTGTTTTTAAACAGTTCGCCCCTTCTATGTATAATATAGCTGTCCGGTATGTAAAAGATGAAGACGACGCGAATGATATGGTACAGGATGTTTTCCTCAACTTGTGGAAAGGTGCGGAAAACCTGGATGAAAGAGCCCCTATTAATCATTATCTCGCAAGGGCTACTGTTAACACCTGTTTAAACCGCATAAAAAAAGAACAACGGAAGGAAGTATACGCCAAGGAGCAAATGCAAACCGCCAGCCCCTCAGAAAATAATCATTCCCTGCTGGAACATAAGGAACTGGAAGCCAAATACCGCTCTGCCCTGGAGAAATTACCGGAACAATGCCGCCGTGTTTTTGAAATGAGCCGCCTGAAAGGCTTGTCGCCAGCCGAAATCGCCGAACAACTGAATATCTCTATCAATACAGTATACGCCCATTTGACCACAGCTTTAAAACGATTGCGGGTAGACCTTATTAATAAGTCGTAGGATGCGCCCGAAATTTTTTTTATTATCGCTTAATGGTATAACGTTCCCTGGTTGTATTACTAATAAGAAGCCATGAATAATCAAACAGACATAGATATAGTGATCCGT
Organism: Chitinophaga sp. CCNWYY40; assembly: GCF_037483205.1. Classification (NCBI taxonomy): domain Bacteria; kingdom Pseudomonadati; phylum Bacteroidota; class Chitinophagia; order Chitinophagales; family Chitinophagaceae; genus Chitinophaga; species Chitinophaga sp. CCNWYY40. Next base: position 786,939 of record NZ_JBBHLF010000002.1, read on the forward strand.
TACCTGGAAGATCCGGACAATGAGCAGCACAAAATGCAGCTCAACGAATGGATTCAACAGGATGCTGGTAACCTGGACATCTTCCTGGATATGAAAGGCATGTGGCACGGCGATCCGCTCCCTGCTGCCTCTGCTTTCGACACCCAGGGACAATGGCAGGCACTGGATACCATGCTGGATAAGGTCCCTGTAGCTGCTGCGCTTCCTGCACAAAAGAAAAATACCCGCGTAATCAGGATGGACCGCAGGTACTGGTGGGCCGCCGCCGCTGTGCTGCTTATTGCAGGCACCTGGACCTGGCTCGGACCCGGCGGGTATAAAACCTACGCCACCGCCCAGCAACAGGATAGTTTGCGCCTGCCCGACGGTTCTATGCTCTACCTCAACGCTCATACACAGGTACGCTATGCCCGAGGATTTGGAAAAGATAACAGACAAATTAAAATAGATAAAGGAGAAGCCTTTTTTGATGTTACCAAAAACGACGCCCTCCCCTTCATTGTAAATGCCCCCGAAGTAGAAGTACAGGTACTCGGTACGGCCTTCAACGTAAAAGCCGCCAACAGTGGCGTTAAAGTATTTGTGCAGTCAGGAAAAGTAAGCGCCGCCTACAAAGGCACAGAGAAAAAGGTAATCCTTACCCCCGGTGTGGAAGCCTCTCTGAAACATAATGGCAGCGAAATAGATACCCGTACCCATAAAAAGAACAACAATATTCTGGCCTGGAAAACCCGGACCTTAACATTCGATGATACCCCGCTCACAGAAGTGGCGGACGCCCTCGAAGATTTTTATAATGTACAGATCAAGATCAGCAATCAGCAACTGGCTGATAAAAAACTGCTGGCTACCTTCCCCAACATGTCGCTGGACGAAGTACTGGACATTATGAGAAAAACCCTTCAAATTAACATTTCGCATAAAAACGACCTGGTAGACATCTACTAATACGCGCCTGACTTTTTATTTATGCAGCAATTATTGCTACAGGCGCGTATCTCCAATTCCAGGTTTGGACGCGTGCCTGATTTTATTTTCGTTGTTATCCTGGTACTGGCCAATGCTGTAGCTATGGCCCAGAATACTAATGCCCCTCCCAAAAAGGTTTCCCTTCAGTTTACAAATGCCAGCCTGAAAACCGTGATCCGGGAAATAGAAAAACAAACAAAGTATACCTTTGCTATTTCTTCCGGAGAACTGGAAACCCGCCAGGGCGTTAGCTTACACGTTCACAACAGTCCCCTCCTGGAAGTACTGCCCAAGATATTCCCTCCTGCAAAATATAAAGTAGAGATAAAAGACGGACAAATTATCGTTATCCCGCTCAACGCCACTGCAGCAGATCTTACGCCTCCTCCCAATACTAATCCCAACCCTGATAAATGGACCGTTACCGGCTCCGTATCAGACGGTATGCAGCCTTTAAGCGGCGTATCTATCCGGGAAAAAGGCACTACTAACGGTACCGCCACTACGGAGAACGGCAACTTCAAAGTAGACCTGGCCAACGGACAGGCCATCCTCCAGGTATCGCTGATTGGCTTTGAAACCAAAGAGATTGCCGTAAGGGACAGAAGAAATATATCCGTATTGCTGCAACCCGACCTGCGCAAGCTCAACGAGCTGGTGGTACTGGGTTATGGCCTGCAGAAACGCGCCAACATCACCGGCGCCATTGCGCAGGTAGACGGCGTACGGCTCAGAAGCCGACCCGTAGCCAACGTCATGGCGGCTTTGCAGGGCACTGCCACCGGGCTGGTGGTAACGCGCAGTAACGGGCAGCCTGGCCGCGAAGGCTTTAACATACAGGTACGCGGCGTGGGTTCTTCCTCCGGTAGCAATACCCCCGTGATCATCGATGGCGTACCCGGTTCCCTCGCCGTAATTAATCCGGACGACATAGAATCAGTATCCATCCTGAAAGATGCGGCGGCCGCCTCTATTTATGGCGCCCGTGGCGCCGGCGGCGTAGTACTGGTTACCACCCGCACCGGTAAACCCGGCAAACTGAAAGTGGATTTCAATACCCTCGGCGGGTTTGAAACTCCCATCCGGTTGCCCAACCGGCTGCCCTCCTGGCAATCAGCCGCCATGCAGAACACGGCCGCTGAAAATGCCGGTCAAACCGCTCCCTGGGACCCTATGGAAATAGATTTGATGAAGAAAGGGAACCATTATGCGATCGACTATCAAAACCCTGATTACTACAAATACTATTATAACTACAATCCTTTACCGGTGCTTACCAAAAGCAGAACCGGCATCGAAAACTATAACCTGTCGGTAAAAGGCGGCGATAGTTCCAACCAGTTCTCTGCATCCCTGGGCTACTTCGGGCGGCAGGGACTATTTGCTGTTGGACCGGACCGTACCCATCGTGTGAACGCCCGGGTGAATATGAACAACCGCTTCAGTAAACACTTCAGCCTGGAAACACGGCTGTCTTATGCACAAACCAATACCTTCTCCCCTTCACAGCCGGTGGAAGGCCCTAACGGCTTGCTGGCAGGCATTTTCCGCGGACCAGGCAACGTGCCGGTGTATGTACCCAATACCAGCAACTACGCCTATGGCGGCGCACCGGGATACGCTGTTTTAGAAGATGGCGGTGAGCGCGATGAAAAGAATAATTATATAGATGCAGTATTTACGCTGCGGGCCGACAGCCTCGCAAAAGGACTCACCCTCCGGCTTATTTACAGTCCGCAGAAACACACCCTGCAGGACAACCTGGGCCGCAATACCATTGCCTTGTGGAACCGTGTGGATACCGCCATGCTCATACAGCCGCATAACATGCTGCAGAAAAGCAAGCTGGAAGCAAAAGGCGGTAACCTCCAGCTGCTGGCCGACTACGATATAAAAGAAGATAAACATAATATTCACCTGCTCGGCGGCGCCACACAGGAAACTTATAATACCACGCAAAATACAGCTGCATCTTATAATATCAGTCAGGCTGAAATCAATTCCAATCACTTTAATAACGCTCCCGAATACACGCAGTTACTGGCTGCCAGCGGTTCTTTACTGTCGATATTCGGTAAGATGAGCTATAACTACGACAACCGCTACTTACTGGAAGCAAACCTCATCGCATCGCGGTTATCACAGTACAGTACTTCCTTTGTTGGCGGCGAACAGTGGCAGGCGTTCCCGTCGTTTTCCGCCGGCTGGCGCCTGAACAACGAAACCTGGTTTAACCGCGCGTTGCCTTTTTTCAATGAGTTCAAACTGAGGTGGTCATGGGGCAGATTGGGGAATATCAACAGCTGGAACAGTATCCCCAACGATGAACGGTTACAAACTTTCAGCTTTAATACCCTGCCGCGTTTTCTGCCATTTGCATATAAGAACCCCATCATCCAGGCACAGGGATGGGAAAACATTTCCACCAATAACTACGGCTGGGATGCTACCTTATTCAGAGGCAGGCTGACGATTGCCGCAGATTACTTTATTAAACATAACCGGGACATGCAGATCCCGGTACTGACCGCCTCCACAGACGGCGCCTGGCCGCTGGACTTTCACCGTGGCGAAATGAAAACCTGGGGCTGGGAAATCAATGTGGGCTGGCGGGACGACCAGGGGCCCTTTACCTGGTATATTAGCGGGAACCTCTTTAACAGCCGGAATAAAGTACTGAGGAATAATGATGTGGCGCCGCAGGCAGGCTGGAACCAGGGCATTGCCGGGTATCCTTACTCCTCCCTGTTTGGCTACGAGTCTGATGGCTACTTCCAGTCGGCCGCTGAAGTGAGCGCACACGCCTTCCAGCATGAAAACACGGGTCCGGGTGATCTCCGCTACAAAGACATCAACGGCGACAACAAAATAGACAATGCCGACCTGGTATACCTGGGCAGTACCGATCCGCAGCTCTCCTACGGCATAGATGCGGGCTTTGCCTGGAAAGGGTTTGACTTCTCTGTTTTCTTCCAGGGGGTAGCTCACCGCAAGGTGATGCCCGATCCGCGCTATAATCTTCCTTTTACCGCCAACTGGCAGCAGCCCTGGGATATCAACCAGGACTACTGGACGCCGGAAAATCCCGATGCGTTATTTCCACGGCTGTATCTCAACGATCAGCAGAATACCGCCCCTTCCTCGCACTGGGCGATGAATGGCGCCTATATCCGGCTGAAAAACCTGCAGGTAGGTTATACCTTACCGGCCAGCTGGCTAAAGAAAATATGGATTACTAACCTGCGTATTTATTTCTCCGGACAGGACTTATGGGAAACCACTAAAATGAAGATTAAATATTATGATCCGGAACAGGCAGGAGGCTATAACGGGAACGTATATCCGTTTTTCAGATCATATACACTGGGGTTGACTGTTGGCTTCTGATTTGGCGGGTATGCTATGTTATCCGGTAGCGGCTCAGCACCTTGGGATCTATTTTCAAATCGGGGCGAAAGCGCATAATACCTCTTACAAAATGCGCCAGCAGGGCATTCCCATTGGTCACCAGGAAAATTCTAAACTGCACAACCTGCGCCTGTACAGCCCCAGATTCGTTTTTGACAAAAACATACAGATCCGGATTCGTTTCGTCGTAACCCCAATCGGTCCAAAGCACGTCGTACACACCGCCGGGGCTGTTTGTACTCAACGTCTCATAACACAACGACAGCACAGGCACGCCTTCACCGTACTGGTGCAGCCCTTCAGCGTTTACCTCTGCCCGTGTATATTTGGGCTTACCAGACCGGTAAGAGGCAACTGCCATCCATATCAAACCACATAAAACCGGAGCTGCAATGCCTATAGTAAGCATCCGGATGCTTACTTCTTTTATCCAAAAGGAAAACACGACGCCAGCCAGCAGCGTGGCCAGCACCAATGCCAAACAGGCCAGCAGGAATACTTTTAGCACAACAGTTTGCCGCGTTGCGGATGTTGAATACAACGGAGGAAATTCTTCTTCATTGGGCAACATAGTAAGTTGTAATTACTGTTTGAATATGCCTGCTACTCCGTTTTCTTTCCTGCGAGCAGGTACAATGCCGCCATACGTATAGCCACACCATTTTCTACCTGGTCGAGGATGATGGACTGACCAGAGTCCGCCACATCAGAGTTTATTTCCACGCCGCGGTTAATGGGTCCGGGGTGCATGATTACAATTTCTTTATTCAGACTGTCGAGCAGTTCGCGGTTTACGCCGTATGCGAGGGAGTATTCACGGAGAGAAGAAAACAGCGGGGTGTTTTGTCTTTCCAGCTGAATACGCAGCACATTCGCCACATCGCACCATTGCAGGGCTTCGCGGATATTGTAGCTCACATTTACGCCGAGTGCTGCGGCCATGTATTTCGGGATGAGTGTAGGCGGGCCTACCACCGTTACTTCTGCACCCAGTTTTTTGAGGCAGTAAATATTGGAGAGGGCAACCCTGGAGTGCATGATATCGCCACAAATGGCAACCTTCTTGCCTTCCACACTACCAAGTCTTTCCCGGATGGAGAAGGCATCGAGCAATGCCTGGGTGGGATGTTCATTGATACCGTCGCCAGCATTGAGGATGGGCACATTGATGTGCTTGGCCAGGAAATGCGGCGCGCCGCTGGCGGAGTGGCGCATCACTACCATATCCACTTTCATGGACAGGATGTTGTTCACCGTATCTATCAGCGTTTCTCCTTTGGATACGGAAGATCCCGAGGCAGAAAAGTTAACCGTATCTGCACCCAGGCGCTTTTCCGCTAACTCAAAAGAGATGCGTGTGCGGGTAGAGTTCTCAAAAAATAAATTTACAATTGTTGTATCGCGTAGCGTAGGAACCTTTTTAATAGGTCTTTGTAAAACCTCCTTAAACTGGTCGGCTGTTTGAAAAATAAGCTCTATATCCTGGCGCTGCAGATCGCGAATTCCGAGTAAGTGTTTTACAGAAAGTGACATTAATGTGCAAATATAAAGGGTGAAATCTGAATTCTGAAATCCGGATTCATTTTAGTCAATCAGAACTACTTCGTCTTTACCATCTCTTTCGTTCCACAACACCCTTACTTTCTGGGAAATGAGGGCATCAATGGTACGACCGGTATAGTCCGGCTGAATAGGCAGCTGCCTGCTGAAGCGGCGATCGATCAGCGTGAGCAGCTCTACCGCCGCAGGGCGGCCAAAGTCCAGCATCGCATCCAGCGCAGAACGGATCGTGCGGCCGGTATACAACACATCATCTATCAACACTACCTTTTTATTTTCTATGGAAAAATCAATATTCGTTTCATTGGGTACATGCAGGGTTTTACTCTGGTTAAAATCGTCCCGGTAAAAAGTAATATCCAGCTTACCGTAGTCGATACGCGCTCCCGGTACTAACTTCAGCAAGGTCTGATGAATTCTGCCGGACAAATAAATTCCCCTCGGCTGTAATCCAATCAGCACGGTTTGCTCAAACTGTAAGTTATTTTCTATCAACTGATGACAAAGCCTGTCTATCGTAATAGCCATTTGCTTGCCGTTTAGTATGGTTTTCAAAACACAACGTTTTAGGGGCCAAAAATAATGATTAAATGCTACAGATAAAAAGCTGAATATTAGAAAAGATTGATAAACAAGGGAATATTTCTAAAACAGCGCTGTTTCCCGCACTCTTTAGTTATGCAAAAACAGAAATATGGCAGGTTGCTCCCCTTCTCTTCGTACTTTAGCGTTATCAATAACAGGGTATGAAACTTTTAAAGACCATTTTAGCTATGACCGCCTTTCTGCAATTATGGGGAAATAATTCCCAGGGACAACTGAAAACAGGAGATAAAATTCCAGCCTTCACCTTACAGGATCAAAACGGGAAAACTTTTGATATCAATACAGTACTTGGCAAACAACCGTTGGTTATTTACTTCTATCCGAAAGATGAAACCAGTGTATGTACCAAAGAAGCATGTTCGTTCCGTGATTCGTACCAGGACTTCCAGAAATACGGCGCAATGGTAATTGGCATCAGTGCGGATAATGTGGCTTCACACCGCAGTTTTGCTACACACCACAATCTTCCTTTCACCTTACTTAGTGATCCGAAAAATGAAGTGCGCAAATTATTTGGCGTGCCTAAAACCTTTGTGATACCGGGTCGGGTAACTTATATTGTAGATAAGAATGGGGTGATTGTGCATGAATTCAATTCGCTGCGCGATGGAGAGAAACATGTAACAGAGTCGCTGACGGCGTTGCAGAAGTTGCAGTAAACTACAACTTCCTCATATCCTTAAACGTAGAAATTTCTTCTTTCAGCGCAAACAGCTGCATACCCCATATGATTCCAAGTACCAGTGCAAAAGCTACCAGCGCCAGGGATAAAGATACCTGCATAAAGCTGCCTTCTTCGCGGTTGGTAAGGGTAATAACGCGGATAAGCGCAATGAGGCCCACACCAAAAAAGATGGCGGCTTTGGTTCCTTTCTTACGGAGTTGTTTTTTAAAATACTCATCAAAAGCGCCGGCGGCGGCAATACTGGCATCCGGTTGCGGCGTTCCGTCGGCAAGCAGTAATTGTTCGAGATCTGCTACACGGTAGTGCTCATGGTGTTCTGAGAAGTATTTTTGTAAGATATCTGCCTGCATAATTTCCTGGATACTGAATGAGGGTGCAAGGTACAAAAAAGGCGATGGATATAAATCCACCGCCCACATATAAATCATGAACATTTACTAAGCTTCTTTCAGGAACGGGTACCGGTAATCGGTAGCAGGTACAAAAGTTTCTTTGATGCTTCGGGCACTTAACCAGCGATAGAGGTTCAGCATGGAGCCGGCTTTATCGTTGGTACCGGAAGCGCGGGCGCCGCCAAATGGCTGCTGTCCTACTACCGCGCCGGTTGGTTTGTCGTTGATGTAGAAGTTACCGGCGCTGTTTACCAGTGTGCGGGTAGCCAGTTCTACAGCGTAACGGTCCTGCGCAATAACTGCACCGGTCAAAGCATACTCGGAGGTAGTGTCTACCACCTGCATTATTTCTTCAAATTTCTCTGCATCATACACGTGGATCGTTAATACCGGGCCGAAGATTTCCTCACACATGGTGATGTATTTCGGATCGGTAGTTTCGATTACGGTTGGCTCAATAAAATAACCTTCCGTTTTGTTGTAATTACCACCAGCGATGATCTTTACAGATGGATCTTTCTTCGCATTGTCGATGTATTGGGCGATCTTATCAAAAGAGCGTTCATCGATCACAGCGTTGATGAAGTTGCTGAAATCTTCTGTGGAACCCATTTTCATGGTTTTCAGCTCGGCAACTAATTTGGATTTTATATCGTCAGCAAGATTGTTTGGTATGTATGCACGGGAGGCGGCAGAGCATTTCTGTCCCTGGTATTCAAAAGCGCCGCGGGCAAGCGCTGTAACGGCGATGTCAACATCGGCTGATTTGTGGATCAGTACGAAGTCTTTACCACCTGTTTCACCAACGATGCGCGGATATGTTTTGTATTTGTGGATGTTTTCGCCGATGGTTTTCCACATGGTCTGGAATACGCCGGTAGAGCCGGTGAAGTGGATGCCTGCGAAATGAGGATCTGCGAAACAAACGTCTCCTACAACCGGGCCATTTGCATATACGAGGTTGATAACGCCTGCAGGCAGACCTGCTTCTATCAGTACCTTCATGATCACCTGTGCGGCGAATACCTGTGTATTGGCGGGTTTCCACACTACCACGTTACCACACATAGCGGCAGAAGCGGGCAGGTTACCGGCAATAGCGGTGAAGTTGAAAGGAGTAACGGCCAGTACAAAGCCTTCCAGCGGGCGGTATTCTACCCTGTTATGGATACCGGGTGCGCAAACCGGCTGCTGGCGGTATATTTCGCTGAGGAAGTGTACGTTGTAGCGGAGGAAGTCGATCAGTTCACATGCGCTGTCAATTTCAGCCTGGTAAGGGTTCTTACTCTGGCCCAGCATGGTGGCGGCATTGATATGATAGCGGTATTTGGTGGCCAGGAGTTCGGCAGCGCGCAGGAAGATGCCGGCGCGTTGTTCCCAGTCCATATTAGCCCATTTTTCACGTGCCTCCAGCGCTGCTGCGATGGCGGATTTCACATGAGAGGCGTCACCCATATGGAAGTGACCTAATTTGTGTTTGATTTCGTGGGGAGGGCGCAGATCAACGGTGTTTCCGGTGCGGATTTCCTTACCACCGATATACATAGGTATATCTGCTACTTCGCTTTTGAAGGCGGCTAACTGTTTCTTTAATGCAATTCTCTCAGCAGAACCGGGTGCATAAGATAACACAGGCTCATTAGCAGGCGCTGCGTACTCAAAGTATCCTGTATTCATTGTATCCTAATTTTTATATTTGTTTATTTGATCATTTGTAAACCCGGAGGCAAACAAACAATCAAATAAACAAATGACTACGAGTATTGTTTCCGCAGCAAAATTAAGTTATACAACGCCTACGCGCTTATTAATAATTAGTCGATACTTATTAATTATTGTCCTCTTCCTTCTGCATCATCAGGTATGCTTTCACAAATCCGTTCAGGTCGCCGTCCATTACAGGTCCTACGTTACCTACTTCAAAGTCGGTGCGGTGGTCTTTGATCATCTTATACGGATGGAATACGTATGATCTGATTTGTGATCCCCATTCGATTTTGCGTTTGTTGGCGTTGGCTGCATTTTTCAGTTCTTCCCTTTTGCGGATCTCTTCTTCATACAGGCGTGACTTCAGCATGGTGAGCGCTTTTTCGCGGTTCTCTCCCTGCGTACGTGCCTGCTGGCATTCGATGATGATACCGGATGGGATATGTTTCAAACGTACGGCTGTTTCTACCTTATTTACGTTCTGTCCGCCCTTACCACCTGAACGGTAAAACTCCCATTCCAGGTCTGCCGGGTTTACAGCAATCTCAATAGTATTGTCTACTAACGGATATACATATACGGAGGCGAAAGAAGTATGTCTGCGTGCATTGGAATCGAAAGGTGAAATACGAACCAGGCGGTGTACGCCGCTTTCTGCTTTCAGGTGGCCATATGCAAAGTCGCCATCAAATTCCAGTGTAGCGGATTTGATACCGGCGCCATCTCCATACTGCGTATCAATTTCCGATACTTTCCATCCCTGCTTTTCGCCATACATGCGGTACATACGCAGCAGCATTTCAGCCCAATCCTGGCTTTCCGTGCCGCCTGCACCGGAGTTAATGGTTAATACTGCGGGCATTTCATCTTCCGGCTGGTTGAGCGTAGATTTAAATTCCAGGTCGTCCAGCGCTGCTACTGCAGCATTGTAGGCCTGTTCCACCTCTTCTTCCGTTGCTTCTCCTTCTTTGAAAAAATCGTTCAGTACAGCGCTGTCGTCAATAGCAGCGTTTACCTGATCGTAAAGGTCTACCCAATATTTGTTTACCTTTATTTCCTTCAGAATCGAAGTCGCTCTGACGTTGTCGTCCCAGAAACCGGGCGCCAGGCTTAATTGTTTGTCGTTTTCTATTTTTGCTAATCGGTCAGGTACGTTAAAGAAAACCTCCCAGGACATATAAACGGTCCCTCATAGCTTTAAGTTGCTCAGCTGTCATAGCTGGCAAATGTATGGAAAAAACGGAGATATATACTAACGGCTTTCAAACTTTGTTTTGATTGTTTACTTTAGCATAATTTTTGTGTTGTAACACCGTAACCATGTCACTAATATTATAAAAAGCACCCATCTGTTATGGTGAGTCATGAAACCCTCCACTTTAAGAACCGGTCCATCTTCAACACACTTGGTTTTATTATTATGATAGCTGCAAATGCACTGGCAGTGCTGCTTCCCATCAATGGTAAAACCACCGCGCAGATTTCCGAGGAATATCCTAACCTGTTTATACCGGCGGGAATCACGTTCTCTATCTGGAGTGTTATCTATCTTTCTTTAACAGCTTTTATCATATATCAATTATGGTTATCTTTTTCCAATAAACAACCGGCAACGCTGGCGTATGTGATGCAGCGTATGAAAGACTGGTTCCTCATTTCCAGTGTAGCCAACGCCTGCTGGCTGTTTGCCTGGCATTATCATCTTATACCGGTGAGCGTGGCTATCATGGTAATCCTCCTGATTTCGCTGATCATCATCCATCTCAACTTTGGCATCGGCATCGCTCCTGCTACGCTGAGGGAGAAAATATTCATTCATATTCCTTTCAGTATCTACCTCGGATGGATCTCTGTTGCCACCATCGCCAATATTACCGCGCTGCTGGTATACGCCGGTTGGGAGGGCAACCGCCATGCACAGGTGCTGTGGGCCATTGCCATGATCAGCCTGGGTACCCTGCTGAGTATAGGCATGGTACTGCTTCGCAACAATATCACCTATGCCCTTGTTATTGTGTGGGCCTTCTATGGCATCCTGTTGAAAAGAAGGGCTGCTGATGTAATGGACGAGAACTCCATCATCCATACCTGCATTATTGCTATTGGCGTGATTGCCATAACAATTTCCTGGCAATTGTACAGGAAACAGAAATCATAAATCTAAAAGATTATTTTTGATGCGCATTTAATATATACACGACTATGTTTCCATCTACCAATCCAACAACCACCAAATCGTGGGACGCCTTAAAGAAACACGCTGAAGAAATGAAGAAGGTACATATGCGTGCCTTATTTATGGAAAACAAAGAACGCTTCAGTGAGTTTTCCCTGAAATTTGAAGACATCCTTTTCGACTATTCCAAGAATATTATTACGGAAGATACCCGCAGCCTGTTATTAGGACTGGCAGCAGAGTGCGGCGTAGCGGATGCGATCAAAGCGATGTTTGGTGCAGAAAAAATAAACGTTACAGAAAACCGTGCCGTACTGCATACCGCTTTACGCAACACGTCCGATAAACCTGTTTTACTCGATGGCCGCGACGTAATGCCCGATGTAAAAGCAGTGCTGAACAAAATGGATCACATCTGCCGCCAGATCCACTCCGGCGAATGGAAAGGATACACGGGCAAGCCTATACGTTACATCGTAAATATTGGTATTGGTGGCTCCGACCTCGGCCCGGTAATGGTTACAGAAGCCCTGAAACCTTACTGGAAGCCTAACATCCAAACCTATTTCGTGTCTAACGTAGATGGTACACACATCGCGGAAACACTGAAAAAAGTAACACCGGACGAAACCCTGTTCCTCATCGCCTCCAAAACGTTTACCACACAGGAAACCATGACCAACGCACACACTGCGCGCAACTGGTTCCTGGAACACGCGGGAGATGAGAAGTTTGTAGCCAAACACTTCGCTGCTTTATCTACCAACGAAAAAGCGGTGACCGCCTTTGGTATCGATCCTAAAAATATGTTTGAATTCTGGGATTGGGTTGGCGGCCGCTACTCCCTGTGGTCTGCTATCGGTTTATCTATTGCACTCACCATCGGGTTCGACAACTTCACCCAGTTGCTGGATGGCGCCCATGCGGTAGACAGGCACTTCGCCGACACTCCTGCAGAACAGAATATACCTATTATCATGGCGCTGATCGGCCTGTGGTATGGCAACTTCTTCGGCAGCGCCACAGAAGCCATCCTGCCATACGACCAGTACATGCACCGCTTTGCCGCTTACTTCCAGCAAGGTAATATGGAAAGCAACGGTAAATCCACAGATCGTACAGGCCATACCGTTAGTTATGAAACCGGTCCTATTGTTTGGGGCGAACCAGGCACCAACGGTCAGCATGCGTTCTATCAACTCATTCACCAGGGCACCCGCCTGATTCCGTGCGACTTCATCGCACCGGCCATCAGCCACAACCCTATCGGTGATCATCATGTGAAACTGTTGTCGAACTTCTTTGCACAAACAGAGGCGCTGATGAATGGTAAAACAGAAGCAGAAGTACGTGCAGAACTGGAAAAGTCCGGCGCTCCTGCTGAAGAAATTGCGAAGATCCTGCCATCGAAAATTTTCCCTGGCAACCGTCCTACCAACTCCTTCCTGGTAAAAGAAATAACACCACGCTCACTCGGCTCACTGATTGCGCTGTACGAACACAAGATCTTTGTGCAGGGTGTAATCTGGAACATCTACAGCTTCGACCAATGGGGTGTGGAACTGGGTAAGCAGTTAGCGAGTAAGATATTGCCTGAACTGGAAAACAACGACATCATACTGAACCATGATGCGAGTACGAATGGACTGATCAATGCGTGGAAAGGCATGCGTACGGCGTAGTTGTTCGCCTTCGGCAAACGCGGATTTTGTCTTTCTCAGGATTACGCTGATTATACTGATTTTATTTTTTTTGATTTTATAAAGATTAAGAAAAGATAAAATTGAGAAATAAAATAAGGGAGATATAGACGAATACCGCCTATATCTCCCTTTATCATTTATAAAATCAAAAAAGTAAATCAGTATAATCAGCGTAATCCTGAGAAAGACAAAATCCGCAACAATAAAAAACCCCCGGAGAAATCCGGAGGTTGCCTATTATTTTTTGTAAAAATCTCTAAGTAAAAATCTTACCATTTGTCTACCTCATCAGAGCTATGTGAAGCCGGGGCGGCTACTGACGCCTCAACAGGTACTTCCACCTCTACAGGGACTACTGAAGCGCGTACTTCAGATCCATCTGCTTCTGTTTCGTCCTGTTCTTCCTGCACATAATCATGGTTGTAGGCATCAAAGTCGAAATCGGGCATCAACTCAGTTTTAACATAGTTGATGGTTTCGGTCAGTGCGTTCAGGAACTTGTTGAAGTCCTCCTTGTACAGGAATACCTTGTGCCTGTCATAACCGTTGTCATTAAAACGCTTCTTACTTTCTGTTATAGTAAGAAAATAGTCGTTTCCCCGAGTGGTCTTTACATCAAAGAAGTACGTTCTTCTTTTGCCCGCTTTCAATCGTTTAGAAAAGATGCTATCATTGTTTCTTTCCTGTTGATTGTTGTTTTCGTACGCCACAGTTGATAGATTTAAGTGTTAACGAATCAAATCCTGTTACAATAAGAGACAAATATACTATTGTTTTACAAATATCAAAATATTTTTAAATGATTTTGAAAAATCATAAAAGCCGCGTGTAACGGGCTGCGACAGGGTATATACAAGCACATGATTGCTACTCACTTACACTTTCATCGTCGCCGGATTGCTGACGCGCGTATAGTTCTGCGTAGTATCCATTCAATGATAATAAATCATTATGTGTCCCCTGCTCTACAATCTTTCCTTCATCGAGTACAATTATGCTATCGAACTCAAACAAGGCAAAGATCCGGTGAGTGATAATAATGGCAGTTTTGTTTTTCAGATAGGCATACAGGTTACCTATAATCTCTTTTTCGGTGCGGGCATCTACGGCAGAGAGGCAGTCGTCGAAGATAAGGATATTGGGATCCTTGATCAGCGCCCTCGCAATGGAGATCCGCTGTTTCTGTCCCCCGCTGAGCGTTACGCCCCGCTCCCCGATGGCGGTATCAAAGCCGTCGTTGAAGCCCAGGATGTCTTTCTCCACAGAAGCCTGCCTGGCGGCGGTTTGCACAGTTTCAATGCTGGCGCTCGGATCGCCGAAGCGGATGTTATTGGCAATGCTGTCGGAAAACAGGAACACATCCTGCGGTACATAACTGATCTGGCCACGCAAATCGGCCAGCCGGAGGTGACGGATATCCTGGTCGTCTACCATCACCTTCCCCTCCTGCGGATCGTACATCCGGATGAGCAGCTGCGCCAGCGTACTTTTACCGGAACCCGTTCTGCCAATCACCGCTACCTTCTGCCCCGGTTTGATATACAGGTTAAAATTGCTGATGGCGGTAATCCCTGTATGAGGATAAGTAAAGGTTACATTCTCCAGGCGCACCCCTCCTTTCAGCTTCACTGATTTCGCATCCGGCTCATCCTTAATAGCAGGCGCTATCTGTAAAAATTCGTTTATACGTTGCTGTGAGGCCGCCGCACGCTGGATCATAGACGCCACCATCCCGATAGAAAAGAACGGGAACATCAGCATGTTCACATAAATCACAAACTCCGCCAGGTTGCCCACCGTAATGTTCCCCTGGATCACCTGGATACCGCCAATGAAAATAGTAAGGATCACGCTCAGGCCAATCATCAGCGCCATAGTGGGCTGGAACAGGGCATCTGTTTTAGCAAGACTGATAGAACTATCTTTATACGCTTCACTGGCTTCTTCAAAATGACGCGCACTTGCATCTTCCTGGATATATGATTTTATTACGCGGATACCGGAATAAGATTCCTGCGCAATGGAAGTAATGTTGGATAACTGCGCCTGGATCCGCTCACTTTTACGGTGAATGATCCTGTTCACATAATAAATGGTTAAGGCCAGGAAAGGCAATGGCGATAAGGTATACAGCGTCAGCAACGGGTTTACCTGCAACATCAGGTATACAATGATCACAATGAGAAATAAAGTCCGGGATGCATACATAATAGCAGGACCTACGTACATGCGTACCCGTGATACATCTTCTGTAATACGGCTCATCAGGTCGCCGGTACGATGCATCTTAAAAAAGTTAAGATCCAGTTTCTGATAATGCTGGTAAATTTCATTCTTCAGATCATACTCAATATGACGGCTCATCACAATCAGCGTTTGCCGTTGCAGGAACAAAAAGAATCCGCTCAGTAGTGCGAAGATGAGGATGCTTACGCCGTAAAACGCCAGTACATGCGTGAAGTCTGCACGGAATGCCACTTTCAGCGCAGTATTATCCAGCAACCGGTATTCGTCGATATTATGCGCCAGCAGGTCGAAGATCTGGCGCACCATGATAGGCTGGAAAACACTGAATACAATGGATATAGCGGTAAACAACAATCCCAGGATCAGCAGCCATTTATTGGTAAGAAAGTATTTATTAAGCGCGGCAAGGTGTTTCAATGGTCGTCAATTTGCAAACAAAAATAAGGCATTCGAAGCATATAGCTATAAAGGAGAAGACCCGGGCAGATAATCTCTCCGCCCGGGTCTTCTCTCAAAAAAATATATACTTTACTTCGTGGTAAAAGACCCCAGGATCTCTTCCAGCGCCGGTTCATATTTCACCAGGTCGTTGGCGAGTGTAGTGAGGGTAATAGCGTAAGCGATATTATTTTTCACCAGAATGGTTACCTCTCCGTTAAGCAGGGTACCACTTTCGCGGTGGACATACTGGCATTTCATCCATTTGGCTTTTACGCCGGTAACGGTACGTTCGCCGGTATCTATCTTTTTATAATCCACGAAGAAACTTTCCATTTCTTTCTGGGTGCTTTCCATCACCTTATCCAGCGTAAATCCTTTCTTCAGTTCCTGTGTAACGATATTTACATTGGCCTGGAAGGTGCTGTCGCCGGTGATTGGCGCCATCATAAAGGTGTATTCAATCCGGCTCATCACTGTATCTATCTTTGTCCAGCCGGTGGGGGTATTTACCGTAAAGGTTCCCCGGCCGGCGTTCATGCCCGGCGATTTTCCTGCCAGCTCCAGTACTTCTTCGCTGCTTAATTCTTTAGGGGATTTGGACGCATTGTTGCAGGCTGCAATGCTTAACAAACAAACTGCTACTGCGGAGATCAATTGTAGTTTCATCGTGCACAAGGGATAAAAAACCGCTCCGGCGTTGCACCGGAGCGATTGGGTGATTATAAACTTTTCAGTGCAGCTATTATCCTGGATTCTGCATCCGCAGCCGCTACTTCTTCTTTCACAAATTTCTGACCGGTAATATTTTCAAACAGTTCAATGTAACGTTCGCTTACGCTTGTTACAAATTCGTCTGTCATTTCCGGTACCTGCTGACCATCTTTACCCTGGAAACCGTTTGCCATCAGCCATTCACGTACAAATTCCTTGCTGAGCTGTTTCTGCTGGGCGCCGTTTTTCTGGTTCTCTTCATAACCTTCCGCGTAAAAATAACGGGAAGAATCAGGAGTATGAATTTCGTCGATAACATAAATGGTATCGCCGATTTTACCGAATTCGTATTTGGTATCTACCAGGATCAGTCCGCGTTTGGCGGCCATTTCCTTACCTCTTTCAAACAAGGCGAGGGTATACTTTTCAAGTTGTTCGTAGTCCTCCTTACTTACCAATCCCTGTGCGATGATCTCATCACGGGAAATATCCTCATCATGTCCTTCATGCGCTTTGGTAGTTGGAGTGATGATGGGCGACGGGAAGAAATCGTTTTCCTTCAGTCCTTCCGGCATCGTTACACCACACAGTACACGTTCGCCGGATTTGTAAGTTCTCCAGGCGTGACCAGTGAGGTTACCACGTACCACCATTTCCACCGGGAAAGTTTCGCATTTCAGCCCGATAGTTACATTTGGCAGCGGAGAAGATTTTACCCAGTTAGGAACGATATCTTTAGTTGCTTCCAGCATAATGGCCGCAACCTGGTTCAGTACCTGTCCTTTGTAGGGGATCGGGCGTGGCAGTACCACATCAAATGCAGAGATACGATCGCTTACTACCATTACCATCAGCCTGTCATCAATGGTGTAAACATCACGTACTTTTCCTTTGTAAAAGGCAGTTTGACCTGGTAATTTGAAACTTGACTCTAACATGAATAAAAAAATATTAATAATTAAAGATGAAAATCACTTTTACGAGATGCAAAAGTAATCATGAATCACTTGATTTATTACGATCGTGTAATTTTTTTTCGGGAGATGATTAACGGATGCCCGACAACTGCCTGCTGTTGCTGGCGTAAGGCCGGAGCAGGCTGATGATCACTTCATTCTCGGCGTAAGGGGTAAGATAATCCCGCACGTGTGCCGCTTCGGCGGTATTTACTTCTGCGGGCACATAACCCATTCCATAAAAACGGCCCTTCTCCATCAGGATGCAGCTTTTCTCGCTGCTGTTGCGGCCTTTGTCTACGATGATCACGGAAGGTTGTTGTTCCTGTAAAAATGCAATCGCCGCTTTCATACGCTCATTATAGCTTTCGGGCCGTTCTACCTTTTGGCAGGCGCCCTTGCACGTACCGGCGGTAATACCGGCGCAGGTGCCATCGCCTTTTTGCAGGAAACAAAGTTTGGGGCACAGCTGGAATTCCTTTATCAGGGAGCGTAACAGCCGGTGACCATCTATCAGCAGGTTAAAGCTGTGTACGGGGTGCGAATACTTCCGCTTCTTTTCTATGGCCAGCCGCAGGTATCCCTGCTGGTCTTCAAACAGGTAAAATCCATACCTGAACTCCACCCGTTTCTGGGCGTAGTTGAAAACAGGCCACAGGCGCTTTATTTCCACCGACTCGAGGATGCAGGCCATCAGCTCCGTAGCCGTTTCCTGGTAGGAAATGCGGTGAATGGTACGCAGGAAATTCTGCCGCTGGCGGCTGGTGCTATGGCCGGTAAAATGGCTGTTCACCCGTTTAGCCAGGTCTTTTGCTTTGCCTACGTATACTACTTTGTCTTTGCGGTCGTGGAAATAATAAACACCGGGGTGAGCCGGTAATCCCTTCACCTGTTCCGGTGGCAGGTTAGGCGGCAGGAACTGTTCCTTTGATCCTACCTTCAGCATGGAAGCGATCACCTTCTCTTTATCGTTGGCCAGCAGCATCCCGAAAAGCACGGTGGTGGCTTCCGCATCGCCGCCGGCGCGGTGCCGGCCATTTACCGGTATGCTGAAATGGCGGCAGATATTACCCAGGCTATATGATTTCAGCCCCGGGAATATTTTGCGTCCCAGCCGTACCGTGCACAGCTTCTTTGATTGCAGGTCGAACCCTGCATTAGCCAGCTGGTGCTTTATAAAGGAGTAATCGAAGTTTACATTATGGGCTACAAAGATCCGGTCTTTCAGCAGGTCATATAATAAAGGAGCGATGGCCTCAAAGGGAGGTGCATCTGCCACCATACTGTTGCTGATACCTGTCAATGATTCTATGTAATAAGGAATGGGGATGCCAGGGTTTACCAGGGTTTGGTAATGCTGCGTGACTTCGTTCCCGTTATACAGGAAAACGGCGATCTCCGTTATACCATTGGCGCTGGCATGCCCGCCCGTCGTTTCAATATCTACAATTGCATACATCAGCTACAAATATATGGATTGTTGCCGCTTATTCAAGCGCCTTAATCCAAGTAAGGCCAGCAGGGTATAAAACCCGGACAGCGCCACCAAATGCAATACAGAAGCCGCATTATCGCCCAGGGTACCGCCCATTTGTACGATGGACTGGTACACCCTGAGGAAAGGCGTGGTAGGCACCATCGACGATAACCACTGCAGCGGTACCGGCAGCGATTCATACGGCCATGCATAGCCGGCGATGAGGAATACCGGGTACGTGGAAAACACCATCATCTGCGCCGCCATCAGCTGGCTGCGGAACATGCTTCCCAGCCATATCCCCAGCGGGATCAGCGTAAAAAAGAAAAGGAAGAACACCACCGCCACATCCAGCACCCGTCCGCGGAAGGGGATGTTGAGGGTGGTATAGTTAACCGTCATAAAGAAAAAAGCATAACAGCAAAAAAGCAGCATATAAAAAAGGCCCTTTCCCCAAAGGGTGGCCGACAGGCCGCCACCGCCGGTTTTCACCAGTTCGGGTACGCGCCCTTTTTCTTTGTCGAGCGCCATACTTTCGGAAAGCCCGATCAGCAGCGTTTGCTGCAATATGAGCGCCAGCAGCCCCGGTAGCAGGAACGCACCATAACTGGACCGGGCGTTATACATTGGCCGGTAGTCGAGATTCACCGGTTGGGTTTCACGCAAAGCCATCTGAGAATTCAATCCCTGCATTTCATTATACTTCAGCCGTACCCCTGCACCTACGGTAAGTGCCAGCGTGGTAATACCGCCGGCCAGTTCGCTGGAAGGCAGGAACCGCGCGGCATTCACAGCCAGCACAATATCGGCCTGTTGCAGGGCCAGCACTTTTTTCTCTACGCCGCGGGGAATATACAGGTAGCCCTGGCATTCGCCATAGTACATTTTATCCTGCGCATCCTGTAAGTCCCTCGCGCCTGTTACGGCTGCAATCTGCATTTTACTCAGCTGCTGCAGGAAGGCGCGGGATAGTTCACTTTTGTCGTCGTCGGCAACGGCCAGTAATACTTTCTCTTCTACCTTATAACTATAAATACTGCCATAGAAAAAAGCATAGAGGAGCGGCGCTATCAGCAGGGTAAGCAACAAGCTGTGGTCGGTGGCCACCAGCCTTACTTCCCGCAGGAACAACCGGGTGATATGCTGAAAAAAATCACGCATGCTGTAAAGAGAGTTTATTTAGTTTCCGTTGCAGGAACAACAATGCCACCGGGAACGTTACTGCTATATAGATCAGCAGCTGCCCGGCTTCCTTATATACATAGTGCATCGGCAACTCCATAAAATACACTTTAAAGAATCCATCCAGGAAAGGTGTAAAGGGCATCAGCCAGGCGTAGTACTGGTCGTACCACGGCATGGCCCAGCGGGGAAAAGTAAAGCCGCTGAATACAAAAGCAGGGGAAGTATAGAACAGGCCCAGGTCGCAGGCCACCATTACATCGCTCACAATAGCAGACACCATCAGGCCAATACTGATACATCCCATAATCAGCAACGTAAACAGGATGAACAACGGCCAGGAGCCGCCTATCGTTCCGTGTGCAAAAAGCGGGAACACAATACACGTTACCAGGATATAATGCAGCCACCCTACGCTGAGGTGCGCCAAACCCTTTCCCAGCAATACATTGGATGCAGAGCCATTGGCCATTGCATTCAGTTCTGCAAACGTGCCTCTTTTTTCTTCGAGGTTCAAAGCAAGTACTGTTACCATAATGATCATCATCTGGAGCGCCACCGCAATTAACCCCGGCACCAGGTATTGCTGGTAATTGTACTGCGGATTATAAAGCATGTAAGACGTGAGCCGGATGGGTTGTACCAGCGCCATCGCCTTACCGGCGGGCATGCCCGTTTTTACAAACTTCTGTAGCGTAACGCCCGAACCCGCCGTAATCAATACTTTGGCGGCATCTTTATAGATGAGCTTTGCCGTTACTACGGCGGCGGTATTGGTGTAAACGGTGATATACACCGGTTGACGGCTTTTGATATGGTCGTCCATTTTCTCCGGGAAATGGATAGCGCCCTGGATGATGCCCTGTTCCATCATCTTCTGCAGCGTTACTTCGTTATCTACCTGCTGCGTGATGTGGATGCTCTCCGTTTGCTCCAGCATAAACCCAAACTTCCTCGACAAAGGCGAATGCGACTCATCCCAGATGGCCACCGGCAAATCACGGGCAAACTGGTTATTATAGATATAGCCATACAGCAGGCATACCAATGGTGGCAACACCAGCAATACAATGTAGTGCTCCGGGAGGGTAAGTATGCGCTTCCATTCCCTGATCATGATATGGATAATGGAACGCATCATGGCAGGTTCATGGAGGCAGTCATACCAGGGCGCAAGCCTTTGATAGCCGCCTGGTTAACGGGTTTCAGATCTACCGTAAAAGTGCGCAGTTCAAATTTGCCCTGTTCTTTTACCGGTACCCAGTTGGCGAAAGTGAGCGAGGGAGCTACTTTATGTACCTCCGCTTCAAAATTTTCAGGATCACATCCCGGTACGCGCACAGTAACACGGGCGCCTAAAGGGAAACGCTGCATATCATCCTGGCGCACATTATACGTAATATGATAGGTAGCCGGTTTCTGGATAGTCATCAGCGGATAACCGATCGCCACTATTTCTCCTTCTTCTATTACCATAGAAGTAATGATACCATCTGACGGCGCATGGATATAAGTATTATCAGATAATGCTTTGGTGAGTTCGTAGCCCTGTTCCGCCTGGCGTACAATAGCGGAAGCGGTGGTGATCAGTTCCGGGCGACTCCCCTGTTGCAGCATATCCATGTTCAGCTTGGCTGTTTCCATTTCTTTTTTGGCGGCCTGCAGTTTGAAATATACCAGGTCTTTTTCCTGCCCGGAAATTACCTCATCATTAAAGAGGTTTTGCATACGCTGATAGGTTTTCTGCATCAGCTCATACTGTTGCTGGGTAATATTGTACAGGTTATCGGCTGCTTTGATGGCTTCGGGGCGGGCGCCTTTCTGCAACAATGTGAGCTGTCCTTTTGCTGCATCGATGGCAGCCTGCGCCTGGTTGCGGATGGCATTGATTTCGGTAGACCGGAGCACGCCCAGCAGCTGTCCCTTGCGGATGGTATCACCCTGTTTTACCAGGAGACTATCCAGGCGGCCGGGGAATTCTGCTGCCACATCCACATAATCGGCGTCCACCATGCCTATCATTGATTTATCTGCAGCTGCCGGTTTCTTTACAAAGAAGATCAGCGCAATAACCAGGATAGCAATGGGGATCAGCAGGGCCCAATAATTTTTTAATACAGCTCTCATGAAAAAATCTGTTTATCTGTCAACGTATTCTGCAAATTGTTCCGGTGTACCTATTACATTCCAGTATTGCGCCAGTGCAAGGTAGTAGCCCATCACGGCGGTATAGTAGATCTTCTGCATTTCCTCTTCCTGCAGCAGTGCATCATTTACATCTTTTACAGACGACAACTGGTTTTGCATACGGTCGATTACCAGCGTAGTGGTGAGGTGCGCCTGTTGCCGCGCGCTATCGAGCGACGCCACATCATTCTGCAGGGCTTTCATTTTATTGATCGCTACTTTCAGTTGCAGCTCCAGCGAGGTTTTGGTGTTCAATGCTGCCATCTGTGCTTCTTCCACCAGCATTTTACTGGCTTTGGTGCGCTTATATTTCTGGAAGCCGTCGAAGAGGTTCCATTGCATTTCCACGCCGATGAGCCAGGGTGGTATAGTTACCGGCAGGTCTTTCTGATACAGGTTTAAGCTGCCGATGGCAAAAATATTGGGCAGGGCGAGCGACCGGGAAGCCTTCACGGCTACATTTGCCAGGTCCGTTTTATTTTCCACCAGGCGGTAAGTAGGGTTATTGCGGAGTAACTCCAGTTGGCCCGTTTCCGTTACCGGCTTTAGTTCATATTCTAGTGTGTCGTTAATTGTTATAGGGGTTTCAATCGGCTGCCCGAGTAAGTCGTTCAGTTCCAGCAGCGCGTTTTCCTTTTCCAGCTCCAGGTTGTTGTACCGGTTGGTGGCCTGCACAAAAGACACCCGTGCCCAGTTGAGCAGGTATGGCGGCAGGATCTGGTTATCTTTTAAAGAGGTGGCATAGTCGCGGTTCTTCCTAAAAGATTCCACGATCACAGCTTCATGGGCAAGAATAGTGTTCAGGTAAAGGATGCGGAGATACTGGGCGCTGATGGCAAAGAACAATCCTTTTTCCACTACCTGTTGGTTGAACTGCCCGGCGGTTACCTGTGTTCTGGCCAGCTGTTGCGCGGTAGCAATTTTGCCACCCAGGTAAATAGGCTGCCGCAGTGCGAGCGCCGCGGTGAAATAAGATTGTTTGGTCAGCTCCGGGTTATAATCGGGGTACACCGTATTAATGATCCCTTTGGTGGTATTATAAATAACGTCCTGCACATTTTGCGGAAGCGGCTGCCCGGTAATTTGCTGGTAAACAGTATTGGCCGTATTCACGCTTTGGGCAGATGATCCGTTCACCACGCCATCTTTTACCTGTTGCAGATTTATTTCCAGTGGTTTGCCGAGATAGCTGTAGCCGGCCAGCAGATCCACTTTGGGGTAATACGACCTGTTTTCTGCCTGCAGGTTATACTCACGGGCTTTCAGGGATCGCTGCGCCTGCTGCACCAATGTGTTTCCCTGTTTGGCAAGCCGGTAACATTCCTTTAAAGTGAGCTGTTGTCCGTTTTGCTGACCGTGTGCATACAATACTGGCAGTAACGGAATTAGAAACAAGTAATATCTCATACGGTTTTCTTTACATCAGGAAGGTTCCGGTTTGACCTTAACACCTCAAAACAATCTTTCATGCATAATGTTTGAAGTATTTGAAAAAAATTATACATCATTTGATAATAAAGGGCTTATCGTAATATTTATTACCTTTAGCGCATACACAAAAAGTACATCATTATGTGTATTTGATCCATTTGAACCCATCAGTTTTCACCCGATATTTGTGATACAAAAGATTGAACAATAAGTTCCTGATCTTGTTAAAATAAAGTCCTGCAGCGGTTTACGCGGCATTATAATTCTTTGATTCATTATAAAACTACATTTACTTATGGCAAAACAACAATGGGTAGCCGACGCCAGTCACAGTGAGCTTGGATTCAAAATCCGTCACCTGATGATTACCAATATCAATGGTAAATTCAACAACTTCACCGTGGACGCAGAAACAGAAGGAGAAGACTTTATGACTGCTAAAGTGAAAGTAGCAGTAGATATAGATTCTATTTCAACAGGCAGCGCCGACAGGGATCAACACCTTCGTTCCCCGGATTTCTTTGATGTAAACACCTATAAGGATATCATTTTCGAAGCTACCAAATATGAGAACGTTGACAACGACGGCTCTTATGAACTTTACGGAGATCTGACCATCCGCGGGGTAACCAAAAACATCAAACTCGCCGTAGAATTCGGTGGTGTGGTAAAAGATCCCTGGGGTAATACCAAAGCTGGTTTTACCATTAACGGGAAAATTAACCGTAAAGATTTCGGCCTTAACTGGAACGCGGCTACCGAAGCCGGTGGCGTACTGGTGGGCGATGATGTAAAAATCTACGGAGAAGTGCAACTGATCAAAAAGCAGTAAGATTATCAGCTGTTAGTTTTTGCACCCGCAAAAACTAACAGCCAACTTTTAAAAAGGGGGAATTATGAATGAAATAACCGGCCTGCATCATATCACGGCCATTTCAGGCAATGCGAAGAAGAACTTTGATTTTTATACCCGTGTGATGGGATTACGTTTTGTAAAGAAAACGGTGAACTTTGATGATCCCCACACCTATCATTTTTATTATGGAGATGAAACCGGCACGCCCGGTACTATCCTCACTTTCTTCCCCTGGGAAGATATTATGGCCGGCCGCAGAGGTACCCACATGGCTACCGAGGTAGGCTATAGCATTCCGGAAGGCAGCATTGACTTCTGGTTAAAAAGATTTGAAAAAGAGAACATCATCTATAATAAACCATCTTCCAAATTCGGGGAAATATACCTCACCTTTATTGACCCCGATGGATTGAAAGTGGAACTGACTGTTCCGGAAAAGCCGGACAACCGCACACCGTGGGTAACCAATGAAGTGGGCGAAGAAAATGCTACCCGTGGATTCCATCATGTTACCCTTACGCTGGAAGATGTGCAGCCTACTGCCGACCTGCTGGTATCAGTGTTTGGTTACAAACTGGATAAGCATCATACCAACCGTTACCGCTTTGTGAGTCCGGCTGGTGATACCGCCAATTATATTGACCTGGTAGAAGCCAAAGGAGAATCCCGCGGGCATGTTGCCGGCGGAAGTGTGCACCACATTGCTTTCCGGATGAAAGACGACGATATGCAAATGCACTACCGTCAGTTGCTGGAAGACCGTGGCCTAAACGTTACGCCGCAGCTGGACCGTAAATATTTCCGGTCTGTTTACTTCCGGGAGCCGGGCGGCGTGTTGTTTGAACTGGCTACCGATGTACCTGGCTTCACCGTAGATGAGCCGGCAGCCGAACTGGGCACACACCTGATGTTGCCGCCGCAGTACGAGTCGCAGCGGGATGAGATTGTGAAAAAACTGATTAAACTGGACTGATATGGATTTTAAACCTATGCAGTATGTATACGAAGCGGTGGGTAACCCCACCGCCTATACGCTACTGCTGTTGCATGGCACCGGCGGAGACGAACGGGATTTATTACCACTGGCAGGATCACTGGGAAAAGGTTTCAATATCCTCAGCCTGAGAGGCAATGTACAGGAACACGGCATGCCACGGTTCTTCCGTCGTTTAGGCATGGGCGTATTTGACGAAGAAGATGTACATTTCAGGACGCATGAAATGGTGCATTTCCTGAAAGAGCTAGCCACTAAAGAAGGCTTCGACATCAATAAACTGATTGCTGTTGGCTATTCCAACGGAGCCAATATTGCAGGCGCCGTGCTTATCTTATACCCGGAGCTGCTGGCCGGCGCGGTATTGTTCCGTCCTATGCAACCATTGGGCGGTATAGAAGACAGCTTCGAAACACTGCGGCAACAGCCCGTATTTATGAGCGCCGGCACACAGGACGGCACCGTAGATCCCGCAGCCACGGCCGCTTATGCCACCCTGCTTAACAGCAATGGCTTTAAAGTAAGTACATTCGATATTCCTGCCGGTCATAACCTGGTACAACGCGATATTACTTTGGCAGCAGAATGGATGAAAGATAATTTTCAGTAAAAAAAATATATGGACCAGGAAGTTAGAGTCAGTTTATCCGGCCGCCCTTACCAGGTGTCAATAGATACAAGAGACCACCGCTGGCTGGCAGACGAGCCAATAGAAGCCGGTGGCGACGATACCGGTCCCCAGCCCGGGGAATTACTGCTGAGCAGCCTGGGCTCCTGCACCGCTATCACGCTTAAAATGTACGCCGACAGGAAGAAGTGGCCCGTAGAGAACATTGAAATTGAGCTGCGCTTTAACAGCGCGGCGAAGCCGGACCCGCTTACCACCGTTATTGATATAGACATGCACTTTACCGGTGATCTCAGTGAAGAACAGATAGCCAGGCTGGAGCAGATAGCCCGCTCCTGCCCTATTCATAAAGTATTGAGCCATCCCATTATTATGAACACAAAAGCCGTATAAAGATGAAAGACATCACCAAACACTACTCCAACGGAGAGGTAACCATTGTATGGAAGCCAAATGTGTGCATCCATTCGGAGATGTGTTTTCACGGGCTGCCAGCCGTATTCAATCCAAACCAAAAGCCCTGGATTAATGCGCAGGGAGCCACCACTGAACAGATTGTATCGCAGATCAAACATTGCCCTTCCGGCGCGCTGAGCTTTTTTATGAATGCAGACGTGGAGAAACAGGGCGGCGTGGAGGAATAGAATGGCACACATACTAAAATCAATTTCTCAGACAAATCCTAATTAACCTTTATATGGAACTCACCATCAGGAACAACATTGCAAAGAAACAGTTTGAAACGGAAGTGGAAGGCCATACCGCACTGGTAGCCTATACCCTGTTCCCCGGCGGCATTGCCTTTATGCATACAGAAGTGCCACCGGAACTGGAAGGCCGCGGCATCGCCGGACAACTGGCCAAATACGTACTGGAATATGCCCGGGAAAACCACCTGAAAGTAAAACCTTACTGTCCCTACGTGAATGCCTATATGAAAAGACATCCTGAATACAATGACCTTTTATAACTTTATCATCTCCTAAATTCCTTTTCTATGCAATTTTTGAAATTCATTCAGCAACCCTGGCATTGGTCGGTATCGGGGTTGCTGATTGGCCTTACAGTGCCCGTGCTGCTGCTGTTGGGCAATAAGGCGTTTGGCATTTCTTCCTCGCTGCGGCATATCTGTGCGGCATGTTTCCCGGCGGATATCTCCTTCTTTAAATACGACTGGAAAAAAGAAGCGTGGAACCTCTTCTTTGTAGCCGGCATTTTACTGGGTGGATTTATTGCGGGGCATTACCTGCAGGATGGCAACGATATCCAGGTGGCAGCGGCTACACAGGCCCGGCTGGCCACTTACGGCGTGCATGATTATTCGGCTTTGCTACCGCCGGAAATATTCAGCTGGTCCAACGTGTTTACCTGGAAAGGACTGGTATTCTTTGTTATTGGCGGTTTGCTGGTGGGCTTTGGTACCCGTTATGCCGGCGGTTGTACGTCCGGTCACTCTATTATGGGACTGTCTAATTTACAATGGCCATCACTGGTGGCTACGTGTTGTTTTATGGCCGGTGGCTTCTTCAGCGCCAACCTGCTTATTCCTTACCTTTTTAAATGGCTGAACTAACATGAAAAATATCAGGTACCTGGTAGCAGGAACTTTCTTTGGTATTGTACTGGTAAAGGCGCAGGTGATCAGCTGGTTCCGTATCCAGGAAATGTTTCAGCTTACTTCCTTTCACATGTATGGCGTGATTGGCACCGCAGTAGTTACAGGAATCATTTCCCTGCAACTGATCAAACGGTTTAAGATCAAAACCATCCAGGGCGAACCTATTTCGGTAGCGCCTAAAACTTTTAATAAGGGACAGATTTTCGGAGGGTTGCTCTTTGGCGTGGGATGGGCCATCACCGGGGCTTGTCCGGGTCCGTTGTTTGCGCAGATCGGCGCTGGCTTCACCGTAGTGGGTGTTACATTACTGAGTGCTATTGCAGGCACCTGGATATATGGTGCGTTAAAGCCGAAACTGCCGCACTAAAAAAAAGCTTCAAGGAGCTGGCCCTTGAAGCTACGGTTGCTATTCTCTACATTCACGGATAATTATTTTTTCAAAGCATCTTTAATTGCTTTCGCGGAATCCTGGTGCGCCTTCAGTGTAGGCAATGTATTTCTGGCCCAGGTTTTCAGGTCTTCGTCTGTTACATTATCTCCTGCTTTCTCAAATTTATTCACGTCTTTATCGTGGTCGTCTACCATCATACTCATATAGTCTTTGTCGAACTCCTTACCGGTTTTCTTACCCAGATCCTCAATATGTTTCTTTGTTTCTGTAGATAATTCTGCCGGTAAAGTGATCCCCTTTGTTCCGGCCAGCGCCTTTAATTCATCCACTGCTTTGGAGTGATCGTTTACCATCATGGTAGCAAAAGCCTTTACCCTTGTATTCTGAGCTTTCTCCTGTGCCAGCTTACCCATTTCTACTTCCATCATACTACCATTCGCAGCCTCTACCGCAAATTCAGATGATTTTTCATCTACCGGCTTAACAGTTTCATTAATATCCTTTGCACTGTCTACCGGTGTTTCCGATTGTGGATTCTTCGCTGTATTGTTACACGACTGTGTCATCCACACGGCTAAAAATGTTGCCGATAAAATAAGTAGCTTCTTCATTGTATATTGTTTTGGGTTTGTAATAGGTGTGCCTGTTTTACATCATTCAACTTTGCAAAAACGGTACCCTGAAAACGAATATCCTTCAAACACAATACAGCAAAGGATTTCAGAGGAAACTCAAAAGCGAGCTGACACC
Organism: Chitinophaga sp. CCNWYY40; assembly: GCF_037483205.1. Taxonomy (NCBI): domain Bacteria; kingdom Pseudomonadati; phylum Bacteroidota; class Chitinophagia; order Chitinophagales; family Chitinophagaceae; genus Chitinophaga; species Chitinophaga sp. CCNWYY40. Next base: position 816,014 of record NZ_JBBHLF010000002.1, read on the forward strand.
CCGGAAATGTAGATTGTTTTCCCCGTAACGCGCAAGAAAAAAGGTTATTGTAATAATTACAATAACCTTTTCCTTTTATAAACGCCCGCTCTTATTGAGATTGAGCGAACTGATAAATAATAATGATAGCGGCAATGATAGCGAGAATAAGGCCCACTATTTTCATCCAGCTGTACGGACGATCGCCGGTTACCTCGCCGGTGCAGGCATTTACCACAAAATGATAGAGTTTGCCTTTGTACCGGTAAGCGCTGATCCAAACCGGCAGCAGCAGGTACTTCAGGCCAAGCTGATTGTATTCCACATCGTAGTCATCGATGCGTTGTTCGTCACCGCCAATATCATTACAGATCTCATCACGGATCACCGGGTCCATTCTTTTTTTGGCGATCACCAATGCCTGTTCAGCATTGGTTTGGTACAGTTCCGCCCGGAATCCGCTGAGGTAGCGGCCATCGTACTTCTTTAGCTGATCGAGGTGCCAGGGCTCCAGGATCTGCGCCATTTTCAGCGGCAACGACGGGCTGGCGGATACCAGTACATCGCGGAAGTTATTGTTTACATTACCGGAAGCAGGATACCATGCGGTATGCCGTACCTGCCGGGTACGGGTTTCCGTGCGGCCATTTACTTCTACTGTATAACTTTCCGTAGTATAATAATATTCGCCGCGGGAACCGGAGTATTCGGTATACGTATCTGTATCATAGCTCCAGTGCGGGATATACACGCCTTTCAGTTGCTGTGAGGAGCTGTCTTTTACTTTCTTCACCAGGTCGGATGGGGCAAACCAGAGTTTTTTCATCCAGGTTTGAAAGTGGTCCACAGCGGTTTTGTCGCTCACCACAAAAGGCAATACATAATGCGGTTGCAGGATGGACGTGGTTTGCGCGGTATCCACCACCAGCGGCGACGCGCAAAACGGGCATGAATCGGCGGTTACATTGGGCAGCATGGTAGTGGAAGCGCCGCAACCAACGCATTTCACTACTACCGCCTGTTGGGTAGCTTCTGTATGATTTTGTTGGGAAGCAATAAAAGCGTCATAATCTATGGGCTGTATAGCAGCGGGCTGCGTGTCATCCTCAATCTGATTCACAGTACCGCAGTATTCACATTTCAGGCTGTTGGTGCCTGGTGCATAATGCAGTATAGCGCCACAGTTCTGGCATTTCAACGAGTTAACTGTTTCGCTTGTTTTTTCCTCAAAAGACATAGGAACGTATGGATATAATGCTGCCGGCATCCCATGATGCCGGCAAGCCTGCTTTTGTTAAGGTAATGGTGGTGGTACGGTGGCTAATACCGGCGCCAGTTCCGGCACTGTATTGGCGGCGGCCCATGCGGCCATACCGGTTTTCCACACAAGGGTTTGGGCATTCAGGTTGCCCGCAGCGGCCAGCTGACGGAGTTGATCTGCATCAAAGGGGCCGGTTTGTTTGCCATCTACTGCCACAAAAAATGGTGCAGCGCCGGGTAACGGAGGTGGTGCGCCAGCGCCTGCGTTGGCCTGCTGGTTATTGTTCTGGAAGATGTTACCTACCTGTCCCATCATAGCTGCGCCCATACCGGCGCCTAAGCCTGCAGCTGCGAGTCCGCCGCCGGAAGGGTTTTCCGCTGCCTTTTCCATTGAGTTGGCTGCCTGGAATTGTGCATACGCGCCGAGGTTGCCCACAATGCCCATGCTGCTGCGTTTGTCCAGTGCCGCTTCCACTTCCGGTGGCAGGGAGATATTTTCTATCAGGAACTTGGTCAGTTCCAGTCCGAGTTCATTAAATTCAGTGCCTATCTTCCCGGTGATCTGGGTGGATACTTCTTCATAATTGGCTGCCAGGTCCAGTACCGGCACCTTTGCTTCTGCCACGGCTTCCATACCACGAGATACTGCGAGATTACGCAGTTGCTCGTTGATACCTTCCACGGTGAATTCGGGGTTGGTAGCTGCTACTTCCTTCAGGAACTGTGCAGCATCCTTTACGCGGAAAGCGTAGCTGCCGAATGCGCGCAGGCGCACCGGTCCAAACTCCGCATCACGGAGCATTACCGGGTTCTTGGTGCCCCATTTCTGGTTGGTAAACTGCCGCATGCTCACAAAGAACACGTCGGCTTTAAAAGGGCTGTTGAAGCCGTATTTCCATCCCTGCAAGGTGCTCAGGATAGGCATATTCTGTGTAGTAAGCGTATACATGCCGGGTTGGAATACGTCGGCAATTTTACCTTCATTCATAAAAACGGCCACCTGTGATTCACGCACGGTAAGCTTGGCGTTCATTTTTATTTCATTCTGGTAGCGGGGAAACTTCCACACAATGGTATCTGCGGACGGGTCGGTCCATTCAATAATGTCAATAAATTCATTCCTGAGTTTATCAAAAATTCCCATGGTAACAGGTTTTAAGTGGATCAAATTTAGCCAATTATTCCCTCGAAAAGTTACTTACGAAAAGTTATAATTTATGTAAACTTACTTCACCACGGTTTTCAGCCACTTTTCCATGAGTGAAGGCCAGGCTTCCCCTGCCGGGTTGCCGTTACGCAAGCCGTATCCGTGACCACCTTTGGCATAAAAATGCAGTTCCACCGGCACTTTGGCGTCGCGGAGGGCGCCGGCCATTACCAGGGCGCTGTTGCCATAGAAATCATCTGCAGTGGCAAAAAGGAACATGGAAGGCGTTTCACTGCTTAATGTCAGTTCAGGGGTGAGCGACCTGTTTTCTCCTTTATCAAGATAAGCGGGGTAAATAAGTGCGCTGAAAGCCGGGCGTGCAGATAAGGAATCTGCTTTATCAATTGGCGTATAGGTATGCACGTTATATTGCGTAGAGGCCCTGGCAGTAAGACTTCCACCTGCCGAAAAGCCCATCATTCCTATCTTGCCGGGTTCCAGCTTCCATTCTGATGCCATGCTGCGCACCAGGCGGATAGCGCGTTGTGCGTCCTGCAGGGCGCCGGCTTCTTTTTTAGGCACCCGGTATTGCAGTACAAAAGCAGTATACCCCAGTTTATTGAGCCAGGCGGCTATTTCGTATCCCTCCAGGTTAATGGCCAGGATACTATAACCACCACCGGGACAGATGATGATGCCGGCGCCATTGCTGTTAGAAGCTTCCGCCGGAAATACTTCCAGGATAGGATCTGTAACATCGGTGAGCCGGGTTACATTATTGCTGCCATCTGCCGTTACCTTTGCGGTTTGTTTGGCGGCTGTTTCACCGGGCACCGCAGCGGGCCAGAGATGGATCTTCCGCTGTTGCGCGGTAATGGCTGTATTTACTCCTAACATCATTAATAAGACAACTATTTGTTTCATAACCGGATTTTCACATTCATATAATGAAACAAATGTAATAAAAGAAAGGAGCAGATAAAAGAACAGCTTCCCAAAAGGGAAGCCGTGTTCAGATCTAACCGGCAGGATATGCAGATCCTGTCAGTGTTTATGCTAATGAAAACAGCACTGTAGCAAAGGTTATTGGTTCCTGACCTGGTTGACTAAATAGCGTTGCAGGTAATTACGATGGTCCGGGTTACGGTATCATCACCGAATTTGCCGGTACCGGTAATTGTAAATGACGTGGCGCTTGTTTTCACTGCCTTGAAAGTTCCGGTAAAATCATCTTCTACCGGTTGTTCCAATGTGCCGTCTGCCTTCAGGTTCCAGTTAAAGGTGCGCGTTTGCGGCATATTCCCGTCGCATTTGGTGGGGCCTTCATCTTCCACACCGGTGCCATTTGCATTATAGATCACGTAATCATCTTTTGTGCATGCGGGAAGATCTTTATAAAGATCCTGCACTTCTTCTTCCTCTAAACCGGGACTGATAGTCATGGCTTTGATCTGCCATTTTTTGCCCACCAGGAAAGCGGCGTTCATTCCTTCTTCGTTACCCGGTTTGTTCTTTTCTTTTTTGCATTGTGTAAAAAACAATACGCTCATAAAAGCAACCAGTAAGAGGGCAACACGCTGCCGGGGGAACATTAAAATTTTTCTCATGATTAAATATAAAAATTGTGAAACAAAGGGTTAATGGGTGCAAAGCTAGTGTGCACCTGCGTTTCACATCTCAGTATAAATACTTAATCAAAAAAATGAGGAGAAGGACGGAGAAAAAAAATCACCGGGTGAAGCGATTGCCCCGGTGATCTATGTTTTATTTTACATGCTTTTTTATTTTACACATTGCAACCAGGCTTCCGCCATCAGCTGGGCGCCGGCTACGCTGGGGTGTACACCATCGCCGGTCCAGTAGGCGGCCGGCGCTGATTTCTGTGCTTTATCAAAAATAGATTGATAAGGAATAAAAGTAGCCTGGTATTTATCGGCCAGCTCCCGTGCAGCAGCGCGGTATTCATCGAAAGCGGGATACCATTTATCATCTACGGCCTTCACGCCTTTCACCGCAAAGGGTTCACCGATGATCAGCTGTACACCCGGCAGCTGCTCTTTGGTGCGCGTCAGCAGTTTATCGTAGTCGTCGTGGTAAGTTTGCACCGTGCCTTTATAGTTGTTGCTCAGCGTGTGCCAGTAATCATTTACACCTACCAGGATACTCAGCACATCGGGTTTAATCACCAGGCAGTCGATATCCCAGCGGTCGGCCAGTTGAAATACTTTATTTCCGCTGATGCCTTTATTATATATCTTCAGATTCTTATCTGCATTTTTTAACAGCATAGCTGATGCGGCCATCAGCGCGTAACCGCCGCCCAGTGCGCCACCTGCATTAGGTTGATCGTTATCGCGTTTACGGCCTGCGTCGGTGATGGAATCGCCCTGGAACAATACCACGCTTTCTTTTTTCAGTACTATCTTCTTAGGTTTTTCTGTTACCGTTGCGGCGGCAACAATATCTGGAATGCTGATGGCAGCAAGGGTTCCCAGGGAAACATTCCTGAGGAAATTACGTCTGTTTGATGAATTCATAACGATCCGGATTAAATGTTAGTTGCGGCATAGTCCACAATCAGGCACTTAAACTATAAAAAAGAATTGATATTTTATACAAACGCGCTGAAACCGGTGATAGCCCTGCCCACAATCAGGGAATTGATTTCCTTTGTGCCCTCGTACGAGTAAATAGCTTCTGCATCGGCCACAAAACGCGCTACATTATATTCCAGCAAAATACCGTTGCCACCCATTACTTCCCGCGCACGGCTTACCACATCGCGGGTACGCAACGTACAAAACACTTTGGCCAGTGAGGCATGTTCGTCCTTTAGTCCGCCTGCATCCTGTATTTCCGATAAGCGGAATACCATTGTTTGCATGGCAGTAAGATTAGACAACATTTCCACCAGGTGCCCCTGGATCAGCTGAAAAGCGGCAATAGGTTTTCCGAACTGTTTACGTGTTTGCGTATACGCCAATGCATTTTCATAGGCGCCACGTGCGCAACCTACCGCTTCCCAGGCCACACCTGCACGTGTCATGCGAAGTACGCGGGCCGTATCTTTAAAGGAAGATGCATTTTGTAAACGGTCGGATTCTGCAATGCGGCAATCTTTCAACGTGATCAATCCATTCTGCACAATACGGAGCGCCATTTTATCATGGATCTTTTCCACGCTGAAGCCGGGCGTATCTTTTCTCAGCAGGAATCCTTTCACCTGGTTATCGTCCACATCCCTTGCCCATATAACAATTACGTCCGCAAAGGTGGCATTACCGATCCATTTCTTCTGGCCGTTTAATATCCATGTATCCCCTTCCCGTTTAGCCGTAGTGGTTAGTCCGCCTGCGGTACCGGAACCAACTTCCGGTTCGGTAAGCCCAAAGGCGCCGATAATATTCAGCTGCTGCATGCCCGGCAGCCATTCCTGTTTCTGCGCTTCGGAACCCAGCATATAAACAGATCCCATTGCCAGTCCGCTTTGAACGCCGAAGAATGTTGCCACGGAGGCGTCTATACGTGCCATTTCCATTGCAATAATACCTTCCATCAGGAACGACCGGTTAGGGCAACCGTATCCATCGTAGGTAACGCCGCAGATATTCAGCTCCCTGAATTTGGGAATGATTTCAAAAGGGAATTCCGCTTTCAGCCAGTATTCATTAACGATGGGCTTGATTTCCTTTTCCATGAATGCCCGTACTTTCAGTTGCAGGGCCCTGTCTTCCGCATTGAGTTTTGCCCCGAGGTTGTAGAAGTCGCCCTCGATAGGCGGTAGTTCTTTCTTCTTATTACTGCTGGTGAGCATTTTCATTAACCCGTTCAGTTGTGTGTCATCCATTTTCCCTACCGATTCCATTACCTTTGGCAAGTCTACTTTTTCCGAGAGTTTAGCCAGCATGGCGAAATCGATGCTCTTCAGCAGGTGGTATGCATTCTTCAGTTTCGTGAGAGGTCCGGACATCTTGCATGGTTTTGCTTAAAAATACGGAATATGGGCGACGCGGATATTGTCTTTCCCGGGATTACGCTGATTATATTGATTAGGAGGGTATTTAAAGGTGGCATGAACAATAGCCAGTTCATACTTAGCATATGCTTTACACATGCCTTTAACGTGGAGAGGACCCGGACCTGACGTGGAGGGGACGTGGACTTGATCGGTAATGCATTGTGTATCAATGCGCTATAGGGGGTTCCAGGAAGTTCCTGCGAAGGGTTCCGTCAGAGAAAGGAACTGTATATCAATACTTTATGCAAAGTATAAAGATAAACGGGATCTGTTGAAAATCCAAAAAAATCAGTGTAATCAGCGTAATCCCGGGAAAGACAACATCCGCGCCGATGGCAGATCAGGATAATTTGGGGTTACCAATAATGAGTACAGAATAGAGGAAAATGGCGGGAGTTTAAAATAGGGTTGCATAGAACCATATGCAACCCCGGTTTAAAACACAACTAAAAAAAACTAACTTCTAACAAACATATAGGCATAGCTGTTATATTGCTGACGCAGAAAATTGCGAATCCCTCTACTTCTCTCAAAAAAAATATTAATCTTTTCTTCTAAATAAAAATATTATCTGTAATGTGTAAACTGTAATTGTTTTCAAAAAGATAGTTACATTCGCAGCGATCATTTCATATACTAAAACTTCCTGAAGGTTAAATGATTACATCACCTTCTTACCAGGCGTATAAAGAATTATTTCATTCACAATACAATGACTTATGTAACTATGCCTATAGTTTTCTGAAAGACGATGCAGCAGCAGAAGATGTAGTACAGGAAACTTTTATTAAGCTTTGGGAGAAACACCGGCAGCTGATAGACATACCTAATATAAAGGCATACCTGTTCCGTGCAGTCCGGAATAATTCTATTTCCGTGCTACGCAAACAAAGTACAGAGGAAGCAGGTAACAAGGGCTTTGAATGGCTGGCAGAAACGGCGGAAGATCCCGACGCAAAGGAAGTTGAAAATGCAAAGCCTTACTATGAGCAACTGGTATATGAAGCTATTGCCAACCTTCCCCCGCAATGCCGGGAAGTATTCACCTGCTGCAGGTTGCAGGGAATGACACATCAACAGGCGGCCACCAAACTCGGTCTTTCCGCCAAAACAGTTGAAAACTACATGGGGCGGGCATTGAAGCTGCTGCGGAAATATTTGCAGCAGTATGGACTACCCGTCAGTATCCTGTTTTTACTAAAAATATTCATGCCCCTATAGAGGGTTGTTATATTAATGAGCGTTATTTAAGTAGAGCACACTGTATTATGGAGCATTTTGATACCTACCTGCATGAGATAATTGCCAAAAATCTGTCTGGTCAATGTACGGAAGCTGAATCTGCTGCCCTGCAACGATGGCTGGAAGCTTCTCCCGAAAACCGGGCAGAGTATGAGGTACTTGCAAAACTATGGCAGGACAGTCCCGCTGCAGTTGTGCCCAGGCGGGAGTACAATACTGCCGCTGCCTGGGATAAAACAGACCAGGCGATACAACCGGCGCCGTCCCGTGTAAAGGCACTTTACACCAAATATGCTGCTGCAGCAGCTATCCTGATATTGCTGACTGCCGGCGCATGGTGGCTGGAAACACGCTCGTCGCTGAAGAAACATGAACTGGCAGCCAACGATGGTAAAATAAAAAGCCTGGAATTACCTGATAAATCAATGGTAACACTCCGGCAAGGCGCTATGATCCGGTATATCAACGGTTATCACCATAACCAGCGTATCGTGGAACTGGAAGGAGAAGCCTTCTTTGAAATAGCCAGTGATCCGGAACATCCGTTTTTAGTAAAAACGCCCAATCAATCGGTGATTGAAGTACTGGGTACTTCCTTTACCGTACAAACAGGGAAAGACAGTACCGCCGTTACCGTTGCTTCCGGCAGTGTAAAACTCGGTGTGGAAGGCGATACCGCCGCTGTAATCCTGAATAGTGGACAACGCGGTGTGTGGGGCAACGGGCAGCTATATGCCAACAATAACCACAACCTGAATTTCATTGCCTGGAAAACAGGTATTTTGCAATTTAATGACCAGACACTGCTTGAAATATTGCCACAATTAGCCGACTTTTACGCAAAAGATATCAGGGTTGATGAAAAATACAGGGAAACTGCATCGCAGCAAAAAGCTACGATTACATTCCGCAATCAGTCCTGCGATGATGTTTTGCATGAATTACAACTATTGCTTGGGTTCCACTATCAACAGGACGGCGATTCCATCGTCATCGGCCAGTAGAACAACAAACCCTCTTTTCCTTATTTATGGCATGCTGTTGTTGCTGTTCCCGTTTCAATTCCTGCAGGCACAGCACAACGGAAAGGATATTCTCCATCAAAGCTATACCCCTGCTTCCCGGCAGGGGACTATTTTATTTTATATACAGGATCTCCAGAAAGTAACCGGTATCAACGTTTCCTATAGCTCCAGCTTTTTACACCTCAATAAAAAAGTGCAGCTCAGCGGAACAGAACATACCACCGGCGACGTACTGAATGCCATCCTCCAGGGTACCGGCATCCAGGCGGCTGCTCTGAACGGGAAAATATTCCTGCTCCGCGAAACTTCCCAGGTACAATACTATACCATCAGCGGATTTGTAAAAGAAGTAAACAGCAATGAACTGATCATCGGCGCGTCCGTATATGACCCCGTTACCCGGAAAGGAACCGAAACCAATGCCTATGGCTTTTACAGCCTGCAGGTACCGGATACCTGCCTGGGCGTGGTGTTTTCACATATCGGCTACAAACCCGTGTTCCAGCACCTTCCGCCACCGGACGACGGGCAGCTGGACATACACATGGAAGCCCGCAGCATGCTGCAAACGGTGGTGGTAAACGGCGAAAAGGAAACCGTTAATTCACAGCCCGGGTACATTAACATGCCCGTTGGATATGTATCCAATTTCCCGGCGCTGATGGGAGAAAAAGATGTACTGAAATCATTGCAGCTGTATCCCGGCACCGGCAGCTCCCTGGAAAGCAGCAGCAACCTGCTGGTAAGAGGCGGCGGTGCAGACCAGAACCTGTATCTCCTGGATGGCGTTCCCCTTTATCATACCGGCCACCTGTTCGGGCTTTTCTCCATCTTTAACGGAGACGCTGTGAAAGATGTATCGCTTTATAAAGATGCTTTCCCTGCCCGCTATGGCGGCCGCCTTTCTTCAGTAGTGGATATCCGTACAAAAGACGGGAATATGAAAGAATGGCATGGCAGCGCCAGCCTGAGCCCCGTTTCCGGCAGCGTCCTGCTGGAAGGCCCTATCGTAAAGGACCGCAGCTCCGTTTCTTTGTCTGTAAGACGATCATTGGTAGATGCCCTCTACGGGAGAGCTTATCTGAAAGACTATGGCAAGTATTATCTCTACGATGTAAACTTCAAACTCAACCAGGTTATCGACAACAAAAACAGGATCTATGCGAGCTTCTATAAAGGACAGGATAAGATGTTTATCAGGAGCGAGAACCCCGTTATACAGTTGTTTGATGATTACAACTTTGACTGGAGCAACATTACCGCTGCGGTTAAATGGACCCGTGTGGTGAATCCACGAATATTTTCCAGCACCACTGCTACTTACAGCCGTTTCTATAACCTCTTTACGCAAAATTCCATCATCCCCCTCTCCTTTTACGACTCGCTGTTTGTAAGAGGAAAAGGCGTTTCCAGGGTCAGGGACGTAGCCATCAGGAATGAAACGGAATATGCGGTGAGCAACAGTCACCATATTTCCTTCGGCGGCGGGTACACCTATCACAACTTTGCGCCCACAGCCTATCATAACAACATCTCGGCGGGAGAAGCCACACAGCGGAAAGCGCCCATTTATTATATGTCGGAGTTTTCCGCCTATGCGGAAGATGAACTCAGCTTGCTGAACGACCGGCTGATTGTGCGGCCCGGACTGCATTTCGGGGCACTGGCGCAGCGTTCCTCCTTTTATGCCAGCTTGCAGCCCCGCCTCATGCTGCGGTGGAAGCTGCCCCATTCACAATATGTACAGGCGTCGTTTGCTGAAATGACGCAGTTTGTGCACCAGCTCACTACGCCGGTGCTCAATCTCCCTACAGACCTGTGGGTGCCCAGCACTGAAAATATTAAACCGGAGCATGCCTATTCCTACAGCGTTGCTTATCAGCGGCAATGGAGCAACCAGTGGCGCTTTAACGTGAACCTCTATTATAAACAACTGAAAAATATTGTTACCACCAACACGGTGCTGAATATCTTTGATAACTCTGATCTATGGGAGAAAAAAGTGATCGCCGGCAACGGCTATAACTACGGCAGCGAATTGCTGCTGGAGAAAACACAGGGCAAGCTGACCGGGATCTTCTCCTATACCCTGTCGTGGGCCTGGCGGCAGTTCGACCGGCTGAATGCCGGGAAGATGTTCCCTTATAAAGAAGACCGCCGCCATAATATTTCCCTGGCGCTCAAGTACCGGTTTAATCCGAAATGGAGCTTGTCTGCTTCCTGGAAGTTCGCCTCCGGCGCGCCTTTCACCCTGCCGGTGCAAATATTCCCGGACTTCGATTGGGGCCGTAATATCAAAGGATACTTGGATGAACGCTATTCGCCGTTCTCCACCTACCAGCTGAATTATTTGCCCTACATTTCCAGGTTAAATAATTACCGCCTGCACCCGGTGCATCACCTGGATCTTGGCGCCACCTTAAACCTGGGCAATGAAAAACGCTTTCATCATGTGATCACGGCGGGTGTATATAATATCTATAACCGTACGAATCCTTTTATCGTGAGCTTTGACCAGTTCTCTTATTTTGACTACAGTGACGTATACCCGTTACAGTTATATCAATATAGTTTATTCAGAACATTGCCGTATCTGACTTATACGTTCAAATTTTAATCATGAAGTACCTGTTTATATTATTCCCGGTTTTGATGGTGCTGCTGCTAACGGCCTGTGAGCAGGAGTTGCCGCTTCCTCCCAACAATGCCGTTCCCAGGGAAGTGGTGTACAGTGAGCTGGTGGCTAACAGCACACCGGAAGTTCGGGTAGGTAAAAGCAAGCCGGTGGGGCCGGGTATCAACACCGGTTTCGACCTGGTGGAAAATGCAGATGTACAGCTGCTGGATAAAAACGGGCAACAGCTGGAAACACTTACGTACATGAAGGATTCCAGCAATGCCATGAGTGTATACCGCGGTAAAACCATGCTGGATGCAGGCAAAAATTATAAAATACAGGTAATGGTGCCCGGCCTGAAAACCGTTACCGCCATGGCTTCTATCCCTCCTCCTTTTAAAGTGGAACTGCAGGATACCCTGCGTACATTGCTTAACGGACGGCCCGTGTTACGCTTTCATTTTACCGTGAATCCTATTCCTGGTGTGAAACAATACCTGGTGATGGAAGCAGTGAAGCAAAGCGTTACCACGGATACTACTTTTTCGTATAGGGGTCGCCGGTATAAGAAGAGCGAAAACGATTCCCTCTACCAGAAGGTAAAAAACCTGCCAGGCTGCAATCCTAAAAAAGACAGCAGCTTCCTCAATGATTATCTCCGTATACCCTGCTATACACAGGATGAGAATGCCGACAACAACCAGATTGGTGGTTTGAATGAAAACTATAACAGCATCCTGTTTACACAATCGGGTAAGCCGCTTACCACTTATTTTTATATCAATGCCACCGCCCTCAGCTCTAATCCTGCTGAAGCCATTGCGCCGGTAGGAAGGGTGCTGGTATATGTAAAATCTGTCTCAAAAGAATATTATGATTTCCTGCTCACCTATGAAAAGGTAAAGCGGAATCCGGGGCTGAACAGCCTTATACAGGCCATTCAGCTCAGGAGCAATACGCAGGGCGGACTTGGTATTGTGGGAGGTAGTTACCAGAAATTGTATTATCTCTATTACGATAAACTATAAGCGGTTATTTTACTTCGTAGGTGTTATCCCGTTGGTTGATGTCTGCTGCCCAGGTGCTTCCCAACGTTACTTTTTTTATTTTTTTGGGAAATGAAAACAGGAGTGAAATTGTTTTGTTGCCCTTCTCCCATACCGCGATACTCCGGTGTAATTTCGTGGTGCTGTTGTCATCAAAGTAGATGGTTACATCTACCGGAACAGGCTTATTTCCGGTGGAAGTGATCTCGATGGTTCCTTGCTTTCCTTTTTGTGTTACCCGTGTGATGCCGAGGTCGGGGAAGCCGTTGTCGAAGAACCAGCTTTTCCAGAACCAGTCCATGTTCCTGCCGGCGCCGGTGTTCATACAGTAGAAGAAGTCGTATGGCTGCGGGTGTTTACCGTTCCATTGCGACATATAGTAATGCAGCGCTTTCAGGAAAAGGGTATCGCCCAGCATATCTTTTACGTAGAGGTATCCCAGGGCTGGTTTGGGATAGGAATTGGTTACATAGGCATCCGTGGTTTGGTTGGAGGGCGTCATAATGGGCAGGTCCGCCTGTTTGCCGGCGATGTAGTTGTAAGGCAACATGCCATAGTCGTCCACAATGGAGCTATCGATCAGCGGAGAAATGATCCATTCGCCGATGGTAGCCCATCCTTCATCCATCCAGGCGTATTGCGTTTCATTGGTGCCCATGTAAAAGGGAAAGAGTGTATGAAAAATTTCGTGGTCGGTTAGCTCGATGGTTTGGGCTTTATCGGCCAATGGGTTATCGTTTACCATCATTGGGTATTCCATCTGGTCCAGTCCGTCGAATACCGTTTCATGCGAATACGGGAACGGCCATTTAGGAAAGTGGTGGCTCATCTTATCTACGGTGGCGCGGGCGTAATGCACTACATCAAAGAAATCGGCATGTGCGGGGTTAAAGGCTACATCCACGCGGGTGCGCCTTTTGGTGGCGGCATCTACTTCCACGCTGGTGGCGTTCCAGCAGTAGTGGTTGCTGATGGCAAATGCAAAGTCGGTGACGTTGGCCGCCTCATACTGCCAGGTATTGGCGCCACGCCGGCGGGTAATGTTGCCTTCCCGCACATCGGTGCTATCTATCACCGCGATGATATCGTTGCTCTTTTCTGCGGCAGCGATGCGTTGTACATATTTATCGTTGTATACAGCAGGGGTATTTTTCAGATCGCCGGTAGCCCATACCTGGTAGTTGCCGGGCACTGTGATGGCTACACGAAAATCGCTGAAGTCGTTGTAAAACTCCTGCGTACCCATGTAAGGGATCTGGTCCCATCCGTTGATATCGTCGTATACTGCAATGCGTGGAAAGAAGTAGGCGATGAAATAAGCGCCGGAGTCCACTACACCGGTTCTGATGTGCGTGTTTTCGTTCAGGGTGTAGGAAAAGTCGAGGTTAAACTGTACCGACTGCCCCGGGTAAAGATCAGGGATGGATACTGGCATATTGGTGCCGCGGATGGTAACCGGCAATGGTTTGGCTTCGCCGTTTACCTTCATGTTCTTTATAACTACGCCGTTGGTAAGGTCTTCCGGGGAAACCGCCATATTTCTCACGGCTCCTTTCTGGAAGAGGTTGGGAAACAGTTTAAAGTTAATGGCTCTTAATGTATCGGGGCTGTTGTTGGTATAGCGGATCTGTTCCGAGCCGGATACGCCGTTTGTTGCCGGGTTGAAGGCCACTTTAATATCGTATCCTGCTTTGTTCTGCCAGTACCTGGCGCCCGGGGCGCCGCTGTAGCTGCGGGTTTGATTGTCGTATGCCTTTTTGATGGTCAGCGGCATATACAAAGGGGTTTGGGCGGTAGCCTGCTGAAACGCTGCCAGCAGCAACCATAAGATGCAATATTTCCTCATAAGCTATATAAAAGCGGTTGCTTCAAAAGTAGGGAATTACCCGGAAATGGTGTGGCAGAAGGAAGTGCTATGGGATATGGGTGGTATCCACCGGCGCTTTAACAGAATCTGCCGGGATACGCAAACTATCTGATGGGTTGGTATGCAAACTGTCGGCGGCTGAATTCGTACTGTCTTTCCCGTTGGCTCCTTTCCCTGGCAACGGAATAGTGGGTGCCGTATTGCGGCGTTTTGGGGAGTAAGCGCTTACAGAACCCTGCTTCTGCATATCATTCATTGTTTTTTTATCAAAGAGATATTTAGGGTGTTTCTCCGGCCGGAGTCCCCGTTCAAACTGGGCCTCCGCTCCCACTGCGGGCGCCTGGTACACCTTCCGGGAGGAATGACAGGCCCATAAACAGATACCGGCAGCCAATACGAGGTACTTCATACAAATGAAAATAAGAATGAATACAGGCAGAGGGGGACATCTTTTAAAACGGTAAAGCCGGGGTGTTTATTATCAGCAGGGAACGCTATGTGCTGCATTTACCGGTGATGATACATTTTGAAATGTAACATCGCTGTATTAAATTTAGCATAAATTCACTGGTTGTCATCCCCTTATTCTAATATTTTATATCTTTAACCGCTATTTCAATCCCGATGAAAACCCTCCCTCAACGGAGAGTCACGGCTACATTCGTTATTATAACAAAGCACTATGAAAGTATCAACAACCAGCTTCCCAAGCGTTTTTGAAACCGCATTCGGAAACACAGAAAATTCAAGTAAGGATCTTCTCAACGGACTAAAAATTAAAAAGGATGAAGCCTGGTACCTGGTAGGCAACCTGGCCAAAAGAGGTGGGATCAATCCCGGCAGAGTTACCAATGCGTCGCCCACAGAAGAGGATTATGAAATACTGTTTAAAGCTGCTTTGCTGAACACCATTGATAAAGTACAACAACCCATTGCCCTTACCGTCGGGTTCCCCTTCTCCACTTACAATATTTACAAAAACGCTGCGGAGCAGTTTTTGAGTAAACGTCATTTCCTGATCGATTACGATACGCAGACTTACAATACCAAAGGTTCTTTCAAGAAAGCGATGTTTGATATTGAGAAGTATGAAGTGATCCCTGAAATCGTAGGTGGTATCATCGGGTTAAAGAAAAGTATCAATGAACCGCAGCTGGACAACTTCATTGCCATCAGTTTTGGGTTTGGTACCATTGAAGGCGGCATGGCCACCGGCGATGGGCTGGTTCACCGTACCTGCTTCAGTTCCCACGGTATCCGTTATGCCATTAACAACCTTACCCGTGAGCTGAACCAGAAACACTACCTGGAAATGAAGAACGAGCACCAGGTGGATGATGCTTTCATGAAAGGTTCTATTTTCACCAACCGCAAACGGATCGATCTGCGCGACATGCGTAAAGGTGTGCTTACGCAGTATTACCGCGAAGTGGTTTCTCCCCTGATGCGCAGTTATTTTACGGACCTGGATTTTGAAACCTGTGAAAAGATTTACCTGATGGGCGGTGGCGCTCACTATCGTGAACTGACAGATGCTTTTGTAGAAGAGTTCCGTGATTTTATCCCGGTAGAAGTTGCTCCTGAACCAGAAAAACTCATGAGTATCGGTTATCTTTATAATTCATTGAGAATATCAGATAATAAACCTCAAAGAAGCGTGGGGCTTGACCTGGGTAATTCCAGTTCTATTGTGTCTACTTTTGAAGATGTAGCACAGCATTCTCCCGCTACATCTAATCCCATCACCCTCTAATTTATCCTTGTGATCAATGTCAGACATATTTTCCGAAATATAATTGTTCCCGGAGCCTTTCGTATCCCAAAAACAGTTTCCGTGAACGGTAGTATAGATGCTTCTGTTTCCGGTCGTATTGACGGGAACGTAAGAGGCGATGTAAAAACCAGCGGCAAGCTGGTGGTTAGTGAAACAGCGAGCATCCGTGGCCATATATATGCTGCCGACCTGGTGGTACACGGGAAAGTGTATGGCGATGTGTACATTACCAACAAAGCCCATATCAGCAATAAAGCGCTGGTAAAAGGCGATGTAAACGCAATGGTGCTGGAAATAGAAGAAGGTGCTGTAGTGGAAGGTGCAATCCGTAAAAACGTGCAGCCTGTTCTGAAAGCCGATCTTAGTCATACCCCGGTTGCGGAGGAAATCAAGGTGTCTGCCGCGGTAGATGCTGAAACCGGCGGTCATGAAGAAGAAGAAAAGAACACCAGCTGGTTCTGACAAATACTATTGCCAGTTTTATACCTCGTTCGGGCGGTTGTTTCCTTTGATGGCAACAACCGCTTTTTGTTGCTACTTCTTTTTCAGGGGAGTAAGTAATTGGGTAAGACCGTTCATTTTTATCACCAGCATGGTTTCGAGGAGCATCCCCAGTTTGCCTTTCGGGAAGCCTTTCCGCTGGAACCACTCCAGGTAACTCACCGGCAGGTCGCAGAGCACCACATCTTTATACTTTCCAAACGGCATTTTCATCACTACCAGTTGCTGCAACATTTCCGGATCGGGCTGTGACATCTCCATAAAAAACTGATTTATAATTAAGCCGGCAAATTAAAATTATAAATCCATTTTCCCACGCTTCTTCGTAATTTGTAATAGTCTCAAACATAATCATGCATGAAAATTTCCCTGATACTGTTACTGGCGCTTTCTTTTGCAGGATGTGTACAGCCCGGGGCTAAAATCAGCCTGGCTAATTCCAACACCCTGGTAGTAAAGGATCTCTTTGAGGCTTTCAATGCACACGACTGGCAAAAGCTGGCGGCCTGTTACAAGGATACCGCTGCCTTCCTGGACCCTTCCTTTGGCCCGGAACCTGTACTACGTACCCGGGAACAAACCGCTCAAAAATACAGGGAGCTGCAACAGCTATTCCCCGACATTCATGATGAAGTGGTGAATGTATATGCCGATAAAAACCACATTACCGTAGAATTCATTTCCTCCGCCACCGGCCCTGATGGCAAAAAGTGGCGTCTGCCCATCTGTACGGTGTTCACCATAGATGATGGAAAAATAGAGAAAGACAACACCTATTACGATAACCGTCACTGATCATCTTTTCAATAATCCTCCATTCTCCAGCGCATCAGACACCTGGGTGGCAAAGGCTTTCGCAAATGATTCCAGGCTGTTGGGATTGTAGGTTTCAGATTGACCGGACCATACCAGTTTGCCGTCCTGTTTCAGGTCGTACAGGTTACTTTCCAGGAAGTATCTTTTATCGGTGGTATAATAACCCGGAGAATACACCGATCCGTACATATAGCCATAATACCCCCAAAACCGGCCATACCAGCCGTATGCCGGGTAAGGCGCATAGGAAACGGAACCTGGCACATACCTGGTTTGGGATTCCTTATTTACCAGCGAGGTGGTTAACACGGCAGTATACCCCGCATCCAGCATTTTCTGCGTGGCAGCGCTTTTATCCTGGTCTGTTAAGGGGTTGAATTTAGGAGGGAACAGGTCCAGCCCCTTTCCGGCTACGATGCCCCGTTTCTGAAGGGCCGCCGCCATCTGGGTTTCCACCACCTGCTGGGCCCCCACATTTGAGGTCAGAGAGGCCACCAGCATATTATGATACCCTTCCGCAGGAGCTTCCGGCGCTTTCCAGGCTCCTGTCATGTGTACGGTGGTACCACATGCGCCCAATAATAGCACCATGCCAACCAGCATGGATGTGATGATCGCTTTCATAAAATTTGTTTTTATGCGCCCATAGGCTGCAATAAAACAACAAGACACCCTGTAAAAAGTTTACGCCAAAAAAATGACAATCCGGTTTTAACAATCCCGGCAGTATGAGTGTAATAAGGTGTACATTTATATGCCAGCATAACATGAATATGAACTCAGATAATAACCGGGAATTAACGACCCTGTTAATGGTGGATGATGATGAGGATGACCAGGAATTTTTCAAACTGGCGCTTGGCACCATCAGGGAAGAAATTACCTTTACCGCAGCCGGTAACGGCCAGGAAGCGTTTGATCTGCTCCACACCCGGACTGTTATGCCGGACATCATATTCGTAGATATGAATATGCCGTTAATGAACGGTTTTGCTTTCCTCGAAAAAATAAAAGCTACACCTCACCTGGAGCATATTCCGGTGATCATGTTTTCTACCAGTGATGAGAAGCATGAAATAGCCAGGGCAAAATCACTGGGTGCAGTGGATTTTATCACCAAACCAGCCCGGTTCAATGAATTATGCCGGTTGTTGCAGGAAAAGCTGGATTTATATGCAAAGGTGTAAACAGCTAATCTCCTACGCGTTCTGCACAGGCTACCCTGTAAAACTCATATCCTTTTTCCGACCGGCCGGGTAAATAGTGTTTCCGGTATTCGCTGGCGCCCAGATCCTCCAGCAGGTGAAAGTTATACTGGTGCAGGTAAGCGGGTAATGCAGCCGGTTCAAAGCCAAACGTCCACCGTTCTTCCAGTTCCGCTACGTCTTTAAGCAGTTTTTCGCCACCATAAAATGCGGCAGGGTTGTCCAGCACGGCCTGGTGTACATAAGTAAAAATGACTCTGGAACCGGGTTCAAAGCGTTGCAAAAATGCAAAGGTGCTGTCGATGGCTTCTTTGTTGAGATAATTGGTTACGCCCTCCCAGATAATGGCGGTAGGCACGGTAAAATCAAAGTTATTCAGTGCGCTCAGCTGATCAAGGCTTTGCCGGTTAAAGTCTATCTGGTAATAATATACTTTGGCCGGCAGCTTATGCGCGCGTAATTTCGATAGTTTATAGGCGGCCGTATTGGGATGATCGATTTCCACCACTTTAAGTTGACGAAGAAAAGGTAAACGCAGTCCGCGTGTATCAAAACCGGCGCCGAGGATATACACCTGCTGCGCCCCTTTATCTACCGCCTGCAACAACAGGTCATCTATATACTTTGTACGGGCAATACCGGAAGATAAGGCGCCCGGGATCTTCTTCCGGATAATCCACTCTGCGAAAGACCTCCAGCCTGGTATCCGGCAAAGCCATACGCCTATTTTCAGCCTGCTGTCAAGAAACCAGGAGGCAAATTTGTCGGTGAACAGGCGCCGGTCCCGGGAACGGGTGGTTTCCAGCGCCCGGAATAAGGCCATATATTGCGCGGTTCTACTCGTGACGTCTTCCTTCATGGATGGTGTTTTATGAACTCCCCCTTTAATTTAATCAAAAAATACGAATATCGTTTTGGCGCCACCACATACCTGGCAGTCAGGCGGCATGACCGGATCGATAATTTTTGCGATTATTTCAAAATAATACCTATTTTTAGAAAAAAATCTAAATCGTATCACCAAAATGAGTCAGCCATTAAATATTGACAAATTAGACTTACAGATCATTTCGGAAATGTCAACCGACGCCGGTATCTCTTACGCAGAGTTAGGTAAGAAGCTCTTTGTATCCGGTGGTACTATTCATGTACGCATCAAAAAACTGCATGAAATGGGTGTGATTAAAGGCACCCGTTTACAGGTAAACCTGCGGGCTATCGGGTATGATGTATTGGCCTTTATTGGTATTTACCTGGAGAAAAGTTCCCTGTATGAAAACGTAGCCAAGCAGTTATTAAAGATTCCGCAGATCGTAAGACTGAACTATACCACCGGTTCTTACAGCATGTTTGCGGAAATCATTTGCAAGGACAGCGGGGAGCTGCGCAAAATATTGCAGGACGATCTGCAGCATATTAAGGGAATAGAAAGAACAGAAACAATTATTTCGCTGGAAGAAAGTTTTTCAAGACCTATTAATGTCAGTGAAGTAGTGTGAGTATAAAAGACATAAAAAAAACGCTGCTCTATGAGTAGCGTTTTTTTTATGTCTTTCGTTAACGGCTAAACGAAATACCGGAACAATGATTTATAATTTACGCGCATCGCGGGTACCGGCATACAGCTCGTATTCCAGCAGGCGGCAATCGATGGTGCTGTTATAAAACTCTATCCTGCGTTTGGCTTTGAGGCCAATCTTCTTTGCCAGTTCAAGGTTACCGGTGAACACGTATCCAAAATAACCACCGCATTGTTGTTTCATGAAATCACCGATACGGCCATACGTTTCTTCCAGCGCTTCAATTTCCCCAAGACGCAATCCATATTCCGGGTTCATGTATACCACACCGGCAGCGCCTTCCGGCACTTCTGTGCTGGCGAAATCGCATACGCGGAACTCAATCATATCTTCCACGCCGGCGGCCTTTGCATTTTTACGGGCGTTTACAATTGCCATCTCACTCAGATCGGTAGCGATAATGCGCAGCTCCGGCACTTCCACGATCTGCTTTTCCAGCAATCCCCTTTCATTGAGATATACATTTTCATCAAAGCCCCGCAGGTGCATAAAGGCGTAGTTATCGCGGAAAAGACCGGGGCGGCTGTTGGTGGCTATTAATGCCGCTTCAATGGCAACGGTGCCGGACCCGCACATGGGGTTGATGAAAGGCGCTTTACGATCCCAGCGGGAAGCCAGGATGGTAGATGCCGCCAATGCTTCCAGCATGGGAGCGCGGCCGGGTATTTTACGGTATCCGTGCCGTGCGAGGGAATCGCCGGTGGTATCTACAAATATTTCTGCATTTTCATTTTTCCAGAACAGGTGGATTACTGCCCCGGTCAGCTCCGCACCGGTAGAAGGACGCTTGCCTGTTTTTTCGCGCATACGGTCTACCACTGCATCCTTCACTCTCAGGTTGGCAAACATGCTGTTGTTGATCGTTTCATTCTGCACATTGCTGGTAATGGAGAAGTAACCATCTTCCGGGAGAATGGTTTCCCAGGGGTAGGATTTCAGCTGATTGTATATTTCATCGCCGTCGGTTGCTTCAAATTGTTTCAGGCTGTACAGCACCTGGCTGCCGCAACGCAGGTTCAGGTTAAGGCGGATACACTCATTGAGAGAGGCATTCAACCGCACACCGGTAACGAATGTTTCGTCTACAGTAAAACCCAGATCTTTTACTTCCTGCTCCAGGTAAGGCGTCAGGCGTTTGTTACAGGTGATGGTAACGGTTCCCTTTGTTGTATATAATGACATAAGGCCGCAAATTTACCAATCTTTATGATAATCCCCGTGCATTCCTTATTTTAACGGTTCAAACATACTTCAGCACCTATGCGTTTTTATCTCTCTTTGTTATTGCCGGCGGTTCTGTATTTCCCGGCGAAGGCGCAAACAAAAGCAGTGCCTGTGCGTAATGAACTCATTATGCCGGTGCCGGTTACGCCTTCCAGTCATGCGTCTACTATTACGGCGTTGTCTTCCGGAGATTTGCTCAGCGCCTGGTTTGGCGGCGATGAGGAAGGAAGTAAAAATGTAGAGATCTGGTCGTCGCGTTTTACTGCCGGCAAATGGCAGGCGCCTGTGAAACTGGCGGATGGTATCATTAACGACACGCTTCGCTATCCCTGCTGGAACCCGGTACTGTTCCGTACCAGGGCCGGGTTGCTTTGCCTGTTTTATAAAGTAGGTCCCAATCCACGGGAGTGGTGGGGCATGGCCCGCTACAGCAGTGATGACGGCAGCAGTTGGTCATCTCCCGAAAAACTACCGGATGGCATGTTGGGCCCTATCAAAAATAAATGTATACAGCTTCCCGACGGACGCCTGCTGCACCCTTCCAGTACAGAGAGCGTGAAAGGCAATCAGTGGGTATCTCATATGGAGATCAGCGACAGCACCGGGCATCAATGGCAAAAGGTAGCTATCGACTGCGACACATTTGGCGTTATACAACCTACGATACTCACGCACCGCGACGGCCGGCTCCAGCTGCTGTTCCGCAGCCGCCAGCATGTGATAGCCACGAGTTGGTCGAAAGATCAGGGCGCCAGCTGGACACCTGTTACCGCGCTGAAGCTGCCCAATCCCAATTCAGGCATTGATGCAGTAACCCTTCCCAATGGCACAATGGCATTGGTATATAATCCAACAAAAGGCGGAAGCGACTGGTCAGATGGCCGCAATGAGTTGCGGGTGGCCGTTTCAAAAGATGGCATCAGCTGGAAAGATGTGTATCAGCTGGAGAAGCGTGCAGGCGGCGAATACAGCTATCCCGCCATAATCGCCACCGCAGATGGTTTGGTGCATATCACATATACCGACGACCGGAAAAATATCCGTGCAGTAACCTTACAATTGAAATAAACTTAGTTCCAGATTTCATTGGCAGCCGTGAGGATCACCGGTTCGTGGTCGGTCACCACGATGGTGTGTTCGTGTTGCGCAACAAAGCCGCCCTTGTTGCCCACCAGTGTCCAGCCATCATTGCTTTGATTGGCAAAAGAGGAGATGGTGGAAATAAAGGTTTCTATTGCCACTACAGAATTCTTTTTAAAACGGGTGCGGTTAAAACGGACATAACAGTTGAGGATATCATCCGGCGATTCGTGGAGGCTACGGCCAACGCCATGTCCGGCGAGATTGCGGATTACGGTGTAACCTGATTTGCGCGCCTCAGTTTCAATCAGCTTGCCAACGTCTGCCACGCGTGTGCCTCCTTTGATATACTGGATAGCCTTATAAAGAATTGCTTTCGAAGCGCTCACCAGCGCCTGGTGCTGATGGATGTCTTCACCCAGCACAAAGGAGCCGCCATTATCTGACCAGTAGCCATTCAGCTCTGCTGATACGTCGATGTTCACGAGATCACCTTCCTGCAGTATTTTTTTGCCGGATGGAATGCCATGCGCAATTTCATTGTTCACGCTGATACAGGTCCAGCCCGGGAAGCCATAGGTGAGCTTTGGGGCCGACTTAGCGCCTAATGCGTTTAATATCTCTCCACCATATTCATCTATTTCTTTTGCTGTCATACCCGGTTTGGCATAATTCCTCATTTCCTTCAGCGTAACGGCTACTGCCTCACTCACTCTTTTCATGCCATCGAGTTCCGCTTCTGTAGTTATAGACATAGTTATTTTTCTTTAAAAATACTGATAAAAAAACAAAGCCCGCAAGTTATGCGGGCGTCGTCAGATTGTTTTAACAATTACATGAGGATGCCCCACTCATCATCCCGCTCCGGATAATCCCTGAAACGTTCCGTACCGCCTCTGTCTTTCCAGTCGGAATCAATTACCAGCTTGGAACTGATACCACCCCTGGGATTACAGATGAGTGTGATACGCAGACGATCGGCCTCATACACTTCCATCATATGATCATAAATGATATTAATGAGCCGCTCATACGATACAATGATATCACGCAAATGATATACATAATGCTTAAGCGACTTCAATTCAATGATCTTATTTTTTGGATAGAAAGTGATATAGAGTTTGGCAAAATCGGGCTGCTCCTGCACGCCCAGGAAAGTAAACTCCGGCACCTTTATCTTCATCTCATATTTTTCCTTTGAGGGATTTGGTAATCCTTTCAGGATTGTTTTATCAATGTGCTGATAGAGCTTTTTAGACATATAGGCTTATGTTATTAACGTGGCGCAAAGTAATATTTCTCCGGATCAATTCACTTGTACATCTTCACAAGATAAGATTTATTGAATATACTTTACAGGCACTTCATCGGTAAGCCATACGCCGTTATCGGACAGGTAAAACAGGATGCCACTCCGGTGCATGTCGCCGCTGCGGATAGTAAGGATATGTGGTACTCCCCTCCTGCTGCCTACTTTTTCTGCTGTAGCCCTGTCGTCTGTAAGATGTACATGTTGCCGGTTCATTTTCTGTAAACCGGTTTTGCGGATCTGTTCCATAAACCTCTCCACGGTGCCGTGGTAGAGGAATTCCGGCGGTGTGGCCGGCGGCAGGTTCAGCGATACTTCCAGGGAGTGTCCCTGGTTGGCGCGGATCATTGTTTTGTTTTCATTGAAAGAAAAACGTTGCTTATCATTTTCTGCTACAACGGTTTCCAGTTCTTCCATCGTGAAATGATGTCCGTGTGCCCTGCATTGCTGCAACAGCGTGTTCACATTTGCCCAGCCGTGGGCATCGAGCGTGAGTTGTATGGTATCCGGGCTATGCCGGAGAATAAAGCTCAGTAGTTTACTGATTGATTTGTTGTTCATATTATTTAAGTTGATCCCGCACTACCATGAGCGCATAACCGAGCAGGTTATGACCGCGCCACTGCAGGGGATTTTCCACATGTTCGTTGGAAGCCGCCATACCAATGCCCCATATACGGTCCATCGGACTGGCTTCTACTAAAATACGGTCATGTGTATTGAGTAAAAAAGTTTTTAAATCCGGGTGCTGTGAAAACTTATGAAGATTTCCATTCACTACCAGGTCAAATTTATGCGTGTCCCAGGCGGCGGCATCGAAGTTCTTTACTTGTCTGCCGAGCTTTTTGGCTTCATCGGGCGTGTTCACCAACAGGATCTTCTGCAGGGTAACATCGTCATTGAACAACCTGGCTTTGCCCGCCATCATCCAGTGTTCCGCCGTTTTATAGGTGATGCCGTCCACGGTGAAAGGAGCATGCCACCACTGGCTGAAACAGCTTTGGGTAACGCTGCCATCCGCAGATGGCTTGTGTCCCCAGAAGAAGATGAATTTTATTTTTTCTTTAGACTGATACTTTGCAATCAGCCAGTTGTTATCGTACTTCATTGTAAGCGAATTTATGTTGATATCCAGTGTTTCGTGGTCGATGGCCATTCTTTTGTTCTTGTTCATGTTGTTTTAGTTTTTTACCGGGGCACTGGAATGTTGGCGGGGTTAACAGTTCCGTTGCACAGGTGCAGGGTTTAAAATTCGTTTACGTCATTATGACGCAAAGTAAAGAAATATTTTGCTAATGAGTATATTTTTTTTCGGGAGATAGGAAATGGAGTAAGGGAATCTGATAAATAAACCTGCGTGGAGGGTGTTAAGAAAGCTTGTTCTTCCCTCTTCCCAAAAATAAATTTGGAATTCAATTGCACACAATCTAATTTTACAAAATAAATATAAAATACTCATGGAAAAGATCGAAAAACTATACACGGCACACGCCACCGCCACCGGCGGAAGAAACGGACATGTTAGCTCATCAGACGGCGTACTGGACCTGGAAGTAAGAATGCCAAAGGAACTCGGTGGCAGCGGCGGCGCCTACACCAATCCTGAACAATTGTTTGCTGCCGGCTATGCTGCCTGCTTCGATGGCGCCCTCAACCTGGTAATCAGAACGCAGAAAGTAACCGCAGGCATTACGCAGGTAAATGCAGAAGTTAGCCTGGGCAAGAACAATAACGGCGGTTATGGGTTATCAGTAAAGCTACTGGTAGCAATTCCGGATGTGGAACCAAAACTGGCACAGGAACTGCTGGAAAAAGCACACCAGGTATGTCCTTATTCAAATGCTACCCGTGGTAATATTGAAGTAGAATTAGCATTGATCTAAACTCCATGTCATGAAAGTATTAATCGTACTAACCTCGCACGATGAATTAGGCAGCACCGGTCATAAAACCGGTTTCTGGGTGGAAGAATTTGCTGCCCCGTATTATGTGCTGGCGGATGCAGGGGCCGAAGTTACACTGGCTTCTCCCAAAGGCGGCCAGCCTCCCATTGATCCGAAAAGCGAGCTGCCTGAATTCCAGACAGAAGCTACCACCCGCTTTAAGCGCGATGAAGCGTTGCAGCAAAAACTGGCTACTACCCTGAAGCTCAACGAGGTAGATGCCTCCGACTATGATGCGGTGTTCTATCCCGGCGGTCATGGCCCATTGTGGGACCTCCACAATGATCCAAGTTCCATTTCCCTGATTGAAACATTCTACCGCCAGCATAAGCCTGTCGCATTTGTGTGCCACGCTCCTGCTGCATTGCTCAAAGTAAAAGGCCCCGATGGCACGTCACTGGTGAAAGGAAAAGAAGTAACCGGGTTCAGTAACACGGAAGAAGAAGCAGTACAGCTCACTAACGTAGTGCCGTTCCTGTTAGAAGACGAGTTAAAGAAACTGGGAGGGATTTACAGCAAGGACCGCGACTGGCATTCATACGCACTGAAGGACGGATTGCTGATCACCGGTCAGAACCCTGCTTCCTCTGAAGCTGTAGCCCGGATATTAATGGAAACATTAGCTTAATTTTGTGTTGTTAAATAAGCGACCTTGAAACAACTGAAATTATCAAACCAACTTTGCTTCTCATTTTATGCCCTGTCGAGGCTGGTAACTTCACATTACCAGCCTTTACTTGGCCCATTGGATCTTACCTACCCGCAGTACCTCGTGATGCTGGTACTATGGGAACATGATATCGTATCTGTAAAAGCGCTGGGGCAGCAACTGATGCTGGATTCCGGTACTTTAACGCCCCTGTTGAAAAGACTGGAAACAAAAAAGCTTATCAAACGTGTACGCAGCAAAGAAGATGAACGCAGCGTAAATATTCATTTAACCGCCGCCGGACGGCAATTGCAGCAAGAGGCGGCAGACATCCCCGAAAAGATCAGTTGCAGCATGGGTTTTACGGAGAAGGAATATGATACCCTTAAACCGATGATCAACAATATTCTGAAAAGACACGCAGACGAATAGCCGGTTTATTTCACTATGATTTCTTCGACTGAATTATTATCTTTCTCTCCTATAGTTCTGTAAACCTTATTTAATTATTCCACGCTATGGAGAATTTCAACATCAATCGCCGCCGCTTCCTCAAGGGAGCCACGGCTACGCTCGCGCTCTCTGCTATCGGCGCCAGTGCGCTTGATTTCATTAACCCCGCGAAACCTTTACGGGTAGCGCTTATCGGAACAGGATGGTATGGCAAAAGCGATTTATTCCGGCTAATCCAGGTAGCGCCGGTAAAAGTAGTAGCCCTTTGTGATGTGGATAAGAATATGCTGCAGGCCGCTGCAGAAATGGTGCGCAAACGGCAGTCCTCCGGTGAAACACCCCGCCTGTACGCCGACTACCGTAAACTGCTATCCGAGAATGAACTGGACATTGTATTGATAGGCACTCCCGACCACTGGCATGCCCTGCAAACCATTGAAGCCCTCAAAGCCGGCGCCAATGTATATGTGCAGAAACCTATCAGCGTAGATATAATAGAAGGCGAAGCGATGGTGGCCGCCGCCCGCAAATACAACCGGGTGGTGCAGGTGGGCACCCAACGGAAAAGCACCCCACACCTCATTGATGCCAAAAAGAATATTGTAGATGCCGGCCTGCTCGGCAAAATATCGCATGTGGAAATGTGTTGCTACTATCACATGCGCAACAACGGCAATCCACCCGTACAGGCAGTACCCGATTATTTCGACTACGACATGTGGACCGGCCCCGCTCCCCTGCGGCCTTACGATGGCTTGCCACATGTACGCTGGTGGCGCACTTTCATGGAATACGGCAACGGCATTATGGGCGATATGTGCGTGCATATGTTCGACACTGTACGCTGGATGCTGCAACTGGGCTGGCCCAAACGCATCAGCTCCACCGGTGGGATCTATGTACAGAAAGAAGGCAAATCGAATATTGCAGATACGCAGTCGGCCATTTTTGAGTACGACGGACTAAATTGTGTATGGCAGCACCGCACCTGGGGAACAGCCGCCGATCCCAAATACCCATGGTCATTTAAATTGTATGGAGAGAAAGGCACCCTTGCCGCCAGCACCATGTCGTACGACTTTATCCCTGAAGGCAACGGCACTCCTATTCATAAAGATGTAGTGTTTGAAAAGGAAAAGTACCCGGAAGACCTGACAGAACCAGCTATTGAGCTGAACGCTGCACCGGCCACACGCCTGCATATGCTGGACTTCCTGGGCGCTATTAAAAATGGCAGCAAACCGGTAGCGGATATAGAAGAAGGGCATATTTCCACTGCGAGCTGTATCCTCGCCAATATCTCCATGCAAACAGGACGGCCCGTAATATATGATCCGCAGAAACGGATCATTACCGGCGATCCTGCTGCCACAGCGTTATTGCAACGGCCGTATAGAAGTCCGTGGATACATCCGGTGGTATAACTATTTTCAGCAGCATAAATAAAAAGAACGGCCTCCTATGAGCACCGTTCTTTTTTATCTTCCTAAAAAATAAAACTACTCCCTGATCACCTTCACCTGCGCAGGCGCTTTGATCTCCGACTTAATCTTTCCATCAGCCAGGCGTGTATGCTTCACCGTTACAATGCCATAAGGCGTAGGAAAAGTACCCTCTGCAAATTGCAGATCTCCCAGGTGAGGCGTTACCTTAATCACTTTACATCCGGGCGCTGCTACCGAAATACCGAGTACATGCTCCGTGAGCCACGGCGTAGGCCCGGAGGCCCAGCCATGACATAAACTATGACGGAAACCTTTATAACAATAAGCGCCATAGTCGCCATGAATATCTTTTTGCCCGGCCGGTACTATTTCATCAATGCGGGAAGCGTTGGGAAGCCAGTCCATATTAAAGTCTTCCCAGAACGTAGTGGCGCCCAGCTTCAGCATAGCGCCCCAGTAAGTGCGGATATCGTTTAGCCCTCCCTGGTAGTCGCCCGCTTTGGCTTTTGCCTGCAGCATATAGTAACCATAGAAGGTGGAGTAATCCTTTACACCACCTACGCCAATAATTTCATCGTTGATCTTTTTTGCGGGCACCAAACCGGATAACGCCATCAATGCCGCGGCCTGTTTGGAGCCGTTTGCATCGGGTACGTTTTGCTTCAGCCGGGCAATAGCGGCTTCGCATTTCTTCACGGTGGCCTCATCGTTGAGTACTTTGCTCAATGCAGCGCCGGCGTCCAGCGTCATGATCATCATGGCCTGTAGCCCTGCATGAATGCCGGGTTTATTTTCACTGGAGGGCCAGTCGAGGAAGCGGGTGCCGTCGTGCAGGTCTTCACTGTTATTGGCGTCTATTTTCTTTGAGAGGTGATCCAGTAATCCTTTCAGGTAACCGGCCTGTTGTTTCAGATATGCAAGGTTGCCGGTATGCTGGTACCAATCGCGCTGAATAAGCACCCACCACATGGAATACGACACCATGCCATTCATATACTGTGGCAGCGGCGTAATATCACGGGAAAGGTCCAGGCTCTCTGGCACCACTTCATTATAGCCGAATACCGCGCTGATAGTAGATGTTTCCGGATGCATATCACCAATCCACACGAGGCGGTCGCGTTTGATGCCATCCCATAAATAGTCCTGCATGTTCAGATGCACGGTGTATGCACCCGTCAGCCAGATCTGGTTCAGCAACGTATCGCTGCATTTAAAAGAGCCCAGGTAAGGCAGATCGCGGTATACGAAGATGGCCCTCACTTCTTTGAGTTGCAGTTCCGTGTTGTCATCCAGCAGATCGATCCTTACAAAACGAAAACCGGTGTTGCCTACTTCCAGTTTACCCAGCCAGGGTACTTCTACAATCATATCGCGTACGGCGTGGTCGTTGGTGGCATTCTTCCCGGGTTCAATATCACTCATCGCTTCACTTACGGATTCGCCAAAGCGTACCCGCAGTTTTACCGGCTTACCGCTTTTATACATCCCCGTAACCAGTTGCAAACCGCCATGCAGTTCTTTGCCAAAGTCAAACAACAAGGCAGGATGTACGGCAGCCGTGCTTTTCAGCACGCACATGTTCTGATTGGCCAGGTCGGCTTGTCCGTTGCCGGCTAACAGGAAACGTTGTGCGTTGATAATATGCTCACCGGCATTGGGTGTTTGCCATATAATTTTTTCGGGAGATAAATACCTGCGTACCGTTGCTGTTGCCTGGACCGTGGCCATACGGCTGCTATCGAACACCAGTGGCAGCTGGGCCCGGGACGAAACAGCAACTAACATTATGACTGCTAATTGTAAGATCTGGTTATATATTTTCATGTGATCTGGTTCCTTTGAATGTACTTAATATTTTACTGCAATGAGTTTTACGGGCCCCATCAGGCCGGCAGACTGATAAGTAGCTGTCGGCGTGTATGGGTTCACGTTACTCCATGTTTTTCTTTCGGCAACAGGTAGTTTGCTGTCGCCAATGAGGCGGTTTACCCACGTGTTTACCACCGTTATTATTAGCTTGTTCTCTCCTTTTTTCAATGCTTGTTTTACATTTACCCGGTAAGGTGCCGTCCATACGTTGCCCAGCGCTACACCGTTCAGGGTTACATCCGCCATTACACTCACGGCGCCAAGATCCAGGTATGGTGTGGATTCCGCCGGTAGTTCATCTGCCTTAAAAGTAATTTCATAAACAGCGGTACCGGAGTAATTACGGATTTGCTCATTGGAGTGCGTGCTCCAATCGGTCAACTGATCAAACACCACCGGTTGCGCAGGTCCGCGCTTTGCCGCATCAAAGCTCACTTTCCATGGCCCCTGTAACTGCGTCAGCGTGGTTGCTTCCGGGAAATTAATCCCATTGCCTGCTGTTGCTGCATGCTTACGGAATACTACGAATCCACTCTGGTAAGGGGCTAACGTTAACGGTACTACGGTATGTGATGATTGTTGCGTAAACTCTTTCAGGTCACGGGTTTCACCGGTTACCGCATCCCACCACTCTGGTTGTTTACCCAACACGCGGAAGGCGGGTGATAAGGTGATCTGCTGATCCGACTGATTGGTGATAAAATATATTTCTCCATCTGTGGTGGTACGATGCGTATACAATGCCTGCTCCGGCAGCTGCGCCACATCTGCGGGCAATTGCAGGATGCTCAGTGCCTGCGGCATATCTATTCCACTCAGTACCTGCCCTTTGCCATATTCCCTTTGATGCTCCTGGTTGTTGCCCCACAGTTCCGTGACCAGTTTTTGCACTTTCGCATCCGCGGATGGATACTGCTGTAAGCTGGGAGATCGTTTGGGTGCAGGTCCCAGGATAGTGGCGCCTTCTTTTACCAGCTGCGCAATTTTCTCCAGCAGCTCCGGCCGCATGGTTTCCAGCTGCGGCAGTACCAGCAAACGATAGCTCATACCATCCGGCAGTACCAGCCTGCCATCCTTTACACGCAGGCGTTCCAGGATCACTTCTGCATTGATGTAATCATAGGAGTATCCTTTCGGTAATTCAGGATCTCTTACGCCTGTCATTTTAGGTGCATCTTCCCCGATGAAGTAGGCGATATCATTTACTGCCTTACCTTGTTGCAGGAGGTAGTTACATCTCCTGATATAATCTATAAATGCTTTACCCTGGTAAAACCAGGTGTTCTTCCTGTTAAACTCGGTGCCAAAACCTGCGTTCACACCGGGTTCGCGGTCATCATATGGCTGCTCAATGAACACATGCAGGAGGCTGTGATTGATCCCTTCGGTAAAGGACCAATCGCCACGACGCTTCAGCAGCGCGGGATAGCGGCCGTATGCATTACCGCCGGCAGTAAAAGATTCTGCGGCTACTCTTGTTTTGCCATA
This sequence comes from Chitinophaga sp. CCNWYY40, assembly GCF_037483205.1. NCBI lineage: Bacteria > Pseudomonadati > Bacteroidota > Chitinophagia > Chitinophagales > Chitinophagaceae > Chitinophaga > Chitinophaga sp. CCNWYY40. The sequence goes on from NZ_JBBHLF010000002.1 coordinate 847,557, forward strand.
AATATGCGCAGCGGAAGAGGCTGCGCGGCACTCGATATTGCCGAGCGTTCCTTCATTCCAGAATTCACCCGCAATTTCATCCGACTGGCCGCCGTATTTCAGGAACTCTGAAGGAAAACCCCAGTGGCCGTAGTTTTCCAGCCATAGCTTCATCCCGTCTTTATGACTGGCTTTACGCAACCCGGCTACGTATTTATAAGCTACCCGATCGGCAATCAGGCGGCGCAGGTCCCATAGAAAACGATCCGATTGATCAGGGGTGCCCACTACCCTTCCGGATAACACAGGCAGCCACGGCAACGGATCGTAGCCATATTGTTTTTTAAAATCATCCGCCATGTCATCGGTCCAGTTTTGCGAACCGGTTTCGTAGCTGTCTGCCACCACCCATTTGAGTGAGGCGCGTTCCGCTGCGGGAATGCTCTTGCGGATCTTGCCTACAAAGGCATCATAGTGGTACTGCGACCATTCATCGCTGATCTTGTCTATTTCCAGCCCTGTACCTTCCGGGGAAGCCGGTCCATTGGTAACGCCCGTGGGCAACATACCATAACGCACCACTATCCAGTTGCCCGCAGGTACCTTCCAGTTGAGGGTACCGTTGGCTGATAAATTTTTAGTGAGATTAATAACTTTGGTGGGATCAATAATCAAACCGGCGCCGGATACTTCCGCCTCCTGCGGCCATTGATATTCGTTCCATAACGGCAGTGGCGTCTGGAACATTTTGGCCAGCTGCTTTTCTTCAAAGCGCTCAATGCGTGGGGCCGTGAGGAGTTTTATTTCTGCCAATGCAGGATTGCCTTCGCTGATCACCAGCCGGAACTGTTTTCCGGTAGTAGCTTTAAAGGAAACGGCTACCGGTGCATAGGGTTTAAAGCCTACATTATTTTGCGGGTTGCTGCGGTCAAATTCAAAGCTCTTTATGCTGCGCCAGTTATCCCCCTCTTTTACCTGTAGTTCAAACTGTGCTTTGAAAGGCTTTGCGGCCGGGTAAATGATGAGGCTCCGCGCGGTGAAATTGCCGGTTACTTCGAGGTCGATGTGAGCTGGTGTTGGGCGACCAACCGGTGTGGTAACGGTTACTTCTTCCGTAGTATTTCCATCTGTCAGCTTTTCAATATGCTGAAACACGATGTTGGAAGTGATGCGTGGTGTCTGTTTACCAATATCATCGCCATCGCTGTCTGGCACTGGAAAGGCCATTACGGCTACTGTCTGAAAATCGGCGGGGCCTGTTGGCAGCTGTTGGGTATATTGCTGAGGGCCATGAATCGTCACTTCTTCACCGGCGAGGTAGCGCATCGATTGGGAAGGCCTAATCCACGGACCGCCACTCTGGCTCCATCCCGGGCTGTTGAACAGGCCAATATCCATCCCTTTTTCTGAAGCCGTGCGTATAGCCGTACGGGTTACCTGCCACCATTCATCAGAAAACAGCTTCACCTTTCCGTAAGGAACCTCTTCTTTCGGATAACCTATATTACCGATAAAAGCCCGGCCAATGCCCACTTTTACCATTGCTTCCACATCCTGCTTTACACCTTCCTGCGAAATATTATCACTCATCCAATACCAGTATACACTTGGCTTAACGCTATCCGGTGGCGTTACAAATCCGCGTTGCAAAGGCGTTTGTTGTCCGCTGGCAGTTAATGCAGCCGACAACAACAGTGCAGCGGCGCCGTACTTTTTCATAACAGGAGTATACATACTTTGAATCTTCGTTTAACCGTAAAAGTTATGGTAACAGATACCCGGTTGCCGGACTTTCGTCAGCAACAGGCTATTTCAGGATATCTCCCAAAGTAAAAAACGTTATCAGTATAACTGTCCTGTACCTCCCTGCAGCAACGGGTTGCCCGGGTTGAGCATACCCATGCGGCCCAGCCATTTCATGGTGATCTGCATCCATACGTCTGTTGGCAGCTTCAATACAAAGCCGTGGTTGCCTTCGGGATAAATATGCATTTCCGCCGGTACGTGCTGGTGGCGCAGGGCCTGGTAAAAAAAGAGACTGTTATCTACGTCCACCACCGTATCGTCGCCGGTATGAAACAGGATGGTGGGTGGTGTTTGCGGTGTTACCTGCCGGTCGTTGGAATAATTTTTTATAGCTTCTTCTCCCGGCTGATTACCAAGTAACCGCAAACGGGAACCAGCATGGGTGAGGTTCTTTTCCATGCTGATCACCGGGTACACCAGGATCATAAAATCAGGACGCAGGTTGATGCCCGCATTGGCGGCCAGCACCGGTTTGTTGAAATGGGTTCCTGTGGTGGAAGCCAGGTGCCCGCCGGCAGAGAAACCCATAATGCCTACGCGGCTATTATCGATGTTCCATTCAGCGGCATGCGAGCGGATTATTTTCATGGCTTCCTGTGCATCCTGCAAAGGACCGCTGCTTTTATCCTGCATGATCTTATCATCCGGTAAGCGGTATTTGAGTACAAAGGCAGCGATGCCTTGCCTTACAAAATACTCCGCGATACTGAGTCCTTCCCGCTGGAATACGACTGTGTGATAACCACCACCCGGACAAATTAATACCGCTGTACCGGTAGCCTTGTCTTTTGGCGGCAGGTAAGCCGTTAAAGTAGGCACACTGGTATTTGTACGGTTATTGTCTTTGTCGGTTACTTCCTCGTCAGGACCGGCAATTCCGCCGGGAGGAAGCCCGTTGTATAAAGACATTACGGTTTGTGCATTGGCAACAATGGCAGCGAAGCTGAAGAGCAGGATAAGGAGGGCGCGCATAATATTATTTATTGGCAGTAATGATAATCAAAACTTCATAAAGTAGCATCATGTGTCACCGAATAATATTTCAGTTCTATCAGATCATTGGGCATGGGCTTGCTGTTCCAGGACGAATGGATGGCCAGTGCTGCTCCCATCGCAGTAGCCTGCGCCATAGAGGCAGCAAAGATTTCAATATCGGGAAACAGTGCGGCCAGCAGGTTCATATAGATGGCGTTTTTACTGAACCCACCGTCAACGAATATACGTTTTACACGGGCGCCCTTCAATACCCTGCTGGTAGCGATGTATTGCTGATTGGCAATATCCAGCATCAGCTGATGATAGGCTTCAATATCTGAAGAAAAAGTACCAAGATCGCGCTGCCCGAATACAGATGCCTGCATCCGCTGCTTGTCGGCCTCCGGCTGCGGCGTATCCTGTTTATTCCTTTCTTTCAGCTGGCGGATGATGCTGCCGTCATACTCAATCCCGCGATACCTGCCGGTATGCTGATCAAAATGGGCGGCAATACGTTTCACCTGCTGTTCATGCTCATAACCGGCAAACAGCCGGGAAGCCTTTACCGGCTTACCCTGGAAGGACATATAACATAAACAGTCTGCTTCCAGTTCTTCCGGTGTAAGTGGTGTATCGTTAAATGGATTTAAGCTGATGCACCAGGTGCCGGTAGATATGAGTATAAAGGGCTCATGAAAATTTACCAGGTAAGGAATCAGTGCAGCAGAGCTGTCGTGCAGCCCGGTGCCTACTGCGTAGCTGTTGCCCGGAAAGGCGGCGGGCATTACTTCTCCGGAAGAAAAAAGAGGCGCCAGCTTTTCCAGCACCCCTTCCTTTATTAACCACGAATGATAATTGTTTTGTTTAAAATCCCACAGGTTGGTATGACAACCAATGCTGGTGATATCTGAGCAGGCTATACCCGACAGCAGGAAACTCATGTATTGCGGCAGGTGCAGCGCATACTTCATGCGACTGAATACGTCAGGTTGTTCGTACTTCAGCCGGTATAACTGCATGCCTGAATTGAGGCTTCCCAATACCGGTGACGCCGTTTGCACAGAGAAAGCGGTTTTGCCGCCATAGTTACTGTAAAACTGCTGACTCAATTCCTCCGGATATTCTTTCAGATAATTGTACAACGGAGTTAATGGGCGCCCTTCTTCATCAATGTATACCAGGCTTGCGCCATAGGTTGAAAAGTTGATCGCTTTAATCGTTACATCTTTTCTGCTGAATACTTCTCTCAGGGAATCAAATACGGAGAGCCGGAGACTTTCCAGGTTTTCACAGGGCGCGCCATCTTCATCCACGGTTTCCGTAAAACGGGCTGTCCGCTCAAAGATGATCCGGTACTGTTCATCAAAGAGAAACAGTTTCTTGTTGGTTTTTCCAACATCAAAAATAGCAATAACGGGAATTTCGGTCATAAACACGTTTAAATTACAAACCAGTCGCCATTGTTTTAGCGCCTCTTTCACGGATCAGGTGTTCTCTCACTTTTTCAGCACGATACAAAGCTAACGGATTTAATGCGCCGCCGGCCTGTATCCTGGCGGCAGCCACCAGGGAGCGCACATCTGTACGGAACGCCTGCTGCAATATTTCCTGGGCAGTAACTACATCGTTGTTCTGTTGTGCGGCCAGCAGTTTCTTCCGGTCTACCAGCAACGCCTGCGCGTAGGTGATCATGATCGCTTCTACTGATTGCAGCAGATCTTCCAGCGGATCCTTCACGTTATGTGAGGCATCTATCATCCAGCCCAGGTCTGTCGTATGATTCATGCCGCGGGCATCCATTCCTTCCACCAGTTCGTTGAAAATAAGGAACAGCTGGTAGGGTTTGATGCTGCCTACGGTGAGGTCATCGTCGCCATACTTGGAATCATTGAAATGGAAGCCGCCGAGTTTACCTTCCATCAGCAACAGGGCTACAATCTGCTCAATGTTGGCATTGGGCAGGTGATGTCCGAGATCTACCAGTGTATAGGCTTTGGGGCCCAGTTTATTGGCGTAGAGGAGCGACTGTCCCCAGTCGCCCACTGTAGTGGAATAAAAATTAGGTTCTGCGGCTTTGTATTCCACGAACATTTTCCAGTGATCCGGCAGTGCCGCATAAATTTCCTGCAGCCCTTCCAGCGTGTTCTGGAAAGCATGGCGGAAATTCAGCTGACCAGGGAAGCACGAACCGTCGGACAGCCACACGGTGAGTGCATCAGAGCCCAGTTCTATACCATGACGGATCACTTCTATGTTATGCTCGATGGCTTGCTTGCGGATGTCTTTATTTACATGCTGCAGCGAGCCGAATTTATAGCTCCACTTCTGCCCCGGCTGATCCTGGAAAGTGTTGGAGTTCATCGCATCAAAGCGGAGGCCGTGTTGTGCAGCCATTGCTTTGATATGTGCAGGATTGGAGGGAATATCCCAGGGGATATGCAGCGAAATGGCGCCGCTGGATTGGTTCAGCTGATGAATCAACCCTATGTCTTCGATCTTTTCTTCCAGGTTCCGGGGTTCACCTCCACCGGGGAAACGGCCAAAGCGGGTACCACCGGTTCCGAGCGCCCAGCTGGGAATGCCCACCTGGAAAGCGATCAGCTGCTGCAATATTTCAGGCACATTTTTAATTTCCCCGGAGAGATATTCAAATGCACGCTGCTGCGCAGCCATTCCGGCCTGATTATGTTCTTCTATCCTGTATTTTTCGATTCTCATGATGATCTTTTTTTACGCAGATAAAACGATATTTTTATCTCACAAAAGCCATTGCTACTCCACCATCCACATTCAGCACGTTGCCGGTAGCCTTGTTGAGTAATCCGCCTACAAAAGCATAGCAGGCGTTGGCGATATCTTCCGGTACAATGATTTCATTCAGCAGGGTGCGTTTTGCATAGAATGCAGGCAGTTCTTCCACCTTTACGCCATATGCTTTAGCACGGCCTTCTGCCCATGCGCCGGCCCATATTTTACTATCGGAAATCACTGCATCAGGATTTACTACGTTCACGCGTATACGATCTTTACCCAGTTCAGCGGCATTAAGACGGCTCAGGTGCAGTTGGGCTGCCTTGGCTGACCCATATCCCGCATTGTTAGGACCGGAAACTAATGCGTTTTTACTAACGATGTTCAGCACATCCCCGCCGGTATCCTGCTTGCGCATGATTTCTACGCCGGTTTGTGTAACGAGGAACTGTCCTTTTACCAGTACATCGTACAGCAGGTCCCAGTCCTTTTCCGTATGATCTTCCAATGGTTTGGAAATCGACAGTCCGGCGCAGTTTACTATGATATCCACCCCACCAAAGGCCAGTACCGCGGTGTTAAAGGTTTTATGAATAGATGCGGAATCGGTCACATCGAGCAGGTCGGCAGCAAATACATCTTTTCCGTACAGTTTATTAAACTCTTCGGTGGCAGATGCCAGTCGTTGTGCATCATTATCATTGATCACCACTACGGCGCCTTCTTCTGCAAACTTTTTAGCGATGGCTTTACCGATACCGCCGGCGCTGCCGGTTACCAGGGCAATTCTGCCGGTAAGCGCTTTCGGCTTTGGCATGCGTTGCAGCTTGGCTTCTTCCAGCAACCAGTATTCAATATTAAATGCTTCCTGCCGTGGCAGGGAGGTGTATTCAGAGATGGCTTCCGCGCCTTTCATTACATTGATGGCGTTGATATAAAATTCAGCGGCCACCCTGGCGGTTTGTTTATCTTTTGCGAAGGTGAACATGCCTACGCCGGGATACAGGATCACCACGGGGTTAGGATCGCGCATGGCCGGGCTGTTGGGATGTTTACAGGTATCGTAGTATTCTTTATACATTTCCCGGTAGGCGGTAAATAATGGCGCCAGGGATGTTTTAACGGTGGCTACGTCTTTCAGGTCGGCGTCCGGCAGAAGGTTCAGCACCAGCGGGCTGATCTTTGTGCGCAGGAAGTGATCGGGGCAGCTGGTACCCAGCGGTGCCAGCCTGTCGAGATCATTGGAATTAATAAATTCAAGCACTCTCGCATCGTCGGTAAAATGGCCTACCATTTTCTGCTGAGAAGAGCAGTATCCGCGTAAAACCGGCGCCAGTTCAGCGGCCTGGGCTTTACGAAGGTCGGGCGACAATGATTGTATTTTAGCGCCGCCAAACACGGGTTTATTACGACCGGTATTTTCCTGCAGGTATTCCGCGCAGCGTTCAATTACTTCCAGGGTATTGATATAACTTTCATAGGCAGTGTCGCCCCAGGTGAACAGGCCGTGAGAGCCCAGCATGATACCACGGATACCGGGATTTTCGTCGAGGCATTGCTTTAACTGCAATCCGAGGTCAAATCCGGGCTTTTGCCAGGGTACCCAGCCAATGGTGCCATTAAACAGCTCCTGCGTGATTTTCCGGCCGTCTTTTGCCGCTGCAATAGCAATGGCAGCATCCGGATGGAGGTGATCGATATGTTTAAAGGGAAGAAAACCATGCAGAGGGGTATCAATGGAGGGCGCTTTTGAGCTAAGATCGTAAATGCAGTGATTGAACAATTCCACCATTTCATCTTCATGCGCTATTCCCCTGTAAATATTCTGCAGGCTGCGGAGACGATCTACATACAGGGCAGCGAGGCCACTTTTCCTGAGTGTGCCCAGGTCCCCGCCGGAGCCTTTTACCCACATCACCTCTACCGGTTCTCCCGTTAAAGGATCTTTTGCGGTGGCTTTGCAGGAGGTGTTACCACCACCGTAGTTGGTCAACCGGAGATCTGCGCCGAGTAAATTGGAACGATAGATCAGCAAGGCTACTTCATCACCAGCCATAGCAGCGGCTGTTGCTTCATCCCATAAATAGCTGACATGCCTGAATTGCGTAGTAGTTCCATCTAAAGACATACTCTATAATTTTTACGTTTTTAATTGCGATAATGCTGAGGGTTAATTTTCTAAAGAATTACCATATCCAACCAGGATTACAGAAAGAATAATGGTGAATATACCCAGGGAGATAGTAACGAATGTTTTTTTACTGGCATTTTTCCATTCCTTCAGCACAAAGCCCCACATACCGGAAATCAGGATAATAAAAGCCATGTGCAGGATCCAGGAGCTGGCATCATTGCCCAGTTTACTTTCTCCCATTCCATAAAAAAAGAATTGCAGGAACCAGGTAGTACCCGCGATTGCTGCAAATAAATAGTTCCTTACCAGCGGGGTACTTTTGTTCGTATAGTCATTAAATGAGCGGTTACGTTTATTGAGCAGCATGCACCAGATAAAATTGGTGGTGAGCCCTCCCAGCATAATCACTACAAAAATAACATTGTTCCGGAACAAAGGATTGGCATTGTTGGCTACCGCTGCCTTACCCATACTGCTGCCGGCAGTAATGGCAAAACTCATGCAGGCGCTCAGTATACCGGAAACAATGGCTACCGCCAGCCCCTTGCGAAGGTCAAATTCGAGGATGCTTTCAGTTTTCTGTTCACCGGTAAGCTCCTTTTCCTTGAGCATACCCGCTCTTCCGCAAATAGCAATACCCACCAGGCATACCGCCACACCGGATAGTACATACAAGCCCCTGCTGCTGTGCAGCATAGCGCCCAGCGTATTGGGGTCGTCTGTAAACAAACCACGGTAAATGGGTGGTATCAGTGCACCAAAGGCGGAACAAAAGCCTAATGCTACCGCCATTCCCAGCGACATGCCGAGGTAACGCATGGATAACCCGAAGGTTAAACCGCCGATCCCCCACAGTACGCCCAGGAAATAAGTCCAGAAAAGAATGGTGCCTTCCGTATTACGGATAATATCCATAAAACCGGGAACGGTTAACCAGGCGGCTACCAGCGGTACCACCAGCCAGGAGAAGATCCCGCCTACAATCCAGTAACTTTCCCAGCTCCATCCCTTTACCTTTTTGTAAGGGATATAGAAACTTCCCGATGCGAACCCACCTATAAAGTGAAATAAAACTCCCAGTAAAGCCTGCATAATGATATAGTAATTTGTAACGTGGAGATTAAAGTTTCATAAAAATAAAGCATGTACTTTTTTAAACTGTCATGGACTGTCATGGTTCCGGCCGGAGATAGCATTTATAAAATTAAATCACTATCATTGCCGGGAAAACAGCCATGTTATAACCTGATAGCTAATTCCACGGATTAATACCTGATGAGCCATGAAACAACATCCGATTTTTAAATACCTTTTTATTGATGATTTTTCTGCTACGCCTAAATATTACCAGCTGGCCAACTCTATCATCAAAGCTATTGTAGACAAAAAAGTGCAGCAGGATGATATACTGCCGTCCATCAATGAAGTCAGTTACGCCTTTGAAATTTCGAGGGATACCGCAGAAAAAGCGTACAAATACCTGAAGGGACTGGGTATCCTGGGGTCCGTTCCCGGAAAAGGCTACTATGTGTCGCAAACCAATCTTGACCAGCAATATAAGATACTGCTCCTGTTCAACAAACTGAGCGAGCACAAAAAAATCATCTATGATTCGTTTGCAGACAAGCTGGGGGAACAGGCCAATATCGACTTCTATATTTATAACAGCGATTTCAGTCTCTTTAAAAAACTGTTGTCACAAAATATCAATGAATATACACATATTGTGATACTTCCGCACTTCCGGGAAAGATGGGAACATGTAGATGAAGTGATCAATACTATCCCGAAAGAGAAACTGATCCTGCTGGATAAAAAGCTGAAAGGCGTAACCGGCGAATACGGCGCAGTATATGAAAATTTCCAGGAAGATATTTACGGCGCCCTGGAACAGGCCAGGGACAAGCTGCAGCAATACCACACCATTAAAATCATTTACCCCGACAATACCTATTACCCGGAAGAAATTTACGAAGGGTTTATGCAGTTCTGCCAGAACTATGCTTTTAACAGTAAAAAGGTAGAAGAAATAGGAGAAGAAGATATTCAGCCGGGAGATGTATATATTAACCTGCGGGAAAACGACCTGGTATTGCTGATAGAAAGGATCATTTCCTTAAACCTGAAGATAGGCAAGGATGTAGGGATCATTTCCTATAATGAAACGCCTTTGAAGAAATTCATCCTCAACGGCATCACCACCATTTCCACCGACTTTAAATGTATGGGAGAAATGGCCGCACAGCTGATCCTGGATAATTCCCGCGCACAGATAGAAGTACCGTTTTATGTAACCATGCGGGCATCTTTGTAATTAACTTACCTTTGGGCCATAAAAACGGAACAACATGGACACACCAGGCGCATCCAAAGACCCGCTGCACGGACTTACACTGGAAAAAATAGTGACACATCTTTATGAGAGCTATGGCTGGGAAGAACTGGGATACCAGGTAAGGATCAATTGCTTTATCAGCAATCCATCTGTGCAAAGCAGTTTAAAATTTCTCCGCAAAACGCCGTGGGCACGTAAAAAAGTAGAGGATTTTTATGTGTATTCTTTACGGAAGAAGTTATTGAAATGATGTCCGGAACCGGACACTCCCCCTTCAAAACCGGACATTTTTAATCCTTCAACACCTCCTTATCTACTGAAAACCAGCATTTTAATATGATGGCATTTACTTAGCTGCAAGTACGGTCCATCCTATAAATTGAATTCCATGTTCAGCAGTTATATTAAAACAGCTTTCAGGACGATCACGCGGAATTTCAGCTATACATTTCTCAATGTATTTGGCTTAACGCTTAGTATTGCCGCCTGCCTGATCATCTTTCTCATTGTAAAAAATGAGTTGAGTTATGACAGCTTCCACAAAAAAGCGGATCGTACTTATCGTGTTAATTTGCATGCACTCGATTATAATCCCAGTACCTCGCTGGCAGTAGTACCCGCCCTGCGCAACGACTTCCCCGAACTGGAGCAGGTGTCGCAATACTGGTACCAGATCACCGGGCTGGTAAAAGCGGGTGATACGCGGTACAATGAAAAAGGATTTGCCTTCGCAGATGCTTCTTTCCTTCAGATATTTGATTATCACTGGCTGGCCGGGGATCCGCGCACTGCCTTATCGGAACCCAACCAGGTGGTGCTCACACGAAGCATTGCCGGAAAATACTTTGGTACAAAAGACCCGATGGGCCAGGTAATTAACCTGAACAACCAGTTTAACCTTAAAGTAACCGGTGTTATTGAAGATTTGCCGGGCAATACCAGTCAGCCGTTTGTATTCCTGGCTTCCTACGAAACCATCAGGAAGGAAGTGCTGGCACCGGCTGAGTTTTACAATATCAATGGTGGCAATGCTTTTGTGGTGCTGCCTGAGCACTACAACGTAGCGAAGTTGCAGGCCAGGATGCCTGCCTTTATTACCAAAAACTGGGGCGCTGATGTCGCTTCCGGAGCAACCCTTTTACTGCAGCCACTGAAAGAAATCCATTTTGACCAGCGTTACCTGGGTAACCCTGCCAGTCCTACCACCAGCCGGGAAACCTATTGGGGCCTTGCGATGGTGGCGCTGTTTATTATCATCACCGCCTGTATCAATTTCATCAATATGGCTACGGCGCAGGCTATACGCCGCGCAAAGGAAGTAGGTGTACGTAAAGTGCTGGGGGCTTACCGTGGTCAGCTGATCCGTCAATTCCTGGGTGAAACCACTCTGCTGGTATTGATGGCAGTTGTGCTGGGAACCATAGCAGCAGGAGTTTTGTTACCATTTGTAGCCACCTGGATGAACCTGAAGATCGGGGTATCTCAGTTAATGCAACCGCTAATTGTTGCGGTACTGGCAGCAATAACGGTAACGGTTATACTTTTAGCTGGCTTGTATCCTGCTTTTGTGCAGTCGGCCTTTGAACCGGCAACATCCCTTAAAAGCAATACGGGTATTACCTTCCGGGGATTAGGATTAAGAAAGATATTGGTATCCACCCAGTTTGGCATTTCCCAGATACTGATTGCGGGTACGCTGATAGTTGGCTACCAGATGGACTTTCTCCAGAACCAGGACCTGGGCTTTAACAAAGAAGCAGTTGTTTCTTTCCCGGTACCCGACAGGAACAAGCGGGATATTTTAAAGGAGCAATTGCTTGCCAATCCCGGTGTAGCACAGCTGAGCTTTGCCTCGGGCTCACCGGTGAACGGAAGCAACTTCAGCGGGTTCCGCTGCCCCGCGGTGGGACTTACTGAAAACGATGTAACCGAAGTAAAAGCGATCGACGAACAATATATGGACATGTTTTCGATACAGTTACTGGCTGGCGAAAAGATCCGCCCAGGCACAGATGCCGACACACTTCGCAGGGTGCTTGTAAACGAAACAATGATCCATAAAATGGGGATTCAGAACCCGGAGAAAGCACTGGGAATACACTTTTACATCAACGATGGCCCTGCACTGATCACGGGTGTGGTGAAAGATTTCCAGAGTGAATCCCGGTATAAAAAGAGAAGACCTTGTATACTGGAATACAATGCCCGCGGTTTCGGAACGGCCAATATCCGGATCAAGCCCACTGATATGCGGAATACTATTGCAGGCATAGATAAATTATGGTCTGCATTATTTACAGAAAACCAGTTTGAGTATCAGTTCCTGGACGACCGCATCGCCAGCATGTATATACAGGAGCAAAAAATATACACCGCATTTAAGCTGTTTTCCTCCCTGGCCATCATCATTGGCTGCCTCGGATTGTATGGCCTGGTGGCCTTTGCAGCGGTGCAACGCACCAAAGAAGTAGGTATCCGTAAAGTATTAGGGGCTTCCCTTCTGAATATTGTCGGGCTATTTGCAAAAGAATTTATCCTGCTGATCTTTGTTTCCTTTTGCGTGGCGGCGCCTGTCGCCTGGTTTGTGATGACGCGCTGGCTGGACAATTTTGCTTATCAGACCCATATCGGTGGCGGTACTTTTCTTATTGCGATCTCGGTGTCTGTACTGATAGCGGGAGTCACAATCGCTTACCAGTCGGTGAAAGCCGGGCTGGTGAACCCGGTTAAAAGTTTGAGGGCGTAGCTACAACTTAATTTTCAGTCCCATTTCGCGTTTCATGGTAAGCAGCGCTTCTGCATTGCCTTTTGCATCATCTACCGGGTGATGCGTATGGGTTGTTTGGCGCAGGTGCTTGAACGTCTGGAAAGTATCCTTTGTGATGCCTTTGTACAAACTGCCGAGGTTTTGGGAACTAAACCCAAACGGGTTTTCACCAATAAAATGATGAAAATACCAGCAGATAAACATCCAGTCGAAACCGTTGTTATCGCTGATGAAAATGGGCCGGTCCTTACTAACGGAAGTGATCCATTGCTTAAAATCCTGCATCACCTGTGCGGGATCATTAAAGCCGAGGGTTTCTTCACGCGTGTGATTGGATACTGCCAGTGCTTCGGGAATAAATTTAGTGGAAATGGGTTTTAGCTGACCGTAAAAAGATTGATTCAGTTGTTCATTTACAAGGACGGCGCCAAAAGAAATCATAGAGTAATCGCCGGGAATGGGACCGTCTGTTTCAACGTCCACCATAATAAAAGCCATGTGTTATAATTTGTTGCTTTGGGGTAACCAATGCGTTATACATCTCACAAAAATATAAAAATATTATATAACAAAGAAAAAGGCATCCCGGCTATGCCAGGATGCCTTTAACGCCAAAGCGTTAACAGATTCTCTAATGGAGCCGCCCGGGTTAAACTAAATTAACCTTAGGTGTCCATGAATATTCTGTAGATAGCATGAATACCTCCTTTTCTTTGGTGAGTAATGAAACTACAACAAAATATCTGAATAAGAAAACGTTACGAGAAAAAAATAACATATCACCGCAGTGGAATTATGTAAATAGCTGTTATTGCTTCTTTATAACAGTTGGTAATAATATTTCCCGGATGTTTCTTTCAAAGAAATAAGCCCTGGGTATATCTTTTTCGCTGTAGCCGGCGTTCTCCATTACAACAAGACTGGTACGGGTTGCCGGATAGTAGAAATTGATGAGCGTAAATCCCATCTCCGGCATATACCCGGTGTGTCCCATCTCCTGCTTATCGTCGCTTACCACAATACCATAGCCGGTTCCCATTGACCCGTATACGGTGTGCTGCCGGTGTTCCCAAACATGCGTCATCAACTGGTAGCAGCTGTCTTTCAGCAACTTTCCGCCATACAACAGTTCATTCCAGCGTACCAGGTCGCGGGCAGTGGATACCACGCCTGCACCTGCATAGTGCCAGTCCGGTATAGTGTCGGTACTTGCTTCCAGGCCACCAGATGGCATTTCCCGGTAGCCTTTTACTGCTGGTATATGGCCGGTAATGCCGGAGTGCGTCATACCGGATTTTTTAAACAAGGCAGCTGCCAACTCCGTATAGGGCTTACCGGTAGTACGTTCCAGTACGGATTTCAGCAGGGAATAACCGAAGTTGGAATAAGCGTATTTTGTTCCGGGCAGGAAGGCCAGCGGCGCATCAAACCACACCACGCCGGAAGTGTGATTGAGCAGTTGGTGAATGGTGATGCTGTCTGCCCAGCTATCTTTTATTTCCGGGAGATAGGAATGCAATGTTTGCTGTAGCTGGATACGTCCTTTTTCCACTTGCTGCAACACCATTACGGCCGTCATTTGCTTGGTAACGGACATAATGATAAACGGGTCGTTGATGTTCAGCGCCCGCTTTGTTTCGCGGTTAGCATAGCCATAGGCTTTGGCATACAGCGTTTTCCCGTTTTGTGTAATCAGCACTACCCCGTTGAACGGGCGGGGACTTTTGATCGTTAACAGGGAATCCAGCCTGGCGGAAAGTGACTGTTGTGCGGTAACCAATCCCGTTGCCAGTGCCAGGATGCCGGTAAGAATGAATGAGCGGGTTTTCAACTTATTTCTTTTTTAATGCGGTAGCTATTGCTTTTTCCGCCAGTGGTCCCATCACGAGGTAACCGGCTTTATTGGGGTGTACGCCGTCAGATGTCAGTTCGGCTTTCAGCCCTTTTCTTTCATCGGCCATTGCGGTGTAATAGTCCAGGTATACGCAGTTATTTTTGGCGGCGTAGTTTTTAAGGCGCTGATTCAGGTCGGCAATCTTCCCAACCGGCTCCAGTCCTTTACGCCACGGATAATCAAACGCCGGTATTACGGACGACAACACCACCCTGATACCATTTGCTTTGGCCAGTTCCGCCATCGATACGATGTTACCAAAAATTGTTTCCACCGGGGTATAGCCGGTATTTCCCGCAATATCGTTGGTGCCTGCGAGGATCACTACTACTTTTGGTTTCAGGTTAATGACATCCGGGCGGAAGCGGATCAGCATCTGTGGCGTGGTTTGCCCGCTGATGCCCCGGTTGATATAGGGTTTGCCTTCAAAAAACTCCGGGTTCAGGTTTCCCCACCCGATGGTAATGGAATTTCCCATAAATACCACCCGCTGTTCGCCCGGTTTAGGCGCGCCCACCTGGGCGTTGGCTTCCTGGAAACATTTTAAACAGGCCCAGTCCTGTTTCATCAGTTCCTCGCGTTGCTTCTTTTCTTTTGCGGCGGCATCAGCGTCCGTGGTATTCTGTGCAAAAGCCGTAGTGCCCAATATGGCAAACAGGGCTACCAGTTTCAGGCTTTTTCTGTTCATGATCATACATCAGATTTTTAACTGTCTGCATTTTAGCAAATGCAGTGGAAAGTAGCAATATTTTCCGGCTTTTACAAACGCCTCTTTCATAACAGTTAACAGGCTCCGATACAGGACAGTACAGGACAGTACAGGACGCAACAGGACAGGAATGTATTATTCTTCCGCTAAATTTATTTCCGTAAAGTAATGCCGTTTCATCAAACCAAATTCCACTCGTTATGATCAGAGCTTCTATCCTTTATCAAAAAGGATCTTCCTGCCTCGCACGTTTTGGCTTCACCTGTTCTGCCTTGTTATTCATCAGCACTTTCACCTATGCACAAAAGAATAACGTTGGCGGCCAGGTTACAGATGCCGGAACGGGCTCACCGCTTCCCAGTGTAACCGTTGGCGTTAAAGGTACCAGCCAGGGTGCATTCACTGATGCGAATGGCAGATATACCATTTCCGCCGCTCCGTCAGATTCTCTTGTTTTTAGCATAATCGGTTATGCAAGCAAAACTTATCACGTGGGTACCCGTACCCGCATCAGCGCACAGCTGGAACCAAGCAATAAAGTCCTTAACCAGGTAGTGGTTGTAGGTTATGGTACACAACAGAAAAAAGATGTAACAGGATCTGTTGGAATTGTTACCATGAGGAACATTAAAGACATGCCCGTTGCCGGTCCTGACCAGGCATTGGCCGGCCAGATTGCCGGTATCCAGGTGAGTACCTCCAACGGCATTCCCGGTGGTGGCCCGCAGGTACAGGTGCGCGGCATCGGCGCTGTGGGTGCTGGCAGCCAGCCACTGTATGTGGTAGATGGTTATCCGCTGGCGTCTTCTTCCGACCAGGTATCTGATCCAATGAACGCTATTAACCCGCAGGATATTGAATCCATGGCGGTGTTGAAAGATGCCTCTGCTACCGCTATTTATGGTTCGAGAGGCGCTAACGGCGTAGTATTGATCACTACTAAACGAGGCAGCTCCGGTATTCCACGCGTGCAGCTTTCTGCCAATTACGGCGTCCAGACTATTCCCGACAAAGGACGTCCAAACCTCATGAACGGACAGGAGTTTGCCCAGTTCAGAAAAGAAGCGATTGAGGATAATATCCGTTTCACCGAACACCGCGAACCTACGGATGCAGACATACCGGAAGTTTACCGTCGTCCTGAACTGATCGGTAAAGGCACCGACTGGTTTGATGCCATTACACGCACAGCACCCATGCAGGATATTAACCTGAGCGTAAGTGGCGGTACCGATAAAATCAGGACTTATGTCTCCGCAGGTTATTACAACCAGGACGGGGTGATCATCAACTCCGGCTACAGGCGTTTTACCGTAAGAGCCAATGTAGACGCTAATCTCTCCGACAGATTTAAAGTAGGCTTCAACGTAGCGCCCTCTTACACCACCCGCAAAGGCAACACCAACGGAGAAGGCCGCGAAGGCGTTTTCGGTATTGCCAGCCCGATAGAGCCTATCTATAAAGCAGATGGCAGCTATAATGAATATATCCAGAGTCCCGGTACTTTTGGTTTGCCTAACCCGGTAATGATGCTCAATGAGGTAACCAACAAATCCAAGAGCACCCGTATTCTTTTTAATACTTACGGAGAATATGAAATTATAAAGAACCTGAAATTTAAATCCACCTTCAACGTAGATTACCAGGAAGGTAGCGCCGAATACTTCCGGCCCTCCACCATTGGTAATACCAATGCGGCGCCGCCAAGTATTCCTTCCGGAGGTTACATCACCGGGAATTACCTGAACTGGCTGAATGAAAACACACTCACTTACCAGTACAACAGCAACAGCGGGCATGCTATTACCGGTTTGCTGGGATACAGTGTACAATCACAGAAGGAACAAAATGTGGGTATCAATGCGGCCAACTTCCCGGATGATGATATCAAAACCATCAACGGCGCAGCTACTCTCACCAATAATCCTAATGTAACTGATAAAACAGAATGGGCATTATTATCTTACCTGGCCAGGGTAAACTATGCTTATAAAGATAAATACCTGGTAACAGCTACTGTGAGAAGTGATGGTTCTTCCCGCTTTGGTCCCAACAACCGCTGGGGTACCTTCCCGTCTGTAGCACTGGGATGGCGTGTTTCACAGGAAGATTTCATGAAGTCGTCCCGTATATTCAGCGACCTGAAAGTAAGGGCTTCCTATGGTTTCTCCGGGAACTTCAATATCGGTAACTACACCTACATGAGCAGCATCGGTACCAGTGATTATGTGCTGGGTGGTGCGCTGAATGGCGGCCGTGTAATGAACACGCTTGGCAATCCAAATCTCGGATGGGAAAGAATGCGTGAATTAAATATAGGCGTTGACGTTGGTTTGCTGAAAGACCGCATCTACCTGACTATCGATGCTTATAAAAGAAATACACAGGACCTGCTGTTAAACGTGGAAGTACCGCAGTCCAGCGGCTTTACCACCGTAACTGAAAACAGTGGCGATATGGAAAACAAGGGATTGGAAATTGGTATCTCTTCCCGTAACATGGAAACCAAATCTTTCACCTGGACCACCAACTTTAACATTGCCTTCAACCGCAACAAAGTGCTGGCATTGGGAAAAGACAATGCCCCTATCTATTCCGGCAACAGCAGTGAAGGTAATCCTACCAATGTGAGCATTGTAGGCCAGCCGCTGGCAATGTTGTATGGATATGTATTTGACGGCATTTACCAGAACCAGGCAGAAGTAGATAAAGGCCCAGCTTTCCCCGGTGCAATTCCAGGTAATATCCGCTTCAAGGATATCAATGGCAATGGCGTAATCAATCCGCGGGAAGATTTTGCGATCATCGGTAATCCTTACCCCGACTTCAACTGGGGCTTAACCAATATCCTGAATTACAAAAAATTTGACCTGCGTGTACTGGTAGTGGGCTCTATGGGCGCCGACCGCTTACATGCCACCAACGATTACAACGGTAATATTGATGGCGTATTTAACGTACGGAAAGATGTAGCTAACAGGTGGAGATCAGAATCTAATCCAGGCAATGGCAAAGTGCCAACCACCAATGGTTCCGGCCGTGGCAGGGTAATGTATCGTGACGTAAGTTCACTGACGGTAGAAAAAAACAACTACGCATGGGTGAAAAATATTACGCTGGGCTACAGTCTTCCTAAGATGGGATTTGTGGAAAGCGCCAGGGTATATGTAAGTGTGCAGAATGCCATCCTGTTTACCAACTACAGCGGCAACCCTGAAGTAACCAACTACATGGGCAAAGGCGGAAGCGGCGCGCTGGTACCTGGTATCGACTATTCCAGTTACCCGGTTCCAAGAATTTATTCACTGGGCGCCAACCTCTCCTTTTAATTCAGTCAAAAAAAGAATAGCAACATGAAAACTAAGATACCTTTTATCGCGCTGCTTGCGATCGCACTGAATGGATGTAACAACATGCTGGATGTAAAGCCAAATTCTTTCTCCAGCGGATCTAACTATTATACTACTGAAGCGCAGGTACTCCGTGCTGTGAACGGCTGCTACGGCGTATTACAGGAATTTTATACCGGCGACTACTGGGCGATGGCTGAAATGCGGGCAGATAATACCAACTACCAGTATGATGAAAGCGACCGTGGCGCACAGCAAAGGGAAGAGATCGATGAATTCCTGATCACTCCCACCAATAACTACGTGAACAATGTATGGACACAGATATACAAGAACATACAGCAATCCAACGTGATCATTACCCGCATTGACGGCGTTAAATTTTCCAACGAAGCAACTAAAAAACAGTATCTCGGTGAAGCTAAATTCCTCCGGGCCCTGTACTACTTTCACCTGGTGCGTCTTTTCGGCGGTGTGCCACTGCTGGTGAAAGAAGTGGCAAGCCCGGATGAAGCTTCCACTCCGAAGAAAGCCACCGTGGAAGAAGTATATGCACAGATCATTGCGGATGCTACGGAAGCCGCTGCCAATCTGCCTGCCAGCTACTCCGGCGGAGACATCGGCCGTGCTACCAAAGGCGCTGCGCTGACGCTGCTTGGAGAAGTATACCTGACAATGAAAGATTATCCAAAGGCAGTAACCACCCTGCAACAGGTAACTACACTGAACTATTCGCTGGTAGATAACTATGCAGATAATTTTGATCCGGCGAAGAAGAACAATTCAGAATCTATTTTTTCGGTGCAGTACAACTCCGGTATTGAAACAGAAAGTAGCAACTACATTTTCAATTTCGGTCCACGCAACGGTAAAAAAGATCTGACCGGCTTCAATGGTAACCTGGGCGGCGTGAACATGCCTACTCCCAGTATTGTAAACGCGTATGAAGCAAAGGATAAAAGAAAGGATGCATCTATTTTTATGTACTCCAGTCCTACCAACGCCGCTTTTGCAGAGTCAATTGCCTTTGGTGGCAAGTTACCGCTCATCCGGAAATTCTATCATCCGCCATATGCGCTTGATGGCCGCGCCAATGAAAACTGGCCCGTATACCGCTACTCGCAGGTATTGCTGATGCTGGCAGAAGCAATCAACGAAACCGGCACCGGTAATCCGCTGCAGTATATCAATCCTGTGCGTCAACGCGCAGGGCTGGATCCTTTGCCTGCTTTGAGCCAGAGCGCTTTCCGTGATGCTGTTTTCCAGGAGGTGCGTGTAGAACTTGCCTTTGAAGACAATCGCTGGTACCAGTTATTACGCACCGGCAAAGCCGTTTCCGTAATGACTGCCCACGGTATAGAAGAAAAGAAAAGGCTCACCAGGCTCAGCCCGGCATCATATAACATACAGCCGTTCCAGTTATTATTTCCAATTCCTGAAAGAGAAATCAGGTTGAATGGATTTGAACAAAATACCGGCTGGTAAAAAAAGTTAGAAAAACGGGAAAACGTTTACTATATTACTAACAGCTATAGTAAACGTTTTCCCATATCAATAGTATCAACTCAGGAACCTATTCAAGATTATATTATGACCACGTCACGTAAAAGAGCTTTCCCGCTGCTGTTGCTGGTTTCCACCGTTCTGATGACCGGTGTGGCCTGCAATAACGGAAACGACTCAACGTCAGAGCCAAAGCTAACCGGCAATCCGAAAATCGATGCCCTGAAATTACCTGATAATTTTAAGGCAGAGCGGTTGTACAGTCCGGGCGACAACAATCAGGGCTCCTGGGTATCTATGACCTTTGACACCAAAGGCCGCATGATCGTGTCCGATCAATATGGTTTTCTTTACCGGTTGCAGCTCCCTGCCGTAGGGGAAGATTCAGCCAAACTGAAAATTGAACAACTCAAAATCGGCAATGATACTTCTACACAAAAAGTATCTATGGGCTATGCACAGGGATTGCTGTATGCCTTCAACAGCCTGTATGTAATGGTGAATCACAACAGTGATGACCGTTTCGACAAAGGCAGCGGATTGTATCGTTTACAGGATACCAATGGCGATGATCAGTTTGATAAGATCACGCTGCTGAAAGCGCTGGATGGCGAAGGAGAACACGGCCCACACAGCATTGTATTATCTCCGGATAAAAAATCCATCTATGTGATCGCCGGTAATTTTACCAAAATTCCGGAGATGAATAACTACAAGGTGCCTCCATCGTGGAACATCGATAACGTGTTACCATTTATCAAGGACCCTAACGGTCACGACAATACGGTGAATACACATGGCGGATGGATTGCGCATATCGATTCTACCGGTACCAACTGGGAACTCATCAGCTCCGGCTACCGCAACCCTTTCGATCTTACCTTTAATGATGCCGGTGATATGTTCACCTACGATTCAGATATGGAATGGGATTTTGGTACTCCCTGGTACCGCCCTACCCGCATCTGCCAGGTAACCAGCGGCAGTGAATACGGATGGCGCCCGGGTACAGAGAAATGGTCGCCTGCCTATCCCGATAACTTACCACCCTTACTGAACATTGGCCAGGGCTCCCCTACCAACCTGATCTATGGCGGTAATGCAAAGTTCCCGGAGAAATACCGCAAATCATTATTTGCATTCGACTGGAGCTTTGGTATCATCTACGCCATCAGTTTGCAGCCGGATGGCGCTTCTTACAGAGCAGGTGCAGAAGAATTCCTGTCGGGTTCACCACTGCCGTTAACAGACGGTGTGATTGGTCCTGACGGCGCTTTGTATTTCCTGACCGGTGGCCGCAGACTGGAGTCTGATCTGTATCGTGTATATTATAAAGACAATAAAGAAGATAACGAACCTTTGGCCGTAACTCCTCCAACAGAAGGCGCTAATATCCGCAAACAACTGGAAGCCTATCACGGCGGTGCAAAAGAAGGTGCCGTTGATTTTGCATGGCCTTACCTGAAAAACAGTGATCGCTTTATCCGCTTTGCAGCAAGGATAGCCATAGAAAATCAACCGGTGAGCCAGTGGCAGAACAAAGTGTTACAGGAGAAAGATCCTGAAACACTGATCCAGGGAACGATTGCGCTGGCACGCCAGGGCAAGGAAGATGTAAAAAAATTGCTGCTGCCGCAACTGATGACGATCAACTATGCACAGTTATCACCTTCCCAGCAGATTGACCTGTTGCGCGCTTTTGAACTGGTGTTTGTACGCATGGGTAAACCCGATGCAGAACAATCGGCACAAATAGCCGCCTACCTTGATCCGCAGTATCCCGCCAGCACCAACGATCTGAACAGATCACTGAGTAAAGTGCTGGTATACATCAATGCACCCAATGCCGTAGAAAAAACAATGGCATTGCTGGCCAGCGCCAAAGATGATACCGCTGCCGCTAAAACGGCCATGAAATCAGCCGATCTGATCATGCGCAATCCGCGGTATGGACTGGACATTGCCGGTATGTTATCCAAGATGCCGCCATTGCAGCAAACCTGGTACGCAACCGTGTTAAGCCAGGCTAAAAGCGGCTGGACACCTGAATTACAGGAACAATATTTCCACTGGTTTTACGATGCTTTCTCCTATAAAGGCGGACATAGTTTTATTGGCTTTATCAATGACGCCAGGAAAAATGCACTGGCCAATGTGCCGAAAAAAGAGTTTGCTCATTTCAACAAGATCTCCGGCGACTCCCTGTTAAACAGTGGCGGTAACCTCGCAGCAGGTTTCGCACAACCGAAGGGGCCGGGCAGAAACTGGAAGCTGGAAGAAGCGCTTAAAGTAGTGGACAGCGCTACTACTACCAAACGTGATTTTGAACAGGGCCGGGCGATGTTTGCCACGGCGTTGTGCAGCTCCTGTCATGGTATGCGCGGTGAAGGCGGCGTAGCCGGACCGGATCTAACGCAGCTGGGTACACGTTTTTCCAATAAGGATATCCTCGAAGCCATTATTGAACCCAGCAAAACCATCTCCGACCAGTACGAAGCCACTGTGTTTTCTTTGAAGAACGGCAGCACCGTAGTAGGACGACTGGTAAGCCAGGACAAAGATAAGTATGTGATTTCCCAGAATCCGTTTGCTACACAGGACCAGCGGGAATTGCTGAAAAAAGATGTAACCGGAACAAAAGCATCCAAAGTTTCTGTGATGCTGCCGGGATTAATTAACCGTCTTAATGAAGATGAGCTGCGTGACTTGATGGCTTATCTGAAATCCGGCGGCAACAAACAGGATTCCATTTTCCTTGCTTCCAAGCAGCTGGGTCGTAAATAATATTTTTTCCGGAAGATAAATAACGCGCGGATGGCATTTAATAATCAGTCGTGGCAACATAAACTCTCGAATCATTTTCAGCTGGGAGGTATAGAAACGGCGGTGCTGGACAATGGCCCCGGAAGGGGCACCCGCATCGCCTGGATCAATACCGGAACGGGGTTACGTTATAAGGTGGTCATCGACCGGGCCATGGATATTGCGGATGCGTTTTATCATCAGCATAGCCTGGCCTGGTTAAGTCATGGCGGTATTACTGCACCCACGCGCGGGGCGAACAAAGGTTTGGACTGGCTCCAAACCTTTGGCGGTGGATTGATAACCACCTGCGGACTGATGCATGTGGGCGGCCCTGAAACCGATGAATATGGAGAGCGCGGGCTGCATGGCCCTATCAGTAATACGCCTGCTGAAATTGTTTCCATCATACAACCCGACCCCGTGGCCGGGCAGATGGAAATGAGCATTACCGGGATCATGCTGCAAACCAGCGCGCTCGGTCTCAAGCTGATGCTGAAACGTACTATTTCCGGTACACTGGGCAAAGCAGAGATCCGGGTGCATGATGAAGTGATGAACCGGGGCAATATCACGGCGCCGCATATGTTGTTATATCATTTCAATTTCGGGTGGCCGCTGGTAGATGAAGGTGCGGATATCTGCTGGAAGGGCAACTGGGTTTCCAGGGAAGGCAATCCGGATCACATTTTTAATGCGGATCACAATTACAAAAAATGCCTCGCCCCGCTGGACAGTCACGCTGGTGGCGGCGAAGAAGCCGCGATCATTGATCCGGTTGCAGATACCGGCGGATGGTGTACCTGTGGTGTCCACAACGCTGCGCTGCAACTGGCATTTTCGCTGCGGTTTAAAAAAGCGCAGTTGCCGGTGCTCACCAACTGGCAGCACTGGGGCAAAGGCGAATATGTGATGGGGCTGGAACCCGGCACCCATCCGCCTACGGGCCAGGCAAAAGCCCGCAGGGAAGGTACGCTGCTATTTATGGAACCGGGCGAACGCCGCGGATATGAATTGCAGATAAACCTGTTATATACCAACGAAGACATCAAATCATTTCTCACTGATCTTTTATAATCATCATTTTAAAGCTCATGGAAAAAACAAGCTTAGCAGAAAAAGCACTCGAACAGGGACAAGGGATTCTCCGGCTGGCACCAAACTGGGTACCCAGATCATTTTGTGTGCCAGGACGGCGGATCAAATTACACCCGGACGATTATTACGTACTGGGAGGCGAACGTGGCGGCATCGACGAACGTTGGCTGTCGTCCACCACTCCGGCGAAGAACGGCCCTTTAACAGGCGAAAATGAAGGTTTAAGCATGGTGGTGGTAAATGATGGCAGCGGCACACAGCAATTTTTACTGAAAGATGCCATCAGCGAATTAAAAGATAAACTGATCGGGAAACGTTTATGGGATACCTATGGCGCCTGGCCGATGTATTCCAAGTTCTTTGATAACATGGGACCACTCCCCCATCATATTCATCATAACGATGAAAAAGCAGCGCTGATCGGACAGGCCGGCAAGCCCGAAGCCTATTACTTTCCGCCGCAGCTGAATAATCATGGCGGTGATTTCCCTTATACTTTCATGGGTATTGCCCCCGGCACCACCCGCGAACAGATTAAGGAATGCCTGCTGAACTTTACCAAAGGCGATAATAAAATCACGAACTACTCACAGGCTTACAAGCTGGAACCTGGCACCGGCTGGGATGTTCCGCCGGGACTGCTGCATGCGCCGGGTAGTTTGTGTACCTACGAACCACAGAAAGCCTCCGACGTATTCGCCATGTACCAGTCGCTCGTAAACGAAGCCATCGTTCCGGAAGTACTGCTCTGGAATGGTACGCCAAAAGAAAGCATCGGCGATTACGACGCCCTGATGGACGTGATCGACTGGGAACTGAACGTAGATCCCAACCAGTTCCAGAACCGCTTTATGCCACCCAAAACGGCAGCTAACGGGGAAGGTTATACGGAAAACTGGGTATGTTATAAATCAGATGCATTCAGCGCCAAAGAACTGACTGTAGCGCCCGGCGCAACAGTAGTTATTAAAGACGCCGCCGCCTATGGCATTATCCTGATGCAGGGGCATGGCAAAATGGGTGTGTGGGATATTGATACGCCGGCGCTGATCCGCTATGGACAATTAACCAACGATGAGTTTTTTATCAGCGAAGCAGCGGCTACTGCAGGAGTGAAAATTGTAAACCACTCTTCTACCGATCCGATTGTAATGCTGAAACATTTTGGTCCGGGTAACCCCGACCTCGTGTTGTAATCTGTTAAAAACTACGTTATGAAAGATAATAATTATCCAAAACTGCACAATGCCACCTGGCCGGGCATTGTAGGAAAAGGAGATGGTGCAGAACCCATCATTTCATTTGATACACTGCTGGAAATGACCGCTAACGCAGATGTGAACGGCGTTAAGTTTGACGGTATCGACATCGGGTTGTTTGACCCGCATGTATCCGCAGACAGCTCAGACGATGACCTGAAAAGACTGGTAGAAAAAGTATCTTCCTATAACCTGGAGATAGGCAGCCTCGTGGCGCCGATCTGGCCTCCCAGCGGTGGTTCCGCAATGGGCAGCAAAGAAGACAGGGCAAAATTTGTAGAGCAGGTGCGGAAGTCGTGCCACGTAGGCAAACGGCTCCGTGACCTCGGTATCCGGCCAAACGGCGTAGTACGCATCGACTCCGCCTGCAGTCCGGAAGACTGGTCCAAAGATCCCGCCGGTAACACCAGGCTGATTGCACAAACGTTCCGCGAAGCCTGTGACGTAGCCGCTGACTATGGCGAAAAACTTGCCGCAGAAGGCGAAATCTGCTGGGGTGGCATGCATAGCTGGAAAGCCATGCTGGATACCCTGGAGGCGGTAGACCGCCCCAATATTGGGTTCCAGGCCGATATGTCGCATACGTTCCTGTACCTGCTGGGGTATAACAGCCCGGAAGACAGGATACTGCCGGCAAACTTTGAGTGGAGCGACCGCGAAGCAATCAAAGCGGGGCTCCGGAAACTTACACATGCCCTTCGTCCGTGGATGATCGATTTCCATGTGGCACAGAATGATGGTACGGTGCACGGCACCGGCTCTCACGATAAAACCGGTCGTCACTGCCTGGCTACTGATCCCAACGGGAAACTGAATATTGCGGAAGACGCCGGTTTCTGGCTGCGCGACGACAAAGGCGAACTCACAAAAGCGGTGAAACATATCTGCTGGGATGGTTGTATGTTCCCCAACGCCGTGATGACCCAGGCGAAAACCTGGAACGATATCCTCGCCGCCATGATCGCTGTAAGGCAACAACACGGCTGGCAGGAATAGTTTTTTAATTAATAATCCGTGACAACTATGACAACAAAGAAAGAACTGAGGATAGGATTAATAGGCTGTGGTTTTATGGGCAGAACCCACTCCAACGGCTACCTGCGCGTGAAAAACTTCTTCCCGGAACTGGCTTATCAGCCGGTACTGAAAGCGGTATGTTCCCGCACAGAAAGTAAAGCCAAAGCATTTGCCGCGCAATGGGGATATGAATCCGTAGAAACGGACTGGAAAGCCCTCATTGCACGCGATGATATAGACGCAGTAGACATTTGCACGCCCAACGACAAACACGCTGAAATAGCTATTGCAGCAGCTGCTGCAGGCAAAATGATCCTCTGCGAAAAACCGCTGGCACGTACGCTGGAAGAGTCGGCCGGGATGGTAGACGCCATTGAAAAAGCAGGCGTGCCTAATACCGTGTGGTACAACTACCGCCGGTTACCGGCTGTTACCCTCGCCAAGCAGATCATCGACTCCGGCAAGCTGGGTCGCATTTTTCACTACCGTGCCAACTTCCTGCAGGACTGGACCATTAACGCCAACCTGCCACAGGGCGGCGAAGGGTTGTGGCGCATGGATGCAGATGTAGCCGGTTCCGGCGTAGTAGGCGACCTGCTCTCCCATTGCATTGACACCGCGTTGTGGCTGAACGGTAGCATCACCACCGTAACCGCCATGACCGAAACGTTTGTAAAAGAACGCATGCATCAGCTCACCGGCAAAGTGGAAAAAGTAAACATCGATGATGCCTGCTCCTTCCTGTGCCGCTTCAGCAACGGTTCTCTCGGCCTCTTTGAATCAACCCGTTATGCACGCGGACATAAAGCGTTATATACTTTTGAAATCAACGGCGAAAATGCTTCCATCCGCTGGGACCTGCACGACCTGAACCGGCTGGAATACTTTGATAACGCCGACGCCTCTACGGTGCGCGGATGGCGTTCAATCCATGTTACAGACGGCGATCAGCCATATATGGATAAATGGTGGGTACCCGGGCTGGGCATCGGCTACGAACATTCTTTTGTACACCAGGTAGCTGATTTTCTGAAAAGCCTGGAAACCGGTGCGCCCTGTTCTCCTACTTTTAAAGAAGCGCTGGAAACGCAAAAAGTGTGTGAAGCCGTACTGGATTCAGCTGCTTCCGGTTCCTGGAAAGATACCAATGCTGCCTAACTACCGGTAACGGTTATACGCATCATGTTTACTATCTCCCCCGGATATACGAAAAAATACCAAACACTATTAAAATATTAATTATGCTGAAAAGAACCAGTGCAATGCTTATCCCGTTAGCCGCAGCCAGCCTGCTGTTTACCACGGCCAGTTGCCAGAACGGCAACAGTAAGACAGGCAACAGCCACACCGGCGATAGCACAGGTACCGATAAAGGCTTCGTACAGATCTTTGATGGTAAAACACTGAACGGATGGATAGGCGACTCTATTCACTGGCGGGCGGAAAACGGTCATATTGTTGGCGAAGTAACGCCTGAAACGTTACTGAAAACCAACACCTTCCTCATCTGGCAGGGCGATCAGCCGGCGGATTTTGAACTCACCTGCGAATTCAAAATCACCAGCGGCGGCAACAGCGGCATCAACTACCGCAGCGTAATGGTAGAAAATGTACCACACGCGCTGAAAGGCTACCAGGCAGATATTGACGGCGCCAACCGCTATACGGGTCAGAATTATGAGGAAAGAGGCCGTACCACCCTGGCCTACCGCGGACAGAAAACCACCATTCCCGAAGCAACTGATTCTCTGAAAAACGGCGTAAAGAACAACGCCTGGAGCGCCGCCGTTGTTACCGGCTCACTCGGCAGCTCTGATTCACTGCAAGCGCTTATTAAAAGCGAAGACTGGAATAAATGCCGGCTTGTTGTAAAAGGCAATCACCTTCAGCACTACATCAATGGTGTGCTGATGAGTGATGTAACCGACAACGACACGGTGAACGGAAAAACCAAAGGATTGCTGGGCGTACAGGTGCATGTAGGTCCGCCGATGAAAGTAGAATACCGTGATATTAAGCTGAAAAGTCTTTAAACTGATTTTATTTTTCAGGATTGAATGGCTGTGGCGCTGTGGTATGTTATTCCATAGCGCCACAGCCGTTTTACTTTTATATTACTACCAAATCCCCTCCGCACTTTTTATTATATTAGCTGCACAAAAACAGGAAACAATGCAGTTATCTATTGCCATCGACATGGACGAAACCATTGCAGACCCAATCAAAAAAGCCAGGGCATGGTATTACAGGGACTATGGTAAAACATTTACCACGGAAGAACTTCACGGCAAAACATTATCGGATATCCTGCCGGAAGAGCACAAAGCGAAGATTAAGGAATACCTGAATACACCCGGCTTTTTCCGCGACCTGGAAATATTCCCGAATGCAGTGGAAGTAATAAAAGAACTGAACAGGAAGTATAAATTGTATATCGTATCCGCAGCGATGGAGTTTCCCACTTCGCTGAAAGACAAATACGACTGGCTGCAGGAGCATTTTCCTTTTCTTGACTGGCGGCAGTATTGCCTGTGTGGCGATAAATCTATTGTACAAACAGACATCATGATAGATGACCTGATCCGCAATTTCAGCAATTTCAAAGGCCGGCCATTATTGTATCACGGGCATCATAACGTACATGTAGAAGGCTACGAGCGGATCATGAACTGGGAAGATGCAGCGAAGAAATTGCTGTAGTTACTGCCTGATAATCCGTCCGTCTTCCATTTCAATAATGCGGTTGGTATTTCCCGCAAACTCCGGATCATGCGTTACAATGAGCAATGTTTGCTGGTATTGTAACGATAGTTCCCGGAAGATATCGAACACAAGCTGACCGTTTTTCTTATCCAGGTTGCCGGTAGGTTCATCCCCCATTATAATTGCGGGATCATTGATCAGCGCGCGTGCAATGGCCACCCGTTGCTTTTGTCCGCCCGACAACTGGTTAGCGTTCTTTAATGCCAGCTCGTCGATATGCAGCATTTTAAGCCGCTCCATGGCGCGGTGCTCTGTTTCCTGCTCCGAATACCGGTTCAGCTTCAAACCGGGCAGCATCACGTTCCTGAGCACACTGAATTCGTTCAGCAGGTAATGGAACTGAAATACGAAACCGATCTTTTCATTCCGGATGCGGGCCAGCTGCTTTTCTTTCTGGTTGGTGACCTGCTGCTGATCGATCCATAGCTGTCCTTCGTAATCGGTATCCATAGTGGAAAGAACGTAGAGCAAGGTGGACTTTCCGCACCCGGACCTGCCCACTACCGAAACAAATTCTCCTTTATTGACAGACATGCTCACGTCGTTCAGTACCGGTATGGTTACCGGGTCATGAAACGACTTGTTGATATGACTGGCCTGCAGAATAACCTCGCTCATCTTATTTTCCTCTTATGATAACAACAGGATCTACCTTGCTGGCTTTCCTTGCGGGGAAGTAGCCTGCAAAGTAAGTGGTGACCAATGAAAATATGGCGCCTATAAAATAATAGGCCGGATTATAATTCACGGGGAAGGTAGTAATAGTAGGCAATGCCGCTGTGCGAAAAGGGATCTGATCAATGATAACAGATAGTCCGAATCCGAGGAACAGCCCTGCCACACCGCCGAACAAACCAATGCTCAGGGCGATCACAATAAAAATGCGGTTCACATCACTGCCACAGAAGCCGGTGGCTTTCATAATAGCAATGGCATCCATTTTTTCATAGATCATCATATTCAGGATATTATAGATCCCGAAACCGGCCACAATTAACAGGGTGATGCCTACTGAATAAGAAATCAGTGTTCTGATAAAGCTACCGGTTTCAAACTGTGAGTTAGCGGTTTGTATATCTTCTGTATCGGCCTGGAACAACGCGCCATACTCTTTCGCCACGGCGGGCGCCATATTCAGATCCGTGAGTTTTACCTGGATATCTGTGAGATAATTATTAGGCTTTCCCAATAGTTTTTGCGCGGTATTGATAGACGTGTAGCATTGTACTTTATCGAAATCCTGTAACCCCGACTGGAAATAGCCTACTACTTTCAGCGGCATGATATCGCCCTGTGAAGTAGTGACCTGTACTACATCTCCGGGGTCTGCCAATAATTTCTCCGCTACGCCTTTTCCGAGAATAATGCTGTTGGGTACATTTTTCAGATCGATGGGTTTGCCTGTAATAATGTAATCATTAAAATGAAACAGGGTACTTTCCGACTGCACATCAATCCCGTTAATAACACCGGTAATATCTATAGTACCGGCGTTAAAGAAAACGGGCGCAATAATTTTCGGGGCAACGCCTGTTACTCTGCTATCTTTTTTCAGCATATCCAGAATAGCGGCGCTGTTATATATTTCCTGGCGCCCGCTGGCAGACTTCACAGATTTAATAAAGTTATGCGACTGTTTGTATTCGCCGGAAAGATTAACAGGCTGGTATTTGCTGGGCTTAATATCATTGTAGATGCGTACATGCGGCGTTCTGTTGAGTATCAGCCCGTCGAGCAAACCATTGAGCCCTGTCATGAAGCTCAGTAAAGCTATGAACATGGTGATACTGAAGGTAACGCCCACTGCCGCCACCAGCGTTTGTCTCCAGCGCGCCTTCATCAGGGAAAATGATATACTGAAAATCAGCTTGTAGTTCATGGCGCAGGTTTCATGATAACATCGGCAGTTGTGAGGCCGCCCAGGATCTCCACTTTCTGATAGTCTTTCAGGCCTGTTACCACTTTCTTCTTCTCCTTATTTTCCAGCATTACATAATCATCTTCCAATAAAAAACTCCGGGGGATGATCAATGCTTTTTCTTTTGATTGAATAACGATGTTTGCCTCCAGGGTCATGTTGGGATAAATGACCGGTGGCTGTTTTACGAAAGCAGCATCGATGGTGAAGGACCGTGAGCGTTCATTCATGATGGGATATATTTTCTCCACGCTTGCTTCAAAGGCTTGTCCTTTGTAGCTGTCGAGCGTAATGAATACTTTCTGTCCCAGCCGGATGCGGGCAATATCGTATTCGTCGGCCTGCAGTTCCAGGTAAAAGTTACCGGCCTCGCCAATAACAGCCACGGGGCTTTGGGTATTTACCATCTCTCCGTTCTTTTTCAGGATACTGTATACCTTGCCGTCGATATCACTTCTCACGGTATAATCACTGTTTTGCGTGGTACTGATTTCGAGGTTCTTACCGGACTGCTTTGCCGCGAAGTTCAGTTGTTTCTGCAGATCGTTGTACTTATATAAAGCGATGTTGTAGGAAGTCAGCGAACTTTTATAAGCCAGTTCTGCCTGTTCCACCTGGTGCAGGCTACCGATCTGTTGTCCCCAGAGCCGGCGTTGGCGGACCAGTAAGAGCGAATCATTATTGAGTTTTATTTTGGCAAGATCGATGTTGACCTTTAACTCGTTTAACTTTTCTGTATTGGCGCTTACAGCGGCGTAGGCTGCAGAAAGGGCGGCGTTTTCCGTGTTTAGTTTCGCTGTTTCATTCAGCACATGGATAATGGCATCTCCCTTCTTTACCGTATCTCCTTCTGTAACCGGAATACTAACAATCAACCCGTTTACTTTGGAAAATACCTGGTACTGGTGGCGGCTTTTAATGATGCCGGAAGCGTATACGGATTCAGTGATATTTTCAACCACGGGATGTGTCTTTTCCCATTTACTTTTGCAGGAAGACAATATGAGGAGGAGCAAGAGAATTTTAACTGCCTTCATGTAGTATATTTTTCCTGCCCGATGTTACCGGCAGTGCTTCACTGGTAGTTTACAATCAACAAATGTACGGCATCTGTCCGTAAAAAGTTCGTACCTTTCTGTATAGACCACGCTTAAATGCCGCTTTATATGGGAAAATTTTTTGACGATATCAAGCCCGTACACCAGGACTTTATTGCTGCGCAGAAATTGTTTTTTGTAGCCTCCGCCCCGCTGAGTGATCAGGGCCATGTAAACCTTTCGCCCAAAGGGCTCGACAGTTTCAGGGTACTCTCCTCCAGCAAAGTAGCCTACCTCGATATTGTGGGCAGCGGAAATGAAACCTCCGCGCATCTCCGGGAGAATGGCCGTATTACCTTTATGTTTTGTGCCTTCGACGGGCCGCCCAATATTTTGCGTTTATACGGTAAAGGCTATACGGTGCTGCCGGGCGATCCGGAATGGCCGGAGCTGTCGGCGCTGTTTACGTTGTTGCCTGCCACCCGCCAGATCATTGTGGCGGATATCCATAAAGTACAAACCTCCTGCGGCTTTGGCGTTCCGTTGTATGAATACACCGGCGAGCGGGATCATGCCGCCAAATGGGCGGAAAAGAAAGGGCCCGAAGGACTGGAAGCTTACAAAGCCGAGAAGAACCTGGTAAGTATGGACGGATTGCCTACCGAACTGGGTGCGTAATCATTTAATCGGTATTCACCAGCGGAACGATGTACTTACCAATCAATTCAATGGACTTCAGCAATTTTTCATGGGATAAGCCCGCGTTATCCATTTGAAAAGTGATCCTGGAGATGCCTCCCAGCGCTTCGCTGTGGCGGAGGATCTTTTCTGCTATTTCTTCAGGGCCGCCTACCAGCAGGGCGCCGGTGGGACCTGTCTGTGCATCAAACTGCGCGCGTGTAACAGGAGGCCATCCCCGCTCCTTTCCAATCCTGGTGAATGTTTCGGCGTAGCCGGGGAAATAGTCGCTCACAGCCTGTTGCCTGTTTTCCGCAACATACCCCAATGAATGTACGCCTACGGTTAATTTATCGGGCGAATGCCCGGCTTTTCTGCCGGCTTCCCGGTAGAGGTCTACCAACGGGCGGAAACGGTGGGTTTCCCCTCCTATGATGGCCACCATGAGTGGCAGCCCCAACGTACCTGCACGGGCAAACGATTGTGGGGTGCCACCAACACCCAGCCAAATGGGTATGGGATCCTGCACCGGGCGCGGATAAATGGCAATATTATTAAGCGCCGGCCGGAAACGGCCTTTCCAGGTAACCGTTTCATGATCGCGGATATTCAGGAGCAGGTCCAGTTTTTCGATGAAGAGCGCATCATAATCCTGGAGACTATAGCCAAAAAGCGGGTATGCTTCTATAAAGGAACCACGGCCCACCACCATTTCGGCGCGGCCACGGGAAATAATATCCAGTGTGGCGAAATTCTGAAATACCCTTACCGGGTCGGCGGCACTAAGCACCGTTACCGCGCTGGAAAGACGGATATGTTTTGTACGGGCTGCTGCAGCCGCCAGGATGATGGTGGGTGCAGAGTCCAGGAATTCCTTCCGGTGATGTTCACCGATGCCAAATACATCCAACCCGGCATGATCGGCCATCACAATTCTTTCCAGCAGATCCGCCATTTCATCCATATTACTTTCTGCGACCGGCTTATTGTTTAAACCATTGGTGGCGGCAAAGCTATCTATTCCTACTTCCATGATCAATCCTTTTAGGGATGTTAAATATAAGCAATAAAAAAAGCCACCGATGGCGGCTTTGGTATGATAAACACTTTAATAAGAAACTTAGTTCAGCACGTAATGCGCCAATACCTTCTGTACCTCGTATACATCCACCGATTTGCTGAATTGCTTTTTGATGCTTGGCAGTTCTTCACCGGAGATCCAGATTTTCAGTTCTGCATCCAGTTCAAAAGTACCGGCTGTTTCCACGCTGAACCTGGAAATGCTTTTGTAGGAGATACTGCGGTATTCTGTTTTACTACCGGTAAGCCCCTGCTTATCGATCAGGATAAGACGTTTATTGGTAAATATAAAAGTATCCCTGATCAGCTTGAAACCCAGTTCTACCCGTTCTGAATCGAGCAGGAGTTTGCCATAATCTTTGGTTAACTGCTCCTGGCTAACGGTGGCTGCATTGCCAATAAGACCTGAAAAAAATCCCATATAAAAATTACGTTTGTTGTGGTGATGGGTACAAGATATTACAAATATTGTAAATAACAGAGGATTATGGCGGATAAATTCAGCCACGCTTTATCTACGCTTCATCCATGCTTTAAGTACGCTTCAACTACGCTTCATCTTTGGTATTCCTCACAAGGCCAATACCCGATATGAAGAAGATAACCCCAATCACAGCAGCCACCAGTAGCTGCCGCCATTGCATACTTTGCTGGATAAAACCATAACCGGCATAAATGATACCCACTATCCCCAGGATAGTCAGGATGGTTCCGAAGAGTCTTTTTACATTCATGGCTTGTGTTATTTGACTATTAATCAAACAATATCTATGCCGCGGGGGAAAGCTGTGTCTGCCGTTGGGGTTATTGCTGATCATCCATCCGGAAAGAAGAAGCCGGTAAACCTTCCCGGTTATAAAGATCCCCCCTTACCCAATTCTTAAATGCGTACCTCACTGCAACCGGCGCCGGCACTGAATCGCATTGAACTTTCACCTGGTTACGGTGAACAATGACTGCAGCAGCCGGATAACAATCTCTTCAGACGCTGTAAATCTATTTTATAGAAATATGACCAGCAGTTACCTTTCGCTATTACCAAACATCTCTGAAATGTATAAACCCTGTCCGGAAATGTATAAGTAGCCTTGCGCCGCGCTGTTGAACTTTGCTATATAAATTTAAAACTTCAAAAAAATGAAAACAACAGCATCAAAAATCGTTCTTGTAACTGGCGGGAGCCGGGGAATAGGAAAAAGTATTGCTTTAAATGCCGCTCAACGTGGCATTGACGTTATCCTCACGTATAACAGCAACTCCGATCAGGGGAAAGCCGTTGCTGATGCCATCAACAGCAGCGGAGGCAAAGCAGTCGCCTTACAACTGGATACGTCCAAAACCAACTCCTTTAACGGCTTTTCCGATCAGATCGCGCAGGTGCTTAAGCAGGAATGGAACCGGGAGAACTTCGATTATTTGGTCAACAACGCAGGGATATCCCAGCGAACGCTCATTAAAGACACAACAGAACAACAGTTCGATGAACTTGTCGATGTAAATTTTAAAGGTGTGTTTTTCCTTACGCAAAAACTAATTCCTTTAATTGTTGATGGTGGTCAGGTCATTAATATTTCTTCCGGGCTTGCCCGCTTTGCCTTTCCTGGTGTTGCCGTATATGGTGCTCTTAAGTCCGCGGTAGAAGGTTTGACACGGTATTTTGCCAAAGAATATGCCGAAAGGAAGATCCGTGTAAATAGTGTTGCACCAGGAGCTATCGACACTGAGTTTGGCGGTGGGAAAGGTGACGATAGCCATCGCGGGCAAATTGCCGGCATGACCGCGCTCGGACGTCTTGGGAATGCGGACGATATAGGCATGTTTGTCGCATCAATGCTATCCGAAGACAGCCGCTTTGTAAATGCCCAACGTATCGAGATATCGGGCGGGATGTTTATCTAATTCCTGAGAGTGACACGCCCAGCGCCTGTCACTCAATTTTTCAAACTAAATAACTTATTTTATGGATTCATTAAAAAATAAAGTCGCACTGGTTACTGGCGCCTCAAGAGGCATCGGTAAAGCAATTGCGCTGAGATATGCCCAATTGGGCGCACATATTGTAGTTAATTACGCAAGCAATAGCGCGGCAGCCGATACGGTAGTCAAAGAGATTGAAAGTTACCAGGTAAAAGCCATTTCAGTGAAAGCGGATGTTTCCAGGCCCGCTGAAATAGATCGGCTATTTGAAGTTGCCATCCGGGAATTTGGAAAAATTGATATTGTGGTGGTAAATGCAGGATTGGAATTGGTCGGCGTGCCGGTTACCGCGTTTAGCGAACTGCAATTTGATAGCTTGTTTAATACTAATACAAAAGGCGCATTCTTCACCATGCAGGCGGCCGCGAAACATGTGGCTGACAATGGCCGGATCATCTATATCGGTTCAAGTACTACCGGACTGCCTAATCCCGGATATGCGCTGCATGGCGGAAGCAAAACGGCCGCTTTGTACCTGGTGCAGGTGTTGGCCAAAGAATTAGGGAATAAGGGAATAACCGTAAACGCCATACTGCCTACGGCAACCGAAGGTGCAGGAATCCATACTGTTGTTGATGCAGAAGCACCTATCAGGGCTGTAATACCAACATTTTATCCAATGGGACGGATGGGTACACCGGAAGACGTAGCAAATGTTGCTGAATTTTTCGCCGGTAAACTGTCAGGTTTTGTAAGCGGGCAGCTGCTTTTAGTCAGCGGAGGTGCTATTGCCTGAAGGAAAGACCTACCTCCGCTTTATTGCTTAGCACCTGATACAAAAAGAACAAATCATTATTATGAAACTACGATCGTCGTTACAGGAACCGGATTTCCCTGGCTTTATACCGGCAGAAGTCCCGAAAGTAATCGGCGCGTATGAACAGGCTCCGCTGGGGAACAGCCTTCTTTCTGTATAAACTCTTTTTAGTAAATTTACTTAGCTTCCAATCCACTGTTACATGCAACAATCATTCGTCGATATCAATACCATACATGAGCTGCATAAGCTCTACGACTGCCCCCCACCGAAGCATCCGCTGGTTTCTTTCCTTCAGTTGCAGCAGATCAGCAGGAATAACTTTCCGGAAAAAGAAACGGCGTTCAGGCTGGGGTTTTATGCCGTGTATCTTAAACAGTTAAAAGGATCAATGGGCTACGGGCGCTCCCATTACGATTTTGATCAGGGCACATTGGTATTTACTGCTCCTGGGCAGGCTGTTTCTACACAGCGTTACATTTCCTATGACGATGGATGGGGATTATTCTTCCACCCTGATTTGCTGTACCGTACCGGGCTGGGTAAAAAGATACATGGATACTCATTTTTTCAGTACGATGCCAATGAAGCCCTGCATGTATCCGAGGATGAGAAGAAGGCCTTGCGAAACTGCGCGGATAACGTGACGCAGGAGTATTCGCAAAACATAGACAAACATTCACAGGAATTGATCGTAAATAACCTTGAATTGCTGCTAAATTACTGCAGCCGTTTTTACGACCGGCAGTTCTTCACACGTTCCAAACCCAGTCAGGATCTGGTCCAGCAGTTTGAAAGCCTGCTGCTGGACTATTTTTCAAAGGATTCGCTGATCGATGACGGGCTTCCTGATGTAAAATACTTCGCATCGCGGCTCAACCTCTCTGCTGATTATCTTTCCGATCTGCTGAACAGGTATACGGGTAAAACTACCCTGGAACATATTCACCTGCAACTGGTAGACAAAGCGAAATCCCTGCTGTGGAGCACAGAGAAAAACATCAGTGAAATTGCTTTTGAACTGGGCTTTGAACACCCCTCTCATTTTACAAAGATATTTAAAAGCAAAACCGGTAAGTCGCCGTCGGATTTCCGGCACCAGAATTGAAAACTGACGGCATTCTGTTATTTTGTAAACAAGTATTAAAAAAACATACCATGAACCTAAATCCCAATAGCGGCATTCGCACATTTAAAATACTGACGTTTTTTATCATGACGATTTTCGTCTCAACATTACAAGCTCAGGTTTCCCCAGGAATCCGAAACATTGTGCTTGTTCATGGTGCATTTGTAGATGGCTCCGGCTGGCAGCCGGTCTATGAAATCCTCACCAAAAAAGGTTACAAGGTCAGCATTGCCCAGCCTACGCTGACTACCTTTGAAGGCGATGTGGCTGCGGTAAAACGAATAATTAACCAGCAGGATGGGCCTTGTATTTTGGTAGGGCACAGCTATGGTGGTGCGGTAATAACAACAGCGGGCAATGATTCCCTGGTTAGCGGACTGGTATATATTGCCGCACACGCGCCGGATCAAGGCGAATCTGAGGCTGACAACGGCAAAATTTTCCCGGCTGCTTATAAATCACTGATCAAGGGAAATGACGGCTGGGACTACATTAATCCAAAGATGTTTGCGGCTGATTTTTCAGGTGATCTGCCAAAATCAAAAGCAGATTTTATGGCAAATTCGCAAACACCCACCGCTGATCTGGTATTCCATGCCATCATTCAAAATCCAGCCTGGAAAACAAAACCTGTTTGGTATATGGTAGCAAAATCCGATAGGATTATCAATCCGGAATTAGAGCGCATGTATGCCAAAAGAGCTAATAGTAAAAAAATAGTGGAAGTAGAAGGGGCAAGCCATAGTGTTTATATAACCCATCCAAAAGAAGTCGCAGACTTGATAATTTCCGCAACTGTCCTTCCCTAATTAATGAAAAACCAGTACGGGATGTATTAATTTTAGGCTACGTTATTCCACATGGAATACTTCTTCCATCCCCGACCACGTTTCTCCTTTTGCGGCTGCATCCGGTAAAGGAAGCTGACAGGGCGCCGTTACTTTCCACCATTGTTGGGTGATGCTGTCCTGCTTCATCTTCTCCATATCCCCTTTGAAATCTGTACCGGTATATTCAAAATAGCTGAACAAAAACCAGTGGTCATTTATATTTTTCAGGTAGATGGAATAATTGTGGATATGACATGCTTCAATCGTTTTCAGCACATCCGGCCATACTTTTGCATGCAGCGATTTATAGGCTTCTATCCTCTCCGGCCGGAGGCCTGTAACCATTCCGTAACGGCTGTTTTGACGGGCGGTATCTTTACAGGAGAATAAAGACAGCGATGCCGCCAATAGCAGGTGGTGAATTTTCATAATCGTGGTTTGGTTGCGAAGGTAGTGGAGGCGGAGGAATGATGTGGTGGTTTCTTTGACTTATTTCAGCACGATATTGACTATTGTTATTGATTGGTTAAGCTGGTTTTCCGCGGATAAGCGAAGGTCTATGAGTCTTTTCTAAATATTTACTTGCGATATCATCAGATCTTTTTTAAAAACCAGTAGTCATTTTTTATGGGCTCTTTCTATGATTTGGATTATATAATTGAAATAAATGAAAAAAGACTGGAACAGTATTCCAATGCTTACCAAAAAAACATAGACAAGTTTACTAATATTCTGGTAATATACTCTGCGTTCGCAATTTTTCTTATTCCTATCATACAGTCTCTTTTCTTTACAGAAACAAAGTGTTTATGGTTACATCACGTTTCCTTTTACATTTTCATCTCCCTATTCTCCATTTCACTGACAAACACAGTCCGCTTACTAATACCTGTTGAAGTGGCTTATTTACAGGAACCCAAACTTTATTATGAGGAATACAGGATAGGTTACGAGGAAGAAAACAGAGAAAGAAATGAAGTAGATGCGTTAATAAAAGCTTCCTATATAAATGAACTTGAGGAAGCTGTCAGAGTAAATAACGAAATATTTAAACGAAAGGGATTACTCTATTACAGAGCTTTTACTTTTGCAATTTTAGCAAGTGTTCCTTATTTGCTATGCATTGGTTTCCAAATTGCTATTAAAGATGATAAAGTTCAGAAAGTAAAAATTGTGAATAAATTCAGTACCTTTAACGAAACTTCGCATATGGCAAAAGATTCCAAGAAAACACGCCAGAGCAACTCTACCACAACAAAACTACCTGGTGTAGATAATAGCCAGGTAAGACCTTCCAGGCCCCAACTAATTAAGGAAAATTTTCAAATTGATTCATCAAAGGCTAAGATTGCTAAAAGATAGCTCAAAAGCCTCCTTATTTTATCAGAGCAGGATCAACAGATTATCAAGCACTTACCCATCAACATATAAAGATTAGCTAACATTCGTCTCCAATCCCACTATTACATCCCTGTTGTTAATGACACACAATGGTATTACCATGCAGCTGTTGATGGCCCTTTCTATTATAACGCCGTTATGGTATGCAGGGCTATGCAGGCGATTAATCCCGGTGAGGAATCTGGCTATCCTGTCTGCCGGATTAGCATTCGCTACTTTGCTGATAACAAGGTTTGGGAATGTTCCGATTAACGGCATCATCAAATTATGGCCGCCGCTTCATCCTCCTGTGGACTGGAGAGCGATATTACATACGTGGGACATCTATAACGCGATACGTACGATTACTGCACTGGGATGTTTTATCTCTTTTATTGCTGCTACCCGGTTTAAAAAAGAAGAGACGCTGACCAGCAGCGTCTCTTCTTCATAGCAAATACATCTGTCAGAGTTTAATTACCTTAAATGTGATGGCCTTAAATTCATTTTCCAGTTTAAGCAGATAAGTACCTGCCGGCAATGAACTGATGTTCTGATTGATGCGTGTTTGTCCTTTACTGATGCGCCAGTATTTAACTACCGCACCATGCATGTCCAGCACAGAAAGCAACGTATACACCGGTTCTTTTAATTCCAGGGTAAGTTGTCCTGTTGTTGGATTTGGATAGAAGATCACCTTTTTGGTGTCTGTTGATCCGGGTGCGTACTTTAATTTCACATCGCTGTAAGCGGAAGCGATACGGGCGGAAGAAGAGTCAATGGGCGATACCGGACAGTTGTCGATGCTGAACCAGTTGAACTTAAAGGTACCCGATGTTATATGAATACCTGTATAGCTAAGTGCCGGCAACGTAATCGTGTCGCTGATGGTTTGCCATACACCTCCGGTAGATGGCAGGGTAATGCTGCCAAAATTAAAGCCGCTGTGCCCTATCCATATCACCGCCGGCGCTGTGGAGGAAATCCGGAAACTGATGGTATACTTTCCGGCTGCAGGCACATTCAGGGTGTTGTAAGCAAACCAGTCGCCCCCATACATATTGGTGAAGTTCTGCCCGCCGCCAACATCCGTGCAGGCTTGCAGGATTGGCCTGGTAGAGCGGTTGGAAGTACTTTCTGCCTCATACTTATTATTAACCGAACAGAAATTGCCAACAGTAGCGACGGCTGTAGCGCTGATGGAGTCGCGGGATGCGGTAACGGTGAAGTTACCCGGCGTATTGCCGGCGGTGAATACACCCGTTGCGCTGATCGCATTACCGGCGCCGGTAGTTGTCCATACAGGCGTAAAGGCAAAGAGACTGTCGCGCTGATCATACCCTTTAGCAGTAAACTGCTGCGATGCGCCAAAAGGTACATTGGCCGTATCCGGTGTAAGTGTAATACGCGTTAACCGGGGTGCGGCCATTACATGCACGCTGGCGGTGTCGCTCACTGTTCCTGCAGTTGCCGTGATGGTGTAATCGCCCACCACGTTAGCCTGGAATAAACCAGCTGTACTGATGCTGTTACCTGTGCCGGAAACAGACCAAACCGGGTTCACGGTGAACACGCTGCTGTCCTGTCCATAGCCGGAAACGGTGTATTGTTTTGTGGCGCCGGTGATCAACGTTGCTGTATCCGGTTTAACGGTAAGCCTTGCCAGTGAAATAGAATCGGCACGGATGAAGCGCAGCCAGTTGAAGTTCCAGCCATCTTTGCCGGCCTGGATCCTGATCGTTTTTTGTCCGGGCAATAAGCGTATAGGCGCCGACGTTACTGTGATCCAGTTTTGCCAGCCACCGCTTGCCGGGAGCGTTACAGTTTGCAATGTAGCGGTATCCAGCATTACCTTCAGGCTGGATACTGAATTAACAGCCACACGGAACTGAATCCGGTATTCGCTGCTGTCCGGTACACTGATATCATATTCAAGCCAGCTGCTCGATCCAATGTAGCTTACATTCAGCCCACCACCAGTATCTGATGTGGACTCTGTGC
Organism: Chitinophaga sp. CCNWYY40; assembly: GCF_037483205.1. Classification (NCBI taxonomy): domain Bacteria; kingdom Pseudomonadati; phylum Bacteroidota; class Chitinophagia; order Chitinophagales; family Chitinophagaceae; genus Chitinophaga; species Chitinophaga sp. CCNWYY40. Next base: position 889,486 of record NZ_JBBHLF010000002.1, read on the forward strand.
AGCATACATTGCTGTTGTCAAAACTCTCGGCCTCTATTTTTGCAGGTATCGGCTTATAGTTGGCAGACCGCCGGGTGGCAACAGCCACGGCCGTTTTCGTGACGCTGTCTACTGTTATGGTGGCGGTAATTTTAGCAGTGTCGTTCAATGTGGCGAGTCCGCCTGCCGTAATGCTGTTACCACTGCCGGTAATACTCCATACCGGCGTAACCGCCATTACATGCCCGTTCTGGTCCAGTGCTTTGACGGTGTATTGCTGCGTTTTACCGGGAAGGAATGTCAGCGTGGCGGGTGTTACCGCCACGGAGTCCAGCACGGGTGTGCCTAATCCTTTCTGGGAAATGCGTACATAATCCACCATCATGCTATCCGGCCAATCTGCTTCTACAATGCTACCTCCCATACCACCACCGACGGCAACGTTCAGTATGAGGAAAAACTTCTGGTCAAAGGGCCAGTCTTTCCAATCGGTATGCGGATTAGGATAGGTCAGCACTTTGATGCTGTCGTACAAAAACCGGATGGAGTCCGCACTCCATTCCATGCTGTACACATGATACGTGGTATCTGCATCTGGCAAAATTTTAGTGCCTGATACCTGGCCGCCATTGGTCCAGTTATGGTTTTGCGTGTGCACGGTAGATAGTACCGTACCAAAATTATTACCTACATGTTCCATTACATCCAGCTCACCGCTTTTGGGCCAGCCGCCATAAACGCTGCTGGTGGGCATCAGCCAGATGGCGGGCCAGGAGCCGCGGGCACGGGGCAACCGGGCGCGTACATCTACCCTGCCATACAGGAAGTCCATTTTGCCTTGTGTAATAAGACGGGCAGATGACCAGGGCTCGGTGGTATTTCCATTGGGGAAATCTTTCTTGCCTTTGATGATCAGCTTACCATCTTTCACACGTGCATTATCGTGCGTGGTATCTGTATACACCTGCTGTTCGCCGTTGATCCAGCCTTTGGGCTGCGGATCTACTTTCCATTTGGTAACATCCGGTACGCCATCGGTATTAAATTCATCGTTGAAGATGACCGTCCAGTTGGGATTACCTTCAAACACCACATTGCCTTTTACATTGTATGCAGCAGTGTTGGCGTTTACCAGTTCCGTTCCGGCAACAGTTAGCTTTAAAATAGCCCGGGAATAATTAGCGGGTGAGTTGCCACTGAGCGTAACATGCGCAATGGTATCATTTACGCGTTGCACGTTGCCGACAGTAACGCCGGGAGGCAGGTTGGTGGCGGTCCAGTTAGCCGCGGTGAGTACGGAATCAAATACGCCTCCGCGCACCGTAGCGGTGAGTACTGCGCCATTCTCGTGCCCCATTAAAATGCTGGTATCTTTTACAGTTATACCAGTTGGGTTGGGACCCTGTACCAGGTCGAAGTACAGGATACCATTGGCTTTGCGGCCATCGATATAATGTACTTCGATGCGGTTAAAATCTGTCCGTTGTTTTACGCTCTGAAAATTAAATGTCGCTTCTTCCCATTGATTGATCTGGGTTACTTTGTAGGTAAAGTACACCGCTTTGGAGTAGTTATCGCCGGGTTGCAGCTTAAACATGATCTCATCTTTCGTGCTGGCATACACCAGCATTTTAAAGGTGCTGTTGGTAGACAGGTCGAATGAATCCGTAAGGCTGCTGCCTGCACTCATGTACTCAAAGCAGGTAGTATCCTTTATGAACTTGGCTACCAGCGGACTGGTATTCAGCCCGGATACACTGGGGTTAGGCACACCGAACTGCACCTTCCCCGTAGTGGTATTACCGGCGTAGTAGGTCCACCTGCCGGAGCAGGGACCGCTACCTTCCATGTTATCTAAAAGCAGGTATTGTGCCTGGAGCGGACCGCATAGGAACACGCCGAACAGCAACACCAAAAGTGTTGAGATGTTTTTCATAACGCTTCATTTAGGATGAGTAACCGTGGTTATTATAAATTCGGGTTTACTAATGCATCTACACCGGGTATAGGCAACCAGTAATTTGCCTGGGTGATGGCTCCGGCAGGCTGCAGATCACCGGGATCTTTACCGGCGTTGGCTGCAGCTACCTGGTCCAGTCGCACAAGATCAAACCAGCGGCTCCATTCACCTGCAAATTCCCAGGCTCTTTCATTCACCACCGCAGCAGCAAAATCAGCGCCCGACAGGTTTGCAGCCAATGGCGCCAATCCGGCCCTGTCACGCACAGCATTGATGGCTGCATATGCCTCGCTGTTGGGCGTACCGGCAGAGCGGGCCTGCGCCTCGGCGTAGATCAGCAATACATGTGCATAACGGATCATGATTACAGGATTGTTTGACATGTATACAGCCTTATCCCCGTCCTGCTGGATCGTGAATTTTTTATAGTAAGGATGTTTGGTAGTAGTTTGCTGCCAGGGAATGGTGGTGCCGTTCACTACAAACTGTGTAGAAAAGGTATCATCTTTTCGTTTGCCTGCCGGGAAGTTGTTGAAGAACTTCAGCTCCGGAAAGAAATCGCTCCAGCCGCCTTCATTTTCCGGCATGGTAGAAAGACCGTAAAATGAATTGTAGGTAGACCATTGCCCGCGGGTGAAAAGCGTGAACACATCTTCCGTTGTACCACCTGCGAAGATCTTTAAAAAACCTCCCTGGTAAAGGTCGAAAGTATAGGCTGCTTTATTGTCTATTACCTCTTTTGCTTTAGCGGCTGCCAGTGCGTATTTCGACTGATCTTTCAGCGGCCATCCTGCTTCTGTAAGGTATACATCTGCCAGCAATGCTTTCACGGAGCCTTTGTTAGGTCTTCCCGGATCACGTTTTTTGTTGGGCACCCATTGTTCTGCCCTGGCCAGGTCTTCTTCTATCAATTTATAAACATCCGCAGGTTTACTTTTCTTGAGGGTAAGAAGTTCGGGAGAATAAATTTCAGTGGGAATGATGGGTACTTCTCCCCAAAAGCGGGTAAGCCAGTAATAACACAAAGCCCGCAGGAAGCTGGCCTCTCCCACAATTGCTTGTGTTTTAGTGGCATCGCCATCCGTTACCCGTGTGTAGTTGTTGATGATATTGGTGGTAGACTGGATCGTTTTATAACAGCCCAGCCAGATGGGTGTCATCCTGCCGTTCAGCGAGGTAACATTGAAGCGGTCAAATTCGCGGAACTCTTCTTTATTGGAACCGGGATGTGTGGTGAGATCGTCGGCGCCCATCGTCATAGCGATCTGTGATACGCTGGTGAAACCGCTGGTCCACGGCACCATTAAGCTGCCATAGGCGCCGGTAAGCGCTGATTCAAGTCCTGCCTGGCTGCTTAATGCCTCCGCTCCTCCTACCAAACCTCTCGGGCTTTCTGTAAGCTCCTTGCTGCAACCCGCGGCAAATAACAACGTGGCTGCGAGAAATATCTTTTTCATGTGGAATCGTTTAGTCATGTACGTTATTTTTAAAAACTGAGCGTAACGCCTCCGGTAATTGTTTTTGCATTTGGATAAGAACCGAAATCTATTCCCTGGCGGATATCACCGTCAGCAGAATTGGCTTCAGGATCTATACCGCTGTAATTGGTGATGGTGAACAGGTTAGTAGCGTTCACAAACACTTTGATACCAAGGGCATTTTTCAGTTTTGATTTTGGTATATCGTAAGACAGGCTTACATTTTTAAGACGCAGGAAATCTGCTTTTTCCAGGAAGCGGGTACTTTGTGTGAAGTTCCTGTTCGTGGAACTGAATGCAGGGATATCTGATGTTTCGTTCACGCCGGGAATATACCTGTCTTTAATTTCAGCCAGTGTGGCTTCCCGCGCATCTCCGCCATAGTACATGGCTGCAGCGTTATTATAGTTCAGTTTTTCAAACCCGAAGAGGCCCTGGAAAAACAGGTTCAATGTAAATGCTTTGTAAGTAACGGTGTTATTCCAGCCGATGGAAGTTTTCGGAATACCTGTACCAATCACGCCATAGTCGTTGGCATCTATTTTTCCGTCGCTGTTGATATCGAGATACTTTGAATCGCCTGGTTTAGCGCCAAAATCCGCGGCCTTTGCATCGCCCGGTTTCCAGGTGCCCAGGTAAGTGAGGCCCCAGATAGCGCCCAGCGGCTGTCCCGGCATTACAACAAATTCGGGTTGCTGCGACATACCACCGCCAATTTTGCGGGTATTGGGATCAAAGATCATGGTCTTACCAGCGCCGATATATAATACCTTATTTTTGATAAAAGAAACATTCACGGAGCTATTCCAGTTTACGGCGCTTTTATCAATTACAGCAGCTTCCACGGATAATTCCCAACCTTTATTCTGCACGGTACCAACATTGCGGGTAATGGTGTTATTACCCAGGTAAAGCGGCAACGTTTCGTTCAGCAGCAGGTCGCGTGTATCTTTTATAAAGTAGTCTGCCGTCAGGTTAATCCTGTTGTTTAAAAATCCAACGTCCAGACCCACATTTTTTTGCTCAGTAGTTTCCCACTTCAGATCGGGATTACCAATATTACCCATGACGATACCGGTCAGGAAAGTGGAGTTGGTAAAAGATGCCACCCTGTTGGAATAGGCCGAATAAGTAACGTAAGGATTTACGCCCTGGTTACCCGTAAGTCCCCAGCTGCCACGCAGTTTCACGGTGCTGAGCGCCGGTACTTCCTGCATAAATGGTTCATTTGAAATCACCCAACCCGCAGACACGGAAGGGAAATAGGCGAACCTGTTATCTCCACGGAACTTGGAAGAACCATCACGACGCAGCGCGGCGGAAACAAGGTATTTATCTTTATAACCATAGTTAACACGACCTACGAGAGAAAACAAGGCCCATTTGGAATAGCCGGAAGACGGGCCTCCCGCAGTACCCTGTGAGAGGTTATACCACTGGAAATTTTCGTAAGTAAGATTGGAGGCGCCGGCAGATACATAATTATAAGTAGACTGCTGATATTCCATTACCGCGGTTATATCAAGACTATGTACCTCATTAAATAACCTGCGGTAGTTTAAGGTATTTGTATTCTGCAGTGTGATCTCCTTGTTGGACCGGATACTGCTGGTTGCATTGCCAGAGTTGGTCATCTTTCCGCCGAAACTTTTGTTCTCGTATCCCAGGTAGTTCACACCATACTGCAGGTGGTAGCTCAACCCTGGCAGGATTTCAAAGCGGAAACCTCCTATCATGTTAGCCAGCATTCTATCAGTTACCGCGAGGCGGTCAACAGTTAATGCCACCGGGTTAGGAAAGAGCGAACCCACCGAATCCTTGGGTGTGTAGGTACCGTCGGCTCTTCTTACCGGCGCGGTGGGCGACCAGGTGATGGCCTGCGCCAGCGGGCTGCTTGGGCCATCGGCAGGGATATCTACATTCTGCGCGGTGCTGTAGGAACCGGTGATGTTAAGCGTGGCAGACACCCGGTCTGAAAGACGCGAGTTGATGTTAGATCTTACCGTATAACGTTTGTAAGAAGAGTTATTGATCACACCATCCTGGTTCAGGTAGTTGCCGGAAATAAAATAACCGGATTTGTCGTTGCCGCCGGCGAGGCTCAATAAATATTCCTGGCTGGGTGCAGCTCTGAAAATTTCATCCTGCCAGTTGGTACCGCCATTAGCGCGGTAGCCTGCTACCTGTTCGTCTGTAAATGGTTTCGTGGTGCCTACCGCCGTAGCGTGTGCGTTGGCAGTTTCCGCAAAATCACCGGCATTCAGCAGGTCCAGTTTTTTAATAACGGTGGAAGAAGAAAAACGGCTGGTAAGATTCACTTTTAAAGCGCCTTTGCTGCCTTTCTTCGTGGTAACAATAATAACACCGTTGGAACCACGGCTACCATAAATAGCGGTGGCAGATGCATCTTTCAACACCTGGATAGATTCAATATCATCCGGGTTGATCGCAAAAAATTCAGCTCCTACAAAACCGTCCACTACGTATATGGGGCCATTGTTGCTGGTAATGGAGTTGGCGCCGCGGATACGGATTCTCACAGCACCGCCGGGAGAACCGGCCGCATTGGTTACCTGTACACCTGCTGCCCTGCCCTGTAACACCTGGTCCAGGCGATTTACGGGCTGGTCTTTAAACGATGCCGCGGTTACCGTGGTGATAGCATTGGTGAGTGTTCCTCTTTTTTGTTCTCCATAACCTACTACTACCAGTTCATTCATACTGGAAGCGCTGGACTGGAGTATAACCGGCAGCTCGCTTTTGGCGCCTACCGGTACTTCCTCTTTATTATAACCAATGGATGAAACAATCAGTATTGCATTTTCGGTTGGTACGGTGATGGTGTACTCGCCGTTTTCATTTGTTACCACGCCTCTGCTGGTACCTTTTACCTGCACCGTTACGCCGGGCAGGGGTTCTCCTTTTGCGTTGGTGATACGCCCTTTCACTTCCTTGTCTGGCGGTGCATTTGCGGGTGTCACCGGCGCGCCTTTCCGTTTAATAACAATCACCTTATCTGTGATCGTATAAGTGAGTGGCTGATCCAGGAAACAGGCGTCCAGCGCTTCCTGCAGGGAAGCGTCTTTCAGTTGCAGGCTAATTTTGCTGATGTGAAGCAGTTGTTCATCGGTATACAAAAAAGTATAGCCGGTTTGCTTTCTGATCTCTTTAAAGGCCTTGTCCAGGGATATGTTACGTTGCGATAAGGTAACTGTTTGTGAATACCCGGCTGCATGTACCTCCAGTAGGGTAATGGTCATCAAAAGCACCGTTAATTTCATAATCAGGAACGTTTTTACTGATAATCGTGGAAATTTTTTGACCCACGCAGGGCTTGGTTGCCCGCTTTGGGAAAAAAGCGTCAATTGCATACATTTGTGTAGTTTGGGTTGATAATGATAATTGTCGAAAGCGATTTTAATTACAGGCCCGGATCTTACCGGGGGCGCAGCGAACGCTCCCGGTTTTTTTGGGCACTTCAAAAACTGGTAATGGAATAAACATTAAGGACTCATAACGTCAATGTTTTTTGTAACGTGGAAAAAGGATTCAGGGCGATACAATCAGTTGTTTTCCCTTTATTTCAAAATGTACTTCACCGGTTAGTTCCATCATTTTCAACACCTGCGATACCGGCACATTCCGGGGGATGATACCCCTGAAGTGGGCAGACACGGGCGCTTTGTATATTACCTCCACATCATACCAGCGTGCTATCAAACGCATGGCCGAAGCGATGTCGTTGCCTTCCAGCTGGATAAATCCATTTTTCCAGGCCACTGCTTCTTCTGTATTCACATTTGCGGGGGCAGATAAGATGCTGTTGCTTTTATTCAGCGCAATACCTTCGCCCGGCTGCAGGCGTTTACTGTTGCCATTGCTGCTTACGCGTACGGCGCCTTCCAGTAGCGTGGTTTTAATCTGCTGTTCATTGTCGTATGCCATCACGTTGAAATGAGTGCCCAGCACGGCGATTTCGAGGCTGTCCTTTCCATTATCAGTACGGGTGGGCACCATTACCCGGAAAGGTTGGTGTGCATTGGCGGCTACTTCAAAATAGGCTTCCCCGTTCAGCTCCACCTGCCTGTTGCGCCCGTTAAAGGAAACGGGATATTTTAAAGTGCTCTCGGCATTCAGCCATACGTGGGTGCCGTCCGGCAGCGTTACCTGGAACTGGCCGCCACGCGGGGTGCGCAGCGTATTATATTGCATGGTCAAAGCATCATGTGATGCCCCGTTATAGGTGTAGGTGAGCTGCCCTGCGCCCTGCCGGGAAATTTTTGTATTGCCCTGTTGCGCCAGTGTGCCGTTGATGGCGCTATCCAGCGGTACCTGGGTGCCATCTGCCAGTATAAGCACCGCTTTGTTGCTACCGGGCGCCACATCGTTGGCCGGTTTGGGTGTAACCGTTGCCAATGGTGCGGGAGCCGGCTTTTGCATCAACCGGTACACGCCGCCTGCCAACAGCAACACGCCGGATACAACGGCCGCTGCCAGCCATGCGCGCCGGTATGATGGACGCACAGGTACTACCCTTTCCACGGTGCGGTCGGCGGCCAGTATATTGGCGGCCACCTGGTTCCAGTAAGCTTCGTCGTAATCCGCTGCTTCGCCGGGAAGTTCCTTTCGCAGCAGCATCTCCGCCAGTTGGGCGGTATGTCCGGTATCATCAGCCTGGATCAGGTCCGACAATTCCTGGAGCTCATCGGCAGTAGCAGTATGGCTTACAGCCTGCTGCAGGAGGTATGCTAAACGGTCTTGTATCGACAATTTATGATCGTTTTTGATTGTTAATCAGTGAACGTGGTCGCTTCCTTAAAACGTGGTACTATACATACAGACGCGCAGGTAAATATTTAGGACCTATGGAAAAGAAAAAATTTTTTAACGGGTCAGCAACCACACCACCACGGCGGGAAAAAGGTGGCCCGACAGCTCCAGCTGCTTCCGGATAAACTGCAGCGACCTTACCAGGGAGTTCTTAACGGTGTTGGGGGAAATGGACAGCTCCCCGGCGATCTCCGGTATTTTAAGCCCCTTTTCGCGGCTTAAGAGATAGATCCGCTTTGCCTGTGGAGGCAGTTGCGCTACCGCTGCGCTTACCTGTTTCATCATGGCGTTGTATACCATTGTTTCTTCCGTGGAACTGGCCGGCGCATCCGCAGTATAGTCTGATGTAATGGCATCTATGGCCTTGTGATGAACCACCTGTTTACGGAGATAGGAAAACGACAGGTGAAAAACGATCCGCAGCAGCCAGGAACGGGGATTTTCTATTTCCGGGAGCTTGTCGCGGCTGATCCATAACCGCAAAAATGTTTCCTGGACAATATCATCTGTTACGGAACCGGTTTTGGTCAGATGTAATATTAGCGGCCGCAGCTCCGGAACATACCGGCGAAAGAGCATGCGGAAAGCGGTTTCATCGCCTTCCGAAATCAGCTGGAATAGTTCTTTATCGTTATATAGCTGCGCATGCATATGTACTGCCCCCCGCTAATGTAGGAAAATTTAATTGCGAATTAATATTTTCCTGGAAGGGATAATATGAAGAAGCCCCGGGGAAAAGAATTCCCCGGGGCTGTTATCATTCATCTAAATTCACAGTCTTATTTCATCCACCAAACTTTTACGGTATTGGAGTTACCGCCCATCTGGCCGGATTGTGTCTGATAATTTACAGTATTGTTGATCGATTCCTGTTCCGGGTATTGCAGCCTGTTAAAGTTCACATAAGTAGCCGGGTTGCCATCACGCGGCGTGCGGCCGGTTCTTCTCCATAAGTTATAAGCGAGCCAGGGCTGACGGAAAAATGATAACCATTCCTGTGCATAGATCTTATCCAGCTTCTGTGCGTCGGTGCCGGTAAAGGCTACTTTCGGATTAGCCAGGAATGCCGCCATCTGTACCGGCGTAGGACTTGCAGGTGCTACACTTGACCAGGCATCATTGGTAACATTGGTATTGTGCGCAATAAAGTACCAGAAGTTTACGGCAGAAGTAATACCTGCGGTGTACTCCGTACCTGCGGTAACCATGTTCTTCGCTACGCCGAGGCCGCGTGCATATGCTTCTGCTTTCAGGAAATGTACTTCGGCAGCTGTCAGAAACAATTCAGGCTGATAATAAATATCTCTTACTATATAATAATTAAAGGGAGAAAATTTGCAGTTGTCTTTGTTGGTGAAATCACCATCCCTTTTATCCTGGTAAGGATTGGTATTATCGCTGGCGGTGCTGCCCGGCTGAAGCGGCGCCCAGGCACCTGCCTGGTTGGTTTCAAAGAACAACACTGCCCGCGGATCAAAGATCTGTGCCGTGCTTGTACCATCCGCCATCAGGTTCCAGCAGGTAGTGCTTAAGCGTACAAATTTATGCGAGGTAAAAGACCAGAAGCGGCTGTCGTTGAGTACATAGCCACCAAGTTTGCCAGGCCACATGCCGGCGTCTTCTCCTTCGCCGATCAGCGGAATACCACTCAGGGCGTATTGCAGGTAAGGCGTGGCGGTAGCCGCATCCTTTTCTACTATCTGCATGGCATAACGCAGCAGCAGGGAATTGCCAAACTTCTGCCACATGCTGATGTTATTGGCAAATAATGTTTCAGAAGTACCCAGCGACTGGTAAGCTTTTCCACCCGGTGTAGTGGCAGCAGTGGTAAGATGCTGTGACGCCCATTTCAGTTGTTCCAGCAGGCTTTTATAGATACTTTCCTGTGAATCGTACTTTGGACGGTAATTAGCGGTGTTATAAGTATACGCAAGCCCTGCCTCTGAATAAGGAATATCCCCGAACTGATCGGTGATACGCAAGGTTTTATACGCACGTAAAATGTAGGTGATGGACTGGATATTATCCATTTCCGCTTTATCTCCTGCATAAGCATTAATCTTATCCTGGATCTGGTTCAGATTCTGCAGCGTACCATAGTAATCATTCCAGATGTCCAGCGCACCATTCTGCACCAGGTAACCGGAGCTACCACTGATAGTAGCCAGCTGCGTAACCGGGTAGTAGTATTCGTTATGAATGGCCGCCTGCTCCTGCCCTTTCAGGAACAGGGTGCTGATTACCCCGTTTATCATGGGCGGTATGGTAGAAACGGTAGGTAATCCCGGCGTAGTGTTGATATCCTGGAAATCTTTGGTACAGGCTCCAAGCATGATGGATGCACCGGCTATATAAAGGAATATTTTCTTTGTGTTCTTCATGTTTTACACATTTTAATCGGTGAGTAGATCTGTTCCTTTAAAAAGAAACCCTTACCTGGAAACCTAAAGAGCGGAAGCTCGGCATAGACATAAACTCCAGCCCCTGGGCATTGCCTGCACCGTTTACACCTTCCGGGTTGATATGATCGGGCAATGAAGTGTAGAGGTAAAAGAGATCCCTTCCTACGAGCGACAGCGATGCGGCCTGGAATACTTTTGTTTTTCTCACAAAGCTCTGTGGCACCTGGTAGTTAACAGCAATCTCTCTCATCTTCACCCAGGTATTTTCCAGCACAGCGCCCCTGTTGATCCAGTCGCTTCCTTTCACGCCGGAGCCCAGATCGGTACTGCTCCATACGCCGTAAGGCATGTATTTATAATAGTAATGCACTACGTTATCATTCACTTTTCCATCGGGGAACACACCGGGTAATATCACGCCCCAGTTGGTTTGTGTGCCATTAGGCGTAGTGTATGGCAGCCCGCCGCCATTCCTTTCTTTCAGTGTTTCCGGCGCCTGGCCCTGTTGCATGATGGTTGCATAGGTACCGGACCAGATGTCGCCGCCGATTTTTGCATCAATGAGCGTGCTTACAGAAATGCCGCCTTTGAATGTAAAGGTATTGGTGATACCACCGGTTAATTTAGGCGTGGCGTTGCCCAAAGGCACCAATCCATCGGTAGCCTGGTACAGGGTACCATTCATGGCTGTATTGCCGAAAGGATTCTGTACCATCAGTGGCAGGCCGGTTTTTGGATCGTAGATATAATCATGGCCGTAAATGGTGCCAAACTGGTCGCCCACTCTTGCTGAAATAACCGGGCCGTGTCCGCCGCCATCGTTCCAGGCGCTCGCCATATCTACACGGTCAGTTCCATCAGACAACGACAACAATTTATTGTTGCTGTGCGCCAGGTTAAGGGATACATCCCATCCAAATTCTTTCCGGTCAATTACTTTAGCACGCAGGATCAGTTCCATACCTGAATTTTCAAGCACACCGGTATTCACCACAATGGTGCTTACCCCGGAGCTTATAGGCAGTGGAGAGCTGAGGATCTGGTTCCTGGACTTTCCTTTATAATACCTGAAATCAGCATTCAAACGGTTATGGAGAAAGCCTAACACAACGCCGAAATCAGCGGTGGTGTTAATGGCTGGTTTAAAGTCTTTCGCCGGCAGCGAGCTTGGCAGCAGGTTAGCCGCCTGGCCTGCGAATGTTAAGCTGGAATAATTATAGTTAACCTGGTAAGGAGCAGGATCTACTGCTGCCTGCGCCCACGCTACCCTTATTTTACCAAAGCTGAGGATAGCCGGATCTGTCTTCAGCAGATCAGAAAATACAAAGCTACCTGCAAAAGACGGGAAGAAGTAAGACCACTGACCTTTAGGCAAGGCGGATGACCAGTCGTTACGACCAGTTACATCCAGGTAAAGATAATTCTTGTACGACAGGTTAATGAAACTGTATACAGAATTCATGCGTTTACGCAGCTGGCTTTCTGTTACCGGGTGCGGGTTACCGAGATAAGTACCTGTGTTCAGCGAATATACATTCGGGATCGCCCAGTTATCGTTGTAATTAAACATGCCGTACATGTCGCGCTGGTAAATGGTTCCACCCAGTGAGAACTTTGCGTTGAGCACACCGTTCAGCAGGTTTTCTTTATGCAGCGTTCCGATGAAATCCATGTTGGAAGCGTTGTCCTGCTCTGTACCATGACCATAATATCCTTTGGTGATGCCAATAACATCGGTAGGTTTGTTTTTAATGGTCAGCTCATTGGTGTTATTATCCAGTCCTCCGCGGAAAACAAAATCCAGGAAATCGGTGGCTTCATAATTCAGCTGTACGCCGGCCAGTAATTTACGCCTGTTCTGAACCGTATTATTTTCAAAGATATTCCACACGGTATAGCCGCCATTTCCCACCCACGGAAAACCGGAAAGGGTGTTCTGTGAACCATCTTCATTTTTATAGATGCCGATATCTTCGCCGCGGTAGTTCCTGCCGGCATTGTATACCAGGCGCTTCATCCAGGAATTGGCATCGTCGTTACCCAGTTGCGGAGGGTTATGATATTGATTAACGATGTAGGAAGTAGTAACCTGCACATTTACTCTTTTTGTGAGCTTCATGTTGGCGCCGAGGTTGAAGGTATTGCGGTAGTAATCACTGTTTGGCAATACGGCTTCATTATCCAGGCGGGAATAGGATGCCCGGATAGATCCCCATTCGTTACCGCCGGAAAGGGATACGTTATGTGTTGACTGTGTGCCATTACGGAACAGCAGTTTTGTATTATCGGGTTGCGGTACATCTGCCTGTTGGGAACCATCCCACCAGGTGACCATTTTGCCATCCATTTTCGGACCCCAGGAAAGACCTGAACCGGCCCATCCCACCTGGTTCCAGGTATTTACGCCAAAAGGACCGGAACCTGTTTTTGGATCCACAAACATGCCGTTCCAGTTTTCCGTTAACTTAGGATTGCCGTTGGCATCTGTTAAATATTGCGGCGGATCTAACGATACCATGCCACCCGCGCCATATTCATTCTGCAACTGGAGGAAACGGTATGGGTCAATATTTTTATAGCCATAGGTATAGTCCACACCCAAACCGTTGCGTTTTGCGCCTTTCTTAGTGGTGATCAGGATTACGCCGTTGGCGCCTTTACCACCATACAAAGCAGCGGCGGTGGGGCCTTTCAGCACGCTGATGGTTTCAATATCTTCGGGATTGATCATGTTGATAGGGCTACCGAAATCTTTCGGAGAACTGGTACTGGCAGCGTTTGCGCTGTTGCCGGCGTACATGGCGCTACCGGTAGGTGCATTACGCACATCGTAAGGCTGCGCAAGGTCGTTGGCCATAGGCATACCATCCACAATGATCAGGGGCTGGTTATCGCCCTGGATAGTGTTGTTACCGCCAATAACGATGCGGGTGGTACCACCGTCCACACCATTCGGACTGGTTACATTCACGCCTGCCATTTTTCCTGCCAATGCATTCACAATATTGGGCGCATTGGATTTAGCTACTTCTCCTCCTTTTACTTCTTCCTGTGAATAACCCAATGTTCTTACACTTCTTTTGATACCCAATGCGGTTACGGCTACCGCATCCAGCGAGGTGGCGGAGGTAGTCATCACGATATTCAGTACCGGGTTGGCGCCTACAGTTACACGTTGCTGGGCAAAACCAATTGAAGAAAATACAAGGACATCCCCTTCCTTTGCGTCCAGCTCAAAATGCCCTTCCACGTTGGTAACGGTACCCCTGTTGGTACCGGCCACCATTACATTCACACCTGGCAACGGGCTGCCGTCGTTGGATTTTACGATACCACTGATCTTTTGAAACAGCACGTTAAACCCCTCAATGTTCATAGGGGCTTCTTTCTTCAGCACAATCTGTTCATTGATCACTTCAAAAGTGATGTGCAATGGACTGAGCAGACGGTGTAACACTTCGCCCAGCTGCTCATCGCTGGCCTTTACCGCAACCCGTTGTTTAACGGGTAATGTGCTGTTATTGTAGGTGAAGTTTACGGCAGTTTTCTCCGTAATTGCCCTGAGGATATTACGCAGGTCGGTGGGCGGCATGTTCAATGACACCTTTTTGCTCAATACTTCCTGTGCGTGCACATCCCGGGCGAATGTGCAGGTGATCAGGCTGAGCAGAAAACCTATTTGCAGAAGAGTAACCCTCATAAAAAATATGACAGTCCGGTTGGAGTTTGCAATTTTGTGCATAACTTCAAGTGTTTTGTTGTGATTAATGAAAACGTTAGTACGACAAATCCTTTCCTGTGGCAGTTGTCCAGACGTTACAGGAAAAAATTACAAGGTGGCGGTGTTAGTGCATCGCCACTTTTTTTTGGTTGATAGTCAAGTGAACTCAGGGATCATTTTAGCGGAATTACAAGTGAACAATACTTTTAACTACAGGGCTTCCCGGTAATATATACCTGGCCCCCGCTGATTTTATAGCTGGCATTGATAGCTGCACAAATGATTTTCAGTTTATTCTCAAATGATTCATTGGTGATGGTAGTGGTGATCATGCACTTCCCAAACACTTCCTCGCTTGCATTAATTTTTATACTGTAGGCCGCTTCCATTGCCTGGAAGATGTCTGTTACGGCGGTATTGTCAAATACAAAAGGCGGTGGCTCCACGGCAGGCAGCAATGCTGCCACATCGCTGGTATTCAGCGAATCGGCCACAAATGCCGAGGTACGGGTATTAAAACGGATCTTATGATTTGGTGTAACCACATAGCTGCGCTGGTCTTTATCGGCGAGGTTGTACACGGCTATTTTACCGGTTTTTACGGTCACCGTTAAACTCCCGTTTTCTGTTGTTACCCGGAAACTCGTTCCCAGCACTTTGATCCCCACTTCAGGCGTATATACAAAGAATGGCCTGGCAGCGTCTTTGGCGATATCAAAAAACGCATCACCTTTCAGGAATACTTCTCTTTTTGGTTGTAATAAAAAGGCATCGTGGCGGATAGAGGCACCTGCGTTCAGCACTACGGTGGAACCATCTGTGAGCCAGGCGATTTGATTGGCATTAGTAGTGTTGATGCGGGTAAGCTGCTCATTTTCCATGTGGCTGTCCAGCTTCGCGGCTACCGGTGTTTTGTTGTCTTTTTTCAGGTAGATGGATAACAGGGTAATACCTGCCAGCACTGCGGCCGCTGCCCCCCACCACCTGTAACGCGAAATCCTTCTTATGCGTGCCGGCGCCCATTCCGTAGCGGGGCGTTCTTCCGCGATATGTTCGTCGAGGGCGGCGTATACTTCCTGCAGCAGCGATTCGTCTACTGCGGGTTGTGGTACGTTGCCCAATGCCAGCACCATACTGCGGGCCTTTTCGAGATCAGCGACCCGTTCGGGATGCGCTGCCATCCACTGCTCCCACCGGGCGGTATTAACCGCATCGGGGCGTAACACCCATTGAACAAAGCTATCGTCCCGGATAAATTCCCAGGTATCCTCTCCAAAATGCTTCATGCAGCTGTTTTTTTTGAGACAATTAACTGCCCCTTTACCATAAATGACAAAGACGCTCATTTTATACTCAAAAAATTTAAAGTTTTTTTAACTTAGGCGGAAATGCCCTACCATAGCGGAAACAGGATGTCAGAGAAAGAGATAAAAGGTTTCCAGCAGGCGCCGGGCAAACGGAGTGGTTTCCAGCGTTTCTTTGATGCGCCCCAGGGCGTTATAAAGGAGATTGCTCACAGACTGGTACTTCATGTGCATCAGTTCTGCAATCTGGGCATTGGTAAAGCCCATATAAAAGCGGAGGGTGATAATTTCCTGCTGCCGCCGCGATAACTTCCGGATCGCATTATCGAGCAGGATACTGCGTGAATCACTGATTTCTGCATCAATGATCCTTTCTTCTACGGTAGATTCTACCTGGTTATATTGGTGAAGGAATTTATCCTGCCTGCCGGAAGCAGTTCTGTATTGATAATTGGCCCTGATGAGTTTATACTTCAGGCTGCGGCATAAATAAAACCGTATGGCCACTTCGTCGCTGATGGTATCCCTGCTGTTCCACATCTCTATAAAAAGATCATGGATCATGTCTTTCAACTTCTCCCGGTCCGTACAAAACCTGAAACCGTATTCAAACAGGTACCTGGTATATTCGCGGTAAATCAGCGTAAAAGCAGCTTTATCGCCACCTTTAAATCGCTTCCATAAAGCAGCTTCCTCAAAACAAACGTCTTTTCTTGCAGGCATGCGTGGATCTTTTACGGCAAAACTGATCTTGGTATCAATTGGGTTGGCTAAAATTTTGGATGTACCCGAAATGTAAATATTTTTTATCAATCAATCAAATATCATTCAAATACCATAAAGGAATAACATAAAAATATCAGTAAGAAAGCTGTTTTTTTAATTGTCCGTTTTACACCTGATAATAAAGGAGGCGACATAAAATGCCATCTCCTTCATTTATTATTGATTGCTTTTATAAAGTATAAGGGCGTAATGGTGCCCTAACTTCTTCAGCCGGTCCTGAAATCATACTGATTTTTTAGTATATTTATCTTAACGGTAAAGTATACTCCTTAATTTTCACGTATGAACAATATTTCCAAGAGAAGACTTTTTGATGCTGTCGCCTGGCAGTTGGCCCAATTCCCTAAACCTGATATGCTTGCGGCTAAGATCAACGGACAATGGAAAACCTATGACACCGCCAGTGTTGTTGAAATTGTAAATCGTTTCAGTGCAGGACTGCTGCAACTGGGTGTTGGCGGGAACGACTTTACGCCCGAAGGCGCCGATAAAATTGCTATTATCAGCAACAACCGCCCGGAATGGGTATTCACGGATCTGGCCGTGCAGCAAACAGGCGCTGTGCTGGTGCCCATCTACCCTACTACCAACCCCGCCGAGCTGCAGTTTATCCTGAAAGATGCCGCGGTAAAATATATGTTTGTGAGCAGTAAGGAATTGCTCGATAAAGTAAACAGTATCCGGGAAGGGGTTCCTTCTTTACAACATATCTATACCTTTGATGAAATACCCGACACAACGCACTGGTCCACGATTCCGGCGCAGGCCACTCCGGCCTTGCTGGAGCAGGTGGAAAGCATCAAAGCGGGCATCGATCCTCATCACCTGGCCACCATTATTTATACTTCCGGTACTACCGGCACGCCCAAAGGCGTAATGCTGTCGCACCATAATATTGTGTCGAATGTTTTATTGTCCAAAGAAAGTTTTCCGTTTGAAGATTCTCCGCAACCCAGTAAGGTATTGAGTTTTTTACCACTGAATCACATTTTTGAGAAGTGCGTAACTTATATCTACCTGTATAGCGGTATCAGTATTTACTATGCCGAAAGCATGGATACACTCAGCGCCAACCTGAAAGAGATTAGTCCGGATGGCTTTACCACCGTTCCCCGTCTGCTGGAAAAAGTATTTGAAAAAATAATGGCTACCGGCAGCGAACTAACAGGTGTCAAACGTAAACTGTTTTTCTGGGCAGTATCCCTGGCTGGAAAGTATGATAACAATATCAGCGGAGGCGCGTGGTACAACCTGCAGCTGGCCATTGCCAATAAATTAATATTCAGTAAATGGCGGCAGGCGCTCGGTAATAAGATCCGGTTTATAGTAACCGGTGGCGCTGCCTGCCAGGAAAAACTACTGCGTATTTTTAACGCCGCGCAGATCCCTGTGTACGAAGGATACGGGCCTACCGAAAACAGTCCGGTTATTTGTGTGAACCGGAAAACACCCGGCGATATGAAGTTTGGTACCGTAGGTCCGCCCATTAACGGTATTGAAGTAAAGCTGGCAGAAGATGGCGAGATCTGTGTAAAGGGTCCATCGGTAATGATGGGGTATTATAAAAGACCGGACCTCACCGCCGAAACCGTTATTGATGGCTGGTTGCACACCGGGGACGTCGGATCATGGGTAGATGATAAATTTTTGAAAATAACAGACCGTAAGAAAGAGCTGTTTAAAACCAGCGGAGGAAAATATGTGGCCCCTCAGCCCATTGAAAATAAATTCAAGGAAAGTCCTTTTATTGAACAGATCATGGTAGTAGGTGAAGGGGAGAAATTTACAGGCGCATTAATTGTTCCTGCTTTTACCTACCTGAAGTACTGGATGAACCAGCAGAATATTCCTTACACCACCAATGAAGATGCCGTTAAAATACCGAAGGTACTGGACATGTACCAGGAGGTAGTGAACAATTACAACCAGCACTTTAATCATGTGGAACAAATTAAGAAGTTTGAACTGCTTACCACGGAATGGAGTATTGCCGGCGGGGAAATGACGCCAAAGCTCAGCCTGAAAAGGAAGGTAGTCACGGAGAAATATAAAAATACAATAGCAAAAATATACAGTTAGGAAGATGATTTCCGGAATTCCTTCACGATACGTATCACTACAGGGATGGTGACTGTAACGATGATAACAATGATAAAATATTTAAGATAAGGTTTCAGGAAAGGCATGCTGCCAATGAGATAACCAGCCAGCACAAAGCTGAATCCGTATGCGATGGAACCAATGGTAACAAACAACAGGAAGCGGCGGAAATCAAGTCCGATCATTCCTGCCACAATAGGTGCAAAGGTGCGGATGAGTGGAAGAAATATACCTGCCGTTAGCGCGGTGGCGCCATATTTTTTATAGAATGCTTCTGCTGATACGAGGTACTGCCGGCGGAAGATCCCGGAGTCTTTCTTATTCTTCAGCAGATGACCGGTTTTCCGGCCAATCCAATACCCGGTTACATTACCGGCAATGGCTGCAACGGCGCACAGCGCGCAAACCACCAGTATATTATAATTGAAATTCCCGTTGGCCGTTAGTACGCCAGCGGTAAACATCAGGCCACCGCTGGGCAGGAAGAAGCAGAAAAACAATCCTGTTTGTCCGAATACCGAAAGGAATACGATGAGTAGCCCTCCATAGCTGATTAGTGATTCAGCATTCATGTTATAATTTGTTTTAGGGATGTTATGCGCTGATAAAAATTTCTTTTATTAAGATAGATTTCCATGCGCGGATCCGGGGTGTTCACGGATCATTTACAATTTAAACTTTTATTCAATTAAAAAAAGCACGCACTACGCTAATTGGCTGCGTTGTGATCTGCTACTTTAGCCGGGTAAATCCGAATACGCTGATTTCCCTGCCCGATGGGAAACGCCGGAATTGTTTGTATCTAACCACTTTATGTTAACCTTAAAAAGAAAGAAAAAATGAAATCTTATTGTTTGTTATCCCGTTGTGCGGGACTTTTTCTCCTTGTCAGTATAGTGGCATGTAAAAAGAATGACACGCTTCTTCAGTCTGTTCCTGATGCATCAAAAAATATGTTAGCCGGCACGCTGGTATCCGGTGGAGAGGTGGCCGTCCCTGTTTCCTGGTATGCGCTGGAGCTGAAGCTGATAAAAGAAACGCCGGGGTTTAGTCCACCCGTGGCAGCCAGGGCTATAGCCTATACCGGCGTTGCACTCCGCGAGGCAGTATTGGGTGGCATGAACGGAGCGCCTTCACTGGGCGGACAGCTCAACGGGCTTGGCCGTCTTCCCGCACCGGAAAGATGGAAGCGCTATAACTGGGCCATAGCTGCCAACAGTGCGATGGCGCAGATTATTAAAAGCCTTTTCGCCAATGCCAGTGTTGAGAACCTCAGCCTGATCAACCAGCTGGAAAGCGACAATCTCCAGGCGTATACGGACAGCTGTTCCCCCGAAGTGGCGACCCGTTCCATCAGTTTTGGCAAATTAATCGCCACTGCTATTTACCAATGGTCTGCTTCAGACGGAGGAAAAGACGGCTATCTGAACAACTTCCCTACCGACTATACGCCGCCGGTAGGACCAGCTTACTGGGTACCCACACCGCCACTTTTCCAGCGCGCCATGTTACCTTACTGGGGAAAGAACCGCCCGATGGTTAAGCCTACGGCAGCTGATTCAGCAGTGATCCCGCATCCTGCTTTTTCAACAGATACTTTCAGCACCTTCTACAAAGCGGCCTACTTTGTTTACCAGAAAGGGAAAACACTTACACCGGAAGAAACCCTCATTGCCCGTTACTGGGCAGATGGCGGCGGTACCTTCACACCTCCCGGCCACCTGATTGCACTCACCACGCAACTGGTTACGGAACAACACCTGAGCCTCGGCCAGGCGGCTACACTGTTTGCACAGGTAGGAATAGGATTGAACGATGCAGGCATCCTTTGCTGGAAATATAAATACCAGTATAACCTGCTTCGCCCTGTTACGTATATCCGCTCGCATATCGACAGCAGTTGGTCGCCGCTGATAGGCACGCCTCCTTTCCCGTCGTACACGTCCGGTCATGCTACTTTTACCAGCGCAGCAGGCAACATCCTGGCAGCACGCTTTGGCAACGGATTCGTGTTTACGGATAAACAAAAAGTGCCGGAAGGATTCTCCCCACGTTCCTTCAACAGCTTCACTGATATGATCAATGAAGCCTCCATTTCAAGAGTATATGGCGGTATTCATTACGACTTCGACAGTGAAACCGGCAGCCTCACCGGAAAGGGCTTGGCCCAGCGGGTGCTGTCGTTGAACTACTAAAGAAATGTATGTTCCGATCAGGTGCCCAAATGAGAAAAGGCTGTATCACATTGGATACAGCCTTTCTTTTTATTTGGAGTGTTACAAAAAAATATCTTTAAAACTCGATATCATCTGCTACGTTTCCACCCTGCTTTTCAGCAAACAACTGCTGATACTTTGCCTGGTAGGCTGCCTGCCGTTGATTATACCCGGCATAGTCAGCCTGGATATCCCGGTGGATCTGGTCATTCCATAAAGACGCAGCAATCTGGAAATCCCCGATGGGAATACCGTAATTATCGACGATCCACTGCGCGCCGTCCAGGCCATAATCGTAGGCTACCTGCCGGGCCACTTCCAACTCCTGGTAGAAGTCTTTATCCTGTTTAATTTTTTCGATATTGCCCGCGCCCTCCGGTGAAGCACTGGCCTTTAAGCCGCTGAACTTCGGGTGCTGATCAGCCTGACCAAAGTACTGGCCAAAGAGGGTAACAATGTGAAAGGTGGCGTCCTGCTTCATCCGCTCAGGCCACAGCAGGTTGGCTTCCTGCCAAACGGGTAATTCAACCCCCAAAGCCTTTGCTACGTCATCTTCACTTAAACCGCTGCCGAGTCTCGCGCAGGCGGCGCCGTAATCTTCTAATGTAATGCCGTGAATAGGTTCTAATAATGGATTACCAGACATATAATTTCTATTTAAGGATGATGATTAATATTATATTCATTTATTAAGCGCTCGTAAAATTTCTCATTCTCCACTACCATATCAGGTACTATCTTATTCCATTCATCAAACATGCAACGCAGGTAGTGACGGTACAAGTCCGGATTCTTCGGGTTACTGGCTTCATAGCTCCGGAGCAAATGAGCCGTTCGCTGCTCTGCCAGGCTGCGGGCCTGGTGCAATACCATACGCGCTCCTGTAGAAGGACTAAAAGTATTCTGCGACTGGCAGAACGGGCAGGTGATATAAGTATCAATAAAAAACATCCTGGGAATAGTGATATTGCCGCCACACTGTTTGCAACTGAACTTATCACGTATCCGTTCAAATGCTGCCAGTTCCTCCTGGTATGCCGATTCCAGGTCCTGTTCCCCGGCAGCGCCCTGCAGCAGGGAAATGGCATGATTTATTTTGTCTTCAAAAACATTATGCCGGTCCAGGCAGGCCATTCTGAAAGCATACAGCTTCCTGCGATACTCACTCGCGGCACCGGAAATAATGGAGGGGAGCGATGCTTCGGCTTCCTGCATAAAACAAACAATATTCTCTTCCTTTACCTCGTTCGCCTTATTCCGCATCTGGTTAATTTGTCCCAGCAGCCCCGAAAGCATATGGATGTGCGCGCGTTTATAAGGATCTGTGTCCTGGCGGAAAACTTTCTGCAGTTCAGGTACGGCAGCAGTGTTCATTTCCTCCATGCGGGCTTCCAGCTTCTCCAGGAAAACAAACCATCTCTCCTGCCTGGTTCTCATCTCTTCGATCAGGGCAAGGTTCTCATTTTTCTTATTGAATAAATTGAACATGATTTATGAATTATTTTCCTTCCTGATATTCACACCATCCGTCAGCTTTGTATCCATGAATACAAAACCGCAGTAGGCGCAGGCCGTGAGTCCTTTATGATAGGCCCGTCCTGCGCCGCATTCGGGACAATCACGAATATCCATTCTGGCTTCTTCGTTTGTTATTTCGCCGCCATAATTTTCCTGGGTCTCCACCTTATTTTTGAGCTGTTCCAGGTAGGCTTGTATCCGTTTCTTTTCCTCTGCCATAATCCTGCGGGTTGAGGGTTAAAGTAATTTCAGCAGTTCTTCTTTCTTGGCAGCGTACTCCTGTTCTGTAATCAGCTGCGCATCGAAGAGTGCCTTCAGTTGTTTGAGTCTTTCCGTGATATCTGCTGCGGGAGCGGGTTTGGATTGCATGGCTCCCTGGGTAACCATATTGGTGATGAGGCCCATTGTTACTGCCTGCCGGGCGCCATCTCCTAAATCGGAATGTTCTTTGTCCATCGCATTGGCGATGCTGTACTGCGAAAACTTATTCATGTCTGTTACCATGTTCATACCGGTAACTTTGTCGTATTGTTTAAGGACTTCTTCCGGCAGGGTGATGCTGGTAATGGTGAAGCGGGTAATTTCCAGGCCAAAGTCAGTGAAGTATGGCTGAAGGAGAGGTTGTATTTTTTCGTTTAACCCGGAAATATTACCTGCTGCATCTACCACGGAAATTTGCGCCAGTGCAAGTACTTCGGCAAACTTCGGTGCTATAAAATCGCGTAACTGTAACTCCAGCTCTGTGATGCTGAGTCGTGGCCAGGTACCTGCATACTCTTTGAAGAACTTTGATACGTCTGTAATACGGATATTATACGTACCAAAAGCCCTTACCCGTACCTGCCCAAAGGTGGCATCCTTCATTAACACCGGCGCCGGGGTACCCCATTTGAGGTTTACAAACTGATGGGTGTTGAAAAAATAGATGTCTGCTTTAATGGGACTTTCAAAACCATATTTCCAACCCCGGAGCCTTGTGAGTATGGGAATATTTTCGGTTTTCAGGGTGTGCTTCCCGGCAGGAAATACATCTGCCAGCTGCCCTTCGTTGAGGAAAAGGGCATGTTGACTTTCCCTTACGGTGAGTACGGCACCATCCTTAATTTCCTTATCTGCATCTGCAAACTTCCACATCAACGCATTAGGATCCGGTGTTACAGATTCAATGATTTCAATAAAAGGTAATCCCATCCTGCAAGATTTAAATATTCGGTGCTTTGACCGTAAATAGCATGTCGTTTATAGCATCCAGTATTTCTGTTTCAAATACTTCCTGTCGCTTTCTTCCTTTCTTTGTATCCGGAAAATAGTCGCTGACAGCATAATTCCTGCCAAACCTGTCTTTTTTATTAGAAATAACATACTGCAGGTCGTTATTAGTTGTTTCCTGCAAAATATATACTTCTTCAAATGACATGAGTTTCCTCGAATACAAACCCGGTGCTTTCAGATAAACCTCCCGGGTACGCTCATCAAAAACATACGTGAGGTTTACTTTAAACAGGAAGTCGTACACAGCGTAAAAGCCACAGATAACGCCTATACACATTATAAACCTGGATACCTCGTAATTAAGCGGCCATATCAGCGGAATAATGAAGGCTGCTGCCGCCAGTATTACACAAGAAATAATTTTGCCTTTGTATACGCCGTTAGGTTGGAAACTCAGTTTCCCGTCAACAGCTTTCAGGTTATACGATGCCATCATTACAGGTTTAAGCGATGTCTTCCTCCTCCAGGCCCATGATGCCGGCTATTTCTGTTGTAACCTGCTGCAACGGCTTTGTAAGAAACATAGTCTGGTGCAGCATCACCGATTTCCGTTTGCCATTTTTATCCATGATCATAGCGGCAGTTGCGTTTACAGTAACGATAAACGACTGTTTTGAAATGAGGAAATTCTGAAAGTCCTCAAACCGGTACTCCGTTGGAGATATAAAGAAAACAGGTTGTACTGAAATGGTGCGGGCATTTACATCGATCTTTAAGTTGCCGGTAACTCTCAGCGCGATGATAACTGCAAATACACCTATTAACAGGCTACTCACTATTCCCCCACGGGTTGGATTATTGTATAGGATAAATACGATCAGACCAGATAATAAAAGGGCCAACAAACAAAAGAATGCTGTCTGGGATTTCTTTGTATATACATTCCCTTCCCGGGTAAAATATTGAAGCGGCTGCATGCGGTAATTTCTGATATGGCTATATAATTATAATAACAGATCTGCGGATCCTGGCTAATTGATAAATGAAAATTTGTTCTCGAATACTTTACCAAACACCGGAACAGGTTTTTCTGCCTGGTTCGCTGCATTGATAATTCCCAGTATCCAGAATATAAGGATCACATACCCGATCAGGCCGAGGAAAGATAAAGAGGGCACCACGTGCGCTATTATAGTCAGGGTAATATTGAGCAGGATACTCACAATGGCAAGTCCTAACGACTGCCTCAGGTGATATCTGAGCAGGCTGTCTGATTTCTCTTTCCCGGAGAAGTAAGCAATCAGCCAACCGATCAGGGTTACATATGACAAAATAGATAATGTTTTGCTGTTCATGGGTTCAAGGTTTTTTCGTTGGCGTTATTGCCTGTGCAAATGTGCGGTGAATGTTTCTTAACCAGGCATTCAGGTAGCCTACAAAACGACTACCCAGGGGGAAAAGAGCGTCTACAATATGACTACAACATTTTCAAACATCTTACTATTATTATCTTACAAATATAAATATTTATAACTTTAAAGATCTTTTCATACTGACTATTAGTGATTTATAGTAATTTAACCGCATGAAATCATTACCATATCTACCCTTTGTTTGTCTGTTGATCTGTATATGCGGGTGGTCATGTTTTGCATTTGCACAAATGCCGCTGTCGGATAGTTTACAATCAGTAACCGCTAACCCCGCTTTCAATGAAAAGGAGAAACCGCCTTTACTTAATCAGCTGGCTGAAATATACCGGGCCAGTAAAAACTATTCCCTTGCCATGACCACGGCCAGGCAAAGTGTGGCTCTCTCCCTCCGGCATCAAAATTACCGGGAGGCCACTAAAGCTTATGCGATGCTGGCAAACATCAAATTCAATACGCAGCAATATGCCGATCTGAAACAAACTGTTGATTCCGTATTCACCAGCGCGCAACAGGCCAACGACCCCGTGGCAATGGCATATGCTTATTATACCCGTGCGCTGTTATATAAAACGCTGGATAAGTCGGACGATGTGGTAAAGTATTGCCAGCTGGGCCTCCGGCAACTGGAGAAAATCCCTGACCCCTATATTGCCGCCAAAATATATTACCAGCTTTACGTTGTTAATTCGGGCTGGAACAATGAAGAAAAGGTAGGGATCTATGCCCGGGAAGCCACAAACAATGCGCTCAAAACAAATGATTACAACCTGTTGAGCAATTGTTATACGGCCCTGTCGGTAGCCCATGAATATAAATTCAATGCTACCCAAAACCGGCAGGAGCTGGATAGTGTGCTGTACTACCTGGGTAAACCGGAGGCGCTTTACCGGCAGTACCCCGGCAGGGTTGCCGCTAACACCTATGCCATTGCCTGTATAAATATTGCCAACTGCTATCTGAAATACTTCCCTGCTGAGGATGCAGCGGCCAAAGCGCAAGCTGTTCACTATGCCGGTATTGCCCGGTCGGTGTTAAAAGATGCCCCCAACAGTGAAGAGGTGGTTGCCAGCAGCTTAGGCATCCTCAGCGAATATGCCCGGCGGGAAGGCAACGAGGCACAGGCAGAAAATTATCTGCTGGAAGCCTACCAGGTGATGAAAACGGCTAACGGTCATTCTTACTATACTATAATCAATGTGGTGCAGGCACTGTCTAATCTTTATGAACAAAAAGGGGATTACCGGAAAGCGCTGGAGTTTCAAAAAGAGGCCACTCTATATAACAACAAAAATTTTAATCAGCAACAGGCGCTCAATACCCAAAAGCTGGAAATACAATACGAAACGGAAAAGAAAAACAACGAAATGCAGATCCTGAAAGAACGGGAGAAAAGCCGCACCATGCAGAATTATTTATATGCCTGCATAGCGCTTGCCTCCCTGCTTGGACTGATATTCATGTTCCGCTCCTATCACTTCAGGTTACGTTATTCCCTGCAGCGGGAAAAGCAGCTGCAACTGGAAAAACACGAGTCTGAAATGCAGGTAAAGCTGGAAAAAGAAGAACACGCTCGGCTCAGAGCCGAGCAGCAACTCCTGGAAACCCAGCAACAGCAACTCAAAAAAGAGGTAATGGCCAATGTGCTGCACCTCGAACATAAGCACCAGACGCTGCTGCATATCAAAGACAAATTAACGGAAGGCGACTCCGTAAACATGCAGAAAATCCTGAAGGAAGAAATGGTGATCGATAACGACTTTGAGCATGCAAAAGTCCAGATCCAACAGATACACCCCGATTTCTTTCACCTGATCAACGACAAAGCACAGAAAAAGCTCACCCTGCTCGACCTGAAGCTTTGCGCCTACCTGTATCTTAAAATGGACACCCGCCAAATTGCCCAGCTGATGAATATTGAAGCCAAAAGCGTAAGAATGAGCCGTTACAGGATCAAACAGAAGCTGGGACTGGACAAAGAAGATGATCTCAATGCTTTTTTGCAGGGTTTGGGTAGTTAACTTACCCGGCCTGCCACTTCCCCCCTCCGCACCATCCCTCCTTTGCTATGCCAGTTAAGCTTTCCTCCTGGCCAGATCCATTGTATTTCGAAATACAATACGAAATTAATCACTGCTGAAGATGCAGAAAAATAAACCCGCCGCTTTTGCCGCATTTTGCCGGTGTAAAGTTTTCATAGTGTATGGGGAGTGTATTGGAAGTGTATGGTGAGTGTATGGTGAGTGTATGGGAACAGTATAGGAACAGTATAGGGAGTGTATAGGGACTGTATGGGGAATACGACACATAGACGAGTCCTAAGTATCCGAGAAGTATCCGAGAGGTATGGGAGAAGTATACAGGAAGTAGTGACTAACAACAACAAAACCCGCGATGATCGCAGGTTTTGTCATTCATAGGGGTCCCCTCAGCGCCACCAGGCGCCTGCCACTACCAGGGTATCTCTCCGGTAACAGGGTTATTCTCCTCACTAAAAAACCTCCCTGTGGGGCCATCATCGCCGATAGTAGCGTATTTAACCAAACGTGCCCCGGCTTCTTCCACGCTGCCGGTTCCGCGGTGGTTATTGAAATCGGTAGCAATAAAGCCAGGGTCAATAGCATTTACTTTAAATGGCGTGTCACGGAGTTCATAAGCCAGGGTCACCGTATACATGTTAAGTGCCGTTTTCGACGGAAGGTAAGCGGCGCCTTTATGATGATAAAACGGCCAGGTAGGATCGCTATTCAATGTAAGCGATGCCATACTTGAACTTACGTTTACGATGCGGGGCTGCGGAGCGCTTTGCAGCAAATCAATAAAAGCCCGGGTAACTCTTACCACGCCATACAAATTGGTTTCAAACACCTTTTGGAAAACGGCAATATCTGTTCCGGTCGCCGTTTGCGGAAGACCGCCGCTAATGCCCGCGTTATTAATAAGCACATCCAGTACACTGGTTTTTTTGCCTATTTCAGCACGCGCAGCATCTACTGATGCCTGGTTGTTTACATCTATTTGTATGGCCTCCACTTCATTCAACCCTTCAGCTTTGAGTTTTTCTACGGCTTCAAGGCCATTGGCTAAGTTACGGCTACCTAAATAAACGTAATATCCCTTTTGCAGCAGCTGCCGCGTGGTTTCAAACCCAATGCTTTTATTGGCCCCGGTAATCAATACTTTTTTCATAATCCTTTGTAATTAATAGTTAAAAGTGAGTGTAGTTTTTATGACTTCCTCATCCTGTTTTATTAATACAAAGTTCCGGCTTACATGGGCCTTCCTGTTAAAGAGAATCAAACCAAAAAGTATGACTTTCAAACCTTACTCGTCCTGAATGACCGGGGAGTAGTTCCGGTAACACGTTTAAAGTAGTTGTTAAAGTAGGTGGGATATTCAAAACCCAGGCTGTAGGCGATGTCGGCCACACTCCAATCGGTATGTCGCAACAGCGCTTTTGCTTCTGAGGCAATACGTTCCGCTATGTGTACCGAGGTTGGTTTACCGGTAACAGCGCTTACCGAACGGTTGAGATAATTTACGTGTACAGACAGGGTTGCGGCGAAGTCCTGGGCCGTTCTTAATTTCAGCGGATCTCCGGTGTTATCGACCGGGAATTGCCTCTCCAATAATTCCATAAAGAGATAGGTAATCCGCGTAGCAGCATTTTTTTGCCTCAGCTCATTTTGTAATGGTTGAATGCTTAACGCTTCGTGAAGGATCAGCTCTATACAGCCCCGGAGCAATTCGTCTTTGTAATGATAATCACTCCTGTGCACCGACAGCATCTTTTGATACAAGCCGGTTAAAAACGCCGCCTGTTCCCTGTTAAGACGAACTACCGGTGACACGCCAAAACGAAATAATGGAGAGTTCTGTAAGATCTCCGTTCGTTCCCTTCCGGAGAAAAATGCTTCCGTAAACAAACAGGCATACCCTTTCTTTTCCGTGGAACGATCCACTACCGTATGAGGTATATTGGGATTGGCGAAAAATAAAAACGTATCATTCATTTCGATCGTTTCGTCACCGTGGTAAATGATCATATCACCGGTGACCAGCACTATTTTATAAAAGTCACGCCTGCCGTGGGGTTGTGAGGGATTTGAGATACCTGAAATTTCGTGGACCTTAAATCCTTTCAGTTTCAAATCCGATGTATAAGACCGGGCAACCGTGGTTTCAGTTTTGTTGATCATCTTACAAAATTAAGAAAATCAAACCAAAAACAGGTAACACACCAGGTAGAATTAGGCCCCGATAAATATCGGGGCCCTTTTAGCAAACCTACATCTGTTTACACCTTATGTGTTGTTGCACCCCATAAGTGTTCAGAAAGATATCAACTGGTTCTATCCTCTCCTCTTCCACCCGCCGCAAAAATTAAGGCTGCCCGGAATGAGCAGCCTTGTTGCTGCTTATGAAAAGTACCCGATAGCGGGTTTCTTACGGTGACGGGAAAAACGGACAAGTATACTATCCACAATCAGGTACATAGCCGGTACCACAAAAAGCGTGAGTATCATAGAACTTGTTAACCCTCCAATGATTACCCAGGCCATTCCGTTTTTAATCTCAGCCGCGGCGCCTTTTGCCATTGCGATGGGTAACATGCCAAAAATCATCGCAAGCGTTGTCATTAGAATCGGGCGAAGCCTCTCCCTGCCTGCTTCTATCAATGCTTCCACCGTTTCAAATCCTTCCTCTCTGAGTTTATTTGCAAAGTCGACAAGGAGAATAGCATTTTTAGCGACCAACCCCAACAGCATAATCATTCCGATAATCGTGAAGATGTTTAATGTTTCCATCGTAAGCGCCAGCGCCAGTAATGCGCCAACCAGTGCCACCGGTATCGAAAACAACACCACAAACGGATACACCGCGTTTTCATAAAGCGCCACCATAATAAGATACACCAGTACGATTGCGGTGATAAGTGCCAGGGCAAGGCTTCCAAAGGCATCTGCCTGATTCCTGGAATCTCCCAGATACTGAACACTAACCCCTTCCGGCACCTTTATAGATTTTGCCTTAGCTTTGATTTCAGCGCTTACAGTACCCGTTGGCCGCCCGGAAACGTTTGCCTGCACTGTAATTGATCCGAGTCGATCCATACGCTGAAGCGTGGTTTCTCCCAGCGTTTCTTCAACATCCGCGAATTGCCGCAGCAGTATTGTTTGACCATCAGCGTTTACTACCGGCAGGTTCCTTATATTGCTGGCATCCGATTTACTAAACTGATCCAGCCCTATCCTGATATCATACTCATTCCCATTTTGTTTGAACTGATTTTTATCGTCCCCACTAAATGCATTCTGTAGCGCCGCACCAACAGCACCCGCATTAAGTCCGAGGAGACTCATTCTCTCCCTATTGAGCCGGATATCTACCTCAGGTTTCCTGTTCTTTACAGACAGCTTTACAAACTGCGTCCCGGGAACATCTGCCACAACCTTCATATACTCATCAGCAACCTGCCGGATGTCTCTCAGATCAACACCTTTAATGGCTATCTGTATCGGCGCGTTACTTACATTTCCGGTTATTGAAGTGGAGGCTACTGTAAACTTCACACCTTCTATGATGCTACTTAATTCTTGTTGCAGATACATTCCGAGTTCCTCGGAACTTTTACTTCTCTGGCTCTTATCGACCAGGCCAATCGTCAGTTCAGCCAGGTTGGCATTTGATGATGCTCCAGCCACGCTTCCGCTCACAAACCCTATACTGGAGAAGATCTTTTTTACCTCTGGTTGTTCCCGGATAATCTTCTCCGCCTGCTGCACCTTCATATTAGTTTTATAAATACTTGCTGTTGGCTCCAATTCCATATTCAGGATCAAATCACTTTGGTCCGCCTTCGGTATAAACGCAGCTCCAATAAACCCCATCGGGATCAATGCAATGGATCCAAATATCAGGCACATTACAAGCATCAGTAACCATCTCTTTCTTCTTAACACTACCCTTAATAATCTACCATATTCTTCTTTTATCATTTCGATAAAGTACTCGAACTTCAAATTAATCCTTCCCCAAATACTTTTTGCAGACAGCTCCTCCAGTTT
The DNA here is from genome assembly GCF_037483205.1 of Chitinophaga sp. CCNWYY40. Taxonomy (NCBI): domain Bacteria; kingdom Pseudomonadati; phylum Bacteroidota; class Chitinophagia; order Chitinophagales; family Chitinophagaceae; genus Chitinophaga; species Chitinophaga sp. CCNWYY40. The sequence goes on from NZ_JBBHLF010000002.1 coordinate 920,490, forward strand.
CCCAAACCTGCTTGCCAGCAAAGGTGTGATGGTAAATGATACGAAGAGACTCATCAGTGTTGAGAAAACAACGGCGAGAGAAAATTCCCGTAAAATTGCTCCAATCATCCCGCCGGCTAATGCCAGCGGCAGAAACACCACCACATCCACCAATGTGATAGATAAGGCTGTAAAACCAATCTCATTTCGCCCTTCCAATGCTGCCTTCCGGCGATCAGCCCCCATCTCCATATGGCGATAAATATTCTCCAGCACCACAATTGAATCGTCTACAAGAATTCCCACTACCAACGACATTGCCATTAACGTCATTAGATTCAGGGAAAATCCCAGCAGGTACATGGCAATAAATGTAGGAATGATAGAAGATGGAAGAGCGATCAGTACAAATGATGCACTTCTCACACTATGGAGAAAAGCCAGCATTACAATACCTACAATTATTACAGCCAGAAACAGGTCGAACATAACTGCATCAGCTGCATGCAATGTATATATACTCTGATCCGAGGAAACATTAAACCGCAGTTTCTGCCCCAGGTATTGTTTCTCTAACTCAGTAAAACACTTCTTTACCCCGTCGCTTACTGCTACCGCATTGGCGTCACTCTGCTTAATGATTTGAATACCAATTGATGGAATCCCATCTATGTGGTTGATGGCTGCAGGCTTTGCCGCCCCATCTGATACATCAGCAATATCGCCTAATTTTATGGCGCCCTGAGTGGGGTGTTGCAAAATGATCAGGTTACGAAGCTCCCCGACCGAATCCACATTTGCATCGTAGCGGATGGAAAGCTCCCTGTTTGTTGTTTCAATGCTCCCGGCAGGAAATGAAAGATTTGCATTACTGATAGCGCTTGTCACCTGCCCAATGGAAAGCCCATAAGCCAAAAGCCTGTCTTGCCTTATATTTACCTGAATCTCCCGTTTTTCTCCTCCAATAATGTTAACCTGTCCTACTCCGGGAACGTTCTGTAATACCGGGCGCAACTGGTTATCGACCAGGTCAAAAATTTTCCGGGGAGGCAAATTCCCCGTAACGCCGGCTTTAATAACCGGCGTTTCATCCAGGTTGACTTTACTTATCCTTGGCTTTTTAGCATCAAGTGGTAACTCACTGATAATTTGATCAGCTTTTCGCTGAACATCACGTTCTGCCTTATCCACATCGGTTCCCGACTTGAAAGAAATGGTAATTACTGAAAGATTTTCCTGAGAAGTTGAACTAATCTGATCCAACCCCTCCACCGAGGAAACCGCATCCTCCAGTTTTTTTGTAACATTGATTTGAACTTCAGCCGCTGCAGCCCCCGGATAGATTGTGCTGATAGAAACTGTAGGCACCTCAATTTTGGGCAGGAGATTGTAATTTAAACTCAGGTACGACTGAATACCAAACAGGATCAGTACTGTAAAGATTACAATAAGCAACAGTGGCCGTTTTATGGCGATTTCAGTAATTGACATACCTATTATTCTTTACTTAATAACATTAATTAAAGCACTGTCCTTCAGGTTAACCTGACCAGAAATAACTACCTTATCCCCTTCTTCCAAACCATCCAATACCTCCAGTTCATCTCCATAATTTATACCTACACTGATTTTCCGCAGGATAGCCTTGCCATTTATCACCACATAAACGGCTGCATCGGTAGTGCTTTCAATCAGGGCTTCCCGCGAAACAAGTAATACTTTCCGTTCCGTTTTCTTTGAGAAATCAGCATTAATAAATGTACCTGCACGCAGCGGCATGGAGTTATCATTAGGCGCCGTAATTTCAACCTGGTAGTTGAATGCCTGATTAGCCTGTGGACTAATGAAAGTTACTACCCCGGGAATAATCCTTCCCGGATAAACATCTGTGGTGATAGCAATTTTCTGGCCTTTAGCTACTTTGTAAACTTCGTCCTCCGTCAGGTTTACCTGTACTTTCAGTGAAGACATATTCACTATTGAAGCCACTTCTGTTCCGGGCCCTATGAATGTACCCTGTTCAACCGGCCTGGAAGCAATAACACCATCATCCGGCGCTTTAATGCTTGCATCGGCGATCTGTTTTCGTATCTGCTGAACAAGGTTCATTGCGTCATTATAGTTTTGTTGTATGCCCGCCACCTTTTCAGGGGTAGCAGCGTTTCCTTCCAGCAGTTCCCTGTAATTATTATTATCCCGTTCCAACTTCGCCGCATTCGTCTCGGCCTTTTGCAAGTCAAGCGCAAGCAATCTGCTATCAACAACAGCGAGTAACTGGCCCTTCCTAACATGATCACCCAAACTGAACATCACTCTCTGTAATTGGCCACCGGAAGCAGAGAACACCCTGGACTCTCTTAAAGGCGCCAGTGTACCGGTTTTCACCAGGCGCGCCAGCATGATCTCTGACTTCACAGTGTAAATAGTAACAGGTATACGGATATCTCCGGTTTTAGCTGGTAAATTTTTCGCTGCAATTTTGTTTTTATTATATGCCAACATGAACACCATAACAATTAACATTACAATGATCACCAGTATCAATACGATTCTTTTTTTCATCGCAGTTAAAGAGAATTTAAAAATGTTTTCAATGTACCCGCGGCTTTTTCAAGATCAACCCGGGCCTGGTAGTAACTATACATAGCGTTCAGATAATTATTTTGCGCTGACTGGAGGGAATTCCGGGTGATTAACCAGTCATTCAAATCAGTGGTACCCTTCTGAAATTGAAGATTCGTTACCTTAAATACTGATTCGGCCAGGTCCACATTTCGTTTATCATTTTCCATATTGGTCCGGGCCTGGGTAACTTTCGTCCGGGCATTTTCAAATTCAACGGTGAACCTACTTTCAGAAAGCTTCAAACTCTCCTCTGCATTGATCCGGCTTATCACGGCCTGCTTATGCCTGGCATTACGTTTATAGAAGTCCAATATCGGAATCGTGAGTTTTAAGCCGACCGCCGAGTATGGCAGTAATTCATCATAGGCGCCTCCCGGTTTGTTGCCGAATCCAACGGCGCCGTAACGCGCATATCCCGTCAATTTGGGCAGGCCCTCGGCTTTAATGCGGGCCTGTTCTATCTCTAATAATCTGATATTAGCGGATGATACCTTATAGTCAATCCGGGCGGCAGGAGAAAAACTGGCCAGCGAATCCTCCGGGCCAGCCAGCGGCGCTATAGCAGCAACCAGGTTAACAGGAAGTTTATCATCAATAGGATATCCCATCTCGAATTTTAATTGATTTTCCGCTAATTGAAAATTACTCTCAGCTACCCTGATCTGCGACATTGTGTTATTGAAATCCACGGACACCTTATCCAGGTCCTTCTGTAATACAACACCTTTGGCCACCTGCAAACGGTATATATCTATCTGTTGTTCATAGGTTTTACTGTTAAACTGTAACAGCAGAATTTGTTGCCGGTACACCAGCAATTGAAAATAGGCAGCGCTAATATTGTAGATAATTGATTCCTGACTCTGTTGAATGTTGAGATCCGCCAGTTCCCTATTGAGTTTATTTGCTTTGAGGCCCGTCAGCAATGACTGATCGTATAATACCTGGTCGAGTTGTGCAAGGGCATTGGAATTAAATTTTTGTGTAAGAGATACCTTTATTTCATTTGGCCCCAGCACTCCGGCTGGAATAACATTTTGCTGCAATTTGAGATTGTTATCCAACATTGAAGTAAGACTCACTTTGGGAAGATAATCGGCAAGAACCTCCCTGGCTTTAGCATCGGCAGCTATTTTCTGATTAGCGTAAATTCTGGCATTCCGGTTATTTTGCAGACCATACGCTATACAATGCTTCAATGTCCATTCCTCCTGGGCCTCCGCTTTGATGTATATGCAACAGATGATCAGCATTAGAAAACTTTTAGTCATACATTTTAACTTATTCCTTCGTCTGTAAAAGGACTTCTGATAAAATGCTGCTAAAATAGCCTATAGGGGAACGGCTAAAATTCATTTTATACGAAACCGGCTGGTTTTTATACAAAAGAAGATAATGGGCGCTAACAATGGGACGTTGTGAACCTACCTGTTCGCAATCTTTTTGGTTACAAACTCATTGAAAAAGAAATCCCTGTAAATACTTCCGATGGGGATCTCGTTTGTACCTATGTACACGGTGTTATTATCCACAGAATCAATATGCTTAACATTGATGACATAGGATTTGCTTACTCTCACAAACATATCTTTGGGTAATTGATCGTAGATGGTTTTGATATTCATCGCCGTCATTACTTTCTGATTTTCGCTGTGCATTACCACATAATCTTTTAAGCCCTGAATAAAAAGTATGTTATTGAAATAGACTTTAAAAATTCTCCGGTCTGCTTTCACAAAGAAAAAATCATCTGCTACCTGTTCAATATTGTTATTGGTGTAGTCCGCCTTTAATAATTTGGAGTAGGTACGGGCTTTTTCAACAGCCTTTTGAAAACGTTCTAATTTCACGGGTTTTATCAGGTAGTCAATCGCATCTACCTCGTAGCTGTCGGTAGCAAATTCAGAATAGGCGGTTGTAAAAATCACAAATGTTTCTTTTGGAATGGTCCGGGCAAATTCAATTCCGTTAATTCCCGGCATTTGTATGTCAAGAAAGATTAACTCAACTGTATTGTTTTCTATAAAATTGGTGGCGGTTTCGGGGCTGTTGAATGAACCGATTAAATCTAAATCGTCTGTTTTGTTAATCAACATCTCTATGGCTTCTCTCGCCAATGGTTCATCATCAATAATAATACAGTTCATAACTTTTTACGCTTTACTATATAACAAAATAATCGTCTGCTATATTTTAATTCTTTTCTTTTATTACTATGCAGGTCATAGCTTTATGGTTAAAGTTACGTAATACCTTTCTGAGTCTTCTTCGATACTTAAACTATGTGTTGCCGGGAACAAAAGCTCCAGTCTTCGTTTAACATTTGCCAGCCCCAATCCGCCTGTATTACTAACAGATTTAACCATAGGTTTGGAATTGATACATTTAAAGAAAAGTTCATCGTTTCTAACATCGAAATACAGGTTCACATAAGACGATTTTGTTGCATCATTATTGTGCTTCACAGCATTTTCCACAAACGAAATGAACAGCAAGGGAGGAATTTGCACACCGCTCAAATCTCCCTCTTTTGAAATCAGGAAATCAAAACTATCCCGCCTTACTTTCTCCAAATTTAAAAAATCTTCCAGGAAATGAATATCCGAAGTCAACAACACCTTATCTCTTGCACTGTCATAAAGTTGATAGCGAAGTAAATCGCTCAACTTCACTAAAACTTCCGAGGCTTTTTCGGGATCTTTCTTCGTTAGAACATTGGCATTGTTTAACATATTAAACAAAAAATGCGGGTTGATTTGATTTTTCAACTGTTCCAGTTCTGCATAAGTTTTCGACTGTTTCAGCTCGTAGATCAATTGCTTGTCCATCATTCCCTTCTGAAACAGTTTTATGGAAGATGAAGCCGCTAACAGCAGCACGGTAAGGAAGGAAAAAAGCGGGATATTCAGCCCATTTTCTTTATTAAAAGGATTAAAAAAATAACCACAAACAGCCACTACAACAAGGATACCGATCACAGACAGGCAGTATTCAATATTCTTATTCCTGAACAAAAGCTTTGGCACCAGCACGTACATATTTACATAGAATAATGCAATAAAATATACAAATATCACTATCGGGTTGTCAATTACGGGAGTGCTGTTGTACAACACAGCACCTATAAAAACAATGAGCAGCAAATGCCGGAATATTCTGCGGTCGGGTGAAATCAGGAAACGGAAAAGCACGTTTTCGCTAATAAGCTGCTGATGGCTAAAATCATTCATTATAAAATTGTATAGAACAAATTTAACAATTAAAGCACTGGTCTGATCTGCTTTTTATACGAAAGTGTTTGCTTTTTATACGAAAACAAGACACATTATAAAAACGCATAAGACAAGAAATACATTTTGTAGTACCCCGGCATACTTTGCTATAAAAGATACCGCATTTGGTATAATTAAAAAAAGGCAGTTATCCAAAGGAATAGTTTTGTGTCGAATTTACAACTGTTAAATCGATTTTTAAAAGATGAGATACCAGATTATTTATATACTGCTGCTTATAACCGTTTCATTCGGGGCCTATTCACAACAGAAAGTGACATTAAGTGGAACAGTCACCATGAAAACAAACACCGAAACAGTAATCGGCGCAAGCATTTTCATTCCTGAAGCAAAAGTTTCGGCAATTACCAATTCGTATGGCTTTTATTCTGTCACCCTGCCCAAAGGGGAATATACAATCGTTATCAGCTGTATAGGATTTGAGAATATCGAGGAACATATCACGCTGACAGGAAACACCAAGAAGAATTTTTCGATGCTTGAAAAAAGCAGAACCTTAGATGAAGTCGTGATAAAATACAATAGTCCGGCAACCAACATCCGGAACCCGGAAATGAGTGTGAATAAGCTTTCTATCGCCACCATCAAAAAGATGCCGGCAGTTATGGGTGAGGTTGATGTTTTAAAAGCGATTCTGCAACTTCCGGGAGTTTCCACTTCACAGGAAGGAGCAACAGGCTTTAACGTCAGGGGAGGTTCGGTTGATGGTAACCTGATATTGTTGGATGAAGCCGTTGTTTACAATACTTCCCACCTGTTCGGCTTTTTCTCCGTTTTTAATGCTGATGTGATTAAAGATTTGAAATTGTATAAGGGTGGAATACCTGCTAATTTCGGTGGGCGCACCTCCTCTGTTCTGGATATTTATCAAAAAGAAGGGAACAACCAGGAATATCACGTAACGGGGGGAATTGGGGCTATTTCGAGCAGATTACTGGCAGAAGGCCCTATTGCAAAAGGTAAAAGCTCGTTCGTAGTTGCTGGTCGTACTTCTTATGCCCAGTTGTTTATGAAACTGGCTGACAACCCCAATTCTGTTTCTTTTTACGATTTGAATGCCAAACTGAATTATAACATCAATGACAATAACAGGATTTTTCTTTCAGGATATTTCGGCAAGGATAAAATGGATTTCAGCAATTTTTTCAGTAACACTTATGGAAACTCATTCTTTAATCTTCGTTGGAATCATATCTTTTCCGAGAAACTTTTTTCCAATGCATCAATCATTTACAGTAAGTACGATTATGGCCTGAAGATAAAATATGTTGGCATTGATTGGGTATCGGACATCCGTAACTATAATCTGAAGTACAATTTTAACCATCGTGTATCTGATAAGCTGGTTTTGAATTATGGTCTCAATTCCATCTACTACCAGTTCAATCCCGGCACCATAAAACCTATGGATGAAAAATCGCCTATCAATGCCGACCAGCTTGAAAAAAAATACGCCTGGGAAAATGCATTGTATATCAGTGCCGAGCAAAAACTCACGGATAAAATATCCGTGAATTATGGCCTGCGATATAGCAATTTCCTGCGATTGGGGGAACAGAATGTAAATAATTATGCCAATAATCAGGCAGTAGTTTTCAATCCCACGTTACAAATTTATGAGGAAGGAACGCCCACGGGTGTAACATACTACGGTAAAAACAAAAAGATTACTGGTTTTGGAAATTTAGAACCCCGTCTGGCAGTTTCTTATAGCATAAATGACGACCAATCCATTAAGGCGAGTTATAACAGGATGAGCCAGTACATCCATTTAATTTCCAACACAGCTTCCGTCTCCCCACTCGATATATGGGCGCCGAGCGACCAATATCTGAAACCCGAAATTCTTGACCAGGTTGCATTGGGCTATTTCAGAAATTTCAGCAATGGAAAATATTCCCTGGAAACAGAAGCTTTTTACAAGAAAATTAAAAACAAAGCAGATTACATTGACGGTGCCGAATTGATTGCCCAGAAAGCCATAGAACAGGTATTGCTAAATGGCGAGGGAAGGGCTTACGGTCTTGAAGTGATGCTGAAGAAAAATACCGGGAAACTGACAGGCTGGCTTTCTTACACACTTTCCAGAGCCGAGCAGCGCACACCGGGAAGAAATGCAGAAGAACCTGGCATTAACAACGGCGAATGGTATCGCGCCAATTACGATAAAACGCATAATTTTTCACTTACAGCCGCTTATCAACGGACAAAAAAATGGAGTTTTGGCGGCATTTTTACCTACCAAACAGGAAAAGCTGCAACCTTTCCCATCGGCAAATACCAGTACCAGGGAATTACGATTGGGAATTACGGAGTGCGAAACGCTAATTCGCTCCCGGCTTATCATCATCTGGATTTATCGGCAACCTACACACCAAAACCTGACAGCAAAAAAAGATGGAAAGGTGAATGGGTGTTCAGTATTTACAATGTTTACAACAGAGGCAACGCCGCATCTATCATGTTCGAGCAAAACAGGGAAACAGGCTTGAGCGAAGCAAAGAGGATATCCATTTTCGGTATCATTCCGGGCGTGACTTACAATTTCAAATTTTAATTCTAATAATATAAAAATGAAGAATATACTTAAATACCTGGTTGTTTCATGCTGTCTTTTTCTCCTGTCCTGCACAAAAGTAGTGGAAGTGGATTTAGAAACAGCAGAACCCAAATTGGTAATTGACGCATCGATTGACTGGATAAAGGGTACGACAGGCAATGAGCAGAAAATCATACTCTCCACCACAACGGGATATTACAGCCCTACATTCCCAACAGTTTCAGGAGCGGATATTGTTGTAACAAATTCAGCAAATACTGCTTTTAGTTTTACAGAAAATCCCGGTACGGGAGAATATATCTGCTCCAATTTCCATCCTGTTATCGGGGAAACTTATACATTAAAAGTAGTTTTAAATGGGGAAACTTATACCGCAACCGAAACTTGTATAGGCGTACCGGATATTGAAAATAATATTGAACAGAATGATGATGGCGGATTTGGAGGTGATGAAGTGGAAATCACCTACTACTACCAGGATAATGGCAGTGAGGAAAACTACTATCTGCACCGTATTCTATCACCTGTATCAAAGTTTCCGGATTATAAAACACAAGATGATGAGAACAGTCAAGGCAAACTAATGCAGGAATATTTTTCTGACGAAGATCTGAAAGCAGGAGATCCGGTAAACATCCGGCTGTATGGAATATCCAGGAGATACTATGATTATTTCAGAAAGTTGTTAGCAGCATCCGGATCTGGTAGCGGCCCGTTTCAAACAACACCGGGTTCGGTGAGAGGAAATATCGTTAACCAGACCCATTTCGAAAACTTTGCCTATGGATATTTCAGGTTATCGGAAGTGGACGTAAAGGATTATACGATCAAGTAATTAGTAAGGCGTGATCCCTATGGTACTAAACCTTTTGGAGTTTGATCTTAAAAGATTTTTATCTTTGTGAAAGATATCATGCCCACATAGGAATATAAGAAATATGCCCACTTACGTTTTTTTCAATGTTTCAGCATATGGTCATGTGAACCCAACGCTCCCCATCGTTGCCGAGCTAAGCAAACGTGGCCATAAGGTTTATTATTTTATCGGCGAATCCTTCGCCGGCGCCATACAAAAAGCTGGTGGCATCCCGGTCATATTACCTGGAACTTCACGAAGTCAGAATACAACGCCTCCCGGGGACAAAGAGATTGCACTTTTACCGTTTTTAATGGCGCGTGAATCGCCCCGTATAGTGCCGGAAATTATAGCCAGGTTGAAAAATATAAACCCTGACTGTATTATATTTAATACTATGCTGCTTTCGGCCAGGCTCGCAGCACGGATATTGCGATTACCCGCGATCGGCTTCCGCCCCTTTCATAGTCCCAGGCTACAACAAAAGATTATTGAAAATTTTACTGACCCGGATTTCAAATTACTTGCACATGCTGCCAGTGAAGCGCTTGCAGCGGTTACAACATCGTATCAGCTCCCTGCTCTTACCCTTCAGGAGATATTTTCAGAAGTACCCGGGCTAACGTTGGTATTTCTACCAAAAACATTCCAGGTTGATGCAGCGCAATTCGATGAGCGTTTTCTGTTTGTAGGGCCCTCCTTTACAGCGCCACCATCAATCCCATGGCCGGTAGCCCAAAGCAGCAAGTCACCAGCAATCAGGATCTATATTTCACTGGGCACATTACGAAATAATGAACCGGATTTTTACCGTAAATGTTTCTCTGCTTTTTCAGCACCTGATTGGACCGTAGTAATGTCGGTTGGAGATCAGATCGACTTACATACACTGGAACCCATTCCCGATAATTTTGTTGTAAAGCGCTCTGTTCCCCAAACCGCCCTACTCCCTCATGTGGATGTTTTTGTTACTCATGGCGGCTTGAACAGCACAATGGAAAGCCTGTATTATGGTGTACCTATGGTTGTTCTGCCATCTATAAAAGAACAGGTAACAACAGCAGAACGTGTACGGGATCTGCATCTGGGCCTTATTCTTGACCGTACAGATTTTACAGCCGAAGCACTTCGTGAGGCTGTGACAACAGTATTCCAAAGCGAATCGATCAGGTATGCTGCGCGCGATATAAAGAACACCATCCATAGCGCAGGAGGCTATTTGCATGCTACTGATGCAATTGTTGCATTTCAGCAAAGAGTACATCCTTCAGCCTGATTATTATCTGCCATAGGATAATAACCCAGTATGGAGCACTGGATAATGCAATAAGTTTACTGGAAATGAATACCCAAAACTACCCCGCATCAGCAACTGCCTTTAGCCAGTTGGGCGATGCATACCTGAAAAAAGGTGATCGTTCAAAGGCAATTATTTGCTATAAAAAGGCGCTTGCATTAAATCCCGGCCTGCAAGATGTAAAAGATAAACTGGCAAGGGCTTCAGAAAGCCAGTAAAATAATGCAGAGCGGTACCACTGTGGTATTATCGCAGAAACTGATCCAACCGAAGAAACCGATCTCTGGCAACCGTAAAGAACGGTTTATACCGACTGCTGCTACAGAGCAGTTGTGACATTTTTGAGAGGTTAACAATAAAAAGGGTATGAACATTTGTGTAACAAATTTGGTGATTATTAGCATTGTTCCATTTTTAAACATGCTTTTTTTGCTTCTTTAACCAAATTAAACCACGATATGAAAAAGCAAAACCCACTAACAAGAGTAACCAGGAAGGTTGCTTTTGGCGCTGCTGCATTCGTTGTACTTGCAGGCGCTACAATTTTAACAAGCTGTAAAAAAGAGGCAAAAACCCAACCTGGGGTAGTTGGTATTGAGCGTCTTTCCAAAGCTGAAGTCGCGGCCCAATTCTACCAATCGGGTACACATAACGGCTTCTTTTGGTCACTTTGGAAAAGTGATGGCGCTACCGGTACAGTTAATTACGCAAATGGCCCTGGCGGAAATTACAGCGTTAACTGGAACGGATTTAATGGCAATTTTACGTGCGGCAAAGGTTATTCTGTAGGTTCTACATCCTACAAAATAGGATATAATCTCGGTACTTATTCAAATTCCGGTGGTGGTACTTTCGGCTGGTACGGATGGACCAGAAATCCTTATTATGAGTATTATGTGAACGAAACATGGGGTGCAGTATCGCCTCATACCGGCACCTATTTAGGAACATTTGAAAGCGATGGTGCAGGCTATAACGTATGGACCCGTTGGGTGACAGGTAAAAATATCGATGGCGGTGATGGCTTCAGACAGATTTACAGCTCCAGAGTTACAAAAGTTACTACCGGACAAAATCGCGTCATTACTTTTGCCAACCACTATAACAAGTGGAGTAGTTTAGGCTATACTCTTGGTCAGTTAAATATTCCGGCTATTATGGTGGCAGAGACCTGGGGCACTAATACTAATGGCAATATTAACTGTACTATTTGGGCGCAATAAACACTGATTTAAATTACCCCCCGCACTAAATACTGCCTTGCTTTCTGCAAGGCAGTATTTAGTGCGGATTATTAAACAAATTATTTATGATGAGATCAATATCTTATTTTCTTGCATTTTTCATTTTTGCTCTTTCTGCCTGCGATTCACCGGATCTTAAAAGCATTGAAGGAAATAAAAAATTACTAATCGGAAAATGGCATAGATTTTCAATAGCAAATGGATATAGCGAATTTGATATTGATTCGCAATACATAGTTTTTTATAATCAGAAAGTTGGCCGGTTCGGGCTTCCTTACAAAATAGAAAATGATTCCTTGAAATACCTTACAAATAATTACGCAGCCAAGATTACAGACTACGGTGACTCAGTACTTCTTGAAGGCAACGATAGTACTAAAGCTACCTTATATAGGTTCAAAGAACCGCATGTTCCTTTTAAAACAATCCCTGAAGCAAAAGATTCTTTGTTATTTGCATCATATATCGCAGGTTTCGATAAAAGATTAATCCGGGAATTTGAGAAAGCCGGGATAAAAATTTCTGATGGTACGGAAAAGCCTGATTTATAATACTTTGACATAAGAAATTTATTCAGATTATACAAATGAACTCTGGTATCATACAACTTTTTTATACCTTCACATTTAACCAGGAAACATGAAAAAACAAAAAGGGAAAGATGAGGGCTTACAGAATGATGAACTGGGAGTAAAGATTCGCTCAAACGACAATCCGTATCTTTCAGTTGATAGTCAAAAAAAATTGCTGCAACCTCGCAGGTTATCTTCTTATTTTATTGTATTAATTGAAAGCGGTTCAATTACATACAATTTAGACTTACAAGACTTTACGCTTACTGACGGACACTTGCTTTTTGCAATGCCCAATCAAATTTTTACGCCACCCGCTAAAACAGACGATCTTAAATATTTCAAGCTGCTGTTTGATGAAAGCACATTGGCATTGCTGCCACAACAATTCCCCTTTTTGGTCAATCCTTTAAACGCACCAACCATAGTTCTCGACGGTGCCGCAAAAGAAAGAGTAATAAAGGTTTTTGGCATTCTAAATCAGATACTTCACATAGATAAATATGAGACCGACACTGAAATAATATTAGCTTATCTGAACTCATTGCTATCAGAATTAAACAGCGCTTATTTCAAAAACAAAGCACCCCTCAATATCTTAAACACTAACCTTTCAAAGTTTATCGAGTTCAAATTAGTCGTCGAAACGTACCTTACAGAGCAACCTTCTATCAACACAATTGCAGAAAAATTAGCTTTATCTACAAACAGTTTATACCGGATTGTAAAAGAACATTCCGGAACATCGCCAAAAGACTACTTTATTAACCGTTTGATGGCGGAAGCTCAGAGAAAACTGCGTTATTCAAATATTTCTATCAAAGAATTGGCCTATGAACTGGGCTTTAATGACCCTGATTATTTTTCAAGGCTCTTCAAAAAAAGTACAGGAAAAAGTGCCAGTGATTTTTTGCCCAGGCAAGATTTGTCGGGGAAATAAATGGAATTGTCCATTTCCGCTATTTTTCAGCTCTCTACTTTTGCTTCATAAAATTCATACAAGAAATGAAATTTGCATTAGTAACAGGAGCTAACAAAAGCATTGGCCTCGAAGTCGCGCAGCAACTTGCTCAAAAAGGAATTTATGTTTACCTTGGCAGCCGTAATTTGGAAAATGGTGTTGAAGCCGTAGCTACATTAAAAGCGAAGGGATTAAACAATGTAGAAGTTATTCAGCTTGACATTACAGATGACGGGTCAGTAATTAAAGCCCGTAAAGAAATAGGTAAAAAAACAAAAGTGTTGGACATACTTGTAAATAATGCAGGTATTTATGGTGGTTACCCACAAACGGCACTTGACTCAACTATTGACCAGTTTAAAGCAACTTATGATACGAATGTTTACGGCGTGGTACGAGTTACACAGGCATTTATTGATTTATTAAAAGAGTCGTCAGAACCCCGTATTGTAAATGTAAGCTCAAGTCAGGGTTCAATTACCCTGCACAGTGACCCAACATATAAATATTACGACTACAAAGGCGCTGTATACCTTTCTTCCAAATCAGCCTTGAATATGTACACTGTTGTTTTGGCATACGAATTAAAAAATACCAACTTCAAAGTAAATGCCGTTTGCCCGGGATTTACAAAAACAGATTTCAATGGTCATCGTGGCCCCGGAACTGTTAAAGATGCCGGAAAACGGATAGTAAAATATGCCCTGATTGACAATGATGGACCAACAGGAAAATTTTTCAGTGAGGAAAATAATCCTGAAACAGGAGAAATACCCTGGTAACGAAGATTAAGCATTTTTATGGGCTTCAATGCGAATCCCCATTTTGACAGGCAAAAAAAATAAACCCAAACAACAAAGCCCGCGACTATCGCGGGCCTTGCAATCTTCCGGTGCTCCCTTTCTTCACCTTGGCTTTATAATATCAGCTAATACCCGTTAATAAATTATGCTTTATCTAATAAGGAATAATTCCTTTTCTTAACCTTAAAACAACCTTCTGAATCTGTGGTGAAAAAAGAAGAATAGCGATGATGACGACCAAACCCACAAGCATAAAATCGTAATAATCCCGTGTAGCACGGGCTAATATTTGTTGTCCGGCCAGTTTATTAAAATAGGCTCCTGAAACTCCTTTTGCGGTATAAATATCGCTGCCTGCATTTATATATGTGTTTTGAATATCCAGTAAGGTAACAGACAATTGTGGGTTAGTTTCGGTTAATGTTTCCCGCACCTTCTCCCTAACTGCAGATTTGGAGAACAATTGAATTTCGTTATTAAGAGCCAGACTGGCCGTAAAACCAGTGAACCTGGCAAATATTCCTACAAGTGACGCATTTAAGGCAATCTTTGGCGGTGCTGCGGAGCTGGTAAATGAAACAATTGGAACAAATAAAACTCCCGTTGCAACGCCATAGATAAACATAGGCAGTATGAAGCTAATTGTTTCTCCCTGTACAGAAACAAAAAGTATCATATAGGCATAATACAAAGCCATAAAACCAAAACCTGCTATGATAATCCTTATCAGGTTAAAACCCATCAAAACAAACCGGGAGGTAACAAACATACTCAGTATTGTCCCAACAATTACTGCGATCCATATCGGGATAGTACTGAGGGGATCCATGCCTAAAATAACTTCAAGATAACCATAAGCAAGCCCGGTGCTTCCTTTAAAGATGTAAAACGAAAAAAGCAGTAGCAGCCCGATGACAAAATTTTTAACCTTGAAAATCTGTAAGTTGATCAATGGCCGTTTAAGCTTCGATTCCCTAATAACAAATAGCATAAGGATGATTACATTGCCAAAGCTCAGAAGAACGATTAACGGACTATCTAACCAGCCCAATTGCCGTCCGTATATCAGGATGTATCCTAATATCAAAATAAAAGATACATAAAACAGGTACCCCACCCAATCCACCTGATAAAGTGGTATTTTCTTTGTAAATCTTGCTTTGCTGTTCATCGTCAGCAACACAACAAATGTCAGGGCAATGAGTATTATATTGAAACCATAAAACAGGCAATTGAAGTCATAAAAATGAAGTACTACACTGGAATAGATGGAGTAAAACGGAACGGAGATTTGTATACTTCCATAAAGGAGACTATAGGCAATCACGCGGGCACGTGTAGACTGTAACCGTGGAAAAGTGAGTTGCAGGACGATGCCCGACATCAATGCACAGGTAATACCCTGTACAAACTGGCAAATGACAAATAGTGTCCAATTTCTGGAATGAAAACAGATGACAGAACATATCGCATTCATGGCGAGTGCCATTATCAGATATTTCCTTGGCGCAAAATACTTTACAATGCGAAAGTCCAATGCCAAAAAAGCTACGGTTGAGCCATAGATAACTATCATGCCATATTGAACATCGGTAGGCTGTACGCCATAATAGCCCATTATCGCAACGGGACTGCTGTAAAAGCCGAAACTAAAGAGGCAAGTCATCAGGATGGCAAATATCACAGATCTTGCCATCCATTCGGATACCCATCCTTTGAAAACCGGAATTTTATGTGCTTGCATGATTAATCTTTTAAAACATAAACATTGGCATTCATTCCTGCCGAGAGCCTGGCTAATTTTTCAGGCGTATCGGTCAGCTTGATCCGGACGGGAATACGTTGGATAATTTTAACAAAATTACCTGTGGCGTTATCTGGCGGAAGCAACGAATAGCGGGAACCTGTGGTTGGAGAAAGGGATTCGATGACTCCACTGAATTTTTCGTTTGAAAATGCATCTATTTCTATGGATACCGGTTGCCCTATCTTGAAATTACCAATCTGCGTTTCCTTGAAATTCGCCATCACCCATTTGTTTTCGGTTTTGTTCACCAAAAACGCCAGGGTTTGCCCTGGCTGTATTAACTGCCCTTCCTGGATGGTCTTTTTACCAATCTGTCCGTTAAAAGGCGCAGTGATTACGGTATATTTAATGTCTAGTTCCTGCCGTTCGAGAAGCGCTTCCTTGATTTTTATTTCTGCCGCTATCGCATTACGCTGTGCTCTAAGATCATTTAGCCTGGATTCGGCGACCTGCAGGGAAGCTTTTACCTGATCATAATCAGATTGCGTGATAGCCAAAGACATACTGACATTCTCGTATTTTTGTTGCGTGGTAGATTCATCAGCCAATAGATTTTTATAACGGTCAAATTCTCTTTGCTGCTGGTTCAGTTTCGCTTTTGCCCCTGAGAGCTGTGCTTTTATTACTTCGATGCTTTTGATTTGCGTTTCTTCGTTAGCAGCCAAAACAGGTAATTTGGCATGCGAACTCATTAACTCTGCTGATGCGGCATTTCTTTTCAGTCCGTATTCATCAAGTTCAATAACCACAAGTGTATCTCCTTTCTGAACCTGCTGATTGTCTTTATAATAAATTTTGCTGATATAGCCACCTACTTTTGCATTCACAGGTGATAAATACGCATCTACCTGGGCATCATTGGTTTGTTCATAGCGGTACCCTTTTAAAAAGTACAATGCGCTCCAAATGATAATTGCTGTAAATAAGGCGATGCCAAACCATTTGGTGAGGGTTACGATTATTTTATCTGTTCTGTTTTTGTTCATAATTTTTGTATTAAAGAATTCCTACGATTGCGAGTAACCGGATACGACTTACTTTTAAATTTGCTTGTGCAGTTGTCAGATTAAATTTTGCTTCCAGCAAAGCATTTTCCGCTTCCAAAAGATCGGTCAAAAGTGATTCCTGATTGAGATAACTATTTCTGATAACCCGAACGGTTTCGGCAGTTTTAGTGATATTTTTTTCTGCGGTTGTTACGCTTTCCAAAGCCTGTTGCTGTTGTAAATAAGCTTCTTTTACCTGAATTGAAATTTCCTCCTTCTTAATGTTGGCTTTTTCTTTTGCCTGATTATTTACGACCTGGGCACGTGCAATAGAATGTTTGCTTTTGTATAAATTATCAATAGAAAACTGCACCTTGATTCCTGTTTGCCCAAATGCCCATAAATCATTCGAGTAAGGATAAAATGAGATCTGCGGATACGTATAATTGTAATTGGAGTACAGGGAAGCTTTAGGTAACAACCCAGCTTTAATTTGCCTGATATTTATCTCACTTAATTTAATATCGCTATTGACCATCTTATACTCCGGCGATTGGTGGAATGCAATAGCCAGGTAATCGGCGTAATCAGCATCCTTAAGGGCCTCCGTTTCAGCACCGCCCCGATAGGTGATAGCTATCCGCGCTTCGTTATCACGCCCCATCAGGATATTGAGACGTTGGGTGGTAACACTGATTCTCTTTTCAATATCTGAAAGACTTAATTCTAACTGTGACAGTTGCACCGAGGTTCTCAGCACATCACTATTCAGCACAATACCGTTTTTGTGTAAGCTCTCGATGAGTGATAGCTGCTTTTTCTCAGCAGCAATTTCTGCAGCAATAAAATCACGGAAGTTCAGATATTTATACAGATCGAAATAAGCAACGGCAACATTGTATTTTACGCTGTATTTTTGCAGATCGGCTTCGTAGTGCTTCCGTGTCTCTTCTTCCTGCTTCATCTTGATATTTCTTCTGTCTTTACCACCATTGAAGAGGTTAAAATTGAAGTTATATCCGACTCCGTAACCATAGCCTTTTACAGGTACATCTTGCGGAGATGAGAATAATCCATTATCGTAAATGAGAAATTTTGAATTGAGTTTTACATCTCCACCTACTGAAAGGTCTGGTAGCAGACGGTCTTTGGCTTCAAGTACTTCTAAATTGCTTTGCTGAAGATTTAAATCCGATAGTTTTAGTTGGCGGTTATTTGTTTCGGCGGCCTTCCATACTTCTTCCAAACTCAATGCCGGGGTAGCTTCTGCATCCTGGGCATGGAGAGAGTGTGCGGATAGTAGCAGTATGGCTCCCAAAACTGGATTTACCATCTTTTTTAATGCATCAAAGACAAATGTTAAATCCATTATGGGCGTGAAAGGATTAGCATTAGCAAGCCAGTAGATATTAAGTGCGTCAATTTCTTCTGCTGAATGGGATGCTGCATTATTACAAGGTTTGTCTTGTGCCACAAGCTCAACGCCTTTATCAGGGTTTATGATTTTCTGTTTCATTATGATTCTACTATTATTTCCGTAGCAAAATTACTCCAGCCAACAAACCATCATTTTATATAATTAGCCTAATATTTGTTATATTTGGCCACGTGAGTATTCTTAAGCAACTTATAAATAGCGTTGACCAGCATCCTGACTCTATCCTGGTGGTGCGGCAGCAAACCGAACAACGTTTGCCTTCACATCAACACGATAAAGCTCAGTTACTATTGGTTTTTGGAGGGATTGCCTATCTGCAAACAGGCGAAAAGGATTTCTATATTCCGTCCAATCATTATATCTGGATACCTAAAAATTATCCGCACAACCTGATGTTCAACACGCAGGATCTGTATATCATAAACATTTATTTTCCCGGAAAAAGTTCCGGCGAATTCTATAATGAATTGGGCATTTATCCCGTGAGTAAGCTCTTATCTGAAATGCTGTCTTTTAGCGGAAAATGGCATGGTGATTATTTCAAAGGATCGTGGGAGTTTGAGTTTTTAACAACACTGAGGAACGTGCTGTCCAAAGAAAACCTTAAAAAGTTTTCGATTCAACTTCCCACTACCGATGATCAGCGGCTCCAGGCTCTTGTTGGTCAGCTACGTAGTCGGCTGAATGAAAACCTTGCTTTAGAAGACACGGCCAAACAATGGGGAATGAGCGTAAGAAGTTTGACAAGATTATTTCAGACAAAACTTCACATCACCTATATTCAGTATGTAAAAATGTTGCGGATTATCCGGGCTATGGAATTGATTAAAGACAGTGATCTGACTATGACCGAAATTGCCTATGAGATTGGATATTCCAATATATCTGCATTCAGCAATAATTTTCACCAATTGACGAATATGAGACCCACTGAATTTAAGACAATGTCGGGAGTGTAGAATAAATGGTAAGACAGCCTCGGGCCCATCAGGAAATTTTAGCGAGTACCTGGTCTCTGCGGCTCAATAAATTCCCCCTCACTTCAATTGCCTCAATACCAAAATCCTCCATCCAATCATGTAATAAATCATTAACCAGCCCCCTTAGTTTTGGCAGGTCTGCCTGATGGCCTGGTATCAGATCCGGTTTTTCTATTGGAACAAATACGAGAAGGTCGATCCCGGCAATGACAGTTTGAGCTGTTTCAAATAGCATCTGAATATTCAAACCCGGGTCGATAACATGCAGATAGGCTAAAATATCAATCACGCATCTGTCAAATATTACATTGTGTTCGCCTTTGGAAATCAGCCTGGCCGAATAATTAAACTGCTCAATAAAATCCTCAACAGTAGGAATTTCTGAGAATTCATATCCTGATGCTTCCAGTTGATAATATGGTTCTATTTCGAGTGTATACCCGGGGAGTTTCACCAGAAGTTCTTCCGCCAGGGTTGATTTGCCTACCCGGTGAGCACCAACTATTGCAATTCTCATAGATAATTCGATTTATTTAAAGCACTTTTACTCATTGGTCAAATTTATGCACTAATTCACTGATTTTAATAATTATCAATGCATACTTACAACATGAAGCTGATTAAACATCAAACTGATAACTTCCGGATTTCAACGGTAAACTGTATGGCCCTGCGTTTCCTTCTTTTGTGACCACCGGGAACAAAAGGCAAGCGGCAAAAGGGTTTAACAATATCTCAAATCCAGATTTGAGATACTATATTTTGCCTCACTCAATTTTTTAAACCGAAGTTTGCAACAAAAGTTTAATATGAAAAGAGTGAACTTACTACAGTTGCTATTCTTATTGTTTGCAATGCCTGTTTCAGCACAAATATTTGGAGGGAAAAACCATTCAGAAAAGCTCGATCAGCTAATTGCCGGCAATTACAATTCAATTGCCCCGGGGGTTGTCTTTTTAGTGGCTGAAAAAGGAAAAGTAATCTATGAAAAAGGTGTTGGTACCGCCAGTAAAGAGCTGAATGTTCCCATGCGCCCGGAAATGATCTTCCAAATAGGTTCCATAACCAAACAATATACGGCCGTAGCTGTACTACAATTAGTTGAACAGGGGAAAATCTCCTTGCAGGATAGTATATCGAAGTTTGTTGAAGACTTTCCCTATAAAGGACATACTATTACAATCGAAAACCTGCTGACACACACTTCAGGCCTGGTTGACTATGAGGTTTTGGATTTTCACATCCCAAATGCAATACGCATCGACCTTTCACCGAAGCAACTCATTGACAGTATTACCAAGTTGCCTTTGGGGTTTATACCAGGAACAAAATATAATTACAGTAACTCCAATTATTTATTATTAGGATATATTATTGAAAGAATAACAGGAAAGAAATATAGCCAATATTTACAGGAGAATATTTTCATGCCGGCCGGCCTGACCAACACTTATTATAACCAGCCGGGGCAGATTATTATGAATAGGGCATGCGGCTATACTAAAGATAGTACCGGCAACCGAAATGTTGGGTATATAAGCATGAATCAGGTTTTTAGCGCCGGTGCATTACTTTCAAATGCTTCTGACCTGTTTAAGTGGCATCAGGCTTTGTATTCATATAAACTGCTAAAAAAAGAAACACTTGAAAAAGCATTTACACCATTTAGACTTTCAACCGGTGATTCTTCCGAATATGGATATGGCTGGTTTATAAGGAATTTTCAGGGAAACAGGTCCATTGGTCATGGCGGAGCAATAGATGGCTTCAGAGCCAGTGAAATTTATTTTCCGGAAAAGGACATTTTTATAGCCGGATTATCTAATTCTGATGATGATGCTTTTTTCAGACTGTTTGAAAATGTTATCGTTCAGGTCATGGGAAAGTACTTAAAAACCTCCTATAAAGATTTAAAAATACCCGATGCCATTCTGGATAGCTACATTGGTAGCTATACGTTCATGGAAGATACAACCAATTATATCAATATTCACAGGGAAGGGAGCAGGTTATATGCGGATCTTTCGAATAAAACCGGCACAAACATGCCCTTGCTTGCCCAGTCGCAAACCATATTCTATTTACCTGTAGTCAAAAGAATTCCAACAACTATAGAATTTATAGTAGAAGGTGAAAAGGTCAGGGGCCTTTATTGGATACAGGACAAAAAGCACGTAACGAAAAAAACAGAACAGTAAAACAAGTACTTTTTGATTCGCGTCAAAGTCCTTATCCTGACATCACTTAACCCTCGTCTGCGCAGCCCACCTGCGCACTCTACAAAAAATATTTTTATTTATGTAGTCAACTACGTAGTTTTGTACCATAAATGAATACAAATGAGTACAACACCTGTTATACAACCAATTTACAATCAATATTGCCAGGAGATAATTGACATCATCCTGCCCATCCAGCAAAAGGAATTCAATGTGCCGGTTACACTCGAGGACCAGCCCGACCTGCACGATATTGAAACAAACTACCACCAGACCGGCGGCGGTTTCTGGGGAGGATTTGTAAACGGGGAACTGGCCGGTACTATCGCACTGATAAGCATCGGGCACCAGGCGGGCGCCATCCGGAAAATGTTTGTGAAAAAGGAATTCCGCGGGAAGGAATATGGCATTGCACAACAACTGCTCGAAGAACTAATCGCCTATTGCAAATCAATACAGATAACAGATCTGTACCTGGGCACGGTCGACAAACTCGCTGCCGCCCGCCGCTTCTATGAGCGCAACCACTTTAAAGAAATAAAAAAAACGGATTTACCGTCGTATTTTCCCCTGATGAATGCAGATAATGTATTTTATCATTTACACATTAATGATTGAGAAGCATGACAAATGTAATTGATGAATCAGGGATACTGGCTATTTCTACCAGGTTGCAGCGACTCAGTGATCAGCTGCGGAAAGATGGGCTGCAGATTTACAAGGCCAATGGGATCGACTTTGAACCAAAATGGTTCCCGGTTATCTATACCCTGCACCTGAAACCGGTACTCAGCGTAGTGGAAATAGCCATGGAAATCGGGTACTCCCACCCTTCTACTATCAGCCTGCTGAAAGAACTGGAAAAACAAAAGCTGATCCGCTCAAAGAAAGATAAAACAGACGAAAGGAAACGGCTTATCCTGCTCACGGAAAAAGGGAAAGCACTTATCACCGACATGCAACCCGTGTGGAATAAAATGGTGGTGGCTCTTACCGCGCTGACAGATACGAAAAATAACCTGATGAAAGCCATTGAGGAGGTAGAGCAACAAATGAAATCGTTTAGTTTTTTTGACAGGGCGCAACAGCTGTAAATATTATGCCAGCAGGCCGTTCACCAGTGCCTTCCATTGCAGTTTTGATATACCAACGGCGCCGGTAGCGCCTACCACCGCATTCCGGATCCTGTCGCCCAGATCATTGGTTTGTGTATTTGGCACCTCATTACGTCCGTAAACAGTGGCAGTTATTTCCGCGTTGTTACGCACCAATACAAAGGAACTACTGGCTTCCTTGCGCAGAAAATGCGCAATACCCGCACTCTTCTGGATAGGATGCTCCGACGGCCGGGCCCTGATAAAAAACACTTCCTGGTGCTCATTCAGTACCACATGCTCCTTCTGCTCAATCTTTACCCAGTCGAACCCCTTCCCTGCGTTGGTACCCGGCCCGGGAATATCAATCCGTATATACATGCCCGTTTCGGCATCGCCGGCAGCCGGCTTCCCGGCCAGATCGGTTAACTGAAACCCCGACGACATACTTCCACTGAGCGTAGCCCAGTTATTTACATCCAGCAGGCGCGCAACCGCCGTTTTAAAAAAATCCCGCGCCGCCGCTTCATGAACCAGTGTTTTTACCTCTGAAGTTGTAGTAGCCTCACCCGTATACTGCGCCGGAATAAATGGCGCCGCAATGTTATCTGCCATAACTTTAATATTTGCCGTAAAATAATAATGTAAGTATTTCGGTAAAAAACTTGTGCCAATTTTATATTACACTACCTTTGGGGTGTAAAAGTACGGACAATGCATTGCAAGCCTGATAATTCTATCGTTCAAAACGATGCGGCGGAGCGGCACCACTTCTGATCATATTTACGCTTCATTAAAAGCACGAATCCCACAACTGTCAACACGCTGGTAATTGTAAACACCGCCATCGCCGTAGAGTAATCTATACGCATGGGGAAACAATTTGTTGATATTTAAAGATACGGAATATGAATAGTATATACTCCCTTTTAGTGAGCACTTTTCTCTACCTGGCCTGTACCAACGCAAAGCCTAACCAAACCAACGGCAAAATCACCGGCCGGTGGCTGCCGGTAAAGTCCGTGATGAGTTGCGTTGAAGACGGCAAAAAAACCTTTGATAAAACAGATTCCAGTTTTAGTCCCAATGACGTAATGGTGTTTAAAGACAATGGCGTCCTGGAAGACGGCGGCCAGCGATATGAAGCCTATACCATCGATCTCCAAACGAAACAACTCACCCTCCAGGAAGGCGGCGGCTACGGCATCACCTTTAAAATCCGGACTATGAACCCGGAAGAACTGGTCATCTTCCGGGAAGATGAGGAAATCTTTAAAAATAAAAAACGGCAGATGAAACTCGAAATCTACTTTCGCCGCATCTGATCATTTCAGCAACGGCAAAATAATGCCGGAAGGATGCGCTTCATCATGATAAATACGGATGGTTTCCTTTACAAAGTCTTTTTCTGTTGCTTCGTAAATATTGATAAACTGCTGTGGATTGCGGTCAGCTAAAGGAAACCAGCTGCTTTGCACCTGGATCATCAGCCGGTGGCCTTTCTGAAAAGTATGCGCTACATCAGGCAACTGGAACTTTACCTGCGTTACCTTGCCCGGTGTAAATGGCGCCGGCTTCTCAAAACTCTCCCGGAACCGCCCGCGGAATATATCTCCCCGGATCAGCATCTGGTAGCCGCCCAGCGGATAAGGCCCACCAGCATCACGGGTTTTATTTGGCGGTGGCGTATCCTCATAGCGGAAATCATCCGGGAACACATCTATCACTTTTACCACAAAATCCGCATCACTACCGGTGATGCTTACACGAAGATCTACGGTTACAGGGCCACCAATAGTCAAATTTTCCGTGAGCGTATCCGTTTCAAAAGTCAGCACATCCGCACGGCGCGAAGCAAAACGCTGATCATCGGTCATATAATCCCTGGTGCGGATGTAATGTACATCCTCCGTATATGGCACGGGATGCGCCGGATCACTCACATACTCACTGAAGCCGGTACTGCTCTTTTTCCACGATAGCCGCCCATTACCCTGTAAAAAAAACTCCTGCTCCGTTGCCACCGGTGGCCACTTGTCAAATTGATGCCACTTGTTTTCCCCGCTGAAAAAGATATTCGCTTCTGCTAGGTCCTGCAAATTTCCTTTTCCTTTGAGATAATAATTAAAGAAGGGTACTTCTATATGCTCCTGGTACCACGTTGCGGTGTTACTCCCAAACTGCACATGGCCCAGGTGCGTACCATCGTTGCCGGCCCACTGCCCATGATACCACGGCCCCATCACCAGTTTATTGAAATGGGCGGCCGGGTTCTGTTGCTCAATGGCCTTGTATAAATTCCACGCGCCATAACAATCTTCTGCATCAAACAAGCCACCTACTACCAGCACCGCGGGTTTTATCTGCGCCACATAATTCCGCGGATCACGCTCCTTCCACCAACTGTCGTATTGCGGGTGTGCAATCAGTTCTTTCCAGAAAGCAAGACTATCGCCGGTTAGCCGGGTAAAATTTTTGATAGTACCTATCTTCAGAAAAGTGCTGTAATTATCGGCACAGGGCAGCTTCAACGCCTGCACCGGCGCTACACACACGGGCGCGGGGTGCGGATAACCAAATCCTTTTGTATAAAAGCCAAAGCAATCCATCAGGAAAAAAGCGCCGTTGTGATGGAAGTCGTCGCCGTGGAACCAGTCGGTCACCGGTGCCTGCGGACTCACCGCCTTCAATGCAGGATGCCCGCTCAAAGCGGCCATGGTGGTATAAAAGCCCGGGTACGAAATGCCAAAGGCGCCCACCTTGCCATTGTTTCCCGGTACATTTTCCAGCAGCCAGTCGATGGTATCATACGTGTCGCTGGCTTCATCAACCTCCGCTCCCTTCTTCCCCGGGATAAAAGGACGGATATCTTTAAACTGTCCTTCACTCATCCAGCGGCCACGTACATCCTGTATCACAATGATATAATGCTCCCGTACATAGCTGTTCCAGTAAGTATTCCAGAGATTAGGGCTAAACTGCTGCGGCCCATAAGGCGCAGCAGAATAAGGCGTGCGCGTTATCAAAACAGGATGTTGCTCACTGCTGTCTTTTGGTATATAGATGGCTGTAAAAAGATGTACGCCATCACGCATACGGATCTGCCGCTCTTCTTTATAATAATGCTTTTTTACCCATACGGAGTCTCCGGCATGCTGAGCCCCGGCCGGGAGCATGGCTAATGCTCCCAGCAACATAAAAACAAATCGCTTCATCCTGCTCTCTTTTTAGTTCAAACCATCTACCGTCAAGGATTCTGAGGGAAATTGGCTGGATCGTTATGAATATCTATCTCGCTTTGTGGTATAGGAAATAATAGTCTTGCCGGTGTAAGCGCCGGCGTAGTAAGATTATACTCGTTCTTCAGGTGTGCCTGCATAATGGCCAGTCCTTTTGAATAACGCACCAGGTCAAACCAGCGGTTATTTTCAAAAGCCAGCTCCACTCTTCTCTCTGCAAAAACGGCATCGCGGAAACTGGCCTGGTTGGGCAGTTCAGCGGGTGTTTTATCGGTCAGTCCGGCGCGGCGCCGTACCTGGTTGAGGAAGCCAAAGGCCGTGTTAGCACCGGTGGCAGCGCTGTATGCCTGTTCATTTAATGCCTCCGCCTGGAGCAGCAATATATCCGCATATCTTAATACCGGGAAACTGCTGCCGCCATCGCCGGTTGCGCCGGGAGGATCTAAATATTTCTTTACGTAATTGCCGGGCTGCGTGGTGGTGGCATTCTTGTACGAAACGGTATCCAGTGAGGCGATCAGCCGCTTGTCGCCGGCTTCATAAGCCGACACGATATCATGCGTAGGCCGGTTATTGTTAGAACCTCCATAGGCGACACCGTTATAATAAAAAGAAAACGGCACCATGTCGGTGAAGTAATAATTTCCTTCGGAAGGATTTAATCCTTTTTTAAAACGGATGGTAAACAATACTTCTGCATTAAGACCGGCAGCGGGGTTATACAGCGCGCCATAATCTGCCAGCAGCGTATATCCGTTCACGTTTTTCAGTACAGTGGCAGCATCGTTCCACTTCTTCTCTGTTACATATACTTTTCCCAGCAGGCCGTTGGCACTACCGGCGGTTACTCTCCCATAGTCGTTCACGTTAGTATACACCGCAGGAAGCAGGGTGGCGGCAGATTGCAGGTCCTTCTCTATCTGCGCATATACTTCTGTCACCTCATTTCTTTTGTCATTCAGTGATTCCGTAGTGGTTTCCACTCTTGTTACCAGCGGCACTTTACCATACAAACGCACCAGGTCGAAATACACAAAGGCCCGCAGGAACAGGGCTTCGCCCCTGAATTGTTTTTTGGAAGAATCCGGGATAGCGGCGGCATCAATCTGGTCCAGTACTGCGTTGGCGCGGGATATAGTAAGATAGGCGCCTGCATATACATCGGTGAGAAAAGGATTGGTAGTGGTTTCGGTGAACAGGTCGATCTGTGAAGCCACGCCACCTAATGCACCACGGTCGAGGATATCCGTATTATCGCTTCTTACTTCCATCAGGTAGTAAGCCGATTTTCCATAGCTGCGGGTATTCTGCAATCCATCATAGATAGCGTTTACACCCTGTTGGAAATCGCTGGTGGTTTTAAAGAAGGTTGCCGTTGTTTGATTGGATACCGGCGGGAGATTGATAAAATTTTTGCTGCAGGAAGTTATAACCGTTACCAGCGACAAGCCTGCTATTGCTTTTGTAATATTTAATTGCATAAGTTCCTGTTTTTTAAAATGAAAGATTAATACCTGCGGTGAATGTTCTGGGCAACGGATAGGTACCGTAGTCCTCCCCTTGCGACAACGGCGCATCTGGCCGGGCATTCACTTCCGGGTTATAACCGGTGTAGTCGGTCCAGGTATAAATGTTTTGCCCCGACAGGTACACGCGCAGGCCCTGGATCTTATTATTAAACAGTCGCTGATTGAAAGTATAGCCAATCGTTAAATTACGTAAACGCACATACGAACCGTCTTCTACAAAGAAGGAACTGGGCTGCGTACTGTTGCCGGTAGTAACCCTGTTAGGGCGCATGGAGTTGCCATCACCGGGATCTGTGGGCGATTTCCAGTAACCGGTTTCTTCGATCATCTGGTTGGCATTTCCTTCGCTGTTGTACAGGAAGCGGCGTTGCAGGTTCATCACCTTATTACCGTTTGATGCCTGCAGTGATACCGTGAGATCAAAGCCTTTGTAGCGGAATTCGTTGGTGAGGCCCCATATAAATTTGGGGAAGTAGCTGCCGATATCTGTTCTGTCCGATGCATCAATTTTCTTGTCGTTTGTTACATCAATGAACCTGCGATCGCCGGGTTTGGTGCTCGCATAATGCGGATAGGCGTCTATTTCCGCCTGGTTTTTGAAAACGCCACCATTTACATAACCGTAGTAGCTGCCAATGGGCGCGCCCACTTTGGTGATGTACAACTGTGAGATGGTACCATTACCACCATCGGAAATAATAGGAGCATTATTGGCGCCGAGTTGCAGCACTTCATTTTTATTGGCGGCAATATTAAAGCTGGTATTCCAGGTAAACGGACCGGTGAAGTTGCGGGTAGTTAGTCCGAACTCCACGCCGGAGTTGCGTACTTTGCCAATGTTCTTCAACGCCTTGCCAAAGCCGGAACTCAGCGGTACCGGCACTTCCAGCAACAGGTTGGAAGTAGTGGCGCGGTAGTAATCGGCGCTCAGGTAAATCCTGTTGGCAAACAAGCCAATATCCAGACCGGCGTTGAGCTGTACTGTTTTTTCCCAGGTAAGATCGGGGTTGGCCGGTTGTGCCAGTCCTACGCCATTTACGGCAGTACCGCTTCCGTTACCCAATACATAACCGTTGGAGGCCAGCAGGTCGTACGCTGCATAGTTGGCAATCTGGAAGTTACCGGAAGTACCATAGCTCACCCTGGCTTTCAGTTCAGAGATGGCTTTTATATTAAAGAAAGATTCGTTGCTGATCAGCCAGCCGCCTGATACCGCGGGGAAGTAGCCCCACTTGTTGTTGGCGCCGAAACGGGAAGATCCGTCGCTGCGGATGCTGGCCGACACAAAGTATTTATCATCGTAGTTATAGTTGATCCTTCCAAGATAGGAAAGCAACGACCACTGCGATTCCGTGGAAGTACCGCTGGTAATGGTGGCAGCATTTAACGTTTGTACGGCATCGTTAGGAAAGCCGGTGCCATAGGTTTCGTTGGCTTTGGTAGTATTCTTTTGTGACGTATATCCCGCCAGCACATCAAACCGGTGCTTGTTATTGATATTGAACTGGTAGTTCAAAGTGTTTTCCCAGAGCCAGTTTACAGACAATGCTGTTTGTGCCGATCCTTTCGGGATAGTAGGCGCCGCCTGTTGAATGGGCCGGTAACTTCCCAGTGTGGAAGGCCGGAAATAGTTCCGGCTGAAGTGATTGATATCTGTACCAAAGAAGGTTTTAAACTTCAGTCCCTTAATGATTTCATATTCCGCCCAGGCGCTGCCGAGGTTGCGCACGTGATCCAGTTTATCTTTGATCTTCGTGGCCAGTGCTACGGGATTTTCACCACCGGAATAGCCATAGGCCCACACATTCTGCCGGTTGGTAGCCAGCGATCCGTCGGGGTTATACACGGGGAATACCGGCGATGCCTTCAATGCGTTGCTGAGGATCCCGTCAAAGGTCCAGGGGCCTTCGCTGTTGATGAGATCATAATGATCAAAGGTTGGATTAACGGTAACGCCTATCTTTAAACGGGAAGTAAGTTCCGCATTGAGATTGGCCCGCAGGCCGTATCTTTTATAGCCGGAGCCGAGTATGATCCCCTGCTGATCGAGGTAGTTGCCGGAAATGTAGTACTGGAATTTGTCGCTGCCACCGGAGGCCGACAGCGTATGGTTCTGGATAGGCGCTGTTCTGAACAGGGCATCTTGCCAGTCGGTGTTGGTGAGGCCCGCATCTCCCGCCAGGTAAGGCAATATTTCCGGTGCAATCTGGTAATTGGAACTGCCTCTTGTAGCGTTATCATCGGTGATGCTGCCGGAAGGTTTGAAATCCAGGTAGGCATTGTTCTTGGCATCGAAGCTGAACTTTGCCCACTGATAAGCATCCATCAGCTTTATTTTTTTACTCACCTGCTGAAAGCCGGCGTACATGTTGTATCCAAAGGAAGGTGGACCGGTGGTTTTCCCTTTTTTGGTGGTGATGAGTACTACGCCGTTGGAAGCGCGGGAGCCGTAAATAGCAGCGGAGGAAGCATCTTTGAGGATGTCTATAGAAGCAATGTCATCACTGTTTAAGGTGCTGAGCGGGTCGGGGGATTTCTGGAAAGATGCCTGCCCGGTGATGTTTACCATATCCGTAGCTCCCTGTAAGTTCTTCAGGTCGTTCGACAAGGGAATCCCATCGATCACATACAGCGGATCAATGCCTGCGGAGATAGAGTTCAGTCCGCGGATACGTACGCTGATACTGCCTCCCGGCGCGCCGGTATTCTGCAATACCTGTACCCCGGCTACTTTACCGGCAATGGCCTGTTCAAAGCTGGTTACCGGCTGATCCTTCAGATCGGCCGCCCGCACAGAGGCCACGGCGCCCGTTATTTCGCGGCGGCGCTGTACCCCATATCCTACTACCACCACCTGGTTAAGCGAGGAACTGGATTCTTTCAGGATAACCGCCACCGGCTGATTCTCCCGCAACGTAATACTACCCAACTGCGTAGGTTCGTAACCGATAGAGGTAAACCGGAAACTGTAAGGGGCTCCAACTACCAGGTCAGGGAAACGGAAAGTACCGCCGGCATTGGTTTGTGTAGATACCGTTGCTCCCGAAGATTCATTTTTAGCGGTTACGGATACCCCCGGCAGCCCTTCGTGCTTTTCATTTTGCACGGTACCGGCAACGCCTGTACGCTTTTCCTGCGCAAGCAGGTATAAAGGAGTTAATAGCGCGAGCAGCAATAGTGCGCTCCTCCATTTTTCTTTTAAAGAACGAATGTAAAAAGAGTCCATAGGTGAATTTTGAGGCCCCGTGCAGGTTGTTGCCATGCCTGCAGCAGTACGGGCGTCTTTTCAGATGCCGGTTAATATACCAGGGCCGGTTTTATAAAACAGCTTACTACTAGTGGGCTGATGATGCGATATTAGATTTTCAGTTTACAGCGTTAAAAGTAACAACAAGTTTTTAGTCTACCAAATCAATAGACTAATATCACCGCCAATATTTTGCGGTAGATAAATTTATCCTGTTGGGGATTGACTCTCTTAATTTAACTAATTTAATCCCGGGAAAAGATAAAACCTTGCTTGTCCGGAAATGAACACTTCTCCATAAAAACGGACAACGTGATGGCTGTTTTTATTACATTACGCGTTGATAACCAATAAGCGGAAGATTGGCATTTTCTTAGCGCCGCAATGGCCTTAACATCCTTCTATGTTCGGCAACCAGTTTAAAATCGCGTGGCGGAATTTCCGCAAGCACCTTACACATGGCCTGTTAAACCTTACCGGTCTCACGCTCGGGCTTACCGGTTGTTTCTTTATTACGCTGTATGTAACCGATGAATACAGCTACGACCGCTGGATACCGGGGCACGAACAGGTGTACCGCGCCGGCATGGAAGTAAAAACCCAAACCAATGATGTGATTGCCTTTGCCAACACCTCTGGTTTCCTGCGACAGGCGTTGCTGGTATATCCGCAGGTAACAACGGCAACACGGATCTTTGAATACGGTAGTAATACGGCGGTAAGCTGCAACAGCGGTGATCAGAAAAAGTTTAATGAAAAGGGCATCTACTTTGCCGACAGCACCCTGCTGGAAGTACTTCCCTACCCTTTGCTGGCAGGTAATGCCCGCACCGCGATGAACGATGCAGATGGTATTATGCTCACCGAAGAAAAAGCGGAAAAGTATTTCGGAAAAGAAAACAATGTCAGCAGCTATCTTAATAAAATATTAACCATCAACGAAAAGAACTACCGCGTAACCGGGGTATTAAAAAACGTGCCTGCCAATACCTATTTCCGGCCCGACTTTATCATCTCCACGGTAAGTGTCCGCAACGAGCAATGGTTCCGTCATAACATGGAAAACTGGCATGGCACCATGACGCAAACCTTCTTCAAACTAAAGCCAGGCGTGCAATGGGAAGCCTTTGAAAAACAAATCAGGTACATTGCCTATCAATATGTGGGCGATGAAATCAAGGCTAACGGGCAGGTATACACGCATTTTATCCAGCCACTTACATCTATTCACCTGCATTCAAATCTCCGGTACGAACTCAGTAAAAACAGCGATATCTTATATGTGCGGGTATTGTCTTTCGTCGCATTATTCATCCTGCTGATTGCGGGGATCAATTTTATCAACCTTGCTACTGCCACTGCCAGCAGCCGGGCCAAAGAAGTAGGTGTAAGAAAAGTGATTGGCGCCAACCGCTCCCAGCTGGTGCTGCAGTTCATGATAGAGGCGCTGATGATGAGCGTGATGGCGTTTCTGCTTACAGCGGTCCTGGTAATGGTATTGCTGCCTTCTTTCAACCAGATTGCGGATAAAAGTTTTACAGTATCCCAATTGTTCCGCCCCTCCCTCATTGCCGCGGGGCTTGGTATCAGTGTGGGCATAGGCATACTGGCTGGTATCTATCCAGCTATTATCCTTTCAGGATTCAATCCTATGCGCATCATACAGCGGTATGGCGCACAAAAGAAAACGCATTCGCTGCGCAATGCGCTGGTGGTAACGCAGTTTGCTATTTCCATCCTGCTGATTGTGGCCACCATCGTGGTACACCGGCAACTGCAATTCATGAAGAGCTTCGACCTGGGCATTGACCAGTCGCAGGTACTGGTGATCCCCGTTACCGGTAAAGACGCCACTTCAAATATTAAAACGTTGCTGGAAAAATTCCGCGGACAGGCGGAGGTGATTTCCGTAAGCGCCTCCGGTAATGTGCCCGGACAGGAATTTGGCAATAACCTTTTCCGGCTGAAAAGCGATCAAACAAAACAAACCGACACCAGGTTGTTGTCGGCCGATAACGAATTTTTCCGTACTTATAATATCCAATTACTCGCAGGCCGCTTAGTGAATATGAACCCGGACACCAGCCAGAAAAGCGGTGATATCATGATCAATGAAGCAGCCCTCCCCTTCTTTGGGTGGAAAAAACCGGAAGATGCGCTGGGACACGAATTTGATTATGGCTGGGGTACTGTATGCGGCGTATATAAAGATTTTCATTTTACGTCCCTGCAACGTGGCGTAACGCCGCTGGCTATTTTTTATAATCCTTACTGGCTGAATTACATCAGCGTGAAGATGAATACCCGCGATGCAGCCACCACTATCGGTAAACTGGAAAAAGCGTGGCAGTCGGTAGTGCCGTCTCTTTCCTTCAATTACTTTTTCCAGGATGAGGCATTTAACCGGCAATACCTGGCGGAGCAACGCCTGGGGTCACTGTTCCTCGTATTCGCCCTGTTTGCCATTGCTATCGCGTGTTTAGGATTATTTGGCCTGGCCTCTTTCACGGCTGCACAGCGAACAAAAGAAATTGGTATCCGCAAAGTATTGGGCGCCAGCGTAGCGGGCATTGTAAAACTGTTGTCGAGAGATTTCCTGGCACTGGTAGTAGTAGCGGCCGTGATTGCGTTTCCATTGGCGTGGTGGGCCATGAGCAGCTGGTTGCAGCACTTCGCTTATCGTGTGCCGCTGAATGCGTGGGTATTTATCGTAGCAGGTGGAGGCGCCTTGCTGATAGCCTTGATCACCGTGAGTTTCCAGGCAGTGAAGGCAGCGCTGGCCAACCCGGTGAACAGCCTGCAGGCAGAATAATTATGGCAAAGGCCCGGTACTGTTTATGCACTGCGCCTTTGCTGTCTATTTCGTATAAAAAACAATATCATCTCCATCCGGCTCGCTGTCTGCCAGCTGTTCTTCCCAGCCCACCGGCAGTTTAAAGATGGTATGTAACCCGCCCAGCAGTTCCAGCCAGCCGCTCATTTCGTCCGACACTTCCAGCGTTTCGCCTTCCATTGTTTTAAACACCAGGAAAGCCGCTTCTCCCGGGTACGCATATACTTTGTATCCCGCGATATACGTTACATCCTCCCAGAAGATCGTGTTGTCAATATCTTCATCATACTTCACATACAGTGTTCGTTCATCAAATTGTATATCCATAATTTTAAGATTATTTAGTTGGTAGTAATAGTAAAATCTACTTTAAACAAACGACTGGCGCCGGCGTCATTATCGGATACCAGGTGAAGCGTAAGAACGTTTTCCCGTATACTTTCCAGGCAAATGCCTTCTATCTTTTCGCCTTTAAAAGCAGGATCTGCTGTGGTTAAATTGAGCATACCATCGGGCGTAAGGGTGGTTTGTGATAATTTCCGGGAGATGTTACTGATCCAGCCAATATAACTGTCGCCAATATCGCCATCGTCGTAAGCATTGGCGGTGGCTTCGGAAGATAAAGTGCATAGTAACAGGTCTTTTTCCGGTACGTAACAAAGCTCTGATACACCGGCAAATACAGGCGTTGGCGTTAGTAACGTAAACGGCACTACGCTAACCGGCGGAACCGCCTGTTCCCAGAAGCCCGGCTTAGTAAGTATCAGCTGATTCTGCGGCCAGGTGTTGTTGCCTCGGTTACTCAGCAGCAGGGTATTGTTCACTACTGCGGCGCCTTCTATATTCAGTTCATTGATCCCGCTGTTCAGCAGCTGCGTGGCAAAGGCCGGCGGATAAGGAATAAACTGGATACTGGCGGAGTCGCCATCCGGAAGCGGCAGCAACATCAGCTGGCGGCGCTTTTCCGTTGCCAGCGAGCCTGATGCCAGGAGGTATGTTTTACCATGCAGGGTAATCAGTGCAGAAGCTTCATAGTCGGCTTTCTCCGCTTTTGCAATGCGCTTATCTGTTATGCCGGAGATGGGAATACTTTTAATAACGCAGTAATCCTTATCCAGCACCTGGATACAGGTGGCGTCATCTCCTATGAGATACAACCTGCCGTCATGAAATTCCACTGCGGAGGCAGAGGGAAAATCCGGCAGCAGCAAGGTGCAGATAAGTGTGATAACCCCTTTCATGATGTTACTTTATACTGCTTACAACTTTTTTAATGGCCTGCGCCCAGAAAGTGCCCAGTACTTCTGCTCCTTTTGCATTGGGGTGCAGCTGGAAAACGCCTGCCTTTCCCTGCTCCTGGATAAACAGTTCAGGGTGCTTTTTAAAATAGTTAAACCCGTCGCGGTAACCGGTGAACACCTGTCCGGGATGGGTGGTGCGATAGCTGGTAACGATGGCATCCAGAACCGGGAAATAAGACTGCAACCGGGCCTGCCCTTCGGCGAGGTACCGGGAACTGTTTTGTGTATTGGCACTATACCAGATGGGATGATGCAAAATAATGATACAGCCGGGGTAGTTAGTAAACAGCTGGTCGATAATCGCTTTTACATTTAACCGGTATTGCTCAGGTGATACCGGCGATCCGTTGGGCCCTTCGATGGCGCTGTCGTTGGTGCCCAGCACCATCGAAAATACCAGGATGGCGTTCTGATCATTTTTAAACGCATCCGCTGCCGCTGTAACGTTATTGAACAAACGACGGGTAGCAGGCAGAAAATCTACCGTAGTAGAACCGCTTACGCCCTGGTTGCTGTATTGAACCTCGCGGCCCGGCATAGCGCGCTTCAGCCATTCCCATGCCTTTACAGGAGGTGCTTCCTGCAACGGGTGCGGCAGGCCGCCGCCCTGCGTAATGCTGTTGCCGATAAAAACAATATCCAGCTTTTTCGTTTGTGCTACCGCGCAGATGGCGGTGAGCACCAGGAAGCAAAGGGCGACAGGTAGTATTCTCATCATGATAGAAAAACTTTCAAACTTGTAAAATAACAAGTTCATCTGAGAATCAGACATTTTTCCTGAAAACCGTTCATTTACTCTGCCACCGTTACCAGCAAGGGGGATTCAAACATGCTTACCGGCGAAATAATTTTCTCCGACAAAGGGATATTGTTGCCATAGATCTCTTTCATTTGCTGCTTTACGGCCGCGCTGCCCAGGTCGAAATCTTTCAGCTGCTGGAGCTTACCCACTTCAAGACCGGTTCCTTCTTTATAAATTTTCCATACCAGTTCAGAGCAATAGATCCGCTCATCAGACCAGCCAAAATAAAAGTCGTAGTCCTTTCCGTTGTACTGCTCCCCTGCGGCCTTCATTTTAGCTACCACCTCCGGCGTGAGCACAGCGCCGGCATCTTTCAGTCTTTTTATCACAAAATGCCGTCCCTTTCCCCTGTTAATCCATTGCATCAGCGGGGTATATCTTACCGGTTGTAAAGCTTCGTACACAAACCACTGATCATCTCTCTTAAAAATTATTCCGCAATGACTATATTTGGAATGTGTAGCCTGTTGAATGGCTGTGCTGAGGTCTGACTGGGATACCTGGAAAATGATATCCCCTTCCTGTACAGCAGGAGCAGCTGCTATTGATTTTTTGGAGAGATGTTTGCCCGTAAAAATATAACGCCCCGCCATCAGGGTACCTGTTACAATGGTGAGCGCCAGTACTGTTAGTATAATTTTTTTGAGACCTGACATAAACCCGAATTTTAGTAAAAATAGATCCTATTATAATATAAGCCATAGAAAATGAATGAAATACTTATCGTGCCGGCAATTACAGCTGAAGTGGAACTGTTGCAGCAAATAGCCCGTGAAACCTTCCAGGAGAGCTTTGCAGCAGACAATACACCGGAAAATATGAAACAATACCTGCAGGATAATTTCAGTATTGCCAAATTAACTGCGGAGCTGACCGAGCCGGATTCTGAATTCTATTTTGCCATGCTGAAAAATCAGCCGATCGGCTATATGAAAGTGAATTTCAGATCGACACAATCTGAGCTGTACAACAGCCGGGCGGTAGAACTGGAACGCATATACGTTTTAAAGTCGCACCAGGGGAAAAAAGTAGGTCAGCAGCTCTTCAACCAGGCAGTAAACCTTGCTATGGAAGCCCGCGCCCCTTTCCTGTGGCTGGGCGTATGGGAACACAATACCAAAGCTATTGACTTCTACCGCAAAAACGGCTTCTCGGAGTTTACTACGCATCCGTTTCAGCTGGGAACTGAAATACAAACGGACCTTATCATGCGGTTAAACCTGCCGCTGCATAAGCTGCAGTAAATTTATTTCCCTATATTTGATGCCCTTTTTCATTTCAAAGCGCAGTTCATGAGTCATTTCCCGGTTTCCAGTTCCAATCTCTCTGCGCCGCACCTGGCGCTGTTCGTGCAGTCACAATACAATGTAGCCAACAGCGTCACCTGCCACCTGATTAAATCAGGCGTGAACGATACCTACCAGGTGACCACTTCTGCCGGTAAATATATCTTCCGTGTATACAGCCTGAACTGGAGAACCGTCACAGACATTTCCGAAGAGCTGCGGCTGTTACTGCTGCTGAAAGAAGGCGGCATCCCGGTATCGTGGCCGCTGGCCGACAAACAGGGCCATTTTATACAAACCCTGAACGCGCCGGAAGGCGAACGGTATGGCGTATTGTTTTCATTTGCCGAAGGAGAAAAGCTGCTGCACTACGATGATGAAGTACATGTAAAAGCCGGTATGGTCATGGCCCGCATGCACCAGCTTACACAGTCCGTACCCCTGAACAGGGTTACTTATACGGCGCAAAACCTGCTGGTGGAACCATTTGAGTCGCTTAAAAAATTCCTTCCGGCAGACACGCCGGAAATGGCCTTCATGGCTACCGCGCAGGCGCATCTTTTACAGGTATTACAGAAAGCCGATCCTGCTGCCATCCGGCAGGGCGTGGTACACATGGATATCTGGTTCGACAATATGAATATTCGCCCCGACCAGGAAATTACGCTCTTTGATTTCGACTTCTGCGGCAATGGCTGGCAATGCCTGGATGTGGCCTATTATATCCTGCAACTCCATAGCCTGATCCGCGATATGCCCGAATGCCAGGCTAAAGCAGACCGTTTCCTTGAAGGCTATACGGCTATCACCCCGCTCAGTGCGGAAGAGCAAAGACTGATCCCGGCACTGGGCGTATGCATGTATTTCTTTTACCTGGGCGTTCAGTGCGACCGGTACCACAACTGGTCCAATTCTTTCCTGAACGAAACCTATCTTAAAAGATTTATCAATATGCTGGTAAAACGGTACTACGAACTCTATCTGCAGAACGCATCACTCGTAAATCCATAACAACAAAGGGCGGGAAGAGGTATCTATGTAAGGTTGCAGCGTAGCAAAATAAGCGGGGTTCAGTGTAGGACATCCATCGCTGCGGCAAATGCCCTGCTCCTGTGCAGCTGCGGGCACACAGGCGTGGCTGTGCAATACCACAAACCGGTCGAACGCGCGACTGTTGCTGCTATCCAGGCCATATAACTTATACGCCGTACCAAACCGCCCACTATACTTACCGCCTATACGATATTTACCACGGGAAGAACAACGGCTGCCGGAAACATTGGAAAACACCACCTTTTCAGCGCGGAAATCCGGTCCCTGGCCATGCGCCACCAAACCGGCACTCTTTATTTTATGATGCAGCAGGTCGTAACAGATAAATCTTTTGCCACCGGAAAACACGCTGAAATCGATCAGGAAAGCGTAGCGGGTATTATAACCATGCTTCGCCGCGTATTGCTGCAATGCTTTTGCCTTTTCGTGCAGCCGTGCTTCATCAGGCGCCATCACAGGCCCTGGTAGAACAGGCAGCGCCGGTATTGTTGGAGATGTGGTGGTATTGTTTTCTTTACAGGCAGCAAAAAAAAGTGCCGGTAACAGCAAAATGCTCCATGTTTTGAACCGTATCATGTTTGTCAGATGCAGGGCAAAGCATTTTCCATATGCATCCGCAAAAAATTGCGGATGCATTTTTTATTCCCAGATATCTTTAACGTGAATGAGGATTGAGTAACGGCCCGTGGGTGGATAATGACCGATATGCAGTTGCGTTTCATCAAAGGGTTGCGGCAGTTTATCCGCGTATTGCAGGTATAACTCCTGTACTACTGCAATAGCTTCTTCCTTATTTTCCACCACCCATGATTTGGCGGTTCTGTTATTATCAAACAGCTGGTTAAAGGCTTTCCGGGCAGATTCGGTTTGTTCAAAAGGCACTACTTTCAGCGTCCACACCTCTCCTATCTTTTCCGGTTCTACGGGTGTATCCAGGTTAATCTTAAACCTTTCCAATCCCGCAGGATCCAGTGCACGCATGATATCCATCGCAACTGACATAATTGTAATTTTTTCTGACCGCAATATTACAACTTCCGGGTGTTATTCACCACCTTTTACGTTCATGCGCAGGGTATAGATGCCTTTGCCGGCGGTGATGAACAGGATATTATTATCTTTTCCGCCAAAACAGGCGTTGGCTGTCCACCCTTCCGGAACAGGGATGTGGCCGATCTTCTGCCCGTCTTTATTGACTACGGTAACGCCATTTCCGCACAGGTAAAGGTTGCCTTGTTCATCGAGCGCAATCCCGTCTGTTGATGCTTTTTCCGCCATGAGGTATTGGCCGGTTAAACTGCCGTCTGCGTTTACGTTATAGCGGTATATTTTGCCTGCGCCGATATCTGCTACATACACCAGTTTCCCGTCGCGGGTACCGATAATGCCATTGGGCTTCTTGATATCCTCCGCAGCCACTACCGCTTCTTTGGCACCGGGGGCCAGGTAGTAAACCTTTTCTTCTTTCAGATCTGGCTGCTTACGCTCCCAGTAGTCGCGCTGATAATAAGGATCCGTGAAATACATCCCGCCGCCGGGGGCTACCCAAACATCATTGGGGCCATTGAACTGATGACCGCCGAAATTATTTAACAGCACTTTTATTTTTCCTTTGGGAGAGATGGACCATAACTCGTATTTCTCATCTGCACACGCTACCAGGTTACCTTTGCCATCGAAATACAATCCGTTGGCACGACCCGCTTTCTCTAAAAAAACAGACAGCTTCCCTTTGGTATCATATTTCCAGATCTTATTATTGGGCTGATCTGTAAAATAGATGTTCCCTTTTTTATCGGCAGCGGGGCCTTCCGTAAATTCGAATTGCTTTGAAACCAGTTCCAGCCGGGCATTTTCAGCCACCGTTGGCGGAATGGTATCCTGTGTAACCGCCCCTGCACTGAGATAGCAGGCGCCTAACAGTAACGTGGAATAAAATTTTAACCGCATATTGCTCCGTCAATTTTTACAATTGTAATCAATCCTGCGGAGAATTTTTTCTAAAAATGACGATAGTGAGGAGAAGATGGCTATCATATTTATTTATAGAGCCGGCTATGTAAATAGCCCGCCTACAGGTAAACATGATATTGATTTTGGGGTAACCAACGCTGGATGACTTGTTACCCGATTTTAGAATGGCGTTCTATACAGGTATTGGGATGCTACTCCTATGGAGAAAGGTCGTACGTTGATTACGGCGAAATTATCGTGATTAATGGCAGGGACATAGTACAAAAGCGACATCTTTTGCTTTTACACCATTATTTTATGCAGCCGGATGGTATTGGTGAGTTCTTCTTCATGGATAAAGGAAGGGGTAATGCCCGCAAATTTTTTGAAGTCGCGGATAAAGTGCATCTGGTCATAGTAACCGCTTTTATAGGCGATTTCGGTCCAGGTCTTTTCCGGGAACAGTTCTTTCAGCTGGTAGGCTTTGCAGAACCGGATGAGCCGGGCATATTGTTTGGGCGGCATCCCCAGCCGTTCGGTACATTTCCGTTCAAACTGCCGCAGGCTCAGGCAGGCAAGCGATGCCAGGCTTTCTATGCTGCCGCTTCCACCGGTGTTCACCAATACTGCCATGGCTTTATCTACCGGTAGTATCGGCTTTACCTGGGATATTTTTTTAAGGAGATAAAATTCAACGATACTTATCATGTGATCCCAATCGTCTGCTTCCTTCAACCGTTCAGTGATTTCATCAATTTCATTACCATTCCCCATTAGTAAGCGGGTATCAAAATCCTGGTCATATATTTCAGACATGGGGATCTTCAGCAGGCGGTGCAGGCCACTGGGTTGAAAACAGATACACAGCGCCAGGTGCCGGCTTCCCATGTCCAGGGTTACGGTCTGCTCCTGTGGCCCGATGGTTACACAAACCGATTTAGTCACAAAATCATTCTTACCCGCCTTCATTACTTTGATCGGGTCTTCCAGGTAAAATATAATATACCGCTGATAGGCGGGCACAAACCTGTAAATGTTTGACAGCGCCTTGTTTTGGGTAAAATCTACTTCGTAGATACCCAAATAACTCACGAGATCCCTCAGGGCCGGATGTGGTTTATAATTCTTTGATTTCATGGACGTGTGGGCTATAGGTGCTCAGTACTGCATACTTCTGAAACAAATATATACAAATATTAAAAAAGTCAACCAAAGCGACCTATAAGCGTTATCTTCTACGGGTTAATTTTATTTTATATTTAAAGATGAAAATTGCGATAACCGGAGCTTCCGGCTATATAGGCAGCGTACTGGTTCCCCTGTTGTTATCTGATGGCCATAGCCTGCGGCTGCTTACCCGTAAACCGTTGCCGGAAATGGCTCCGGAAGGTATTTGTTTCGTACAGGGGCACCTGTTAGAAGAACCGGCTATCCGCCGCCTCGTTGCAGGCGCCGATGCCGTGATACACCTGGCAGCGGTGATTTCGGTAGACGACCGGCAGGATAAAACCCTTTTCGATATCAATACCGGCGGCACCCGGTTACTGGCTGCAACCGCACAACAGGCCGGCGTTAAGAGGTTCATTCACCTCAGTTCCGTTACCGCGTACAACCAGGCGCCTTACGACCAACCGATGGATGAAAGCCGCGATGTGGTAAAAACCACGCGCTACGGTTACGACTATTCCAAAGCCGTATCGCAGGCCATTGCGCTGGAATATAACGGCAACGGCATGGAAGTAATAGTGCTGGCGCCAACGGCTGTAATGGGGCCGTTCGACCAGCAACCATCATTGATAGGCAAAGCAGTTGTCAATATGTACAAGGGAAAAATACCCGCCCTCATTCCCGGCGGCGTTGACTTCATTGATGTGAGGGATGTGGCGGGAGCCATTGTGAGCGCTTTAAGCCGCGGAACCGCCGGCGCAGTATACCTCCTGAGCGGCGAATGGGTGTCGCTCGTTAGCCTGAACAGGGAAATCGGCCGGATAAAAGAACGGCCGTTAACGCTGCCGGTAGTACCTTTATGGCTAGTATTCAGTATGCTGCCATTAGTGAGAATGCTGGCGGCCATCAGCGGCGGACCGCCTTTTTATACGCGTCAGTCGGTGTACAACCTGATTTACAGCAATAAAAAAATTGATCATGCAAAGGCCACTGCGGAACTCAATTTCCGGCCGCGGCCTTTTACGGAAACCCTGCGGGACACAATTGATTGGTTCAGACAAACAGGCGCTATCAAATGATTGACTATTTACCACTACACAGTTATGTTGTTTTTACTTATTGCTGGATGTTTACCGGCATTGGCGCAGGCATCTACCTGTTACGCAGGGAAGCGCCCTATGGCCGCTACAGCAGCGACAAATGGGGTCCCATGATCTCCAATAAACTGGCCTGGCTGCTGATGGAAGCCACCGTACTGGTTTCCTTCCTAATATGGATCCCACTGCGTACTTTTCAATGGCGTTCCCCCGCCGGCGTTATGATCTTTCTTTTCCTGCTGCATTACGTACACCGGAGTTTCGTATATCCGTTCATGATACGTACCAAAGGCAAAAAAATGCCGGTGGTGATTATGCTGTCGGGCATGTTGTTTAATACAGTGAATGGTTCCCTGCTGGGCATCTGGTTTGCCGCCATTGAACATTACCCCAACAACGCGTTTATTTCCTGGTATTACACGCCGCCGTTTATAATTGGTACATTTTTATTCCTGGCAGGTATGGGTATCAACTGGTGGTCGGACTACCAGCTGATAGGCCTGAGAAAAAAACATGAAACCGGTTATAAGATACCGCAGGCTGGGCTTTTCAAATATATCTCCTCTCCCAACCTGGCAGGGGAAATCATGGAATGGGGAGGCTACGCATTGCTTACCTGGAGCCTGCCGGGGCTGGCCTTCTTTATCTGGACCTGCGCCAACCTCCTGCCCCGTGCAATGACTAACCATCGCTGGTATCAGCAACAATTCCCGGAATACCCGGCCAACAGAAAAGCATTACTTCCTTTTATCTGGTAACTACACGCATATGGCAAAGAAGTATAGTCAGTTTAAAGCAGCATTGGTAATGGCAAAAGCAAGCCTCATCGCCACCCTGCGAAGCCCTACTTCGGTTGTATTTGCACTCCTGTTCCCGGTTATTTTTGTTACGGTTTTTGGCGCCATGGTAGACAGTACCGCCGTGAAAGTAAAGATCCGGCTATCGCCGCACAGCGACAGCTCCGGGCCGATGTATGCAGCCAT
The DNA here is from genome assembly GCF_037483205.1 of Chitinophaga sp. CCNWYY40. Taxonomy (NCBI): domain Bacteria; kingdom Pseudomonadati; phylum Bacteroidota; class Chitinophagia; order Chitinophagales; family Chitinophagaceae; genus Chitinophaga; species Chitinophaga sp. CCNWYY40. Next base: position 963,694 of record NZ_JBBHLF010000002.1, read on the forward strand.
TAAAGCCATCAGTATCTTCGACCTTTCCTATGGCAGCGATTCGGCGGCGATGCTGTCGGATCTGAAAAAAGGAAGGATTGCCGGCGTCCTCTATCTTCATGCGCCCACCGTGATAAACGGCCAGCCGCAATTCCAGACAGACCTGCTGGGGAGCAGTGCAGTGGCAGATAAAATGCCGCTCATCCAGGCAGCACTGCAGGAAGCCGCCAGCCGGGTAAACCAACGCATCCTGCCGGATCAACCTGCCCCCGCTTCTATCCATGTAGTGAATATTCCCGGCCGCGTATACCGCCAGATAGATTTTATTTTACCGGGACAACTGGGTTTTTCCCTGCTCATGGCGGGCGTATTCAGCTCTGCATTCCTGTTGTTTAACCTCCGGCACACGCTCGTACTGAAACGCATATACGTAACGCCGGTGAGCCGTGCCGCCATACTATTGGGAGAAATGCTCAGCCGGTTATTATTCCAGATCATCTGCTTTATTATTATCACCGCACTGGGATATTTTGCGTTTCAGTTTACACTGGTAAACGGGTTTCTCACGTTTATGGAAATGCTGTTGTTATCTGTTTTTGGATTGGTGATTTTTATGGGCATTGGTTTTATTATCAGCGGCATGATCCGCAATGAAAGCTCTATTGCGCCGGTAGCCAACACGCTCACCGTACCACAGATATTACTGTGCGGTTTATTTTTCCCGATAGATAATTACCCGGTGTGGTTACGCACTTTTTGTGAACTGTTACCACTTACTTTTTTTGTAGACGGGTTACGGAAAATTGCTTTTGAAGGTTTGCATATCTGGCAGATACCGCTGCAACTGGCGGGCCTGATCGTATGGGGTATACTGATTGCGGTATTATCAATCCGGTCGTTCAAATGGGAATAATAAGTTGGCGCAACTGACCCTTTTTTTGTCATATCCGGCCACCTTCTTCCCCGTAAGAGATGCTTAACTTTATCCCATCTTATTAAACACAAATAAAAAATAAAAACATGGCAGTAGTTAATCCTTACCTGAATTTCAACGGCAATTGCGAAGAGGCCTTCAATTTTTACAAAGCTGTTTTTGGCAAAGAATTCCAGACGTTTACCCGTTTCGGTGATATGGAACATTGTGCTGAAGGGGAGCAAAATAAAGTGATGCATGTGGCTATACCACTCGGTAAGGATTCTTTCCTGTTTGGCAGCGACCGGCCCGGCGCATATGGCGAAGGCACGTTAGGCAACCTTTTTCATGTGGCCATTGCAGCAGAAAGTGAAGCGGAAGCAGACAAATTGTTTAATGGTCTTTCCAAAGGCGGACAGCCCATTATGCCAATGAACAAGGCGCCCTGGAATGCTTACTTTGGCATGTTAACCGATCAGTATGGCGTATCCTGGCTGATCAATTACGACTATGCCCAAAAAGGCTGATTCCCCGTTTAAAAGAAAATGAGGCAGCCGGTTCACTCCACTGAACCGGCTGTTGTATTTGCATGACTGATGTAGGATATGGTTCTTTGTTACTTGTTGACGATTAAGCCCGTCAGTTGCTTATCCAATTGCTCGCCACGGAGGTTCTTTGCAATAATTTTTCCGTCCGGCGCAATCAGGTAGTTGGTGGGCACGCCCCGTACGCCATACTGGCGCGCCACGGCATTATCCCAGTATTTAAGATCGGATACATGCACAAAGTCCTGCAACCCGTCTTTTTCAATAGCACCCAGCCAGGCAGCCTTCTTCCCCGGCTGATCCAGCGATACGCTCAGCACCACGAAGTTTTTATCATGGAATTTCTTGTAGGCGGCCACTACATTAGGATTTTCTGCACGGCAGGGGCCACACCAGGAAGCCCAGAAATCCAGTAACACGTATTTTCCTTTGAAGTCGGATAACTTCACAGGCTTGTCGTTGATATCATTTTGGGTGAAGTCCGGCGCAGGCGCACCGATGCCCAGTGCCTTTTCGGTTTCCATCGACTGGTAAAACTCCTGGCCGGCGGGGCTTTTCTTCAGCGCAGCCGTAAGCCCGTTGTACAAAGGCGTTAGCTCCTTCAGGTTCATATTATTCATCACCGCCAGCTCTTTCAACGCTACAATGCTGAAAAAAGAGTTAGGGTTTTCACTGATAAACCGGCGCTGCAGTGCTTTCTTTTCATCGATGGCCGCATGGAAGCGGGTATTCAAGCCATTGGTGAAGGCAGTATCATTCCTTTGCGCATCTGTGGCGCCGCCAAAATCCTTATTGATGCCTGCCATTGCAGAGTCGTAGGCCGAAATAAATAATTTATACCGGTCGTGTTCCTTGTTTACAGGCGAACCGGTAATCACTGCATCGCTGATGTTGCCCGTACCGGCAATAGTAAAGGTAGTGTTGTCCAGGTAAAGCAGCCGGCGGTCCGCATCCATCCCGTGACTACCAAGACCTGTACCTTTATGATCCACCGTCAGCATTACCAGGTAGGGCGACTTCAGCGTGCCTTTAAATTCGAAGCTGCCATTTTTGATAACGGCCGAGTCGAGGAAGGTTTCCCCGTTCACGCGGCGGTCGAGATAGGCTTTGGCGCCGGGTTCCACCTGCCCCACTTTACCTTTCAGTGTGTATGCCTGCTGTGCAAAGGTCATGGCCGGCAGCGCCAGTGCTCCTATTAACATCCCTATTTTCATAAATTAACTTTAGATAGTTGGTTTATGAAGATATAAAGCAGGAAATCACGGAAATCTTAGCGTTATTCCGGTTTTTTTTATTCCACACTGTGGCGTCTGCGCGGCTTTAACAGTAGTTAACATTATCATAATAAACTAATTAGCCTTATGCCCGTCTAATACCCCGTAGCCAGCTACCGGATAATTATCGACTGTTTTTGAACAATACAATCAAACCGATAGTTACTCATAGTACCTGATTGCTGTCTGTATTATTTAAATGAACCGTAAAACGCTATGAGTAGATCTACAATTGCTCTTCTGCTGTTGCTGTTATGTGCCTGCAAAAACAAAAAACAAGGGAGTACACAAACCGCTGTAAAGCCCTACCCCGTTATTGTACTGCAACCTAAAAATGCCACCATCAACGCCGACTATCCCGCTACCATTCAGGGTATCCAGAATATTGAGATCCGGCCCAAGATAGATGGGTATGTGGATGCCATCTACATCGACGAAGGCGCTACCGTAAAAAAAGGACAGCTATTATTCCGGATCAGCGCGCCGCAATACGAGCAGAATGTAAATACCGCCCAGGCCAATATTAAAATAGCAGTGGCAGATGTAAATGCCGCACAGATGCAGCTCAACAAAGTAAAGCCCCTGGTAGAAAAAGACATCATCAGTGCCTATGAGCTGGAAGCCGCCGCCTATAACCTGCAATCCAAACAGGCCGCACTGGCACAGGCCCAGGCAGCGCTTAACAATGCCAAAACCAATTTAAGCTACACTACTATTTACAGTCCGGCCGACGGCGTGGTAGGTATCCTGCCCTACAAAATAGGCAGCCTGGTAAACAGCACCACCCCCAACCCGCTGACGACCGTTTCCAATATTACCCAGATCTACGCGTATTTTTCTATCAATGAAAGACAGGGACTGGATTTCTTCCTGGCCTCCAAAGGCGCCACCATGCAGGAAAAGCTGGCCACCCTGCCACCGGTAACACTGGTGCTGGCCAATGGCATTGTACTGCCCCGCAAAGGTCGCGTGGAAACTGCCAGCGGTTTAATTAATCCCTCCACCGGCGCGCTCAATATGAGAGCCACCTTTTCCAATCCCGATGGGTTGGTACGCAGCGGCAGCAGCGCCATTGTAAGGATCCCACAGCCGATAGATACCGCGCTGCTGGTACCGCAAAAGGCCACCTTCCAGATCCAGGGCAAACTGTTCGTGTACGTATTGGATGCAGATAATAAAGTAAGATCAGTAGACATCGGCTCTAATGCCAGCGCTGCCGGACAATCGTTTGTAGTGCAGCATGGCGTGAAAGCGGGCGATAAAATAGTGGTAGACGGGATCAGCAACCTCCGGGAAGACCTGGTGATCAGTCCCCGCCTGGTAAACGCAGACAGTGTTTACAACAGTCTCTGATCCATTTAAAACAATATCATGTTAAAAAGATTTATAGAGCGTCCGGTATTATCAACAGTGGTGTCCATCATTATTGTGACGCTGGGCATACTGGGGCTGGTATCACTACCCATCTCCCAGTATCCCGACATTGCCCCGCCCACCATACAGGTGCAGGCCTCCTACAGCGGCGCCAATGCCGATGTAGTGCTGAAAAGCGTGGTAGTACCATTGGAACAGCAGATCAACGGCGTGGAGAACATGGATTATATTACCTCTACCGCCGGTAACGATGGCTCCGCGAATATTACCGTTAGCTTCAAAATTGGCAGCGATCCCAACATGGCAGCAGTGAATGTGCAGAATGCCGTGGCCCGCGCTACGCCCCTGCTGCCGCAGGAAGTAACCCGTTCCGGCGTTACCGTTCAAAAGAAGCAGACCAGTAACCTGCTCATCTTCTCCGTGTACAGCACCAATCCATCTTTCGATCAAACCTTCCTGCAAAACTATACCGATATCAATATCACCCCGGTGATCAAACGTATCCCCGGTGTGGGCGATGCTTCTGCCTCCGGCAACATGGACTACTCCATGCGGATCTGGCTCAATACCCAGGCAATGGCCTCGTACGGACTGGTACCCGCCGATATCACTGCCGCACTGGCCGAACAGAATATCCAGGCCGCTCCCGGCCAGTTTGGAGAAAGCGGCGGACAATCGTTCCAATACGTGATCAGGTATCCCGGTACGCTCATCGACACCACCCAGTTTGGCAACATCGTGTTACGCTCTAACCTGCGCAGCCGTTTGCTGCGGATGAAAGATGTGGCGCGCATTGAACTGGGCGCCCTCAGCTATTTCAACAGTACCCGCACCAATGGCTACCCCGCAGTGTCCGTAAGCGTAGCACAGGTGGCCGGCTCCAACGCCCGCGATGTGATCCGCGAAACGCTGAAGGTAATGGAAGAAGCGTCCAAAACATTTCCCAAAGGCGTGAAGTATGTTGTGCTGCAAAACGTGGACGACTTCCTCACCGCCTCTATCGATAAAGTATTGCATACACTGGTGGAAGCATTTATACTGGTGTTTGTAGTGGTGTTTATTTTCCTGCAGGACTTCCGCTCTACGCTGATACCGGCTATATCCGTTCCCGTAGCCATTATAGGCACCTTCTTCTTCCTCAAACTGTTTGGGTTTACTATTAACCTGCTTACCCTGTTTGCGCTTATCCTTGCCATCGGTATTGTGGTGGATGATGCGATTGTAATTGTGGAGGCAGTGCATGCACGCCTGGACACCGGCTATAAATCCGCCCGCAAAGCGAGTATCGATGCACTGGATGAAATATCCGGCGCTATCGTTTCCATCACGCTGGTGATGTCTGCCGTATTTATCCCCGTTAGTTTTATCGGTGGATCTTCCGGCATTTTCTATAAACAATTCGGGCTTACACTAGCCATTGCTATTGTGCTTTCAGCCATCAATGCGCTTACGCTGAGTCCTGCGCTCTGCGCCATTTTCCTGAAGCCTCACGGGAAAGAACATACGAAAATGAACTTCCTGCAACGTTTCTATCATGCGTTCAATGTAGCTTTTGAAAGATTGACAAACCGGTATACCAGTACTTTGCGTTTCTTCAGCAAACGAAAGTGGATCCCGGTTATTATACTGGCTACTTTCTGCGTAGGACTGGTAGTCCTTGCCAGGATGACGCCTACCGCTTTTGTACCGGAAGAAGATCTTGGTACGATAAACTGTAACATCAGCCTACCGCCGGATGCTTCGCTGGAACGCACTGATGTGGTGGCGCGCAAAATTGAAAAGATAGCGGCCACCATCCCTGAAATCAACAACGTGCTGGCTGTTACAGGACGCGGGCAATTATCCGGTACCGGCAGCAACTACGCGATGGTGGTGATGCGGCTCATCCCCTGGAATCAGCGTACCCGGAATATTCAGCAGATCATTAAGGAACTGAATAAGAAAACGGCAGACATGACCGAAGCAGAGATCAAATTCTTTGCGCCCGGCACCATCCAGGGTTTTGGCGCCTCCAACGGGTTTGCCTTTCAGCTCCAGGATAAAACCGGTGGCGATATTGCGCACTTCTATAAAGTAAGCAAAGACTTCCTCACGGTATTAACCCAACGGCCGGAAATCCAGTTTGCCACCACTTCTTTCAATCCTAATTTCCCGCAATACCTGATGAATGTAAACGTGCCGAAAATAAAGGATGCCGGGTTGAATGTAACAGATATCACCAACGCCATGCAGGGATATTTTGGCGGTATTTACGCCTCCAACTTTAACCAGTTTGGTCAGCAGTACCGGGTAATGGTACAGGCTTCGCCAGAGTTCAGGATGACGCAGGAAAGTTTAAACGCCGTATTTGTGCGCACCGGCGAGGGAGTGATGGTACCGATCACGGAGTTTGTGACTCTCTCGCAAACCTACGGCCCGCAAGCCATTACGCGGTTTAACCTGTTTAATTCCATCAGCGTAAATGGTACGCCTAACGCAGGGTTCAGCTCCGGCGAATCTATTGCGGCCATCCAGGAATCGGCAGCGGAAACATTGCCAACGGGCTTTGGGTTTGAGTTTTCAGGACTTAGCAGGGAAGAATTAGCAGGGAGCAGTCAAACTATTTTTATCTTCCTGCTGTGTCTCATCTTTGTGTACCTGCTGCTCAGTGCGCAATATGAAAGTTACCTCTTACCCTTTGCCATCCTGCTGGCAATACCGGTGGGCATTTTCGGTGCCTTCCTATTTGCGCAGCTGTTTGGTGTAAGCAACAATATTTATGTGCAGATCACGCTGATCATGCTGATAGGATTACTCGCAAAAAATGCGATCCTGATTGTAGAGTACGCAGCGGAACGGCGACGCGGCGGAATGAGTATTGCAGAAGCCGCGGTGAGCGGGGCGCAGGCCAGGTTACGCCCCATCCTGATGACCTCCTTCGCCTTTATCCTCGGCCTCATCCCGTTGATGCTGGCTACCGGCGCCGGCGCCAATGGTAACCGTTCTATCGGAACCGGCGCTGTTGGCGGAATGCTGGTGGGCACTGTATTCGGGATATTTATTACACCTACTTTGTTTATCATCTTCCAAACTTTACAGGAAAAAATAAAACGCGCACCGGAAGAAGAAGATGAAGAAGACGCGCAGCCGCCGGTAACAGCACCGGCATCTTAAAAAATTCTGCCGCAGGCAGCTCTCAAAACAGGTAATATGAATGGTCGTAACAGCATATATGTTTTACTCACGGTAGTCCTGGCAGGATTCATTACTGCCTGTGGCATCACAAAGCCGTACCAATCGCCCGGCATTACAGACAATAACCTGTACCGGGATGTAAATACAACGGACACCAATAGCCTGGCTACCGTTCACTGGAAAGAAATTTTCACAGACTCCCTCCTGCAGCAACTTATTGACACCGGTATTCAGCACAACCTCGACCTCCAGGTAGCGTGGTCGCGCATGCGGCAGGCAGAAGCCAATTACTCGCAAAGCAGGCAGGCGTTGTACCCCGCTGTAAATGGCGACGTGAGCGCGGCCTATGCCGGCGCTTCCAATCAACAGCGTACAGGCAGGAGCGTTATACCACAGCAATACAACGCCGGGCTCACTGCTACCTGGGAAGCAGACATCTGGGGTAAGCTGCGCAGCAACAGGCGCGCGGGTTTGGCAGCATTCCTGCAGGCATCCGCCAATGCAAGGGCCGTACAAACCGGGCTGATTGCCAGTATTGCCACCAGCTACTACAACCTCACCGCACTGGATCAGCAACTGAAAATAACGCAGCAAACCGTAGTAAACTGGCAAGCTACTGTAGAAGTGATGAAGGAGCTGAAAAAGGGTGATGTGGTAACCGGCGCGGCAGTAGTGCAAAGTGAAGCCAGCAGGTATGCCGCAGAAGTAACGATTCCTGACCTGAAGCAATCGATCCGCGAAACGGAGAACCAGCTGAACCTCTTACTCGGCCGGCCTCCCGGCCCTATCAGCCGCAGCAGCATGGACGACCAGCGACCGGTGATGCTGCTGAAAACCGGCGTGCCGGCGCAACTGCTGGCCAACCGGCCGGATGTGCAGGCGGCGGAATATAACCTGCGTTACTATTATGAACTGACTAATGTAGCGCGCACCTATTTTTATCCTGCGCTCACTATTTCTGCTTCGGGCGGTTATACCAGTTACTTGTCGCTCACAGGGCCCGGCTCCTGGATCAGCAACCTCACGGCGGGTTTAACACAACCCATCTTTAACCAGGGCATTAATAAAACCAGGCTCAAAGTAGCGAAAGAGCAGCAGGAACAGGCGGCGCTGAACTTCCATACAGCTGTACTAACCGCCGGGCAGGAAGTATCAAACGCATTATATTCTTACCAGACAGCCCTGGAAAAAGGAAACTCACGGCGGCTGCAATTACAGAACCTGCAATTGTCGGTCGACTATACGCAGGAACTGGTGCGATATGGATTTGCCAATTACACGGAAGTATTGAATGCACAACAGAGCCTTTTATCGGCGCAACTGGGCAGGATCAACGATCATTTGCAGCAGTTACAGGCGGTGGTATTTTTATACCGTGCGCTGGGCGGCGGCTGGCAATAGTTCTTGCCGGAATGCCAGCGCAGGCACTGCAGCAGCGCTGTTCAGCACTTCATCTACGATCCCGAAATCCCGGGCTTCTTCTGCGGCCATGAAATGATCATTCCGGAAAGCATGCTCCACTTCTTCCACCGAGCGGCCCGATTGCCGGGCAATGATCTGGAAAAGTTTTTGCTGCAACCGGCCCTGTTCATTAAAAGCAATCCGCACATCTTCCGTATATCCTTTGGCGCCGCCGCTTGCAGGATGCATGTGAATGGTGGCATTGGGAAGTGCATACCGTTGCCCCGTAGCGCCGGCGGTAAGAATGATGGTACCCATGCTGCCGGTGAAACCCATTGCCATAGTGGATACCGGCGATTTCAGCATTTTCATGGTATCATAAATAGCCATGCCGGCATACACAACGCCGCCCGGGCTGTTGATGTACATATTAATGGGCCGGTGGTTTTCACTGTCGAGGTACAGCAACTGCGCCACTATCAGGTTAGCCACCTGGTCGTCGATGGCGGTACCGAGAAAAATAATCCTTTCTTTCAGCAACAGGCTGTATATATCAAACGCACCGCGGCTGTCGCCGTCGATTACGGTAGGAACCAGGAATGCCATATTATTTAAAAATGGAGGTGATAGAATTGTTGAAAGAAGTATCCTGCATGAGGCGCTGGAAAAGCTGATCCAGTTGTTGGCGTTTTTCTTCGCGGGCGAGCCAGCGCACCAGCTGCAAGGTTTTCCGCTGGTACTTCACTTTTTCCCGCAATGCAGGCGCCACCAGCATCCTGGCCTGGAACACCAGCCGGGAGGAAACAGGCATTTCCCGCAGCAGGTATTGTTCTATTTCCTGTGCTTCAGCTAACTGTTTCCGCATAATCTGATTGTTTAATTTGTTCCCTTACTTTTTCCAGGCATTTGTATTTCTGTACGCTGGCAGAATGTTGTGTTTTGAAATTAAAATCTGCTGCTATTTCCTGTATGGAAAGATGATCATAATAAAATGCGTGCAGGAGCTGCAAACATCGTTTCCCGGCGGCTTTTACATACTCCAGTACAGGCTTTGACACGGGTGGAGGCGCATAATAATCTGCCGGCACGCCGATATCGCCGTCCATATTATCCAGTGGAATATGCGGACCGGATTGTTTTAGTTTCCGGATAGCAAGAATCCTGGCGATGCCTGTAATATATGCTTCTGCAGGTACCCCGGCAGGCAGTTTGTTTTGCTGTTGTTTTTCGAGATAGATAATTACAGCATCCTGGAAGATATCTTTGGCCATCTCCAGGTGGCCGCCCATCCGGTGTATGACGCCTGCTACCCGTGGCAGGGTATTGCGGTATATATCTTCCAACCATTGATCTTCATGAGTACGCATATAAGCCTGGTTTTATATACTAGTGTCAGTAACCGGTGATATATCACCCAAAATTTAAGAATTTTTTTTTACCTTTGCCCAACCATGTGATCAATACTCTACATACAATAGCAGGCTGATACCTGTATACATGCCGCTCCGGCGTGTTTTATCTCCCGTTTATATATTTTTTACCGTCATACAGCGATGCTGCTGCATACGCTGATTTATTCAACTAAATTTTACTGCCATGAAAATGCGTACTGTCATTTCCCGACCCGCTAACCCGACGCTTCCTGTCGTCGCCATTGTTCATTTCAAAACGATTTTGCATGCTTATCAGCGCACAACAACTCAGTTACCAACTTCCATCGGGGCAGTATTTATTCCAGGACGTCAGTTTCACGCTTCATAAAGGCTACCGGGCCGCTATTGCAGGTCCTAACGGCGCGGGTAAATCCACTTTACTGAAGATCATTGCCGGCCAGGAAACCGCGTCTTCCGGCACTATCCGGGCTACCGGGCCATGTTACTATGTACCGCAGCATTTTGGCCATTTTAATTCACTCACCGTGGCGGAGGCCGCAGGTACCGCGCAAAAACTGAACGCCCTTGAATTAATCCTGCAGGGCGAAACCAGTCCGCACCTGTACGACGTGCTTGGCGACGACTGGGACATTGCCGCGCGCAGTGAAGCGGCCTTTGAAAAATGGGGCCTTCGTGCCTTGCAACCGGATCAGCCCTTGTCCACCCTCAGCGGGGGCGAAAAAACACGGCTGTTCCTGGCCGGCATCGACATCTTTGAGCCATCGGTGGTGTTGCTGGACGAGCCCACCAACCACCTCGATTACCACGCACGGGAACAGCTATACGAATGGATGGCAGCCACATCATGCACGTTGCTGATTGTGAGCCACGACCGGCAGCTGCTACGCCTCTGCGAACCCATCTGGGAGCTGCAACCCAATGGCATAAAAACTTACGGCGGCAACTATGATTTCTACGCAGCGCAAAAAGCCGTTGAAGCAGATGCGTTGCAACAACGCGTTGCCCACCAGGAAAAAACACTCAAAGAAGCCAAAAAGCAACGGCAGGAGGCTATAGAGCGCAAGCAACATGCCGATGCACAGGCGCGGAAGCAAGCTAAAACAGGAGGCATACCTAAAATACTGTTAAATGGCAGGAAAAATAATGCAGAAGTATCTACCGCAAAATTAAAACAGGTACACACGGAAAAAGTGGAGGAACTGCGTGCAGGCTGGCAGGAACTCTCTGCTATGACGCAGATCCAGCGCATGATGAAGGGTTACTTTGAACAATCCACCCTTCATACCGGGAAAGTGCTGGTGCAGGCAAACGGGGTGAATTTCGGATGGCCTGCTGCACAGCCGGAACTCCCGGCGCCGGATCACCAGCCATCAAACGAACCGACAAGGCTGGCATCTCCGGAAAACATGCTCTGGAAAACACCACTCACCTTTACCATCCGCAGCGGCCAGCGGCTGGCCATTACAGGGCCCAACGGCAGCGGCAAGTCCACCTTGCTGCAACTGATACTGGGTAAGCTGGCGCCATCAACCGGTGAGCTGTATACCGCCGATACGCGCAGTTTACTGCTGGACCAGGATTACACGCTGATCGACCGGAGCAAAACGGTATTACAACAGGCATTGTCTTACAACAATAACCTGCTGGAAGTATCGATGGTAAAAACGGTGCTGGTGAATTTCCTTTTTGGTCCGGATACCTGGGATAAGTCGTGCGCAGTGCTGAGTGGCGGCGAAATGCTGCGACTGGCCCTCTGCAGCATGACCTTACAGGATAAAGCGCCCGATATGATCCTGCTCGATGAGCCCACCAACAACCTCGATCTGCAGAACATTAAAATACTGACGCAGATCTTCGGGGAGTATAAAGGCACGTTGCTCGTCATTTCGCATGATCCCGATTTTATAGCAGAAGTGGGCGTGGATGATGTGCTGGCGTTAAACACGTAGGTGCGCCATGATCACCTTGTAAATATCCTTTTCCCGGAAAGGCTTCAGGAGCCGGCCGTTGAAGCCTTCCGGGATCAAAAAATTACTGTAGTCCGGGAATGCCGTATATCCCATACGGACTAAAAGCTACGATGCCGGTGACTTTAACAGGTAGAAAACTTCCGGTGGCAGTGAGGTACTGATAGGTATCGCCGGTTCTGCAAAGCAGCGGGAATCCGTATTGCACTTCCGTGGCGCCATAGCCGGGGATTTCTTCCAGCATTACATCGTCAAAAACCTGCTTGTTTACCGGTTGACCGGCTTTATCCAGCACGGTAAATTTACCGGCTTTTTGCGCCAGGAAGCCCTGCCCGTTCTTTTCCACGAGTAAGCGGTCGTATACAGGAGGTACCACTACTTTACCGGTACTGCTGGTATAACCGTAAAGCGGATACTCTCCATTGGCCGTTTCTTTTTTCAGCAGCTGGGATTTTTTTTCCGGGATCACTGGCGGCGCTTTGGGCGCAGGCACCTTCAAGCCATTGTGATTAAAGAAGAGATCTTTGTAGCCGCCTTCAGGCGTGTTTTGAGATGCAAATAACAAACTGGTGTCCTCCGCCGATACGCTGATGCTGTGATAGGTGGCGGGGATCAGCATTTTCTTCTTCCTGATATCATACACACCAGCGCCGGTTTCTTTCTTTACCGCTACCAGCCCGGGTACCAGACCATCCACTTGTTTGTAAACCACGGGCAATACCTGCTCCCCTGCTGCATTATACAAGCCATACATCTCCTGGTAACTTACTTCCAGTAAATCCATACCGGGAGCCGTAGCCGTGGTGCGGTCGATATCAAAGAAGGCGGGTTCCACTACTTTCCTGTTAGCCGGGTTATAAAAACCATACAGCGCTTTCTGTTTCAGTTTGAAGAGAGGAACAGGGAAATATTTATCCAGCGTGGTTATTTCGTTGTAATCTTTTGCCAGTAACTTTTTACCGGTAGTATCCGTGAGATTGTAGTTGCCGTCAACAGGGATAATAAAATACTCACCGGATACTACAATATCGCCTTCGTATGACGGGGCGATAATTACTTTTCCATCTTCCCGCAGGATACCTGTTTTACCATTTTGGGTAATCCGGAGATAGGGTCCGCTTGCTGTTTCGTCGTATACGTCGGTGATATCATCATAAATAAAATCAGCTACTGTAACGCCGTCTTCGCTGATCAATCCATACTTCCCGTTCTTTTGCACTTTCAGTAAACCGTTACCTATCACTGTCATGCCGGTATACTCCGGCGCTGCATATTCTTTTTTTGTTTTCAGGTTGATGGTTACCTCGCGTCCCTGCTTTTTAAAACACTGTACCCAGTTGTCGCTGCGCATAAAGGCGTGTTCATGTTCATATTCAAAGGGCATGAGGATGTTGTTATCAAAGTCGATGATGCCCCATTTACCATTTTTCTGTGCAAACAGGTAATCTCCTTTCCGGCCGCATCCCCCGCAATAGTCGAACGATTCGTAGATGGCCGGTATCAGCAGCCGTTTTTCCGGTGTACTGTAGATGCCCCATTTGCCGCCTGTTTTCACATCAAAGTGTTCATCATCCAATATACCTGCGTCTTCAAACTGCAGCGGCAGCAGCAGCTTGCCGTAGGTATCTGCATAAGTCATTTTACCCTGCAGATGTAATACCAGGTAAGTTTTCCATTTCAATTCTATGGTATCATATTCAGGTGGCAGCAACCATTTTCCGTTGGCGGTAACAATGCCTGTTTTGCCGTTGCTGCTTACCAGGAACATGGTTTCCTGTTCGTTGGTCACAATCAGGGAGTGTCCTCCTTCATCCGCCGGTGTGGTGGTAACCGGGTGATACAGGGCGATGATCTGATCAAATACTTTCTTACCGGTGGGATCAATGTACCAGCTTTTTTCAGCTTCCTCCATGCGGGCGAAACCGCCATGAAACACAGATCCCTGCTGCGCTGATAAGGTGTGGGCTGCCAGTAAAAAACTACCTGCCAGTAAAAAGCGTATATACCTGCCTGTTATACCTTTAATCCTCATATCCTTTTTTCTTCAGTGATTTGTATGGGAATGCTTTCCCCTGTGCATCAATGTAAAAATACCATTTACCTTCCTGTACCAGTAATGGAAAGATATTTTTTCCGTATCCCTGGTTAGTGTCCATGTTATCGTAGATGGCGGGAATGATCATTTTACCGGAGGCATCTGCGATGCCGTACTTGCCAGTGCGGGTTACCTGGAATAGCTTTTCATCTTTCCGGTAGCTGATATCATCAAATTCTACCGGTAAAATTATCTTGCCCAGTGCGTCGGTTACACCATATTTATTATTGCGTGATACCTTTAAAAAGGGTGTATCATAGATATCATCGATATCCTCATATTCAGTAGGGAGCAATACCTTACCTTCTTTTGTAATCAGTCCCTTCTGCTCTCCTTTTTTTACCACGAGCAGGTTTCCCATTTCCAAAATATCATTGGCTGTAATGGGATAAACAATTTCTTTTTTGCGGTTAATAATACCGTACAGCGTATGTTGCGGGGTGCTGTCTATTCCCGCCAGCGCGAGGCCATTCCAGAAATCTCCTACAAAGCTGTATTCATCAAAAACCACTTCTTTCCCGTTGGGATCTAAAAATACGTTGTTGCGGGCACTGCCCCATACTTTTAACAGCCCGTCATTGAATTTTGCACTGCTTCTCTTTTCGCTTTCCGGCACTAACAGCCGTGACGCCTGGTCTTCTTTAAACTCCCAGCGTTGGCTGCTGTACAGCGTATTACCGGCGAGGTCAGTGAGCTGGGTGGTGGTGGTGCCATCGTCGTTGTATTGTGTTTCCACAATCCGGTTAGTATCTACCGCGGTAAAAAATCCGTACTTTTTTCCGCCGCGGATAATCTTTCCTGTGACATCTGCCAGTGAGGAGGTATCGCCATTGCGCAGGAGCAGTATCCGGCTGTTTTGCCACTGTATCCATTCGTACCGGGCGGGGATGATTTCTTTACCGGTGGTGATATCCACCAATCCTATCCGCTCTCCTTTTGAAACGGGCAGGTAATTTTTTTTGCTTTCCCCGGCATTATCATCCAGATAGGAGAATCCGCTGCCGTAGCCATTTACAAAACCATCATAGGCCACTGGCAGGATCGTTTTTCCGTCCATTCCCAACAGCCCGGTTTTACCATTTTGTTCTACTGCCAGCCAGGGAGTGTTTTGCCAGGAGAACGGCGTTATGCGGCTGTATACCTGAGCGGTGAGAGGCTTTCCATTGGCATCCGTCAAGCTGGTACCGGTGTCATCGCTTACCAGGAAAACGGCTGGTATGGGTGATCTCTCGTCCGTTATTGTTTGCCCCGGCGCCATTATTATGCCGCCGTCGTAGGTTTCCTGTCCTTTTGCATTGATGGCGATAATATCACTGTATCGTGGCGGGATGATCTCTTTGCCTTCGGCATTTACCACGCCGTATTTATTGCCCATGCTCACTTTCATAACATTGCCTGTCCGGGTGGCTGCGCTGTATTGAAACGGGAGCAGTGTTTTACCGTGCTTATCTACGAAACCAATTTTATTATTTTTGGTAACGGCAAACAGCTCTTCGGTTGGTCCTACAGCACATTTATCATAGATAGCAGGAATAATGATCCTGCCGCTTTTATCCATCACGCCGGCTTTACCATTAGTTGTAAAGCCCATATAAATATTACTGCCACTGAGATAATCAAATGACTCATACTCCGCCGGAACAATGATGGCGCCGTCTTCCGCTGCCAGTCCAACTTTACCCGCCTTTTTTATTTGTATGGTGTTGTCCCTTACATAGCTTTTATCGGCTTCTTCGTATATGGGTTCCTGTAATACCTTACCGGTTTTTATATCTATCCATCCCCAGCGGCCATCTTTCTTCATTTTCAGTACATGGGGCGTGAGCGCGCTTACTTCGCTGTATAGCGGAGGACAGATAACATTACCGAGTGTATCTGCGGCGCCGTATTTCCCATTGAGCCGGGTAATAACAAAGCAATAATTTTTTGAGGAGTCGTGGTCATCCTGTTCATCGGCCAGGATAACCTCATCATATTTGAAAGGGGCAATGATCTTACCAGCGTTGCTAACAGCGCCATAGGCATTATGTTTCACGGCTACAATAGTATTATAGTAACCGATGTTTTCCGTTTTATCTACCAATACTGCACCGGAAATATGCAGCCATTGTTTTTGCTGGTTAATCAATACCGGGGCAAACTGTCCATCGAACCTTCCGAGGTAGCCCGCAACCACGGGCTCTTGTGCATGCAGGGATATGCTGTTTAAAAGGAGTCCTGCCAGTAAATATCTTTTTCGCATCTGTTTTGCTACATTCATGAAATGGTATTCCGTTTATGAAAAGATATGCAAATATGCGGATCTTTCAGAAAACGGGAATAATTAAAAAGCTGACAAATACTTTTCCTGTGAAGCAATCCCTGTAACCAGGTAAGTTATGCTTCTGTATTGCCGTTACTGGTTTCCAAGTAATTCCTCGTTTCCGTTCAACGAAAAGGTGCCGGGTTTTTATTATTTTTTTATTACGTTTGCCGATTCCCATTTTGGGGCGTGAACCTAAGAAATGAAAAAAATCTGCATTATGAACGGAATGACTAAATCTGTTGCCACTGCATTCCTGGGCGCGTTCACAGCGCTACAGGGGCTCACCGCAGTAGCCCAATCGAATGAAAAGCCTAAATTGATAGTAGGCATTGTGGTAGACCAGATGCGCTGGGATTATTTATACCGTTACTACGACCGCTACGAAGCGGGTGGCTTTAAACGTATGCTGGGCGATGGTTTTTCCTGTGAAAACACTTTCATCAGCCACCTTCCGTCCTTTACCGCTGTGGGTCACAGCACCATTTATACAGGCAGTGTTCCCGCTATTCATGGCATTACCGGCAACGACTGGCCCGATCAGCTTACCGGCAGAAAATGGTATTGCACAGAAGATACCACCGTACAACCCGTTGGCAGCAGCAGCTCCGCAGGCAAAATGTCGCCGCGCAACCTGCTGGCATCTACCATTACAGATGAATTAAAACTGGCTACCAACTTCCGCTCTAAAGTAGTAGGCGTATCACTGAAAGACCGCGCCTCCATCCTTCCAGCCGGACATACACCCAATGGCGCCTTCTGGCTGGACGACAGCAACGGCAGCTTTATTACCAGCACCTGGTATATGAAAGAACTGCCTGAGTGGGTAAAGCGTTTCAACGACCGCAAAGAGCCGCAGCAGCTGATGTCTAAACCCTGGGAAACTTTATATCCCATCAATACTTATGTACAAAGCAGTGAAGATAACGTAGACTGGGAAGGTACTTTCCCCGGTGAAAAAGCGCCTGTTTTCCCCCATGCGTTGAAAGACGCTTATAAAAAAGATCCGGGTAACCTGAGGTCTACTCCCGGTGGAAACACCCTCACACTGGATTTTGCGAAAGCTGCCATTGAAGGATACGACCTCGGTAATAATACCGTGACCGACTTCCTCACCATCAACTGCGCTTCCACCGATTATGTAGGCCATAAATATGGTCCTAATTCCATAGAAGTAGAAGATACTTACCTGCGCCTGGATAAAGACCTGTCGGCCTTCTTCACCTACCTGGACCAGCGCGTGGGAAAAGGTAACTACCTCGTGTTCCTCACTGCCGACCACGGCGCCGCTCATGCCATTAAATTTATGGAAGAACATAAGCTGCCAGCCGGCATAACAGAAAGCAGGAAACTGGTGGCGGGCCTGGATAGTACGCTGAATGTACGTTTTGGCGTAAGCAAACTCGTATCTTCATTTATGAACTACCATGTGAGCTTCGACAAAGCAAAAATTGCTGCGTCTAAACTGGATTACGATGCTGTGAAGAAAGAAACCGTGAAGTACTTCGAGGCGCAACCGGGTATCCAGTTTGCCGCCGACCTGGACAATATCGGCGTGAATCCTTTGCCGGAGCCACTGAATACAATGGCGATCAATGGCTACAACCGTAAACGCACCGGCTCCGTAATTGTGATTCCTGAACCAGGATGGTTTGAAGGTTCACTGAAAGGCACTACCCACGGTAACTGGAATCCTTTTGATATCCATATCCCGCTGGTATTTATGGGATGGCATGTAAAACATGGCGCTTCCAATGAAACCGTGCATATGACAGATATTGCCGCTACCCTGGCTGCCATGCTGCATATACAAATGCCGAGCGGCTGTGTAGGCAAACCGGTGAAAGAAATACTGCAATAAGATATTCCGGGAGGATTTTCATTGAATGAACATCCTCCCGGGTTTTTAGATTTATACCCTGCCCATAAAAGGATCTGTTATCCCTTCTGCTCCTGTTTCCACTCTCCCTGCATACCGCTGACTAAACGTATCAAAGCCTGCAGCCTGTACGCTGAAATCGTACCAGCCGTGGCTTTTCTGCAGCGGCAATACCAACTCCAACGTGGCGCCGGCGGCAATGCTCCGCTGGATTGCTTTTCCACCGTATGCATTATCTGTAATACTGAAATCACGCGCACTGCTACCGGTGTTGGCTACACGTAAAACCAGGTTACCTGTTGCTTTCTTTTTCAACTTACCATTTGTTTCATAGCCCAGCTCCAGGTCCAGCTGCGGATGTTTGGCGGAACCTTCAAACGCGCGGTAGAATCCATTAGGGCCATGCAGATGCAACTGGTAACGGTTATCTGCAAAGGCTTTGGCCGGCCACTCATAGGAGATAGTGTCACCTGCAGCTACCGCAAACGACCAGGTTCTTCCGGTTTCTGTTTCACCGGTTTGTTCATCTTTATAAGGAAGATGGGTGTATACGGTAAACGGTGCGCCATGTGCGCGGTCACCGAACAATTGCTTATCTGCTTTCATTTTCAGTGTCAGCAATTGCTCACCGGCTTTCCACTGGCCATCCGCCAGTAGCTCATAAGGCAATGCACAGGAAGGGCGGGTACCTTTTTCCTGTTGTAAAATCGTAGTGCCGTTGCCGTTAGCAAAGGCTTTCACATCTTCACTGGTGATTTTTTTAAACCCTGCGGGTACTGACTTGAAGCGGGCGTTATTAATATTTTCTACTACATGGCGCTGATCCAGGAAAATCTGCCGGGCCGGTGTGGTGGTATTAAACGGACTGAAGGCAGCAGTGAGATCGCCGCTGATGGTGCGTCTCCACTGACTGATATTATCCAGGTGCACCTGTTTGTTTAACTTCTTACTAAAAAATGTTTCCAGGAATTGTAAAGTAGAAGTATGTTCAAATACCTGCGAACATACCTTCCCTCCCCTGCTCCAGGGCGATGCAATCAGCATAGGCACCCTGAACCCCAGTCCTACCGGGGCTTCCCGGGCTTGCTTTTCACTTACGCCCTGTTTCAGTTCATGTGCCAGCCGCACCTGTTCTATTTCTGTGTCTATTCCTGCGGAGCATTTTCCTGTGCCGGGTTTGTTATTATCGCAGATGGAGAAAGGTACCACGTGGTCGAAGTAACCATCATTTTCATCATAGGTAACAATGAAAATAGTTTTCTTCCACACCTCCGGTTTCTGCGTGAGGATATCCAGTATTTCGGATACGTACCAGGCGCCATACCACGGAGCGCTCGGGTGATCGGAGAAGTTCTGCGGGCCTGCCAGCCATGATACTTGTGGCAATGCGCCTTCATTCACATCTTTACGGAACTGGTAAAGCACGTCGCCAGCGGGTACCGTGATGGTGCGTTCCTTTGATCCGTCTTTATAGCTTACTGTTGTTACGCTCCGGAATGCGGGATCATTTTTATTGACTACAAAAGCCCGTTGGTACAGCGATTTCTGCTGGTCCGTTAATTTCTCATAGCTTTCTTTGTTCCATTTCAGCAATTCCTGGGTAGCATTGTCCAGCACTGCCTGTTTTTTAGAGATGTCGGTGCGGATCTTTGCAGCGGCGTCATCCGAAGAAGGGCTGGCTTCCTGGAGTTTATTGATTTCGTCCGGCAGGGTGTCTACCTGTTTCAGTAGTCCGTTTACATAGCGTTCGGAGAACTTCACGTTGTAGGCAGCGAAAAATTCCAGGAGGTTACAACCAAAATTTGCGAGCCATGCTCTTTCTTCCCCTTTCCATCCACCACCACAGCTGATTTCATTCTGGTAAAACTTCCACGCAATATTATTTTCTTCCAGTAATTCCGGGAATGTTTTCCAGGGCAGTTTACCGTAACTGAAGTCGTCGTTGCGGATATGTGCTTTTGGCAATCCATCTTCCTCATGTACAATTTTACCTGTCCAGAAAAAGGAGCGGTTGGGCGTAGTGCTGGTCATGGCTGAGCAGAAGTTCTGATCACATACCGTGAAAGCGTCTGCCATTGCGTAGTTAAAGGGAAGATCCTCGCGGGTATAATATCCCATCGTTAAAGGCATGGCGGCGTATTCCTTGTTGCCGGGTGTTTTTGCGATGAGCCATTTATCGTAACGGCCTTTGTTGTAGGCATCTACCTGGCTGGGCCTGGAGTGCGGCAATGCGCCCATCCAGGTGGCTTTGGTATCTTTAATATTGAGGCGGAAAGGTGCATAGGTATCGCCTGCTGCGTTGGTTTGAAACCACACCGGCTTTGCGTCCGGCAGCCATACGGCGCGTGGATCGTTGAATCCGCGGACGCCTTGTAAAGAGCCAAAGCAGTGATCAAAGGAACGATTCTCCTGCATGAGGATCACAATATGTTCTGCGTCGAGGAAGGTGCTGCCGGGAGCGGGATCTATTGCCAGTGCCCGCTGAATGGATGCGGGCATCATGGTAGATAAGCCAGCTGCACCAGATAACAATAAAGATTTTTTTAGAAATTCTCTGCGTGAGTCCATTTATATTCCGATTGAGTGGGTTTTACATTGTTCATCTAACAAAATAAAAAACATTCCCAAAGAATGCAACGGCGCCTCACATTATGTATTTGTTATGCGGTATATACGGCTATGGTTGAGGACAACCGGTAAGTGTGTGCCATTCGTGTTCGCCTAAAAAAACATTGAACAAATGTTTTGAAAAGTTGTTCAATTTTCTATCTTTGTAGAAATATTAAACTCATCATCTGATTATGGCGGTAAACGAAAAGAAAGGAAATATAGATGCTTCCACGGAAGAGCGGATCAAAGCCGCAGCCAGAACTGTGTTTACAAAGAAAGGATACCAGGCTACCAAAGTAAGGGATATTGCGGCAGAGGCAGATATTAACCTGTCGCTGGTCAATTATTATTTCCGCAGCAAGGAAAAGCTGTTCCAGTTTGTGATGGCAGAGGTAGTGGAGAAATTAATTACCGCGGTAACGCTGATCCTGAATAATGAACAGCTAACCGTGCAGCAGAAGGTTGAGCAGGTAGCCAATCACTATATCAACTTATTGCTGAAGAACCCGGACTTCCCCTTGTTTATGGTAAATGAGATCTTTGCCGGCACCGATGAGTTGTTGAAGGATAACCGTAAAGATGCCATCTTCCAGTCGCATTTCTTTAAACAGCTGGCCGCCCTGCAGAAAGAAGGAAAGCTGAGTATTCACCCGATCCAGCTAATGATGAACCTGATAGGATTTGTGGTAATGCCTTTCCTGGCCCGGCCCTTACTGGAAAGGAATAAGGTAGTAAAATCAGGAGAATTCACCGCCCTGATGGAAGAACGGCGAAAGCTGATACCCATCTGGATCAAAGGCATGCTGAAATAGCTGCTTTTTTTTGCCCGGAAATTGAACAACTTTTCAAAACAATAATTCAAACTGAGTGTTGCATTATGAACTTATTTAAAGCTTTGTGCTGTTTCATATTACTGGCGCCTCCGGTGGACAGGGCATGGGGCCAGGCGCCTGCCCTCACTATTGAAGAATGCTATACCCTGGCCCGGCAGAATTATCCGCTGATCAAACAATATGACCTGATCAGCCGCAGCAGCAGGTATTCGGTGGAGAACGCAGGTAAGCTGTATCTGCCGCAACTCACCGTAAGCGGGCAGGCAACGTACCAGTCGGAAACCATCAACTTTGGCGAGGTGATCCCTCCAATGCCCGGCGTAACCTTTCCTTCGCTGAGCAAAGACCAATACAAAATACAGGCGGAGATCTCCCAGCAGATCTATGACGGCGGCGTAAGCAAGCTACAAAAAGAAAGCAGCCGCGCCAATGAAGCCATACAGCAACAACAGCTGGAAGTAAACCTCTACACTATCCGCGACCGCATTACGCAACTCTACTTCGGCATATTGCTGATGGACGCCCAGCTGGAACAAAACAGGTTAAGAAAAGCAGACCTGCAAAGCGCCACCGATAAAGCGCAGGCGGCCCTTAATAATGGGGTAGCCTATCGCAGCAACGTAGATGAACTTAAAGCAGAGATCATGAACACGGACATGGTCGCCACTGAATTCAGCGCTAACAGGAAAGCCTATATGAAAATGCTGGAGGCTTTCATACACCAGCCGCTGAACGATAGCACCCGTCTGGCATGGCCCGCACCCGTGGCGCCACAACAAGGTATACATCGACCGGAAATTACTTATTATGATATCCAGAAAAAAGCCTTCGACGTACAGGAAAAACAACTGCAATCAGGTTACCTTCCTA
Organism: Chitinophaga sp. CCNWYY40; assembly: GCF_037483205.1. Classification (NCBI taxonomy): domain Bacteria; kingdom Pseudomonadati; phylum Bacteroidota; class Chitinophagia; order Chitinophagales; family Chitinophagaceae; genus Chitinophaga; species Chitinophaga sp. CCNWYY40. The sequence goes on from NZ_JBBHLF010000002.1 coordinate 986,304, forward strand.
AACTGAGCGCGTTTTTCCAGGGCGCCTATGGCCGGCCCACACTGAATATCGTTGATAACAAATTTGGTACCTGGTGGATGGGCGGCGTACGGCTTAACTGGTCGTTAGGCAGTCTCTATTCCCTGAAAAACAACCGGCAGCTGCTGGATATCAACCGGCAAAACCTTGATGTGAATAAGGAAACGTTCCTGTTCAACACCGGCATGAGCCTGCAACAACAAAACCAGGATATTGATAAGTTTGCCACCCTGATAGAACAGGACGACAGCGCCATCACGCTCCGCTCGTCAGTGAAGAAGTCGGCACAGGCGCAGCTGGACAACGGCGTTATCACCGTGCATGAATACATCTCCCAGCTGAATGCGGAGAACCTGGCGAAACAATCGCGGATCCTCCACAGCATACAATTATTACAGGCTCAATACAATTATAAAAACACCTCCGGGAACTGATTAATTATTGCATATGAAATACAACATAATACCTGGTATAGCCCTTGTGATGATGATCAACGCCTGCGGAAACGGCAAAAATGACTATGACGCATCCGGCAATTTTGAAGCAGATGAAGTAATCGTATCTGCCGAACAAACCGGTGAAATACAGTCCTTCCCTGTAAAGGAAGGCGACAAACTCACTGCCGGGCAGTCCGTTGGCCAGATTGATGTTACCATCCCTACCCTGCAAAGAGAACAGGTACAGGCATCGATCAATGCGTTAAAAGAAAAAACCCATGATCCCGTACCACAAACAGAACTGGTACGCAGGCAACTGCTGGTGCAGGAAGCACAACTGCAGCAACAATACCGCGAAAGAACACGGACCGAAAACCTGGTAAAAAGCGACGCTGCCACACAGAAACAACTCGATGATATCAATGCCCTCATTGTACAGCTGGAACGGCAACTCAGCGTAACCCGGCAACAGCTGCAGCTCAACAATTCCAATACTTCTACCCAAAACCGTACTATACTCAGTGAAAAAGCGCCGCTGGAAAAATCGCTGGCACAGTATGCAGAGCAGATCCGCAAAGGACAAATCATTAACCCGGTGAGTGGTGTAGTACTGCTGAAATATGCACTGCAGGGAGAAATGGCCACCATCGGCAAACCTTTATACAAGATTGCCAATATTGATACGCTTTACCTGAAAGCCTATGTAACCGGCGTTACCCTCCCGCAAATCAAGCTGGGGCAACAGGTGCAGGCGCGTATCGACCAGGGCGAAAAGAATTACAAATCATACCCCGGTGAAATTACCTGGATCTCCGATAAATCTGAGTTTACACCTAAAACCATTCAAACAAAAAATGAACGGGCCAACCTGGTGTACGCCATCAAGGTAAGGGTAAAAAATGATGGCTATCTGAAGATAGGCATGTATGGTGAAATGCTGATTAATAAAGCATCCAAATGAGCGCGGTAACACTGGATCATATCACCAAAACTTACGACAAGGGTAAGGTGCTGGCAGTAAACGATGTTTCGCTGCAGGTAGAGGAAGGCGAGCTGTTTGGCCTGATAGGCCCGGATGGCGCAGGTAAAACGTCGCTCTTCCGCATTCTCACCACCTTGTTGCTGCCGGATAAAGGCACGGCCAGCGTACGTGGTTATGATTGTGTAAAAGATTATAAAGAGATCCGTGACAGGATCGGTTATATGCCGGGAAAATTTTCCCTGTACCAGGATCTGACAGTAAAAGAAAATCTCGATTTCTTTGCCACCCTCTTTGGAAGCACGATTGAAGAAAACTATGAACTTATTAAGGATATCTACGACCAGATAAAGCCTTTCAGCGACCGCCGCGCCGGGAAACTCAGCGGGGGCATGAAACAGAAGCTGGCACTGTGTTGCGCGCTGATCCACAAACCGGAAGTGCTATTCCTCGACGAACCCACTACCGGTGTGGATGTGGTATCCCGTAAAGAATTCTGGGATATGCTGAAGCACCTGAAACAACAGGGCATTACCATCGTGGTATCTACTCCTTATATGGATGAAGCCGTGCTTTGCGAAAGGATTGCGCTGATACAGAATGGGAAAATTATGTCGGTGGACACGCCGGATAATATCATGGCGCAATTCCCGGTGAAACTCTATGCCATCAAGGCTGACAATATCTATCATCTGCTGACGGACCTGCGGAGTATGCCGGAAATAGACAGCAGCTTTGCTTTCGGGGAGTACATCCATATTACGCTGAAAGATGCCGGCGTGGATATAGATACGCTGCAGCGTAACATTACACAACGGGGACATACACACGTAGATATAAAATTAATTCATCCCGGCATTGAGGATAGCTTTATCCGGTTAATGAACCAGGCATAAAACAGGATATCATGGAAGAAAAAGTGATTGTATGTAAGGATCTCACGAAACGGTTTGGCGACTTTTATGCCGTCAATAAAATTTCCTTTGAGGTAAATAAAGGAGAGATCTTTGGGTTTCTGGGCGCCAACGGAGCAGGTAAAACCACTGCCATGAGGATTCTCTGCGGGCTCTCCCACCCCACTTCCGGAGAGGCTATGGTAGCGGGTTTTGATGTGTATAAACAACCCGAATCCATCAAGAAGAATATTGGCTATATGAGTCAGAAGTTTTCCCTGTATGAAAACCTGACGGTAGTAGAAAATATTGAATTCTTTGGCGGTGTGTACGGCGTTTCTTCTTCCGAGATCCGTAAGAGAAGCGATAGCCTGATTCAGAAATTAGGGCTTACAGCAGAAGCAAAAAAGCTCGTAGGTGCGCTGCCGTTAGGCTGGAAACAAAAGCTGGCTTTTTCAGTAGCTATCTTTCATCAGCCGCGGATTGTGTTCCTGGATGAACCTACCGGCGGTGTGGACCCCGTTACCAGGCGGCAGTTCTGGGATATGATCTATGAAGCGGCGGCAAGCGGCATTACCATCTTTGTAACCACCCACTATATGGATGAAGCGGAGTATTGTAACCGCGTTACCATCATGGTAGATGGCAAAATAGAAGCACTGGATTCCCCTGCCAACCTGAAAACGCAGTTTGAGGCCGATAATATGGACGAAGTATTTTACCGGTTGGCCCGCAGGGCCAAAAGGTCGGGCGACTAAAACATTTCTATGAAACAGCTTCTTGTTTTTATCCGGAAAGAATTTTTCCATGTATTCCGCGACAAACGGACCTTACTGATCATGTTTGGTTTGCCGGTAGCGCAGATCGTGCTGTTTGGCTTTGCACTGACCAGCGAGGTAAAGGATATTACACTTACAGTGATTGATAATTCGCGGGATGCAAATTCGCAGCAGCTGATCCGTAAAATAAAATCATCTTCCTACTTTATCGTAAATGAATCCTCCATTGATTACAACGATATAGCAAACTCCTTTAAAAAGGGCACTACAAAATGCGCGCTGATTTTCCCTGCCGGTTTTGGCAACGACCTGCAGCATGGCGGAAAGGCGCAGCTACAGATCATTACCGATGGTTCCGATCCCAATACTGCCAAAACCGTGGTAAACTATATCACTGCTATCACAACAGCTTACCAGCAGGAAATCAGTCCTTCACCGCAGTTGCCTTATAGCATTGTTCCCGAATCAAGGATGCTGTACAATGAAGAAGGCAACGGCTCGCTGAATTTCATTCCCGGTGTGATGGCCCTGGTGCTGATGATTGTATGCACTGCACTCACCTCGGTATCTGTAGTGCGCGAAAAAGAACTGGGTACCATGGAAATATTACTGGTATCTCCTTTTAAACCGCTGATGGTGCTGATTGCCAAAGCCATTCCCTACCTGATACTATCGCTGGCGAATTTTGTGCTGATCCTGGTGCTGGCGGTGTTTGTGCTGGATGTGGGCATCAAAGGCAGTATCCTGCTGTTGTTTATGGAAAGTATGCTGTTTATCATTACCTGTTTATCATTCGGACTGATGATTTCCAACACCACCAACTCGCAGCAAACGGCGCTGCTGCTGTCGATGATGGGACTGATGCTCCCCACCATGATCTTTACCGGCTTTATGTTCCCGATAGAAAATATGCCGAAGATATTCCAGTTCATCTCCAATATTATCCCTTCCCGGTGGTATTTCCTGATCATTAAATCGGTGATGCTCAAAGGACTTGGATTTGAATATGTCTGGAAAGAAACGCTGGTGCTGTTGGGCATGACCATTATACTGCTCACTATTGCCCTCAAAAACTTTAAAACGCGGTTATCATGAAAGTGCTGGGTTATCTATTAAAAAAGGAGTTCAGGCAGATTTTCCGGGATAAAACGATCCTGGCCATGATGTTTGCCATGCCTGTCATACAGCTGGTCATTCTCCCCCTTGCCATGAACTTTGATGTGAAGAGCGTTAATCTTGCCGTAGTGGACAATGACCACAGTTCTTATTCCCGGCAGCTGATTGCGAAAGTAGGCGCCTCCGGTTATTTCAAAATAGTGGCGGCCGAACCTTCTTTTCAGCGCGCCATTACCTATATAGAAAGGGAAAAAGCTGATGTGGTGCTGGAGATCCCACCCAATTTTGAAAGCAACCTGGTAAGGGAAGGAAAACAGCGTGTAGGGGTATCCGTTGATGCCATTAACGGCACCAAAGCTGCCATTGGCGGCAACTACCTCATGAGGGTGATTGCGGACTTCAATAAGGACATCCCCATCAATACCGGCAGGAATATAACGCCGGCGGCGGGTGTGATTGATATTACCTATTCCAACTGGTTTAATCCGTTGGCGGAATACCGGTTTTATATAGTGCCGGCAATACTGGTATTGCTGCTTACACTGATTGGCGGCTTTATGTCGGCGCTCAATATTGTGCGGGAAAAAGAAGTAGGCACTATAGAACAGATCAATGTAACCCCCATTCAGAAGTGGGAATTTATTCTTGGCAAACTAATTCCTTTCTGGGTGGTGGGCATGATTGTATTTACACTTGGTTTATTGGTGGCCTGGGGAATATATGGCATCTGGCCGGTGGGGAGTTTTGTAACACTTTATGTATTTGCCGCCATATACCTGGTAGCATTGCTGGGCTTTGGGTTACTGGTATCTACCTATACCAATAACCAGTTACAGGCCATGTTTGTAGCATTCTTTTTTATGATGATCTTTATGCTGATGAGCGGGCTGTTTACCGCCGTGGATAGTATGCCGCCCTGGGCAAAGATGATCGCCAATTTAACGCCCGTCACACATTTTATTAAAGTAATCCGGACCATTGTGCTGAAAGGCAGCGGCTTTGCGGATGTACAGATGGAGCTATTGTACCTGGTATTGTTTGCAGTGCTGTTAAACGGATGGGCCATCTTTAATTACAGGAAAACAAGTTAAGCCGTCACCGCTTTTCTTAATGATCTTCCGTGCATCCGTTCTAAACATATTACGTTTTTACACAGTATATATCTCCTTAACATATCACCAACCGCGTGTGACTACCCAAAAAAAGGTGGTTTCCAAGTCTTCCTTCAAAAAATTACAAATCACTGACTATCAGTAAAATACACTGTAAACCAGGCCCGAAGGCCCGTTCCTTCTGCTATTTCAGGGCCTTTTAACGCGTATTGTTAGAAAAAATATTGAAATAAAATAGATTTTATGAATAAATTTGAACAATCAAGTAGCTACTTTTAAAATTTTAAAAAATGAGCAATAAACCCGCTACCTTATTTGACAAAGTATGGGATTCACATGTTGTGAGGAAAATTGAAGATGGTCCGGATGTATTTTTTATCGACCGCCACTTTATTCATGAAGTAACCAGCCCTGTGGCTTTTCTTGGAATGGAAAACAGGGGTTTAAAGGTAATGTTTCCTGAAAAGACGTTTGCCACAGCTGATCACAATACGCCAACTATTAACCAGCATTTACCGGTACAGGACCCGCTTTCCGCCAACCAGCTGAAAGCCCTGGAAACCAATTCCAACAAGTATGGTATTTCTCATTGGGGATTAGGTAATCCCAAGAATGGTATTGTGCACGTGGTAGGTCCGGAAAATGGCATCACCCTGCCGGGTATGACCATTGTATGCGGTGATTCCCACACCTCCACCCACGGCGCTTTTGGCGCTATTGCATTTGGTATCGGTACCTCTGAAGTAGAGATGGTACTCACCTCCCAGTGTATTATGCAGCCGAAGCCAAAGAAAATGCGGATCAACGTAACGGGTAAACTGGGTAAAGGTATTACGCCAAAAGACGTAACCCTTTATATTATTTCCAGGCTCACTGCTGCCGGCGCTACCGGCTACTTTGTGGAATATGCCGGTGATGTTTTTGAAAACATGAGCATGGAAGGTCGTATGACCGTTTGTAATATGAGTATTGAGATGGGTGCACGCGGTGGCATTATTGCGCCGGACGAAACCACCTACAACTATATCAAAGGACGTGAGAAAGCGCCCAAAGGAGCTGCATGGGATACCGCGCTGGCTTACTGGAAAACGCTGCGTACAGATGAAGGCGCCACGTTCGACAAAGAGTACACTTTTGATGCGGCCGATATTGAGCCGATGATCACTTACGGTACCAATCCGGGTATGGGTATGGGCATCACCAAACATATCCCTTCTGCGCTGGCCGGCGACAGCAAATCCAGCTACGAAAAATCATTGCAGTACATGGGCTTCCACGAAGAAGAAGCCATGCTGGGCAAAAAAGTAGATTATGTATTTATAGGCAGCTGCACCAACGGTCGTATTGAAGACTTCCGTGCATTTGCTTCTATTGTAAAAGGAAGAAAGAAAGCAGATCATGTAACTGCCTGGATCGTTCCCGGATCACACATCGTAGAGCAACAGATTAAGGAAGAAGGTATCCTGGATATCCTGACAGAAGCCGGTTTCCAGCTGCGTCAGCCCGGATGTTCTGCCTGCCTGGCAATGAACGATGATAAAGTGCCCGCCGGCAAATACGCCGTGAGCACCAGTAACAGGAACTTTGAAGGCAGACAGGGACCTGGTTCCAGGACCATGCTGGCCAGTCCGCTGGTAGCCGCTGCTGCTGCAGTAACCGGCGTGGTAACTGACCCGAGAGAACTGATTGCTTAATCATCCCCTTCTTACAAATTTTATAAACGATCAACAAAAAATGGCTTACGATAAATTCACGATATTAAGGAGTACAGCAGTACCCATGCCCATTGAAAATGTGGACACTGACCAGATCATTCCTGCACGATTCCTGAAAGCTACTGAGCGCACCGGCTTTGGCGACAACCTGTTCCGCGACTGGCGCTATGAAACAGACGGCACACCAAAAAAAGATTTCGTTTTAAATAACCCGATCTATTCCGGTAAAATACTGGTAGCGGGTAAAAACTTTGGCAGCGGCAGCAGCCGTGAGCACGCTGCGTGGGCTATCTACGACTATGGGTTCCGTTGCGTAGTGTCCAGCTTCTTTGCCGACATCTTCAAAAACAACTCTTTAAATATCGGTATCTTACCCGTACAGGTAAGCCCCGAATTCCTCGATAAAATATTCACAGCGATAGAATCCGATCCCAAAGCGGAAGTGGAAATCAACCTGGAAGCGCAAACCATCACCATCCCGGCTACCGGGGAAAGCGAGTCCTTTGCCATCAACAGCTATAAAAAGCACAACATGATGAATGGCTATGATGATATTGATTACCTGCAGGCCATGAAGGACGAAATAACAACATTCGCCGGCAAGAGCCTGTACTAAAACATTCCATAAGTATTATGCCAGTGACCCAGCGCCACGTTGAAATAATGGACACCACACTCCGTGACGGTGAACAAACCAGCGGAGTATCTTTTTCGCCATCAGAGAAACTAACCATTGCACAGCTTTTACTGACAGAGGTAAAGGTTGACAGGATTGAAATTGCCTCCGCCCGGGTTTCAGAGGGTGAATTTACTGCGGTAAAGGCAATTACCAAATGGGCCAAAGCCAACGGCTTTTTGAACAAAGTGGAAGTACTCACCTTTGTGGATGGCGACGTTTCCGTAGAATGGATGCTGAAAGCCGGCGCCAAAGTAATGAACCTGCTCACCAAAGGCTCGCTTAATCATTTAACCCACCAGTTAAAGAAAAAGCCCGCGGAACATTTCGCAGAAGTAGCTGCCGTGATTGCACTGGCCAATAAAAAAGGACTGGAATGCAATGTGTACCTGGAAGACTGGAGCAATGGTATGCGACACTCCAGGGAATATGTATTCCAGTACCTCGACTTCCTCCAGAAGGTACCCGTAAAAAGGATCATGCTGCCGGATACATTAGGCGTACTCACACCCGATGAAGTAAAGGAATTTGTTACGGAGATCGTGCAACGCTATCCGAAAAGTCATTTCGATTTTCATGCGCACAACGATTACGACCTCGGCACCGCCAACGTACTGGAAGGCGTAAAAGCAGGCGCACATGGCATTCACCTCACCATTAACGGCATGGGTGAAAGAGCCGGTAACGCTTCGCTGGCCAGCGCCATCGCTGTATTAAATGACTTTTTGCCGGAAGTAAAAACCTCCGTAGCCGAAACCTCATTATATACCGTGAGCAAGCTGGTGGAAACCTTTTCAGGATTCCGCATCCCGGTGAATAAACCGATTGTGGGAGAAAACGTGTTTACCCAAACAGCCGGTATTCATGCGGATGGCGACAAAAAAAATAAACTGTACTTCAGTGACCTGATGCCGGAACGTTTTGGCCGTACCCGCAAATATGCACTGGGTAAAACCAGCGGCAAAGCCAATATTGAAAACAACCTGCAACAGCTGGGCATTAAGCTGTCCGACCCCGATCTGAAAAAGGTAACCCAGCGGATCATTGAGCTGGGCGACCGGAAAGAAGTGCTTACGCAGGCGGATCTGCCCTATATCATTTCTGATGTGCTGGACAGCAACCGGATCGAGGAAAAAGTGACCGTAGAAAACTATGTGCTCACCCACTCCAAAAACCTGAACCCTTCTGTTACCGTGAAGATCTCCATTAACGGGGAAGTATTCGAGGAACATTCACAGGGCGATGGCCAGTACGATGCATTCATGAACGCATTAAAGAAAGTATACAAAAAGCTGAAGCGCGACCTGCCCACACTGGCGGATTACGCAGTGCGCATTCCTCCCGGTGGTAAAAGCGATGCGTTGTGCGAAACCATTATTACCTGGAGCCTGAACAACAAAGAGTTCAAAACCCGGGGACTGGACAGCGACCAGACCGTATCTGCCATTAAGGCCACACAAAAAATGCTGAACCTAATCTAAACTATCAATAACAACTGAATGGCTACCAAACATATTTTAATAGTTCCGGGTGATGGAATCGGACAGGAAGTAACTGCAGTAGGAAAAAAAGTATTGGATAAGATTGCCGCAAAATTCGGGCACACCTTTACTTATGATGAAGCGCTGATAGGCCACGTAGCCATTGAAGCCACCGGCAACCCGTTACCGGACGAATCGCTGGAAAAGATGCGAAAATCAGATGCCGTGCTGTTTGGCGCGGTAGGTCATCCTAAATATGATAACGATCCTTCTGCCAAAGTAAGACCTGAACAGGGCCTGCTGAAAATGCGCAAAGAACTGGGGTTGTATGCCAACCTCCGCCCGATTAAATTATTTGATGAATTACTGGGCGCATCCAGCATCAAACCCGAAATATTAAAGGGCGCCGATATCCTGTTCTTCCGGGAGCTGACCGGCGACATTTACTTTGGTGAGAAAGGCAGAAAGAATAACGGCGACACGGCATACGACATAGCGGAATACAGTCGCTATGAAGTAGAACGCATTGCCCGCAAAGCTTTTGACGCGGCAAGAACCAGGAGGAAAAAACTCTGTTCCGTAGATAAAGCCAACGTGATTGAAACTTCGCGTCTCTGGCGGGAAGTAGTGCAGAAGGTAGCATTGGAATATCCTGACGTGGAAGTGGAACACCAGTTTGTAGACGCCACCGCCATGCTATTGATCAAGGACCCGCGCCGTTTTGATGTGGTGGTTACTGCCAACCTGTTTGGCGACATCCTGACCGATGAAGCGTCGCAGATTGCCGGATCAATGGGTATGCTGGCCTCCGCCTCTATTGGCGATGGCACAGGCGTGTATGAACCCATTCATGGCTCCGCGCACGATATTACCGGTAAAGGCGTAGCCAACCCGCTGGCCTCTATCCTATCTGCTGCCCTGTTACTGGATATCTCCTTTGGTATGAAGGCAGAATCAGAAGCCGTGATCAGCGCTGTGGACGGTGTATTGAAAGCAGGCTTCCGTACCGGGGATATCGCCGACAAGCAAACGCCGGCCGATAAAATACTGGGTACCAACGCGATGGGAGAAGAAGTGCTGAAACTACTGTAGGCAATACTGACAATCTATAAAACAAATGCCTCCCTCCGGGAGGCTTTGTTGTTTTATAGCCGAACAACAATAACCCTGACGGAATCCCGCCCATAAATGTCAGAATTGCACCACATGGGTATTCAATTTCCGGGGTATGTTTGTGATGTACTTAAAAACATATCATTATGAGAAGAATAGTTTCCTTCATGCATGTTTCCCTGGATGGTTTTGTAGCCGGACCTGCCGGAGAAATGGACTGGATCAGTGTTGGCGATGAGATATTTGATTTCGCCGCACAACGTACCAACGAAGCAGATACCGCCTTATATGGCAGGGTGACCTACGAAATGATGGACAGCTACTGGCCTACCGCCGCCGACCAGCCCAATGCCAGCAAGCATGATATTGAGCATTCCACCTGGTACAACCAGGTAGATAAAATAGTACTGTCCAACACGATGAAGGGAGTACCGAAAGACAAAACCACGGTGATCAGCAATGACCTCCTCTCCGGAAAAATCAATGCCCTGAAACAACTGCCCGGCAAAGAAATTATCATGTTTGGCAGCCCGGGCGCTACGCAGTCGCTCATGCAACACCACCTGGTAGATGAATTCTGGCTGTTTGTAAACCCCGTATTATTAGGCGAAGGCATTCCGCTGTTTAAAGATATTAAGGAACGCGTAGCCCTGAAATTAGTGGCAAGTACGGCCTTCCCTGATTCGGGCGTAGTGTGTTTGCACTATGAGAAAAAATAAATCTCTTTAGAATATGAACGGCTGATAGGATCTATCAGCCGTTTGTATCTTTACCGTTCATCATCTTCTAAAACATCCGGTAAGTACATACCTATATTTCCTGTAATAACACTCCCGTTATAGCATATAAATTGCGCTAATCATCTACATTAGCAGGAAATAAACCCCTACAGATGAAAAAGAAAACGGTCTTTTTTATTGCCCTGATAATTTCCGTCACCACTTACATAAATGCCTGCTTTTCGCAGGTGAAAGCCCAGGGTTTTAACATCAGCGGCCAGCTTCGTGCCGATGACCCTGCGTTGCTGAAAGACGTGGTGATACAATTGCTGAACGCCACGGATAAGAAGATGGTAAAGATTGAATACGCCGACAGCACCGGCAGGTTTACCTTTGAGCAAATACCCGCGGGCAGTTATGTGATTGCTACACAGAGTATGATTTTCGGGAGATATGAATCCGCCCCGTTCCGGCATGAAAAAAACACCACGGCCGGTACTATCGCGTTGCAGGTGAAGTCCACCGCTTTAAAAGAAACATCAGTAACAGCGGTGAAGCCCTTTATCCAGCAGCAATACGACAAAACCGTACTGAATGTGGAAGGTTCCATTTCCGCCGCCGGCAGCACGGCGCTGGAAGTACTGGAAAAGGCGCCTGGCATTACCATTGACCAGAACGATAATATTGCCATGCGTGGCAGACAGGGCGTGCTGATTATGATAGATGGCAAACAGGTGCCCATGTCGGGGCAGGACCTGGCCAATATGCTGCGGAATATGTCGGCCAGCCAGATTGAAACGATCGACCTGATCACCAACCCTTCTGCCAAATACGATGCCGCCGGCAACGCCGGTATTATCGACATCCGGCTGAAGAAAGGAAAGAAATCCGGCACCAACGGGAATGCGTCTCTCAGCCTGAGCCAGGGCAGGTATCCCAAAGTAAATCCATCTTTCAACTTCAACAGCAAACACCAACACCTCAATATTTTTGGTTCTTATAATTATACCTACCGGGAAGAACTGAATGATCTTACCATTTACCGGCAGTTTTATGATGAAAACAATGCCTATACCGGCGGCAACAACTACCAGAACTTTTTCAAGTTCCGGAACAACAATCACAATGTGCGTTTGGGAGCTGATTACAACATCGGTAAAAATGTGGTAGTGGGTTTTGCTGCCAATGGCATGTTCAATGCCAGTAACATTACTACTCATAGTGTAGCCCAATCTGTTGATGCGCACCAGGCAAATACGGGTTCCTTTATTACACTGGGTGATAACTATCCCGGCAGGAACAACCGGAGTATCAACCTGAATTACAAACACACGCTGGATACCAGCGGGCGGGAACTCACCGCCGACCTGGACTACGCCCGTTTTTCATCTTCCGAAAAACAAAATTATATTACCCGCTACTACGATATCCGGCAGGTGGAAAGCAAAACACCGTATGCGCTTTTTGGTGACTTAAACGGCGAACTGAGTATCCGCTCTGTGAAAATGGATTACACGCAGCCCCTGAAAGTGATTGGCGCCAAACTGGATGCAGGCGTTAAAAGCAGCTGGGTGAAATCGGATAATGACGTGCAGTTTTTTGACAGAAGCAATGGCGGCAATGTTTTAGACAAAGGCAAAAGCAACCGTTTTATTTATAAAGAAAACATCAATGCGGCCTATGTAAATGCCTCAAAAAAATGGAAGCATTTAAGCGTGCAGCTGGGCCTCCGGGTGGAAAATACACGGGCCGACGGATTCCAGGTAACCAATGCGGAAACGTTTAACCGGAACTACACCCAGCTGTTTCCCAGCGGCTATGCAGGCTATGAATTCAACGCCACACACGACCTCGGGCTTTCGGTGAGCCGCAGAATTGACCGGCCCTCCTACCGCGAGCTGAATCCTTTTAAAGTATTCCTGGACCCGCTGACTTCTTCCACCGGAAATCCTTTCCTGTTGCCGGAACTCACCAACTCGTTTGAAGTAACGCATACCTTCCGGCAGCAGTACACCACTAAATTAGGGTATAGCCGTACCCGTGATAACATCCTTACCGTATTATCACCGGATGAAGCACCGGGTGCAGTGATCCAAACCGGCAGGAACCTGGCGAAGTACGATTATTATAATCTCAGCTTTGGCTTCCCTGTAAATATCCGCAAATGGCTGAGCAGCACTAATACCGCGTTGGTGTATTACGGCCGCTACAGCGGCAACCTGGTGAATACGGATCTTAACGTGAGCAGGGTGTCTTTCAATTTCAATTCGGTGAACACCATCACTTTAAATCCGGTGACCACCATTGAAGTAGCGGGCAGTTATGAAAGCCGGTCGTACTACGGCTTCCTGGACATAGGCAGTTTCTGGTTTGTGAATGCCGGTGCACAACGGCAGCTATGGAACCGGAAGGCATCTGTAAAACTGAACATAGCCGATATTTTCTTTACCAATCAAACCAATGCAGTGACCCGGCTTACCGGCTATGGCGAAACATTTAAGCAGAAAAGGGATACGCGTGTAGCCACGCTCACCTTCAATTATAAATTTGGCGGGAATGGCGCCGGTAACATCAAAAGGAAGACCGGCGGCGCCGAAGAGGAAAAGCGCAGGGCAGGATAAAAATTTATACATTTATTGCATGAACTTAGTTACCGAACTGGAAGAACTGGCCCTGGCCACCCGTTTAAAACGGCTGGCAGAACGCTTGTCGCAGGACGTGAGCCAGATATACAAAGAATCGGATCTGGACTTTGAAGCAAAATGGTACCTGATCCTGGAATTGCTGAGCCGTGAAAAAGTGATGGCTATTACGGAGATCTCTTCTTCGTTGCAGCTGAGTCATGCTGCAGTAGTACAGTTTGCGGAGCAGATGCAGGCGCATGGTCTTATTAAAACAGCGCCCGATGCCAAAGATGCGCGGAGACGGCTTATTTCCCTGACGCTTGCCGGTAAGCAAATGCATAAAAAGATCGGTCCTGTTTTGCAGGTGATCAAAGAAGAAAACCGGAAATGGCTGGCCGAAGCCAGCGCAGACCTTTTGCAGCTTTTATCGGAGCTGGAGAAATCGCTCGATGAAAGAAGTATGTATAAGCGTATTAAGGTGAGCCTGGTAGAGCAATCTGCCAGGTGAGCCGGTTATCTGATACCCAGTTTATCCAATACATGGTTAACCACTCTGTCGCAGCGGATAAGATGGAATGGAAATACGAGGTCGTTTTTATAGTAATCGGAGATCTTGCCGCGCAGCATGAGCCGCGCCCTGACATACCGGACCTTTACATTTACCGTGGAAATATTCAAGGCAGCAGCGGTAGCTGCCACGTTTAAACCTTCCACTTCCCGCATTACAAATACCAGGCGGTACTTTTCGGGAATCTGCAGCAGGGCCAGTTCCATTACCCTTCCCAACTCCTTATCGATAACTTTTGCCACGGGCGACTCTTTTATACCAGCAGCATTTGCCGGGTGATGATCATCTAATACAGATATATCCTCACTGCCTGACCGGCTTTTCTTTTTGAGCAACTGACTGCATTCATTAATCATGATCCGTGTAAGCCAGGTGCCGAAAGCCGATTCCTTTCTAAACTTATCGAGGTTATGATAGGCATTGATATAGGTGTTCTGCATCATATCCTCCACATCCATATCGTTGTCCAGCATCGTCATTCCTATGCGGAACAGGCGGGCGTTATGACGGCGCATCAGCTGTTCATACAGCCGCTCTTCCCCGGCCAGTACTTTAGTGATTAACTCGTTGTCAATTTCAATGTCGGTTTGCGGCAGTGTGGTCATTCTTCTTTTATTAGATGATTAATCGGTGGAGAAGTTACAAAAAACTTTTATGGGATTTTGTAACCATTTGAATTTTTTATACTCTAATTACTATAGGGCCTGTTAACGGCCCCTATTTTCAATATAACCCAATCGTGTAGCGCATGGCTATGAAACCAGATAACATTTTTCATCTTCCCGGCATAAAAATGCCGGAGCTAACCCATCAGAAAATCCAGGAGCTGAAGAAAACGGCGAAAGGAAAACTGATCACCGGTACCTCTATTACGGCGTTTCCGGCATTGTTAAAATCAATGGAAGCTGCGCTACAGGAGCAACTGGCGCAATACGATCATATCAAACAAACCAATGGAGAGAACGCCAAACGGAAAATGCTGCTCCTGGAAATGCTGGACGATCATCTTTACCTCGAATTTGCCTATCACATTATGTTTATCAAATGGCGGGAACAACAAATCAGTAAAGCATCCTGATACCGGCATCTGTGACGTATGTTGCTAATCTCATTAAAACTATACATTTGCAACCAAACAAATGTTATGGAGAATTACAGCATCGTCATTTTTATACTGGCCATTATGATTGTGCTGTCTGCGGTGGCAGACAAGATAAAGTTACCCTACCCGGTGCTGCTGATTTCTGCGGGAATAGGCATTGGATTTATTCCTGCCCTGCCAAATATTACGCTGAACCCTGATATTGTGTTCCTGATATTTCTCCCGCCATTGCTGTATGACGCTGCGTTTAACATCTCCCCACAGGAATTTAAAACCCACTTCAACACCATTGGCACGCTGGCTATTGGCCTGGTATTTTTAACAGCGGGGGCTGTAGCGGTGATTGCGCATTATCTTATTCCCGGTATGAGCTGGCCGCTGGCTTTTGTGCTGGGCGCTATCCTGTCGGCCACAGATGCCGTGGCGGCCATGAGCATTACCAAAGGACTGGGACTTTCACATAAAACCATCACCATCCTTGAAGGGGAAAGCCTGATCAATGATGCTTCCGCACTGGTAACCTATCGCTTTGCCATTGCGGCCGCCACAGGTACCGCCTTTGTATTCTGGAAGGCTACGCTGGAATTTTTTATACTGATGGCGGGCGGCGTACTGGCGGGCATAGTAGTGGGCAGGATACTGGCCGTGATCCTGAAAAGGGTGCATAAAAACGACCTGGTTACCATCAGCTTTATGCTGCTCATGCCTTTTGTTACCTACCTGCTGGCAGAAGAGCTGCATGTATCCGGCGTGATTGCCGTAGTGGTGCTGGGGCTGGTGATTGCAAGGATCAGCGGGAAGGTTTTCCCGGAGAAGTTAAAGCAGCAGTCCAGGTCTATCTGGGATATTATCATCTTCCTGCTGAACGGGCTTATCTTTATTATCATCGGGCTGCAATTTCCCTATATCATAAAAAGTATCCCCAGTCACCAGATCCTGCCTTATATCGGCTATGGGTTTATTATTACAGTAGCCGCGCTGTTGTTACGTATGGGCAGGGTATTTCTCCAACAGATCAATTTAGACCAGGCTTTCAAAAAGGGTAAGGGCCGGATCACTGAAAACGCCCTGCTGGATTTCAAGAACAGCCTGATCATCAGCTGGTCCGGTATGCGGGGCATTGTGTCGCTGGCTATTGCCATCGGCCTGCCATTGACGCTGAAAGACGATGCGCCGTTCCCGGAGCGGAATGCAATTATATTTATTTCCGTGGTGGTGGTGCTGTTTACCCTTATCGGGCAGGGCATTTCTTTACCCTGGATTGTAAAAGCTGTAAAACTCTCCCCGGCAGATAATAAGAAGCCGCAGCACTGATTGATTACTTCGCGGATGCGTCGGGCATGCTTCGGACATGGGTACCTCATGGACTATCCATACTGTTCGCATGCACTCCTCATGCACTCCTCATGCACTCCTCATGCACTATTGATGCACTATCCATGCACTATCCATGCACTACCAATACTGCTGCGCCCGCTAATACTTCCATTTTTTTTATCCGGGAGATGACATACTGCGCAGGGTATAATTGCCTGCAGGCAGTTCAAACAGCGTATAGCCATTCCTGGTTCCTTTCTTTTTCATATGCCCGCTGCTTTCTTTTACCTGTGCGCCTTCCGCCTCCGGGAGTTCCACGGTTGCCGTACAATTGGGCGGAACGGTTACCTGCAGGGTAATGCCGCCGGCAGTGCGTTGCCACGCCGTTTTGATTTCGCCTGCGGAAGAGGCAAAGGAGGCATGCGCCCAGCTCAGTTGGGAAGCCGTTAACAGCGGCGGGCGGATCACAAAATGGCGGAAACCTTTCCCTGACTGTGGATCGCGGCGTATGCCGGCTACCCCGTTAATATACCATGCGCCCGGGTAAAGATAGGAACTGTGCAGGAGTGAATGACCGGGCAAATCTTTCTCCCACATTTCCCAGATAGTGGTGGCCCCGTTGGCTTTCATGTAACCCCAGCCGGGATAGGTGGTTTGCGAGGTCATGCTGTAAATAAGATCATCGCGGCCTTCATCACGCAGGAGTTTGAACAGGAGCGCGCCACCGGTAATGCCTACATGAATATGGCCTTTGCGGTTGATGAGGATCTCTGTTTCAAGTCTTTTCATTACAGCAGCCCGCTGTGCCGGTGGTGGCACTTCTGCCAGCAAGGCTGCGGCCAGGTTGGCCATAGAGCTGTCGGAATAACTGTGATCAGCGGCATTGTAAAACTTTTTGTTGATAGCGTTACTGGCCTCCGCAGCCTGTTGTTCCCATTGCACGGCGGCAGTATTTTTACCCAATACCCGCGCAATTTTTGCGGCGGTGCGGAGGTTAAATACGCGGTAACAGTTATTGAGGCAAACCGTTTGTGGTTTATCGTTATTCATGCCTTCGGCGGTAGCGCCCGGCCAGAGCCAGTCGCCCAGGAAGTCCCAGGGGCCGCCAAACCTCATGAGCAGGTGATCTTTCGTTTGTGTATCCAAAAAAGCCAGCCAGTTTTTTATCATCTCAAAATTCTTTTCCAGCACCCTTCTATCGCCCTCCTGCTGGTACAGGAACCAGGGCAGCGATACGCAGATGCCACCCCAGGAAGGGCCACCGCCGCCCATAAAGGTGGGCGCCGTATGTGGCAGGATGCCTTTATGCAAATACCGGCCACTCATCAATCCTTTGTGTGCCCAGGCGGTATCATACATGTTGCCTACAATGGATTCGGTTCCCTGTACATCGCGCCAGTCTTCCATCCATTTGGTATAAAAGGCGCCGAGGTGGTAGTTGAACATGCCCGTTTCGCAGGTAGCGTGCGCATCACCGCCATAGCCGAGGCGTTCGCGCTGCGGGCAATCCACTACATACCCACCGAGTGACAGGTTTTCGTAAGTCCAGCGTACCCGGTCGTAGATCCAGTTCTGTAACGAATCGGAGCAGGCGAAGGTAGTAGCGGGTTCATAGGCCGTGCGTACCAGCCAGCCGCGGATATCGTCCGGGGAGGGTTTGTATTTCAGTCCGCGGATCGTAATCCACCGGCCGGAGCTGTAATTAAAATGATTGCGGAATTCGCCATGTCCTTCTTTGCCGATGATAAAGGCGCTGTGCAGTCCAAAGGTCATATCCATCTGTTCTCTTTCGGAGAACTGAAAATCGATCCGGTCGCCGGGTTGTCCTTTTACGCGGATGGCGGTCCAGCCGGCGAAGTTCACGCCCATGTCTACACGAAAACTCCCATCCGGGCGGGCTACAACCGCCACGGGTGTTATTTCGTTCATCACTTTATTGGGCTCCGTCATTTGTGCCGACAGCAGCAAACGGGGATGGTATTCCGTGGCTGCGCGCCAGGTGCTTTCATCTGCCTGGATGGTGTTCCAGTTGTCTATCTCTTTACTGGCATCCCACAACTCGCCGCCCATGCGGTTGGAGTCCCATACGCCGAGGAGTTTATTGGGACTGGGATGTGTGAGCCAGGTGCGGTCTGTTTTAAGGAGCACAGCAGGTGTTGCCGCATCTTTATTATAAATGGCTGCCTGTGCTATCACGATAGGCGTTTGTGGCTTGCCTGGTGCAATATAGGGCCCGAAGATAGACCAGGAGGTACCGAGCCAGAGGGTGATCACATTTTTACCGGGATGCAGTGCGGCGGCAATATCGTAGGTCACATAGCGCGCCCTTTTCACATGATTGGTAACTGCCGGGGCCATCACGCCGTCGCCTATCTTTTTTCCATTCACATACAATTCATGAAATCCTACAGAGGCAATAAAGATATTGGCTTTCTGTGGTTGTTCCTTGAGGTCAAATGTTTTCCGCAGCCAGGGATCAGCAATATTGCAATCACGCTGCCGGGGATCAAAAATCTCATCTGAACCTATCCACGTAGCTTTCCAGCTGCCGGGTTGCAGCAAACCGGTAGTCCAAATAGCGGTGGAACTCCAGTCTGACACACGCCCCTTCTCGTCCTTTACGCTAACTTTCCAGTAGTACCGCTGATCCTCCCGCAGGGGCCTGCCTTTGTATTCGATATGCTGCATATCGTCTGTAGTTACCCACCCCGTGGACCATACCGTGCCTTTATTGCTTTCCAGCTCCTTTGCCGTGGATGCCACCAGGATACGGTATGCCGTTTGTCTTTGTCCATAGGCATTGGAATCGGTGGCCTGCAATGTCCAGCCCAGGCGAGGTTGCAGCTCATCGATGCCAAGAGGATTGACCAGGTACTCACAACGGAGATTCACGGGCAGTACGGACGACTGCCCCCTGGCGCAGATTGCGGTGGTGCATAATATCAGCAACAGCAAAAGGGGAAACCTGTTTTTCATAACGGATAAACGACGCTTTTTACGCGGGTGAACTTAAAGTTAAAAATTTGTCCGGGCAACCTGTACTATCCTGCAGCTGATAACTGCCGGGAGAATTGTATCTTTATACAAGACTTCTTTCTACTTACTCCTAAAGGATGCGTGAATGAAAAAATCACTGCTGCTGTTCTACTGCCTTATTTTATGGATCCTTCCCGCTATTGCCCGCCAGGAGCCGCCAGATACGGTTAAAACCGGCATATACATTACCAGCATCCATGATATCGACTTCAAACAAAGTGAGTTTACCGTGAACCTCTGGTTGTGGCTCACCTATAAAAATAAACAATTCGATTTTGTACAGAACCTGGAAATCCCGCAGGCCAAAACTTTTACGAAGTCCTACTCCACCATCGACTCCTCCAATGGCCGGATTTATTTGCTGATGAAACTGCAATGCGTGATGAAAGACTCCTGGAGGATCAACAACTTTCCCTTCGACCGGCAGCGGTTGCGGTTTTCTATTGAGAACTCCCAGTTCGATTCCAAATCACTGGTATTTTCGGTGGATTCGCTGGGTAAACATTTCGATCCCCGCTTTACACTGAGAGGATGGACTATCGACAGCTTCCGGATAAACACCGGTATAAAAGCCTATGAAACTGCCTTTGGCGACAATAGCATTCCCAGTCCGCATACAGAATACAGTAATTTTACCGTGAGAATAGGGATCAGCAGAGATGCCACCCAGTTGTTCTGGAAGATGTTTCTCGGTATGTACGTTTCTTTCCTGATTGCGTATATCTGTTTTTATATACACCCCGACAATATTGATTCCCGGTTTGGACTGGGCGTTGGGTCACTGTTTGCAGCCATTGGTAACAAATACATTATTGATTCTTCCCTCCCCGACTCCACCACTTTTACACTGGTGGATACACTGCATGGCATCACCCTGTTCTTTATTTTTGTGGTGATCACTTCGTCTGCATGGTCGTTGCAGCTCATTAAAGCGGATAAATTCAGGCAGAGCCGCCGGCTGGATATCGGGTTATCGATAGTGGTGCTGCTGGTGTATGTGCTGCTGAATATTTACTTTATTACGCAGGCGGTGTACGGGAAGTAGCTCCATCTCCCTACTTCTTCACCCGGTAAAAACTGATATTCTTTCTCTGCTCAAAGCCCATGTGCTCATACAAACGCACAGCCCGTTCATTGGTCCGGGTTACATGTAAAAAGGAGGTAATGCCCGCACCGGCGTGCTGATAACATAACTGTGTAATCAGCTTTTGCGCGTATCCGCGACCCGTATGCTCCGGGTGCGTGCAAATAGCGCTTAATTCTGTAAACCCGGTTAGCTGCATCCGCTCGCCGGCCATAGCGATGAGTTGACCGTTGTGCCGGATGCCATAATAATTGCCCATCAGGCGGGTACCGTGATTGAAAAAGCCGGGCTGGATGCTATTGATCAGTTCATACATATCGCCGGCGTCTTCCGGTCCCAGCAGGGAAACCATTGCCGCGTCTTCTTCTGATAAAGGTGGGGGCATAGTTCTCCGCACCATCTGGGCGCAGGGCAGTTCATTTTCTACGGTCCAGCTACCTGGTAATACAGGCAATTCGCCGATGATATAGAATGTTTCCCCGGCATCGATCAGCGTATCCAGTGCAGCGGTGCTGTCGTTGTTCGTTTGCCTGGCGGCAATAAAGGGCGCAATTTCCCGGCGGTATCTTTTAGCCTGGTCTGTTCCTTGTGCAAAGTGTGCATGCTCACTGGTTAACGCACCCCAGGCGGGGTTGTCTAAAACGGTTTCCTTCATGGGGCTAAATTATGTATTTATCAGAAGAAATTACCGGAGGGGGATATTTTTTGATGGGTGCTAACGTGAACGGATATATTTTTCAGGAAGTATCCCCTATAAAAAGGCGGTTCCCTTTGGAGGAAACCGCCTTTCTTTTTATACCTGTTAGTGTTCCAGGTTTAATATTTCTATTCTTCTGAAATCAACGGGTTGACCTTCGCTTTGCAGGGCAATAAAGCCTTTTGAAAGCAGCTTACCATCTACTTTAATGGTAGAGTCGTAGTTCTTTACCACGCCGCCGCCAATCTGCGGTTTGGAATACTGTAATACGGTGTCGCCGTTAATGATATGTGTGATCAGGGAATCTCCCAGCACAATCAGTTCTCCCCTCACCCACTGTTCGCCATCATATGTTTTGGAGGTAGATTCGATACAATGTGTTTCGTCCAGTTTTCCTTTGTATACCACATTGGTGCCAGGGGAACACATGTTACCCGTGGGTCGTGGCTTTCCATCTCCCAAACCAGCCAGCAGCTGCATTTCCACGGAGATGGGCCAATCCTGTTCTTTCGGCATGGTACGCGGGTCCTGGGAGTGAAACATCACGCCGCTGTTCAGCAGGGTATATTCCGGTGCGGAGGGATACCATTTTCCCACAAACCGGTATTCAAATTTGAGATGATAATGCGAGAAGGGTTGTTTGTAATAGAGATGCCCGAACTGGTCATTAAAATCGCCGTACTGGTCGTAGCGTATTTTGATGATACTGTCTTCCACCCGGAAAGTATTCCCGAAGTTCTCTCCTGTTTCGTGGTGATGGATTTTCACGATCCAGTCGTTGATATCTTTTCCATTAAACAGGGACACCCATTCGGGTTTCTTATCCTGTTTTTTTGCTTCATTGCAGGAAATACTGCCCACCAGCAGTGCCATCATCAGCAGTTTACGTAACGTAAGGGTTTTGTTCATATAAATAATCAGAGGTTTTATTTTCATTTCTCTTTTTTCCGGCTGCCTGATTTTGGAAATACCTGGTGTGTTTGCGCCCATTGGTACCAAAGGGTTTGCAGCTGTTGTACCTTTTCGGGGTATTGTGCAGCCAGGTTATTCGTTTCTGTTTTATCGGCAGCAAGATTAAATAATTGCCAGGTGGTATCATTACTGGGCGATACCACTTTCCAGTTGCCGGAGCGTGCATAACGGGCGCCGAAGTGTTCATTGAACAGCTGATCGTGCCCGGTTGTTTTTTTACTTTTGAAAGATGGCAACAGGCTGATACCTGTGGTGGCCGGGATCTTATGACCGTGGTATATTTGCGGGTATTGCGCGTGCGCCAGTTCTGTAAACGTGGCCATAAAGTCCATAACATGCCCGGCATGATCGCTGAAGCCACCTTTGTTGGTGGTGATTCCTTTGGGCCAGTAAGCAATCAATGGGGTATGGATACCGCCTTCATATGATTCTGCTTTCCAGTATTGATAAGGTGTATTGGCTACGTTGGCCCATGTTTGCCCGATAGATGCGTACGTGGTTTGCGGGCCGGGCATTGCCTGTTTTTTGGTGGCATAGATGATCTTACGGCCATCGCGGGTTTCATCGGGCCGGTCGAAGCCGGGGCCATAGTTAGCGCAATTTTCCGGGCTGGCGCCATTATCAGACAGGAACAGGATGAGGGTATTATCCAGCTGCCCGGTTACTTTCAATGCATCGATCATGCGACCAATGCCCTGATCCATCCGGTCGATCATGGCGGCATGCACCGCCATTGCCATCGCATCCCAGGCGGTGTCCGGGTTTTGCGCCCAGGTTTGGTTTTGTTTCCAGCGTTGAGGCAGCGGCGTAGTGGCCGGATCAATCAATCCCATTTTCACCAGTTTATTATACCGGGCGTTGCGGATGGCTTCCCAACCGGCTTTGTAGGTGTCCTTATACTTCGCAATGTCTTCCGGTAATGCCATCAGCGGCCAGTGTGGTGCGTTGTGGGCCACATACAGGAAGAAAGGCTTTTTTGTTTCCGCGTAGCCTTTGATATAGGCTACGGCTGTATCGTTGATAGCATCCGTGTGATAATAGTGATCCGGCACATTTGTGATGGGTGTGGTTCCCCTGACCAGGCTGAAGGGATCAAAGAAATCCACTACCCCCCAGATGGTGCCGAAAAACTTATCAAAGCCCCTGCTGGTGGGATATTGCGCTATAGGGGAAAAGTCGCCGAATGCTTGATGATGGTTGAGCCAGGCCATTTGTTCCGCGGCGGTCTTTTGCCCGTTTGTATTGGATACATGCCATTTGCCGGACATGGCTGTTTGATAACCTGCTGTTTTTAATACTTCCGCGAGGGTTACGGCGTTATCCGAGATATGACCCAGGTACCCCGGTTCATCTTCTGCGTCGGTCATTTTCCCGATACCTGCCTGCTGGTTGTATAACCCGGTGAGCAGGGAAGCGCGGGTGGGACAGCAACGGGAAGTATTATAAAACTGCGTATACCTGATACCGTTAGCCGACAGAAAATCGAGGTTGGGTGTATGTATTTCGCCGCCATAGCAGCCTGCATCGGAGAAGCCCATGTCGTCCGCAAGGATCACAACTATATTGGGCCGCGTGTCTTTAAGCGGCGGTTTGCTTTTCTTAAACCCTGTGAGCAGCAGGCTGCTTAACAGGAATGGAACAATATAAACTGATTTTGGTTTTACATTCATGGGTTCGCACCGTTTTATTACTTCCACCTCTGCGGCTATACCGGATTGCCGTTAAAATAAAATAAAACGGACAGAAAAGTAAATAAACTGTATGATTGGGAGGGATTTATTTGCAGGGAGGAAAAAAAAAAGCCCGGCGGAGGGCGCCAGGCGATGGGGTTTACAATTGGAACTAATATGCGAAAACAGTCCATCCGCTGGCCCAGTTGTTAGCAGCAATACCATCAAATGCGCCTCTATAAGTGGTACCGGTTAAGCCTGCCGGCAAACCTGTAGTTAAGCCGCCTGTTAAAGCGGGAGAGGCAATAGGTGGAGTTCCTGTTCGGGGCAGATAGAAGCCGGTAATACTTCTGTTGAACGGATTCACCAGTTTAATGGAATCATTTGGATTAGCAGAGACATACCCTTTGTTGTTATCAACTGCATCAGGATACGGTTTCGTTACGCCAAAAGGATACACAGGGCTACTGGCAAATGGGATATTGAAAGCATGGATCATGTTATTCTTCATTTTTGAAATACCATCTCTATATCCCTGTTGGGTAGTTTGATCCACCGCGGTGCCACCTGATGGAACGCTGTTGTCCAACAAAATACCACCTTTAAAACCGAGGAATATGGAGTTGTACATTTCAAACCTGCTGCTTCTTCTCCACTGCGCAGCAACGCCATATTGACCGATTCCAGAAGGAGGGAAAATAGTTTTGATGGCCGCTGCATTGTTAGGTAATCCAATGACAGTGAGGTTGGCAATCAGAGGCTTAGTAATTGGCAAACGTGGCTGACCAGTGCTATTGTTGTCTGATTCGATACCATTAGAGGCACTCCGGTCTGCGCGGCCTGTATCTGCCACCACTAGTGCATATTGAATGCGGCCCCGGTAGCCATTATCAAAGGCCAGGCCATCATCCAATGGGTTAACAATTACCAGGTGTTTTGCATCAACAGTACCACCAAAAAATTGGATACCATCATCCAACGCTTTGTATACTTCTACGTAATCGATGGTAGTTCCACTCCCGACACCAGCCAGAGTAAGACCATTGATTTCATTGTCCGGTGCTAGTTCAAAGCCAGCATATTCGATACGCACGTACTTCAATATGCCGGAATTGTCGGAATCATCGTAACCGCCATATAAAGGATTCAATAAAGGAATTCCACCAATGCCCTCAACCCTGGTAGTATCGCCATTGTTGGTAGTTGCTCTTCCAAGTATGATGATACCGGATGTTTGACCAGGAGCCGGAGATGCGCTACTAGTAGTAAATAAAATGGGAGATGTGACTGTACCAATGGCTTCAATTTTGCCGCCACGTGCGACTACCAGACCTCCACCCGGAGTAACACCTGGAGTACCTGGAATCCCTTTTATAACAGTACCTGCATCGATCTGGATTACATCAAGCTCATCGACATATACCAGTCCGCTTAGGAGGTAGGTACCTCCTGTGAGGTGAATGGTATCACGGATCGTTTTTCCGGTGCCTAAGATACCGCTCAAGGTGGCTCCATTTATGGGTACAATCTGTGTGGCGCTTACCGGACGGTTCTCTTGCTGTGCGTTTTTCTTGCAGGATGTGGTGAACGCACCAACAGCCAGGATTACAATAACAATATAGTGATTAAACCTGTGCATCAAATAATGGATTTAAACCGGATGATTGGGAATATTTCATAAAAAAGCCTGGCGGAGGGCCAGGCGATGGGGTATTACAACTGGAATGCAATTGATGCATCAGGTAGATTATAAATTTTTGAGCCACTATCATAAATAAGGGACTTAATAGCAATACCATTAATTAACCCGTTTGCTGCACTACTGGTAGCATCATCATTTATGAAAAGATAGGCACCATTAGCGGGGCCGTAATCTGCGTTATATTCTCCATAACCATCCATACCACTAACAGCGTCGCGGACAACACCAACATACAAATTCCTGGTTCCATCAGCGCTATAAGCGGGCAACACAAATTTCTCCGACATGGCGCCCAGGGCAATATTTTTTATGGTAGTAACGGAATCAGCTGGATTAGCCGTGTAGTCTTTACTGTTATTGCGATAGATAGTAACATTTATTTTCCCGGAGCCAAATCCGGTATAATTATTAACAAGGATGAAAGCGATACTATCGCTGGATGGGCGGTCAAAATCACCCGGGTTTACAAAGCGGTTAAATCCCAGCGTAGGATCATAAGCATAACTAAGTGACACTCTATCTGTTTTAACCGTTACAGTAGTATCAACCAATGCCTCAGCAGCACCTGCTTTATGGATACTGATATTTAACTGCTCCTTTTGTTTCAGTACTACGTTAAAAAATCTTCTGTTTGTTGTTTGTGTTTGTGCCAGTTTCCCATCTATATATAAGTCAAGCGTGTCACCGGTTTGGATCACAAAGGGAATATAAACTTCCACAAATTTCTCGCCTTCAAGCACAGTTCCTTTTTTACAGGATAACAGTTGCATACCCAATAATATGCACAACAAAAACATTACAGTAGAATACCTCATTTTATAAAACGTTGATTAAAAGTGGCTGATCTGTAAAACAGACCAGCCACGCCATAAAGAATAATTAGTAAGCAAAGACAGTCCATCCGCTGGCCCAGTTGTTGGTGCCATCAAATGCGCCTCTGTAGGTAGTACCGGTTAAACCTGCAGGTAAACCAGTAGTTAAACCACCGGTTAAAGCAGGAGATGCAACGGTAGGAGCACCTGTTCTAGGCATGTAGAAGCCAGCAATACCTCTGTTGAACGGATTCACCAGTTTGAGGGAAGCGTTCGGATCAGCAGCTACATATGAAGTGTTGTTGTCAACGCCATCAGGGTACGGTTTAGTACCGGCATATGCAGGGCTGCTGGTAAATGCCAGGTTGAAAGCATGTACCATGTTGTTTTTGATGATTGAAGTACCATCGCTATATCTCTGCTGGGTAGTCTGGTCTGCTGCAGTACCACCGGCTGGAACGGTGTTGTCCAGCAGAATACCATTGTTAAAGCCGAGGAATACAGAGTTGTACACTTCAAAGCGGCTGCTTCTTCTCCACTGTGCTGCTACACCGTATTTACCGGTACCAGAAGGCGCGAAAGTGGTTTTAGTAGCCAGGGCCTGGTTAGGCAGGCCAATGATAGTCAGGTTGGCGATCAGTGGTTTAGTAACCGGCAAAAGTGGCTGACCAAATTTGTTGTTGTCTGATTCAATACCATTAGAGGCACTCTTATCTGCGCGGGTAGAATCTTCTACTACCAGTGCGTACTGAATGCGGCCACGGTAACCGTTGTCAAAATCCAGACCATCGTCCAGCGGGTTAACAACTACCAGGTGTTTTGCATCTACAGTACCGCCAAAGAATTCGATACCATCATCAGCAGCTTTGTACACTTCTACGAAGTCGATTTCAGTTCCGCTACCAACGCCGGCCAGGGTAAGACCGTTGATTTCGTTGTCTGTTGCCAGTTCAAAACCTGCGTACTCGATACGAACATATTTCAGTTTACCTGAATTGTCTGTATCAACAGCACCACCGTAGTAAGGAGTCAATGGAGGAATACCACCAATACCTTCCACTTTGGAAGTATCGCCGTTGTTGGTAGTAGCTCTTCCGAGGATGATAATACCGGAAGTTTGACCGGCAGCAGGAGATGCGCTGTTGGTAGTAAACACAATCGGAGAAGTAGCAGTACCAACGGCTTCAATTTTTCCACCGCGGGAAACTACCAGACCACCGCCTGGGTTAACACCAGGAGTACCTGGAATTCCTTTAATAACAGAACCGGCATCGATCTGGATTACATCGAGGGTATCGATGTATACCAGTCCGCTCAGCAGGTAAGTACCACCTGTGAGGTGAATGGTATCACGGATAGTTTTTCCGGTACCTAAGATACCACTGAGCGTGGCACCATTTGCGGGCACAATCTGGGTAGCGCTCACAGGACGGTTAGCCTGTTGTGCGTCTTTTTTGCAAGATGCTGTGAACACGCTGGCAGCCAGGATAGTTGCAGCTGCGGCGTAGAGGTTAAACCTGGTCATCAAAAAAAGGATTTAAATTAGAAAATAATAACAATGATTGAAACTGTATATACCGGTATGAATACATGCTGGTTGAATTATAATTCCTGCCTGTTGTTAAAAACTATATCCTAACGTGAAACTGTAAGTCCTGCCTGGTTTTGCCTGATAAAACAAGATGTCTTTGTCTTCCTGATACAACATATCCTTCACGGGGTGTTTTTTCCCGTCTCCTATATCACCGTCTCCTGCATTTTTATATATGATAGAATAGCTGTTGAGCAGATTACCGACATTGGCGCGGAATAACATTTTATCTTTCAGCAGGTGAAAGGCAATTTGTCCATCAAGCGCTTCTACCGGGCGTTCATACAGCGACATATAGGAATTCTCATTAGGCATAAACAGGCGGTTACTCACATAATTATACAGGAGGCTAACAGATACGAATTTCACATCGTAATACACGCCACCATTGATCATGTAGTTGCTGGCGCCTTGTTGTGGCCTGTCTTCCCAATCCCCGATATCCTGTTTCAGCACCATCTTTTTCGATCCCGCCGGTTCTTCCACATAGGTAGGATTAATGGCTTTCCGTACCCGTGAAAACAGCCTCGTTCCATTGCCGTACAAGGTGAGATTACGGATCACCGGTACATCAATAAAGGACAACGATTTCCTGATTTCCATCTCCACTCCCCGGTTCTCCGCCTGGTGATTATTAAGCAGGGTGAATTCATTAACAGCATTAGCCTGGTAAATCTCCATCGGGTTGTCTATTTTCTTGTAGAAAAGTGACAGGGATAAAATCTCACCGGGACCGGGATAATATTCATACCGGAAATCCAGGTGTTTTAATTTGCTGGATACGATAGGTCTTGTACTGTTATATTCTCCTCCCAGTTCAAAATCATATTCGCTGAAGAAGGATAGTTCGCGCAGATCCGGCCGGATAATGCTCTGGGCGTATGTTGCGCGGAAGTTCATTTTAGGCGTAAGGCTATACGTCAGACTGGCAGAAGGAAACAGGTTCCAGTTCTTTTCCCTGTTATAAAGGGAGCTGAGATCATACGCCTCATGGTCTGTAATTTCACCGATACTTTTTTCCAGCACCTCATTAATGCGGTTGATGTCGTAATATTCTGCCCGCACACCCCATACCAGCCGGAGCTTACCTGCCAGTTTATGATCAAACATACCATAAGCAGCATGCAGGGTGGCATTGCGTTGGAAATTATCGGAGAAGTCGTCAAAGGCAAACGTGTAACCTTCGTGAGCAGGATTAAAGAAATAATCCATCGGCTGTGGAATCTTGGAATCATATCCCCCAGTGCCGGCGCGGGCTACGTAAAAGGAGCGGTCTTTATACCAGCCGGCATATCCTGCTTTAAAAGTATTAGTAACTGCCGCATTCCCGATATTAAAGCGGAAGGGCACTACGGTATTCACATCCCAGTTCAGATCCGATTCATAAGCACGTGTCCACCAACGCATGGCGCCATCAATACCGCGGGATTGCGGAGGACCTACCATCATAATTGGAGAAGTTGTAAGGCTGTCGTCCGGAGCTGGTGAACGCAGGTAATGGTTATCCGGCCGTTGCCTGTCGAGATGCACATAAGTACCGGACCATTGCACTTTAATCCCTTTACCACCAACTGCATGTTCTCCTTTCAATTGTGTTTGCCACAATTTTGTCCATTGCACATTATCATAAAAGCCAATCGTTGGCGCAGGTACTCCAATACCACTACCATCTACCCCTTTTCCCATAAGGAGTTGCTGGTCCAGCGTATTTAAATAAAGGCTTTGCAGGCTTATTTTATGTTTACCGGCGCTATAGCCTATTCCTGCCAGAAAGCCGGTGTTTGTAGAAAACCCATATTGCTTGCCTTTAAAAAGAACAGAATCTTTCTTAGTTACCAGGCTGGGAGCATATATGTAACCGTCCTTCTCTCCCATCCTTATATCCTGTGTTTGTAAGGTATTGCGATAGCTGGCACTGGCTATCAAACCCAGCTGCCGGCCTTTACCAAGATTGAGCACATGCCCCCATGACAACTGGTAGTTTTGCGAAGGGTGTGCATTCTTCTGGTATACTTTCCAGTTATTGGAAATAGAAGCCGGATCTTTTAATACATGCCCCGTACCTGTACTGCCCGGATTGGTATTAGCCAGGATATCATCCAGGTTTTTCCAGTTCAGTTTTCCAAAGAGATCACGGTGAGAAGAAGGTTTGCCAAGATACTCGCTGCCGCCTATTTCCAGGCTGTTGAATGCTTTGCCGGTAGTATTATCATTGATACTGCCGCCAATGGAAATGGTGAAAAAGTTTTCAGTAGGAATGGCTTTTGTTTCCACGTTCACCAGTCCGCCGCCAAACTCCGCGCTCATATCCGGTGTAATGGTTTTATATACGGTGATGTTATCGATGATATTGGAAGGGATAATATCGTAACTGAAGTTCTTCCTGTTCAGTTCTGTGCTGGGCATGATCTGGCCATTGAGCATAGCAGCGTTGTAACGTTCGCTCATACCACGCACCACTACATATTTGTTGTCTACTGTGGTTACACCGCTGATGCGTTTCAGCACCTCTCCCACATTTTTATCAGGTGTGCGGGCAATCTGTTCTGCACTGATGCCATCGGATAAGCCGGCGGCATTTTTCTGTTTATTATAGAGGGCGGAAATTGTTTCCCGCTTTGCCGCGGCGCTTACTGTTACTCCTTTGAGGTTGGATGATGAGGTAGCCAGCATTACATCTTTCAATGTTACCTTACCCGCTTTTACCACCACATTATTAAAGCTGGACTGGGAGAAGGCCAGGTGGCTGAAACGTACGTTATACGTACCTTCCGGCAGCTGGATACTATAAGTGCCATCTACACGGGAAGTAGTAACGTGATTGTTATCTCCCGCAAAAATAGTTACGCCGGGTATGGATTCATTCTGGTCATTAAAGATCTTTCCCTGCAAAGTGCCTGTCAGCGCCTTACTGGCTACCGCAGCTTTACGGTCTTCATTGCGGATAGCGATGATATTGTCTTTCACCTCTACGTCGAGCGGAAGTTGCTGATCCAGTAGTTGTAATAATCCGGATAAGGAAAGCGTGCCTTTGGGAATATTGATGCTTAAAGATTCCACCTGGGCGGGATCATACAGGTACCTGTAGTTTCCCTGCTGCTGCAATGATTTCAGGATTTCCTTCACCGGTTGTTTTCCGGCAGGCAGTTTTACCGTTTCCGATAATCCCTGGTATTGCTGGGCGTGCAAAAGTGAACTGTTGAGTAGTGAAACAAAACACATCATTAAGCATAATCTGCGTACAAATGGCATCATTGATCGTATAGCTTTTATATTGTTTTTAAAAACGCCCCATGTGGGCAATGGTATAGCCGCACAGCAGTTCCGGCTGCTGACAGATTAAAAAATATGAACGGGTATGTAATTAGTTTTTAGTGATTGTGCATCCTTCCGGTGTATATTTCACCTGTAGTTTGTGAACGAAGGTGATGGCTGATATAATTGTTTTGAAATCGTCTGACGTATTAAACATCCCTGAAATGCGCTGCTGACCTGCATCTCCTGTTGCAATCACCTTTTCACCATACTGCCAGGATAATCTTCTGCATACCTCTTTCAACGTAGCATTGTTAAAATAGATTTTGTCTTTCATCCAGCCGGTAGCATTAAAAACGGCGCTGTCGGTGATGGCTTCCTGCATATTATTTCCTTCAAAATTCACAGCCATTCCCGGTGTGAGTACCTGTGTATCGTTGCTGTCGGCCGATGCCACTGCTACTTTTCCTTCCAGTAAGCTGATACAGATAGCCGTGTCCTGACGGGTAAACGCGCTGATGTTAAAAGCGGTTCCCAGCGCGGTAGTAGTTACATGCGCCGTGTGCACGCGGAAAGGCAGACTGCTGTTTTGCGCTACTTCAAAATAAGCTTCTCCAATCAGTTCCACATCTCTTGATACTTCATTATAATTATCGGGATAACGGAGCACGGCATTTTTATTAAGCCATATGCGGGTACCGTCTCCCATTACCACGGATCTGATATCGTTGCCGTGATTATTCAACTCCTTCCACTGCTGGCGGGCGATAGGGTTCACCGGTACTTTCTTTCCGGTTGTTAAAAACAGGAAGTATGCGGCGGCGGAGAGGACCAGCATACCAGTGAATACGGCGGCCCATTTCAGGCCCATGTGGCGTACTTTGGTATGCGATGGCAATTCAATAGCGGGTGGCACTACCTGTATAGTAGGTCCTGCTGCTGCTTCTGCCCATTTACCATGTAAAAACTCATCCAGCAGGGTGTGATCTGCTCCCTGCAGGTACGCTTCAACAGTTATCCGTTCTTCTGCAGAACATTGTTGTTTAAAATAACGATCCAGTAATTGCTTCGTGATCACCTTTTTTATTTTGAATGATGTAACTAAATACCAGGACTATACATACAGTACGTATGGGCATTAAAAAGTGAGTAGGTAAAAAAGCGGACTTCACATTTTGGTAACATTGGAAGGGGTTCACGAAGCCGTTCAGGGGCGGCTGATCAATACGGGATAGGCCATAGCAGGCGATGTAGCGGCATTTTTGGGAGCTTTTAACCCGCTATTGGAAATACGGCCGCCGGCAACGCCTATCAGTTCCAGCGCCTTGGCGGTGAGGGGATCGGCGGTGCTGCCCAGTGGCTGCAGGGGTAACGAGGCCAGTTCATCTACCTGGTAGGCCGGTACAATACCGGTGCTGTAACCACCCGCTCCTGCTGCGTTCTGTAACTTATAGGTAATGGGCATCAGCACCCAGGGGATACGTTTAGGATTACGGCCATCTGCAATGGTGATCATGCCTTCATCTTTACCCAGGGTAGTGCTGCCTATCTGTATGATATTCGTATAGGGTTTGAGGTTATTGACGATCATTTCTGCAGCGGAAGCAGTGTGTGTTCCTGTTAGTATATATATCTTACTTAATTGCAGCTGGAAAGGCTTTACCTGGTCAAAGGCAACCGGCGTACCGCTTTCCGGGAGCGCCATTGTTTGGGCAAAGGTCATGGTGCGGTTTCCCAACCGGCTGTTGCCGGCGTATTTGGCAAAGATACTTTCTGCATTAATATTGTTCCCGATCAGCGCGGTGAGTATGGCGGCCATAGCCGTGCTTCCACCCGGGCTGTAGCGCAGATCCAGCACCAGCTGTTTTACGCCCTGCTGTTTATAGCTGCTGAATGTTTGCAATAAGGCGGCGCTTTGTGTATCGTCGAAGTAATTGAAGCAGAGGTAGGCAGTTTTGGGCGTGGTGTTATCCAGGATTACCGACTGCTGCACGGCAGGTTCCTGCGTGATGCCACCGGCAGTTACTTTCAGGATCGTGGTTTCGGTGATGGCGCCGTCTGCACTTTGCGTGGCCATTGTGAGGTCGCCTTTTTTATCGGTAACCAGTTTGGCAAGCAGGGAGGCGGCATTGCCGGTATTGAGCAGTGTGCCGTTGATGCGTGTAAAGAGTTGTCCGCGTTTCAGTTCTTTTGAGGCAGCAGGCGATCCGGGTTGCACCAGCTGTACAACGCCCAGTGCGCCGCCCGGCGCTTTGGCATAGCCGATCACCGTAGCTTCCATGCCGTATATGCTGCGTAAGCCAGCGGGATAGGTTGCGGGGACTAAAGGATCGTACATAATGGAGAAGCGGTCCGCCGCATTTTTCAGCTGACCAAACCAGGCGGCTGCCTCCATCGACGGATCGGGAGTTGCCGGCAGGCCATCTTTCCAGTAATAGAAATAGGTCATGCTGTCCAGGATCCAGCGGTTTATTTCCGCAGTAGTAACGGGGCCTGTGGGAGTAGCCGGATCTTTATCCTTACCGCATGCCCACAGCGAGCAGGCGGCGGCAATGATAACAGTGGTATTCCCTATATTTTTACGGATGAGGTGTGTGGCGGTCCTTAAATGGGTACGTACCGTGGTGATAGAGATGTTCAGCATATCAGCAATTTCTTTGTGGGAGTACCCGGAGTCGCGGTATTGGTACACCTTGCGGGGTTTATCCGGCAACGACTGGAGCACATTGCTAAGCCGGTGCCTGAGCTGTTTATAATGCATCCTGCTCTCTGTTTCATCTACGGTTCCCGGGCTGGTATGGTAGATATCTTTATGGGCTAACGCCGATGTGGTGGCCTTCCTGCTTTCATCGATCACTACCCGTTTGGCGATCACAAACAGCAGGGGAAATATGTCTTCAGTATCACTGCTGATCGTATCTATTTTTTCCCATAAGCGGAGGAAACATTGCTGGGTAATGTCTTTAGCACGGTGGCGGTCACCGCAAAGCTTATAAGAAAAGTCATAGACTTTCTGGTAGTTAACATTATACAACCTGATAAAAAATATCTCTGCAGACATGCATCTTAGAATATGGAAACCAAAATAAGCCCCCACTATTAACCCAATGTTAAAACCGGGATTTATTTTTGAAGATATCGCCTGTAAAGGGGTTATACTTATATAAATTTAATCATTTATATAATATTGATAACTTGTCTACAAACCGGCCGTTAATATCTTCCAGAGAAATAATTATTTCCTTACCCGGTTACTTTCTTCATCAGCCCCGCTCCGTTGCCTGCGCTGCTGCTGGTTTCCGAATGTTTTCGCCCATGTCAGCTTTATAATTTGCGCTTTACCTGATTCTGCCTGGAAGGTCACTTTACTTTTCAGGTTAAACGCTTCTTCTGCCAGCGTACCAAAATAACTGCTGATACGCACTGTGCGCAGTATATCCGTTACCGTTAGCTGCAAACTTCCCCCGTTATTGTTTAACTCTTTTTTAAGCCCGGCATTCAGCGCACCGAATGGATCTGCTTTTTTGGAACCATCGTACGTTGTGCTGTTATACCAGCCGGAGATTTCAAGATTGAAACGGGCAGGCAATGTAAAGGCGGTAGAGAAGTTGGTGTTAAAGCCGAAATAATCTTTCTGTACCGGTGTGGCGGTAAAATCCAGTTTAAATTGCCGCCAGCCGCCGGTAAACCCGAAGCTCATGTTCCACCAGTCGTTCACCTTCCACGGCACCAGCGCCTGGAGCGACAGGTTATGCTGGAACAGCAGGTTTTGCGGAGACACCCATATCACTTCGCCGGCGGGATTGGGTGTAAGCTGGTAGCGGGCCACCGGCGCATCATCCTTGCTGTAGAGCAGGGAAAACGAGTAGCCGTGATAGTTATATCCCAGCTTTACATTATTGGTGATGGTTGGCTTCAGCATGGGATTGCCGGTTTCTACCGAGGTAGGTCCGGAGTAAACAACAAAGGAAGCCAGGTCGTTATACGCAGGCCGGCTGATCCTTTTTGTGTAAGACAGCTGCCATTCTGCTTCCTGTTTTTTCCAGGTCAGGAAAATGCCCGGGAAGAATTTACCGAGTGTTCGTTTGGTGATCTGTTGTTTATTTTGCGGATCATCCATTTGTGTTTGCGAATATTCATATCTCAAACCTGCTACCAGCCGGAGTGCCGGATGCAGCTGCGTTTCCAGCGAACCATAAGCAGCTCCTATCGCTTCTTTCATGATGATGTTATTGGTAGCCGCGGTGCTGCTTACCCAGGCGCCATCGAGGAAACTTTCTATCCTGGAATTGCTGTTGTTTTTTGTATAGGTTCCTTTTATACCTGCTTCAATTTTTATTTTGGGAGATAGTTGCCGGCTGTAATCCATTTTAAATACGCCGATGCGCATAGACGACACAGAGAAGGTTCGTTGCACCGGGGCAAAAAGCGTGTCGTTGGTACCGGGCGTATGGCCGGCGCTATCTACAAAAGAGCTGACAGCGGAAGAAGGCCGGTTGTTTTTATAGTAGAGATAATCCAGGTCGATATTCAGCTGTTCCCCTTCGCGTATTTTCTTTTCTGCATACACCGATGCGCCCAGGTTATCCCAGTTATTATTCACCCTGATATCTGCATCCATGTTATAGGCAGTAGTTTTGTTTACGAGGTATTCTCCGTGATTCACCGTATGATCTGCCATCCGGCTGATGTTGCCGTTGATGCTGCCGCCGATGATAAGCCGTGGTGTGAGGTTCACATCTGCTCCCAATATAATATTATGCGTGTTCCCTACCGGCTTTATCACGCTGAGAAAATCGGAGGAGCTGGGGCCTCCCAGCAATTTCATATCATCGGTAGCGCGGGCAAACCAGTCGTAATAGGCCCGGTCGTGCGAAAAAGAATAGCTTCCATACAAGCCGGTGTTCCGGATGGTGCGACCAAAATTGAGACTGGCAGCGGCTTTCTCTCCATAGCCATAACCACCGGTAAGAGAGAAATTTCCCTGGTTCCGGTTTTTCTTTATTACAATATTGATCATGCCGGCGTTGCCGGAGGCGTCGTACTTTGCGGGCGGGGTATTGAGCAGTTCTATTTTTTCCACGTCGGCCGCCGTCATGCCCTGCAGGTAGACCATGAGCTGGTCGGCAGACATGCGCAGCAGTTTACCGTTCAGCATCACCATCACCCCGCTTTTGCCGTTGAGGGCGATCCCGTTGGTTCTCCGGTCGATGTTTACACCCGGAGCGCGTTCCAGTACTTCGAGCACGGAGCTGCCTTTTGTAAGCACGCTGCTTTGTACATTCACAACCGTTCCATACGCCTGTTGCTGCAGCAGTGGTTTACTTGCCTGCACCCTCACTTCTTTCAGCTGTTTTAAGGCGGGCAGGCTATCCGGTGCGGCAGACTGGCCGGCAGCCGGTGCAAATGGCAGGAGGAATAAGGTAAGGAGTAAGTAGTTCATAAAGGATAACTTCTGCTGCAAATAAATGCGTATCTCCGGCGATGGAAAAACCCGGATGACCACGGGCAGCAGGAAATTGACCACCTGCACAAAAGGGGCGGTTTCCCGGTAAAACCCTTTAAAAGCGGGGAATGCAGCCGTTCAGCAGTTGTGTTGCGCGGGTGGTCATTTATTTGCTGCCGTTGATATAGTACGGGAGAAGAATCAGCAAAATGTAGTTATCTTTAGTAACAGGTAATTTTTTATATGCTGAATACCACTACAAGCCGGAACTGGCTGCTGAAATATAAACTTTACCACATTCCCTTCTGGTGTCTTTACCATTATCTCTGGTGGGTAGTGGCAATAGGGAATCCTGTGAAAGCCGCGAACTCTATTATCTTATTCCCTTTCTATATCAAGTTTGCGTTTTATGTGATCTTCCAGGCAGCCGCGGTATATTTCAACCTGTATTACCTGATTCCAAAATACCTGGAGAAGGGCCGGTATACAGCCTACATTACGCTGCTGGTAATGACCATCGCAGCAACCGCCTGCGCTATTGTTGGCGGGTATTATCTTTGCTCAGCGGTATCGGGCAAAACATTTGAGGTGCTTTTCGGGCCGGGAGATTATTGCTTCCTGCATTTCTTTGGCAACGCCCTCCCCTCCACCCTTGCCAGCATGACACTGGCCATGAGTATAAAGCTTACCCGGAACTGGCTGCAAACCAAAAGACGACAGCAGCTGCTGGAAAAAGAAAAACTGGAAACAGAACTTAACTTCCTGAAGAACCAGTTTAATCCGCATTTTCTTTTTAATACTATTAACTCCATCTTCTTCCTGATCCATAAAAATCCTGATGTTGCTTCCGCTTCACTGGCGAAGTTTTCGGAATTGCTGAGATACCAGTTGTACGAATGCAACGATAAACAAATTTCCCTCAGCAAAGAGATCGGCTACCTGGAAAATTCTATTGAACTGGAAAAGCTGCGGCTTAATAACAATGTGGAAGTTATTTTTGAGTATTACCGGCAGCCGGTATCACACCTGAGCATTGCGCCTTTTATCCTGATGACCTTTGTGGAAAATGCGTTCAAGCATGTATCCAAACATGCCGACGGCCCCAACTGGATCAGGATACAACTGCATCTCGAAGGACCGCTGCTGGCATTCAACGTTTCCAACAGCAGCGCAGCAGACGAATACAGCGCCCCTATTATTGATTACGGCGGTATCGGTTTAAAAAATGTACAGCGGCGGCTGGACCTGGTATATCCCGGTCAATATGAACTGGAGATCCTCCGGGAAGCCGGCAGCTTTGAAATAAAGCTGCAACTGCAACTGGCCGAATTAAGGGTGCCACAATTGTTAGCTACTTAAATGCCTTTATTATGATTAACTGCGTGATTACAGACGACGAACCACTGGCCAGGGAAGGCATCGCCAATTACGTAAAGGAAGTGGATTTCCTCACGCTGACCGGCATCTGCGAAAACCCGGTGGAGTTGGTAAACCTGTTAAAGCGGCAACCGGCAGACCTGATCTTCCTGGATATACAAATGCCAAAACTCAGCGGACTGGATTTCCTGAAGATGGTACAAAATCCGCCTATGGTAATTATCACCACAGCGTTCCCTGAATACGCGCTGGAAGGCTTCCAGCTAAACGTACTGGACTACTTATTAAAACCCATTACGTTCGACCGGTTCTTTAAATCAGCCACTAAAGCGAGGGACTATTACCAGCTGGTAAACCCCGGCATTAAAAACGATGCTGCGCCCGCAGAAGCCGGCGCAGATCACTTCTTTATCAAATGTGGCAGCCGGTATGAAAAAATCCAGGTGGAAGATATTCTTTTTGTGGAAGGCATGCAGAACTACGTAAGCATCTACACCCGTAAGGGTAAATATATGACCCTGCTATACCTCAAAAACCTCGAACAGCAATTACCCGCACAGGCATTTATCCGGGTGCATAAGTCATACATTGTAGCGGTGAATAAAATAGACAGTATCCAGGGAAGTGAAATCTGTATACAATCGCACCAGATCCCTATCAGCCGGAATTACCGCGAGGCGGTGATCCAGCAGGTGGTCATGAATAGATTGTGGGATAAAGTTTCGCGGCCGCCGTTGCCATAGGGTTAAAATTTGTATTTTGGGCGCCCTATATCCATTTTAAGTAGTATACCATGAAAGCATACTCGTTAGCCCCGGGCTGGAAAATTTTTATTTATCTCTTCGGCATCCTCATAATGGGCGGTGGCGCTGCCGGTTTTGTCTATGTATTTTCAGAGGGGAATGATTCAACAGCTATCACGCTGGTGAGTATCTTTTCCGGACTGGCTGTAGTTGCTGGCGTATGGATCATCCTGGAAACGTATGTGGGCAAAGTGATACATGGGGAAGACTTTATCCGCACAGAAACCTTGTTTATCAAAAAAGAGCTGCTGTTTAACCAGATCAAGGGTTACACGGTAGATGAACACTATCTTCGTCTTATTCCTAATGCTGACGGACTAAAAAAATTAAAGATCGCCCTTTCTTATAACGGTACCCATGAGCTTCAGGGATGGGTGCGGAAACGTTACCGGAACCTTATTGTATCTAAATCGGAAGCGGAGGAAACGTTAAAAGAAGTAATGTCAGATGAGCGGTATGGCGCTCAGCGGAATGAGCGCAAAAACCATCTTAAAAAAGCACGTTGGGATGCAAGGATGGTGACGATTATCAGTTTTATTATATCCGGCTGTATTTTCATTACACCGGTTGCATTCTATGCAGCCATATTGGCTATGATAATACCCTGGGTTGCCATTGCACTTACTTACTATTACAAAGGGCTCATTACGATTTATACGTACAAAGAAAATCCACTGCCCTCCATTTTCCTGGCGATAGTTGTTCCCGGATTTATTCTGCTGATAGACGGAAGCAGAGGTATTCATCTGGCGGATACAACGCATGTCTGGCTACCGGTGATTGCTATTACTTTACTGATGGGATCGTTTATAATCGCTACTGTCAAACACGGAATGCTTATGGCTAACCGGGCATCAGCCTGGGCGGGTACTCTCCTGTATTTATTTTTAGTTCCAACCTACAGCTATGGTGTTGTTATCACGCTAAACACCAGCTTTGATAACAGCCAGGCGCTTTATTATGAAACGCATGTTACCAACAAAAGAACTACCAGCGGAAGGTCATCCAGCCACTACCTGCAACTGGAGCCATGGGGGCCGGTACACAGGATTGAAGAATTGAAGGTACACAGTAGTTTTTACCAGAGAACGCCAGTGAATGGCAGGGTGGGCATCTATCTGAAAAAAGGCTGGCTGGATATTCCGTGGTTCATTGTTGCGGATGCACAATAACAGAAAAGCCTTTGAATCCTTGCGATCCAAAGGCTATCAACTCAAAGTAAATCTGATTATGTAAATGTAGTCCTGCCAGGTGGTAGATACCAACGGCATCATTTCGTATCCTTTTTTCAGTTAAGTTCCTTTAACAGGTGCCTCGCAAAAACGGGGTAGCCCTGAAAAAAAGAATGGCGGCTTTCAAGAAACAAAACTGCTGGCATTCCTTTTTCCATATATCAGCAATTAAAAATTGTAAGAAGCAAGCCCGGAAAGAACCGTGCCGGAAGAAGTTCCTTCTGCTTTCACTTGCCCATCTACCAATACCTGTACTTTCAGTGTAGCAGAGGCATTGGGGCCTAGACCATTGATCACTGCTTTCACGTTCCTTGCAGAAGCCGGTGCAGTAATTTCATTGCTGGTCCAGGTATTACCACTCAGGTTGGAAAGTGTAGTTGCCTGGTCATCATATCCAAACACAGCAATATTCAATTCCACACCAGTGGACCCAATGGCTTTAAACACTACTTTGTGGGAAGTACCAGCTGGTTTGTCGTCGTCTTTGCTACAGGAGGTAAACAATGTGGCTACCATTAAAGCCGGGAACAAAATCTTCTTGAGTATTTTCATAAATGACAATTGTAAAACGCCTACTCTTTTTAATGCACAGTTTTCGGCAGCCCTGTTATAAAATTTCCAGAATACAGATGGTTAAAACCTTTATCGGCATCACCGCAAATGTACCCTGGATGGGCTATTTGCACAATACCGGCATACAATGATTTATTTATACCTGTTTTCAGGTATTTTTGCCGGCAACGATCATGTATAAGCAATTGTTTTATATTTTGGCTTTATGAGAAGACTATCTTTCCTGGTATTCCTGCTTACAGCAACTTCCTGGTGTAGCGGACAAACGTTTCCGTTGAATGAAAAGGCACATACAGACAGCCTGGAAAATGTATTGCAACGGACTACATCAGACAGTATCCGCGCCCGGGCAAACTACTCCCTGTCGGAATACTGGGCTGCAAAAGACTCTGTGAAGTCATCACAATACCTGGAAAAGGGGAAACAGTACAGTGGAAAGAATCCCTTCCTGCAGGCACTTTATTATTACTACGAGGCGAATATCCAGAAGAAGACGAACCTTGATAAAAGCCAGGCCAATTTTCTGAAAGCTGATACCTTGCTCAGCGGATTTAAAACAGCGGAAGCTTATTCTTTCCGGGCTAAGGCCTGGTACGACTATGGCGCTCTTGCCCAGCGGAAAGACGACTACAAAGCATTTGCAGACATATTACTGAATAAGGCCATTCCATTGGCGCAGCAGGCCGGCGATCAGACAGTGGTAGGGAAAAACTACCTGGCAGTGGGCATCGTATTTAAAAATGCAGGGCAGTTTGATAAAGCAGAAATATACTGCCTGAAGGCCATCGAAACATTCAGGAACGCGCACTCTCCTACCCATGAACTGGTGACCGCCTATCATACCATCGCGGAAAACTATTCCCTGTCGGCCCAGAATGCTAAAGCCAAACCCGCACTGGACAGCGCCTGGAAATTACTGGCACCTTTCCCTGAATCCGAATACCTGCTGGATCATTACGCCGCGGAAGGCATGTACTATACCCTTGAAGGGAAATTCAAAGATGCACTTGCCAGTCTTGATAAAGGAATACAACTGGCCAGGAAAAAAGGCTTACGGTATGAAGAACAGCGGTTGCAAATGCAACAGTTCTATGCCTACTTCAATGATAATAATTTTGTAAAAGCAAAGGAAATGGCTGCCCTGCTCATGCAGCAGGAGGAAATGATGAAACTTGCCGCTAACCGGCTCCAGTTGTTTTACGGTATGGCGCTTACCTGCGAAAACCTTCACGAGATGGCGCCCGCCTACACATGGATGAAGCGCTACAGTGAGCTAAGTGATAGTCTCTCCAAAGCCCAGCTCACAAACGATGTACACGCCCTGGAAATAAAATACCGGAATGCAGAGAAGCAGAAAGAAATTGACGCGCTGAAAGCCAAAAGCATCCAGGATGCGCTGCACACCAAAAATTCCCGGCTGGTAAACTCGCTGCTGGGCGCGGCCAGCGTAATTTTACTGGTGATACTGCTGTTTGCCATCTTCGTTTACCGCAGCAAACAAAAACTGGCAGCACAAAAAGAGCTGACCTACCGGCAACACCTGCACGAAATTGAACAACAGCAGCAACTGCAGTTCAGCCAGGCCGTGTTACAGGGCGAAGAACAGGAACGCCGCCGCCTTGCCCGGGATCTCCACGATGGCCTGGGAGGCATGCTTGCCGGCGCCAAAATAAACCTCTCTGCACAGATTGAAGATACCTACTCACAGGGCCAACGGGCGGAGCTGGAAAAGATTACCCTCCAGCTGGATCATTCCGTTACGGAACTGCGGCGCATTGCACATAACATGATGCCTGTTAACCTGCTGAAGTTTGGTCTGAAAACGGCGCTCAAAGACCTCTGCGAATCACTCATG
Organism: Chitinophaga sp. CCNWYY40; assembly: GCF_037483205.1. Classification (NCBI taxonomy): domain Bacteria; kingdom Pseudomonadati; phylum Bacteroidota; class Chitinophagia; order Chitinophagales; family Chitinophagaceae; genus Chitinophaga; species Chitinophaga sp. CCNWYY40. Next base: position 1,029,058 of record NZ_JBBHLF010000002.1, read on the forward strand.
AGTGAGGCTACCCATATCGACTTCCAGGACCTGGGCTTTGAAGATACCCTCCGGGAAGAAGTTCAGATCCACATTTACCGCATTGTACAGGAACTGCTGTCCAATGCGATCCGCCATGCACAGGCTACTAATATCATATTGCAGTGCAGCCAGAATGATCATATCTTTTTTATTACCCAGGAAGATAATGGCAAGGGTTTTGACATGCAGGCCGCAGGTACTGAGAAGGGAATCGGGTTAAGCAACATCCGCAACAGGGTGGGATTCCTGAAAGGAAAAATTGATATCGACTCCGCCGTGAACGAAGGCACCACCATAAATATTGAATTACATGTTGATTAATCCCGCCACACTGGCTATTGTAGACGATCATCCGATTGTGCTTGAAGGACTGCAAAAGTTGCTCACCAATGTGAAGAGCATACAAATTACCGGGTGCTTTACTTCCGGACTGGCTTTTATGTCTTTCCTGAAAGAAAATAAAGTAGATGTACTGCTGCTGGATATTACACTGCCGGATGCAAACGGGATAGAGCTATGCCGCGAGGTTAAGGCGCTGTCGCCCGATACACATGTACTGGCGCTGAGTAATCATTCGGAACGCAGTATGATCCTCCAGATGATCCAGAACGGCGCTACCGGTTATCTCTTAAAAAATATTTCTTCCGAAGAACTGGTGGCCTGCATCCAGGAAGCCCTCAGCGGCATGATCACTTTCAGCAAAGGCGCCAAGGAAATCATGGCACGCCCGTCTATCAGTGAACTAAAAGGTATTCCTCAACTCACGAAACGGGAAAAGGAAATACTGCATCTCATAGCAGATGGTAAAACCACCCCTGACATTGCGCAGCAGCTTAACCTGAGCCCTTTAACCGTAGAAACGCACCGGAAAAACCTGATCCAGAAATTCCAGGTAAGAAATGTGGCGGCGCTGATTAAAATTGCTTCCCAGCAGGGGTTGTTATAAACGTTGTTGCTACTTATGCAAACCTTTTTTGCGCAGGTAAGCCAGTAATTTCTCCGGGTAATCCGTTTGGAGCACATTGGCGAAAGCGGCCTCTTTACGCAGCTGATCAAAACCGGTATCGTCCTTTTCTGATTCCAGTTTATCATACTTTCCCAAAGCGTTCATCCATACCCGTGTGCCCGCGGTGGTGATACTTTTCATCAGGGAATCAGAATAAAAAGAGGGATCTCCGTGAATCACCGGGAACTTTCCCTGCGTTGCGGCCATCTGTTGTATTGCTGCTATTTCCTCGACACTGTGCGCGCGGGGCATTATAGGGATCTTCGGATTCCAGCTGTGCAGGGTGGGCGCTGTATGATGATCATAAATAAAGAACAACACCTGTTTTTCCATGCCATGCGCCGCAATCTGTGAATAGGCTTGCTTCGCAGCGGATTCACTCTCTTCTTTAAAATCCACATCTACAATGATCCTTCCTTTGGTGAGTTTCAGCACCTGTTCAAACGAAGGGATGGTTTCGGTGGTAGGTTGACCTTTAAACAGCAAAGGAAACTGTTGCAGTTCCTGGTAGGTATAATCCCTTACTTTTCCCGGTTTGCCCGTGGTACGGGTAATAGTTTCATCATGCATCACTACGAGGATATGATCCTTTGTTTCATGCAGATCTATTTCTACTATGTCTATTCCCTGTCCAATAGTTTCCTTTACAGCAGCAAGGGAATTTTCCGGGTATTTATTATGGGAAGCGCGGTGTGCCGCCACCATGATGTGTTCCGGGTGATGCTGAAACTCATTGAGGATAGCGTCGACAGGTGTTTTTTGCTGCGCAGCTACCGGCAGGCTGATTGCACATAAGGCGGCTAATAATAAACGGTTCATCAGGTATTTATTTTTTTTCAGAGATAGACAGGATAATCCTGTGAAAGTAAATCAATTCACAGAAGATCTCTACCGGCTTAATAAAAAGTTAATCTACAATTGTTGCCGCTTTAGTTCCTTCACGGCGTAATCCGCCGTCCCCATTTCGTGAATGGCCATTCCAGGGTAGGAATCCCTGTTAAAGGGCGTTACATTTGTGTTTTGCGCCTTAGCTTTAAGGTTTAAGTTAATCATACGCAGCCTATATAGATAATAAGGAAAATAGTAAAAAAAAGGGAACGGGTGTAAATAATTGGTATGGACGGTTGCCGGAAAAAATAGTTACATTATAGCATATTAGCACTCATCAAACAATAGCCATGAATATTACCACGCAGCGGTTAACTACGCATCACCTCGCCGAATTTGTTGAATTGCTCCAGGTATATGAAGCGGTATTTGACATGGAAAATTTTCAAATGCCCGATAAGAGCTATCTCAAAAACCTGTTGAGCGGAGAGGACCTGATTATGTTTGTTGCCATGTATGAAAATGCCGTTATAGGCGGACTTACCGCCTATGTACTCCCCTCCTGCTACTCGCGGTCAGCGGAGATATACGTGTATGACTTTGCGGTGCATACCAACTTTCAGAGAAAGGGGGTTGGCAAGCATTTACTGTCCGCCTTCGCGGACTACTGCCGGAAGAATAACTACGCCACTTTTTTTGTACAGGCAGTCACCACCGATGTACATGCCGTGGAATTTTACCGTGCTACCGGGGGCACGCCGGAAAATGTAGTGCAGTTCACTTATACGGATATCAGATAATAAATGATCTTCCTTCTTTGTTCATTTCTTTCCGGATACCGTTTACCACATCATCCAGGGAAACCAGCGCTGATTTGCGTTCCAGCGCTTTCAGGCAGGCATATTGTACTACGTTGATAATATTTCCGCCGGTGATTTCATACTTCTTCACTTTACCGGGAATATCTTCTTCATCCAGGAACTTTACATTTGGCGGGAAGGTTTTCTGCCAGATAGCTGCCCGCTCGCGTTCTCCGGGCACCTGGAATTGTATGATGGCATTGAAGCGACGGATAAAGGCGTCGTCAATATTATTTTTCATATTGGTAGCCAGTATTACCAGGCCATTAAAATCTTCTATCCGCTGCAGCAGGTAAGATACTTCCTGGTTGGCGTATTTATCGTGTGCATCCCTTACGCTGGTGCGTTTACCAAACAACGCGTCTGCTTCATCAAAGAAAATGATCCAGCCTTTGTCGGCCGCTTTTGCAAAAAGTGTTTCGAGGTTCTTTTCTGTTTCCCCGATGTATTTGGATACCACCATCGACAGGTCAATCTTATATACATCCCTGCCGGTGTATTTGCCCAGTAAACTGGCCGTGAAAGTTTTGCCGGTACCGGGAGGGCCATAAAACAATGCACGGTAGCCTTTCTTCAGCTTATGCTTCATGCCCCATTCATTCATCAGCTGATCGTTGTGATGCAGCCATGTTTCCAGTTCCCGGATCTGCACCATAATGGATTCATCCAGCACCAGGTCGTTCCAGGTGAGTTCAGTGGCGATGAGCCGGGCGGGGAAGCTCATACTGAAATGCGGCCTGCCGGGTTTTCCTTTTATGAAGAGATTTACATAGTCGATGTCCATCATGATACGGGCGCTCATCAGGGGTTCTCCTGCCTGCACATCTTCCAGCCATAATATTCTTTTGAGCGCAAATTCATGATCCGGCTCAAACAGTTCCTGTACTTCCAGGCGTTTTTTCCAGTTCGTACCGGCCAGCAGGAAGAGGGCTGTTTCCCCGGTGGGCAGGAAGCCGCGGAATTGTTTTCCGCGCACACCTCCCAACTGCGGGAATTCGCCGGCCTGTGGCAGGAACTGCTGGATAGCGGTGTCGTAAAACTCCGGCAGGATATGCGGTACCAGTGCAATCAGTAATAAGGTGAGTTCTTCATCAGTCCATTTGTTTTGCTGCATGGCTTCCGGCCTTACAATTTGCCACGTGGCCCTGGCGGGTACGGCAGGTGGTTTGGAAGGCGTGCCTTCTTTTTTAAAGTAGGTGCCCAGCTGATAATTGATCAATGCCTGCAAATAGGCAAGTTCCGGCGCCATCGCAGTGGTTTCCGCAATAGGCGCTGCAGTTATCTTCTGTTTCGCGGTTGTTTTCTTTGGAGATACCGTGTTGTTGATCTTACTCATATGTTTGTCCCTCCTGGTTGTGTAGCTGATTTTTCTTTGGCAGCGCCCTGTTGTACCACATGCGTCAGTTCATGCGCCAGCAGGTGCTTTCCGTTACTGGTATCAGGATTATATTTTCCTGCATTGAAAAAAACGTCATTCTTATGGGTAAATGCCTGCGCGCCCAGTTCCTTACTCATTTGTACAGCCGAAGCGCCTGTATGGATGTTAACATGGCTGAAGTCCACACCGAATTTATGCTGCATTTCATGCGTCGTTTGCCGGCTCATGGGATTGCCTTTACCGGTGGAGCTTTCAATTTGTGCGGAGAGCTGTGGCGTAGCGGAAGTACTGCCGCCGCCAGCCGCTGCTTCGGACTTTTGTACATTACCTTCTTCCTCGTGTTCGCAGGCAGCGCATTTCCGTTGCAGTTCGGGCTTGGTTTGAATATCTTTATCACGGCGCATGCGGGCGTCGTTGGTACTCAGTTTTTCTTCTGCTTCGGAAGTAGCCAGCCGCTGAACGAAACTGATGTCTTTTTTCTGTACTACCGGGCCTGCGCCACCACCACCGCTTACCACCTTATCGGCTACGGAGTCGGCTTCGCGTTCAAAGGCATCTCCGGGTGTGTTCACGGATAATTTTGTCTGGAAGAAAGTATTATCTTTCTTTTGTTGCACGCCGCTGAAGAAGGGTTCTTTCGCGGAAGCGGCGGCGGGTAAAGATTGTTTACTATCAAACATAACCAACTATTTTATTCTGCTTAGAAAATCTTCTCCCAGTCTGCGGTAATCTTTTGCGCCATGCGAAACGGGGTCAAAGCTGAAAATATCCATGCCGGCTTCCTGAGCTTTGGCCAGTTGAATATTGGAGCGGATATACGTATCCATCACTTTTCCATTGTATTCTGTTTCCAGTTGCTTTAACACCTGCCGGTTCATCGATTTACGGTCGTCGTACTTGGTTAAAACAATGCCGAGCACTTCAAGGTTGGTGTTCAGCTTCTTTTTTATATTCTCAAAATGATACATAAAACTGCGAACACCTTTCAGCGGGAGAAATTCTGCCTGTAGTGGCAGCAATACGTAATCGCTGGCCACCAGTGCGTTTACGGTGAGCATCCCGATGGCAGGCGGACAGTCGATCAATATAAAATCAAACTGCGGCAATAAAGGTTTCAGCATCCAGCTGAACACCTGTTCACGACCGTACATGCCTACCAGCTCCAGTTCTGCGCCTGCGAGGTCCAGCGACGACGGAATGAGCATTAGTCCGCATGGTGAGGTAAGGATTACCTGCGACAACAACGCCTCTTCTCCCGCGATCTCCTTTTTCAGTGCAGTGTACAGGTGTTGCGCCGGATCTTCGGCATATCCCAGCGCCTGCGTGAGGTTCGCCTGGGGATCGGCATCTACGAGCAGCACCTTCTTGCCCGCCAGCTGCAACGCGGCAGCCAGGTTAATAGCGGTGGTGGTTTTGCCGGAACCTCCTTTCTGAATAGCCAACGATATTACCGTCATAAGAAATCAGTTAATCATAATGTTCCGTTGAAAAAATACTTTGCTTTTTCCCATACAATCTTTCCTACTTTCTGACCGAGGTATTGCCCTTCCTGGTTGCCGCGCGCAAAATGGATTCCGCCGTATAACCGCGATACGCCCGCCTGTGCGGCCGCTTCTGAAAAGGTATTCCAGCTTAATGATATATCCCTTGAAGGGGTATGCCTCGGTTCTATCAGCGAACTGCCTTTGCTGCATAGCACGGTGGCGCCCAGTTTATCGCCGCCGGTAAACTGCGCCAGGATATATGCTGCGGCGCTGCTGAAGGTACTGTGACCGGAAACATATTCTGCAAAGGGAGGCGTGATAGCTGCTGCCGGCTGGAATGGTATCCACTCCTCTCCTTTTATTTCTTTAGTGCCCTGCCCCGGGCCGCCCCAGGCTTTTATAGTGCGCCCTTTGTATACATAGCGCACGGCTGAAACAGGACGCACGGCATCATAGTGCCGTTTGCTTTCCCAGCAGGCGATACTGGCATCCAGCAATGCGTTGCTGAGTGCAAAAAACAATTTCAGATCCTGGTGATTGCAATGCTGATCACGATTGGATACATACTGTGCGATCTGGCACCAGTGGCCGGGTGGCGTTACTGTTCCGGGGCCATCCCACCAGTATTCTGCGATTACTTTTTGCAGGTCTGTCAGGCCTGCGCTGAGTCCGATCACCTGGTCCACCTGTTGCTGAAACTCTGTACTGCCGGGCATATAAGGCACCGGCGGACGAAACTGTTCCGGGCGTTGTAAGGCAAAAGGTTGTACCAGCGACCAGTGCGGCGTGAGGAATTGTTGTGATTTAAAATGCCCATTGCCATCCGGGATGAACAGCGGTTGCCAGCGGCCTGGCTCTTTCAGCTGCTCCGGCGTATTCACCGGTTTATAGCCTGTATAATCCGACCAGGCAGGCATTTGCAGGGTGCCGTATGCGTTGGCGCCGTCGCCGGCAAAAGCTTCCAGTACACAACGGGCGGCGAGGTTGCCGATACCTGCTGCTTTGGAAATATCCAGGGTAGTGATGCCCGGATCATAGTCGAGATGCAGCATCATATCATGGAACATGTTTTTATTTTCCGGTGGCAATATTAACCGGAACAGTTCCGTGAGTACGCGGAAGGCAGCGTAGCTATAGGCTTTGCGTTTATAGGCTGCTTTGTGTTCTTCTTTGGGGCGTTTGATATAGGCGCCGGTATTGGTACTGATGGCACAGGGGTTGTAGGCTGTCCACGCATCGTACATGGCGGTATGCACCATAGCCAGTGCGCGTGCGGCCAGTGGCGGCGGAACTGCCGAGCAGCGGATCGCTTCCACTGCCAGTTGGTTCCATTGCACTACGAGTGTTGTCGGGGTTGACATATCATCTTTTCATTTATAATAATGTAGTAATTCTCACAACGGCACCATGCATAAAAAAGGCCAGGAGCCGTTCGTTGTCTGCCGCCACGGAGAAGATAGCGCCGGGGGCGTCTATCTGCTGCTGTTCAAGTGGTGCAGCGGTGCTGATAAGAAACGGTTTACCTTCAAAGTCAACGGCTATTATATACTTTCCATCCGGTGTGATGGTGGCGTCATTCCAGTTTCCTTTCCAGCGGTTCATTTCCTTTCCGGTGCTAGTATCCCACAAACCGATGTGATCATGCTGTAACAGGAGCAGTTGTTTTTCATCTGCCGTCATTTCAATTCTCACCGCGGGCAATTGCTCCGGGATGATGGTAGCTGTAAATGTTTCTTTGTCGAACACGCGGAACTGCGATGTGCCTGCCAGGATCCATTTATCGCTGATATACAACGCTGCCACCGGCAGGTTGCTTTCTTCCCAAAGGGTTTGCAGCAGGTGGCCTTCTTTATCCAGCAGCAGCACCTTTGCGGGGGGCGGACCGGGGTTACCGATCCATTGCACTGATACCGCCACAACGCTGCCGTCCGGCGCCCATGCAAAAACACTGGGCGTGTATTCGTTACCGTGAGACGCCCGGTATTGTCCACCTGCCGTTCTGATAGCTTCCTGCATACCAGGTATTTCGTGCCGCACATTGGCAGCCAGGTCGAGAACGCCTGTGCCCCAATACAGCTGATCGCCGATGAGCGTTGGAAAGCCCGGCTGCTGCGTATCCGTATGATGTTGCAGCAAAGGCTTATCTTCTTTCCATACGGTTACCTGGTGCAATGAGGCAGCTATGATATAGTTGTTTTTGAGCACCAGTTTGTTGCCGCCGTTACCTGCTAATGTTTTCCAGTTCTTCATCTTTCTTTTTATCATTTTGTTTTTGGGAGATGTGCAACTGCTGCACTACTTCCTATAACAACATTTATTCACGGGGTGTTTGTATAAAGTGATTTGTTACGGAGGGGTAATCTGTGTTTTATCTACATATCCCAGTTTGCCTTTAAAATCAAATGCGGCCCATGCATCGGTGAAGCCGGCTACCTGTAAGGAATCTCCCGGGTTTACCCAGCCAATGCCGGTATGTTTTGGACCGGGGCCTCTGAATACAGGGAGTTTTATTACCGAGGTCACCGTGGCGACGTATGCCTTTGGCTCTATCAGTAAGGTATTTCTTTTTCTTCCCGGTATCTGTGCATTTGCCTGCTTGCGGCCCATGGGCGCAGGCGCTAACCGGCCCAGAGCCTCCAGTATTTCATCGGAGCCTCTTCCTGCCAGTTGTGCAATAACAGCAGCGGACAGCACCGGACCGGTGGGCGTGTCTGTAATTTCAGTATTAAAGAATGCTGTCACCAACGCATTCGTTGAATCCTGGTCGAGCCAGGCAAGTGCCAGCTTGATCCGGCCGGCGGTATGAGGTGCAGCGGGCGCAAACAGGGTAGCATCATATTTACCAATAACGGCCCTGTCGAGATGCACTTCCATTTGCCGCACAAAATCAGGAGGCGTGCCATTCAAAAATGTGATGAAAGACGCTTCCCTTCCGGCAACCAGGCTAAACCATGCCTGCTCCATAGCAAACCTGCCAAGCCGCAGATCATTTGTTGCCGGCGCCAGCATCATGGGTACATTGAGCGACTCACGATAAATAACGGGTGCGGAGCCCAATGGGTTTACGTCTTTTACGAAACTGGCTGCCGAAACGCCAAAGTCTGTTCCAAAGCCACTAAGGAAAGGCAAGTGGGCTACTTCAGCCAGCTCCAGTAAGCGGGCAAGACTTACCGGGCTGCCCAGCGGTACGCCATCCAATGCCACTTTTACCATCGCAATCACGCACTGATCCCACCAGGGATCTGATATAACGCCAAAGCCTAAACGGGAATGGAGCAAATTAGAGGCGACTATCGGGTTGGTGGCGGCTACTTCCACGGCGGCCCGCATGGTACCTTCCGGTTCATGACCTGCTGCCAGATATGCCGCTGCAGTACCAAACGCCTGCGGGTCAAATGGATAAGTGATATGCAGGTCTTTGGTAACCGGGTCCATTAAACTCGTTTCAGAAAGCGCGACCGATGCACGGGCAGCTTCTACCTGTACCGGTTTGCCTTTCGCCACACCACGTTGTTGTGTGAACTCACCCAGGTTCGGATGAGCAGCGATATGAGGTTGTACATTGGCGGCGGCAGTGCCAACAGGCACCGGGTGGGCGCCCACCAGACAACCTGCATATACAATTTTCGCGGTGGCCGGATCAAGGTTCTGGATCAGTACATCCAACAGCGCCTGTGTTTTGGCTTTTGCTGCCGCATTACTGATATCAAGACTTTCTGTTGTATACTCCACACGTCCCTTTACGATGCCCGGAGCGCTGGTTCCTGCCAGCTGCACGCTCTCCGGAGATCCATGCCCTGCAATGATCACCTGTGCTATACTAAAATTACCTTTGGCATCTTTCTTACCAAACCGCTGGGCAATAATGGGTATTTCCGTCTGGATCTGCAACAGCGAATCCCGGCCTTCCAGCATCAGCACCAGGTTGGGGGAAGTATTAATAACGTCTTCAAATTTAGGAGCAGCATCCTGGAAAGCGCCGGCATCATTTGCTGTTTGAATGATCAGGTGCAACGGAAGCGTATGTGAGAAATCCGTAAAGTTACTCTTCAGCTTATTGAGCGCAGCTATGCTAAAGCGATGCAGGTTGCGTATACGGCCCAGTAATGCAAAGAAATCAACCGGCGATTGCGCGGTGAACATATTTATTATTTTCTGAAACTCCGACCCCCTTTCTCCTGGCTTCACTTCATACACCCTTTGCAGGTGCGGATGAAAGAAGTTCCAGTAGGTAGTAATCCTGGCCCATAAAACAGGGTTGGCCTCCACATCAATCAGCTGATTTTCAGATACTGTTCTTTTAATCACTTTACCACCAATCAGCGCTTCCATCTTTTGCATCATATTGCCTAATGCGATGCGGCGGGCCAATGGAATCCCGCTATTCAGTATGATAACCGTTTCGTCCCGGTGACAACCATGCCCAAAGGTAGCCAGCGCTGCCCAATCTGCCGGTGGAAGCGGTATCAGGTCTTTCATTTTCAGATCTCCGGCGCCCGACTGAATATGATCTCCACTCTCATTTTTAGCGATGAGCGCCCATAGTGCATCCCTGTCGGCTTTCCCCAGCGTAGGATGTGCAAACCAATCCGCCTGTATCCGGATGTAGCTGGTAAATTCACTGAGCGTTATACCGGTGTTGGCCGCTGTACCATCTCCCAACAACTGCTTTTTATTTTTCCTCCGTACAGTAGTATAATCATAGAGCAAAGGCGCCCGCGAAATCATCTGCGCCGGCTTTTGCTGCACCACGTGCGTCAGCTCATGCGCCAGCAGGTGCTTGCCTTCTGCACTGTCATTGCGCTGATTTGCCCCGAAATAAATATCCTTTCCGTGTGTAAATGCTTTTGCCTGCAGTTGCCTGCTCATATCCGCAGCACCGGCATCTTCATGGATACGGACGCCGCTGAGATCTGTGCCAAAAGCGCGGCTCATTTCTTCATTACGCCGCGATGGCAGCGGCGCTCCGCCACCTTTGCTTTGCGACAGCTGTTGTTCAACTGCCGGTGTTACATCCGGCGTGCTGCTGCCTGTGGCTTCCCGTTGCAGGGTACCGTCTTCTTCTCCATGCTGCTGCTTTCGCTGAAAGAAAGGATCTTTCGCAGGGGCAGGACCGAAGAATGGCCCCTCCCGCTGCTGCGGTGCAGAAGATTTTAGTCCGGGTGGTTGTATCTGTGTATTTACTGCTGCCACTTTTTAAAAGCTTTTATTCAAACGTTTCGGTAGGTCTGCATACGTTTTCCTTGCCGGTAACCTGTTCTGATCGTCTCACATATCTGCAGGTGGGACCGGCGTAAATGGCTTCCAGGTTCATTCCCGGCGCCATACCGGGCTGCCAGTCGCTTACCACGGAAATAGGCGCCATACCGCTTACTGATTTCTTTTTAATATTCACATCTTCCGATGCGGCCACGCTCCAGAAGGCGTGGTTCAATGGAATGAAAGCCCCCATCTCCCTAACCCCAAGTATCACGGTAAAATCCATCATCCAGAAATAATGGGTGAGATGAAACGGCCCTGTTTTGGAATCCGGGTAATGCAATGGGAACACGGCTCCGGGGCGGTCCCTGATGGCTACTTTGCCTTGAGTGGTACCAGGCCCGGAGTTAAACATGCTGAGGCCATCGAGCGCAAAATGACTGGTAGCATTCTCCAGGTCTTTGCAGGGCAGCAGGTTACAGTTGCCATAATCCAGCACCAGCGTACGACCTGTATTATCGCTGTATTGCGCCATCAGCGTATCTCTTGTAAGTACCTGCGAAAAGCCAACGCCGGTACCGCCCAGCGAGGTAAGGGTGATGTCTGCCGATGCCTTCATGGAGAAATGATTCCGCGCAAAAAAATTATCTGTTTCGTTAAAGGTGGGCTTGGGCGTGGGCACTCCCTGCTGACCAATGATCAGGTTTTGTACCTGCACATCCACCCAGGGTGGCAGTTTATTTACCACGGGGGTAGACCGGAACAGGAACAGTTCCACTCTCCTGTTGCGGGCCTGGTTTTCCGGCGATGTTTCCGGCGCCATACTCCGGGGGCTCGATGTTGTATCTATTACAATCCTGCTGTCAGGAATTTTCTTTGCAACGAGGAAGTCTCTGATGATGCCCGCTCGTTGTGCAGCCAGGGCTTTGTTACTGTCCGCATTGCCGGAGGTACTGGCAGCTCCCTGCAGTTTTACTTTCAGATTACTATCTTTCTTTAATAATTCTACCCAACGGTCAGCCACTTCGTTTAGCCGTTCACGATGGGCGGCGCGCATGGCTGCTTCTCCCACACAATAGTTCCAGAAAATAAGTTCATTACTTTCTGATTTACCTGAGGATCTGTCTTCCACACCAAATACCTTTCCGGGGTTATCGTTGGCCCACCTGGATTCGGGTGTGCTGCTGGCTTTACATGCATCTGCCACAGCAGCGGTGGGTGCGGCATCTTTGGCTTTTGTATCAGCCGGTTGTAGTTGCAGCGTATTGTCTCCGGGTTTGCTGAAAAAAGATTCCCCGTTTTCAGCTTTACTGAAAAAAGGTTTATCATTTTCTGCAGATTTGTTTTTAGTCGTTTTCGGAGATTTTTTCATGCAATACTATTTAAGTCGTCTTCATTACGGTGTTGTACAGGGGTATCCGTAAGGTGCGGCGTTTAGTGATGACCGTTGTCTTACAGGTTCCCATACATAATCAAATGAAGGGGTTGTAAATGGTACGTTACAGGTAGCCGGGCAATTTGGTTTGTTGCCACCGGAAGGAACGCCCGATGGTCCGCCATTATAAGTGGCGCTTGCCCAGGCAATAGGATCCATCGGATTTTCGTGGTCGTACAGCTTATAGGCGGTGATCAGCGCCACCATGGAAGCATAGGAGAAGGCGCCGCTCAACATGCCGAATGGCGGCGGCAAAAATCCGATCGGGGAAATAAAGCCATTGCACAGGCGCATCATGATGCCATAAGTACCATAATTCACGGTGCCTGATTTCCAGCAGCCACTTCCTGTTTGCACCGTATTGGAGCATACATCGTCTGCTTCATGCAATGGATCCCGCGACCAGCATGGATCACCGGTTGATCCGGGTACGCCGCATGGCGGATGATAAGGGCCTTGCTGTGTCCATCCGGCGGTATTCAGGAATAAGCCGAATGTATCAAATGCGTCTTTATTGAGTTCTGGTCCGCCGCTGCCTACAATCACAGGCTGTATGAGATAACGGCAGGCATTCAATTTATCTGTGAATCCCCAGCTGTTGAAATTACTTTGTACCTGCGCCCATACCCTTGCTATTTCTGAAGTAACATTAGGGCCGCATTTTCTTTCAGGAGTAACGGGAGGCGTTGGACCCGGTGGTGGCGGCGGTGGTACAGGCACTACCGAACTGATAACGGCTACCCTGTTGGCCACCGGATCGGTACGGGAGAAGTGATTGGTTTCGCCATGTGCAAAAATGGAAATAAACCCGGCGCCGATGCCCGGGCTGCCATCAGATGGCGTGATCATCTCATCTCTTACTGCCTGCGCGCGGTGGCACGACAGCTCCCAGTTGAACGGATCGGAGCCATCCACACTGGCGAAGCCATCTATCCTTACCGTAGCACTGGCGCCGAGGCGATGCCAGTTAGCAGCAAAACCGCTGATCAGCCGCTGGTTCGCAGGCGATAAGCCGGAAGAAGATACGGTGAAGGGGTAGCTGTCTTCCACCCTCGGAGTACTGGTATCCACGGGGCAAGCCAGTGTTGCAGGCACCTGCGACAGGTCCCCGTGTTCTTTCACCGGAGCTACCTGCCGCGCTATACCCGTTGTTCCCTGTCCCTGTTGTAAAGTATGTGTCAGCTCATGCGCCAGCAGGTGTTTACCGGAGCTGCTGCCGGGAGCATATTTTCCTTCGTTAAAATAAATATCGTTGCCGGTGGTAAATGCCTGTGCATTCAGCTGGCGGTTAAGTCCTGCTGCATTGGTGCCGGTATGGATCTTCACCTTACTGAAATCTGCGCCGAACGCGCCGTTCATTTCCTGCAGGGTATCTCCTTTCAATCCTTCTCCCTGTCCTTTGGTACTGTTGATATTACTTTCTACTGCTGTTGGGGAGATGGCGGCCGGAGAGGCTTCCTTCCGCTGCACGTTGCTTTTCTTTTCCTCCTCTTCGCAATGAGCACATTTACGTTGGATGGCGGGCTGGAAAAAAGATTGCGCCGCGGGCTTCCCCCAGAAAGGGGTTGCTGCCGGCTGTTTAAGGCCGGAGGCGTGCGATGCGGCCTCTCTTTGAATATTTGCGGGCTGTAATGTTTTTATGCTCACCTGGATATTTTTAATTCATTTGCAAATAAAAATGCTCCTTACCGCCATTGCACATGCAGTGGTATTTTCATCCACTTTAACTTGATGATGCTGATGTTCCAGGGCAAACGGTCCAGCAGGATGTCGATGGTATCCGACTCCATTTGCAGCTGATGCTTATCGGTGCCGGTGATCAATCTTCCCGGCCTTTGCAGGAACCCTTCCCGTAATCCATCTGCAGAAATATTTTTTAATGCCTTCCAGTGACTGATAGCATTTTCTATCAGTCCGTCAGCTTCTTCCATCGCTTCTTCTGTTGGCGCCAGCTTCGTATCCAGCGGCCTTTTCAGCGGCCAGCCACATAACAATTTCGGCAACACCACTTCAAATTCGTCCGCCTCCGTCTGGCCTGTTGCCATGTAGTGCAGCAACATAATGGCTTGCTGCTTACACGCTGCATTGAGGAACCGCTTACCATCGGTCCATTCCAGCTGGCGGAACATGGGCAGCAACCAATGATGCAGCAAAATGATCCCGGCATTTACCACGTAATAAGTATGGGCGCCGGTAGTGGGTTCTGATATTTCTTCTTCAGATGTACCTGTTTCCGCATCAGCGGAAGCCTCATTGGTTAATGGCGTATCCGCCTGTTTGTTTGGCAGCGCTGCAGTATGTTGTGTGTTGAAAAAAGTAGCGGCAGCTAATAATTTATCCCAGCTGTTGTTGCGGCATACCGTTATCAGATCCGGGATCTGCGTAACAAATACCGGCTGTCCGATCAACAGTTCATTCATTTGCGCAGATTCGCTTACAGTGGGGTCCTTTGCTGCCTGTACTAACAACGCATACCAGCATGCCTGTTCAAAAGTTCGGCGGTTCATGCCGCCTTTGTGCGTGAGTTGCAACAGGCGGTAGGCGTCATAGAGCTGATGAATTACCGGCGTCCAGCTGTCTTGTTTTTTGGCGGTGATGATGGCAAGCAGCTGCGTAATAAATTCCGGCGAATGCTGCATCAGGATGCGGCGGAGATAATCCGGGTTATTCAACAGTTGTTTGCGGAGTGTGGTAATCGCCTCGTGACTGGTAGCCAATATCTGTAATACCTGCTGGTACCACACATCACCGGGCCGTGCGGCATTCCAGGGAAGTGTGCCATGTTCCATGTAGTAGCACCACTGATCAAAGGTGTGCTCCGGCAGGGATTTACGCGGCGTTTCTTTTACGTGAAGCGTGGCTAATGCAGCGGTCATTTTTTCCAGCAGCAACGCTACGTAATGATCATTGTTAAGATCGGCGGCCTTGATTTTTCCGAGGTCAATCTCGAGGCGGTCTATATAAATAACGGTGTCGTCGCTGCTATGACTGTCGAACAGCCTTTCCAGTGCAGGGATGATCTTATTCCAATACAGCGCTGTTACCTGGTGTTGCCAGGTAAAAACAGTGTCTTTGTTATGCACTGTCAGCAGGAGTGTTTGTTTACGGATCTTATGCAACATAATTATTTATTTCATCCATCGCAGGCATTGTGCTACGAGGTCTTCATTTTCGTCAGAGATCAGGTCTTCCGGTTTCCAGTCTTTTGCCAATGCCGCGAGGTTGATTCCTTTGTCTTTCATTTTGCGCAATGTTTGCTGCAGCTGTTTCTTTTCGTGTGCGGCAATGCTTACCGGCACCCGCAGCAGGAGCTGATCCAGGCAAAGCCAGGTGGCATTGCGCAGCAGGAGCGCCTGTTCACTCGCGGCTGCTTTTTTCCCGGCCGGCATCTTTTTTAGTAAGAAGTCGGCCAGCGTGCTGTATTTATGCATATCCAGCGGGCCCGCTTCCATAAATTTACCGGTGCGGTCGTATGCTTCTGTGTCTACAATATTATCGGCATCTACTGGCAGGATTTGTTGTTTGTACTTTGAAATACGCTGACGGCCCTTCCGGTCGCGCAGCAATACATCTTCCGGGGAATTGCTTCTGTGCGTGGTAACAGCTTCCACCGGTTGTGGCGGTGCTGCTGCAGGCGCGATGTTCCGTTTATCCGCCAGGATCCTTCCAGGTGGCGGCGTGCTTTCATTCGAGAGACAATCGATCTCCTGCATGTCGCAAGTTTTGCGGAACAGCCGATTGATCCAATCCCCGAAATCTGCTTCCGGTAGTTTGTTCTTCCGGTTATCGTCGAAGCACGATGGCGTAATCTGTTCGCAATCCGGATCGTTAGCCGTATCAGGTACTGCATCCATAATATCGGTTTGCCCGAAGAGGTAACAGATCAGGCAGCATTGAATATGTGCATCATCGCCGCAAACAGGTTTACAAGCGAGATGCTGCAACCAGCGGCGGTAGAGGGTTTCAAATTCGCAGAAGCTGCGTGGCCGGAGCCAGAGTATATTCAGTAGCACATGCGCAGGCGCTTCTTTGCGGAGCAGGTTTTCCATCATGGCGCGGGTGCTGGTATTGCGGAAACGCACGGGCCAGCCGGGCAACACAATGGTGGCCACAAAGGAATAAGGATCCGTAAACGGTACCACCGTTGTTTTAAACACCGCATCTTCCGGATCTACATCATAGCCAACCACTTCTTCTTCCCACGGCAGCCTGCAAAGCGGTTCAGGTTTCACCGGCAGTAAACACTGGCAATCGTCCGCTACACGTGGCCGGAGCAGGATGTGTTCCACTACATGCATGCCTTCATCATTAATGGCGGCGGAGGTGCGCTCAATGGCATCTTCCATTGCAGGCAAGGTGGGATAACACTGCGGATTGGCGGCGAGCACATAAGTGCCGTCTACCAGTTCAATGCCAAACGGGCCGCAACCTGCGCCAAGAGTGGGCTTGTAATTATCGGGGATGGCCAATGCTGCGCAGAACCGGTAAAAGCCCTTGATGGCGGCATTCAGGCATTCATATTGTTCTGCACTTTCCCATATGATGGCGCCTGGTTTACGTACCGGTGGCGGCGCATCACAGGCGCATCCGCTGTTTTCATCCGGCAAGGGTTCTTCCGGAATGAAATCATCGTGGTATAAACGGAAAGAGTAAGTATAACCAAAGGCTGTTTTTACACGGCGCACCGGGTAATAAAGCGCGCTTTGCTGCAATTTTGTTTTCCATTCTTTCATGTCATCCACTGATAACACAGCGTCACCGGACGGTTTGAAATAGCCGCTCACCACGTTGCCATTCAGCAGTTCAAGCCGGTTGGTGGTGATGTTCAGGGAGTAGTTGCTGTCTTTCCACAACAACGATAGTACTTCAAACAGCCAGTCATCCTGCGCCCTTTCGGCATTGGTACCTGACGTATATTGCTGTCCTGATACCAATATCACTTCACCATTGGCGATTAACTGCAGCTGGAAATAGTTACCCGCATAATAAGGTTTTACCTGCAGGGATACCTGGCAGCTTTTACCAAGTTTCAACCCGATCATTTGTAGTTGCTGCAGGTATTTGCCCCTGATCTCTTCCGTGTTGTATTCATAGGGGTGTACTGCCAGCCGGTAGCCTTTCTTCACTGCTTTGAAACTGTAACAGCCATCGTCTTTTACATATCCGTAATAGGCGCTGTTGCCCCGGCGGGTGGCGTCGAGCAACAGTTCCAGCCCGGTGTACACGTAATCGCCGTTAGCGTTTTTCGTTGCGGCGCCCCATGCATCTTCCAGAGAATTATAATGCTGGGTACTTTCCAAGAGCACTTCATTCATTACTACCTGGTAGCGGCAACTCGTTTCATTAAGCCGTACGCCGCTGTTACCGGCGTACCGGGCCAATGCCAGGAATAGTTTCAGCGCTTCACTGGCGGCGGCCATATCCACAAAGCCGTTGCAGAGTTTCCAGATCTTTTCCCTTTTGGTTATATCGTACAGGCTTACCCGTAGTCGCTGTACATTATTCAGCCAATGATAAGGGAAGCTCCGCATGACATGCGGCACAATGTCCAGCAGCTGGGCTTTCCCGCCGAATTGGGTAATAGTATCGGCGGGTACAATAGCCAGCGGGATGGTATCCGTTACCGGATCCCCTTCCAGGATAATGCTGCTGCCATAGGCAGCGGGGTTACCGGCCAGATGTACCAGTTGCAGGTATTGCTGACGAAATGCAGCCAGTGCTTCTGCTGAAGATTTATAAGATTTATAACTGCGGAAATATTCGGTTTCTGTTTTTGGATAGATGGGTGAATGATAGATTTTTTCAATGCCGCGGATCACATAATAGTAGCTAACGGCCTGTGTTTGCGGATCTTTCACGCAGGTAACCACCTCATCTCCCCCCATACATATTTCCAGGTAATCGATCCCCTGCTGGTTGCGGCTGCGCAAGGCTGCCAGGCGATCGGTGGCCGGCGCTTTGTCTGTAAAGGTTTTGGGGAACCGGGCAAAGCAACCGGTTTTATTGATCACGCGGTATACAAAGGCGCCTTCTGCGTTAACAGCAGTGCTATGAATATAGGAATCAATGTCCGCCGGCGCGGCGCCGCTTCTCAACTGCGCGAGTGATAAAGCACTCTGCAGTTTACCGGCTGCAGCTGCTGCGGGCATGATGATCTTTTTATTTAAGCCGGCATGCAGCAAAACAGGTTTGGCGCCCTTTTCTGCTTTGAGTTCCAGGTGATCCAGCGACGCCATAAAGGTGTCCATTTCTATTTTTGCCAGCTCTTCTGTGGGATATTCTTCTTCGCTGTTAAACAGGTAAGGCTTTCCTTCCATACCCTGCAGCTGTACTTTGTATTTCCACGCTGCGGGCTGCCGGGAGTAAGACACCTGGTATAACTGCGCCTGTACAATCTGTTGTATATGCAGTACGGTGTTATCGGCCTGCAGCTCTTCATCGAATAAGGCAGGATGCATCGCTTTTACGTTGCTGCGTTCTACCAGTACCACTTCATACCTGCCATCGGTGGTTTGGCGCACCAGATAACCCGCAGGAGTAGCCGCCAGTTGCAGGAGCAGGTGAAATTCTTCCGTAGCCTGCTGCTCATTTTTTACGGCCGATGCAGAAGTAAACATAATGAACGCATCTTCTTCGATGCTGATCTGCACCTGTAATTTTCCGCCTTTCTGCTGAATATTATCTGCCTGGAAAGCAGCAAGATTGATATAGGTAGTATGTGTGGCGTTTACGGGCAACAGCTGCAATACCGGCAAATCCAGTGTTGGCGGGATGTTCCAGTCGTCTTCCTTCACATCGGCGAGCAAATCATCTGTAGCTGCAATGGCCGCCTGCTGATCGGGGAACGCCTCATTGGAATGCAGCAGCGGTTTCCCGGCAGGATCAGTCACTTCAATAAAATGATCATAGCGGCTGATTTCCGCGGTACCATTCAGCGGCTGCTGTGTAAAATGTTCCTGTAACTGCAGCAACCGGCTCTCACGTTCTTCGGGTGAAGCTGCGGGAGATGCCAGGAATGCCTTGCCTGCCGACAACGGCACCTGTAAACCGAACTTCCCCTGCACAGGATCATCTGTGCGGATAAGCTGTTCCGGGTGTTTTAATTGTTGCGCAAGATGGATCAGTGCGGCAGAAGCATCTTCCTTTGTAACGTAGTTACTTGTTCTGAACAGCACCTGGTTATCGGCATCTTTTATTTCTGCATAAAAAAAAGTTTCATAAGGCCCAACAATAAACGGGCACAAATAATGACGGTCACTTCTTTCTATACCCGCCAACGCATTCACCCGTTGTTCGTAGCCGGAAGTATTGGCCGTATTCCATTTGTTTACGCGGTAGTCGTAGGCTTTACCACGGTTCCTGCTTAATTTATCATAGGAAGAAAGAAACTTCGCTTTGGCGCGCAAACCCTTTTCCGCAGCCTGTTGCCGGTCGCTGATACCATATAACACCAACGCATAATCGGTGAACGTTTCTGCAAAGCGGCTGAGCAGGTGATTGAGCATGGTTTCGCGGCGCTGCTGATACAGGGTTTTATCTTCCACGATCTTTTGCAGGTAGCCCTGGTAGTCGGCCAGGCTGAAAACCACATCAAATGCATACTGCTCCTTGTTGGCGGTATTTTTAAATCCGAACGAACGGAGGTTCTCCGGGTATGCGGCGAGGAATATGGCCGATTGTGCTGCCTCTTTTGCTTTTTGCTGAGAAGGATAATAGCGGCATCCGAGCAATACATATTCCCTGCCGGGAGTGGCTATCACAAAGCACCAGCAGCCATCGCCATAGAGATACGTAGTAATGTTAGTAGTATTGCCCTGGTGACTCATATCCAGTAAAAGCTGTTCCACTGCAGTATTCCGTGCAGAAAGATAATCGAAGCTGTAGTATTTATTACGCCAGCGCTGGATTACATCTTTCTTAACGGTAACGCCTGTATGCAGTTCGTTGAGCAGCTCTTTTCCAACCGGCAGCATGAGGGTATCATTCTGTTTCCAGCCCAGATCGGCATAGAATCCGCCCTGCTGGAAACGCAATAGTTTATCGAGATCCGGCACGTCGGTAACGGCGCCGCTGAAATAGGTTTGCGCGGGCGCATCCGGGGACATGGAGAACAGGTCGCGCAGGTGCTGCAATTGCGCCAGGTAGTTTGACAGGAGCTGGTCAAAGAACAACAGGAAGCCTTTCAGCTGCCACGCCTGCACTTTACGCTGCGGGGAGGCATCGTTGCCCAGTTCCCCGTTGCCGATACCATATACCCGTGGAAAATCGCGTTGAAGGGAATAGTAATTGCCGAGGTCCTCCCTGTAAAAACCGGAAGGTACTCCATGATCAAGGTATGCGGACGACTGGTTGTACCATACTTTCGTGCCATTCAACAGCGAAGCATTTAAATACTGCTGCAGGTTGGTACCATCAAAAGTAAACGTGGCGCTGCCGCGTTTAAACACAAACCGGCTGTATACCAGCGACAGCAGCGGCAGGTGGCCATCCAGCAAAGGCAGGATCCAGGCGGTGCCGTTCGTGCTGGCTACGGGCGTGTTGTCGCCTGTAACGTAGCCGGCTATACTAAGACCGGAAACAGTGGATACGCCCGGCACATCAAACATTACATGATATACATCCGATACGCGGATTTCCCGGAGCGGCTTGATCGCTTCCAGCTCGGCAGTGTCAATGAAACCATGACTTCCGGCGGCATAGGCCCTGCCGGCAAAAATTTCTTCCATCGTCACCTTTTTTTCTTCCAGCATCTGTTGCAGGGTATAAAAAGTAACACGGGGAGAAAAGAGATGATACAGCTGAAGCACCAGTTCATTGAGAACGGTAGTTACATCGGCATCTTCTTCCAGCTGGATTTCAGTGCATACGCCAATCTCTTCATGGCACAGGATGGTGATCTTATAAAAATCCTCACACAAATTACGGTGTGCCATCAATGCTTTGCGGATACGCTCTTTCAAGTCAGCCAGCGCTTTTGCTCTTTCCTGGCTGTCGTCCGGCAGCGTTTCGGGTTCAATAAAAATATTATAGAGCCCATTCAGTTCCAGCAGAGAAATATCTTCCCCGGTGGCCGCCAGCTGCGGATTGCGGCTGCGGCATTCTAATCCTTCATCTCCAAACCAATGCACTTCCGGCGGGATATTGGTGGCAATTTCCAGCCAGGCGTTTCTTACGCCATCGATATCGGTGAGCAGTTTGCGGTAGTCGGTAATGGTGAGCGGGTTAACGGTGAGGATCTTTGCCGGCGTGAAGAAATTATCTTCCTTCCCGTTTCCTGCGGGATTCATGGTGAGCAGGTCTTCCAGCGGCAAACTGGTGCGGTAGCCCATATCCAGCAAGGAATAGCACAACACTTCCAGGATGGTGATGCCCGGATCATGTGCGTTGTGATCAGTCCATATTTTGCCGGAAAGTTTTCCGAGGTAGTCGATGCCTTCACTCCGCAACTTTTCAAAATCCAGTTCCGGTGGAAAAGCAGGATCATTTTTAATGATCACATTCTTGGTATTTGTGTCCTCAGCCATAACGATGTAGTTAATTGATGATAGGGCCCTGCGGCTCCTCAGGCGATTCCGGCCGTGTATTGTTACATGGCGGTATCAGGGGTTCCGGAATATTACAGTCTGTTTCCCGCTCAGGGATGCGCGTTACCACATCCGGGCAAACCACGGCGTTCTTCTGCGTGCTTACGGTGATGTTGCCGCTTACGAGGATAGAACGCGGCGTATGCGGCTCCATATGCTGCGATGGCGCTGTTTCCAGCTCATGCTGCATGGTGAGGCACTCTACGTAGTCCACATAATCCAGTTGCTCCACAAACCTCACAACGTCCGCCTGGTGCACGATTTGTCCGAACGACAGTTTATCCAGTTTTCCTATCGCCCAGGGGGCGAAAAATTCCTGCAGGTCTGTTTTCAGTTTTTCGGTATAATATTTTTCATCTTTCCCTTTATATAATTGAATGGAGATGTCGACCATCACTCTTTCATATCTTGGATTGGTGACCTTCAACCGCACAAAAGGAGATGAACGTTGTTTGAGGAAGGTGTGTATTTTTTCCAGCAGGCTTAACGGCGCTTTGGGTTCCATCAGGTTGCCCGCAGCAAGCTGGCGCAGATCGGGGATTACGGCTACTACTACATATCCGCCGGCAGCTACCAGGTCTTGCTGGTACACTTTGGCACCGAGACCCAGCGTATGGTTCACGCATTTCACTTTATACAGCTGCGGAAATTCTTCGAGTACCAGTCTTTCATAATCAAACGACTGGATAGCACGGCCTTTATGGCGTAGCTGTTCACTGACGCGCACATAAAAATGTCCTGCTGCTTCCGGCAACCGTCCGTTGAAGCCATCATACAGTTGTGTAACGGTTTTGATATGCGCATCTGCTTCTGCCAGTTTGGAGATGCTGCCGGCTTTTAATACTTCGCCCAGGCGCATCGGGTCATTTTCAGGCAGCACCGTGAAAGTAGCCAGTGCGGCCTGTGTATGCACGCCGATGGTTTCACACACGGCCGCTACGTTTTCGGGGATAGCGGCTTTCAGCCAGTACGTACCGGCAGGCATAACGGTGTTGACTATATTAATATCACCGGGTACGGCTATTTTGATAATGCCGGAGCGGGTTAACCCGTCGGTATCATCATTAAGCACCTCGAATCCTTTGCGAAGCGGCTTCCAGACATTGCTGCACAGGTAAAACCATTCCACTTCCGCTTTTTCCGATTCAGAATCAGCCGTAGCTTCTGCCAGCTGAAATAAGAGATTCAGGTTGCCGTATGGCTGCAAACGATCAAGCCCTACAAACAAAGTACCTTCGTCGCAAAATACCGGTAACAGCGAGGGTTCAAGATCCAGCACCTCTTCCTTAAAAGTATTTTCAAAAGGATACAGGTGCAGCAACTGCACATCTTCCCGGATAGCGGTAGCGCTGTAGTCGATGGAAATCTGGCTGATCACCGGTGTCCAGGGTTCATTGGGGATGATGGCAGACAGTGTGTTGGTGTCTACCACGGATACCTGGATGTCTTCCAGCTTCTCTTTGATATCTTTTGCCAGTTCGGTGAGCCCTTCAAATCCCTGAAAAAAACCGCCACGTAAGGGGAAGTCCGGTGGATTGGGCCCCCTGGAAATGTAGCGGATGGTTAATGCTTCCGCAGGTGTGGGTGTCCAGGCCCAGGGGGGCGACATGCTATCAGATGGAATCCTGCCATCAAGACCACTGGGCCCCTGAATATATTTATTGAGATTTAAAGCATCTGCATAAGTATCCTGTACCAGCTGCTTCAGTTCTTTCAGATTGAATACTACCGGGGAGCCCACTGAATTGTAGTAAGCAGCGGTATCGATCCTGTTCTTCGGATCTTTCGGATCATCCAGCAGGCGGTTAAAGGCGGTCATCTGGCGGGCCAGTACAAATGCATAATCTTTATGCATAAAGTCCTGCCGGGTGAGGGTTATCTTAGCGAAGTAATTACGGGTATCCGCATTGTACCGGGTTACCTTGTCGCTGGTAAGACTGAACTGATCCTTGAAATCTATTGCCGTTGGCTGATCAAAAGCGATGGAGTAATCGTATATCTTCTGCGGATCACAGGGCACATCCTCATTTTTGGTGAACAATTCTTCTGCCGATGTATTTTCTTTAAACCATTTCCCATCCTGCAAAACATATTTATTAATCTTGAAGTCGGCTTCTGCTAACCCGCCCTGGACATAGCCTGCATAATACGCTTCAAAACTGGCTGGTTTATCTTTCCAGTTCATGTTCACATATACCTTGTCCCATTTCTTCCCGAAAATTTCTGTAGAGCCAATGTAAAAGCTGGGGCCTTTAGCAGTGGTAGAAAATTCCTTTTTACCTTTCAGTATTTCAAAATCAATCAGCGCTGGCCGGGTACCAAAGGGATAAACAGGCGAGTTAACATCCTGCACCGTTTCATCATTTTGCACGATCACATTTTTCACCCCGCAAACATCTACTTTGATAGATACATTTTTTATGCGGAAGTCGCGCAGGAAGTGATACAGCGCAATAGCAGTTACGGTATTCTTTGGCTGGCGTTCCAGTTTGCACTGGCCGCAATCCCCGCCCACTTTTTCAACCAGGATATCATCAAGACTTAATTTCACCTGCTGGTCCACTTCCACGCGGAGCACGGGCAAGGTGGTGTTATAGTTGCCACTGAGCGCTTTCTTATCATAAAAAGTAACCGCGGGCACTTCCGGTGGCAGCTCCACTTTCAGCGTTAATTTATACCCCCCGGGTTGTGTAACAATGGAGATGTCTGCCAGCTTTGGCGGAGCAATCCACTCTTCCGCACCGCTGAAAAACAGCTGCAATACGCTGCGGGGCTTAAACAATTCTTTTACTGCTACCGGCAATGCGTTGATGTTCGTTAAAGGTGGATCAGGCGTTACGCCATTGTCCGTTAACACCGCATGTGTGCCATCTGAAGCATATCTTACATCAGTAAGCGCATCCCGCAGTATGGTGATGGTGGCGGCGTCCACACCCATTTCTTCCGCCTTTGCAATCAGGTCGTCCGACAGGTAGGTGTATTTATTTTTGAGGATAATTTTCAATGCATCGAAGTAATCGCTGTCCTGCAGCAACACATTATCGTCGCAGTTTTCAGAAAGGATGCACTCAATATCCACCGTGATTTTACGGGTGCCTTCCTGCAGGAGTAATACCGGCGAAGCCAGCATAAATCCAAGGCGGGCATAAGGATGCTGCACCGGTTGTACTTTACCGGGTGCAATAAATTTACTGTAGCGGGAACCGGCGGTAAACCAGTTCTTCGGCATATTTTCCTGGAAGGGTTTGTCTACCCCATCCGCCATATTGGCTTTGGTGGCGATATACAGTCCTTCGATAAAATTCCTTTTATAACAAAGCTGGCCTCCATCCGTCAATGTTCTTTTGAATGCTGTTACCGGGTTTACATACAGGGTAAGTAAACTGGAGATGGCGGCATTGTCTACTACTATTTCATCATCAAGCCGGAAGAGCACATCTGTTTTCAGTTTATCCTTTCCATCGCGGAGGGCAGTTCCTTTCGGGAGCAGGTATTGCTGAAAAGGTTGCTGTACTTCAAACACCACGTGCGCCTTATCCGGCGTGAGGGGTTTGGGTACCAGTTTTAATACCTGTTGAAAGAAGAAATCGAGATGTTTTTGTGTGAACCCGTTCAGTTGTTGCTGTACATGTGTGAAGAGGTACAGGAATGCAAAGAGCAGACCCAGGTGTGGCGTATGATTCTTTTTATAGGCTTCGTTCAGTGGTTGCAAACTTTCTCCGATACTGTCCGGCGCCAGTGCGGCGATAGCGGCAATGGCATCCAGGAATGGCTGAAAGATGGACTGGTAAGCCTGTAACAGCAGTAATGCTTTTTCGCGGGAGGTGGCGGCGTAATGAAAACTTTCGTTCCATTCGAGATAAGCAAACAGCGGATCGATGCCCCACATCTCTTCATTTTTAATCTGTGAAAGATCGATGGGGCGAACGCAGAACCATTTCACAGCGCCGTTGGTGAACTGGATGAACCGGGACAGCGGTGTACGGAGCTTTTGCTGTATAATGGCTTCTATACTACGTTCCATTGGCAGTCCTGTGCCATGAAAAGCCAGCTGCCACTGTGCAATAGGAACAATTACATCATCATATAAAAAATTGATCAGGAGTTGAAGCGTATCTTTTGTGGGGCGTTCATATACCTGGTTTACATATCCTTCAAAATTATCTTTCAGCTGGCTGGTATTTGTTTTAGCCAGTTGCGCCAGCAGAAAAGGGAGGCTGTTCCGGAAGAAAGGCTGCCAGTCGTTGATCAGGTAGGCATCTTTGTATTGGTAATAATTGATCTGCGGCGCCATTTGTACGAAGTAATGGAGCAGGTCCGCGAGCTTTCTCCCGTCTATCGGTGCGGAGGCAGCATCCAGGGCCGGTAGTAGCCGGTTACGCTGACTGATGCCTGGTTCATATTGAAAAGGATGTACGATCATGATTTAACTGATTAATTGATGACCCTGTGGCGGAGGCGCCGGTCAGGGTTTTTGCGCTGCTTCCAGCAAATAGAAATCATACACATAATTGTACCTTGAATTAGTACTGGCAATCGTATAGTCGATAGAGATAGTAAACCTTCCTTCTATCAGGTCGGGGCTATCCATCGCTACTACGCCTACTTCTTCCACTTTGATACGCGGTTCATAGAAGAGGATGGCATTTTCCACCAGGTCGCGCAGGAAGCCGATCATGGCGGCGTTGAGCGGTTCAAAAATATAGTCCTGCAGATCGCATCCGTAACGGGGTTGCATCACTCTTTCTCCCAAACTGGTCGACAGCAGGATGTCCAGGCTTTCTTTGATATCGGCTTCATTACTCACCAGTTCCACTGCTCCGCTTTGCAGATCAAATGTTGGCGGGAATTTCCAGCCGGTACCGAGGAATGAACGGGGATCATTTTGTAACATGTCTGATATTTTTTAACCGCCAATAATTACTGTAGGGGCTCCCATCACAATTACGCCGCCGTGTGCCGTGAGGTCGCCCATTCTTGCGGCGGGCCGCCCTCCTATCATCACGGTCGCAGATCCTTTCACGATAGCATCCGGCGGACCTACGCAGGTGCAGATATCACCGGTTACTGCTGCCGGGATACCGGCAATCATCACCGTGGGTACGCCTGGGCCTACCACCGGACCGCCTACATGAGGTACCGGTCCTGAAAACAGGGGGCAGGTGTGAAAGTCGCTGATGCGTGCTGCAGGAGGCATGAGATTAACAATTTAAGTGACCGGCAATCGTTGTTCTTTTTGGGGTTTGCCGGTTAGTTTATTTTTACTAAAGAACCTGTTATTTCAGTGATACCCTGTGACGATAATTTTGCGATCGCTCCTTTCAGCTCTACTGCGCCATCTGCTGCTGCGGAGATACTGGCGCCGCCTATCGACAAGGCCGCACCGGCCGACAGCACCAGGTTTACGCCTGCTTTCAACTCCACGTTCATAGGGCTTTCCAGCTTGATACCGGAAGTATCCATCGTTACCGTGTTGCTGTTCTGGTCTTTCAGTTTAATGCTGGTAGAAGCTTCATCGATCGTAATACTGTTTCCTGCGGGGGTATCTATGGTGATTGTTTTCGTATTGTCGTTGAAGTGAATTCGCATGCCGCTTCTTGTTACAAATCCTTTTTCATCATTGGCGTCCTGCGCATTGATGGGGGCCGGCTTTGCGCTGCTGTTGAGCATTCCCAGCACAACGGCATCCCGGGGATCATCGTTGATAAAACCCACAATCACTTCATCGTCAATTTCCGGGCGGAAAAAAGCGCCGCGGTTATTCCCTGCATCCAGGCTGGCTACTCTCACCCAGATGCCACGCGCCGCATTATCTATCACCGGGATCTTTACCAGGATGCGGTGTTCGCCGTCGGGGTCATTCTGCAGTTGCACCACCTTACCGATCTGTAAACCGTGGATAGCGGGCAGCATTCCTGCTGCGGGAATATCTGAAATATCCTTATAGGCTTCAGCGAGCCAGTCGGGTTCCAGTCCGAACTGGATATGTGTATCCCAGCTGCCATGTGCTACTTCATGCCGCACACCGGTTACAAAAGCGTTGCCGTTATACCGGTTGCCGATGCCCTGGAGGGTAACCATATCACCGGGTGCTACGCCGGAGAAGCCGAGGAACTTTGCCCTGCCGCGGATCTTTGCCAGCCTGCTTTTGAGCATGGCGGCATTGGTGAGCTGCTGCAACTCTTCTGCTGCACGGCGGCCGCTGTGCGCCAGTTCATAGTGTTGCAAACCGATTACACCGGCTAATGTGCTGCCGGAAACATTGCCCTGCTCCGTATAATCAGCGGAAGAGGTTTCTGCCTCGTATAGCTGCTGACCGGTGTAATCCCATGCGCTGGCGTGTACGGAGCTCCATTGATAGCGGGCATCCATTTCTGCTTCCAGTTCCATCAGGGAAGCGCCGTAGGTAAGCTGTAATACCGCCGATGCCGTGGTATCCGGTTTCTTTACCTTTACCTTTCCCTGGTCGGCAATCACCAGTTTGCCGTTGGCTTCTGCACGAAGCAGGAGGAAGTCCCAATCGGTGCTATGGTGTTGTACCAGTTCTTTGTGCTGCACGGTTGTTGCTTCCACATCTGCACTTAAACCACTGTAGCCCCTGATGAGCTGTTCAATCACTTCGCTGTCCTTTACTTTTTCATAGTACCTGCTATGCCTGCCGATGGCCATTTTCACAGTTTCATCGCGGCATTCCACCGTGAGCACCGGGTTGCCATCCTGGCGGAATTTGATGCCCTGGTGAACGATTACGCCTTTGAATAATACTTTGTTGGAGCCATCGCGGCCGATTTTGATGGTGAGTTTGGTACCGGGCAGGAGATCGCTGGTATTGCTGATAGCGAAATTCTGGTCGGCGGCAGCGCCGTCGCGTAACACGATCTTTGCCACCGGGATTTTATTCACCACCTGTGTAAGCGTGAGCGACAGCACCTCGTACACAGGATTCAACGGCTCGGTACCGTTCAACAGGATGTTGTAACTCGCTACATCATGTGCAGAAGTATTGGGTATTCCTGTTTCGTTCATGATACTTCGCTTTTATCGAATGGAGGGAAATAGATCTCTTTACCAACCGGTACTCTTTTGAAAGAGGTAAGGTTATTTTGCCGGGCTACCTGTAACATGTATTTAGGTTCCTGGTAGATCTTGAAACTGAAAAGATCCAGCCGGTCGCCCTGTTTAAAAACGCGGTGGTGTGTAAGGTCAGGCGATGCTTTGCTTTGCTCCCTTTCATTGGCTTCCCTTGCGCGGTAGTTGAGAAAGGTAGCGCTGACCTTTACCCGGAGCGGGCTTCCGTCTGCATTAAACAACACATAGTTCAGATCCAGGTTGGACATTACGCAGGGGAATGCGATCTGTTTGCCCCAGAACACTTTCAGAAAACGTGGCCGGTGTGTTTCCCCATCCATGTAGTACACGGTATCCAGCAGCAGCTTTACCTGCGCCTGTACATCCATACCGGGATAACCGTATCCTTCTATGGTGTTGGTACCGTCCAGTACAAAGTCGAGCTTCAGCTCTTCCGGGATGGTAGAAATAAAACGCGCTTCTGTTTTCTGGCTGCCTGGCTCACGGCGGATGTCATAGTCTACTTTCAGCGACCGGGTATAAGTTTCCGCATTTACCGGGATGGTAAATTTGTGGTTCTTATCCAGTTGCTGCTGCAACCTGTCAGAATACGTGAGGATGTAGATCTTCTCCACTTTTGCGTCTGTCATCGTTCATTTTTTTCTTTCAGTGCCTGTAATACTTTTTCCACGCACAACGCGATCATGGCTTCTGTTGCATGGCTGCCATCGGCGGCGGCTGTTGTGTTGCTGCCTGCCGATCCGCCGGAGGCGTTATCCGGCGCTACTTCAGCTTTGATGATCAGTTCACGGATTTCTATGGGCATGACTCAGCTGTTTTTAAATTCAAACCGGTTATAGTTCAGTTCCAGTGTTTCTATCAGCACTTCGCTTCGTTCTGCGTGTAACTCCGCCAGCTTCCAGCTGCGGGGCCATACCCAGGCGAGGTTCCAGTACATGAGGATGTTATGGTCCTCATCCAGCAGCGCCACCTTTACCAGCTGCAAAGGCTTGATCTGCTGGTCTTCCAGCGCCCTTCGGCACCAGGATGACAATGAAGAATCAGCCGGCCGGAGCAGTCCCCTTTTCAGTACCAGCGGCGAGTAAGTACGCCGCACGGGAATGTTATGCTCAAACCTGTTCTCCCCGCCTTCCTTCACCTGTTCAACACCGATGCTGGCTTCCAGACCGGTAACGCTCT
Organism: Chitinophaga sp. CCNWYY40; assembly: GCF_037483205.1. NCBI lineage: Bacteria > Pseudomonadati > Bacteroidota > Chitinophagia > Chitinophagales > Chitinophagaceae > Chitinophaga > Chitinophaga sp. CCNWYY40. The sequence goes on from NZ_JBBHLF010000002.1 coordinate 1,059,121, forward strand.
GAAAGCGGATATCGAGATCTGAGCCGGAATCTTTGCCACCGCTGTTTTTGGGTAATCCAAAAAAGGTGACAGAGAAATGGAAGCCTACCGTTTGCCAGAAGTTATCGGGCTTTATCACTGCTTGTGCCATGTTAATCTACGTTCATGATCTCCAGCCCTTCGTGCACCAGTTCCATTGTTTCAATGGCTACTTCATTGGCGTCGGCTTTCAGATCAGTGGAGGTTATTTTGGAAGGCCATGCGTTCAGTACTTTCCAGGTGATCACCGGCTCATGACTTTCGTTGAGCAGCTTGATGGTTACATCGCGGCGGTATTTGCTACCGGCTTTGTTGCCTTCCTGGAAGTAGTATGTTTCGCGCCAGGCTTTGTAGAAGTCGTAGTCGCCTTCAAATATGCCACGTTTCAACGTGATGTTGGCGTATTTGGTCAGCCCCGGCTGTTTGCTTTTATTGTATTTTTTGCTGTTACCTTCCCGGTATTCGATCACTTCTGTTTCAAAGTCGAGGCCGGAAACTTCTGTGAATCCCAGGCGTACGTCTTTCCCCCATTCTACCAGGAAATGAAATTTGGGTAACGGGTATGTTCCTTTTGCGGGCATATCTTTAAATTTAAAAAGATGATAAAAATTTGAACAATGCTTAATAGTCAGGCGCCGTTATTTACAAGCTTTGGCGTCCTGGGCCTGTTTGATAGCTTTGGTAAGACTATCCGTACATGCCTGCAGGCGGTTTGCTTCCTGGCTTACTTTATCGTATTCCGGTTTAATGGCCGCCAGCCGGGTATCTGCATTGGTGAGGTGCTTTTCGGTAAGCGTATAGTAATGATCATTTTTGAGCGGAAATACAGGGCATACCAGTTTATCGGTGCAGCATATTTCCATGTCATCTTCCCCGGATTTGATACCGCCATTACCATTATTGCCGTTGCCGGTTGGATTAAAGATGCAGCCGATACCGGCAATCGCCGACTTAATGCCGTAGTCCTTCTCGCAGATGGTTTCATCCAGGATAGTAGCAGCTTTCAGGGCAATTACGATATTATTGAAGATATCATTGCCGATAGTGATCACGTCCTGGAGTTTTTTGCCATAGTCCACCCAGGCATCTGTGATACCGCCTTTCTTCAGCACCTGGTCGTTTGAGCAGTCAATGGCTTTGGAAATATTATTGTAGCAGGCCGCTACTTCATCCACTTTTGTATATAACTCTTTGGTCATGCAGAAGAGGATTTCAATAGCTGTTACAGAGAAGCCGGTGCTTTTACAGAGTTTTTCCAGGATGTCCAGCACTACTTTTACTTTGCTGGTGATAGCATCTGCTTTCTCGGCGCTTTTCTGTACGTTATCGAAGTAGAGCTTTACTTTATTGCGCCAGTCGAGTGCGCGGGCCAGCTCTTCTTTTTTCTTGGCTGCTTCAGCTGCCTTCTGCTGATACAGGCTGCCTTTTGCTTTCAGTTCTTTTTTCCAGTCGTCCACACAGCCGCACTCCGTCTCATTGCTGCCTGGAATAGTGGCGCAGCAGGAGTCTTCACTTTCTATAAAGGGTTCATACACTTTATCGCAATTCATGGTGAATATTTTTTTGTGATCAGGAATATTTATTTTCTGCCGGATGGGAATCAGTCATCACAGTGTCCGCCGTTGCCGTTGCTGTTGCAGTAATTACCCTGTGCCTGTTCGCAGATGGATTTGATAGTGGGTAAATCGCCGCAGGGCAGTGTGCAAAGGAATTCGCGGATATCGTCGATTCCCTGTGTCTGGGTTCTGGCAGACCAGAGTGTTTCGCGGATCGTTACCTTCTGGATCTTGGCATCGCCCAGTTCGCCGTAGGTTTTCTTCTGATCGTCCTCTCCGGTTTTGATATTCTGCAATACATCATCCCGGAAAATTTTAATAGCGTCTGCGAGATCTTTATGCAGGGCGATCACATTTTCCAGGCTGGTAAACGACTGTATGCCGGAAACGTCGCCGATGGCGCAGTGCAGCTTGTTGATGCTAACGGTTTCACCGTCGCCGCAACCGCCTTCAGAGGCATACATTTCCTGTGAGCCATCTACGATGTTATCGAAGCAGGTTTTGAAATCTTTGCTGCCGGCTTTCAATTTACCCAGTGCGGCGCGTTGTGCTTTGTTGCAGTTGTCTTCTGCTTTGTTGTTCAGCTTATGGGCTGCTTCACTCAGCAGGGCAAACTTCTGTTTGGCGTCCTGGATGTTTTTGGCAACAATGGCGAGAGCGGCTGCCACGGCTTTGTTCACGTCGTTTGCTTTGCTCAGTTTATCTTTTATCAGGTCCGCATCTTTCTGGGCCGGTAGTGTAGCGCACAGGTCGATGGAGCGGTAAAAGCGCCAGGTTTCTTCTGCTTTGATAAAGAAACACTGTTTGTATTTGTACACCGGTTTATAGCCTTTGTACTCGCCTTCGCGCATACGCAATACATTCAGCGAATCTGAGAAGGCGCTGCAGATTCCGCGTTTGTTGTTATCGATGTATTGCTGCGTTTTATTGGTGGAGTCACCGCAGCCATTGCTGGCCGATGATTGGGTGGGGTTCATTGCGTTCATACAGTATTCAGTTTATTTGGTCTGAATGTAAAAGGATTAAGATTCCTGCAGCATTTTGTGGCTGAAGCGCAGGATGATGAATTCTGCAGGGCGTACCACTGCCATTCCTATCTCTACAATCATACGTCCTTCCCATACATCCAGCTCCGTCATGGTTTCGCCAAGTCCTACCTTTACAAAATAGGCTTCCCTGGTGGTAGTGCCCATTAATGCGCCGGCTTTCCATTGCTGTGTGAGGTAGTTTTCTATCATAGATTTCACGCGTACCCAGGTATTCAGGTCGTTTGGTTCAAACACAAACTGCTGGGTGGCATTCTTCACGGATTCTTCTACCATGTTGAAGAAGCGGCGAACGGAGATGTAACGCCACTCGTTGTCGTTACCTGCCAGTGTGCGGGCGCCCCAGATGATAGCCGGACCACGGCCGGGGAAGAACCGGATCACGTTAACGGATTTACCATCGCGTACATCTACGTTGAGGTCATCCTGTTCGCGTTTGGTAACAATCACTTCAGGGCTTACGGCGTAATCAATGCCGATGTTGGCGGGTGCTTTCCATACACCGCGGCTATTATCTGTTTCAGCATATTTGCCCACTACTGCAGCGGAAGAAGGCAGCAGCATTCTTATCTGTGTAATAGCATTTAATGCCTGGTAATAAAACGCGTTGTTGATACCTTTCAATGCCGCAAGCGTACCGTTAAGAGAGCCATCGCCGCCGGTTTGTACCACCTGTACGGTAGCTTCGTCGTAGGCATAAGCCAGCTGGGTGTTTACCCGCGGAAAATAAACGGCGCCGTATTTTTTGGTTTCTATCTCACCAAAACCGGCATCCCTGAACAGGGTAACGTTATGATCGATGATGCTTTCAGCGGGACCAATAGCGGGGTCCATCCATATATCAAAAACGGTAAAGCGGTCTTTCAGCAGGCTGCACTGATCCAATGCTGATTTGTGCAGCGTGTAATAAGAAGCTGCATCCGTGAGGTTGATGGCATCCGGGAAAAGCAGGAGCGTTACCTCATCAATCTTTTCCACGGCATTCAGTCCATCGGTGAGCGTAGTAAGCGAAATCACGCCACCGGTGCTGTAATCACCTGTAGAAACGATGTAGCACGGACCACCGCCGTTGTTGAAAAACATCTGCAGCTGGTATGCCATCAGGTATTTGGATGCTTTTAACGGATCTATCACTGCTTTGATCACTGCCTGTGGCTGGGAGCTGTCGATGTTCACCGTAATGCTCTCTTCTTCCTGCTGCGGGCCGCCGAAGATGCGGTTGTAGTCGAGCATAGAAGTGATACGGGTGGGAATCATCACCAGATCGCCTGGCACTTTGTTCTGAGCAGATTCCGTATAGCCGATGAAAGCCGGAATAGCTGTTTCAACAGAGGCTATGGAGGGGGGAAATTTTACGATCTCCTCGATGTAGACGCCGGGAGTTTTATATTCTGCCATATGTTTGGGGTTTTAACTGTTTTTAATTGTTGTTTGAATAGATCATACGCTGAACTTAAGGCCCTTGCGGAAATATTTTTGAGAGCAGCACTACCACATCCGCGTACAGCCGCTGATCGGCATCACTGGTAATGGAAAGTCCACGTGGATTTGGTAACAGTTGTTCGTAGTTAGTGATATTATTTTCTGTAACGGGGAACAACCGGTTATTAAAAGAAAACGGCCAGGGCTCTTTGGTGGTGCGAGCCCCGTTGCCGTCTGCTACGGAGAGCAGTGTGTTGGCGTGGTTACTGAACACCAGCGTTTGCCCGTGTTGGGGTGAATAGCGCCAGTAGGAATTCCTGCTTCTGAAGCGCAATTCATAAATCGTATGCGGAATTTTCGTACCGTTCTGTTGCAGTTTTGTTTTAAGGGTACCATCGGCATCCAGCATGGCAAAGTCGCCACCGGCTGTATTTACGCGGAGGTCCACTACTCCGATGTTGCCTGCCCTGTACATTTCGCTACGGCTTACATACACCAGGTGTTGCGCCGTGAAGTTATTGTCGCCGGTTACTTTGAGGTTATACCAGCCATCGTCGGGCAGGGTTTTATCCGGCAGCGGCCCGGAGAAATCCAGTTTTACCTGTGATAAAATACTGGTGGACGTAAAAGATTGTTGTAAAGACGCATTGCCTGAAATGCTTTCCAGCACAGCAATTCCGGCGGTCACCGATGCGGTGGGCGGAAAAAAATACTGGAAAGAGAAAGGCAGTAACAACCGGTCGCCTTCATGTACAAATCCGTTGCCTTTGATCTTGCGCCACTGCGAAGGATCATTGGCGGGTGTACCGGGTTTGTTGAGGTACTCCGATACATCGGCGCCCACTTTAGCCAGTTCTCCCTGTTCGTATTGCCGGGTGTTATCATTTACGGGCACCGGAACGGAAAGCGATGGAAATGTTTTTGTGTTATCGGTGTTGTCGTTGGAGAAATAATACTGCGCCGGTAGTGCGCGGCGCATCCGCATGCTGGTAAAGGCCAGTGCGCCTGCATTCCGCGGTACAATTGCAAACCGGAAGGCCGTATCCGGGGGGATCTGCACAAAGGGTGTGTATGCGAGTGTGGTACCCTGCATTACCTTCTTTACTTCTATGGCTCCTTTGAAGCCTGTAGCAGTGGGCAGTAACCGGAGGTGATAGTTTTTCATCAGCACAGCGGTGGCCGGCAGCGGCTGAATGTCCCAGTCGCGGAGTAGCCGGTACTGGTCCTGCCGCAGCTTTTCCATCAGGAAATCTGCACGTTGCTGATCGGTGGTCTGCTCAAAAAAGGAAATCCCTTTACTGTTTTGCAGATAGTATTCGTGCAGCAACTGCACTTCAAACAATATCTTGTAAATAACAGACATAAAAACTTTAAGAAGTAGGGTGTTGTGTGTCTTCGATTTCCTCTATCAGCGGTACTACTCTGAGTACAGCGTTTTCCGTGATAGCAACGAGTCGTACCTTATACATCACAAAAGGGACCTGGCGTCCGCCGAGTGATGCCCACAGGTGGTTAATCTGTTCAAATGTAAGTGTGTACAATTCCAGGGTGAGGTCCAGCGAGCCGTCGGCATTCTTAAAGGTTTTCTGTGCCTGGAAAAAACTGATCACAGCCGACAGCCGGTGCAGGGCTTCTTCATAGTAATCGTGTGTGGCATCTCCAAAAAGCACGGCAGTGAATAGTACGTACAGGTTGAGGTATACCGGCGGATGCTGGTACCGGGCGCGGTTATCCGGCCAGGTGGTATACGCCTTGCTGTTTTTAAGCGTACTCTCCTCTTCCACATTTACAAGGGAGATAATAACGTTACCATTGAAGTTATTGGCATGCGTTGTTTCCAGCAAACCAATGTTTTCAACGATCACACTATTGGCAGGGAATCCTCTGAGTGCGAAGAATGCCTGCAAATGATCACGTATCAATGTAAGCGCATTACTTATCACGAATGACGAAGGGGTTTGGGGTTCAGTAAATTTGGGGTTTCAATTACCTGTCTCTTCTATGTCTTTCAAAACGTTCTTGTTAACTAAGTTAAAGAACATTTTTTAATTCGGAAATAAATATTTTTTTAAGATATAATTTTCACGCAACTGTATTTTTCGGCAACACATCACAGAACACAATACCAGTAAGCATCTTCAGCACATCTTCTGAAATTATCTTTTTTAAAAAATCATCTTGCGGAAAACACGCACCCGGATTGCTGGTAAACTACATTTACTATTCCTTATAAATAAGCCACCATTAAGCATTACAGGCAAACAATCCCTGCACTTTTATTTCAGTTAAGTTATGATTCCTATCTACCATATCCTACGTATAAGTACGTAATTTTTACATAACATAAATTATTGCCTTAAAAATTTCCGGTATTTATATGCGGACGATTGAAAACCGGTTATCGTTTTTTAGCCGCCTGCAGATATTCCTCTCCCAGGGGTGATAAGGTATAGCCTTGCGTTTGACTGATAGTAAGTCCCAGGTTCTTTAGTTTCCGGATGTTCAGCTTCAGCCAGTCTTTTTCCTTTCCAAGTAATTCCGCCAGCGCTGCGGCTTTCAAATAGGGATGTTTACGGATTGCTTCCAGTACGGCGGCAGTCCAATTGCCTTGTGTACTGTACTGGTCCAGGCGCGCCAGTTTCGCAGTAAGTGTGGTGATGGCATCTGTTGTCAGGGATGTTTGTTCACGCAGTTTGATCCGGGGATCTTCTGAGTGATAGCGCACACGGATTTTATACAGAATGCCTTCCGGCATTTTATTGAGCGTTGCATGTAGCGCTGCCAGGTTCTTATAACCGGCAGCAATCGCATCTGCTTCCGAAAGCTGATTGATACCACACTCCGTGATATCAGTAATGGCTACCACACCAATACTGGTATTGATCAGGCTGCCTTTATTCACTGCCGGCTTCTTCCATTTGCGGAAAGCCAGCGATACTTTTCCCGAACTGATTCCTTCCAGGTGCTCCTGCTTAAACAGCATGCGGTTAATTTTAAATAAATTTACTTCAATCAAACCAAAACATTTAAAGGTGGAGGTGATTTCCTGGGCAATACTTATACTTATTCCTGTTTCATTTACCATTATTCCTGACTAAGGCGAGTAATAAGTCCCCGCGAAAATACTTGTTGTAGATTCGAGTAAAATTTGAAGCGAATTATCCCATTTCAAATTTGATACACGAAGTGCTTTACAAACCTTGATTAAAATGAACAGTGATATACTTTATACTCATATCTGCTCTTATGTCCAAATATCCAGAGATGAGTTTGAGCGCTTTTTTAATCTCCTTAAACCGGTTCATTTAAAAAAAGGTGAGCTCCATTATATAGCGGGTAAAGTTCCCAGGTATTGGTCGTTTATTTTAAAAGGTTGCTTGCGTGAATATTTCGTCGATACCCAGGGCAATGAGCAAATTTTCCAACTTTATGAGGAAAATACATGGGTTGGCCAGGTCGAAAGTATGATTACGCAAAAGCCGACGGACATGAACCTGCAGGCACTTGAAGATTGCGAGTTATTGTGTATAACAGGCGATGATATGTGTAATGCTGCAAAGACGCCCTGGATTCAGCACTACACTATTCAGAACAGTTTTTCTCAAAATGCCGCGGTAATGAAAAATTTCAACCGCATTAAATCGGCATCACCTGAAGTGTTATACCTGGAAATTCTTAATGAAAGATCCTCCTTATTGCTACGTGTTCCACAGCACTATATTGCAAACTTCCTTGGTATGCGGAAAGAAACGCTTAGCAGAGTTAGAAAAAGAGTTGCCCACCTATGATTTGTTGATTCAAGTCAACAGCATTCAATTACAGTTCCGGTAATTTTACAGCGGGAAACGATCATCTCAATGTTATCAATGTTCCTGCGCTTTGTAAGCAGGTCGTTATAATCCATGGTGATCTGATCATCTTTTTGAATAATAAATTACTAAGAAAAATACTGAATCTATGAAGAGAATAGTCTATGACAAATACGGTAGTGTCGACGATTTACATGCTGTGGAAGTAAATAAGCCAATTCCCGATAAGGAGCAAATTTTGATTAAAGTAAAGGCAGTTTCTATTAATCCTCTTGACTGGAAGATTTTAATGGGTGAAGTAAAACTGGTGTCAGGTAAGAAATTCCCAAAATCTGTTGGCTGCGACTTCTCCGGCACAATAGAAAGTATAGGCCAGGACATCCAAAAATTTAAAGCAGGAGACGACGTATTTGGCGTAATAAATCCTTTTAAAGAGGGTGTTCTTGGAGAATACATCCTGGTGAATGAAAAAGAAATTGCCAGGAAGCCAGCGAATCTGTCATTTGAGCACGCTGCTGCAATACCAACGGCCGGTCAATCAGCTTTACAAATGCTCACTAAAAACGTTAACAGCATCGAAGGGAAGGAAATTTTGATAAATGGCGCATCTGCCGGAGTAGGTATGTTTGCTATACAGATCGCTAAAAGCCAGGGGGCGATTGTTACGGCTGTGTCAAGCGCAAAAGGACATCATCTGTTAAAAAAATGGGGCAGTGATTATGTGATTGATTACAACAAAGAAGAGGTGACGAATCTAAAAAAGCAGTTTGATGTTATCATTGAACTGTCTGCAAAATTACCTTTCAGGAAAGTTAAAAAGTTGATGAAGCCGGAATCAACTTATATTACCGTCATTCCTTCGCTATGGAATTTTGTGCACTCATTTTCAAATAATATTGTATCAGGAAAGAAATATAAAATTCTATTAATGAAATCAGATACAGAAAGTTTGAATCGATTGGCAAATGATGCATTAAAAGGTATCGACATCCACATTAGCAAGACCTACCCAATGTCAGATTATAAGGAAGCTTATAAAACTATCATCAAAGAGGGAGCTTTAGGTAAAGTCGTTTTTAATATCTTATCTTAAAAATGTTTGTCTACTTGTTAAATTTCTTTTGACATGCCCGGGCCTCGGGAAGCAAAGTCTGAGGACCTCTTGCATCTACCAGTCAACTCAATGAACTCCGGTATTCATTGGGTGAATGCCCGACATGCTGTTTAAAGAAACGGGTAAAATGTGAGGGATACTTAAAGCCAAGCTTATAAGCAACTTCGCTTACCGATTTGCTTATATCAAGTATCTGTTCTTTTGCGGCATCAATCAGTTTTAGCTGTATGTACTCCAGCGCTGATTTCCCAGTTTCTTTTTTTACCAGATCTCCGAAATATTTTGGAGATAGATTGAGCTGTGCTGCACAATACGAAACGGAAGGCAATCCCAGGGTTTGCAGCTTTTCCGATTGGAAGTAATCGTTCAGTAATCCCTCAAATCCGGTCAATACATCTTTATGAATATGTTCTCTTGTGAGAAACTGCCGGTCATAGAACCGAACGCAATAATTCAGGAACATTTCGATGTTACTAACGATCAAAGTCCTGCTGTGCTTATCAATAGTGTGAGCTAATTCATATCGTATCTTGTTAAAACACTCCAACACGATTCCCCTCTCTGCATCCGACACATGAAGTGCTTCATTTGCACTGTAAGAGAAAAAACTGTATTCGTTAATGCATTTGCCAAGGTGGGTACCACGGATCAAATCGGGATGAAAGACTAATGCCCATCCTGATGGCTGTATCATGTTTTCACTTTCTTCAAATCCAAATACCTGTCCGGGTGCAATAAAAAGAAGCGTTCCCTCTTCGTAATCATAATGATTACGGCCATATTTTAACTCCCCGCATTTCTCGTCCTTTAAAAAGATCATGTATACATCGGTAATATAACGTGCTTCTTTTACAGGCGTCGACAGCGACTGATCAAGAACGCTTACCAGGGGATGCAGGGTCTTTTGCCCCCGGTCGTTATTGACCTGAGCCACACTTTCAATTCTGAGAGGTTTACCCATGACTTCGGTTATTTGAAGTAAAATTAGATTAAGTATTTCAAAAATTCCTTCAGAACTATGCCTGAACAGACATAATGGTAAGAGAAACAGGATTCTGTATAACAACCTGATGTAAAAATATGAAGAACTTCGTTCTACTTTGTATGGCGCCGGTTAAAAGTATAGTATTGGGTGAAGTGATAAGAATTGATAAGGGGCTTTCTAAAAAATACTTCGGAATAATGAATAGAATTCTTTAAGAAATATTAAATATAAACAACCCAATGAAATTATCAAACAACAAAATTTTAATCACCGGCGGAGCTACCGGCATCGGTCTGGGATTGACTGAAAGATTTATTCAGGAAAATAACCAGGTTATTATTTGTGGAAGAAGGAAAGAAGCGCTGAAAGAAGTGTCTGACAAATTCCCGGCAGTAATCACAAAGGTTTGTGACTTATCTGAGGAATCCGGGCGTACTGAACTTTATCACTGGATTGCTGAACATCACAGTGACTTGAACGTATTGGTAAACAATGCAGGTATTCAAAACTGGATGGATATTTCAGATAAAAGTTTTTATGATAAAGCAAAAAGTGAAATTCAGATAAATGTTTTGGCTCCGTTACATTTGACTTCACTCTTCGTCGAGCTCAAATCATTGGACACTGTCATAAATGTAACTTCGGGATTGGCATTTGTGCCGCTTACAAAAGTTCCCGTTTATTGCGCCACAAAATCTTTTTTCCACTCGTTTACCATTTCACTGAGACATTTGCTGAAATCAAGAAATATAGAGATCATTGAATTGATCCCACCTGCCCTCAACACTGATCTGGGCGGCAAAGGACTGCACAGCGAGCACCCTTCCGTAGATGATTTTATTAAGGCAATATTTCAACAACTGGAAGAAGGCAAAAATGAATTAACTTTTGGATATAGCGAGATCCTATCGAAAGCAACACCAACTGAAATACAGGGAATGTTCAAAAGAATGAACCCATAAGGTTAATTCAACCGGCATGCCTAATCTTGCCAGTCAGAAAACCTTTACCCAGCGGACTTACCGGTACCGGTATTATAATTCTGGCTGCTTTGCACTTCCGATGAGGTTAACATCTGTCAGTTCCAGTTTTCTCACCATGTTTTGCACGGTAGTCTTGTACTCTGTAAAGTGGGGTGTTGCAATATGTTTTTGATAGGCTGCGCTGTCAGCGTAGATTTCCAGTATAGTTATTCTCCAGGGGGCTTTTTTGTCGGCGACTGCGTAATAGGTCAATACGCCAGGTTCCAGGCGGACAGCGGTTTGCATCTGCTTTTTCAGCGCTGCGTTATAATCATTGAGTTGTGCCGGATCCACTTCAATTTTGGCAAGACGGATCATCCGCTTATCTGTTTGTGCCTGGGCATATTGAACAGAAAGAAATAACATCCCGTAACAGCCAAGTATCCTTAACGATGCCTGAACTGTTTTTCTGTAAACATGATTGCTGATTTTCATAGATGCAGTGTTAATCTTTATTTAGTGGCTTTGAGCTTAGTCAGTACTGTACGGCCGGCATCTGCCTGCTGTTTCCCGATGTTGTTTTCCAGTAAGCCCAAAACTTGTTCCAGTTGTCCTTCCGTAAGCCCTACATTCATACCCATGCCTAAATGTGCCTGTAACTGCGCTTCCAGTCCGGGCAGGCTCGCGAGTACCGCGATCGTTGCCAATTCCCGCTCCTGATAAGTTAGTACGCCCCGTCCGAAGATGTCGGCAAACAGGTGCTCTTTCAAAAAAGCATCAATACCGGGCGCAAAAGCATTGGCCCCGGTGAGCTGACCACTCACCGGCCTGCCTGTTAAGGTTTCCAGCATTTTCCTGCCCATCTCGTATTTGGTTTCATTTGTACCGGTGACTGTAACCGGTAACTGTCCTTCCGGGTCCTTAATACCCTCTGATTTCCGTTTCTCCAGTACTGACATAAACATGGTAATGCCATTAAGGCTACGCGGAAAACCACAGTAAGCATATAACTGTACCAATTCTTCCCTGATCTGATTGATGGTCAATCCTGTATCAAGGCCTGCATTCAGGGCATTCTTCAATCGTGCCATATTACCGGTTGCAGTAAAGGCGGCAATTAATACGATATGCTTGTGGTGTGGATTAAATTCGTGGTTTTGCTGTGCATTCATAGTAAGACCTGTAATTGTTATCAGAAGTATTCCAAAGTTTCATCCAGCTTTAGCTGAGTAATACAAAGCTCGGGAGGAAATATTAGCCTGTGGTTATACAGACTCCTGTAATACTTACCATTATTCCTGGTTGTGATGTTATACCGGTATTGATCAGGCTGCCTTTGTTCACCGTCCGTTTCTCCCATTTACGGAAAGCGAGCGATACTTTTCCCGAACTGATTCCTTCCAGGTGTTCCTGCTTAAACAGCATGCAGTTAATTTTAAATAAATTTACTTCAATCAAACCAAAGCAGGTACATAGTTGTTATCACCTTCACAAAAAAAAGACCGGCAGATGGAATAACTGCCGGCCGTATTTTTCATTATTTTTTTTAATCAGACAACTACACTCTCCAATCCTTTTTGCAATGCAGTTTCGCGCAACTCCGGCAAACTCACTCCTTCCACCCGGAAAGTGGTAACGTCGTGTACTCCAATAAATCCAAGGATCCATTTCAGATAAGGTTCTGCATAATCCATTGCCTTCATCGGCCCTTCAGAAAAAACACCACCGGATGCAATGGCCAGGTATACCTTTTTGTTTTTCAATAACCCTTCGGGATGACCGGCGCCGTAACTGAATGTTCTGCCGGCGCGCACAATATGATCAATCCAGGCTTTCAGCGCAGAGGGGATGTTAAAATTATAAATAGGCACACCGATCACAATAATGTCTGCAGCTTCCAGTTCAGCGATGGCTTCATCAGAGTGTTGTATGGCCGTTTTATAGGCTTCACTTTCGTTTTGCGGAGGAGCGAAAAAAGCCGTGAGATGTGACTCTTCCAGGTGCGGATATTTTTTCTTTACGAGATCCCGTTGGGTTACCGTGCTGCCGGGATATTGTGTCTTTAATTTTTCGATGATGGCGCTGCTCAGTTGTGTGCTGTTGGATGCAGCACCCCTTGCGCTCGAAACTATTTCCAGTATCTTTTTCATATTTTTTTTTACTGATGATGATATTGCAAAACTATCCATCTTTGCATTCGCTTTACCCGGAGTATGCTAAAGGTTACCAGTAACCTTTGGGTTAGCGCAGCCGCCAACAGCAAGAATTTCCGGGGAAGATTTTACCAGACGCCCGGCACAGACAGGAAATTATGCGAAGCAATAAAAACCACGCTGGAAAAAACGGCCTTCATGCGAGTGATACACTGTTCGGGCAGTTCAGCGTTTCCGTTGCGTTTTACATTATAGCAAAGCCGCCTGCCTCTTTACCACGGAATTAAAAAATACCTGCTTCCGGGTATTTTAATATAAACAGGCACCCGGTAATTTTGCAGGTGGAACCATCATCTTAATTATGAAACGTATACTTACTTTTAGCTTCCTGATTTCCGTTGTTTTGTTTTCCTGCAGTAAGGATGAAAAAGCAAAAGGCCCAAGCAATGAAGAAATCCTGACAAAGAAAATTGCGGACATCATTCCGCAGAAATATCTTGACACTTTAAAACTATTGGGACTGAATGTTCATGAGGGCGTGAATCCACCGAATGTAGAAGGCACCTACAAGATCGCACCGCATAAACTGGATAGCAGTAATGTTCCGGGCGACCGGCCAGGCTCGTATTTCAGTGATGCATTGGTAACTTTCTCCGAGCAGAGTACAACAGATTACAGCATTAAGCTCACCGGTAAAAATTTCCTGAGCTACGCCGATACCAGCATTGCCACCGCTATTTCCGGCTCCGGTAACAACTTTACGGTATATGGCAAAGTGAAAGCCGTAAATGGTACTTACTCTGCTGTATTCGCCCTGGTTTTTACCGGTACCAAAGAAGGAAACGACCTGAAAAACGTACGGGTAGCCATTATCAATATTGATAACAGTCGTGGCGGCAGTGGCATCTTTATCCAGGAAGGTACTGGCCGTATCGGCTTTGATGAAGACGGTACCTCACCAAAGGTAGCTGAAAAGTCGGCCCCTGAAAGCGGCGGACGCAGCGCATTTACGAATACATTAGGTCATTTCCTGCAACAATAAAATAAACACAACTGAAAAATGAAAGGTGGCTTTATAGCCACCTTTTTTTTGTGCCCCTACCCCTGCGCCTGAAAAAAAATATTTGCTAAACCGAATGGTTATATATACTTTTACTAAACCAAATGGTTTAGTATTTTAATTTATACCGGAATGAAAGCAAGAAGAGATGTGTTCCAGGCGATCGCAGACCCGACAAGACGCGCTATTATTGGTTTGCTGGCCCAGCAAACGCTTACCCTCAACACGGTAGCGGATAACTTCAACATGAGCCAGCCGGCCATATCAAAACATATGCGCATCCTCACGGAATGCGGACTGGTGATCATTGTAAAACAAGGAAGAGAAAGGCATTGCACCGCCAGTTTTAAAGCATTGGAAGAAGTGGAACAGTGGGCTGCACAATACCGCCGGTTCTGGACCAGCCGGCTTGATAAACTGGAGCAACTATTGGACGAACCCGAATCATAGCTGTTTATTCATCCTAAAATATTACACAATGGCAAGCCATGAAACACCCTGGGTAGAAGCCCAGATGCTGATACGCAAACCGGTATCAATAGTATTCAATGCCTTTATTGACCCCGATGTTACCAGGCATTTCTGGTTCACAAAAGGCAGCGATAAACTGGCGGTGGGAAAAACAATTACCTGGGAATGGGAGATGTACCAGGTATCTGCCAAAGTAGAAGTAAAGGAAATCATACCCAACAAAAAGATAACCGTAACCTGGAACGAACCTCCTACTACTATCGACTTCCACTTCCAGACAGTAGATGATCATTCCACTTATGTGGTTATTAAAAATTATGGCTTCACTAAAACCGGTGATGAACTGTTGCGTGCAATCAACGACAACACCGGCGGATTCACCACGGTACTCGATGGCCTGAAAGCCTACCTGGAACACAATATTAACCTGAACCTCATCGCAGATAAATTTCCAAAAGGTGTAGCTACACACTAAAATAATTATCACCCTTCTAAATTAAAGGACATGGAAAAAACAGGACAGATCCTCTCTCCCGGCACCATTCGTTTTGAACGCAGTTTGCCCGGCCCTATTGAAAGAGTATGGGCCTATCTTACTGAATCCGAAAAGCGCGGCAAGTGGCTTGCCAGCGGGCAAATGGACTTATTTGAAGGCGGCAGTGTTCATCTGCATTTTCTTCACCAGGAGCTAAGTCCGCTTCCTGATACTATTCCTGAAAAATACCGCGACATGAAAGATGGTCATCATTTTACAGGCAAGATATTAAAGGTGGAACCGCCACGCCTGCTGGCATTCACCTGGGAAGGCGGATCGGAAGTTACAATGGAGTTATCTGAGAAAGATGACCGCGTGTTATTAACGCTTACGCACCGCAAACTGGCCGACGACGTAAAAACCCGCAGCAGCGTGGGCGGTGGATGGCATACACACCTGGATATTTTAATCGCCAACCTCGAAGGCGTCACACCTCCCCCGTTCTGGAGTACACACACCAGGCTGGCCGCAATATATGCTGATATGGTGTAGACTTCCATCTTCGCCCGCGCTTCATATCGCAGATCTGAAGCAGCGTGGCGTAGCCACCACTCCCGGTGAACGGCTGCGTTTCTGTGCCGTTCACCTTTTACTCCAGTACCAGCCGGATCTCATTATTCCTTTTCATATCGGTGCTAAGGTTCAGCGTTTTTGATTCTTTCCCAAACCGTATACGCAACTCCGCCGTATTTGGCGGAATGGAGCCCAGGTTATCGGCAGTAAACAATAGTATGTTCTCACCGGGCTGCAGCCGGATAGCAATTTGCTGTACGGCTTTTTTTACGGGAAAGCCTGTAACTACCCACTGGCCGTTCAAACGCAGGGAAATGCTGTCGCCGTCCTGTATGCGCGTATCTTTCAATTCCAGGATAATATCGGCGGTGCGAACCGGTATAGTGGCTACAGGCACCGCTGTTCTTTTGATCACGTTACTGGTAATGGTGTCTGTATTGTTATCAGCAGCAGCGCGATAAATATTTGCTACCAGGAAGGTGGCCCAGGCATTGGAGCGGTCGCTGAAATCAAATCCGTACGGTCTACCGTTAATGGTAGTACGAATACGGCCGGTATTGGGCGGAAGCCCGCCGTAGTTATCTGCAAACAAAACAAAGTAGTTCCGGCCGGTGTCCAGCCGTGCTTTCAGATGACGGTTATGATCATTGATCTGCTCCCTGGCAAAGATCGTGTTGCCGTTGTGGAGCAGCGTAATGGTATCTTCATCATATTTCTCCTGGTCTTCTATCTCCAGGGGAATCTCACTGTCTTTCGCTACAATGCTGTCGTAAATACCAAAATAAATCTGGTAGGTTTCCGGGTGCATGATCCGTTGCACGCTGGAATCGGGCAGTGGCTTATTCCCGGCTTTTGTCAGTTTAAAATCCCCTCGGTACAGGAAGTCGCGCAAAGCTACTTTGGACTGTTCGTAAATTTCATCGTCGTCCTCTAATCCGCGCATCCAGAAGCTGGCTTTGTTGATCCACATGCGGCTCAGTGAAATACTGTTATCCTTGTAATTCATGGTACCATTGAGGTACCACATCCAGATGCCGAGCTTATACGGCGTTTCCTTCAACGGATATTTGTTGCGGCCTATTCCTAACTGCCCGTCGTTTTTCTTTGCGAGCAGTAATTCATAAATACCAGTAAACTCTCCGTATTGCAAGGTGATCACCGCAGGGTACAATACACCTTGCTGCGCCTCGCCAATATGCAGTTGCATGGTGATAGGTGTCCGGTTTCCCCATGGGTGAAGGGCTGCTTTCCAGATGCCGGTCCATTTATCAGTTTGCGCGCCGGCAGTGTTGAGGATGGTGGTTAACAACACAATGAGTAAAAAGAATTTCAGTTTCAATATGGTCATCATTATTTATGATTCACAATTTAATACTATTTTGGGCGTGTAACAGTGCGTTGAATGCGCCGTTGTAAAATAACCAAATTTAAACAGATAATGGAATACACAAAGGAATACGTTGCAAAAGAAGAGCATATCGATGTACAGGATATTATGGATGGACTGTATTATCCTTTCTACATGGAGTATTGCCGGCACGACTATATCCGCGAAATACTCGGTTTTGATTTTGAGGAGCAGGCCAGGAATGGTGTTTATATGGTTTTATCAGGTTATAAGATTCAGTTTTTAAGATCACTGAAGAAGGGAGATCAGTTCACGGTTACCTGTACGTTGTTTGCGGATCCGTCCGGCGGGCCGCGACTGCATTTCAAGCAATCGATCCTTCTCAATGGAAAGGTGATGACCAAAGCGGTTTTTACAGGCACCTGTATCCCGGCATCCGGAGGCCGCCCTTATTTACCGGCAGCTGTTGTAGAGAAAATAGCGGGCGCACCGGTGATTGATAGCTCGGAAGTGTAAACCTGGAGATATAAAAAGCAAAGCGCCCTCATAACGAAGGCGCTTTGCTTTTTTAGTTTAAAGTATTAAATTGTTTGTGCTATAGTATCCTATTATTAAACAGAACAGATGAACAAACTCCTTGCGGCACTGTCGCTTTCGCTGCTGGCATTAACCAGCGCCGGCCAATCTTCCCAACATGATCTGCAATTTAGTCAACTGGCCACCCGCTGGGATGAAGCCATACCACTTGGCAATGGTTTGCTGGGTGCGCTCATCTGGCAAAAAGATGATCACCTGAGACTTTCGCTGGACAGGGCCGACCTCTGGGACATGCGTCCCATGAAAGGACTGCATCGCAAAGAATTCAGCTACCAATGGGTAATAGACCAGGTTAATAAAAAAGACTACAAACCCGTTCAGCAATACCTCGATGCACCTTACGACCAGGAAGCCGCGCCTTCAAAAATACCGGGAGGTGCGCTGGAATTTGACACCAGGAACTGGGGCGCCGTACAATCTGTTCATCTTACCCTTTCCAACGCAGTATGTGAAGTAACATGGGCCGGCGGCGCACGCATGAAAACTTTTGTAGACGCCGTAAAGCCGCTGGGATGGTTTCGTTTTGAAAATGTAAACGCTGATTTTGCACCGCAACTGCTGGCTCCTCAATACCAGGGCGCGGTGAAAAATGTAGCGGATCCGGTGGGCGGCGACGACCTGTCCAGGCTCGGCTACAAACAAGGCAGCATCCGGCAAACCGGCAACAGCATTACCTATCAGCAGGAAGGCTGGGGCGGATTTAAATATGAAATCAATGTACGCTGGAAAAAAATAAACGCTACTACTATAGAAGGCGTGTGGAGTATTTCCTCACAATATCCCGGTAAACCGGTTAATGAACTCGCCGCAAAGGTAACCGCCAAAGCCGCTGCCAATGATTTCAACAAAGAACTGGCAACGCATAGCAGCTGGTGGCAACACTTCTGGCATCAATCCGCTATTCGTGTGCCGGATACCTTACTCGAAAAACAATGGTACCTCGAACAATATAAGTTTGGCTCCGCCGCCAGAAAAAATGCGCCGCCCATTTCCCTCCAGGCCGTATGGACCGCCGACAACGGCCGCATTGCGCCCTGGAAAGGCGACTACCACCACGATCTCAACACCCAGCTCAGTTACTGGCCCTCCTATAGCGCCAATCACCTCGAAGAAGCAATGGGATATATTAATCACCTCGAAGCCAACAAAGCAAATTATCAACGTTATACCAAAATGTATTTTGGAGCAGACGGTCTTGCTGTACCAGGCGTTACCACGCTGGATGGCACTGAAATGGGCGGCTGGATCCAGTACTCGCTCTCTCCTACCGTTTCGTCGTGGCTGGCCCAGCACTACTACCTGCAATGGCGCTACAGCATGGATAAGCAGTTCCTGAAAACAAAAGCCTACCCCTGGATAAAAGGCGCCGCCTCATTCCTGGAAAATATTACCGTTAAAGACAACAACGGACACCGCAAACTGAAGATAAGTTCAAGCCCCGAAATAAACGATAATAGCCTGGATGCCTGGTTCCTGCAAAATACCAACTACGACCTGGCGCTGATGAAATTCACTTTCAGCAAAGCCGCAGAACTGGCCACCGTACTGGGATTGAGCAGCGAGGCCGCGCACTGGAATAACATACTTTCGGAGTTTGGCGACTTCTCCCTCTCTCCCGGCAATGAACTGATGTTTGCGCCCAGTATGGCGTATAATCAGTCGCACCGCCACTTCTCCCACATGATGGCCATTCATCCGCTGGGACTGATCAAATGGGAAGATGGCGCCAAAGCACAAACGATTATCAAAAACACCATACACCTGGCGGACAGTATCGGGCCGGATTACTGGTGCGGCTACTCCTACGCGTGGATGGGCAATATCAAAGCACGTGCGAAAGACGGCGCCGGTGCGGCGAAAGACCTTCAAACCTTTGCCCGCGCCTTCTGCTCTGTGAATAGTTTTCACCTGAACGGCGACCAAACCAAATCAGGATTGTCGAAATTCCAGTACCGGCCATTTACACTGGAAGGTAATTTTGCCTTTGCCGCAGGACTACAGGAAATGCTGCTGCAAAGCTATGCCGGCTTTATAGAAATCATGCCCGCCATACCAGCCGCATGGAATAATGTATCATTCGAGCAATTGCGCACAGAAGGCGCTTTCCTGGTAAGTGCAAGGAAAGATGGCGGACAGGTGGATGAAGTAAAAATTGTTGCGGAAAAAGGCGGACAAACCCGCTTAAAGCTGCCGTTCAAAACTTTCTTTGCTGCCAGCAATAAAGGATTTGTAATAAATAGTACGGAAGATGGATTCCTTTCTCTCACGGCTGTTCCCGGAGCGGTGCTGGTGCTGAAGAATGGATATGAGTAAGATAGTTGCAGGGCTACGGCTAACAATGTTAGCGGTAGCCCATCATTGAAAAAGGATATTATTCCTGCGGCTTTTGTTAACCGGATGTTCTATTTCCCATTTCTCGGAAAAATATTTACCACACTCTTTGAGATATTTATAATACAGGTATTCTGTTTCAAAACTCAGCAGCAGTTCATAGCTGGGCCTGTATTCTACCATGAAAACCTCCAGCGCCGGCGATTGCAGCCCGGTGATCTTCTTTACCAGTGCTTTATTAAAACGGTGATCGATGTACTTCTCGCGTTCTTCCCGTTCCAGGAAACGCCTGAAGTTTTCCATCCGTTTAATTTTTTTCATGCTGAATAGCGCATCCAGGTTAATGCCGGCGCCCATTCCACTGCCGCCACTGGTAAGGTACTCCGGCGAATAGTCAAACACTTTGCGGTATTCGTTGCGGAACTCTGCAGAATCCTGCCCGTAGCTGCGCGGCCGCGCGGCGGATACTTCTACTTCACGTAAAGAATGAATATCTACATGCAGGCTCATGTCGAACGTGCGGTTAACCGGGATCTCTTTTACGGCAAATTTCATAGTGGCTTTCCCCTGGTAGGAAAAACTGATAGAATCACTGACAGGCAATATAATGGTGTAATGACCCGCGGAATCAGTAACAGTACCTGCGCCGGAGTTGCTCTTCACACTTACGCCCGCCATCCCGAAACGGGCCGTACGGTCGTATACAGTACCGCGAACCCGCACCTGCCCGGTGGACACCAGGTGAAGCGAGACGAATACTATCAATATAAATATCCTTTGTAAAAATTTGCTCATTTCCATCTCAATCTAAGACAGGATAGAAACATAAGCAAGCGTGGCCTCAATTATTAACAATTTTCTATGTTTTAATGATGCAGGTTGCCATGTTTTGCTATTAGCAATCCTATCGTATATTTGGCAGGAAAATTGACCCAAAGCACCCAAAAAAAAGTAAACCAGGCTTATGTACGAAGTAAACCCACTGACAGATGCGCTGAAAAGAGGCAACCTGTCGGCAGCAAAAGAACGGATCGATCAAGGTGAAAAATTACCCAAAGACCTTTCATCTTACGACAAAAAACAAATCTATGATACACTCATCAGGGCTAAAGCCTTTGAACTCATCGATACCCTGGTAAAAGACCGGATCATAGAAACGGATATTTATGAGTATGAAAAATTTGATGAGACGATCTTCCCCAGCCTGTTCAGATACCTGGGCACTGAGCCGGCAGACCTGGACTTTCTTACTTCCTTCGTTGGAAAACTGGATAATATTAACGATGCCCTCCAGGATAAAACACTGTTAAGTGTTGCCTTTGACAACTCCGCTCCCATTGAACATATTAAAATACTGGTAGCCGCTGGCTGTAATGTTCATTACAAAGATAATTACGATCAAAACTACCTGTATAAGATCGTCCGTGAGTATGCCATCAAGGAAGATAAAGGCGTGGCTTACCTGGAATATCTTATCGGCGAAGGATTAGACCCCAATGCAGGAAATATTGTACAGGAAACGCCACTGCATCTGGCCATCAGTAAATGGCAGGAAAAATATATAGACCTGCTGCTGCAAAACGGAGCAGACCTGAATCAGCCGGGAAAGGACGGCGAAACAGCTTTCTATGCGGCCATTGTACACCAGGTATGTAATGCAGAACGGTATGAAAAGCTGGCGGCCTATGCTCCCGTGGATTTCGATATTGCCAACAAAAACGGGGAAACCGTTTTTTGTGGCGCTATGCGTATGCGCAGACAAGGCTCTCCATCGGAAGTACAGCTGCTGAAAGCATTGATCCGCGACGGCGCCGATATTTACCAGACCTCTCCCTACTATGCAAAAGACAAAGCAGCGCTGGACTGGATCGCGGAACACGCTGCAGATGTTTTACAGGCAGTGCTGGAAACAGGTGCGATAGAAATTGACCGCCGGGATAACGAAGGCAATACCCTTCTTCATAAAGTATGCGCCTACAATGTAAACTATGAACAGGAAGCGGCCAGGCAACTTTACCGCAAGGCAAAACTGCTGATAGAACACGGGGCAGATGTAAATGCCACCAACGATCTCGATCAGCGGCCAATAGACCTTGCCGGTCAGGATAACCTGAAATCAAAAACAGTAGAGTTACTTTTAAAAAATAAAGCGTAGTACCATGTCCATGTCTTTTATTATTGCCTGTGAAAGCGGCAAACGTAAAATAGCAGAAATTTTACTTGCCAACAACGAGGTAGATGTAGCCTATACCGATGAGAAAGGAAGGACTGCCCTGCATTACGCTGCGCATCACGGTTACCTGGATATAGCAAAGCTGTTGCTGGACGCCGGTGCGGATCTCGACTACGAAGATCATAACGGGGAAACACCCTTCTACTTTTCCTGTCTGCAAAAACAAAAACAAACCGCGCTGTTCCTGCTGGAAAAAGGCGCCCGCATTGATATCAACGATCTCCAGGGAAACAGCCTGTTACACCTCACCGCTAAAACCGGTCAGAAGGAACTGATAGAAAAACTCCTGGAAAAAGGCGTTACTGTTGACCTGGAAAATAACCAGGCCGAAACACCTTTGCTCATTGCCTCCGCCTGGCGCAATAAAGAAGTGGTGCAAACGCTCATTGATCATGGCGCGGATGTGAATACCACCAATAAAGCCGGCGACAGCCCCCTCATAGTAGCGGTGCGGTCCAAAAACCTGGCAATGGCCGATGCGCTGATTCAGAATAATGCCAACGTAAACCATACCAATCACGCGGGGGAATCGGCACTGCTGATCGCCTGCTATGATACCAACCGGGCACTCACCAACCTGCTCGTACAACACGGCGCCGATGTGCTGATCACTTCTAAAAATGGTCTTTCCCCGATCTGGTACGCCTGCGCCAATAATCAAAAAGAGATCGTCACCCTTTTCCTGGATAAGGGCATTGATGTTAATTTCAGTCAGCCGCTCTCCGCAGATACCGCCAGTATGAACAGCTACCTGGATTGGGTGGAAAGCGCTTCCAGTCTTTCTATGGACAGCGCCTTCACCCTCAATCACACTTATAGCTACGGTGGCGAAAGCCTGTTACACGTAGCCGCTAAAAACGGCCATCTCAGCATGGTAAAGCTGTTGCTGGAACGCGGCGCCAATGTAAATATCCAGGATGAATCAGGGAATACCGCCCTGCATTACGCCGCTTCCAATGGTAAAAAGGATATCGTAAAATACCTGCTGGAACAACATGCAGATGTATCTGTTGTTAATACTAAAGAACAAAAGGCCATTGATTACGCCTCTATAAAAGGCTATAATGAAATTGCCGCCCTGTTGCTCAGTTATAATTCTCCCGAAGCAAAAGTCCCGAAAAACGAGGCAGCTCCGGCCAGTGCGCCTGCCGGGAAAAGCATGGCAGATAAGAAACAAGCCTTACTGGATCTGAAAGAGCTGCTGGATGCAGGCATTCTTTCTGCCGCTGAATTTGACGAAGAGAAGGCGAAGATATTAAAAGGGTAATTCCATTCCGGCGCTCCTTCCACCAGGAGCGCCTGTTGTTTCCGGAGCATCGCCCAATTTAAGCGGGCTCATAAAAAATAACTACCTTTAGCGCGTAACCATAACCGCTATATATCTCCGGAACGCCATGCGCAATGCTTTCGTAAAAAAAACAGCTATAAAGACATTGAA
This sequence comes from Chitinophaga sp. CCNWYY40, assembly GCF_037483205.1. Classification (NCBI taxonomy): domain Bacteria; kingdom Pseudomonadati; phylum Bacteroidota; class Chitinophagia; order Chitinophagales; family Chitinophagaceae; genus Chitinophaga; species Chitinophaga sp. CCNWYY40. The sequence continues at coordinate 1,082,712 of NZ_JBBHLF010000002.1, forward strand.
AATTATTTCAATATCAATTGCTGCAATCTTTCTTTTATTGTTCTTGCTCCCCGTTCTTTTTCCAACGGCCATCTCCAATAAAATAAAAACATGGACCAATAACAGCATTACCGGGGATCTGAACTTCTCCCGCGCGCGGCTGTCGTTTTTCAACCACTTCCCCTCGCTGACGCTTACCCTTTACGATTTTAGCTTAAAGGGCGCCGCTCCTTTTAAACAGGATACCCTGATAGCGGCCAATGAGGTGGCACTTGGCGTGAACCTGGCCAGCATCTTTTCCAGCGCCATTAACATCGATGAAATTTACCTGACCCGCGGAGATATCCATGTACTGGTAGATGCGGAAGGACATCCCAATTATAATGTGTACAAATCCGCGCCAGCCACCGCCGCCAGCAAGGCCGACAGCGGCAGCGCCTCCCTGAAAATAGAACGCATACAGCTGGAAAACTGCAACATCATTTATGACGACCAGTCCCTGCCCATGTACATCCAGGCCAAAGATGTGAACTATACCGGTAAAGGCGATCTGAGCAAAGCGCAGTTCGACCTGCACTCACGGGTACGCATCGGCGCCTTTGACCTTACCTATGCAGGTACCTCCTATATCCTGTCGAAGAAATTAAATGGAGAACTGATCACCAAGATCAACACCAACTCCCTTGACCTGATTTTTGAGAAGAATGACCTGAAGCTGAATGAGCTGCCGGTACGACTAAACGGCTCCTTCGGATTCCTGAAAAACGGCTACCGGATGGATTTCCGTCTTAGTTCGATGGAATCCAGTCTACATGCCATTTTCAGCGCACTCCCCGCCGAATACGTGACCTGGATGGATAAAACAGACATCCAGGGAACTGCCGATGTGAATGCCAGCCTGATCGGGCAATACATCGCGGAAACCAACACCATGCCCGATGTAACCTTCAATATGAAAGTAAGGGAAGGTGTCATCACCAACGATAAAGCCCCTGCACCCATAAAGCACCTCTTTCTCAATTTCCAGTCGAGACTGCCACAACTCAATATGGATAGTCTTTATATCAATGTGGATTCCATCTTCTTTAATATTGATAAAGATTATTTCAGCTCCGTGATCCGTGTACAGGGACTTACCACACCAGACATTCACGTAAAACTGAATACCGACATCGACCTGGAAAAATGGAACAAGGCAATAGGCGGACAATCTTTCGACATGAAAGGCAGGCTGCAGGCGCACCTGCAGGCCGATGGCAGGTATGCCAAAGGCGTTGTATACCGCGGCTTCCGCAAGCAGGCGGATACCGTGATCACCAGCGTTCCCGCATTCAGCCTGAAATCCACCCTGCGGAATGGCTACTTCAAATTTACATCCATGCCGCAGGCGCTCAATAATATCAGCTTCAATGTGGACGCCGGCTGCCCGGATAACGACTACGCACATACGTACCTCAACATTGCCGATATCAATGCGGATATGCTGAGTAACTATATCAAAGGTTTCTTCCGGCTTCACAATGCCCAGGAACCGGTGGTTGATGCACAGCTCGCGTCTGTACTGCACCTCGGCGATATCAAACAGTTTTATAAAATGGACAGCCTGGATGTGACCGGCGATCTGAATATCAACATCGTCACCAAAGGCAGTTATGTACCGGCAAAAAGACTGTTTCCCGTTACCACCGCCAAACTGGCTATGAATAACGGTACCGTACAAACGAAATACTACCCCCATCCTGTTCAGAAAATAAATGTGGATGCCACCATTACCAATACCACCGGCACCATGCGTTCTTTACAGGTAGATCTCAAACCGGTAGCCTTTGAGTTTGAAGGACAACCCTTCATGCTAAAAGCCGATCTCAATAACTTTGATGATCTCCGGTATAATATTACTTCCAACGGTATCATCGACCTCGGCAAAATATATAAGGTGTTTGCATTGCGGGGCTACGATGTACAGGGCTTTATAAAAACCGACCTCTCGCTGCGCGGCACGCAAAGCGACGCCACCGCCGGCAGGTACAGTAAATTAAACAATAAAGGCTCGCTGGTGGTAAAGAACATTATTCTAACCGCCGAACTATTCCCCCTGCCATTCAATATTAAAAACGGTGTTTTCCGTTTCGACCAGGACAAAATGTGGTTCGATCAGTTTAATGCCAGCTATGGCAAATCGGTTATTACACTGAATGGCTTTCTCAGCAATGTAATCGGTTATGCTACGCTGAAAAATCAAACCCTGCATGGTACATTCGATCTGAAAAGCAACTACATCCTGGTGGATGAACTGATGGTTAACGGTGACACGAAAACCACCGGCAAACCCGCCACTACGCCCAGCGGCGTTGTAATGGTCCCCGCCAACCTGGCGCTGGTACTGAATGCAGCCGTGAATAAAATAAACTTCCAGGGCATCGCCATCGACAGCTTCCGCGGGCAACTCAATGTAGACAGCAATAAAGTACGCCTGAGCAAAACGGGCTTCTCTATTATTGGCGCACCGGTAGAAATGGAAGCCACGTATGTAAGTATTCAGCCTAAGAAAGCCACGTTCGACTATCACATCAACGCAAAAGAATTTGATATAAAACGGGCATATAACGAAATAAAGCTCTTTCATGATATCGCCTCTTCCGCTGCCAGCGCCAGCGGCATAGTGGGGCTCGATTACCAGCTTAGCGGCAAGCTGGATGAAAACATGCACCCGGTGTACCCTTCTCTGAAAGGAGAAGGCGTGCTGTCAGTAAAGAAAATAAAGATGAAAGGCTTTAAACTGTTCAATGCTGTGAGCAGCTCCACCGGCAAAGATGATGTGAAAGATCCCGACCTCTCTAAAATAGATATTAAGTCGACCATCAATAATAATATCATCACCATTGCCAGAACAAAGATGCGGGTTGCCGGCTTCCGCCCCCGCTTTGAGGGACAGGTTAGTCTTGACGGAAAACTGAACCTGAAAGGCCGCCTCGGACTGCCGCCGTTTGGCATCTTCGGTATACCCTTCAACGTTACCGGCACGCAGAGCAATCCCAAAGTGCAGCTACGCCGGGGTTCCGGAAAAGATAACCTCGACGAAACGGCCGATCCTGATGAGACGCAAAATTGAGGATGCGCAAGTTATTTTTAAGACCGTAAGCTTTTAACCGGGTTGGCCAGTGCAGCGCGGATAGCCTGGAAACTTACTGTAAACAGGGCGATCATAACCGCCAGTAACGCGGCCAGTCCGAAGATCTGCCAGCTAATAGTAATACGGTAGGCGAAATCCTGCAGCCAGCGATGCATCACCCACCAGCCCGCAGGAAAAGCAAACAGGATGGAGATCATCACGAGTTTTAAGAAATCCTTCGACAACAGGTTTACGATATTGGTGGCGGTAGCGCCTAATACTTTCCGGATGCCTATTTCACGGGTACGCTGTTCTGCGGCATAAGCCGCCAGTCCGAATAACCCCAGGCAGGCGATGAAGATGGCCAGCACCGAAAAGGACAGGGAAATTCTGCCCATCCTGTTCTCCGACTTATAGAGTGCATTAAAATCATCGTCCATGAAAGAATAGCTGAATGGCTGGTTAGGAACTGTTAGCTTCCATTTTTCTTCCATCTGCGCAATCAGCTGCGGAATATTATTGCCCTTAATGCGGAGCGCCATACTGCCCCGGTTATCGCGGAGAAAAAGCGCCAGCGGCGTTACCTGTTCCCGCAGGGAATTGAAGTTAAAATCTTTCACCACGCCTACAATCGTATAGGCATCCATTTCCTTGCTCTGTGCGTCATCACGGAATGCATATATCTTTTGGTTGAGCGGATCTTTAAGTCCCATCAGCCTTGCAGCCGATTCATTGATCACTACCGCCTGCGAGTCTGTAGGAAAATCTTTCGAAAAATTCCGGCCCTTTATGACTTTCATGCCCAGTACAGGAATATACTGATCGTCTACCGACCATGTTTGCATAGAGATCGCGCTTTCCTGGTCAGGGATTGGTTTCAGGAACAAAGGATTATCATTGCGAAGAGATGAGGTGGGCAGATAGGAAGTCATAGTAGCTCCATCCACACCGTTCATTCCCAGTACATCCTGTTTGAAGGACCTGGCATGGCCACCCAGTGTATGCGTGTTTTGGATAATCATCACCTGCTCCCGGTTAAAGCCGAGTTGTTTATTACGGATATAGCTTAGCTGATTGTAAATAACCATTGTGCCTACAATGAGGAATATGGAGATACTGAACTGGAATACCACCAATGAATTACGTAACATGCCCGTCCGGAAACCTGCCGCAATAGTACCTTTCAGCACCAGCACCGGCCGGAACGCAGAAAGGAAAAAGGCAGGGTAACTGCCGGCGAGCAATCCTACCAGGACAGCTATACCCGCCAGCGCAGCCATCAGCCAGGGCGTAGTCAGCAACCCGATGCTCATTTCTTTACCCGCCAGCTCATTGAAATAAGGCATTAACAGCCATGCAATACCCAATGCGATGATTAAAGCGATAAAGCTGATCAGCATGGATTCTGTGATAAACTGCACAATCAGTTGCGTGCGCACAGAACCCAGTACTTTACGGATTCCTACTTCTTTTGCACGGTTGGCGGAACGCGCCGTAGAGAGGTTCATGAAGTTAACGCATGCAATCAGCAGGATGAACATGGCGATGGCGGAAAAGATATAAACGTACTGGATGGAACTGTTGGGACTCAGCTCATATCCTTTGTTACTGTATAAATGAATGCTGGTGAGCGGCGTAAGACTATACCGGATATAGTTTCCTGTTTTCAGGAAATCTTCCATAGATGTATTCATAGCAGATCCTATCTGTGGCGCGATATATTTATCGACCATCTGGTCCAGCCTGGCGGGCATTTTCCCGGGGTCTGCTCCTTCTTTTAAAAGTATATAGGTATTGAAATTATTGCTGAGCCAATTGGAACTCCGGCTTTCTTCCGATCCTGCCAGCGAAGCAAAGAAATCGAACTGCAGATGCGATTGTCCGGGCAGTGCTTTCAATACGCCCGTGATCTGGAAATTAACGCTGTCATTGATGAGCAGGTTACGACCTACCACATCGGTGCTGTTGAAATATTTGCGGGCCACCTTTTCCGTTACCACTACGGTATTGGGTTGCTTTAATGCCGTGGCCGGGTCGCCGGCTATGAGGGGTAGACTAAACACATTGAACAAGGTGGGGTCTGCATAGATCACCTTTTCTTCTTTTATATTCCTGGCATCCAGGCGAACCAGGAAGCCGCCGTAGTCACGGAAGCGGACGGCCTGCTCTACTTCAGGCAGGTCTTGTTTAAGCGCTTCCGCCATTGGTGCGGTGGCGGTGGCCACATCATAACGGGTGCCTCCAAATTTAATATCCGCATCCACGCGGTAAATACGGTCTGCCTGTTTATTAAACCGGTCGTAACTCAGCTCATCGAGTACGTAGATCATGATGAGCAAACAGGTAGCCAGGCCGATGGCCAGGCCCAGGATATTGATCGCAGAAAATTCTTTGTTCTTCCAAAGATTACGAAATGCAACCCTGAAATAACTTTTAAACATAAACGAAAATTTACCGGTTAAGAAGTGGAAACGGATGACCAAAGAAAGCGCCAATTCGTTAATCTATTCATAACCAGTTACCTACAACTATTTAAATCACATTTATTGTCCGCTTCCGGACAGTAATTGTTCAATTATAAACTGCCTTGTTTGTTCTCTTTAAAGATCCGTGCAAGTTCTTCCTGGAGGTGATCTTCCCGGAGATTTTGCGCAATGATTTTACCGGAGGGATCGATCAGGAAATTAGCGGGAATGGAGCGGATGCCGTATTGTTGCGCCACCACATTATCCCAGCCTTTGAGATCCGACACCTGTGGCCACGTCAGCTGGTCACTTTCTATGGCCTTCAGCCAGGCGTCTTTCTGGCCGGGCATGTCCAGCGATACGCCCAATACAGTAAACCCTTTCTCTTTGTATTTATTGTAGGCTTTCAGTACGTTGGGGTTTTCTTTCCGGCAGGGGCCACACCAGCTGGCCCAGAAATCAAGCAATACATAGTTGCCCCTGAACGAGGAGAGCTTCACGGCTTTGCCATCGGGAGCGTACTGTGTAAAGTCGGGCGCCAGTTTGCCCATTTCTGTATTTGCCCTGGAGGCGAGTAACACCGGGATTCTTTTTCCCAGGGGAGAATTTTTCAGATGAGGGACCAGGCCTTCATATGCCTTCCCTGCTGCTGCGGCCATTCCCGGATGGGCGGCTGCCTGGGTAAGACTCACCACGCTGAGATAAGATGCCGGGTGCTTTTGGGCAAACTCCAGGTGAATCTGGTACGACTCTGTAAGCAGCTGGTTTTCGCGCGCTACGAAAGCATCATATACTTTTTTGTCTTTCTGTTGGGCTTCCGGCAGCGCTTCAAATTCTTTTGTCAGCGCGGCAAACTGTTCATCATTTTTTTTCAGCATGGACCGAAGCACCGCCTGCTGATCGTTTACAGGCGAGCCTTTGATCACAATGTTCTTCAGTGAATCCCGGGATTCCACGGTAAAGGTGGCGGGTTCCAGGTATAGCCTCACGTAGTCCATTTGCTGGCCGGCTGCCAGTCGCTGCACATAGGGATTTTGATTAAGGAATAAACTGGTGTAAACCGGGTATTCCAGTTTTCCCCTGAAAACAAAGCGGCCATCTGTCACCATGGTGGAATCTGTGATCCGTTGATCTTCCACCTGGTAAACAAGATAAATTTTGTCGCCATTATGCAAACCATCTACCTTTCCGTTCAGCTCAAAGTGATCCTGGGCCTGGAGGGAAAGAGGATATACACCGATAAGCAACAATAATAATTTACGCATAGGATTGCATTTTAACGTTTATGGGTAACCGGTAGTTTGTTATGAAACCGGAAATGTAAGTCGTAAGTCGCGGCTACCAGCCTGTTCTATCTGAGCAGTTGCCGGATGCCGGCCAGGTGGTGATCATCATGTTCTGCCACAAAATAAGCCAGGTCGATGATCCGCATGGGCGTTTTCAGGCGCGGGTGCAACGCTGATTTTGTCAGCTGCTCATCGTTCAGGCTCCAGAGACGGCTGACCAGCTGTTGCCGTTGTTCCCGGAACTGTTGCAGCAATACAGGGGCGGGTGTTGCATTATGATTGGCAGTATGTGTTTTCTGGTTGGTTAAATCTGCTACTCTCAGTTCTGTGGCGCCGTTGATAAGATCTTCCAAACGGCCAAGCCATAGCGGTTCCATATCTGCAAGATGTCCTGTTTCTTCATTGATACTCCACTTCTCCCCTGTTTTTATAATTAGTAATTCAGGAGATGTTGTGCGGATGATCTCCTCTATGCGGGCGGGCGTTCCGCTAAGCCGTTCAATAATACCTGGCAGTATGCCGTTATCTTCAATAACGGGGAATATCCTGTTGAACCACTCTGTTCTTTTCATTACTATCTGTTTACTTAACTTAAAAATAATGATAATAAGTGATTTCTATAAAAAAATAAACAGCTATCAAACATTGCTATATATCCCGTTAGGAATGCTGATAATATTTTTTAATGATGAATATTCTTATTAATTTCATCACCGTGAAAATAACCATATATGAAAACCAGAAAACCCGGATCCTTTTTCATTGATCATTTATTGTTATAGTTGTTAACCGCGTGGCATTCCCTGCCTGTACGCTGTTATGCTAATTCATTTCCATGCAAATCATTAAAGCCCGCTGATGCACCGTCGTCGGCTCCTAAACTTATATCCTGCAGGATTATCAGGTAATTATTTATTTATTATTCATCCTCAAAATTTAATCAAATGGGTCTTATCGTTTTTTATGAAGGCAACAATGCCACCGAGAACATTGTACAAACAGTAGAAGACTTTTCCGGCCAGGATTTCAAGCCGGTACCTAATAATGGAATCCGTTCCTTAAGGCTATATAATGTAAGGCCTGGTTGTACCATCAGGGCATCTGATTTACCAGACGGCTCTGTGAACGATGACTTCTGCATTATTAATGTAAAAAAGGAGTCGCCTGAGTATTTGGTGAATCTTTTTGAACGAAGCTATGAAGATGGATTTGTGGTGGTAACGCTTATACCGAGCAAAGGCATTAATGGCAAAGTAGCCCGGGTAAAAATAAACTGATGAATGAAAACAGCCGGCTCTCCATATCAGGGCCGGCTGTTTCTTTAGAAATTTGTGCTCCTCCTCAAATCACGCTTCCATTTATAAAATACCTGCTGATCCGTTGAGTTGCTCAATGCTTTTGCTGAACAAAAGTTGGCAATTCAAATAAAGTTCGTAATTTAGTAGTCGCAACTACTAAACTTGATATAATGTCAAATCCAACACAACTCTCCTTTGTTTCACTCCAGGTGAGTGATCTCGACGTATCCGGAAAATTCTATACCGGAATTTTGAATTTTAAGCCGGTTTTAAAATCGCCGCCCGACGCAATAGTATTTGAACAAAAAAATGGTGCGGCATTCGCTATCAGAAAGCCTATGATTGAACTTTCCAAAGCAAACCTGCTTGGCTGGGGAGTAGCCCTGTGGTTTGCAATAGGCGACCTGGACGTGTTTTTGGAGACAAACAGGGAGAAAATTTCTATTGTCAAGGATATCCATCCAACGCCGTTTGGAAGAATCCTCGTTATATCCGATCCTGATGGCTATTCAATTACATTACAGGAAACAAAAGAAGGTTGATAGTATGGATAAACAAAATCAGATATTCTCCTATGTAGAACCAGAAGAAAACAGCGGGTACCTGCTATGGCAGGTGACCATGCAATGGCAGTTAAGCATGAACAGGGCACTTGGAAAGATGGGGCTCACGCTAACTCAATTTTCTTTAATGGCAGGCCTTTACTGGTTAAGTAGAAAAGAAAAAACAGTTACCCAGCAGCAATTGGCGGATTACGCTAATACCGATAAAATGATGACTTCTAAAGTTTTAATGGCTTTAGAAAAAAAACAGATCATAAAAAGGGTAAAAGATCCTGTCGACAGTCGTGCGAAACAATTAAGAATTACCAGCAAAGGCACACAAATACTAAAAGAGGCTTATCATATCGTTGAACAGGTAGATGCCGTATTTTTCAAAAATGTGATAAAAGATAAAGCGACATTCGATCATTTACTTATGAGATTAATAAAGTAGATAACGTTGAATGAGATAACTGCTAGTAGGTTTCCCCTGTATATGCCACGGCATCATCTGCCGGAGGATGAAACTCCTTTTCGCTTTTTGCAATAACGATCGTAGCCACGCCATTACCGATGATATTAGTGATGGCGCGCGCTTCGCTCATAAATTTATCTACCCCCAACAGGAAAGCAAGTCCTTCTACCGGAATTTTATGAATAGCCGTAAGTGTGGAAGCCAATACAATAAACCCGCTGCCGGTTACGCCAGCGGCGCCTTTCGAGGTAACCATCAGTATGCCTATAATAGTGAGGATTTCCCCGATAGTGAGATGTACGTCATACAGCTGTGCAATAAAAATGACGGACATCGACAGGTAAATAGAAGTCCCATCCAGGTTAAAGGAATAGCCGGTTGGCACCACCAGTCCTACTACCGATTTACTGCAACCCATTTTCTCCAGCTTCAGCATAATAGAAGGCAAAGCCGATTCTGAAGAGGAAGTGCCCAGCACCAGTAAAAGCTCTTCCCTGATATATTTAAGAAAACGCAGGATGCTCATTTTATAATACTTCAAAATACCGCCGAGTACCAGGAAAATAAAAACGGCCATCGTCAGGTATACAGTGCCCATTAACTTGGCCAATGGTACCAATGTGTGCAAACCGAACTTTCCAACGGTATAGGCCATTCCTCCGAAAGCGCCCAGCGGAGCCAGGTACATCACATATTTCAGTGCCTTGAAAACCAATTTGGAGAGTTTACCCAGGCCCCTGATTACTGCCAGCCGGTATTTCGAGTAATTGAGCAATACCCCGATGATGATAGCGGCTACCAATACCTGCAGCGTTATATTATTCAGGAAGAAGGAAAGCCAGTCGAAACTCTTTGCTGCGCCGGAAGTATATTTGGAAGCATTTTCAATTTGCAGGCTCGACTTATCAATTTTTCCCGGCTTGATCAATAAGGCCATCAACACACCGGCGGCCAGTGAAATGGTGGAAACTACCTCAAAATAAAGAAGCGATTTAACGCCAATACGACCCACTTTTTTCAGATCGTCCATTCCGCTGATGCCCAAAACAATGGTCAGGAAAATAATCGGCGCAATAAACAGCTTGATAATATCGATAAAGGTTTTTCCTATAATTTCCATCTTCACGCCGGTGGCCGGCGCCAGGCTGCCCAGTAATACGCCGGCGATAATGGCGATGAGCACCCAGAAGGTAAGATTGGTAAAGATCCTGATGTGTAAACTCCGTTTCACAGCTGCTTCCGGCTTGTACGAGGCTATATCTTCGTGCATGGGTTCGATCGATTTTCGTTGAAATTCCCGTCAAGTAACGAAATTTTAGCCGCTTATTTTAGCATGGGTCATATATTTATTTTATTGGATTTGGTTGCTCCATATTTATAACCCACCGGTTTCAATAATGGAAATGATCTGTTGCCGTGCCTGTTTGGATTCAGGTAAGTTAATGAGCATCCAGTCGTGAACCATACCCGGATACTCCACATAAATAAACTGTACATCTTCCGGATCGATCATTTTCTTCAGTTTACGCGCGTCTGCCACCAGGATTTCCCGGGTCCCTACAAAAACAGAGATGTGCTCCAATCCCTTAAATGAACCATAGATGGGGCTAAGCAGGTAGTGGTCCAGCGGCGCATTGCCGGCATAAATCCTGCCGGCCTGTAAAAGCCCTTCCAGCCCCATAAAGGGGTCCTCCGTAACAATTTCGTGTATTTCAGGGTTACTGAGACTGATATCCAGCCACGGCGAAAGCAGGATCAGCTGTCCCGGCTGCGGCAGCCGTTCTTTTACCAATAACTGGCATAAAGCCAATGCCAGGCCACCGCCTGAAGAATCACCCATAATAATCAGATCCTCCTTTGCTACTTTTTCAAGTAATTCCCTGTAAAGCGCCAGGATCATATTAAACGTATCCTCAAAAGTAAAGTCCGGCGCCAACGGGTAGTCCGGCGCTGAAATGGTACAATGTGTGGCTGCTACTAATTCGGTCATAAATGACCAGTGATGAGAGGTAAAGCGCTGTACATAAGCGCCTCCATGCAAATACAGAATATGCTTCCGCCCTCTCCCCGCGCGGGATTGCAGGGTAAAAACAGGATGGCCGTTTACCAGGCGTTTATCCACTATACAAAATTTGTATACCTTAGTGGTTGGTTCCGGGCTACTATAGAAATTTTGCCTGCCTGTGGCCAGCAGCGTTTTTAAAAAATGCTTCTTCCCGATTAACCGGAGAAAAAAAGCGAATAATTTACTGTGTATACTGGCCAAATTGATCAGTTTAAATATGACAGCGGTGTTGCCGGCATAATGTTTTACAATCGGTAAGGTATGCCTAATATTCAGACAAACGACTTCTGGCTCCGCCTGGATAATGCAGCAAAAATTTATCCGGCTATTAAGGATAAAGAGTTGACCTCTGTTTTCCGCGTAGCTGTTGTATTAAAAGACCGGGTTAAGGCAAAGGCCATGCTGGAAGCCGTTAATGAAATTGAGAACCGTTTCCCCTACTACAAAGTAACACTTAAAGCAGGCTTCTTCTGGTATTACCTCGAACAGCAGCAAGGCCCCATCCCTGTAGAGGCAGATTTGCAAACACCCTGCCGCGCCTTCAAAAAACGGGAACTGATGTTCCGCATACTGGTAAAGGAAAACAAAATCAGCGTTGAATTTTCTCATATCCTGACGGATGGCACCGGCGCATTTGAATTTCTGAAGACACTGTTACTGGTGTATTTTGAAAAATGCTGTATTCCACTTGCAGATAAACCGGCGTTTTATGACCCCGGGGAAAAGCCGGCGCCGGAAGAGTATGAAGATGCCTATAGCAGGTATTTTAAAAAGATTGATGCACCGCATATAAAAACGCCCGGCGCCTTTCATGTTCCCTTCTCTTTAAAAGGAAAACCGAGGTTCAGTGTGCTTACAGCCATCATGCCCATAGCCCAGCTTTCCCAAAAGGCAAAAGCGCTGGGAGTGAGCCTTACCGTATATCTCACCGCTGTTTATCTTCATGCACTCCAACAAATTCATGAGCAGCAACCCCGGCTAAAAAAGAATATTAACAGGAAGATACTACGTATTGAAGTGCCGCTGAACCTGCGTAAATTATATCCCACACAGACTATGAGAAACTTCTCCCTATATATACTTCCACAGATTGATCTCCGGTTAGGACATTACACGTTTGAGGAGATCGTTAAAACAGTATATCACCAGATGCAACTGGAAACCGACCAGAAGCTGATCAATAAAATGATTTCACGCAATGTAGGCGGTGAACGCAATACGCTAGTCAGAAACATCCCGCTTTTCCTGAAATCATTGTTCCTTTCCAGGTTGTATATTATTAGCACAAAACAATACAGTGGTGTGGTCACCAACCTGGGGAAGATAGACCTGGGCACAGCTGCCAATCACCTGATAGAGCAGTTTATATTTATAGCGCCGCCACCCAACAAGGTGTTGAGAGTAAATTGCGGCGTTGCCGGGTTTGGCGACAACCTCGTATTAAGCTTTGGTAATATCACTACTTCCAAAGAACTGGAAAGATATTTTCTGACATTTTTGACGCATCAGGGCATAGCTGTTAAAATAATAAATTCATGATTGTATGAAATATTGTAATAACTGTGGCGTAATACTGGAAGATGATATGCAGATATGTCCGTTGTGTGGTTATGAGGCCGGTACAAACAGCGCCAGCCCGGAGCCGGTAGTAACGCAACCGGCTGCAACGCTCACCAGGCAACAAAAGAAACTGGTGTGGGAAATTGTATCCCTGGTGCTGATTTCCTCCATTATAGCAGCGTTGCTCATCAATCTTATTGTAAATAAAACAATTTCGTGGTCAGAATACCCGGTAGCTGTTTGTCTTACTATTTTCTGCTATGTTTCTTTCTTTGCCTTCTGGTCTGGCAGCAGCGCAACCCGTATGCTGGGAGGATTTATCACTTCAGCAGTGCTTTTGTTACTGCTGGATACGTTTACCGGTGGCCTCAGCTGGGCCGTCACCATAGCGATTCCTGTATTACTGGTAGCCAGTCTTATCACCGCCATTTTCCTAAGCATCACCCGGCATACAATTTCCAAAGGGGTAAATCTTATTGCCTATGCGTTTATTGGCAGCGCGGTATTATGCGTAGCTATTGAAGGCATACTGTCGTTTTACCACACCAGGACGATCCGCCTGGAATGGAGCCTCATTGTTTGTTTATGCGTGCTGTTGGTGGCTATTGCTTTATTATTCCTGCACTTCCGGTTAAAGAAAGGCAGGAGCCTGGAAAAAACTTTTCACCGGTAATTACAGTTTGTAAACCTCGCTGCCTGCCAGCAGGAAACAGCCCAATCCATAATCTTCAAAGTCCGGGACTTTATCAAAGGTAACAGGCTGACCATCCTTAGGTTCCTTACCGGTGCCCTGCACATAACCCAATCGTCCATCTTTATCGATACAATTTTCCAGGAGGACATTCCATGCTTTCCGGACAATGGGCAGATAGGTTTTCTTATCGATCAGCCTGTGATTAATGCCCCAGGCCATTCCGTATACGAACAGCGAGGTGCCGGTTAATTCCATTCCGCCATAGTTATCCGCATCATGCAAACTTACATTCCAAAAGCCATCCGGGCGCTGAACAGGGACCAGCGCTTTTAACATATCACGGTAGTCCTGCAGGTATTCCGCGTAATGCGGATCGGTGGCGGGAAGCAGGTCCAGCGTGCGCACCAGCGCTGCTACTACCCAGCCATTGCCCCTGCTCCAGTAGCAATCTTCGCCGTTTGGCGCTGTATAGGGAGGAACAAAGTCTTTGTCTCTCCACCACAGGTGATCCGCCGGGTTATAAAGACCTTTACCACCATGATTATATTTCGTGTAGGCGTACATGCTATACATGCGGTTAAAATAGCTGGTATCTTTATAAATCACTCCCAGCCGGGTATACACGGGCATTGCCATTTGCAGCGCATCAATCCACCACCAGTCGTCCACCTGCTGAGAGGCTTTCATATTATCCATAGCGGCTTTGATATCGCGTATCCGCTCTTCTTTTTTGTCGATGAGATAGAGATCGATATAGGTTTGGCCGCAGCATTGATTGTCCGCGTTGCGTACCTCTGTGCCGCCCCAAAGCCCCCACTGATGGCTCTCGCCCCAGGCAACGGCATAATCGTAATAAGCGGCTTGTTTGTCGATGTTGTACAGCGCCATCAGCCCTTCGTAATAAACGGCCCGGGTCCAGAGATTCGACGGGCGCTCTTTATTGGTAAAAGTAGGCTTGCCCGGATCGGGCCATTTCTGCATAAAATACTGATTGGTGAGGCGCATGGCCGACAGTACGTCTTTCTTTGCCGGAATCGTTTGTGCAAAGGCAATCTGGCTGATAAAGCATATCGCAATAAACAGGTTTTTCATACGTGGTAATCTATTTAAGAGTCTTCTGACGGGTTAGTATAACTGTCAATTTAACAATTAAAAACAACACCAGCGCGTTTTTCCGGTCATTTTTTTTACGGTCTGGTATGGGGATTGTTGTAAGTTTGATCCATAAGTTCACTGTATAAATTCTTCCCCATATGAAACAAAGCGCCGGTATTTTGCTTCTTCGTTCTGCGGACAACGGGCCTGAGTTTTTCCTGGTACATCCGGGCGGACCTTTTTTTGCGAAGAAAGACGCCGGCTGGTGGACGGTTCCCAAAGGAGAAATTATGCCTGGAGAAGATCCGCTAAATACTGCGGTCAGGGAGTTTGAAGAAGAAACCGGTTATAAGCCGGCTCCTCCTTTCACCCGGCTTACCTCCATTACACAAAAGGGTGGCAAGCAGGTACATTGCTGGGCCGCCTTCGGCAACCCCGATCCTGCGAAAATAGTAAGCAATACATTTGAAATAGAGTGGCCGCCTAAAAGTGGGAAACACAAAACCTATCCCGAAATAGATAAGGCCGGTTGGTTTACCTCGCAGGAAGCCGTAAAGCTGATTAATGAAAAACAGGTGCCGTTTTTGGAAGAAGTATTGCAGTTGGGATTTACGGCCTTATAAAACCCGCCGGGCTTCGTTGTTTATACGATAGTATTGAGCACCCCTCCATCTGCGCGAAGCGCCGCCCCGTTTGTAGCTACCGACAAAGGACTGGCAAGATAAGCCACCAGGCTGGCGATTTCGGACGGATCAATAAACCGTTGCAATAGTGAGTTTGGAATCAGTGTTTTAACAAGACCGGCCTTCACCTGCTCCACGCTGCAGTTTTGCGCGCCCGCAATTTGTTCTACTGTACCAGCCACGCCTTCGGAGTAAGTGGGACCTCCGAGGATAGTATTTACCGTAACCCCGGTATTTTTAGTCAGCTCAGCAAGACCACGGCTCATAGCCAGCATGGCTGTTTTAGTGGTGCCGTAATGGATCATATTTCCCGGAACATGGATACCGGATTCACTGCTGATGAAAACAATTCTGCCCTGGTTCTTCTCCAGCATTTTGGGTAACAATCGCCTCGACAAGCGGATACCACTCAATACATTGATCTCAAAAATTCTCAGCCAGTCTTCATCCCGGATATCCGCAAATTCTTTCAGTTCAAATATGCCAACATTGTTTATTAAAATATCGATATCCGGAAGCGCGTCCAATAACCTGTTCACTTCCGCTTCGCTGCCAAAGTCAGCTGCTATACCGGAAACTTTTGCTGCCGGTATTTCTTTCTTCAGCTTTTCCACTGCTATAGCCACCTTCTCCGGTGTTCTTCCGTTGATAACCACTGCCGCTCCTTCCTGCAATAATAATCTGGCAATGGCAAAGCCAATGCCCTGTGTTGATCCGCTGACAAAAGCTGTTTTTGATGTTAACTGTAAATCCATGCGTGTGTTGTTATTTTAATGGCGAAGAAATTATATTTTGTGTTGATCATTACAAAAATCAGTAAAAAAAATCAGCGGAGGATTTCCAGCTGCATTTCAATTTGTTTAAGGAGTATTTTATTATCAGGATACATACGCCTGGTAACGTTTAACCCGTTCCAGAGTGTAACCAGGTAACGGCCCAGGATCACCGGGTCGGTTTGATTTTGCATGGTGCCGTTTTTCTGCGCACGGCGGATGGCTTTGGTGTAAAGCTGCTCTACTTCTTTGAGGATAGTTACGGCTTCTTCTTCAAGCTCTTTATCAAGAGAGGCCATTTCCACCACGGTATTAACGATTATACAGCCCTGCAGGTGCGTTTCCCGGTCGGCCCGGGCCATACTGCGAAAGAAATCCCTGATCAGCTCCATGGGGGCATCACTTTGGTTAAGCGCGGTTTCAAACTCCCTGAATGCCTCCCGGCGCTGCTGAATGGCTTTCCGGAACAGTTCCTTCTTTCCACCCTTAAAAGCATTATAAAAACTTCCGCTGCCCATACCCATCGCGGTGAGTATATCTTCTAAGGAAGTAGCGGTATATCCTTTTGTCCAAAACACTTTCTGCGCCTTCGTCAGCACGTCCTTGTCATCATATATGGCCGGTCGTCCTCTCATACAATAGCAATTTTGTATTAATCACTACAAAAATAGGTATTTTATCGAAACTACCATCCTTCTCTCTAAAATTTTAGTGTTTGAAATATTTCCACAGGTAAGCAGCAACGTTTTTAATCAGCACCTGCGCTTCGTTATCATCTGTCCACCGTTGATCTTTATTATTTTTGGTACCCACGTAAAAAACATATTCCCCGCGTGGTTCGTTTACCAGTATCACTTCAGACCTGGACGCATCCAGAGAACCGGTTTTATGGGCGGCCTGTACATACGGCGGAATAGCCGACAGGCCCGTTTCATCGTAATAACCGTGGGTCATTAACCGGTACATTCTTTCGGAAGCGGCCTTGCTGATCACCTCCCCATTACGGATCTTCACCAGCAGGGTAGCCATTTCGCGGGGGGTAGTCATGCCCCAGCCGTATACCTTCCAGATTTCCGCGCGCCCGGGAGTGCGGGAATTCACCCGCGTAACCGCAAGCCCATACTGCTCCATCAGCTCATTAATACGCTGCCCCCCTCCTGCCAGCGACTGGTTCCAGATGGACGCAGTATTATCGCTGTAAGACATCATCAGCGCCAGCAATACACTCAATTCTGTAGCGGTGCTGTCCTTAAAGAACTGCATCAGCCCCGATCCGCCATATTTAATAGAATCCCGGTAAATCAACGGCTGATGATACTTCAGCTCGCCTTTCTCAATTTTATCAAACACGCCCACGAGAATAGGAATTTTCACAATGCTGGCCGTAGGGAAAATAGTGTCGGCATTGATAGCTGCATACCTGCCGGTTCTCAGGTTCTTCACATAGATCCCCACATCGCCATGAAACCCGGTGATAAGATCTTTCAACCCCTTTTCAAGTTTATGGTCTTCCTGCGAAAAAGCAAGTACAGGAGTCAATATCAGTAACAGCAACCATTTGTGCATATAAGGAAATGTTTGCTTTAAGTTATAAAACCCTTTTGAAAACAACTAATCACCCGTAACAATTGTAACAACCATCCAGGAAACACGTCCTGATGCCTTATTCTTTAAGCTTTATGCCTTTGTACTATAAAAATGGCAGAAACACCCCCGTAAGATTTCACAAATTGCCACCCTGTTTAATAAGTTTATGGACTATTTTTGAGACGCTGATGAGCATTCCAAAAGGATGCTACCTTTTTACAAATACGGCACCATCAAAAAGAAAAGCTATTAAACATAAAACTGTTAGTTATGAAAACAAAAAAGATCTGGGCCAATTTCGGTGTTCAGGATTTGGAACGAACCACTACATTCTATAAACAACTTGGATTTAAATCAAACGGAGCGTCGGAGCAACTGACCAGCTTCTTCTTTGGTGAAGAAAACTTTATCATCCATTTCTTTTTGAAGGATGTACTTGAACCCGCCATGATGGGACCAATCATTGATACCAAAGCAGGGAATGAAATTATATTTACTCTTTCTGCTGATACTAAGGAAGAGGTTAATAATTGGGAGAAAGAAGTACAGCAGGCCGGCGGAACAATTGTTTCCAGGCCGGAAGAGTTTGGAAAGGGTTATTATGGTTTCGTGTTTGCTGATCCTGATGGCCATAAGTTCAATGTATTTCACATGTAATATCAATATTGGCAAACGCCGCCGGATTTGAAAACTTTTTCTTACCTTAATGAAGTATCCCTCAAAAGTAAACCATCTGCTATGAAACAAGCAAATAGCAAATCATCCTCCAATCAATCTCAAGGGCGTTCTGTTGCCGGAAACCTCGCCGGATCAGGCGGCATATCCCTGCCGGCAGTACCCACCCAATTTCCAGCACAACAGGTAGTTCAACGTGTGTATGACGGCTCCCGGAGTATGGAGGATAAAAAAGTGAAGGACCTGCTCAAAGACCTGGCTGAAATGTTTGAAGGATTAAATAATGAACGTTCTGAAGAATACAAGAAATTTAAGAAGATGATCGAATCAGGAAGGGATTATGATCAAATGGAAATCACTAACGTACTATTGGGAGAGGCTACGATAGAAGAAGAGAAAGAAAAGCATAACAGCTCTGACGAGGAGGAAGAGGAAGACTGGGGCGAAGAAGGTGAAGAAAACGAGGACTGGCAAGAAGAAGAGCAGGACTTTGATGATTACCAGGAACCCGTAGAAAAAGAGAAAGAAAGCAGTAAAGCGGAATTGAAGGATGAAGGGGAAAAATTTGTCATTGAAAAACCCATCACCACTGATTTTAAAGCGGTGGTACTTTGGGCAGGTACTCAGCTAACAGACTTTCAGATAACAGCCATCAAAAACGCCGCAACAGGCCATTCCGACCCCGGTGTTGATCAGGGAGGTGCAGAGGGATGGTCAAAGACCGTGTTTAGTAAAGTAAAATTTGATCAGGATGACCTGATTAACAACTTTCACAAGGGAAACGTCAAAGAAAGCGGGGTACAACAGGCCGTGGAACAAGAAAGCATACATGCTAAACAAATAAACGACATCGTTAAAATATTAGGCGCCCTGGGAGCGCATGTACAGGTATTCCGTCCCGCTGATAACCTTTTGATCCGACGGGAAAATCCCTATATTCAAAATAACTGGATACCATATGCAGGGGATTTTTCCAATGTTCAGCCATTTATTGACAAATCCGCTAAAACGATCCTCGTTACTGTCGGGCATGGATTCCCTACGGGCAGAACCAACTTCCCGGCACAAGGCATGCTGCTGCAATCCGAAATCCAGCAAAAATTAAAGCTCCGGTCAGACGGGAATGCGGTCATGTATATTCCCTTACAGTGCTATCCCGGCATGGCTGTTAGGGAAGGCTCAAAGATAGGCTGGCATTCCAAAAGTATTCCCTCCGACCAGGTATCCAGTGATGGCGAAATGCGGCAATGGGTAGAGCGGCAATTATTAAAAGAAGTATACCAATGGTTGGGAGGTTAAAGATTACTAAGTTCAAGTGCTTCCTTACTATACTTTAAATAGGTAACACGCACTTTAGCTCCTGTTTCGTAACGATAATAATCAGCTTTCTTAACCGGAATTCTGAATTTCTCACCTTTATGCCGTCCTGCAAAAGTGAGCATATATTCGTCATTTTCTGTTTTGTGACGGCTGATAATTACGCTTGACAGTTTGTTTTTCCCATGTCTGATATCTTTCTCCCAATTCTTTTTGAAATTTCTGAATGTTAACCAGACAATTAAATAGAAGAAGCTGAACATGGCAAATCCTGCAAAAACAAACAACACATAGTATCGGAAATTGATTAATTCGTTTTGTATAAAATAATAAGCAATCGCCATTATCAAAAGTGTACCGCCCATCAAAATACCTGTTGTATTCTTAAAAAATTCTCTCCGTTGCTTATCAATGTGTGCTATCTCTTCATCACTTAAAGGAATGTTCTCTTGTAATACTATTTGTAAATAGTCAATGGGGATATTAGTCATGTATTGTTAATTCAGGTTTGCCTGTATGGTCGCTTATCTGTCCTGAAATAAAGATACATAAAGTTTCTAAAGTGAGCATTTTCAATAATTGCGCACATAAGATATACCCGATACTTCCCGGATGCCTCGGCGATACGTCGGACCTGGATACCCCATGGACTATCCATGCACTATCTATACTGTTCCCATGCACTCCTCATGCACTATTAATGCACTATCCATGCACTATCCATGCACTATCCCCCCTTCATATGGGTGAGGTCGCTTTCTCATATTCCTGTTTCGTTAACCGGTATTGATAAACGGTTTTATAAACATCATCTACTTTATACTGGTCTACCAGCTCCCCTTCTTTTACCAGGCCGTTATTGATTAAAGTCCTTTCCGATGCACGGTTATCTGTAAAAACAGTAGCAAAAATTTTATGGAGATGCAGGGTTCCGAATCCAAATTTCAGCACTTCTTTCACCGCTTCCGTCATCAGTCCTTTGCCCCAGAACGGCTCCCCGATCCAGTAGCCTAATTCGGCATGGTTATGCCGGGTATCGATACGCAATCCTATTGCACCAATAAACTCGCTGAGTTCTTTTAAATTAATAGCAAAAACCACCCGTTCTCCGCTCGCATAGGCTTTTATCGCAAGATCTATCCAAAACGCCGCATCTCCCTCTTTATAGGGATACGTGATATTCAATATATTTTCGGAGATCTTCTTGTTATTGGCATACCTGACTAAGGCGTTCAGGTCATCTGTGGCTACTTTTCGCAGTTTTAACCTGTTGGTATACAGTTCAGGAAATGTTTTCATAGTGGTGCTTACCTGTTACAGTGTGCAAATATAGCAGATATGCGTTTACATTTTTTCGTATTTTCTGATAGAAAAATGAAGGCCCGAAGGATTCCTGGTACCCCCTTCACCCGTTTTAAATAAAATCACGTCTCTAATAGATATCAAATGCTACGTTATGAAGCTAATTCCACCCAAATGGAGTCCTTTCCTGCAAGGACTGCTGCTCTTCTTTTGGCTTAACCAGCCGGTTGTTTTTGCGCAGGGGCAGAAACAGGTAACCCTGAAAAGCGGGAATGCCGCCATCAGCCTGGCAGACATCTTCAAAGCCATCCGGCAGCAAACGGGTTACACCGTTTTTTACAACAACCTTATCCTGAACGATAAGGAAAAAATGAGAGTGGACTTCAACAGAAGCGATTTACCAGCCGTACTTAATACGATATTGAAAGATAAAAATATCGAGTGGACATTTAACGATACTTATATTATTCTGAAGAAGAAAGATAATGCCGCTTCGCCTTCTCCTAAACAGGAAAAGCTGCAGGGCCGGGTTACAGACGATACCGGCCAGCCCTTAGCCAGGGCGTCGGTGCGGATTAAAAACACTACCGCAGCGGCGCTTACAGATGCCAACGGCAATTTCTCCATCGCCCTGCCGGAACCCTCCGGCATTTTACAGATCGGCTTTATCGGGTATGAACCGCTGGAAGTACCGGTTAACGACCTGCGCTTCCAGGATATAAAACTAAAGCCCTCCAATAGCGGCCTCAATGAAGTAATTGTGATCGGCTATGGCACCACCACCCGCAGGGACCTCACCGGATCCGTAGGCAAGGCCAATGTGGAAGACATGCAGAAAGCCCCCGTAGCCTCTTTCGACCAGGCTCTGGCCGGGCGCATTGCCGGCGTGGAAGTAAGCTCCAACGACGGACAGCCCGGCGCGGCCTCCAAAATTGTGGTAAGAGGAAGCTCCGTGAGCCAGGATGGTTCTCCCCTGTTTGTAATAGATGGCTTCCCCATTGAAAACATGGATATCAACTCCATCAACCCCAATGATATCGCCTCCCTGGAAGTATTGAAAGATGCGTCTTCTATCGCCATTTACGGTGCAAGAGGCGCCAACGGCGTTATCATCATCAATACAAAAAGAGGAAAACCCGGCCCGCCAAGAGTTACCTACAGCTATGCACTGGGCATGCAGCAAATCACAAAGAAAATGGAAATGCTCAGTCCCTACGAATTTGTAAAACTGCAGCTCGAACTGGACAGCATAGCAAGTACCCCCGGCACACCCGTTAATACCAATGCACGCATCTACCTCGATCCGGCGCATGGCATTACGCTGGACTCCTACAAGAACAACCCAGGGTACGACTGGCAGGACCTGCTGGTGCGAACCGGGCTTACACAAAGCCACTCCCTGAATATCAGCGCCGGTACGGCAGATACGCGGTACTCCATCAGCGGCTCCTACTACGATCAGAAAGGAATTATCATCAACACCGGCCTGAAAAGATATGACGGCAAATTCACGCTCGATCAACGGCTGAATAAAAACCTCCGGATGGGCATCACCGCCGGGTATTCCAATTCTTCTTCCTATGGCACCATACCCGCCGCAGCTGCCAGTGGCGGCGTAGTACAGGGTATGTGGCAATACCGGCCCGTTTCCGGTGTGGGTAACCAGGATCTGCTCAATGAGGTGATCGACAGCCTCGCGCTGGAAGACTTCAACAACGGCACTTCCACTGCCACCCTGGGAAACAACCTGGTAAACCCATTGCTGCAGGCGCAGAACGAATACCGGAAAAACATCAACAACACCGGTACTATTAATGCCTTTATCGAATATACTTTCCTGAAGAAGTTCAGGTTGAAAATCTCCGGCGGCTATAACGCCACCAACCTGAAGTCTGAAACCTTCTATAATTCGCAAACCCAACAGGGTAATTTATTTAAGAACAAAGCAGGTGCAATACCTAATGTGAACGGGATTAACGGTACTATCAACAATCAGCTGAACAGTAATTATCTCAGTGAAAATATCCTGAACTATAAAACCACTATCGGGAAAAAACATGTGATTGATGCGCTGGCAGGTTTCACTTATCAATACGCCACAAACAACTATACCGGTTTCAGATCCATCAATGTGCCACAGTCGACCGAATACCTGGGCATAAAAAGCATTGGCGGCGGCACCGCCGCCTCACCCAATGCAGGCGGTTCGCGCTGGCAACTGTTCTCTTTCTTAGGCCGCCTGAATTATGCCTATGAAGATAAATACCTGTTCACCGCCACTGCACGGTCCGATGGCTCTTCAAAATTTGCGGCCGGCAAGCAATGGGGGTACTTTCCCTCCGGCGCTTTTGCCTGGAGATTTACGGAAGAATCTTTTGCAGCGGGCTTACGGTCGATCCTGAATGATGGTAAGTTCCGGGCCAGTTACGGCAGCGTGGGCAACAACAAAGTGGGCGACTTCAGCTACCTGGCCACCCTGGCCGGCGGCACACAGTTTGGCTATCCGTTCAACAACTCCTATACGAGAGGTACCGTACCTTTTGGAAACGGTAACGCCAACCTCACCTGGGAAACCACTACAGAACTGGATCTTGGGCTCAACCTCAGCTTCTTCAACGACCGCATCTCTATAGATGCTGATTATTACAACCGGAAAACAAAAAACTTCCTGCTGCTGGTGCAAATTCCTTACTTCGCTGGTTATAGTATCACTTCTTTCAATACCCAATACCAGAACACCGGGGAAATCAGCAATAAAGGTTTTGAACTCACCATCAACACCATAAATATCAAAGGAAAAGACTTCAACTGGAGCAGTAGTTTCAATATCAGTTTTAATAAAGGAAAGATCGTTAAATTTTATGATGGCTTTGAAGTAATGCAAACACGTTACGATCTTCCTGGTGGCAACAGCACCACCGGCTGGATTGCCAAAGTAGATGCGCCCATCTCCCAGTTCTACGGCTACAAATGGGCCGGTGTGTACCAGTACGATGATTTTGTGAAACAAGGCAATGGCGCCTATATCCTGAAAAACGGCGTACCCGGCTATTCCCCTAATATTCAGCCCGGCGATCCCAAATACAAAGATATCAACGGCGACGGCGTAGTGGACGCCAACGATCAAACAACACTGGGTAGTCCGCTCCCTATTCATACCGGTGGGTTCTCCAATAATTTTAACTACAAAAATTTCTACCTGAATATTTTCCTGCAATGGAGTTATGGCAATGAAATACTGAATGCAAACAGGATGGCCTTTGCTTCCACCGGCAGCTATTTCCCGAATGGCAACCAGTTTGCAGAATACGCCAACCGGTGGACACCAACCAATCCTACCAACGACGTGCCCAGGGCCATGGCCAACAACAGGGGCGATGCCGGCAGCTCTACGCCGAAGGTAACCTCCCGCTACATAGAAGATGGCTCCTTCCTGCGGCTCAAAACTATTTCGCTGGGATACGACCTGCCACAGGAACTGATCCGGCGCGCAGGCTTCAAAGGATTGAGGGCATATGTGGCAGCGCAGAATATTTTCACCATCACCAAATACTCCGGCATTGATCCGGAGGTATCGTCTTTCAGGGTGCAAAACCCTGCCAATGCACCGGGAAACACTCCCGGCGTTACCGCCACCAGCGGTACCGGCTATACGTTCCTGCAACCAAGCAGCAGTTACTCCGCCTTATCCGGTGGACTCGATTATACGGCTTATCCACGCGCATTTACACTCAGTTTTGGTATTACCGCTACTTTCTGATTCCATGTTTAAAATGTTGTTATGAAAAACTTGCAGCAATTACTACTTCCACTCATATGCATACTCGCAGCTTCCTGTAAAATGGATGTAAGTCTCGATCCGCCCACCTTCCGCCCTATCACGTTTACCACCGAAGCGCAGCTGGATGAACAGGTAGCAGGGATGTATAATATCCTCCAGCAGGATCCCGTATATGGCTTTGGCCTATGGGGTTATATTAACGCCGGCGCCGATGAGAGCTTCCGCAGCAACGCCAGTTACACCGTTACGCTCACGGAGTTTTATCATATCAGTAATACCGAACAGAATGTACTGCTGCTATGGCGGAATCTATACAAGGGTATTGAAGATGCCAACGTAATCCTCGATGTGGCCGACAAACCACAGATGGATGAAACAAAACGTTCGCAGATTAAAGGACAGGCCCGCTTCCTGAGGGCTTATTATTTCTACCTGCTGGTGACGCACTTCGGGGATGTGCCGCTTAAAACAATGCTGGCCACAGACCTGGGTACCAATTATAATCTCCCCCGTACGCCATCAAAAGATATTTATGATTTTATTGTGAAAGAAATGATAGCAGCCGATAGCCTCGTGCCCAAAATGGCACAGGTAAACACGCCTAGCATTGTTACACAATCTGCCGTGGAAGCCATTCTTGCAAGGGTGTACCTCAAAATGGCCGGCAACCCCCTGAATGATGTAGCGCGTTATAAAGACGCCCTGTTCTGGGCGCAAAAGCTGATCAACTCAAATACGCACAGTTTAATTAGTTCACCGCATCCGCTTTATCCCACTACCCCGGCATATGCCCGCCTTTTCATTAACAAGATGCAGAATAATATGAATGATAACGGCACCTCGGAAAGTATCTGGGATGCCGCATTCTTATCCAAATCAAATGTTACCGGCAACTATGCAGGCACCGGCTACCTGGTTACGCAACAACTGGGCGCTGTAATGGGCGTGTATTGCCCCGATGCAGGCATTACAGGCGTGAATGGTTATTCGCCCGGCACCTACCGGGTGCATCCGGGCTTATACAACCTGTATGGCCCCGGCGATCAGCGAAGGGATTGGGCCGTTGCGCCTTATGTGTATAAAAGCGCCGCCACTACCCGGTATTACACACTCACCGTAAACATCAGCGGCGATGGTACCGGCGCTACCGCCACCGCCTATACGAATGCACAGGGCGCCATCACATCTGTGGTGATAGACAATCCCGGCAGTGGCTACACTTCGGCGCCAACTATCAGCTTTACTTCTTACGGCACTAACTCTTCTACCAACCCATCTGTTACTGCGCCCAATGAAGCCGTAGCTACCGCCACCGTGAGCGGCGGCAAACTCACCGCTATCAATGTAATATCCGGCGGAGTGGGTTATCCGACAACATACGACCGCTGTGTAGGTAAATGGAGAAGGGAATATGAAATTAACCTGCCGCCAAGCCGCCTGCAGAATAATACTTCCTGCAACTTCCCCATCGTGCGTTATGCAGATGTACTATTGATGGCAGCTGAAGCGGAGCTGAAAGCCAATGGCAGCGCAGGCGCTACGGCGCTGGAATATTATAACCAGGTGAGACGACGCGCTTACGGCTACCCGCCCAACACACCTGTGCCGGGCTTTGATGCCACCACGCTCACCATGCAGGATATCATGGATGAACGCTCCCGTGAACTTTGTTTTGAAGGCATACGCCGGCAGGACCTGATACGCTGGGGCAGGATGACGCAGGCCATGCAACAGGTGCTTACCAACAACGACAACTACGCGCCCACCAACTACGATACGCCCGCAGGCGTGGCTGCTACCAATTTCCTGGTGGATCCTCAAAAGTATTCACTACTGCCGATCCCCGGCGGTGAAATAGTACTGGACCAGGTATTAACACAAAACCCCGGATGGCAATAAAAAAAACTGATTAAACAAAATAG
This sequence comes from Chitinophaga sp. CCNWYY40, assembly GCF_037483205.1. Lineage (NCBI taxonomy): Bacteria > Pseudomonadati > Bacteroidota > Chitinophagia > Chitinophagales > Chitinophagaceae > Chitinophaga > Chitinophaga sp. CCNWYY40. The sequence goes on from NZ_JBBHLF010000002.1 coordinate 1,109,323, forward strand.
TATGAGATCCATTATATATTACATCCTCGCTGCTGTTATGTTTACCGGCTGCCGCAGAAACGAAGCAACCATGCCGGAGTTCAACGTGAACACCGATCAGCTGGCCTACAAGGCAGGCGACACCATTACATTTTATCTGTCCGGTAACGCCGGCGCTATTGTTTTCTTCTCCGGCGAAGCCGGTAAAGCATATGAAAACCGTAACCGGAAGTCGATGCCCGGTGTGGAACGCCTCGTATTCCAAACATCCATGCAGCAAGGCCCGGTGCCGCCAAAGCCCTGCCCGGATTCCCTGCAGCTGCTGATTTCCACCAACCTGGAAGGCTATGATGCGGAACATATCAGCAAAGCCAACTGGACAAATATCACCAGCCGCAACAGCAAATGGCCCAAGTCGCTGGCCACCAGCTTTACCACCTCCGACTCTATCGATATATCAGATTTCAATAAGGCAGATAAAGTAAACATCGCCTTCCGTGTGCTGAATAAAAAAACCGGCGTAATGCCGCAAAGAAAATGGGTGATACAAAGCTTTTCCCTCTATAATTTCTTACCCGACAGCACCAGCACGCCATTGTTTACAAATTTTGCCAACACCGGCTGGGTACAGGCCAGCCTGCTTAACAACAACGAACCGGGAACCGCTGAAAACAACTACGTAGGCTTCAACGCCTGGAATGTAGGCACCTGGGGCGTTTCTGCGGCCGACAGCGTACGGAACAGTAATGGCATTCCTATCAGGAACGGCTACCCGGTTACGTTCAATCCCGGTACTAATATTGATAATGATGATAACGACGACTGGCTCATTACTTCGTCTATCGACTTAAAAACTACCAAACCTGATGTAGGTGTGGTAGTGCAGAATGAAGTAGCACTGAAATCGGCCACCTACAAATATGCTTTCAAAAAAGCAGGTACGTACCAGGTGACCTTTGTTGCTACTAATAACAGCCTGGAAGACAGTAAGAGCCAGGTGAAACAGCTGACATTAAAAATTCTACCCTGACAGAAAATATGAACCGATCTTTTCTCCCGGCCATCGTGGCGCTGCTGCTCTTTTCGCAAACGCTCTTTGCACAGGTAACGCCGGTTGGCGACTGGCAGCTGCAGGACGCTTCAAAAGTGCCGCAACCGGGTGCAGCAATAGCACAACCCGGTTTCTCCGCCAATGGCTGGTATCCCGCTGTGGTACCCGGAACAGTACTCACCACGCTGGTACATAACAACGTATACCCGGAGCCGTTATATGGCGAAAACAACCGCCCCGGCAGGATTCCGGAAAGCCTTTGTCGCACTAACTGGTGGTACCGCACGGAAATAAAAATACCGGCATCTTACAAAAACAAAAACAGCTGTCTGTACTTCAATGGTATTAACTATACCGCACGGGTATGGGTAAACGGAAAAGATATCGGGGAGATACGTGGCGCCTTTGCACGGGGCATCTTTGATATTACAAGCGCCGTAAAGCCCGGAGAAACGGCCGCCATAGCGGTATTAGTATCGCCGCAACCCAATCCCGGCGAGCCACACGAGCACACCATTGCGCAAGGCATGGGTAAAAATGGCGGTATCACCGCAATGGATGGCCCTACGTTCCTGTGTTCTATGGGCTGGGACTGGATTCCCGCCATCCGCGACCGGAACACCGGCATCTGGCAATCCGTATATCTTAACGCTACCGGTCCGGTGCTTGTAAAAGATCCGCTGGTAACTACCGATCTTCCACTACCAGCACTGAATACGGCAGATGTAAAAATTGCTGCCACCGTACAAAATATAACCGACCAGCCGCAGCAAGGCATATTAAAAGGCGCCTTTGGCAACGTTGCTTTCAGTGAACCCGTGCAGCTGCCTCCTCACAGCAGCAAGCGGATTACCTTCGACCCCGCCACACTGCCACAGTTAAAAGTAAAGCAACCCAAACTCTGGTGGCCCAATGGCTATGGCCCGCAAAATTTATACACCCTGCAATTACAGTTTAATATCCAGAACAAAATATCAGATGAACAACAACTTGATTTTGGCATCCGTGAAATCAGCTACACCACGCCCTCTTCAGAAGATCTTACTATTTCAGTAAATGGCGTAAAGGTTTTCTGTAAAGGCGGCAACTGGGGCATGGATGAAGCCATGAAACGTATTCCAAAAGAAAGACTGGAAACACAGATCCGCATGCATCAGCAGGCGCATTACAATATCATCCGCAACTGGGTGGGCCAGAGCACCAGCGAAGACCTGTATGCACTCTGCGATAAATACGGCCTCATGATATGGGATGAGTTCTTCCAGCCCAATCCCTCTGATGGCCCCAACCCGGCGGATATCAATTTATACCTCGCCAACGTAAGGGAAAAAATGCTGCGCTTCCGCAATCATCCGTCTGTTATACTCTGGTGCGCCCGCAACGAAGGTAATCCGCCTAAAGTAATAGATGATTCATTGCGCAATATCATGGCCGAACTGGAGCCGCTGCGGCTGTACCAGCCCAGTTCTACCTCCGGGCGCGGCGTACACTCCGGCGGTCCGTATTATACCCGCAAACCGGCAGAGTATTATATTTTCACCGAGTCGTTTAAAACAGAGATCGGCAGCTTTTCTATTCCAACACTGGAATCGGTACAGGGCATGATGCCACAGCAGGACTGGGAAGTGATCAACGACGACTGGGCCGAACACGACCTAGCTACAAAATATTACCGTAACATGATCGCCAAACGCTTTGGCGAAGTAGCCAACCTGGCCGACTTTGTAAGAAAATCACAACTGGCTAATTATGAGTCGTACCGCGCTATGTACGAAGGCCGTAACGCAAAAATGTTTAACCCATCTACCGGGGTTATTACCTGGATGAGCAATCCCGCACAGCCCAGCTTTGTATGGCAGCTTTATCACCACGACCTGGAGCCTAATGCTGCGCTGTTTGCTGTTCAAAAAGCCTGCGAGCCAATACATATCCAGCTGAACGAAAAAGAAGGAAATATACAGGTGATTAATAACGGGCCAGCCACTTTAAAAAACGCACGCGCACATCTTACTATATTCAATACAGATGGCACACCCGTGCTGCAACAGGACTACAACGTTACGGCCTTACCGGCCGTGGCAACGGATCTTGGGCTGGTGAAATGGCCCGCGGATTTATCACCGGTGCATTTTGTGAAGCTAACGCTGCACGATGCCACCGGCACGCTGCTTTCTGATAACTTCTACTGGAACACGCTTCCGTTAGGATCAGACCAGTTAACAGGACTCGAAAAGATACCCGTGGTAACCCTCACGGCAACGGTTAAACGCCGGCAGGTACAAAACAACTGTATGCTGGAGGTAAGTCTGCATAACCCATCTACGCACATCGCGGTAATGGCGCACCTGCAGCTGCACCGGCAAGGTGGCGACCGGGTACTGCCCGTTTTTTATTCAGATAATTATGTTTCGCTGACTCCCAATGAAACAAAAACAATTACGATAGAAGCCAGCGAAGCAGCCCTGCAAGGCAGCAAGCCACTGGTTTTGGTAGATGGCTTCAATGTAAATATAAAAGCACACAACGATCCGGATGCAGCCATTGCGCTGAATGAAAACGCACAGGTAAGCCATTGGCCCATCACTCATTTGCCCAGACCCGACAGCACCACACAAAAAAATTAACCCATGTTTACATCGAGGCGCGACTTCCTGAAAATAACCACCCTCGGCAGTGCAGGCTTGCTGTTACCGCCTGTCACCGCATGGGCGGGCGTTTATAAAGATGAACTGACAACATTGAGTGAGCAATTGCTGGAACAATGGGGCGAAAGTTTACTGGTGCTACAGGTAAACCAGCCGCAGGTAAAAGGATTGCATGGCGGCATACTGTGCCCCGCCTGCGCCACCATACATGGCCGCTGCGGCGATGCTATCTTCCCGTTATTATATCTTGCCAACAAAAGAAAAGAACAACGGTATGCAGATGCGGCCATCCGCTTGTACAACTGGATGGAAAACATGGTGAGCACACCCGACGGCGCCTGGGTAAACGAAGTAAGCGTAAGCGACTGGAAAGGCATCACGGTGTTTGGCGCTACCAGCCTGGCGGAAGCGCTGATCCACTTTGAGCATCTGCTGGATAAGCCTACACAACAGCAATGGAAAAACCGTTTACAAAAAGCAGGTGATTATCTCTATAAAAATTTTACGATCAACACCGGCAATATCAATTACCCCATCGCCGGCAGTTATGCTTTGTGCCTGATAGGTACCTATCTCCAACAACCCCATTTTATTACCAAAGGTAAAATCCTCGCAAAGGAATGCCTCGCCTGGTTTACTGCCAATGGCCTGATATATGGCGAAGGAAAACCGGTGCCGGAGAAAAGTGCAAAAGGCTGTTATTCCGTGGACCTCGGCTACAACGTAGAAGAATCCCTTCCTTCGCTGGTGCTGTATGCAAAACTGATGAATGACACTCCCCTGCTGGACAAGCTGACGCACTCCTTAAAAGCGCACCTGGAATTTATGCTGCCCGACGGCGGCTGGGATAACAGCTGGGGAACCAGGAATTTTAAATGGACATACTGGGGCAGCAGAACCAGTGATGGTTGTCAGCCTGCCTACGCCCTGATGGCTGACACTGACCCTGCCTTTTACAAAGCAGCCCTGCAAAATACCCGGCTGCTGGCACAATGCACGCATAACAAGTTACTACATGGCGGTCCTCATTATGTGCAACACGGGGTATTGCCTTGTGTAAGTCATTCGCTGGCGCATAGCAAAGCATTGGCTACGGTTTTGCTTCAGGCTCCGGCTATAAAAGAGCGTACCGGATCGCTCCCACGGGAACGTATATACGGTGTAAAGTCGATTCCTGAAATCAATACCTGGCTGATCTCCACTTATAAATGGCGGGGCACTATTACCGGGTACGACCAGGAATATTCCATGAAAGGCGGTCATGCTACCGGCGGGGCTTTAACTATGCTCTGGCATGAAGAAATTGGTCCCCTGCTTGTTGCAAGCATGAACCGGTATCAGATGGTAGAGAGCTTCAACATGCAGCGGGACAACGATCCGCAGTCTGTTTGCTTTACACCCGGCTTTAACATAGTGTCAGGTACGCAGGCGTACCAGCACACCAATGATCTGAAAGCCACCATTGATTATAAGGAAAACAACGGGCAGATAATGTTTAACACGCATTCATTACTGGTAGATGAAAATCAGTTGCCCGCTGCTTCGCCGGAATGTACGATCAGTTATATTTTTGAGAAAGAGGTGTTTCATATTCACGCTACTGCGAAAAACGAAAAGGCCGTTTATAGTTTACCCGTTATCAGTACGCACAACGAACCCGTTACACTTCTCTCTGAAAACAAACTGGAAATACATAAAGCGGGTTGTATTGTGGAGATAAGCAGCAGTGCTCCCATAAAAATAACCCGCGCATTAACGGAGCGTGCTTTCAATTTTGTACCCGGGCTCGAAGCCATTCCACTACTATTTGAAACGAATAATATCGACATAAAAATTTCCGTAAGACCACGCACATGAAAAAAGTATGCTTACTCATCAGCGCTGCCTTGTATGTTGTTATGCCCGTAATGGCACAGCAAGGCCCTGCCAGGTTCGATAAATTCAGGGAACAGGCCATCACGGATGTTCGTCCGCAGGGCTGGCTGAAAGAATTCCTGCTCCGGCAGCGTAGCGGTCTTACCGGGCATCCGGAAGTATTATCGTATCCGTTTAATTCCTCTTTATGGGCAGGCGTTATTGACCGGGTAGGCGAACAACACGGCGCCAACTGGTGGCGGTATGAACAAACCGCTTACTACAGTGATGGCATCCTGCGGTTGGGTTATTTATTAAATGATACGGCACTCGTAAACAAAGCGCGCGCCGGTATTCGTTATACGCTGGCGCATGTACAAGCCAATGGCCGCCTGGGCCCGGAACTATTCGCCAGTCAGTGGCCTATCGCTGTTTACTTCCGGGTGTTGCAGGCGGAATATGCCGCTACCGGTGATCAGCGGATCATTGCTGCCCTGCACAAACACTACCTCAGCTATACGCCCGAAGAAATAGGCAATGCCAAACGCGCCATTGTAAACATTGAAGGTATGCTGTGGACCTATGGTAAAACCAACGATCCCCGCCTGCTGGCGCTTGCGGAAGCAGCTTATGCCAAAGGCGGTTTTGAACTGAATATGCAAACGGCTTCTTCGCCGGATACCCTGGTGCTGCACGGCGTTACCTATATGGAAATGGCGAAGCTACCTGCCATCCTGTACACTTACACCGGTAAAAAAGTATATCTCGATGCAGCGTTGAATGCCCTGTACAAACTGGATCGTGATCATATGCTGCCGGATGGCATCCCCAGCTCCAACGAATTCCTGGCCGGCAAAGATCCGTTGCAGAGTCATGAAACCTGCGATATCACCGACTATACCTGGGCGGTGGGTTACCTGCTGATGGCTACCGGCGATGGCCGCTGGGCCGATAAACTGGAAAAGGCCATCTTCAATGCCGGTCCGGGCGCGGTATCCAAAGATTTTAAAAATCTCCAGTATTTCTCCAGCGTTAACCAGGTCATCGCCACGGGGCAGTCCAACCACAACAAATTTGCGCATGGCTCTACCTGGATGGCTTACTGGCCCTGTCATGAAACGGAGTGCTGCGCCGGTAATGTACATCGCTTTATGCCCAACTATGCCGCGCGCATGTGGCTGCGCGATACCACGGGAGGCCCGGTGGCAGCGCTTTACGGGCCATCCGTTGAAACGCTTGATTATAAAGGGAAGCAACTCACCATTACCGAAAACACCCGATACCCTTTTGCGGATCAGTTGCAGTTTTCCTTTCAGATGCAGCAGGACGTCACCATGCCTTTCACCTTCCGCATCCCCGGCTGGTGTACAGCTGCTATCGTGAGCATCAATGGAAAAAGGTACAAGGGTGCATTAACGCCCGGCTCCTTTGTAACCCTGCACCGGAAATTCCGCAACAACGACCAGATCAATATACAATTCCCGATGCAGCCGCAGCTGGTACAATGGGGCCAGTGGGGCGTTGCCGTGGAACGTGGCCCCTTACTATACGCTTATCCCGTTCCGGAAAAAGTAACAACAGATACCGCCACCTATGCAAACCTCGGTGGCAAAAAATCAGCAGATCCTGGTTTTCCCGCATTGGATATCCGCCCTGCGGGCGACTGGAACTATGCGCTGCTGGCACATCCCGCGCAATGGCAGGTAACAGAAAACAACAGCAATACTTATCCCTTTGAAACAGCCGCTGTTACCATTAAGGTACCGGCCAGGAAAATTAACGACTGGCATTTATCAGAGAACCGTTACACGCCCCCTTTACCAACACCAGGTTCCTTCCACTATGAAACAACGACCGATACCATCACCCTGGTGCCGTATGGCACTACCAGGCTACGCATGACGGTATTCCCGGTGATCCCTTAATACATTAAACCCTTGTAACTATGACTATCACAAACATCTCCCTTTTAGAAACTACTGCGGGTACTACCGCCAATGAACTTTGCAATCTGCTGGGATATTACACGCCGGGCGACGGCGGCGGCGGAGACTTTTACTGGCAACCCACCAATACCACCGGCGACAACCGCGGCACCATCATCGTAGTGGCCGGCGCCGGCAGATGGCTCCGGGTAGATACCAATCTCTTCAACGTAAAATGGTTTGGCGCAAAAGGCAATGCCTCCACGGATGATACCGTAGCCATTCAGAAATGCATTGACACCGCCGCCACCGGCAGGACCATTTATTTCCCAAAAGGTAATTACAAAATAACCGCGCAGATCAATCTTAAAACAGGACAAACCTACACCGGCGAACAAGGCGACTACGGCATTGTAGATTCCCCCACTCCTACCATCCTGGACTTTACCACCGCCACCGGCAACATTCATTGTCTCAACTTCGACGCCACCATCGGCGCTACCGGTCCCACTATCCGCAACCTCACCCTCAATTGTGGCGAAGCCCTTACCGGCATCCGCTATTACAGTACCAACTATTCCAACTGCTACCGCCCTACCCTGCAAAATGTAGACATACGGCTGAAAGAAATTGCCGATCCCGCACAAACCTGCATATGGTGGGAACCGGTGTATCTCGGTACCATCGACAGATGCCTGCTCCGCGGCGGCAGGATAGGCATAAAGCTGATCGGCTGTTTTATGAACCGCATCATCAATGTAACCACGCAGCAGGGTATTTATAACAACGGCAATCCGCCGGTGGCAGCCATCTATACCAGGCAAACCAGGGCCGGCAGAACAGGCTCCTATATAGGTGGCAGGAACTTAATAGAAACATCCGAACCACTCATCATTTCGCCCGATGCCAACAGCGTGATGATTGATACCGACGGCGGCCTGATCATCCGCGACACCGCGCTGGAAGTAAACAATGGCAGCAGCACCGGCACCGCAGCCAAAGCATTGATATGGATGCATAAAGATGGTACACAGTCGCCCTTCCGGTCGGACCTCCTGCTGGAAAGAGGCGCTGTACTGAACACCGCCGCCGCTACCGGCGCCAACAACGGCAGGGCGCAATACGGCATCCTCGTGGAAGCGGGCATGTTTACGCGGATCGTGGCCAGGGGCGTTTCATTTAAGGATAACCCCGTGGTGATCACGAACGCCGGCAACACCGGGCTTGCTACCTCCGGTACCGACTTCCAGCGACTGGATGTACAAGGCAACGATTTCGCTACGGCGTATTATTCGGAGTATACCGGGTGGAAGCCTGCTACTGCTTATGCCGTGGGGCAAACCGTGCAAAACGGGTTGAATGTATACATCGTGACAACTGCCGGTACTTCTGATGTTGCAGGCGGCCCCACCGGAACAGGCACCGGCATCACCGACGGTACCGTGATCTGGAATTTTGTAAAAGAGAACACCGGCCCATTTCCGTTAAAACGTTACCGCGAAACCAACAACGACGTATATATTGTTGGAGATGCCAGGGGTGTGAAAGATAACCAGTTTATTAACGCCAACGGCTCTACGGAAAGATTCGGCGCCGCCTGGGGATTTTTCAAAGCAACCGTTGATCCCGGCAGCATCAGCGATAACCAGTCGTGCATAAAACTACGGTACGACAACGCCCCGCCTTATAACACCCCCATGAAAGCCACGGTAGTATTACGCCGGCTGGCAGCAGGCGCTTCTGCAGGCAGGTTCAGCATGCAGTGTTCTTCCAGCGGTGGTACTAATTTGTTAGGGAGATGGGACTTCAATAACATCCCGCTCAACGAAGAGAAACAGTACGTGGTAACCGGCTTTGCTATTCCTTCCACTATGCCGGTGGCAGACTTCTCCGCCTGGTTCCGCGACAATGCCAATCAGCCGCTATGGGACAACATTGCCGTAAGATCCGTGCGCGTGGAAAAAGCCACCACCTTTTCCGGCACCGTTACCATCAGTGATATGGACACCTTTGCAGATGTTACCGCATCCAGTTTTCAGAGCAGCGATGTAACGCTGGTCAGCTACCCTAACTTTTTACTGCCCGGCACCGCTATCATCTCCCTGGGACTGCCCGTGGTAACAGCCGGTATGCCGCTGCTGCTCATCAATACTCCTTATATCAGTAACAGAACTACCAGCGGTTTTACCATCAACCTGTTTCTGAAACCGGGTACCGGCAATAGTGTTACGATACCCTATACCATTACCTATTAAACCATTCACCACAGGCGAACCCTGCCTGTGGTGGATAATTTTCCGGGCGTTCACCCGTTTTAAGAAAGAATCTGTCTATAAGATTTATATACCAGCGTGCAGGAAAAAAGAAAACAATAATGGGGAAGCTATCAATTATCCGGAATACGCTGTTAGTCATGTTTGGGTGCAGCAGTTATTTATCCGCCAGCAGTCAGGGTACACAGGCATATGACCCTGAAAAAACCTATGCCGCTCCAACCGAAGAAGCCGTGAAAGCCAATTTATCACATTGGCAGGATCTGAAGTTTGGCCTGTTTATGCATTGGGGTACCTACAGCCAGTGGGGTATCGTGGAATCATGGTCGCTTTCCCCGGAAGACTATCCCTTTACCAAACGTACAGGCCCCTACGCAGCAAACTGGTTTCAATATAAACAGGCATACGAAAACCTGCAAACCACTTTCAATCCCATCCGCTTTAATCCCGATAAATGGGCCGACGCCGCAAAAGCAGCCGGGATGCGCTATGTAGTGTTTACCACCAAACATCATGATGGCTTCTGCATGTTTGATACGAAGTACACCGACTATAAAATTACCAGCGCCAAAACACCTTTTTCATCCAATCCCCGCAGCAATATTTCCCTGGAAATTTTCAACGCCTTCCGTAAAAAAGATTTTATGGCCGGCGCTTACTTTTCAAAACCCGACTGGCACTCGGAAGATTACTGGTGGTCTTACTTCCCGCCGAAAGACCGCCACCAGAGCTATGATAAGAAGGCATATCCCGAACGCTGGCAACGGTTCTGCGATTTCACCTATAACCAGATCGAAGAACTGATGACCAACTACGGCAAACTGGATCTCCTCTGGCTGGACGGCAGCTGGGCGGGCATGGATATGAAGCCCATTGTAACAATGGCGCGCAAACACCAGCCCGGCCTGATTGTGGTAGACCGCCACGGCGCAGCAGCATATGTAAACTATCTCACCCCGGAACAAAAGATCCCGGACCATTATATCCCCGTTCCGTGGGAAACCTGTATGACGCTGGGCCGCTCCTGGTCGTACATCATAAAAGAAAATTACAAACCATCGCGGCAGCTGATACAAATGCTGGTAGACATTGTAGCCAAAAACGGTAACCTGTTGCTCAACATCGGCCCCGGTCCTGATGGCGACTGGCACGCAGAAGCCTATCAGCGGTTAGCCGATATCGGTAAATGGATGAAAACAAACAGCGAATCTATTTACGGCACCAAACCTGTTGCTCCTTACCGTCAGGATAAATGGGCTTTTACAAAAAGTGAAAAAGCCCTTTATCTTTCCTATCTCCCGGCAGAAAAAGAAAATACTTTACCAGCCGCTATCAGCGTGCCTTTGAAAGAAGTGAACCAGAAAGCAGTCGTCACTTTGCTGGGCGTTAAAAAACAACTGACATGGAAACAAACAGGCGATTCCATCACCATCAGCATTCCGGAGGCCGCGCGTGAACAGCTGGCCGGGGAGGCAGTATGGGTTTTTAAAATGAATTAACAATATAGATATGCCGCTAAGATTGACAGGTGTAGTGTTGCTCTTTCTTGTATCACTATCATTGCATGCACAAACAGATTCGCTTAATTCCATGCAGGAATACCGCATCCGCCAGGGCTTACCCAACTTTTTTGCGAAGTTGAAATCCGGCGGACCGCTCACCATCGCTTACTTTGGCGGCAGTATCACCGCCGCTTCCGGTGGCTGGCGCGACCAATCCGTAAAATGGTTTCAACAGCAGTACCCGCAGGCACAAATAAAACAGATCAATGCCGGCGTAGGCGGCACCGGTTCCGACCTCGGCGTTTTCCGGCTGCGCCGCGATGTGTTGTCGCAGCAACCCGATCTTGTATTTGTGGAATTCGCCGTAAACGATGGCGGCCCCTATGTACATCAAACAATGGAAGGAATTGTGCGGCAAATCTGGAAAGCCAATCCATCCACAGACATTTGCTTTGTATACACCGTGGCCGGTAATATGCTGCCGGTGCTGCAACAGGGACAACTATGGCCCACCATGCTGGCAATGGAACATATTGCACAGCACTACGGCATTCCTTCGGTACAACTGGGCATGCAGGTATTGGCGCTGCTGAAGGAAGGCAAACTGGTATTCCAGGGTAAACCGGATCAGTACCCGGACAAACTCGTTTTCTCCGGCGACAACATTCACCCCAACACCACCACCGGCCACCGCCTGTACACCGAAGCGCTGGTGCGTGCCATGCAGCAGCTAAGGAACAATGATCAACCTTTTAAACACCCCCTTATTGATCCCTATACCAAAGATAACTGGGAAGATGCACAGCTGGTTGCTGTGAAAGACCTGCCCCGGACCGGGCAGTGGATTGATCTTTCCAACAGTAACGACTCCGTAGCGGTTCAATTCCGCCAACGCTTTCCATTGCTTGTTAAAGCCACACAACCCGGATCATCGCTGCAGATAAGATTCAATGGGCGCCTGGCAGGTCTATACGACCTGGTAGGCCCCGGTTGTGGGCAATACGACGTAACGATAGATGGACAAGCGGCTAAACCATATCCCCGCTTCGACCGTCACGCCGTGTACTACCGCTCACACTACTTTTTCCTGCCCCTGCTCGATGCCGGACCACACACCATTAACCTGGAAGTATCCGCAAAAAAATTAGATAAAATGGCCATCCTGAAAACAGGCGATAACCAGCCCGGCAACCTGGATAAATATAAAGAAGATGCCTGCTATGCAGGCTGGCTGCTGCTATTGGGCAGCCTGACAAACCAAAACAAATGATGAAAAAGATTTTAGTGCTGCTATTTCCGTTCTTTAATACAGTACATGCCGCACCACCGGCATACGATATCTGCGTATATGGCGGCACTTCCGCCGGGGTAATAGCTGCCTACACCGCAAAGATGCTGGGGAAGTCTGTATTGCTGATTGAGCCGGGGAAACATGTAGGCGGACTATCGGCCGGCGGACTAGGATATACTGATATTGGTAATAAGTACGCGGTTACCGGTCTTGGCCTCAACTTCTACCGCCGCACCGGCAGCTACTATGGCAAATTTGAATCGTGGATCTTTGAACCGCATGTAGCGGAAAATATTTTCCTGCAATACCTGCGCTCCGCGAATGTGCCGGTGCTGTATGAAAACAGGCTGACTGCCGTAAAGAAAGAAAAAGGATTTATAAAAGAAATTACCGTTGAATATAACGGCAACCCACATACGAATACTTTGATCCGGGCAAAGCTGTTTATAGATTGCTCCTACGAAGGCGACCTGATGGCAAAAGCTGGCGTGTCCTATGTAGTAGGCCGGGAAGCCAACAGCGTTTACAGGGAAACATTCAACGGAGTGCAGGTAAAAGAATCGCAAACGCCACAGCGGGGTAACCAGATCCCCGATGGCATCGATCCCTATAAGATACCGGGAGATTCCACCAGCGGCCTGCTCTGGGGTATCAGTAACGCCAGCCTGCCGCCCACCGGCAGCGGCGATAACAAAGTGCAGGCGTATAACTTCAGGATTTGTCTTACCAACGATCCGGCTAACCGTATTCCCATCACCAGGCCCGCCCGGTACGATTCCACGAAGTATGAACTGTTGCTTCGCTATATCAGTAAGCTTCCCAATGCATCCGTGCGCGACTTTATGAAATTTGACAGGATGCCTAACCATAAAACAGATATCAATAATAACGGTGGTTTCTCTACCGATATGATCGGCATGAATTACGACTACCCCGACGGAGATGCAAATACCCGCCGGCAAATTATACAGGCGCATGAAGATTACGACAAGGGATTGTTATACTTCCTGAGTCAGGACCCGCGGGTACCGGCATCTATGCACCAGTTCATGGCGGAATGGGGGTATCCTGCGGATGAATACCCCGACAACGGCCACTGGAGCCCGCAGCTATATATCAGGGAAGCCCGCAGGATGACCGGCGAATATATCATGACACAAGCCAACTGCCAGGGGAAAACAACCGTAAACGATGGTATTGCGATGGCGGCTTATGGCATGGATTCCCACAACACACAGCGGCTGGTGATCAATGGCATGGCTAAAAATGAAGGAGATGTGCAAAGAGGCGTGGCCGGCCCCTATCCCATTTCCTACCGCGCGATTACGCCCAAAGCCCGTGACTGTAAAAACCTGCTGGTGCCGGTTTGTTTATCGGCCAGTCATATTGCCTACGGGTCTATCCGGATGGAACCGGTATTTATGGTGCTGGCACAATCTGCCGCTACCGCCGCGGTGGTGGCGATAAACGGGAATAAGGCCGTGCAGGACATTCCTGTTGACAAGGTGCAGCAAATGCTGAAAGACAACCCGCTGGCTGATGGCAGTACCCCGGAAATACTGGTAGACAATGCTGATAGTACGCACGTGGTAAAAACAGGCGCATGGCAACTTCAAAAGGGGGAGCATTATGGCCCTGATGCGTATATCAACCGGGCTGGCAGCGACGGGGCTGCAGCAACGGTCCGTTTTATCCCGCAGGTAAAGGAACCCGGCGACTACCAGGTGTATACCTATGTTTCTGCCAGGGAAAAAGGGATTTCAGCCAAAACATCCATCACTGTGTTTAACGGCACAGCCAGCGAAGTGCAACTGGAAACAGCCGGTATTGCCGTACAGGGACAAACCGGCGGGGAATGGCTCCCGCTGGGAACCTATCAATTCCGGGAAGGAACCGTCGGATACGTGGAATTCAGTAACAAGGGAGCTAACGGCGCCATAGTAGCGGATGCCGTGGTTTTTGTACCCGTATCCGGAAATAAAAAATAAATGAGGGAAACTTAACAAAGAGATATTAACTTTAAGTACACGTTATAGAGATTTTTACCACGTTAATAAGTATCTCTTCATGAATAATAATGACGACGGGCTTTTATTGCACCAACTCAAGGAGGGTGATATAAAAGCGTATGAACAGTTATTTAAGAAATACTACAAATCGCTGAATGTTGACGCTTACTACCTGTTAAAAGATGAAACAGAAGCGGAAGATCAGGTACAATCCCTTTTCATCGAAATATGGGATAAACAACTGTATCTTAACATTACCTATTCCGTTAAATCTTACCTCCACACTGCTATCCGTAATAAATGCCTCAGCTTTATTGAGAAGGGAAAAAATGAGCATAAAAGATTTCACGCGTATGCCAACACACTGGAAGATAAAATCAATGAAAATATTGTCGAGAATAAAGAGACTGCACAACAGATAGACCTTCTCCTGAATGAGCTTCCCAACCAGCGCTTAAGGGCTTTCAGCCTGGTGTACCTGGAAGACAAAAAGTATAAAGAAGCGGCGGAAGAAATGGGCATCACCATTAACTCTGTTAAAACGCACCTGAAGCTGGCACTAAAAATCTTACAAAAAAAGTTTGCGGGCTACAAATAACGATCACCCGTTTTTGCGCAAAAATCGTCTTTAAGTTACAGATGGAAGTAAACAGAGAACATATAAGAGCACTACTCTTTGAGAAAATAACCGGATCTATCAGTGAAGAAGATGACCGGCTGGTGACCGCTGCCATTGAAAGTGATGCGGCCGTAGCTGCTATGTGGCATAACATCCGGCAGGAACTGGACAATGATAAAGGCCGGCGCTTCATAGCCGGTATTGATGAAACACGCGGCTGGAACAACGTAAAACCTCAACTGCAACCCCGTTCAAAAATATTCCCCCTGCGGAAATGGCGTATGGCCGCAGCCGTTGCATTGCTGATAATAGCTGCCGGCGGGGCCTGGTATTTTTCCGGCAGAAATATTTCTCCCGGGCCACCAGCTTTACCGCTTGCCAAAAACACACTGCAGCTAAGGTTATCGGATGGGAAGGATATTCCGCTGTCCTCGTCTGCCAGTAATACTATTACGGCCGGTTCCATGAAACTGGTTACCAATGGCAACAGTCTTACCTATACCGCGCCCGAAAACACCACAGATGAATGGGCCACGCTGATGGTGCCGGGAAAACTGGATTATAAAATAGTACTGAAAGACGGCACAGAAGTATGGTTAAACTCACTGTCCAGCCTCCGCTTCCCCTATGCTTTCAGGGGTAGTAACCGGGAGGTATACCTGTCTGGCGAAGCCTATTTTAAAGTAGCAAAAAATGAGCACCAACCTTTTATTGTGCATGCCGGGGAAACAACGGTGGAAGTTTTAGGCACCTCTTTCAACATCCAGGCATATGAGCCCGGCAGCGTCACCACATCGCTCGTGGAGGGCGCTGTAGTAAGCAGCAGAAAGGATGTCAAAGTAAAATTATCCCCCGGTTACCAGTCGGTATATGAAGATGGGAAATTTACTACCACTTCTTTTGATACATACAATACCCTGTCGTGGATGGACGGCACCACCCATTTCCGTGATGAAAAACTAAGCAGCATTGCCGTGATCATTTCCCGCTGGTTTGAAGTGCCGGTTATATTCGACAACCCGGCCCTGGCCAACGAAACGCTGTCCGGCGCCATAGATAAGCGTAAACCACTGGATGTATTCCTTACCAACATTGCTATTTCTTCCGGCGTTCAATATTATTACAAGGGCAATGTGCTGCACCTGAAATAATTCATTTTTTACCGTTCACCCATATCCGTAGAATTTAAGTCCTAAAGATGCGTTGTATATTCAGCACTTAAGTTTTACTATTTTGAAGAACCGTATCATTGCCTCTTTTACCAGCCTCCTGATCACCCTTGCAGCACATGCACAGGATACCCTCCGCCTGAACGGACCCTGGAAGGTACAGCCCGCACAATCGCAAGCGACAGCGCCCGATAGCAGCCGGTGGGGTTCCATCACCGCTACAGACTGGAGAAGGATCACCACCGGGAAAAACAAAGCCTGGGCAGATACGCCGCAGGATAAAGTGAACAGCCTCTGGTATGAACAACAGGTAAACGTTCCGGCTGACTGGCAGTCCCAAAATGTGATCGCTGACTTCAGGCGGATAGAAGGCGATGCGGTCATCTTTCTTAATCATCAGCGGGTGGGAGAACTGCTCAGACCCGGTGGTGAAATAAACCTCAGCCCCTTCCTGCGTTACGGGCAAACAAACACGCTTCGCGTTTTTATTACCCGGGATTATAACGGTATCTCCCGGGGTTTTACGGAAGATCCGCTTCGTTATCAGTCGAGGCACGGCAGCGGGAACATCATCCCTCTATCAGATTGGCCGATGGGCATTACAGCGCCTGTTACCATTATTGCCCGGGCGCCGCAAGCCATCACAGATGTGTTCTGTATTCCTTCTTTCAGGAATAAATCGCTCACCCTCGAAGTGGAAGTGAACGCAAAAAATATCACCGGCACTTATGATTTGCAGGCAGAGATCATTGATCAACACCATACCCGTGTGCTTACTCTTTCCAGTAAAGCATTGCAGCTGGTGAACGGGAAACAGGTGTATCGTGTAACCGCAAACTGGCAAAACCCCATCTGTTGGGAACTGGACAGTCCTTACCTCTACCAGGCAAAGGTGGTATTAATGCAGGATGGCAAAACGCTTTGCCGCTACCCGGATGTAACCTTTGGGTTCAGGGAAATATGGACCGCCGGCAACCAGCTTTTTATGAACGGTCACCTCTCCCGCTGGCGGCTTACCGATGTGTATGGCGTCAATCAATATGGCTTGTCGCTTTACCGGCTGATCGGCTACAACGTAGGACAGTTCCAGCCTCATCACAAACTGTGGTGGCTAAACGATGCAGAAACGCCGCTTCTTAATGAAGACATGCTCAATGAAATGGACCGCACGGGAATGGGCTGTACCGTGCCAGGGCCCTCGGTTTCCGTGATACGGGATAAACTGCTGCATGATCCAAAACTGCAGGCCGACTACCAGCAGGAAGCCGCCTACTTTACACGGCATTACCGTAACCATCCCAGTATCCTCGCCTGGGTGATTGCCATGAACAGCGCCAACCCAAAGTCAAATATCGATCCCGCCAGGATGGGGAAACGCGATTCCGTTTACTCCACGCAGGGCAAAGTGATAGACCTCGCGTGTACCATCGTGAAAAAGGAAGATCCCACCCGGCTGGTGTTTGCCCATGCCGATGGCAGCGTGGGCGATATCTCTTCCGCCAACGTATACCTGAATTTTGTACCCCTGCAGGAAAGAGAGGAATGGCCGATGGCCTGGGCGAAAGAAGGCAATATGCCTTATTCTGCCGTTGAATTCGGGCCTCCTTACTGGAATAACTTCTGGAAAGGAAAGCAGTTCCTGCTTACGGAATATTTATCCATGTACCTCGGCGATGCCGCCTATGCTACTGAAGGAGAGAACGGATTACGGCAAACGATCGCAAAAAGCAATGCTGCCGGCAGCGCTACGTGGGAGCAAATGGACTTTCAGCAGTATCCCGGTTTCTGGCGCTTCCAGGAATTGTTTACCCGCAACACCAATCGCGCATGGCGTACCTGGGGCGTAAACGGAGGCTGGCTGTACTGGCTGCTGGAAGGCTATGGCAATCCCAACGGGGAAAAGTTGAAAAGCTTCACGCAACGTTACAAATCACTCACCGCCCCGCTAACCGGCAAGCCCGCATGGGCCAATCCACGTTACGATATTTTCAAAGAAGCTAATCAGCCATTGCTTGTTTACCTCGCCGGATCGCCAGTGCATACCGATAAAACACATACCTTCTTCGCCGGCGAAACTTTTGAAAAACAGGTAGCCGTGGTATGGGACGGTCCGCATAAGATAGCGCCACAGGCAAAATGGATGCTCAAACAAGGCGATAAAGTATTTCAGCAGGGATCAATGTCGCTGGCAGTAAACGGCGGCGAAATAAAGCTGTTCCCGCTGTCCCTGAAAGCGCCGCAGGTAACTACCCGAACAGATATGCAACTGGTGCTTACCGTTGCCGGGGCAGGCAACGATACATTTCTGGTCACGGTTTTTCCGCGGCCTGCAGCTGCTGCTGTGAAAGCGCCGGTGTTATTGTATGATCCTGCGGGAAAATCGGCTGCTTCACTGAAGCAGCTGGGCATACAATATTCCGCATGGGAAAAAGGCAGCCACATTTCCCCGGACGCTGTATTAGTGATAGGCCGTGAAGCCCTGCAGCCGGGCGATACGCTGCCTTATACGGAGAAGGACGTGGCCGCAGGATTACGTGTGGTGATCCTGGAACAACAACCCACCGTATGGGAAGGTATGGGTTTTGAAACGATAGAATCGATGCCGCGCTATACGTTTATCCGTGACCGGGAGAGCCCCCTCCTTGCAGGGTTGCAGCCAGCAGATATGATCAACTGGCGGGGCAGTCCCGATCTGCTGCCGGAAGGCAAACAGGCAAAAAGCTACGATACACAACATGCGCCTAAATGGACCAATCGCCACGCCGTTGCCTCCGTAGCGCTGAAAACCCCTGAGGTGGCCGGTTTCACGCCCATCCTGCAAACTGAATTTGACATGGCATATACGCCTTTGCTGGAATGGCGCTATGGTAAAGGCAAAGTTACTTTCTGTTCACTGGACCTCACCGGCCGCGTGGGCGCTGATCCCGCCGCCACCCTGCTGGCAAAAAACCTGTTTACTTCACAACCGCCATCCCTTCCCGGATTACGTGATGTATATTATACCGGCGACAGCACCGGCAGGCAACTACTCCTCAACGCAGGCATCAGCTTCCACGATGGACCGGCTACCGGTAATGCTATATGGGTAGTGGGTCCGGATCAAACCGCGATACCGCCACAGATCAATACGTTTGTTGCCGCGGGAGGCATTGCATTTTATCTTCCGCAAAAACAATCATTGCTCGCCGGGCAAGGATTAAATACAGCAGCTAAAACCATGATCCAGGCGCACCCCGGGAAAGGAACTTCCTTACTCCGGGCTATCGGACCTAACCTGCTGCGGTGGCGGGATACGCTACAAGTAACGGCATTTACTTCTTCCCCGTTACTCGACGGACTTCTTTCTGAAGTAAACACCGGCAAAGGGAAAAGCATCTATCTGCAACTTACTCCCGGTCAACTGGCACAACGTTATACAGCAGCCCCGGAAAAACAGGAAGCCATCCAGTTAAGCGTGATCCGCATACACCAACTGATAGCCCAGCTGCTTACCAACATGGGCGCTGCGCCCTCCCCTGCAATGGCCCGCAAGCTCTGTAAGGTGAACCGCCCGCTTTCTTTCCGCACACTCAGCTCCTGGAAAGTGCTGGGGCCTTATACTGCATCAGGCGGAGCCAAAGCGCTGGCCACTACTTTTCCCGGGCAAGAGGATGCCATTGCCGGCGCTGAAAATCCAAACCTCACCTATAAAACGGATGAAGGCAAAGTGCTCGACTGGCGGCAAACAGCAGATGCTGGTCATAATGGCTTTGTGGACCTCAGTAAAGTCTTCGGTGGCAAAGATGATAACGCCGTAGCGTATGTAACCAAAAGCGTGAACAGCCCGTCGGCACAGAAAGCCATTCTTCGTATGGGCATCGACTACTGGATGGAAGTATGGCTGAATGGCAAATCCATCCTTCGCGTAGATGCCAACCACCAGAAGCGGGAAAACGAATTTATCCTGCCCGTTGCACTTTCTGCAGGTGAAAATATGCTCACCATCAAAGTAGTCTCGGGTAAAGGAGGATTCGGTTTCTGGGCTAATATAGCATACCCCGAAGCCGGCGAGGCCCAAAGCAATGCATCGGACAAGAATAGTTTTTACCCGGTAGCGTATAAATTTTTTGATCCCTACCAGTTTACGTACTGGTAGGCCCGAGTTCTGTATATTTGGAAATCCAAATACGGCAACCATGACAGAACAGCTATTTATCATTGATACCGATACAAAACTCCGGGACGTAGACACAGACAGCTACGGCAACTATATAGCGATTACTGAAAAAAATGAAATAATAGCTCCCTTCTTCCGTACCCAACTACCGGAAAACCATTTGCTTTTCAGCGTCCGGCTGCTAACGGACAACTTGTTTTTAGTGCTTTCAATACCCGCCAAAGGGGAACACAATGCCCTGATTTATGACTGCGAAGGCAAACTGCAGTTATCATTTTTTGCAGGTACCGGCATTGAAGAGGTGCTGGTTTTTAAAGACAAGATTGTATTCACTTATTTTGACGAAGGCGTTTTCGGCGACGACGGTCCTAACCTGGAAGGCTTAGCCGTTTTCAATTTCCGGGGGGAAATATTGTATGGCTTTAACTCCAATGCCAACTGGTTAATCGCCGACTGCTACTGTGCCTGTAAGCTGGATCAAAACACCGTGTTATTTTATCCGTACACCGATTTCCAGATGATAGCGCTGAACCTTAAAACTTTCGCCTGGAAACAATACGAAACACCGGCCGATTTTCGGGGCGCCCATTCAATGGTGTACAACCGCGGACAGGTAATTTTACATGGCACTTATAAAAACAAAACGAACTTCTTCCTGTGGAATATCGCAGGAAAAGAGGTCACAAAGTTTGGTACCTTTGACGGCAGATTGAAAGGACTTGAAGAGGGGAAATTTATGACCCTGAAAAGCAATGGCTTTAGCATCATCAATCCGCTTGAAGAATAATGATTCTTTTGACGGAATCTCGGTTAGTCATTATGTTTGAAACATTAAAACCAAGCCTATATATGTACCTCAGAACTTTAACGATAGCAGCAAGTGCCAGTGTACTTTTTGCCTGCAATTCTTCCAAAAAACAATC
Organism: Chitinophaga sp. CCNWYY40; assembly: GCF_037483205.1. Classification (NCBI taxonomy): domain Bacteria; kingdom Pseudomonadati; phylum Bacteroidota; class Chitinophagia; order Chitinophagales; family Chitinophagaceae; genus Chitinophaga; species Chitinophaga sp. CCNWYY40. The sequence goes on from NZ_JBBHLF010000002.1 coordinate 1,130,719, forward strand.
TAATACAGAAGATAGTACTGCTTCTCCCCAGGTAACCGGCACAACACAGGAAACTACAGCCCCACCGGCTGATGCAAAAACATTTGACATTACAGCCATCCCGGTATCAGATAAACCACTTGGCGCATTCCCATATTTCAGTCTGCCGGATGGTTACCAGAACTTTTCAAATAATAAGGTATCAGACTTTGATGTTGCTTTCTTCTGGGTGAAAGATCACTTTGAAAGACCCGAAGGAAAAATATTCTATAACCGGGTCACTGCCAAAGAGGGAAAATCGTACAGCGACCTTGAATTGGCCAGAAACCTGGAAGAAGTTATTACAGGCGTTGGCGGAGTGAAAGTTTCCGAGGCTAAAGTGCCAGGGGATTCCTCTGCTGTGATTCCGGAAAACAATAAGCTGAAATATATGCAGGGTTATGGCTTCGTGGGAAATGCAGTTACTACTACTTATCTGATCCGTCGTGCCGACAGGAACATCTGGATACAGCTTACACCAACAGATGATGGCGCTTCTGCCGGATGGATGATCCTCGAAACCAAACCTTTTAAAGCCACTGCCTCCCTCATCAAAGCAGATGAAATAAAAAAGGAACTTGACACAAAAAGGACATAACAGCAGTGAAGACGGTAAAGCGAAAAACCGGAGAGTGGAGATCGTAAAAATATAACGGCGATAAAATCTTTAATTTAAAAGCCTCCAGGTTTGTAGTACAACCTGGAGGCTTTTAAATTATCTCAATACGCCACACTAGCTTACCATCGGCAAATACTTCTTCCGGTTTTCAATAATTACCCAGATATTAATTACCAGCATCACAAGTGCAATAGGCAACCCTGATGGAGCGTTGAAAATGTTAGTTAAAACAACTCCTACCATTACCGGGAGAATAACTATTGCGCCGAGCGCCCTTGTTTTATTTGGAATAAAAAGTGCGCCGCCAACTACTTCTATTACTCCTACAAGTGGCATTAACCAGCTGATCTGCATAAAGGCGCCCATTAATTTCATCAGGCTTTCAGGCATGTCTTTGGGTACCGGCATGTAGTTAAAGAATTTGTTCAGTCCCGCGTTAATGAACATAAGTCCGAAAAGCAGACTTACTACGAATAGGATTTTGTTTTTCATAGTGTTTAATTTCCGTAAAGATACATTTCATTTTTATTTGCAGTATATCTGCAGTATCAGTTGTGAAGAAATTCTATTTTTTCAATGATGGCAGCAGTTCGTCCAATCCTTCCATAGCCATTGCCAGTCCTTCTTTGAAGCCCATCTGGATAGTGGCTTCCAGTTGAGCCAGATCCGCATAGGAAATGTGTAATTCCACCAAAGTAACCGCTCCTTTGTCAACAAAGGTGACGTTCCATTCTGCCTGTGGCAACTCTTTATTCACATTTCCGTCGGCATCTGCAAAAGCGTCAAGAACGGTGAATTTTTGCTGCGCCTGGATGTTTTTGTAGTTGGCCAGTGCCCAGTGTTCCTCACCTTCCGGGCCTACCATTGCATAGTGCCAACGTCCGCCTTCCCTGAAGTCCATTGTTTTTGTTTTTGCCTTCCAGGGCTTTGGCGCCCACCACAGATCCAGGATTTCACTTTTCGTATAGGCGTCCCAAACCAGCGGAAGTTCTGCTGCAAATTCCCGTTTAATTGTGATGGTTTTGTTTTCCTTGTTTACAGAAAAATCAAAAGCTAAGTTCATACTCATTTCTTTTTGCTTTTTATAGTTAACAATACTTTGTCAAGTTCGTTAAATCTCCCCTCCCACAACTTCCTGAATTGTTCCAGCCATTTGTCAATCTCCTGCATTTTATTTCCATTAAGCTGATAAAAAATTTCCCTGCCCGACTGCTCCTGTTTAACCAGTTCGCATTCCGTGAGGATGCGCAGATGTTTTGAAACGGCCTGCCGGCTCATATCAAAATGTTCCGCAATGGCGTTGGGTGTCATTGCCTGCACGGCAATAAGTAATATAATGGCCCGTCTGGTCGGGTCGGCAATAGCCTGAAAAACATCTCTTCTCATTTCTCCGTTAATTTAGTCGCGCAACCGTTCAGTTGCAAATATAAGCAACTAATTGGTTGCGCAAAATATTTTGTATATTTTTTTTAAGGGGGAAACAAATATTATCTCCGGTAATCTGATAAGAGGAAGATCAACCTTCTATCATCTTTTTCATGATCCCCAGCGTACCGTTCCAATAAAAATTGAGATGCTGGTATATGGTATCCGTGGGGAAATTAGTGAGCGTTAATGTTAACAAGGTATGCTCCTCCTGTAGCGTCAGTGCAAACCTGATAACCGTGTAGTTCTCTTTGCTATCAGGCAACCGGGATAACGAACTTAGAAAATCATAGCTCACTGCATGATCCGGTGAATACTCCAGCACCGTTCCTTTGTTCTCAAACCTTGCATGGTGGAAACCGCTGATGACTAAAGGAGCGCCCACCTCCCAGGTAGTAACAACGCGGAGATCCAGCGCTGCTTCTCCCATCCATTGCGTCATTAACTTAATGTCTGTAATTGCGTTCCATACTTCCGCCACAGGCGCATTGATCATTATTTTTCTCTCTATTATCTTTTCCATTCTCTGCGCTTGATAATTTTTTTAAAAGCTAATCTGTTTTTTCCAGATCCGGTGACAGCACCGTATAATCGTTTACGTTATATGCCGCCCTTCGAGATAGGCCAGCATTCCTGCCACCACTACCTGTAAAATTAAAAACGCTGTACCAAATAATGTTGTCCCGGAAATATAAAAGATCAGCAGCACCACGCTGGTGATAGTCCACAGCCAATTTGCGTAAACAAGTGCCCTGAGCTGCAATACAGAAGGCTGGCGTTGCAGCGCCAGGCTCACCGCCAGTAACGCATATGCCAGCGTAACAACCGCGATCATCGCAACAATATTCACGGGCAAACCGAGGAAAACAGCTAAGGTCCGGAACCACAATAAGCCCACTACCGCAGTGCTGCCACCCAGCAGGCTATCGGCCCAGAGTATTTTTTTCAGCAAGGGCAAATCTTTCATCCTATGAATTTAGCTAAACTTTAAACGCAAATTGAATAGCTTTAAATAATAATTACGCCTTATGATGGAAGATGAAGATTACGAAGAATCAAGCACCCGGAAGGATAGTAATCAGAACGCGTGATAACGCATTCCCCCATCCACGGTGGCAACGGAGCCCGTGATATATCCCGCACGGGGCGATACCAGGAAAACAGCCATATTAGCCATATCCTGCGGCTGGCCAAAATCACCCAGCGGAATCTCGCGTTCTGCAAATTTCCTGCGTTCGTCGCCGGGGAAATAAGGCCGTATATTTTCCGTGTCTATCAATCCTGGCTGCAGGCAGTTGACCCGGATACCGTACTGCCCCAATTGTCCCGCAAGCTGCTTGGACCAGGCTACTACTGCTGCTTTGGCTACCGCCGACGCATTGATGGTGCGCAACTCATACGTGCTGATAAGGTTCAGAATAGCGCCCTGCCTGCGTGCTATAAAATGGGGCAACAGCTGTTGGGTTAGTTGCCGCTGCCGGTCGAAGTCCAGCGTCATCGACTCTACCCAGGGATCTTCCGGCCCCACCACATCCACCGGGCGGCTGCGGCCCGCATTGTTGATAAGTATATCCACCTGTCCCAGGATGGACAACGCCGCTGCTGCAATCTTTTGCGACCCGTCCGGCGCAACCAGGTCCTGGATAAAAGTGACCGGCTCCATGCCGCCTGCACCGGCTACTTCAGCTTTAAGGCTATCCAGCAATGCTTCGTTTCTCCCTATGGCAAGGACTTTCACACCTTCTGCAGCCAGTTCTTTTGCAATTGCCCGGCCAATGCCCTGGCTGGCGCCCGTTACTACGGCAGTTTTCCCGTTTAAATACAGATCCATACTTTTAAATTAATGCTTTGTAAAACTGTTTTTCATTCCTCAAAAAACAAGGCTGAAAATTTCTTTGTAAAAGTAGCGGGCAGCATCTAATTTTACAGGCTATACAACCAATTGTACGGTACTAACAAACGTGTAAGTAATGGCAACCAGAAAGAAAAACTCCACTTATAGCCGCAACGAAAACATCATTATTGAATGTGACCTTACCTATGCGGTTAATAAAATCGGGGGAAGATGGAAAATCCTGATCCTGAGTAAACTGGAAGAGAAAAAAATGAGGTTCAGTGAACTGAAGAAGGAGTTTGACTACATTACGGAACGCATGTTAACCCTCCAGCTCCGGGCACTGGAACAGGACGGACTGGTTAAACGAACCGTGTATGCAGAAGTTCCCCCACGGGTGGAATATGAACTCACGGAAATGGCGCTGGAGTTCAGCCCCATCTTTAAACAGCTAAGCGCCTGGGGAGGCAAACACCGGAACTCAGCAAAAAAAGACGTCGCATAATGGGACTGGACAGCGTTGACCTGTTGGTAGCAATCGAAAACTATTTCGGCATTCAGATTCCGGATACGGAAGCGCAGGAAATCTTTACGGTTCAAAATATGGTGGATGTAGTAGCAAAACATTTGCATCTTTCAGATGATAGTATGAGCGACGGGGAAATTACAGATCAGTTTAAAACAGTCCAATACGCCGCCAATTTTCAAACCCTGATCGATAAAAATAATATCAAAAGCAAATATGAAGTATATGTTATCATAATGGGTATTACCGTTGCCCAAACAGGTGTTGACTACTACGACATAACCCCTTATAAATCTTTTACAAGTGATTTGGGGATCGATTGAGATCCAGCCCACCAACGGTTTCCAGACATCCCGGCAAACACATTTACATATTTAAACATATTTATAAAAAGGGCGCTGAACTAAAAATAACACTTTCTTCACAAGCCAAACGGGATGTTTTTTTCATTTGCTCTCAAACTTTTATTACTTTTGGCCCCCGAATGAGAGTAGCTATATTTTTCGCATATTTGTGTTTCCTCCTGCTCAGGGGGGAGGGCTATGCTTTTACGGCTACTCATCATAACGATGTTTCCAACTCTTTCGCCAGGAACATTGAACATAAACACCGGATTAAATTTACAGATACCAACCAGGATAATTCTGTTGTCAGCAATTTAGATAATGAAGAAGAATGCCTGATAAGTGATGACATTGAAGAGGATGATGCGGATAATTGTCTTGCCAGAAAATATAAACTACTCACCAGGTACTATCTTGCGCTTGCCGGCCCCGACGTTTTAAGTTATCTCCATAAATGCTTTAAAGCCCCCACACCTTACCTGGGGCATCTTTCCAACAGATACATTACACAAAGTGTTTTAAGGATCTGATCAATAGTGTACATCAGTTACCGAAGGTATGATCATTTATGCCTGGCGGATGTATATTAATATTACTTCCTCCGGGCTCCTGCCCGGCGACTGATCCTTTTGCGTCCATAGGCATCCCTGCCTTACAAGCATCCCATCGCTTAATATCCATTTAATATCATGAGTAGAATTGTCATGTTTACGGGCTTGTTTGTCATGTTGTGCCATACAAGCTGTACATCAAAAAAAGAAGTAAAGGAAGAAGCGGGCAAGTATACGGTTACCAGCCCGGTAAGAATTGATACTTCATTTACCAACGAATATGTTTCGCAGATAAAATCTGTCAGGAACATTGAGATCAGGGTCCAGGAACGGGGTTACCTCCAGAACATCTATGTGGATGAGGGCCAGTTTGTAAAAGCAGGTCAGTTGCTGTTCAGGATCATGCCGAAAATTTATGAGGCAGAACTCCAGAAGGCAGAAGCAGAGGCCAAAGCAGCAGAGATAGAACTGCAGAATACAAAAACCCTGGTCGATAAAAATGTGGTATCAAAAAATGAGCAGGCTATGGCGCAAGCCAAACTGGATCAGGCAAAAGCCGAAATGGCCCTGGCAAAGCTCCACCTCTCGTTCACAGAAATCAGGGCGCCGTTCGATGGCACCATCGACCGTATTCCGTTTAAACTGGGAAGCGTTATCGATGAAGGCGGCCTGCTGACCAGCCTTTCAGACAACAGCCAGATGTTCGCCTATTTCAATGTATCTGAGCCGGAATACCTCGATTATGCCACCAACGCAAAAGGCCGCGGAAGCAACAAGGTAAGCCTGCTGCTGGCCAATAATCAGCCCCTCCAGTATAAAGGAGATGTGGAAACCATCGAAAGTGAATTCAACAATGAAACCGGCAACATTGCCTTCAGGGCAAGATTCCCAAACCCGGATAAGCTTTTAAAGAATGGGGAAACGGGCAAAGTCCTGATGACCATTCCGCTTAAAAACGCATTAGTCATTCCGCAAAAAGCAACTTACGAAATACAGGATAAGGTATATGTTTTTGTAGTAGACAACAGGAATGTGGTAAGATCCCGGAACATTGCCATCCGTGGCCAGATGCCCGACATGTATGTAGTTGAAAATGGCATTTCAGAAACTGATAAGATACTGCTCGAAGGTGTTCAGAAGGTAAAAGATGATGATAAGATCAGCTATGAATACCGGAAACCCGAGGAAGTTATTTCCCATCTGCGATTAAAAGCGGAATAGTTCATCTAATAGTGTAGATCAATGCTAAATAAGTTTATACAGCGACCGGTTCTGTCCATAGTAATATCGCTCATTATCGTCTTCCTCGGAGTTTTGGCCATATCTCAGCTGCCCGTAACACAATTCCCTTCCATATCGCCGCCAAAGGTGAATGTAACAGCGGAATATCCCGGTGCGAACGGTGAATTAATGATCAAATCAGTGATCATTCCGCTGGAAAGAGCCATCAACGGCGTTCCGGGAATGAAATACATTGCTTCGGATGCGGGTAACGACGGAGAGGCGTCTATCCAGGTAGTATTTAACCTGGGCACCGATCCCAACCAGGCATCGTTAAATGTTCAAAACCGTGTGGCATCCGTGGTGAACAAACTGCCGCCACTGGTAGTACGTGAAGGTGTAAAGATTACCCGTGAGGAATCTAACATGCTCATGTACATCAACCTTTACAGTGATGATCCCCAAACGGACCAGAAATTCCTTTTTAATTTCGCGGATATCAACATCTTGCCGGAATTAAAAAGAGTAGATGGCGTTGGCTTCGCAGATATTCTCGGTAACCGGGAATATGCCATGAGGATCTGGCTGAAACCGGACCGGATGCTGGCTTACAAGATCTCTGCGGATGAAGTGATGAAGGCGTTGGGCGAACAAAGCCTGGAAGCATCACCCGGTAAAACCGGCGAAAGCTCCGGTAAAAGATCCCAGACGTTTGAATATGTATTGAAATATCCCGGAAGGTTTACGAATAAAGAAGGATACGAAAATGTTATCCTGAGATCCAGTCCGAACGGCGAAATATTACGCCTGAAAGATGTAGCCGACGTGGAGTTCGGCAGCTCGATGTATGATATCTACTCCAACCTGAATGGTAAACCTTCAGCGGCCATTGTACTGAAGCAATCGTATGGAAGTAATGCCAGCCAGGTAATCAAGGACGTAAAGGCGAAGATGAAGGAGATCAAAGCCAATTCATTTCCAAAAGGAATGGATTATGAAATCAGTTATGATGTATCCAAATTCCTCGACGCCTCCATTGAAAAGGTAATTCATACCCTGCTGGAAGCCTTTATACTGGTGGGTTTAGTGGTATTCCTGTTTCTCGGCGACTGGCGCTCTACCCTCATCCCTGCTATGGCCGTACCGGTGTCTCTCATTGGAACATTTGTATTCATGCAGTTTTTGGGTATCACGCTTAACCTCATCACGCTGTTTGCGCTGGTGCTGGCTATCGGCGTGGTGGTAGATGATGCCATCGTGGTAATTGAAGCGGTGCATGCCAAAATGGAAGAAGAACATCTTTCGCCGCTGAAGGCCACCAAAAAAGCCATGCATGAAATCGCCGGCGCTATTGTGGCCATCACCTTTTTAATGGCCGCGGTATTTGTTCCGGTAGCGTTTATGTCGGGCCCGGTGGGTATCTTCTACCGCCAGTTTTCCATCACAATGGCAACCGCCATTATTTTGTCGGGTGTGGTGGCGCTTACGCTTACACCAGCGCTGTGTGCCATGATCCTGAAGAATACGCATGGAAAACCCAAAAGGAAAAACGTACTCGACAAATTCCTGGATGGCTTTAATAACTCATTCAACCGCACTTCCGGAAAGTATCAGAAAATACTGGGCGCCATCGTTAACAGGAGGGCCCTCACCTTTGGTATACTGGTGGCTTTCTGCGCCGGGATATGGGTCATGAATAAAACCGTTCCTTCGGGCTTTATTCCCAACGAAGACCAGGGAATGTTTTATGCCATCATCCAAACGCCTCCGGGATCATCCCTGGAAAGAACCAACCAGATAGCCGAAAAGCTGCAGAAAATTGCAGAAGGCGTGGAAGGCGTACAATCCGTTTCTTCCCTGGCAGGTTATGAAATCCTTACAGAAGGAACCGGTTCCAATTCCGGTACCTGTCTTATTAACCTGAAAAGCTGGGAAGACCGGAAACATTCTGTCCAGGAAATCATTAGTGAACTCGAAGAAAAATCCAAAGACATCACAGGCGCCACTATCGAATTTTTCCAGCCGCCTGCCGTACCGGGCTACGGAGCCGCCGGTGGCTTTGAATTACGTTTGCTTGATAAAGCCGGATCAGGTGATTATAAAAAGATGGAAACGGTGAGCAGGGACTTTGTAAAGGAACTGAGCAAACGTCCGGAACTATCCTCCGTATTCACTTTTTACAGCGCCAGCTTCCCCCAGTATATGCTGCGGGTGGATAATGATATCGCGCAGCAAAAAGGCGTGAGCATCGATAACGCCATGAACACGCTTTCCACACTTGTGGGCAGTAACTATGAAATCAGCTTTATCAAATTCGATCGGCAGTACAAAGTGATCGTACAGGCGTCGCCGCAGTACAGGGCCTTGCCTGACGATATCCTGAAGCTGTATGTAAAGAACGACCATGATCAGATGGTTCCCTTCTCTGATTTCATGAAAATGGAAAAGGTGTATGGCTTATCAGAGATCACGCGGCATAATATGTACAACGCCTCGGAAATAAGCGGCGCCGCCGCACCCGGATATAGCAGCGGCGAGGCCATTAAGGTGATCAATGAAGTGGCGCAAAAGAGCCTCCCCAGAGGGTTTGGGATCGACTGGGCCGGTATCTCCAAAGACGAGGTAGCCCAAGGTAACCAGGCTATCTATATCTTCCTGATCTGTCTTGGTTTCGTATACCTGATCCTGGCAGCGCAATACGAAAGCTTTATCCTGCCGCTGGCAGTCATTCTCTCCTTACCTCCCGGAATTTTCGGTGCATTTTTCTTATTGAAATGCTTAGGGCTGGAGAATAACATTTATGCACAGGTAGCCATGGTAATGCTCATTGGTTTGCTCGGTAAGAACGCGGTGCTGATCGTGGAATTTGCTGTACAGAAACACCGCGCAGGAGAAACCGTGCTGAAAGCGGCAATGGAAGGTTCTAAGGTAAGGTTCCGTCCTATCCTCATGACTTCCTTCGCGTTTATTGCAGGGCTGATCCCATTGGTGATGGCCTCCGGGCCGGGCAGGGTTGGTAACCGTACCATTGGTACCGCCGCCGCCGGGGGTATGCTTTTCGGAACTATTTTCGGCGTGCTGATCATACCCGGACTGTACTACATATTCGGCAAACTTGCAGAAGGACATGCGCTTGTGAAAGACGAAGAAGAGAATCCTTTAACAGAAGAAATTGATCACAATGTATAAATTGAGGATACATAGCGGCATCGGCCTGCTTGGCATTTGCCTGGCTATTGCCAGCTGCAGGGTGCCGGCCAGCATGCCGTTGGCTGAAAACAGGCCGGTTCCCGGGTCGTATAACGGCAACGGGGATACGACGAATATGTCGGCCATTGAGTGGAGAAACTTTTTTACAGATAAGCACCTGGTAGACCTGGTAGATACGGCGCTGAAAAACAACCAGGAGCTGATGATCACGCTCCAGGAAATTGAAATCGCCAGGAATGATATCCGCTTCAGGCAGGGGGCATTACTTCCTACCGTTACTGCAAGAGCCGGTGCAGGCGTGGAAAAAGTAGGAAGATATACCAGTCAGGGCGCCGGCGACGCCTCTACGGAAATCACTCCCGGCAAGGAAATGCCGGATCCGCTCACGGATTTGTCCATAGGCGCCTATGCCAACTGGGAAGTGGATATCTGGAAAAAACTGCATAATGCTAAAAAGGCTGCAGTAACCAGGTACCTATCAACCGTGGAAGGCAAAAACTTTGTGCTGACCAACCTCGTGGCCGAAATAGCCAATTCTTATTACGAACTGCTGGCCCTCGACAACCAGCTCTCCATAGTAAAACAAAACATTGAGCTGCAAAAAAATGCCCTTGAAATTGTAAAGGTGCAGAAAGAAGCCACCAGGGTCACCGAACTGGCAGTGCAGAAATTTCAGGCCGAAGTATTGAAGTCCCAAAGCCTCGAGTTCGACATTCTTCAAAATATAAAAGAAACAGAAAACAAGATCAACTTCCTGCTGGGCCGCTATCCGCAGGAGATTATCCGGGATAAAGGTAATTTCTTAAGTGCAGTACCTCCGTTGGTAAGCGCCGGTATTCCTTCACAGTTACTGGCCAATCGCCCGGATATTAAGAAGGCAGAACTGGAACTGACCGCGGCAAAGCTGGATGTAAAAGTTGCCCGTGCAGAATTCTATCCTTCCCTGGGCATTTCCGCGGGAGCAGGATTCCGGGCTTTTAAGCCATCTTACCTGTTTAAGCTGCCTGAATCATTATTGTACTCCCTCGCCGGCGACCTTGCAGGACCGCTTATTAACCGGAATGCTATTAAAGCCGAGTTCAATAACGCCAATGCACGGCAACTCCAGGCCATATACAATTATGAGCGTACTATTCTAAACGCCTACTTCGAGGTGTCCAATCAACTTTCCAGCATCAGCAACCTGGAAAAGAGCTATGATCTGAAGTCGCAGCAAGTAGATGCCCTCACCCGTTCGATCAACATTTCCAACGACCTGTTCAAATCGGCCAGGGCCGATTACCTGGAAGTACTGATGACGCAACGGGATGCACTGGAATCTAAACTCGACCTGATAGAAACCAAAAAACAACAGCTGAATGCCGTGATTAATGTTTACAGAGATCTGGGAGGCGGCTGGAAATAAAATAAGCATCTTCATTAAAAAAAGCCGGCTGTGATAAGCCGGCTTTTTTATGTTCTAAAGAAATTGGATTACAGTTACTATTATATATAAAATCTATTATGTAACCCCGGCTCTGGGGATAGTCCTTCACAACGTCATTATTACCATCATTCATACTCCACTCATTGCAGAGATAGTGATAAACCATAGATTAGCCGTCTCTTTACAGGTACAAGTTATCTACGGCTTATATACGGGTTATATACGGCTTATCTACGGCTTATCCTATAATGGAGTATGGATGGGCCTGGTATAGGCACGGGAATGCCATGATTAAATAGCACTTAAATAACTTATGGTAATTCGCAGTCTGAGGCGCCGTAGAAGTATCCGGGAGGATTATCAATTAATATTTATATGTTGGCAAATGGACACATGATGCCGGATTACCCGTCAAACAATACAACTTACCTGGGCAACATAACATCCAACGATTCCAACCGGTTCACATCGTAATTAAACGGCTCCGGCGCTGTATAACTCCAAAAAATATATGGTTGCGACGGCCCCGCCGGAGAAAGAAAGAATTGTATACTATGACTGCTGGCATCTACCGTAATATGAGTAACATTTTCAAGATTAACAAACTGATAGATCTGCTCCTGGGAACATTTGAAAAGGAAAGTCATGTTGATATTTTGATACAAAATACAAAAAAAGATAACTATTTATATATATTAGCTGCATTACACCCTAAAAAACAGTACAACCCAAATGGATAAAAAAACACTGACAATATTAAAAAAAGTTTACGCCAATGAAAATGGATTTTATAACCTCCCGCTTAATAGACACGAACATAAAATCCCCGCAACCGTAACACAGGCCGACCTGGAAATATTAAACAGTAAAGGACTCCAGCCCAATAATTTTGAAACATTTGATCACGACAATGCCCTGGAAAGATTACTGAAAATTAAAGAAGATAAAAAGCTCACGTCCGGCTTTGCTACTTCGATGTTTTTAAAAGGATTGACGGGAGAAATGCCCCGGGCAAGACAAACCCTGATGAGTTATTTGTATCTCCGGCATTTATACAAACATGATTTTGCAGGCAAAGATACCTGCGAAATTTGCGGACTGCCAAAAGTGGAAACGGAAGACAAAACACATCAGCTCTACACCTATTACCTGGGACATTCGTGGAATGAACTGCCGCTGCACTATTTAATTGAACTCGAAGAAGCACTGACGTTTGATAAACCGGAAATAACCCAGGCGGATAGAAACAAACTAACCGAACTATTGGACTTCATTGCGCAGGCAGACAAAAAAGAAACGCCTGGAAAGTTGGAACAAAGAATTGCCTCACACAAAATTTTAGACCAAACCGACAAATATAAGCGCTACGGAATTTTACAAACACTGGCTGAATGCGGTATCTTACCAAATGCCTTCATAAAGCCCAGGTACGAAGCATTCCCCACGCAAAAAGATTTATGGGAAGCAGGTAAAAAATTAACCACCTCCTTCCGCTCCGACATCATTTTGCCATTAGGCGGATGGAAAGGAGAAAACGGTGTTGACAAAGAACGCTGCAAAGAGATATTTGACGCAGTACAAAACTGAAACTATCTCGCAAACTTCCTTGATCCGGTCACACCAGGCATACCAATGCTCACCCGTTCATGAAGTAAAGTAGCCGCGAGGGCCAATCCAAAAAATGGCTGTAACAATTGTATCTGCCCTACCACTGCAATACCTCCCTGCGCCAGACCACGGTAAGGCAGCCATCAGGAAATTGACTGCAGCGTAATATTGGGATGAGCTGCAATGATCTCCAATAGTATGTCGAAATAAGTTTGACCTGTGCCGTTGTTCAATGCGTCCAGCTTTTCGCGGAAATGTTCCTTATTGAATGGCGAGTCAGGCAGCAGCTTCTCTTCATAGTACCGTTTGGTAACATCATAGCCCAAAGCCGTTCTGCTTCTTTCCATATTTCTCCATAACAGCACAACCGGTCCGGCGTTTTTGATGACCCCAAATCCTCCGTAAAGCAGGTCATTAAAGGCGTCCAGGCTATCGCCCAGCTGCCAGTCTTCACCGGCCATGAATACACGGTTTATTTCCCTGTAAAAAGAAGGGATATCGCTGATAACATCTCCATTAATGATTATTTGTTGCTCCATTGCTGATTTTCTTTTATAAAGATAGTGGCTCCACTCCCATTTTGGCATGCATCTTATAAAAGTCATAACTTTAATTTTTATCCGGACGCAGGATTTAGTATGACTGATCTTGAATTACTCAGAAAGCATATCGAACAATACATTCAAATTACGGATGCAGAATTTGAACAGTTTATTGTCAATTTTCATCACAGGAAGATAAAGAAAAAAGATTTTCTTCTGCGTGAAGGCGACACCTGTAAATATGAAGCTTTATTAACCAGCGGCCGTCTATCCTGAATATTGAAGCGCTGGAAGACAGCGAGGTGCTCCTTATCAACAAACCTCATAAAGATCTCCTGTATGAAACGCTGCCCAAAGTAGAAAAGATGTTTCGTATCATGAACCAGAAATCGTTGGTTACCTTTCAACGCAGGGTAATTTCTTCATTAAGCAAAACTGCCGACAAGCGCTACCTGGAGTTTATGGAGAAATATCCCGGCCTGGAACAACGTCTCAACCAGCAACAGCTGGCTGCATACTTGGGTATATCCCACGAATTTCTGAGTAAAATCAGGAAGAAGCTCTCCGGCAAATAGTGCATTTTTTGAACTAGTTCAAATTTTGGGAGATAGAAGCCTGCTACTTTTATGGCCTAAAAGATCAGAAAATGAAAAAAGCACTATTGATTATTGATGTACAAAATGGAAAGCTTCCCATCCTTTTGACTACAACAATAGGTACTTTGACTACATCCGTTTTGTGATGGTTGCAGACCTTTGCAATAACAACAAAACAAATTATGAACATCGTACTTACAGGCTCATTAGGGCATATCGGGAAACCGCTCGCACAGGAACTGGTGCAAAAAGGACATTCAGTTACCGTCATCAGCAGCAAAACTGAAAGACAAAAAGACATTGAAGCACTCGGTGCAAAAGCAGCCATCGGCACAATGGAAGACGTTGATTTTTTATCGGCTACATTCAAAGGCGCAGATGTAGTATACCTGATGGAAACACTCGATGCTGCCGGTGGTTTCTTTGACCCAAACGTTGACTTCATTGCCATCATCAGCCGGATAGGCCATAATTACAAGCAGGCCATTCAGCAGTCGGGTGTAAAGCAGGTGGTGCATCTCAGCAGCGTTGGCGCTCACATGGGCACAGGAAATGGCATCCTGATTTTTCATCACAACGTAGAAAACATTTTAAAGCAACTGCCGGACGATGTGTCTATTAAATTCATGCGTCCCGTTGGTTTCTATACCAACCTGTTTTCATCTATACGAACCATAAAAACACAAGGCGCCATTGTGCAGAATTATGGAGGTGATAACAAAGAGCCCTGGGTTTCGCCGTTGGATATCGCTGCTGTTATTACCGAAGAAATGGAGCAACCTTTTGAGGGCAGAACCATCCGTTACATTGCAAGTGATGAGTTTTCTCCCAACGAAATAGCCTGTTTCCTGGGCGAAGCAATCGGAAAGCCTGATCTGAAATGGGAGGTAGTTCCGGATGAACAACTCCTGGATGGCTGGCTGGCTGCGGGAATGAACCCGCAAATTGCCAAAGGCTTTATAGAAATGCAGGCAAGCATGCGCGACGGTATATTGTATGAAGATTACTACCGGAATAAACCAATACCGGGAAAGATTAAGCTCACAGATTTTGCAAAGGAGTTTGCTACGGTTTATAATCAATCATAAATGGCTATCTTTAATCATCAAAAAATTAAAACCATTAAGGAGGTTCCTTAATAGTTTAATACATTATGAGAGGTACAAAAACACACAGAGTTAAAACGATCAGCGAATATCATCAGCTCCGGGATTTACCCAGGCCTGAACATCCACTGATCAGTGTGATAGATTATGCGGCTATGCCACATAACTTTCAAAAAGCCGGTATAAATTGGGTGTATGATTTCTACTTTATCTCCCTGAAACGGGGATTATGCGGTAAAATAGTGTACGGACAACAGGAATATGATTTTGATGAGGGCGTTATGTTTTTTATTTCGCCCAACCAGGTTTTCAGAATTGAAGTTGATCCCAACCTGACAATAAAACGCTCCGGCTGGATGCTCCTCATCCATCCTGATTTTTTGTGGAACACCCCGCTGGCGAAAACCATTAAGCAATATGAATATTTTGATTATTCAATAAACGAAGCATTATTTCTTTCCGAAAAAGAAGAAACAACTGTCAACAACATCATTCAAAATATTCAACAGGAATATCATTCCAATATTGATAAGTTCAGTCAGCAAATCATCATCTCACAAATAGAAACGCTGCTTAATTATGCGGAGCGGTTCTATCATCGCCAGTTTATCACAAGAAAAATCAGCCATCACAAAACGCTAAGCCGTTTGGAAGAGCTGTTGGCAGATTATTTCAGCAACGATGATTTAAAAGGACTACCTACCGTTCAATACATTGCCAGCGCGTTAAACGTGTCGCCTAAATATTTAAGCAGTTTATTAAAAGTGTTGACAGGCCAAACTGCCCAACAACACATCCACGAAAAGCTGATTGAAAAAGCCAAAGAGAAATTATCTACCACAGATTTATCGGTCAGTGAAATTGCTTATGAACTGGGCTTTGAACATTCTCAATCATTCAGTAAATTGTTCAAAAGTAAAACCAACTTTTCACCTTTGGAGTTCAGGCAGTCGTTTAAATAACAGGAACAATCCGCACTATGAATAAATGCTTAATACTGGCGTTGGGAATCATTGCCTGCAACACCCCGGCAAAAGAAAAACTCCATACCATCGATTATGTTACCGTCGGTAAAATGATGGATACCATCAGCCCGCCTTATGTGATTGACCTCGCCAATAAAAACAAACGACTTGTGTTTATCGGATGCGACCACAACAGGGACTCTACCCATCCGCAGTTTAAAGCCATAGAAAAGTACTTTAATGACCTCCGGCCGGAAATCACCTTTAATGAAGGCGGCCAAATGCCCGACAGCACACATTTCACCTCTCTTAACCAGGCAGCTTCTACAAGAGGTGAACCCGGATGCCTGAAATACCTGAGCGACAAAGCCGGCATCCGCATGATGAATGGCGATACGGAAGACAGCCTCGAGTTTTCCATCACCCTGAAAAAATATCCGCAAGATCAGCTGTTGCTTTATTACTTAATGGAACGCCTGGTAATCCCCTACCTATACGGCGCCTACGGCAGCGAGCCTTTTGAAAAGGTATATAACAAAGCCATCGAAAACTGGTTTATAAAAGAAGGCTTCCCGGTATCTGCCAGCCAAAAAACATTTGATGGATTTAAACAATTATACCAACACTACACCGGGGTACCCTTTGAAGCAAAACTAACACCGGAGATCGAAAAATTTGATTACATAAACGGGGGCGATTGCCGGTTCTGCGCCATTGGCCGTACCTCCAAAATGGTGAGGGACAGTATACTGCTCGATAAAATAGACCAGGCATTCAATAAATACGATCGCGTAATGGTCACCTTCGGACACGGCCATGCCATAGCGCTGAAACCGGCGTTAAAACAAATCATGGATAGAAAATAAGCCGGATAAAACTACGATTGGTGAAATGACTGCTTAAATTCTACCGGGGTTAAACTGGTTTTACGTTTGAATAACTTATTAAAGGACTGGGGATGCTCAAAACCCAACTGGTAAGCAATTTCGGCCACCGACAAATGAGTGGACATCAAGTATTCCTTTGCCTTTTCAATCAACTTTTCATGAATATGCTGTTGCGCATTTTGCCCGGTGAGCGACCGAAGCATATCACTCAGGTATCGCGGTGAAACATGCAGGTTATCTGCCAGGAACTCAACTGTTGGGAGCCCTTTCTGCAGGCCATCTTCCTTATCAAAATAACTATTAAGCAGATCTTCCATGCCGGTCAGCAGATCATGATTCACAGATTTGCGGGTAATGAACTGGCGCTTATAAAAACGGTTGCTGTAGTTGAGCAATACTTCAATATACGACACAATAAGATCCTGGCTGAATGCATCAATGGCGTTATTGAGTTCGTCTTTTATACTTTCTACGACAGTAAAAATCTGCTGTCTTTCTTTTTCCGATAAATGCAGGGCTTCATTGGTATCATAAGAAAAGAATCCGTATTGTTTGATCTTCTGTCCGAGGGGATAATTCCTGATAAAATCAGGATGAAAGAGCAGGGAAAACCCTTCATGTACTGCTTCATTCGGAATGGTGATCAGTTGATTGGGGGCAGTAAACACCATTCCGCCTTCGTCGAAATCATAATATCCCTGCCCATATCCCATTCTTCCCTGCTGATTAAGTTTGTATGATATCTTGTAAAAATTCAACAGCAAAGATTCAGGTAGCTGACTGATGTCAACCTTGATACTGGTGTTGTCGAAAAAACCAATCAAAGGATGCACCGGTTTTGGCAAATCCATTAACCTGTTCAATTCAGAGATGGAATCTATTTTTGCAGGGATATTATTTGATTTCTTCATTTATCAAAATTAAGACTTAATTGCCTAATATACTTTTACCCAACTCAATCCGGGCGGCTTCTTTACCAATTTCCAAACGTCTGTTGTATAAAGCATTCGCATACTCACCACCAACATAGGTGATTTTATTTTGTCCGTCGGTAGCGGCTTCGTATACGAGTTCAGCTATTTCTTCTGCTGAAGAGAAACTTTCAGGCGTGAATAATGCAAAAACCTTTTGCATCATTTCATCGTAAGCCGGGTGATTGCCTATATCCAGGGACCTGCCTCCAAAATCTGTAACAATGCCACCCGGTGCAACGGTTTTGATACCGATATTGTCCTGGGCCAGTTCATAGGATAAAGATTCGCTCCAGCCTTCCAGCGCCCATTTGGTGGCATGATAAGTAGAACCCAGCGGAAAACCAACTAACCCTCCAATAGAAGTAATAGTGATAAATAAGCCTTTTTTCTTCTCCCTGAAAAATGGGATAAATGCTCTTGTAACCCTTATAACGCCGAGTAAATTGGTATCCAGTTGTTTCTCAATCTGCTCATCACTCAGTGCTTCCAGAGCTCCCATTAATCCATATCCTGCGTTGTTGAGTACCACATCCACATCATATTTCCCGGTAACACTTTTTACGCAATCATTAATTTGTTCAGCATTGGTTACGTCGAGCGGCAACAGCACAACATTCTTCAATTGTGAAAGTTCTGTTTCGTTTTCCGGCTTACGCATGGTGGCAATTACCTGCCATCCTTTGCTTTGAAATAATTTGGCAGTTGCTTTGCCCAGGCCTGTTGATGCTCCTGTAATGAATATCGTTTTCATTTGTTGATGTATTTAATTTTACATCTCAAAGGTCTGATAGTACAGGAAGCCGGATGTTGCCAAATTGAGTTTTGATGTAGCCGAAATGACCAATCAATTACACGAATCACTACTTTCTTATTATTTTTTGCCCTAGTTTGCAAAATAATCCGGCCTTAAAAGATAATTGTCATCTGATCAAACATATACTGAGAAGGAACTGCTTTTGCGCATTGCTGAGGGGGACGAAGCCGCATTTGCAGCGTTGTTTAACCTTTATTCCACACCATTGGCGTCACTCGCCTTACGGATGCTCCACAGCGAAACGGCCAAAGAGGAGGTGCTACAGGAAGTTTTTATTAAGATATGGCTGAACAGGGACCGGCTGAAAGACGTACAGCTCCCAGGCCCCTGGCTCAGGAAAATCACCGTTCACGAATGTTTGCAATATCTCCGCAAAACGTCCTTATATAATGCCAAGCTGGGCAACCTTAACCTGGAAGGCGCCAGTTTTAACCAGGCGCTGAGCACCATTTCAGTGAAAGAAATTCAACTTGCCGTGAAACACGCGCTCCGGGTGATGTCGCCCCAGCGCAGAACCATTTATGAGCTGAGCAGGGAAAAAGGCATGACCACCAAAGAAATAGCCGCTCATCTCGGCCTTTCCGACGGATATGTACGCAATGCCCTTAGCGCCGCACTCCAGGCTATCCGGAGCTTCCTGCCGGAATCCGTCCGCCTGCCCGCCATTATTATTTTTTTACTTTTTTTCAGAAAGTGATAGTGACAACGCTCTCTCTCCCGCATCTTATTATATAGCGCATGGAAAATACACGCATATATTACCTGGCAGGGCAATACCTGAAGAAAAGCCTGAGCAGCACAGAGCAGGCGGAATTTCAGCAGTTATTGCAGTCGCCGGACCACCAGGAGACACTACAGGCCGCTTTTGAGGAGCTGGCAGGCGAGCTGGATACAACGGCCCCGCAGGATGAAGCGCTGTTGCCGTTGCTGCAACGGGCGTTGAACAGCGACAAGCCCGCACGCCGTATTCATTTCCTGCCCCGCAGAAGCTGGGCAGCGGCGTCCATCATCCTCCTGGTACTGGCAGCCGGCACTTATTTCCTGGCCACTCATAAAAAAAATACACCGCCGCCTGTTATGGCTGCTAAACCTGTGGACATTGCCCCCGGCCGGGAGGGCGCCATCCTTACCCTGGCCGATGGCTCGAAGGTAGCGCTGGATAGCCTCAGCAACGGCGTAATCGCAAAACAGAACGGCGCTCAGCTGGTGCTCGCAAACGGCCGGCTGGCTTATGATCCGGCGGGAGCCCCCACCGGGGAAGCTGTATATAATACGATGTCTACCCCGAAGGGGCGGCAGTTCCGGATCGCTTTACCGGATGGTACACAGGTATGGCTCAATGCGGCCAGCTCTATACGGTACCCTACCCTGTTTTCAGGTAAGGAAAGGATAGTGGAGGTTACCGGTGAAGCATATTTTGAAGTGGCGAAAAATCCGGCCATGCCTTTCCGCGTGCGCGTGAACAATAAAGCAGAAATAGCCGTGCTGGGTACGCATTTTAATGTGAATGCCTATGACAACGAACAATCTGTTACCACTACCCTGCTGGAAGGATCGGTACGTGTGGCGGCCCTCACAGGCGGGCATAAACCGGGAGACGTAATACTCCGGCCCGGCCAGCAGGCGCAAATTGAAACAACGATCAGGATTATTGAAAATGCCAACATCGATAAAGTGATTGCCTGGAAGAATGGCCTGTTCTATTTTGATGGAGTCAGCCTGGCTGAAATCATGCGCCAGATGGAGCGATGGTACGATATCGAAGTGGTGTATGAAAAGGGAATTCCGGATATTGAATTTGAAGGAGAGATGACCAAAGATGTTTCGCTAAACGGATTGTTGGTGATGCTCAGAAGAACCGATATCCAATTTCGCCTGGAAGGCAGGAAGCTGATTGTGCAATAATACAGTTATCATAAAAAAACCGTCACAGCGCTAACTGTGACGGTGGATGAATTTAATTAGTCAAAAAAACGGTCTACCAACCACTTTTATTAACAACCAAATCTGCTGCAAATCTATGCAAAAAAAATGCTATTGCCCCCCTGTTCGTGCGGGGCAGCACCGGGGCATTGCCAGATCCGCCAACGACGGATTCAGCAAGTCCTTTAGAATAAGAACCAAAATCATGAGGGCTATGAAATTAACGACCTTCTTATTAACTGCCGCCTTTATTCATGCCCATGCCGCCAGTATGGCTCAAAATGTTACCATCTCCGGCAGGAACCTGACGCTGAAGCAGGTATTCACCGCTATTAAAAAACAAACGGGCTGCGTGTTGCTGAATCAGAAAGGGGTACTGGCCGATGCCAAACCAGTGACACTTGCTGCCGATAACCTGCCCCTGCGGGACCTCTTAAACGACGTCTTTAAAAATCAACCGTTAGAATATGTGATCGAGGGCAAGACGATTCTTGTTTCCCGAAAACTCCTGCCTGCGCCTTCCGGCCAGCAGGCTTCTCCTTCCGCCCCTCCTGTTGCCACATTCATTCCTGTTAAAGGTTTTATCCGTTCTCCCAACGGACAACCTTTGGCGGGAGTGAACCTGGTAATTACAGGAACCAATAAAGGCGCTATCTCTGTTGCCAATGGCTCTTTTTCTTTTGATGTGAATACGGGAGATGTTATTAAAGTATCTGCCATCGGGTTCGCTCCGCTTACCCTCCGTTTTACCGGCAACAACTTCCAGGTAGTATCGTCTGAACTGCCTGCCAGACGGAAGTCTTCCGGTGGAGAAAGCGCTTCTTCAGAAGGCGTTTCAAAACTCATTTCCGGAAATCCGTCTGCGCTCATTATCCAGCTTGCGTTAAGTACTTCACCCATAGATGAAGTACAAATAACGGCCTATGGTACCACGACTAAAAGATTTAATGCCGGTAACATTACTACGGTTACATCTAAAGAAATAGCAAAAAACCCGGTAAACAACGTGCTGGAAGCGCTGCAGGGGAAAGTACCCGGGTTGTTTATCCAGCAGGTAACCGGTCAGCCGGGAGGCGCCTTTACCGTAAGGATGCGCGGCTCCGCCAATCTGACCACCGGCGCTACACAACCGCTGATCATTGTGGATGGCGTACGTTATCCCGGTGGTACGTTACCCCTTTCCACCAACACTTCCTATGGCACACAAAATTTCCTGCAGGGTGGCAGCGGCCTTAATTATATCAATCCAAACGATATTGAAAGTATCGATGTGCTCAAAGATGTGGATGCCACTGCTATTTATGGTTCTTCCGGCGCCTATGGCGTAATCCTGATCACCACTAAGAAATCCAGGGCTGCCCAGCAATCTTTTAACGCTAATATCTACACCGGTATATCGGTAAACGGACAAACATCTCCGTTGCTCAATACCGATCAATACCTGATGCTTCGCCGCGAAGCATTAGCCAATGATAAACTCGAAGTATCTGCCAGCGACAATGATCTGAACGGCACCTGGCCCGCCGACCGCTACACCAACTGGCGGAAAGAATTCATGGGAAAATCGGCCGCCACCTCCAACGCTAACTTCTCTTACAGCGGCGGCGCCCAACACACCACCTACCTGATTAGTGGAAGTCTCCGTGATATCGGCAACATACAACGGCACAAAGGATCAAACAGGGATGGTTCGCTCCGGTTTGCATTAAACACCAGCTCGGCCAACGATAAGTTTACAATGGGCATCACCGGTACTTACCTGTCTTCGAAAAATGACATGGTGCCTTACGATTTTTCCGTTAGCGCATTAACGCCGCCAAACGCGCCACCAGCCTATAACAAAGACGGCAGTATCAACTGGGCATCCATCGGGAGCGATCTTAACAGCAGCGGTACAGCCAGTAACGCCAACAGGCTATATGAAAATACTACCAACAACCTCCTGGCCAATGCCACGCTCACTTACCGGCCTATCAAAAAAGTAACACTCCGCAGTATTTTTGGCTACAATACCATCAACGGAAAGGAACTGATCGGCTATCCAACAACCGTGTTCAATCCTAGCAATACCCAGGCTCCTACGCAAACGGTGGGTATTCTGCACCAGTATAACACCCGCTCCTTCACCATTTCACCCTATGGCGAATTCAATACGTTGATTGGTAAGAAAGGTGATTTAAGTGTGAAATTGGGTGGTGAACTCAACAACCAGGTCACGTATTTTGACGAGATCACCGGAACGGGATTTCCTTCCGATGCGTTGCTGAACAACCCCTCCGCCGGATCTACGGTAACTACCAACTATAACCTCACCGAGTACCGGTCCATCGGGATGTATGGAATTATAAAATTTGTGTGGGACGAGAAATACATTATTGATATCAACACACGCCGGGATGGTTCCACTAAGTTCGGCCCCGGCCGCCGCATCGGGAACTTTGGCTCCGCTGCGCTGGCCTGGATTTTCAGCAGCGAAAAACTGATCAGCGACAACCTGCCGTGGCTCAGCTTTGGTAAGCTAAGGATCAGCAGCGGCGTGGTAGGCGGCGATGCCATTGGCGATTTCCGCTGGCTGGGAACATATAGTGTAATTGGCGGATCCTATGATGGCAAAGTAGGATTAACTCCCAACTCGCTTCCCAATCCCCTGCTGAACTGGGAACGTAACTTTAACTCGGAAGCCGGTTTGGAGCTGGGATTTTTTCACGACAGGCTTACAACCGATTTTAGCTACTACACCAACCGCGCAGGCAATCAGCTGCTGGGCCAGCCACTGTCAAGCGTTACCGGCTATACCAGCTACACGTTAAACTCCGATGCGCTGATCCGTACCAGCGGCATGGAAATCAGCCTAAGCTCTATTAATATCAAAAGCAGGGATTTCACCTGGTCAACAAGATTCAACATTTCAATCCCTAAAAGCAAACTGCTGCGATTACCCTCCAGTACGCAGAATGCCAACTACGTGTTGAACAAACCCGTTACCGGTAAATTGCTTTATAAATACAACGGCGTAAACCCGGAAACCGGCAATTACAGTTTCACCGATGCAAAAGGCAATGTATCCGATTACACCGGCGGATTAACCCAGGCAGATAAAACCGAATTTGTAGACCTGGCGCCAAAATACTTTGGCGGACTGCAAAATTCCTTTACCTACAAACGGCTTACGCTCGACTTCACCTTTAATTTTACCAGCCGCACAGGCCTGAATTTTCTTGGTCAGACCGCGTTTCCTTTCGGGCTGTATGGCTTAAATGGTTCTACCATCTGGCTGCGCCGCTGGCAACAACCGGGTGATATCACAGACATCCCTAAGTTAAGCAGCCAGTTCACCAGTATATTCAGACAAACCTTGCTGCAAAACAGCACCGGGGCTTATAGCGACGCCACCTATGCACGATTACAGAATGTGAGCATCCGGTATAGTTTCAGCCCGGAAGTGAACAAGATGCTGCATCTCAAAAATCTGTCGGTGTACGTACAGGGACAAAACCTGCTGACCATTTCCAAATTCGATGGTCTTGACCCTGAAAACCTGAATGCAGGCGTGATCCCGCCACTGCGCATATTTACAACCGGAATTAATGTTACACTTTAATGTACCGAAAATGAAGATGATATTTCCTGCCAATAATAGCTTTTCAAAACGCCTGCTTAC
This sequence comes from Chitinophaga sp. CCNWYY40, assembly GCF_037483205.1. NCBI lineage: Bacteria > Pseudomonadati > Bacteroidota > Chitinophagia > Chitinophagales > Chitinophagaceae > Chitinophaga > Chitinophaga sp. CCNWYY40. Next base: position 1,154,969 of record NZ_JBBHLF010000002.1, read on the forward strand.
CATCACCGCAGCACTGGGCATCACCCTGAGCAGCTGCGAAAAATACCTGGACAATACACAGCTACCGGCCAATACCATTGCGGCGGTGGATGTTTACTCCACCGACAATATGATATCCACAGTTGTTACAGGTATCTATCTGAACATGAACAATTCCGGGCCTTTTCAAGGTTCCTCGAGTGGTAATATTGGTTATACAATGGGCTTGTATACTGATGAACTCAGAAGTTTACTGAACGGTAATTTTGCAGATGTATTTTACAAGAATGCGATTCAAAGCGGGCAAAGCGGCAACTGGTCCGACCTGTATAAAAAACTCTTTACCGTTAACACGGCTATTGAAGGCATCAGCACCAGCAAGGGCAACCTCGTTTACAAAGACCAGTGGCTGGGCGAGTGCTACTTCCTGCGGGCTTATTTTTATTATTATCTCGTTAATATTTACGGTCCTGTACCACTGGCGCTGACTAACAACTACGCGGTAAATAACCGGCTGGCCCGCGCACCGGAAGCCGATGTGTACAAACAAATCATTGCCGATCTTAAAATGGCGCAATCCCTTTTAAGCAACGAGTATAAAAATGGCTATGGTGTTACCACCACTAATCGCTTCCGTCCTAATAAGGCCGTGGCTACGGCTTTGCTGGCAAGGGTTTATCTTTATGCAAAAGACTGGGCCAATGCCGAAGCACAGGCCGGTGAACTGATTGGCAATACCAATTATGAGATGCCGCCGCTCAACCAGGTGTTTCTTGCCAACAGCCGGGAAACCATCTGGGCGCTGGCTACCAACAGTCCCAAAGCTGCCAATGAATACGGTTTCTATAACAATGGTATGCCGGAAACAATTGTACCGCCGCAAAGCCCTGCTTCCTCCAATGTATTTGTTGCATTGAGCAATATCCTGATCAATAAGTTTGAGCCTGGCGACGGGCGCTTCACCAACTGGTTGCGTACCTCCACTGTTGCCGCGTCTTCTACCACTCCGGCTACGGTGTATTATTTCCCCGGTAAATATAAATCACCAGCTACCAATGCAGAATACCAGGTTATGCTGCGGCTTTCAGAACAATACCTGATCCGTGCGGAAGCAAGGGCGATGCAAAATAAAAGCAATGCTGTGGAAGATTTGAATGTTGTGCGGCTACGCGCGGGCCTGGAAGGACTGACAGCAGGCACACAAGCCAGTGTTCTCACCGCCATCGCTAAAGAAAGACAAACCGAACTGTTCACAGAATGCGGTCTGCGGTTTTTCGATCTGAAACGCACCGGCGTCATCGACGCTGTAATGGCTACCGTAGCGCCTACCAAACCCACTACCTGGATGAGCTATATGTCTTACTGGCCCATTCCGCCCGCTGATCTGCTGCAAAATCCTAATTTAACACCCAACCCGGGATATCTTCAATAATATACCAGGCAGGATGGTGATAAACATCCATCCTGCCTGGCCTCAATACATATATTTCTCATGAAAAAGATGTTGATACTGGCAGCCATACTGGCGCCCGGATGGATGTTCGCCCAATCCGGCAAATACACACTGACCATCAAACTTCATACATCCGCCACACCTGCAAAGGCGTACCTGGTAAAAAACTATGGCTGGAACAATCAGCAGGTGCTTGACTCGGCAACGTTCAACAAAGGTGCTTTCCGGTTTAGCGGTCAACTGGAGGAACCTGTTAACGTGCATGCACTCATTGACCATACCGGAAAAGATTTCACACAATGGAAGAAGACGGCCGATGTCAATGATTGCTACCTGGAAAAAGGAGTTATCGAAATTACCGGTACCGACTCCGTAAAAAACGCAAAGATTACGGGTGGCCCTGTAAACAGCGATTACCAGCAGTACAAACATACCGTACTGCATCGCATGGAACAGATGAGCAAAGACGTGGATGCGGCATCTGATCAGCAAAAAAAAGATCCCGGGTTCATGGATTCGGTGATGAAACAATACCAGGTGGTTGCAAAACAAACCGACTCCATGAAATATGTTTTCATCCGTCAGCATCCTGCATCGTATATCAGCCTGGTTACCCTGATAGAAGTGGCTGGCAATGATGTGGACGTACCACGTATTAAACCTGTTTTCAAAAGATTGTCACCGGCAGTACGCAACACCAAAACCGGCAAACAATTCGCAAAAACATTGTATGATCTGGGGCCGCTTTCTATTGGAGCGATTGCCCCTGATTTTATTCAAAACGACGTAAATGGTAAACCGGTGAAATTGTCTGACTTCAGAGGGAAATATGTGCTGCTTGATTTCTGGGCTTCCTGGTGCGGACCATGCCGGGCGGAAAATCCCAATGTACTGAAAGCATACCAGGCATTTAACCAAAAAGGCTTCACGATTGTTGGTGTATCCCTGGATACCAATAAAGACGCGTGGCTTGGTGCGGTGGCGAAAGATGCATTGCCCTGGCAACAGTTATCTGATCTGAAAGGATGGAAAAATGAAGCGGGGAAATTGTACCAGGTAAAAGCCATCCCACAAAACTTTCTCCTGGATCCAAAGGGGCGCATCATCGCAAAAAATCTGCGGGGGGAAGCGCTGCATGAAAAGCTTACGGAGATACTGCATAAATAGCCGGAGAAATTACAAGGGCCGGTTAAAAAGTACAGAACTACTTTTTTGCCGGCCCTTATTTTATTTTATACCATTACTACTCCAGCCGCTGCTTGTCTTTCAGCAACTGCGCTTTCAGTTTTTTATAACTGATATCCTGTACATTCTTTTTATCGGTGATGGCCTGTACGGCGGCGGTGGCGGCACTCTGGCCCAGGATCATGAACACCGGCTCCATGCGGATGGAACCAAAAGCAATATGTGAGCTGGACATACATACCGGCACCAGCAGGTTGCCGCATTCTCCTTTCTTCGGCACAATAGCGCCATAGGAGATCCGGTAAGGCTGCTCAGCTTCCACGCCTATATCGCCTTCATTTTGCACAAAGCCATCGGGTTTTACATAACGCTGCGCATTGTGCGCATCCAGCGTATAGGAGCCCATGCCCACAGACTGGCTCACAGCACATTTGCCCAGCACTTCGTGTTCCGTCATTACGCTCATGCCCGTCATGCGCCGTGCTTCGCGGATATACAGCTGGTGCGGCCAGTTACCGTTGTCTTTAAACTCGTCGGCCGACAGCCCCCATTTGTTCATGGCATCCTGTACGTCTGACGGTATGCGGGGATCGTGGGCGATGAAATACAGCAGACCTTTCTGGTATTGTTCATGCTCTTTGATAATGGCCTTCCTTCTTTCATAGGAAGCATCCGGGTAATCGTAGTTCATCCCGATGTTATCCATGCTGAAAGGGCCGTGGTTATTCACGTCTGTTTTGTGATTGGGAATGGGATCAAATTTATTGAAGGTTTCCCGCCAACCAGAATTGAAGACGCGTACCAGCAGTTCATACTGCGTAGAATCGTAACCGTGAGGCCGTTCAAACGGCACTTTGTTGCGCGGGTCGTTGGTGAGGCACAAACGGAAGCAGTAGGCCTGTATCCGTTTATCGCCGTCCCCTTTTTTGCCGGGATCGTCGCCGGAAACGCGGGGCAGTAGTCCGCTGGAGGAATCACCCGCTGTTTTATAGGGGCTGATGTTTGTTTTAAAGTGATGACCGTGGTGCAGCACGCCCACCTGGATGCCGTTCCATTGCTCGCCGTACACGCTGTTGGCTTCACGGCCCACGTGGTAGCTGACGCCGGCAGCGGCCATGAGATCGCCTTCATAGGTGGCGTCAATGAACATTTTCCCGGCAAAGGTTTTGCCGCTGAGAGTGGTGAATGACGTGATGTTGCCATCCTTTTTGATCAGCCCTTTTTCGCGGTCCAGCCATTCGTCCCGGTATACAATGATCTTGTTTTCTTTTATAAAATCTTCGAACACCTGTTCTGCTACGTGCGGCTCAAAGATCCACATGGTACGTTCCGCGCCGTCCATCGCTACTGTTCCCTGGCCTTTGTTGCCGTATTCTTGCTGTTGCTGCCATTGCCAGGCGTCAGGCTGCTGGTAATGCTGATATACACGGTGGTAGAACTCACGCGATAACCCGCCTATAACGGATTTGTTGCCGGTGTCGGTAAAGCCCAGTCCCCCGGAGGAAAGGCCGCCCAGGTGTGTGTCGGGAGATACAATGATAACAGACCTGCCCATTTTTTTCACCTGTACGGCAGCAACAACGGCAGCGGAGGTGCCGCCATAAATAATCACGTCGGCCGTCACGTTTCCGGGAACGGGTGCCGCAAACACGGATAAGGAACAGATGGATACTGCAATACTAACGAGGAATTTTTTCATAATTTATTTTTCAGGAACCAAGCAATCTTTTGAGGGCGGCGGGATAACTCTTCCCGGATACGCCGCCATCGCCTAATGTAATACTATCGCCAAAACACACCACCTTGTTATGCGGCAGCTGCAACTGCATGATGGCCTCATACACCACAACGCCCATCAGGCGGTATCCTTCCGGGGTGGGATGCAAGCCATCCGTTTTCCCGCTGTTGGCTTCATTACGGAGAAGACTATCCGCATCAGTGCCTATGTTACCTGTTTTTTCAAAAACATGGTGCATGTCCAGCACCGGCAGTTTATTATCTGCCGCAATTTTACGGATCACATCATTCACCTGCCGGTTCCGTTCCTGGTACCCTTCGGGCTCATAGAACTCTTTCCTGTGGCGGGTAAACAGGTATGGTTCGTAAGCTGGCAGGATGGTCATCAGCAGCACCTGGCTGTTGATATTCATGATCTGTTTTACAATACTGCGGATATTCTTCTCATATTGCGGCAACGGTACATACTTCACGCTGTTCATGTCGTTGGTGCCCGCCATCAGCACGGTAAGGTCCGGCCGGTATGACAAACAATCCTGGTCGATCCGCTTTAGCAGGTCAATAGTATTGTTGCCGCCAACACCTGCATTGATCACCTGCGGATTCGCTATCGGCGTGGCTTTCACGGCAGGCTTCCAGGAAAAGTATTTTTCCTGGAAGGCCACCGAGGTAGTGAGCAAACCCGTTTGTAAAAATGTTCTGCGATGCATCATCAATAATCAGGGTTTTGTGTCAGGTTCTTATTTACATCCCGTTCTGTTTGAGGGATTGGATACAGGTAATGTTTATCCAGGACAATGATACCCGGGTTCTGTGCTTTCATCGCGCTGGCCAGCCGTTTAGTCCTTACCAGGTCGTACCAGCGGTGCCCTTCAAAGGCCAGCTCCAGGCGTCTTTCCAACAGCACGCTGTCGCGGAATGCACCCTGGCTCAACCCGGGCAGCAGCCCCACAAGACCGGCCCTTTCCCTGACCCGGTTAATTGCCGTATAGGCTTCCACGTTACCGGCGGCCTGCTCATTCAGTGCTTCGGCATACATCAGCAGCACATCAGCATACCGGATAATGGGGAAGTTGTTGCTGCCTTCCCCTGTAGCCGTGGCGGAAGGGTCCAGGTATTTACATACATATCCCGGGAAAAGGATATTGGCCGGTGCGGGAGGTGTGGTAGTGGCAGAATAAAGCCTGATGGTTATATCCCTGCGCTTGTCCGTCAGGCTATAGGTATCATACAGGTTCTTTGTAGGAGGATTGTCGCCAAAGCCGGAAACGCCATTCACTTTGTCAAAACCAGGTCGCATATAGCCCTGCATGTAGCTACCCTCTCCTACGCCGCCGCCCAGCGCCTGCACTTCAAATACCGCTTCTTTGCCATTCTTGTTGGCAATAGCAAAGGCGTCTGCAAAATTGGTCCAGAGGTCATACACACCCAGGTCTATCACTTCCTTGCATTTGGCAGAGGCTTTGGCCCAGTCCTGCCGGGTCAGGTAAACCTTTGCCAGGAAAGCTGTTGCCGCACCTTTAGTGGCCCTGCCTTTGTCTGCGCCCGTGTAGGATGCCGGCAGCACTTTCTCCGCATCTGTAAAATCTGCTACGATCTGCTGGTATACTTCGTCCATTGTTTTCCGGGGTATGGCCAGGTCGTTGAGTGAGGTGGTTTCCTGCAATACCAGCGGTACATCGCCAAATAATCGTACCAGGGTAAAATAATAGAACCCTCTCATGAATTTTGTTTCAGCCAGCAGACGCGTTTTGAGCGCATCATCCATAGAGATAGCCGGTACCCGCCCCAGCACAGTGTTGGCGCGGTTAATGCCCTGATAGCAGGCACTCCATACCACCTGGAAAGTAGCGGTAGCCGGCGTAAAAGTATATTTGTCAAGATCGTTCTTTGACTGGTTAACCGTGGAACGGCCACCACCCCATTCGGCATCGTCCGTAGCCTGATCCATCAGCACCCACATAGACTGGTTGTACAGGTTGGCGGTGTTCAGCAGATCATATACAGCATTAACGGCGGCCTTTGCGTCGTCCGCATTCTTGTAGAAATTGGCAGGCGTGAAGCTGGACTGCGGCGCTTCGTTCAGCTTTCCGCAGGATACGCCTATTATCAAGAGTAAAAAAAGAATAAACTTTTGCATATGCAGAAATATTTTTGTTAGAAGCTGACATTTAACCCAAAAAGCACGGTCCTGGCGGTAGGATAGCTGCCGTAGTCGAAACCCTGGCTGCGGCTGTCCTGCCCAAAGCGGTTCACCTCGGGGTCATACCCGCTGTACTTTGTCCAGGTAGCAAGATTCTGTACGCTTCCATACACACGTATAGAATGTATCTTGATGGCTTTCAGTACGGAAGCGGGCAGGTTGTACCCCAACTGCAGGTTCTTGAGCCGCAGGTAGGAGCCATCCTCAATCTGTCGTGTAGAGATACGGTTAGTAGGACGCGCATTGGTGGCACGTGGGATATCTGTATTGGTATGTGTAGGCGTCCAGCGATCGAGCATGTCCCGGTCCTGGTTCAGAGTGCCGTTGAGATATTCCAGTTCAAAGCGATTGGCGTTCAGTATTTTGTTACCATATACGCCCTGGAAGAAAATACTGAGGTCAAATCCGCCATAGGAGAAGGTATTACTGATGCCACCTAAAAATTTGGGCTGCGCATTACCAATGATGGTACGGTCTGCATCGTCTATTTTCTTATCGTTGTTCAGATCCTTGTACCGGCGGTCGCCTGGTTTCTTTGCATTAGGGTCTGCCAGTGCGGACAGTTCTTCTGCCGACTGGTAAATACCATCCGTTACATAGCCGTAGAAAGAGCCTAGTGGCTGACCTACACGGATAATACCGGAGTTGACGTTCTGTGCAATGTTGGCCACTTCGCCGGCAAATATCTGCGGAGCGCCACCAATGTCCAGCACTTTGTTACGATTGATTACATAGTTGATATCCGTGGTCCATTTGAAAGCGCCGTCCAGGTTCACGGTAGACAGACTTAACTCTATCCCCTTGTTCTCTACCTGGCCCAGGTTTTTATAAGCGCTGGAGTAGCCGGAGGTACCGGGGATGGTTACATTCAGCAACAGGTTCCTGGTCCTTTTCAGATAGGCGTCTGCCGTGAGGCTGATCCTGCTGTTGAACAGGGAAATGTCAACGCCCAGGTCGGCCTGCGAGGTGGTTTCCCAGGAGAGATCCGGATTGGAGATCTGGCTGGGGCCAATACCAGTGGCCACTGCATTACCCAGCACATAGTTCTGCGTGCCTAACAGGGAGTAAGCGGGATAGTTGCCGATACCGTCCTGGTTACCGGTAGTACCGTAGGTAGCCCTGACTTTCAATTCGCTGATCTGTTTCACGCTTTTCAGGAAAGGCTCTTCGCTTGCCCGCCATGCCAGTGCAGCAGAAGGGAAATAGCCGAAACGCTTGTTGGCGCCAAACCGGGAAGATCCATCTGCACGGAAAGAGGCAGTGAGTAAATATTTATCACGATAGCTGTAATTTATCCTGCTCAGGTAAGACTCCAGTCCCCATCCGCCAACGCCTGAAGAAGGAATAACGGGAATTGCGCCTGCGCCCAGGTTGCCGGAGCCGAGGTTGTCATTTACAAAACTGCGGGAAGATGAAGAACTGTATTCCGTCTGGTTTACCTGCTGGGTATAACCTATCAGGGCAGTAATGTTGTGTACACGGTTGAATCTTTTCGTATAGGTGAGCGTGTTTTCATTCAGCCAGGTGATGTTCTGATCATTGTAGATGTAGGCTACACCACCCTGGGAAAGGCCACTGGCCACACTTCGCGGGAGGTAGTTATCCTGCTTTTGCAGAATGGCGTCTGCACCAAACATCACCCGCAGGCTAAGCCCTTCGAGTATTTCGTATTCGCCGAATATATTACCAAAAACACGATAGGCAGTATTGCGGTTCTTAGAGTCCTGCACCAGCGCTACCGGGTTATCAGCCGGGAAAACGAGCTTAGGATCATTAATCAGGTATTTACCATCCTTATCGTATACGGAAAGAAGCGGAGGAAACTGCAGGGCAGCCATTGTTGCCAGGCCGGCGGAACCCAGATTACCATCAGACTTGGCCTGGTTACTCACCGTGCGGCTCACCGTCAGGCTGTTGCCTATCTTGATCTTGCTGGTCAGCTTCCTGTCGATATTTACGCGAAAGGAATACCTGCTAAAGTCAGATCCTTTCACGATCCCCTGTTGTGTGAAATAGCCGGCAGACAAGGCATATTGCGTTTTTTCATCACCGCCGCTTACAGACAACTGGTAATTGGCAATGGGAGCAGTGCGCAGTATTTCGTCCTGCCAGTCGGTGCCTTTACCAAAAGCATTTACCTGGTCTTGTGTATATACAGCTGGCAGTCCATCATTGGTATTGGCTTCATTAACAAGCTGCGCATACTCACTTCCGTTCAGCACCGGATATTTCCGGCGCACGTTCTGCGTGCCGTAGTAGCTGTCGAAACTAATAACAGACTTGCCCGCTTTTCCTCTTTTGGTAGTAATGATCACTACACCATTGGCGCCCCTGGAGCCATAGATGGCTGTGGAAGAAGCATCCTTCAGAATGTTGATGGATTCAATGTCTGCCGGGTTGAGGGTACTCAGTACGTTAAAGGCGGAGCCGGTGCCTGCGCCGGCATTCTTGAAGGGAATACCATCTATCACATACAGCGGCTCGTTGTCGCCCTGGATGGAGTTACCGCCGCGGATACGGATAGTGGTGGAGGCGCCGGGAGCGCCGGAGTTCTGCGTCACCTGCACGCCGGCGGCTCTTCCCTGCAGGGCCTGGTCCAGCGAAGTAACGGCCACTTTTTTGATTTCTCCTACGGGCACGGAGGTAACGGAGCCGGTGAGATCACTCTTTCTTACCTGGCCGTAACCTACTACCACTACTTCTCCCAGGGCTTCCGTATCGCCTTCCAGGGTAACGGAAATACTGTTCTGGCCGGGAGACAAAGTTATTTCCTTTGTTTTGAGTCCCAGTGCGGAAACGACCAGTACGGCGTTCTCCGGCACATTGGAGAGGGTGAATCCACCGGTTACATTGGTGGTGGTGCCCCGGCCGGTGCCTTTGATCTGCACTGTGGCGCCGGGTATTGGCTCACCCTTTTCATTCACCACTTTACCCTGCAGGCGGTCAATAGCGGGTTGCTCTGTACCCTGCAGCTCGGGCGATGTTGTTTTACGGCTGATGACCACCGTATTGCCCTGCAGCGAGTAGCGCAGTGGCTGGTCTTTCAGCAGGATCTTCAGTGCCGTTTCCAACGCGATGTTGTTAAAGGCAACAGTAACAGGTTTGGCCGCGGCCATATCCTCGTTGCGATGAAAGAATACATAACCTGTCTGCTGTTTGATCACGGCAAATACCTTTTCCAGCGGAACATTCTTCCCGCTGAAGGTGATCTGCTGCGAGTTACAGACGGCAGTGGTTTTCAGGAAAAAAAACAAAAATAGAGATAGCATTAATTTGTACATAACATGGAAGATTGATTGATTGACTGATTGGTTGATAGGTTTGCTTACTTATTTATTCCGGCAATATGACAATATGCCTGTCGTGCTCTATTTTAAAATGCACCCTTGCCTGTTCAAGTGTTTCCAGCGCCTGCGCCAGGGTGAGACCTTTCCCGATCTCCCCGGAGAAGAGTCCCTGCGGCATGCCGTCTGCATAGCTTACTTCCACGTCGTACCAACGGGAAAGCTGTCGCATGATCGTGTGAATATCCGCGTCTACAAAAGAGAAGTAGCCGTTTTTCCAGGCAATCACCTGCTCTGTGTTCACCTTGTTGACGGCGATGGCATCAGCACCGCGTATCACAGCGGCCTGTTGCCCGGGTTTCAAAAGCGTTGTTTCCTTGTTCACGCTTACTTTTACGGCGCCGTCCAGCAGGGTGGCGTTCATGGTCCGTTCATCATCATAGGCCATGATGTCAAAGCTGGTGCCCAACGCCAGCACTTCAAGATTGTGCACGCGAACTTTAAACGGCTGTCCCGCTTTCTTTGCGATCTCGAAATATCCTTGTCCTTCCAGCTCCACCACTCTCTCCTTCCCTATAAACGCTGTGGGATATTTCAGCCTGGATGCCGCATTCAGCCATACTTTGGAGCCATCCGGCAGCACCAGCTGGTATTGTCCGCCGCGGGGCGTGGTCAGGGTATTAAGGCTTGCAGCATCGCTTGCGCCGTTTACATCATATTGCAGCCGGCCGTTCTGCAGATGGATAGAGGTGTTACCCTGCTGCATCACGTGGCCGGAGGCGCTGTCCAGCGCAACGGTGGAGCCATCCGCCAGGGTGAGCATGGCTTTGTTGCCGCCGGGTGGCACGTCCTGTTTTAAGATGTTGTGCTGAACAATGGCAGAAGGAGTAGGTGACCGTTGCAGGTAAAAGTATCCCATAGCGCCCAGTCCCATCGCTACTACGGCGGCAGCGGCATAACGCCAGCGGTATGCCCTGCGTACCGAGATAACAGGTGTGTCGTTTTCCTGCTCCTGCTGATCTGCCGGAGGGCGGGTACTGGTGAGAAGATGTTCCAGTTTGGCTTCGGCATCCGGGATGCCTGCTGTATCACGACTGTTGTGCCAATGCTGTTCCATGGCCAGGCGCAGGGCATCATTAGCCGGCCATTGTTTCACGGCTGCCAGCAGCTCTTCCAGCTCTTCACGGGTGCAGGTATTGGCAACATAACGTTCGAACAAACGGTGTAGTCTGTTATCAGTTTCACTCATACGTGGATGGCAGGGAATAACTGCCTTTAGAAGCTAGACGCTGGAAAAAAGAGGAATAACTAATCAATCTGAAAAAAAAATTAAACTTTTTCTGAAACAACATACAGAAGGGCAAATACCGTTACCAGGTTAAGATGGTCGGCCAGGTATTGCTGGATGAATCGTTGGGCTTCGGTGATATGATTGTTGACAGTGTGTTTGGAAAGAGACAAGCGCCCGGCGATCTCTTTATGGGAAAGCCCCTCCTCCCGGCTTAGCTGGTACACTTTCCGGCGCTGGGGACTGAGCAACCCAATTGCCTCGCGTAGCTTTGTCTCATATTCCTTCACTATTACCTGGTTGTCGGCCTCCGTGGCATCCACCATCTGGATCTCTTCCCACAGAAGATCCACCAGTTGCGGGTTCCGGCTGGCAGCACGCAGGAAGTCAATTGCGCGGTGATAGGCGATACGGAACATGAAGGCCTCCACGTGCTCAATGCGGGGCAGTAGTTCCCTGCCTACCCAGCATTTGGTGAGAACGTCCATGACCACTTCTTCTGCCACCTGCGGAGATTTGATGATAGTACGGATATAATGAAACAGCCGGCCCTGCCAGGCATGGAAAAAACTGCGGAAGGCTGCTTCGTTGCCTTCCGAGATTAGTTTTAGCAATTCCTTATCAGTATATTGTCGCTCTGGCATGTAAGTAAGCCCGTCCCTCTTGCCATAAATGTAGTAAAATAATAGATCATAGTGGAAAGCACAAAAAAAGACAGGCATCCGGATAACCAGGTGCCTGTCTTTTTTATACGTTGCTTCCCCCGCTTAATCCAGCGAAGCCTTATACCGTTGCAAGGCTTCTAAAAAATAATAGTCTGCATACACCAGCGGCACATCAATCTCCGCATTGTGCGGGATACTTCCAACACTGTGCATCAATATAAAGTTACCATTCTTTTCTTCCGGCGCCCTGTACGCGCTGCCTGCAAGCGAATGCAGTATTGTGATGGCTGCCTGGCGATATTGTGTTCCTTTCTCTTTGCCGGCATAACCACTCAGCTCAAACAATGCCGACGCCACAATAGCAGCGGCGGAAACATCGCGGTATTTCGTTTTTACCTTATTGGCATTGGAGCGTACACCGGGGGTATATCCTTTCTCCTGTACATTGAAATCCCAATACGGTACTTTATCTTCCGGAAGATTTTTATTATCCAGGAACCAGTCGGCCATACCGGTCGCAGTTTTGAGGAAACGCGGATCATGTGTTTCTCTATAGATCATCGTAAACCCATAGATACCCCATGCCTGGCCGCGCGACCAGGTGGAATTATCAGCATACCCCTGCGCGGTTTCGCGGGCCAGCACTTTACCATTGGTGGTATCATAACACACTACATGATATGAACTGTAGTCCGGGCGTACCTGGTTATACATGGCGGTTTCCGCGTGGCTCACGGCAATGTGGCGGAAGCTGGTATCACCGGTTTCTTTAGCTGCAAAAAACAACAGCTCCAGGTTCATCAGGTTGTCAATGATCACCGGGTAATAATATAGCTGCTGCCCATGCCATGTTTTAAAAGCGTTCCAGGATTTGATGCTTTTTGTTACCGGGTTAAAACGTGTGCTGAGCGAGCGGGCGCCCTGGATCAGGATATCGCGGTACGCTTTATTACCCGTAAGGCGGTAAGCATTGCCATAGCTGCAATACATCATGAAACCGAGATCATGATGCTGCGTAAAATCTTTCAGCGGCTCCAGCTTCTCCGTCCACTTAACAGCTTCCTGCTGCAATACAGGATCTTTGGTTTGTTCATACGCATACCAGAGCGAGCCCGGGAAAAAACCGGGTGTCCAGTCGTACATAGAAGTGGTAATCATTTTCCCTTCCTTATTGATAGTCCGGGGAAAAGCCAGGCTATCGCGGGATTCCGTATCCTTCAGCATATGCTTGAGCTGTTGCCGGGCAAAGCCTGCATTACTGCTGATAAAATCCTTCTCCCCGCCTGCAGTGTAGGCAGTAAGACCGGCGGCTAAAATAAAATAAAGCAATGGTTTCATATTCTTATGGTGTCACTTTAATGATCAATTCCCTTACAACACTTTTTTGTTCGTCCAGTGTATGGTTAAATGCCACGAAGGTGGCTTTGTATACTCCCGGTGACGGGTAAACGAAAGCATATTCTTCTTTATCCGGTTCGTTGATACTCTTGATGCCGGTACTCACATCTCCCGGCACACGGCCGATGTATAAGGGTTTGGTGATGATCCAGCTGGTATTGCTGGCCGCACTGCCACCGCCGCCGGTGATTTTAAGATCTGTGGCGGAGGCTGTCCAACGGCCATTAGCGGGGCTCCATACGTTGCCGTAACGGGTCCAGTAGGCTACATCGGCCGACAAAGAACTTAGCGAAACAGTTTTCTCCGGCAGAACATTGTTCACAGTAAATTCGGTGATCGTCCAGGTACGTTGTGTCGTTCCCGTTACACCGCTGTATTTGAAAGCAATAAAGAGTGAATCGCTTTCGCTGGTTACCAGGTCTGTCAGGTCAGCAGTACCGAAAGGCACTACCGTTGCGCTGGTAGCTACTGTGCCGCGGCTGGTGATATTTGTCCACGCCGCATTTACCACAGCAGCAGAATCCAGGCCGGCCAGTTTGTTGGTGGCCAGTACCTGCAGCGTATTTGTTTGCGTACCAAATTCTGATTTTGAGGAAAAGCCCAGCGTGATCTTTCCCAGTTTGTTTGCGGATGCACGGCCATCGTAACGCTTGCCGGGTTCCCCGGAATAGAATGCGATATTGCCCGCGCTGCCGCTGAACTTAAAGCGGGTGGTATCTCCCAGGCGGTATGTGAACGTATCTGATACCAGCTTTGCAGGATCGAGCGCCACGTTGAAGTCCGGCGTATCTATTTCCAGCTTTTTAGAACAGGCAACCGCAAAGAAAGACAACAGTATAATGAATGATTTTTTCATGTGGATGTATTTTAGCATTACCAGCCTTCGTTTTGTGTCAGTAACCGGTTAAGATTGAGTTCATAAGTTGGTTTGGGCAACATCACATGCCTGGCGCTTACATTGCGCACACCCTGCAATCCGTTGGGATTACCGGTAGACGTAACGCCGGCACCGTTGGCAGTAGCCCATGATGCGAAGTTTTGCATGTCTGATACAAAACTGCCCCACCGGATCAGGTCTGCTTTTCTCACCGCTTCAAAACACAGCTCGCGCATTCTTTCATCACGGATGGCCAGCTGGAACGCATCTTTACTAAGCCCCGGCGTAAGATCGGATTCATTACCTATGGTGATGGTGGCCGTAGCCGTTGCAGCGGTGCCGGCATAGGTGAATACAGCGCCGGTTACTGAGGCATCGGAAGCGCCGGAAGTATTGACAGGCGGTGTATTGGTGGCAGTACCTGCCGTTGTTACGGTGTACAGGATGCCGCCGTTAGTGATTTGTGTACCGGTTGTATAACTGGCGCCCGGCGTCCAGAAGGTGCCTATCACTACTACAGGTGGCGTAGTATAATAGGAGCCTAACGTTAATGCACCCGGGCTGTTCAGGTAAATACCGGTTACCTTGCCGCTGGTAATAATCGCCGTTCCGGTAGCGCCGTTGCCACCGCCGCCGGTGATAGTTACTGCCGGCGCTTTCGTATAGCCATCGCCGGAGTTTACCATTGTAATGGATTTTACTACGTTTCCATTCATCAGTCCATATCCTCTTTTCCGTACCTGGTTCACATAATTATAGGCATTCGTAGGGCCGTTCACGTAGTTCTCTGCTTCTGCGCGCATCAGCAATACATCTGAATACCGGATCATGGGCCAGTTGATATTATAGGTACCGCCTACGCCATTGGTATTACGGATAGCCTGCGGTACATATTCCCTTCTGAACTTACCGGCGCACATCTGCCAGGGATTTGGACGCGCGCTTTTTGTGCGGGGATTTGTTCCGCTGTAAATATAGTTGGCACAGTTCCAGTCGCGGCGGATATCCAGCGAAGGTTTGTTAGGCATGACGGCGCTGTTGGGATCTGTTTCATATGCGTCGAATAATTTCTTGGTAACCCACACCCATCCGGCGGAGTTGTAGGATGTAGAGTCCAGCGCAGTAAGCGCTGACTGGATCCCCACAAAGTTGCCGATGTCGTTTCCTGACTTGTTTACCACGCCGGCGGCTGCGCCCAGGGAGCCCAGTTCCCAGATGTTTTCTCTTACATCATACTGGTCTGTGGCCAGGTTGATGAATACCTGGCGGTAATCGGGGTTCAGTGCATGAAGACCAGAGAGAATCACTTTATCAGTGTAAGTGATCACATCCCGGTATTTGGCGGTATTGTTTTGCGGATAGCCGGCCCAGTAGAGATACACCCGCGCCAGCATGGCCTGCACAGCGGTGAGCGTAACCACATCATTAAATTTCGCCTGTGTAACGGTATAATCTTTCAGCAGCACTTCTGCTTCTTTCATATCCTTTTCAATTTGTGCGTACACGTCTGCCTGCTTCACCTGCGGAATGTTTACATCATTGATAGCGGGTGTGTGAAGGACTACAGGCACATCTCCATAATTACTGGTAAGAATAAAGTACAGGAACCCACGAAGGAATAATGCCTGTCCTTTGATAATATTCCTGCGGGACGCATCCATCGTTGGCTTATCGATGTTATCCAGTAATGTATTAAGATTGTTGATGCCAACATATGCATAGCGCCAGATACTGGCGATATGTACAAGGGAGGCATCGTAATTGTAACGGAGACCACGGGCATCGCCATCTGCTGTACGGTTAGACATTACCTCATCTGTGGTGGACACAAAGTTGAAGCCCATCACCTGCGCATACAACTCGGGCCGCATCAGATCGCCGTACACGCCGTTCAGCGCCTGCTGAAGCTGTGTTTCCGTGCTGTAATAATTGGTAGTGGTATAAAAATCTGTTGGTTGCGTATCAAGGAATTTTTTGCAGGATGTAAGCCCTGCTATTACGATACATGCCAGGATGCAAATACGTTTCATGTTCATCATTTTAGAAGGTTACATTTAAACCGGTCACATAAGACAATGAGTGCGGGTAAACGGCATAGTCGAAGCCAGGGGTAAGGTTACCCGGCCGGCCGCTCACTTCTGGATCCATACCGGAGTACTTCGTCCATGTATAAATGTTCTGTGCTGCGCCATAGATGCGTACATTCTTTATCTTCGCACGTTTCAGCAGTTCGCCGGGTATATTATATCCCAGCGAAACCGTTCTCAGTTTCAGGTAAGAGCCGTCTTCAATTACGCGGGAAGAATACGCGGCATTACCCATACCGCCAGCGCGGAACATGGTGTTGCTTGGGTTGGTGGGCGTCCAGCGTTTGGCATAGCTGGCAAACTGGTTCAGGTTCGGATTATTTACAATACCGCCTTCAAACACATACCTGTTTGCATTGATAATATCATTGCCATAAGACCATTGCAACAGTACGTTCAGATCAAAATTGCGGTAGCGGAAATCGTTGCTGAAACCGCCGGTATGTTTTGGTAACCCGCTGCCGATAATCGTGTAATCCTGGTTGTTCACCTGCAGGTCGCCGTTGAGATCTTTATACTTAATATCCCCCGGACGGATAGCGTTGCGCGCCGCGCCATTGGTAGGCACATCCGGCTTCAGCAGGTAGGTGTTATTGGGCATCACATCGAAATCGGAATACTGGTACACGCCGTCGAACACGAGGCCATACATCTCACCCAGTGGTCTTCCGATCACGGAGATGTAAGGGAACAGACCCGAATAGGTAGTATTGAAAAAAGTACCGGAACCCGAGAGAATAGATTGTTGTCCTTCTGCCAGTGATTGTATTTTATTACTATTAAAGCTGATGTTAAAACTGCTGTTCCAGCTGAACTGTTTGGTATCTGCAATTACTGCTGCAACTGTGAACTCCAGTCCTTTATTTTGCAGCTGGCCTACATTCTTGAAACCCTGCGCGCTTTCTACACCATGTACATAAGGCAGTGCGGCATTCAGCAGAAGATCCTTCGTGGTACGCAGATAGGCGTCTACAGTGAGTGTGAGCCTGTTTTTCAGGAAGGCCATATCCAAACCGATATTGGTTTGTTCGTTGGTTTCCCAGCGCAGGTCCGTGTTACCGGAAGATACCATCACCGACCCGATACCCAGCGGCGCATTTCCAACGGAATACCAGTATTGGTTGCTGGTAAGCTGCAACTGGGGCAGGTAAGCAAAGTCGCCTACCCGGTTATTACCGGATGCGCCATAGCCCAGCCTGATCTTCGCGTCTGAAATGAATCTCACATTTTTCATAAACTCTTCGCTGCTGAAACGCCAGGCCGCAGAGGCGGAAGGAAAGTATCCCCATTTATTACCTGCGGCAAATTTGGAAGAGCCATCAGCACGCAGGGAAGCAGAGAAAAGATATTTCGAATTGTAGTCGTAGTTCACGCGCACCGCGCCGGAGGCCATTGTCCAGCCGGAGCTGAGCGACAGCAGGGAAGTATTGGCCGGTGCTGCGAGATCAATTCCGTCCAGTCCAAGGTCTTCATTCGGGATTTGATTCGCTGAAAACCTGCGCTGTGAATTTTTATATCCCTGCGCTTCCAATACGCCGAGCACGGTGAGGTTGTGTAATTTGTTCCAGCTTTTGCGGTAGGTCAGCGAGTTTTCCGAACGCCAGAGCGAAGTGGGTTTGGTTTCTATACTGCCATTCACGCCATTGGAATTCCACTTACTGCCGGATTGCGTTTTGGAATTGTTGAAAATATCGATCTCCGTATTTACGGTGTTGATGCCACCGGCTATACGTAATGTCAGTCCATTGGTGATAGCATATTCCGCATATGCGTTAGCGAACAGGTTGTTCACCTTGTTCATGGTGTACTGGTTCTGGATATTCTGCAACGGGTTCACGCGGTAGTCCTGGTTATTGGCCAGCTCATTACCCGGATCATAAAATTCATCCACGAGATTCACGGCGCTGTCGCGGCCATAAATACTGGTCGTAGGCCGGAAGCCCCATACGGAATATAACGTGGTGGCAGACGCATAAAAATTGGTTGCGGAAACCGGGATACCGTACGTTTCATTGTAGGCATAATTGGCATTGATGCCTACTTTCAACTTGCTGCTTACCGTTTGATCCAGTGAAAACCTGCCCTGGTAGCGTTTAAAGCCACCATTGATGATGATTCCCTTTTGGTTATTAAAATTTCCGGAGACAGAGTACCTCGTTTTATCATTTCCTCCCCGTACGGCGATGTCGTGATTCTGGTTCTGACCAACGCGGTACACGAAGTCCTGCATATCTATGGCTTCCTTGTTACGGTAATCTTCCAGTTTAGCGCCACCGGCCAGGTACACGGAATCATAGATGGAAGGGTTTACATCTCCCACATACTGTACAAACTCGTAAGCGTTCATTAACGGGATTTTGTTCGGCGCCTGCTGCCAGCCATAATAGCCGTTATAGGTTACCTGCGGCGCGCCGGTCTTCCCTTTTTTTGTGGTAATGAGAATAACCCCGTTTGATCCGCGGGCGCCGTAAATGGCGGTGGCAGATGCATCTTTCAAAACATCGATCGACTCAATATCACCCGGACTGATCGCATTTGCGTTGGAACTTTCCGTAGGGAAACCGTCGATCACGTAAAGCGGGGAGTTATCTTGTGTGATGGAACCCGCACCGCGGATCACGATATTGGAAATGGAGCCGGGCTGACCGTCGTTGCTCGCTACCGCTACCCCTGCTACCCTTCCTGCGAGCGCTTCATCGAACGACTTTACCGGCGCCTTCGCAAAATCTTTCATGTTCACACTGCCCACTGCGCCGGTGAGGTCTTTACGTTGCTGGGTAGCATATCCCACTACCACCACATCGTTGAGCGTACCGGCCTGCTCACTCATCTGTACATTATATTCCGTCCTGCTATCCACCGGTTGTTCCACTTTACCGAAACCGATAAAAGAGAACACCAGTGTAGCGCCTGGCGTGGCGGCAATAGTAAAACGGCCGTTCCCGTCTGTATGGGCGCCCGTTTTTTCATTCTTTACCATTACAGTCACCCCAATCAATGGCGTACCATCTTTGGCCTTTACTGTACCGGATACTGTTTTTTTCTGTTGTGCAAAAAGGAAAAGCGGAAAAAGTAAGATCCACATGACTCCCATAAAAAAATAATGGAAGGTGAAGTTGCACCCTCCTCCCTTGCTGGCTGATTGGCTTGTCTTTTTCATAAATTGTGGAATTGAGCAGAAATAACGGTTGATGCACAAATATGTGGTAACCCGTCCGGATCACAGGGGGACAATCGTAAATGATTGGGGTGAATTTTATAAATCCTCCTTCAACCTACTGATTATCAGAATAGTAAAAGAATGATTTTTATAAAAAACACCCATTTGCGGAAATACAATTCTTATATTAGAGCATGATTTCGAGGTGCTTCCCGTTCTTATGCCTGCTGATCCTCGCTGTTTTTACAAAAAGCAGCGGGCAGGATGTGACATTCAATCACCTTACGGTAGAAGATGGATTATCGCACAACGCTGTGCTGTCTGTTGTACAGGATGCCCAGGGGTTCATCTGGTATGGTACACATTATGGCCTTAACCGCTACGATGGATACCGTTTCAAAATTTACCGCCAGCAGGCGGATGACAGCACCTCCCTTCCCGGCAATCAGATCATGAGTCTTTACCGCGACCGGAAAAATGTACTCTGGGTAGGTACGTCTGCAGGCCTGGCTAAGTATGATCCGGAACACGATCGCTTTCAGCGCATCGACCTTGATCCGGGGCGGCAAACAAATATCAATTGTATTTATGAAGATAGTAAAGGACGCCGTTGGGTAGGCGCCAACAACGGGCTTTATCTGCAGGATGGCAACCGGAAAGAATTTCTCATTCCCGGTAAAATTGCGGGGTATGTAGTGCGTTGTGTGTATGAAGACAAGCAAGGTAATATCTGGATCGGCACCAGCAACGGCCTTACAAAAATGAGCGGTCATGATTTCCAGACGTTCCGCCATGAAGATGGAAACCCTTCCAGTCTTGCTATGAACTTTATCACCGCCATCACCGAAGATGGACTGGGCAGATTATGGGTGGCCACACAAACCGGCGGTATCAGTATCTATGATCCGGCTACCGGCCGTTTTTCGTTGCTGGCCCAACCTGCCATTATTAATAATATAGTAAGAAGGATACTCCGCGATAAGGCCGGCAACATGTGGGTAGGTACCCAGGAAGGGCTCAGCATCATTGACCCGGTTAAGATGACCGGCCGGCACTACCAGCAGGACCCCGGCAACAGCAATAGCCTCAGCCAGAATTCCATCCATAGTATGTACCAGGATAGCAACGGTATTATCTGGATGGGCACCTACTTTGGCGGCGTAAACATGGTGCATCCTTATGGTACCTCGTTTACTGCCTGGCAGCAACATCCCCCGCTGAATGGGATCAGCAACAATGTGATCAGCAGCATGCTGGAAGATACACAACACAATTACTGGATCGGTACAGAAGGCGGTGGCCTGAATTATTATAACCGCGCTACCCAACATTTTACCAGCTATAAACATGATGCAAATAATCCTGCCAGCCTCGGGTCCAACCTGGTTAAAGTAGTATATGAAGATAAAGACCACAACATCTGGGCGGCCACACATGGCGGCGGATTGAACCTGTTGCAGCACGGAGGGTTTAAACGCTTCTTCTACGATACCAAAGATCCCGGTACTTTTTCGAGAGAAGTAACCGCCCTATTGGAAGATAGCCGGAACCGGTTCTGGGTGGGCACCAACACCCTGCTGCACCTCCTCCACCGGAATGGCCATGAGCTGGAGAAACGGGCCGATTCCATTTTAACGGGTATTGCTACGCACCAGTCGATCCGCTATATTATTGAAGATTCACGCCACCGCATCCTCATCGGTTCCATCAGTAACCTGTATGTATTTGAAGCAGACACCATGCGGCTTATCCAACCAGGTTATGTGAACTCCATCCAGGAAGACTCACAGCACAACATCTGGGTGAGCATGTATTTTGGAGGGCTGATTAAATATGATCCTGAACTGAAAAAGCAAACCCGTTATACCCAAAAAGATGGTTTGCCAAATGATAATGTAATTGGCTTACTGGAAGATGATCAGCATCATTTATGGATCAGCACCTATAACGGCCTGGCGCGTTTTGATCCTGCCCGCAACTCTTTCCAGACCTATACCGTAAGCGATGGTCTTGCAGGAAACGTATTTAACTACAACTCCTTTCTGCGCAACAGCCGGGGCGAATTTCTCTTCGGCGGATATAACGGCATCACCAGCTTCTTCCCCAACCAGATCATTACCAATTCGCACCCTTCCGTTATCCGGTTTACGGGCCTGCGGCTGTTCAACAAACCAGTAGGTATCGCGCAGGACAACGGGCTGCTGGAACAGGACATCAGCTATACCAAAGCACTACGGTTTCATCACGACCAGGAAGTATTCACGCTGGAATTTGCGCTGCTCAACTATGTAAAAAGCAGCAAAAACCGCTATGCTTACCGGCTTGAAGGTGCGGACCGCGACTGGATAGAAACCGATAACCCGGCAGTGACGTACACCAACCTCTCTTCCGGCCACTATACCTTTTGGGTGAAAGGCGCCAACAACGACGGCATCTGGAGCGAGCCGGCAAAGATGGAGATCACCATCCTGCCGCCATTCTGGCGAACCTGGTGGGCGTATGGTGTTTACGCATTGGGAGTTATATTATTATTCTTCTTCGTGACCCGGTTCTTTTTCCTGTGGGCCTTGCTGCGCAAAGAAGAAGAACTGCACCAGGTGAAACTTAACTTCTTCACACATGTATCCCATGAAATCCGTACCCACCTTACTTTCCTGCTGGTACCGGTAGAAAAGATGATGGATATGCTGAAGAAAGATGATCCGCTGCAATCCACCCTGCTGCAATTACGGAACAATGCCGACCGGCTGCTGAAGCTCGTGAACGAGTTGATGGACTTCCGCAAGGCAGAAACCAATCACCTTAAATTACATGTACAGGAACTGGACCTGATTCCATTCCTCGATCATATTTACACCAGCTTCCGCGAGCTTTCGCTCGACCGCAACATCAGCATGGTGTTCGGGCATGATATGGAACATGCCTGGGTTTATTTCGACCGGGAGCAGCTGGAGAAAGTGTTCTTCAATTTACTCAGCAATGCCTTCAAGTTCACACCGGACGGGGGGCGCATCCAGTTGCACATTGCCCATTCCCGGCAAAACACGGTGATCACTGTTACGGACAACGGGCGCGGTATTGCACCTGAATATCTCGACAAACTGTTCACCAATTTCTTCCAGGTACAGGATCACGGTTTACAAAACACCGGGTATGGTATCGGGCTGGCGTTGTCCAAAAACATTGTGGAGCAGCACAAAGGAACCCTCACCGTGGAAAGCGAACCTTCTACCCCGGAAAAAGAAGGACGTACCTGTTTTACGGTTTCCCTGCCTACCGGCTCCAAACATTTTGAAGGCACCCAGCACACTGTTGGCGGCATGCCTGCAATGCCCGCTGCACCGGTTAAAGCAACGTCCGCACCGGAAACCACGGATAGTATTATTCCCGCTACGCCACAACCTTTCACCATTCATATCGTGGAAGATAACCCGGAGCTGCGCACCCTCATCTGCCAGACTTTCCGGGAGCAATACCTTGTACTGGAAAGCGTGAACGGGGCAGATGGATTGGCAACAGCCACCGCGCAAATCCCCGACATCGTGATCAGTGATGTGATGATGCCAGAAATGGATGGCCTGCAGCTTTGCCAGGCACTTAAAACAGATGAACGTACCAGTCATATTCCCGTAGTACTGCTTACCGCCAAAAGCTCGCAGGCCGATCATGTAAGTGGCCTTGAAACCGGGGCAGACCTCTATCTTACCAAGCCTTTCAGTACCCGGGTACTGGCACTCAACGTCCGCAACCTGATCGCCTCCCGCGAAAAAATGCGCGAACGTTACAGCCGCCAGCTGCAAACGGAAACGATCATACCGGATGCTTTGCCCAGCAGCCTGGATAATGCTTTCCTCGAAAAAGTGATGGCGCTGGTGGAAGAACATATGGACAACCCCGACTTTGGCGTGGACATGCTGGCCCGTAAGGTAGCCATGAGCCAGCCGGTGCTTTATAAAAAGCTGAAGGCCGTCACCAATATGTCGGTGAACGACTTTGTAAAATCGCTGCGACTGAAAAAAGCAGCCTCCCTTATACGTACCCGTGAGCATACCATTTACCAGGTGGCGTACATGGTGGGGTACAACGACCGGAAATATTTCAGCCGGGAGTTCAAGAAACAGTTTGGTAAAACGCCTTCCGAGTTTGCCGAAGCCCCTGATTTGTGAAAATTCCTCCCATTTACTCGGAAAAATCACCCCATCTAACAGGCGGGGATCACTAGATTTGTTGCAAATCCACTGTTATGAAAATCAGCATGCTGCTTATCCTGGGCTTCCTGTGCAATATGTCCCATGCATGGGGCCAAACGGCATACACCACTATTATGGACCGTATCCGGGCGGAACTGCTTTCGCAGGCCAGCAACACCACCACGCTGGACAACAACGTAACCAGTACGCTGGCAACGTTGCAAAGCAACGGCTCGTGGCCGGATGTGAACTATGCCTACAGCGCCACCACCTATACGGCGGATGTACACATCAACCGGGTAAAAACCTTCGCGCAGGCCTATACGAAATCCGCCAGCACGTATTACAAAAGCACCACCCTTTTCACCGCCATTGTAAACAGCCTTACTTACTGGAACACCGCCGATCCGCAAAGCTGGAACTGGTACCATAACCAGATCTCCAATCCGCAGCGCATCGGGGAAATCCTGATCCTGTTGGATACGGCGCAGCAAAGCCTGGGCACTCTCCGCAATGCACTGCTCACGCAGATGAACCGCGGCAACCCTTCCGGTCAAACCGGCGCCAACAAACTGGATGTGGCCACCCACTTCATGTACCGCTCCTGCCTCACGGCCAACGACTCTCTCATGCAGTACAGCGTGGACCAGGTATTTTATCCCCTCGTGCTTACCGCCAATGAAGGCATCCAGCATGACCTGTCGTACCACCAGCATGGTCCGCAATTGTATTTCTTTGGCTATGGCTCCGTATTCGTGGAAGGCGAAACCAAAGTGGCCTACTATCTCCGTGGCACGCCCTATGCCCTGTCGGGTTCCCGTTTAGCGGTGTTCAGCGACTTTGTGCGGAACGGTTTCCTCAAAGCCCTGCGGGCGCGCTATATCGATTATGGCACAAACGGCCGCAGCATCAGCCGGGAAAATCAATTAGGCGTTGGCGTTACCAGTCACCTGGAGAAACTCAAAGTGCTGGACACCGCGCATGTTACCGAATACAACGAAAACATAGCACGACTGAATGGTACACAGGCGCCGGGATACCTCCTGCCCTCCCTGCATAGCCATTTCTGGCGTTCGGACTATACCGTACATCACCGTGCCGGCTATCTCTTTGGGGTGCATATGACTTCCACCCGCACGGCCAAACAGGAAAACGGCAACGGGGAAAACCTGAAAGGATATTACCTGTCGGATGGCTCCACGCATATCGCCGCCAGCGGCAATGAATATTATAACATTCCTGCCGTGTGGGACTGGAGCAGGATCCCCGGCACTACCGTGCCCTACATCACTACCATTCCGCTGCGTACCGCCTGGGGCGTAAACTTTGGCACTACCGCTTTTGCCGGTGGCGTATCAGATTCCCTGTACGGCGTTTCTGCGTTGCAGTTTTCCGATTACAATACGCAGGCCCGCAAAGCCTGGTTCTTTTTTGATAACGAAGTGGTGTGTTTGGGCGCCGGTATCAGCTCCACCGCCACGCAGCCCATTAACACCACTGTGAACCAGTGCCTGCTGAACGGCGCTGTATCCGCCAATGTAAGCGGCACGGTGAACACCATTGCCAATGGTACTTACAGCTACAACAACACGCTGAAATGGATCACGCACAACGGTATCAGCTATTACTTTCCGGCCGGAGGCCAGGTGCAGCTGAGCATGCAATCGCAGTCCGGTACCTGGAGAAGTATTAACAACGGCGGCAGTACCACTGTACAAAACATGAATGTGTTCCAGCTGTGGTTCAACCACGGCACTGCGCCCACCAATGGCACTTATGCGTATTATGTATTGCCGGGGCAAAATATGAGCACCTATGATACCACGGCAGTACGCATTGAGCAGAATAACGCGAACATGCAGGTAGTATATCACCGGGGATTAAATATCTGGCAGATGGTATTTTACCAGGCGGGCACCTTTCATAAAGATTCGCTGACCGTAACCGTCGACCGGCCATGTGCGCTGATGCTGCGCAACGCTGGTACTTCCGATGTAACGGTATCCGTTGCGGACCCGGCGCAATCTTCTTCTCCCGTTAATATTCAGCTGAACCTGCCGGGCATTCCGCAAACACGGCAACTGGTTGCCACGCTGCCTTCCGGTCCGTATGCAGGATCCTCTGCCACGTATCATGTAAACAGCCAAACGCCTGTTTATGCCGCCTCTGTTATTACAGCTGTTGCGGATGCGTATGTAAGAGGGGGTTCTACTTATGGCGGGGTGAATTATGGCACAGAGTCCCTTGTGCTGAAACAGGATGCAACGGTGAGCTATACACGGGAAATATTCCTGCGGTTCAATGTGGGCGCATTGCCCGCGGGCACCAGCCAGGTAAAGCTGCGGATGTATGTGAATTATGCAAACACCAGCATTGCTACCGTGCCCTGGATTGCGCAATATGTGAGCAACGACAGCTGGACAGAAACCGGCATCACCTATAACAACATGCCGGCGGCCACCAGCGCGGTGGATACCATCATGGGGCGTACCGCAGGCAATTACGCTGAATGGGATGTAACGGACATTGCACTCGCGCAGCAGTCGGCCGATGGCATGCTTACTTTAAAACTCGTATCCGGACTGGCAGGCGCCACTACCGATGCCATTTTCACCTCCCGCGAGAGCAGCGACAGCACCCGGCGGCCGGTACTGGTTTGCAGTACGGGCAGTATGCTCCGTAAGATGATGCCCGCAACGGAGGAAAAAGCAGACGGTGTCAGCATTTATCCCAACCC
The DNA here is from genome assembly GCF_037483205.1 of Chitinophaga sp. CCNWYY40. Taxonomy (NCBI): domain Bacteria; kingdom Pseudomonadati; phylum Bacteroidota; class Chitinophagia; order Chitinophagales; family Chitinophagaceae; genus Chitinophaga; species Chitinophaga sp. CCNWYY40. Next base: position 1,181,212 of record NZ_JBBHLF010000002.1, read on the forward strand.
GGCAGGTGCATTCATTTATGTAAACACTACTGAACGTTGGCTGAGAGCAGAATTACGCGACACAGCCGGTAAAGTGGTGAAAATGGAAAAGCTGGATGGCCGCCAGCAGTTTGATTTCCCGATGAATGATGTGCAGCCGGGGATGTATTTACTGGTATTAAAAGGAACGGGCAAACAGCTGGTAAAAAAGATCGTGAAGATGTAAGCCGGAATTTTATTTTACAACTGCGCAATTGCACTTTGTATGTACTGGCGCAGTTCATCATAGGTTTTTGCGGTGTTTACCTTATCCAGGAACTTTTGTACAATGCCCCCGGTTCTGGTATTGCCGTGTTGTTCCACAAAGGAAAGATATTCGGCCTTGTTCTCCGGGATCAGTGAACGAAGGTTTTGGTTGTTTTCAAAGGAGGGCGTATTGTCTTCCCCAAACAGGTAATCCTCGCAATAACCGTTATACAGATCCCTGGCCGCTTCCAAAAACCTGCTGTCGGGATAAGTTTCCAGGAATTTTTCCCAGTTGAGCGCCCGCTTTCCTACCAGGCTGAATGGGATTACTAATCCTGCATCAGCGCTGTATAACACCGTATCTTCATCTGCCCGCAGTTGCAGGTATGCCCTGTAATCAGCGGGCAGGGAAGCTTTGAACAAATTTGTATAGAATGTGGGAACCGTACGAAGATCCGTATAGCCCTCACCTATTTCCCAGGGTTCGATACCCGCAGTGGCCAGTAAATTAATGCGTTGTTGTACACGCGCAGGCGGTATAATGATGCCCTTTGCTTCAGAGTAGTAGTTTACGTATTCATTCAGCCATGCCTGTTCATTGGCGGTAATAGCTACCAGGGCGGTGTCCATATAAAGCGCCAGGGAATCATAAAGCAAAGCGGCGGCTTCAGCCTTTATCGCCGGCAATTGTTTTTTGATGGCTTCCTTCCTGCTGATAATAGCGGAAATATATGTTTCTGTAGATGTAGATAAGGTCGGTGTATCAACCTGCCTGGGCGCCGGCGTCGTGGTATCTATACTAACCGCGCTATCAACGGGTTGCTTGCTTTGGGATTTTTTGCCATCGCCGTTACAGGCGGCCAGCATTATCAGGGGTATACAAAAAACAGGCATCCGGATGCGGCCGTTCCTAAACTTGTGCTTCATAGTGTAGTCGGAAATTAATTACGAAGATGCAAGATAATTATTGCTGCTCCATCAACAAATTTTAATTGAACAACACACCCATAAAGAGACAAAAAGTAACCGGAAGCTAAACTACATTCTGCATCGCCCATGCTTGTATTTCCACCAATACCGGTTTCAGTGATGTACCTTTTTCAGTTAGCGAATATTCTACCGTTGGCGGCATGGTTGCAAAGGCTTTCCGGCTGATGATCTTCCTGTTTTCAAGTTGTTTAAGTTCTTTTACCAGCATTCTTGTATTAATACCCACTACACTTCTTTCTAACTCCTTAAACCGCATTTTTCCTGCCATCAGGGTATTGATGATACTCATCGTCCACTTTCCGGAGATCAGGTCCATTGCTTCCTGGAAGGGACACGTCTGAGATTTCTTTATCTTTTTTTCATCTTTCAAAGCCATACTATACCTGTTACTTTACTTTATGTTACTACGTGTCAAAATGGTAACTACTTGTAAATGTAGTGTAACATGGTGAAATTTGCAATGCACAGGAAAATACGTTTATTATGTCGTTACAAGCCATCGAACAATACCTGACGGAACAATTACCCAATGTCACTAATCTTGATAGTTTTGGATACCGGTTCTTTTTCTATGGACCGGACCAGGTGCTTCCGTTTGTAACCATAGCCTTATCAGATAACGAACACGACAACAAATCGAACCTGAGCCGTGAAGGCGTATTCCGCGTGAATATTGGTATATCAAAGGCTTCTTACAACCAGCTGTTTACGGCCACACAAAACGACTGGGATTACACGGCATTAAACCGTTTCATGCCGCATCCGGATTATGCCGCACAGCACTATATCTGTATCCTCAATCCGGAAGCAGACCTGTTACCGGGAACAATTAAATTTATTGAAGAAGCCTATCTGATCGCAAAAAACCGTTTCGACAAAAAGCAGTCTGCCAGGAAGGCTGATTAAGCAGGTTACGGGAAATTACATTTAATGCCTGGTTTTTGTTATCTTCATATTACCAGGAAAAATTAACCTCATGATCACACATGCTGAAGACCCTCACAGCGGAAAACGCCAGGCTGCAACTGCAGGTCATGTAACGCCGGCCGCCGTACATGTTGCGGACAATGGCCCCCGGGCGGTGCAACTACGCCCCTATCAGCAACTGACAAACAACAACGACAAAATAACGCAGCAGAAAGCCCTTCAGGCACTGGCAGACAATCGCCCGCAGCCCATGCAGGAGAAAGCCGGTCATCAACACTCCCCCGTACAGAGAAAAGAAAACAAAACCGGTATGCCGGACCATCTTAAAAATGGTATAGAGAATATATCCGGTCACAGTATGGATGATGTACGCGTGCATTACAACTCCGCCGAACCCGCACAACTGCAGGCCCTCGCCTATGCAAAGGGAACAGACATACATCTCGGCCCGGGCCAGGAACAACACCTGGCGCATGAAGCATGGCATGTAGTGCAGCAAAAACAGGGACGGGTACAGGCCACCACACAATTAAAACAGGGCATCCCTGTTAACGACGACAAAGGACTTGAACAGGAGGCCGACGTAATGGGCCAGAAAGCACTGCAACTATACAGCGCTTCCCCCGCGTTGCCGCTGACTGTTGCCACCCAGCTGAAACAGGATGTGGTACAACGTATCAGCATCGACGTCGGCAAACTGAATGTAGTGGGTGAAGAACACGGAGAGTCACAGAAACGGCGGCAAACAGAAGTCGCCTACAGCAACCACCTGTTTGGCCAGAACGGCCTGTACTGGCAGGAAGCGGCGTTCAAGCCCATTGAAATTCACCAAACACGCGGCGATGAAGCCGGCCTGCGATTGAAATTCTTCTATCATACATTTGCAGGCGGCATGGTGAAGGTAATACAAACCACCCACGACGGAGATATGCCTTTCCTGATGGCGGTACGCGGCATCTGGAAAACACTGAATACCGTAAAAAGCCTGTACCAGGAAGAAGTGGAAACGCTGAGCCACGAGGAAGGTCTTGCCCTGCATCAAATGATGACCAACCAGGTATGGACCGGCTTCCAGGCCAAAATGGATGGACTGGCTACTCCTCAAAATGCCGACAGCCTGCAATACCGGAAAGAGTTGGTAACGGATATGATAAATCTGAAAAAGTATTGGGAAACCAAGCCGGATATTTATGAACCCAGCAAAGCAGTGGTGACGAACGATCGCAATGACCACATGCATAACAGCGCTACCACAGCCGCCTTCCAGGGGCGTAAAGGTATCTGGAAAGTGGGAGAAAACCACGTTATCGGTATCTCACAAATGTTTCCCGCCGGCAGGCAGTATAACCTGGTACACCGGGCAGATTTCAATAACGATATCAATGCGTATATCCAAAGTACCACCAGTGTATCTAAGGAGAAAAAATGAACGATCTATTTATGGAAAGACAATGGAATCAAACAGGCGAAGGTAAATTTGTGTTTTTAATGAATGGTGAAGAAATTGGAACCTATCAAAGAGGAGATGATTGGAAGAAAGAACCCACTACTTTCAATATTCTTCAAAATGAATATAATATTGAATACTCTTCCGGCCTTTTCAGTCGTGGTAGCATCAAAATATTAAACGAATCAGGAGAGCCCGTCCTGAAGTTAAAGAGTATCCCCTTTTCATTGAACTTCAATTTTGAATATCAGAACCGGCAATTTAAACTTGTATTTAAGGATGCGCCACTTTGGCAATGGTCTATCATGGAAAAAGATAACCTGGTACTTTCTTATAGAACGGACCTGAGCAAAGGAACAACGGGATTGTCTATACAATCCCGGGAAGATGCAGACAGTGATTATCTGTTTGATTTCTTATTAGGACATTTGATTTTGGGGAAAGAGAAAAAGGATGTTATGGAGTGACCTAATTTTAAGAAAAGGTCCTCTTCGTGGCAGTTGTTAATAAATTGCAAGGATTTCTATTTCTTTTTTATTGAACAGAAAACGATCTCCTGTCTTTTTTGACAGTAATAATTTTGCCAGCGGCGTATAGGGAGACAGGAAAAATATAGTCTGTTCATCTATCAATTGCCTGCCCAGTCCTGCTGCAATAAAAAAAGACTGTTCTGCGCATTGTACCAGGGCACCGGTTTGCGGGGTAGTATAAATGCTGTCTGTATTTACTTGCTGCAACCTCGCAAGTTCCTTTACATTTTCCGCTTGCTGCCGTGCATACATATCTTTCTCCAGGTGCCCCATTGCCCTTCCTGTTTCATACTTATCCCCCGCCGAACTTTTATCTTCGCTGTTAGCCGCCTCTTGTGCGCTATCACCGGCCGATTTAGCCATTGCAATACGTTCAGATATTAACTGCAGTCCTGCTTGTTTTAACCTGGTTTTAAAGGCGATCTTCTCCTGGCTTGTCATAAAGGTTGATTACATGAAAATAAAAGTACGCATTTTACACCGGTTAACGGAAGGATGTTCTCCCGCAAAAATTACTGCAATCTGGCCTCATACAAAATATATCATGGGATACATGGCGCCACTTCGAAGCCCTTCAGTGGAATAGTTTTATTACCTATTTTTGCAGAGAAACAGAAAGCGCTAAACTATCAACCATATGAAAAACACTAAACGAAAGTTGTCTTCCGAACAATCCCGGGAACTCCTCAGCGTATTGAAAACCCGCTTTGAAAAAAACAAGAACCGTCACAAAGGGCTCGACTGGACTAAGGTACAGACAAAGCTGGAAGCGAATCCGGGAAAACTGTGGTCGCTCGATGAAATGGAATTAACCGGTGGTGAACCCGATGTAGTAGGTTATGATAAAAGTAAGGATGAATACATTTTCTATGATTGTGCAGCAGAAACCCCTAAAGGCCGCAGAAGTATCTGTTACGATCATGAGGCCCTGGAGTCGAGGAAAGAACACAAACCGGAAAACAGCGCCGTTGAAATGGCTGCCGATATGGGTATTGAGCTTTTAACAGAAGTACAATACCGCGAGTTGCAGCAACTTGGCAACTTCGATACGAAAACTTCCAGCTGGATAGTAACGCCTCCTGCAATAAGGAAACTAGGTGGCGCACTCTTCTGTGATCGTCGTTATGATCATGTTTTCGTGTATCATAATGGGGCAGAATCTTATTATGCCGCCAGGGGATTTCGTGGATCATTAAGGGTATAAGCGCTGCATTAAGAATAGCCTACAGCTGTACGAATTTGGGCGTATGCCCGGTAGAGGGGATAAACTCGTTTATCACCCATGCTGTACTAAGCTTGAGATAACTGGTGGTGGTGCCGTCGCTGCAGCCGTACCACTCTTCTGAGAGGATATCATTATCGATTACCAGCTGCACCTTCATTGTCCTGTCCAGCATCAGGCCAAACACCGTTGCGGCACCAATATCTGTTCCCAGTATTGAACGAAGTAACTCAACGGAGGCAAAGGACAAGCGGGAAATTCCCAGCGCTGCGCTCAGATCTTTTGTTTTAAAAGGTTTTCCGGCAGTAGTAATTACCAGGTAGAAGTTTGTTTGCTGCCGGTTACAGAGAAAAAGTGTTTTTACCGTTTTCATGTTCAGTCGCTGGTCTATCCTGATACAATCTTCCATCGTAATAGCAGGATCGGTATCTACACGCTCATATCTTACTCCTCTTTCCCTGAACATTTCATAAACCATTTGTTGTAATGGTGTGTTGAACACCGGTGGTTCGGTTTGTTTTACGTCACTAACAAAATACATATCAATACTGATTTACTATCCCTTTTTTAAATGGTCAAAGATAACCGGTAGACGTTAAAAAATACCTACCGGTGTTTGGAGCAGGATGGTACAGGATGATTAAAAAGAATTAGTTCTCTATTTTACTATCAGTTTCTTCGCAAAAAGTAATAGTAAATTAAACTTAACTCTATAGCAACCAAATATTATGTACTGCGCAAGATAACTGACTGAATTTCTTTCAGTTTTAGTGACAACTGCTTGTATCTGTGCTAAATCGATTTTCCGAGTATCAAATTTATAACAAAGCCAATAATCTTATGTAGTATCAACAGGTAACTAATCAGTATACGGTGAGTCGGCTGACTCACCGTGTGCAACTTCATCACTAATTAGAAGTGTAACCTTTAATCTCATTGTCGGCTCAACTGCCGGTAGCTTTTGTATTGCCTGAAATACAGGTAACGGGCTGCTGTAACGTTGAACCGGCCTGGAGAAAGAATGCCCCTGCACATAGCATCACCTAAATTCAACAGCATGGAATTATAGACCCAACTGCATTCCCGGATATGAAACAACACCTTGCCCATTCACTCATCTCAAACCAGTAAATAGCTTAACGCTATGAAGAATTCTACGTTTAGAAAAAAGCCATTTTTTCTTTCCCTATTCAGGCACGCACTATTTAACAAACGGTACTTCCTTGTACCTGCGCTGCTATTATCCTGCTCCCTGTCTTTAGCGCAACAGCGTATGATCGTTACCGGTGTCGTCGTTTCGGCAGACGATAACTCCCATATCCCTGGCGTAACCGTACAGATAATGGGCACCAGTAAAGGCACCACTACCAACGACAATGGTAAGTATTTTCTTGAGGCCAGTCCGGGCGACTCCCTGATTTTCCGCTACATCGGCTACGTGGAAAAGCGCGTAAAAGTAGGCACGCACCCTGCCATTAACATCGCTATGCAGTCGATATCCAGTCAGCTGAAAGATGTGGTGGTAGTGGCTTTTGGCACAAAGAAAAAAAGCGACATGGTAGGATCGGTTACTACCATTAAACCATCGGATCTCAAAGTACCATCCAGCAACCTCACCACAGCACTGGCCGGGCGTGCAGCCGGCGTAATCGCCTTTCAGCGGAGTGGTGAACCCGGCCTGGACAATGCACAGTTTTTTATCCGCGGGGTTACCACCTTCGGGTATAAAAAAGATCCTTTAATTCTGATTGACGGCGTTGAATTAACTACCACCGACCTCGCCCGGTTGCAGGTAGATGATATCTCCAGCTTTTCTATTCTGAAAGATGCCAGTGCCACCGCGCTGTATGGCTCCAGAGCCGCCAACGGCGTGATCATGGTAACCACCAAGCAGGGCGCTGTTGGCAAAGCCAAGTTAGCTTTCCGCGTAGAGAATTCAGTATCTGCCCCTACTAAAAATATTGAGCTGGCAGACCCGGTTACCTATATGAAACTGGCCAACGAAGCCGTGCTTACCCGCGATCCCCTGGGCGCACTTCCCTACAGCCAGGAGAAAATAGATAACACCGCAACAGGCCTCAACCCTACTGCTTACCCGGCCAACGACTGGAGGAAACAGCTGTTTAAAGACTATACCACCAACCAGCGGTTGAACCTGAGTGTGAGCGGCGGTGGTGGCGTAGCCAGGTATTTTGTATCGGGCGCCTACAACCGGGATAACGGGTTAATGAAAGTAGATAAACGGAATAATTTCAATAACAACATCCGGCTGAGTAGTTATAGCCTGCGGTCTAACGTAAATGTCAATTTAACAAATACCACAGAAATGGTAGTCCGTTTAAGCGGCAGCTTCGACGACTACACCGGTCCGGTGGATGGCGGCGCCAGCATGTACCAAAAAGTGATGAAATCCAACCCCGTACTATTCCCGGCTTACTACCCCGCCGATGAAGAGCACAAGTTTACAAAGCACATCATGTTTGGCAATTATGATGAAGGACAATACATCAATCCATACGCAGAAATGGTGAAGGGATACAAGGATTATTCCCGGTCCCTCATGCTGGCGCAAATTGAGCTGAAACAAAACCTCAAATCCATTACACCTGGCCTGGCAGCCAGTGGAATGATTAATACCAACAGAACGTCTTATTTTGATGTGAGCCGTTTCTATAACCCGTTCTGGTACCAGATGGATGCGTATGATAAATTATCCGACAAATATTTTATCACCAATACCAATCCCAATGAAGGTACCGAGTACTTAGGTTATAACGAGGGAGAGAAAACCATCAGCACCTCCCTTTACCTGGAATCCAGATTGAATTACGACCGCTCATTTAATAAAAGTACCGTCAGCGGCATGATGGTGTTTATGTTACAAAACCGGTTAAATGCCAATGCGGGCGATCTCCAGCAATCGCTCCCGTTCAGGAATATAGGATTATCCGGCAGGGCCACGTACGACTATGATAAACGTTATTACACAGAAATAAATTTCGGTTATAATGGGTCAGAACGTTTTGATAAGAACAACCGGTTTGGTTTCTTCCCATCTTTTGGACTTGCGTGGACAGTATCTAACGAAAAATTCTTCGAACCTATCAAAACAATATTCTCCAATGTGCGGCTGAGGGGAACTTACGGTATTATAGGGAATGATGCGATTGGCTCTCCGCAGGACCGCTTCTTTTACTTATCAAACGTAAATATGAACGACGGCAGCAGAAGCGCAGGCTTTGGGCGTGATCCCGGGAACGTATACCGGCTGAACGGTATTTCCCTCTCCCGTTATGCTAACCCCAATATTACCTGGGAAACTTCCAAACAAAAGAATATCGCATTGGAGCTGGGCTTGTTTAATAAATTAAATATAGTAGCAGAATACTTTTCCCAATACCGCGACCGGATCCTTATGACCCGCAGCATTCCGGAGGCGGCCGGTTTCGCTGTGCCTATCAAAGCGAATGTGGGTATTGCCACAGCAGCAGGCGTAGATATATCCATGGATTACAAACAGTTTTTTAAAGACAATTTCTGGGTGTCGCTGATGGGAAACTTTACCTATGCCACCAGTAAATATAAAAACTATGAAGAACCAAAGTATGATGAATCCTATCGTTACCATACCGGGTATTCTCTTAACCAGGTGTTTGGTTATATCGCGGAAAAATTATTTGTAGATGATGCCGAAGCAGCTAATTCTCCCAAACAAAATTTTGGCAGGTATGGCGGTGGAGATATTAAATACCTCGATGTAAACAGGGATGGCCAGATCACTGAAGCGGATAAAGTGGCCATCGGTAATCCTACCGTGCCGGAAATAGTGTATGGCTTTGGCTTTTCGATGGGATATAAAAATTTAGACCTCTCTGCTTTCTTCCAGGGATTAGATAATGAATCATTCTGGATAGATCCGGAAGCCACCTCTCCTTTCGCCTCGGAAAATCAGTTGCTGAAAGCCTATGCCGATGATCACTGGTCGGAAGAGCGCCAGAATGTATATGCACTCTGGCCCAGGTTAAGTCCTGATGTAAACAGGAACAATGCACAAACCAGTACCTGGTTTATGCGCGACGGCGCATTCCTACGGTTAAAGCAGGTGGAACTAGGCTATACACTTCCCGCCAGGTGGCAGAAGAAACTACGCACTTCTACCTTCCGCATTTATGTGAATGCCACCAACCTGTTAAACTTCAGCAAGTTTAAATTATGGGATGTGGAAATGGGTGGAAATGGCCTGGGATACCCGGTTCAGCGGGTATTCAACCTGGGTCTTAACCTGAACTTCAATTAATAAGAAAACAAAAAGCACCATGAAATATAATATAACGATAAGGGCGCTCCTGGTATTGATTATACTCGCATGTAACTCCTGCGCGAAATTCCTCGATGTGGTACCCGATAATGTGGCCACGCTCGACAACGCCTTTACTACCCGCATAGAAGCCAAAAAATATTTATTCACCTGTTATTCTTATATGCCAAAGAACGGCGACCTCGGCGACGATCCTGCGATAGTTGGCGGCGATGAACTATGGCGGTTTTCCTCGGAAGGTGGCTTCTTCAGCATGGCCCAGGGATTCCAGAATGTAGTAGGCCCGCTGGGCGACCGGTGGGGGTATTATTTCAGGGCACTCCGCGACTGTAACATCTTCCTCGAAAATATCGCCAAAGTACCCGACCTGGCTGAAGAAGAAAGAAGACGCTGGATAGCAGAGGTAACGTTTCTGAAAGGCTATTACAACTTTTACCTGGTAACGATGTACGGCCCCATTCCGTTGATGAAAACCAATCTGCCCATCAACGCCGACGGCAACGATATCAACCTGTCGCGCGCACCGGTAGATTCCTGCTTCGATTACATCCTGGAACTGATCAACGAAGCAACCACCAACCTGCCTGCCACTATCATAGACCCCGCCAATGAGCTGGGCCGCATTACCATGCCCATCGCGTTATCATTAAAAGCAAAAGTACTGGTGTATGCTGCCAGTCCGTTGTTTAATGGCAACAGCGATGAAGCCGGGCTTAAAAACCGCGATGGTACACAGCTGTTTAATCCCACCTTCTCCAAAGCAAAATGGGATGCTGCTGCTACGGCCTGTAAAGCAGCCATAGACGCATGTCACCAGGCAGGAATGAAGCTTTATAAATACCACCCGGATTTTCAACAGTATGATCTTTCTGATACCATTATGACCCAGTTAAGTATCAGAAATGCTTTTTGTGAAAGATGGAACACCGGGATTATCTGGGCAAATACCCAAACCAATTCCACGGGCTTTCAACAGCTCATCACTACCTACATTGATCCGGCCAACAGGGATATCACGGTTGTTAAAGGCCAGTTATCGCCTCCCCTGCATATGGCGGAATTGTTTTACTCCAGTCATGGCGTGCCCATTACAGAAGATAAAACCTGGGATTATGCCAACCGGTATAACCTGAAGGTAGCCGGTGAAACCGATAAACTCTATTTGTGGAAAGGCTATACCACCGCCTATTTAAACTTTAACAGGGAACCACGGTTCTACGCCGACTTAGGCTTTGACGGCGGTTTGTGGTACGGACAAGGACGTTATGACGACAAGAAATATTCCGACCTGTTTTACCTGGAAGGTAAATACAGGCAAAGAAATGGTTTTGGTAAACCAGGTTATGGATCTATTACCGGCTATTACCTGAAGAAGGCCGTTCAATATCAGAACGTGATCGGAAGAGGAAACGATTACTCCGTTAATTCTTATTACTGGCCTATCATGCGGCTATCCGGTTTGTATCTCTTATATGCGGAGGCATTAAATGAATCAGCAGGACCGGGAGCAGAAGTGTATAATTACGTAAACCAGGTACGCGAACAGGCAGGATTACAGTCTGTTGAATCATCGTGGACTACCTATTCCACCAATCCCATTAAATACACCACGCAAAGGGGTATGCGGGATATTATCCACCAGGAAGCCCTGATTGAACTGGCATTTGAAGGACAACGGTTCTGGGATCTCCGCAGGTGGAAAGAAGCGCAAACAGTATACAACAGGCCGGTGAAAGGATGGGATCTGATCCAGGAAACAGCCGCTGGTTACTACCGGCCTAAAACCATCTTCAATCAAACTTTCGGATTAAAAAATTATTTCTGGCCGATTAGTGAAGGCACCCTTTCTACCGATAGAAGTTTAGTACAAAACCTGGGGTGGTAACATCTCCCGAAAAAAACTAACGACATGAAACAACTACGTTATATTATCATCTCTATCTTAATCATTGTTGCCGGCTGGTCCTGCAAAAAAGAGAGCAGGATAAATTATACAGATGAAAATGCACCCGCGCCTGCCCCTGTCACCAATATAAAGGTGACCGTAAGCCCGGGAGCTGCCATCCTTACCTACAAGCTCCCCACAGATCCGCAACTCTCTTATATAAAAGCTGTATATGAAATGCAGCCGGGTGTTTTCAGGGAAGCCAAAGCCTCTTACTATACCGATACGTTGCACCTGATTGGTTTTGGCGATACCCTCGTGCATAAGGTGCAGGTATTCAGCGTTGGTAAAAATGAAAAAGTATCTGCGCCGGTGGAGCTAACCGTGCAGCCCTTGCGCCCCGCTGTCATCTCCGCCTTTTCTTCCATCACAATGGGCGCCACCTTCGGCGGCGTACAGATCTCTTTCCGCAACGACGCCAAAGATAACCTGGCCCTTACACTGATGATGGATTCTACGGGGCAAAATACCTGGACTACCGTAAACACCTTTTACACCGGCGCCCCACTGGGCACCTATTCCGTAAGAGGATTTGATACCACGGTAAAGAAGTTTGCCATCTTCGTAAGAGACCGGTGGAGTAACAGGTCTGATACATTGGTTAAATCCCTGAAGCCGGTGTATGAAGAATTAATCTCTAAAAGTACCTGGAAAGAATTACGCCTGCCTACCGATACCTGGGCACAGGCAGATGGTGGTTATCAATTCAGCTGGTTGTTTGATAATAACATCAACAGCATCTTTGCTTCTACCAACCTGTCGGTACTTCCGCAGTGGTCCACTATCGACCTGGGCAAGAAAGTAGTGCTAAGCCGTATTGTAGAGCACCAGCAGCAAGCCGATCACTTCTACGCCGGTTCGGCAGTAAAGAAATTTGAGCTATGGGGGTCTAATGATCCCAGTCCGGATGGAAGCTGGGACAACTGGCAGTTACTGGGCAGCTTTAACTCCTTTAAGCCTTCCGGGTTGCCGTTAGGCCAAACAACGGAAGAAGACAGGAACTACGCCTGGTTTAAGGGAGAAGATTTTTCTTTCGACAGGTTGCTGCCGGCGGTACGGTTTCTCCGCTTTAAAACGCTGGAAACTTACAGTATGTCCGGCCAGGTGGTGATAGCAGAAATAGATTTATGGGGCCAGCAGGTACCTTAATATTTTTCAACTCTTTAAAAGCAATAAGATGAAAAACATCTTTCATTATATCTCCATCCTATTCTCCATGTTGGTTATACTTACGGCCTGCAAAAAAATGGATAGCACCTATAAGCAGTTTGTTGTGCCGGATGGCATTGTATATCCCGGAAAGGCGAATAGCCCGGTAGCGAATGCCGGTCGTAACCGGGTGAAGATTTCCTGGCTGAGAGGCGCAGATCCCACGCTGACTGCCGCAAAGATCTTCTGGAATAATTTTGCGGATTCCGTAGAAATAAGCATTCCACCCACCGGCGACACGATCAGTTATACGATTAACAATCTTCCTGAAAAGAGCTATTTATTCGTTATTAAAACCTACGACGCCAAAGGCGGTGTTTCTGTACCCGTGGAACTATTTGGCGCCAGCTATGGAGACGTGTATCAGTCGAGCCTGTTAGGCCGCCCGGTAGATGCAGGTATCCTGTATCCGGATTCTATTGTGGTGAAATGGGGCGGTGCGGATATCTCCAACGGCGCTTATGCCACGGAAGTAAAATACACCAATGTTTCAGGTGCCACGGAGGTGAAACGTTTCCCTGTCAGCGATGGAGCTTCCACTATTACGGATATGAAAGCCGGTATTACTTATCAGTACCGGACTGTATACCTGCCAGATTCACTCAGCATAGATACGTTTTACACGGACTATGTAACAAGTAAACCGTTTTTATTCAGTCCTAAAAACTGGCAGATCATTGATTTCTCCAGTCAGCATCCCGGTGATGAAAACCTCGTGACCAATGTAATCGATGGATCACCGAATACACGCTGGCATGCGTGGGTTGGCAATTCCAATTATCCGCATTTCTTTACAGTAGATATGGGAATTGTCCGGACCATTACCTCGTTTACATTATACCGTAAAACGGATGACGACAGGGCTTGCGATACGTTTAAACTGCTGGTGAGTACGGATAATGTTAACTGGAATGATCTGGGTACGTTTAACTTCAACCGTACCATTAACGATGGGCAGTCGTATGAGATACCTGCTCATCCTGCAGCGAGGTATTTTAAATTCATCGGGTTGAGCGGTTCTCAGAGTTATATTGTTTTAGGAGATATCAGTGCGTTTGGGTTTTAGCGTGTAAAATAAAGCCATCAGGATCGGGTGCTGAAATGCCGGCATTTCAGCACCCGATTTTATTAATTCCCGCAATGAAGGAGGATCTGAATTTATTTCATCAGGCTGATATTGGTAAGACCGCCATCTGAAAGAATTTCGGTACCCACTATAAAAGCTGAATCGTCTGATGCTAAAAACACCGCCGCGCTCCCAATCTCGGACGGAAGTCCTTGTCTGCCTACAGGTGTAATATCTTTCCAGATCTGTTTTAACTGTTCCAATTGTTCCGGGGGAACAATTTTTCCAAAAACAGGCGTATCAATAGAACCTGGCGAAAGGGTATTCACTCTTATTCTTCTTGACAATAAATCCAGCGACAACCCTTTGGCCAGCGATATGATAGCTGCTTTGGCGGCGCTATAAATAGTCATTCCCGGCGCGGCCCGGTGGGCAGCACTTGATCCGATAAGTATAACGGAGGCGCCGTCATTTAAATACGGCAGTGATTTTTGCACGGTGAAATAAGCGCTTTTCAGGTTCAGGTCCATGTAGCGGTCATAATTATCTTCTGTAACCTGGTCAATGGCGGCCATGGGCACACCATCTACGATACCGCCGGCATTCACTACCAGTGCGTCAATTTTCCCGAATTTATCAAAGGTTGTTTTGAAGATATCTTCCAGGTCACTGATGTTTGTTACATCTCCCTTAATACCTATAAAATCATTACCCAATGCGCTTACAGAACTATTTAAGGTGGCCTGGTTTCTGCCGGTGATAGTGCCCACTGCTCCTTCGTTTCTGAATGCTTCTGCAATGCCGAATCCAATACCGCTGTTACCACCTGTAACAACGGTTACTTTATTTTTCAATTTACCCATTTCTGTTAGTTGCTAAATTCATGAATACCTTAAAATCAAAAACCGTAAATGCCTCCGGATACGGAAATTTTCTCGCCTGTAATCCAGGCGGCGTCATCGGAAGCGAGGAATACGGCTACTTTGGCAATATCTTCCGGCTGCCCGGTACGGCCAAGCGGCGTATTGGCTACCATTTTTGTTTCAGCATCGCTGCCGATGAAGCCGGCGCTACGCGAACCTTCGGTTTCCACAACGCCTGGTAAGATAGAATTGATACGGATATTTCTTCCGCTGAATTCTTTCGACAAAGCAATGGTAATAGCATCCAATGCTGCTTTGGTGGCAGAATATACCGATCCTGTGGGCAGCGGCATTTTACCTGCTTCAGAACTGATGTTGATGATATTGCCACCCTTATCGCCAAACAGCTTTAAAGATGCCTGGATGGCCAGTAAAGACCCCAGCACATTGACGCTGAACTGCTGATGAAAAGATGCTGCTGACACCTCTTCAATTGGCGCATAGTGGTAAATGCCCGCATTGTTTACCAAAATGTCAAGCGTGCCGAAAGCATTCTTTGTTTCTTCAAAAAGCCTGGTTATATCGGCTTCTTTTGATACATCGGCCTGTACCAGGATGGCTGTGCCGCCCTTATCAGTTATGGCTTTCACTACGTGCTCCGCGCCTTCCTTACCTGACGCATAATTTACAACTACCTTTGCGCCTTCTGCTGCAAAATACTTAGCGATAGATGCGCCTATTCCTTTTGATGCGCCAGTAACTATGGCTACTTTGTTTCTTAATTTATCCATTGTTTCATTGATTTAATTCCTGAGCAGCAAAGTTAGGCAAGGAATGTATACTTTAGTAACATGGTATCATAAAGTAACAGTAACCTGGAGGTAACAAGGTAACTTATGAAGGAAACAGCCGGTGATTGTTTATCACTGTTCAGGAGCTGCCAGGGCTGATTTTTGTGTCAGAAAGTAAGCGATGGTTAAATTAGGGATCCAGCACCACCACGCTACAACGGTATAGGCAGTTTCGAAGCTGCCAAACAGGACAATCAGCAACGGCATCCAGGCTCTTAGGGTAACTGCCGCAAAGCAGCAGGCATAACTATAAATCATCATATTTTTATGTGGTACCACTTGCCCGCTCCTGATGCGGAAGTATGCCATGAGCGTAGTATAAAACCAAATAAGGCTCAAGCTGATAAAGCCCAAGGCTACCGGAAGTCCTCCGGTTGCGTAAAAAGCGATATTAAATCCTGCAAGAGCGCTTAGTAAAACAGCGATTACGTATAACCGGCCTATTCTCCTGTGGAGCGTTATATTTTTGCGCCTGATTCCGGGGCTAAATTGTATCCACCCAATCAGCAGCGCAAGCCCGCCAAAGATGATGTGCACATAAAAGCTCCCGTACCAGAAGGGATTAAGAAAAAGTTCACCGGGTTTGATTTTTAATATCCCCACCTTCTTTTCACCCCAAAAGAACAAACCAGGATAAAGTCCCACTACAACCGACAACGCAACCAATAACATCCATAATAACTTTTTTACCATCTTTTTTTAGTGGCAAAGAAAGATGGTATTCATTTCCCGGACGCTCCAAAAGGTAAGGTGGTCGCTTTTACTTAGGTTGCATTGCCCAATTGTATCTTCTCTTGCTGGCAGTATTCTTTGGGAGAGAGGCCCGTTGCCTTTTTGAAATTGCGGTTGAAGGAGGTTTTTGAATTGAACCCCACTTCGAAAGCAAGGGAAAGGAGTGTAAAATTGCTGTTTTCGGGCAGTACCGCTATCCGCTGAAACTCTTTTATGCGGAAGTCGTTGATATAGTCGTAGAAATTCCTTTGCTCCATTGAATTAATTACCTGTGACAAAGTATTGCTGTGAACGCCCAACCGCCCAGCCAATGCATCCAGGTTTAGTCCGGGGTCTTTAAAGAGCTTTTCCGTTTGCATTAACAGCGTTAATTCTTTGTGCACTTTTGACATCAGCCCAGGTTCCACAGCCGTTTTCAGGTATTTGGTTTTCTCAGTGCCATTGGCCAGGCTGCTCACACCAGGATCATTCCCTTCTTCCAGTTTTATATCATCAGTATCCATCAATTGCGTATTCACCACCCGGTTGGTGAATATGCCCACTTGTTTTATTCCGAAATATCCAATAAACAAGATGAACAAATCGACCAGCATAAAGGTAGAAATATCATTTCCGAGTATAACGGATAGCCAGATGGCGCCCATTCCAATGGTGAGGTAAACCAGCCAGTTCAGATTGATTTTCTCTGTATAAGAAAACTGTTTCTGGATATTTATGCTGTGCTTCTTTAATAATATCAGCGACCAAACCACGTAAATTATACCAGACGGTATAATGGGAAGACGTATTATGGAAACGAGTTTTTCATACCCAATACCATGATGCTGATAAACATTCATTTTATGATTAAAAGTCTGGATAAAGAAGCCTGACAATAAGAGGTACGCTATCGTTGCAGGAATAAAATGGATAAACCAGTGCAGCCTTTTATTGCTTTGATTGACCAAAGCAGCAATGTACAAATACAAAAAAGGACCATGAATAAGTGGTAATGGGATTTCAACGCCCAGCAAATACGGGAATTCAACATAAGTTCCGGAAACCAGTGTGTAGTAGCAGAATAAATGAAGGGCAATCAGGGTTAACCATAGCGCTAAAATAAAGTCAGCGGTTGACTTACCCTTTTTTGTAAAAAGCAGCAATCCGAGAAACAGGGAGATGATTATTCCCGTTAAGTGAAACATCTTTTCTTTAATTTATATAGACCCGTCTTTTGATTAAAAATAGAACTTTTTGGTTAAAGCTCATTGGCGCGACGCGGCATTTGTTAATCCCATCTTATAGGAATTTAAGATCAAACATATCAATTATGTATTAAGTGTACCAATGCTATTTGTTATTTATTTGTTATTCTATATTCGTTAAGAATAGGTGACCAAAGTAATATCTTATTTAATTTTTCTTTGCTGAGAATTTAAAATAACAAATGACTTTAACAAAATCAATTTCTACATTTAAATACATTCTCAATAACAATAATTGCACAATGTAGAAATATACTCCCGGCTACTTGCGTATTTATAAACCGCAACTCAATAAGCATAAGTTGAAGACAAGAACGCCATATTTATACAGAATATAGCCAACTATCATATACCCAGTTACTAGTGCATACAAACAATATGCTCGCAACCAAGACGATTTCCTGTCAAACTGTTGGTATAGCATTTATCTCAACAAATAAAATTGAAAATAAATCCCCAATCCTTATGTTCAAGTCATAATTCCATAAATCATAAAATGAAGAAAATGAAGAAAATGAACGACAACAAAGTACTAAACCTTTACCCCATTGACTATCCATTCGAAACATTAATTCAACGAGCGAATTCCTCTCCATCAAAATTGATTCTTAATCCGGAGTTTCAGCGGAAATATAAATGGGATAAGGATGGTTTCGAGAGGTCATCGAGATTCATTGAATCCTGTTTGATGAGAATTCCTCTGCCAGCATGCTACTTTGCAGAGAATGAGGATGGAAATCATTTTGTAATTGATGGAGTACAACGAATAACAACAATTAAAAAATTTCTAAATAATGAGTTTCGTCTTGAAGGACTAACTGTATTTAAAGAACTGGAGGGAAAGACGTTTGAAGAAATTGGCAGCTTCAAAAGTGAGTTAGAAAGTACGACGATCCGGTGTATAATATTACGAAAAGAGAATCCGAAAGATTTAGTGCAGGAAATATTCGCGAGATTAAACCAGGGAGCCGTGGAATTATCTGCACAAGAAATCAGACACGCAATTTATCCTGGTTCACTTAACAATTTGCTAATTGAGCTTGGAGAAAATAAGTTTATTGATGCATTTGGGAAAGGAGAAAGAGGTGTTAAACTTAAAAACAGTAGAGAACAAGACGAAATGATCCTACGGTTCTTTGCACTACATACCGATCTCACCGATTACGAAGACAATTTATCCAAATATCTGGACAAGTTCATGCTAAATAACCAACACCTTTCAGAAGATGGTATTGCCGCACTGAGACAACAATTCAATAGCACCTTACAAAAATGTCTGATGGTATTCAATGACAACCCATTTGTAGACACTACAAAAGCAAAACACCGGCAAAGCCTGGTACACTATGACTTATTAATGTGGAGCTTTAAAGGATACAGCTTACCTTTTCTAAAGAAGCACAAAAACGCGATTGTCAAGAAGTTCCTTGAGCTATGCAACAATGAGTCCTTTATAAAAACACTTTCTGGCGGACTCCAGATGAAAGGTTCAATTTTAAAGAGAAGAGATATTTGGGCAAAAAAACTAAAACCCCTTCATGGAAAATAGTGGTCAAATTTCCGGCTATTGCTTGCAACTGGAAAAACTAAAGTCAATCATCTATACAGCTAATGAAAAAATAATTTGCGAATCGCCAGATAAATTCATTTATGAAAATGCAAACTTCCTTACAAAATCATTCCTTGTGATTATGTGTGCCTACCTCGAGTCATATATAAAAGATGTCTTGATGGTAGCAATAAATGAGATAAATATAAGATTGGATTCAACCAAACTACCACACAATCTGATTAAATGGGCACTTAACCAGGAAAAAGAATTTAAAGACACTGAGTTAAAATTCGAAAATTTAAAAATATCAATTACAAAAAAGAAATTAGACGATTTCATCTCTGGAAACCCATTTCGAACAAATAACCTATTTAAAAAATTTGGTATTCAGTTGGATAAAAATGAAACATTTAATGCCCAGAAAGAAAAAATAAGTTCCATCATTTTAAAGCGAAATAGTGTAATTCATCATAATGATGAGGCTTCAGATGTTTCAAATGAGGACTTAATTGAGAATATCGAATTTATGAAGAAATATATAATTAATATAGATAAAATTGTTTGTAATCATCTTCAATGTTAACTATACTAATGGTAAGCTGATACTCAAACGTAAAACAAAAAAAAATAAATTCTGATAAAATTTCCATCTTTAGCAAAAAAAACGGTTGAGGAAGACTCCTCAACCGTCAATAACTTATATTTTGTTATCAGATATTACACTTAACGAAGCCGGTCATTCAGCGCCACTCCGGAGATAAACCGTTTCATCCGCGGCACCTTCCAACCGAAGCCCGGCTGGCGTTCTATAAATGACGGCAGGCAGCTAAGCTACGCCTCATATGATCTCAGTCATGCTTATGTAACGGTAACGGGTATCCGGAGAAAGTGACGGCGGGCAAACAGGTATTGGTGCCGGGTGGCCATACCAGTACTAAAAGTGAGGATAACAGGTTCAAAAATTACTTCCACCGGAGGCTTTTTCAAGCTCATTTAATTGTTCAATTGAATTAACAGAATACCATTCATGAGGGTAAGTTGCTGAATAATAAAGGTCTTCATTTTCAATCAAATCCTGCCATAGCTCATAAAAATCATCCACAGCATTCATCTTTTCATTAATCAAAAAAGGGTTCAGTAGTTGTATTCCTGAGCAATAAATATCGGTCTTTACTTTCCTGTTAAGGGAAGTAACAATATTATTATGCCCGGAAATAAAATCACCTTCTATGCCCGGAACCGGCTTTACAGGTACAACCATACATAAAGGATAACCCAGAGCAGCATAATTTGAATATAGAAAATGGATATCCAGTTTTACTACATTGTCGCAGGTCAGAACCAGGACCGGCTCATTTATGAACTTCGCCAATGTATTAAAGATCCACCAGGCATTACCTTTAGTATTAGTATTAAAGACCATTGATACCCCTTGTTCAATCACGTGTTTTGCCAGATCAGCCCCCATGTGACCAACCGTAATGGCAATACTGGGTATTGCTGACCGGATCTGGCTTATTGACTTTGATATCAATGTTTCTCCATGTACTTTAATCATTGACTTAGTCATGTCTTTTGTTAATGGCATCATCCTTAATCCTCTGCCGGCAGCCATTATCAATGCATAGTTTATCATATAAAGCTTCCTTTAGAATATTGAATCAATTCATCTATTTCTTTCTCATCAAATTTTCCGGAATTCATGGTATCAACCGCACCTGTGATCTCATTGAACCCCCTACTGGAAAAATCAATCAGGTAATAGCCACTGCTGCCCAAATCCAAATATCTCGCATGAACAATTTCCGTCTCCGCGATCATCGTTTCATCGATACTTTCTCCAACCCTGGGTGTTGTTTTTTCAAAAGAGCCACCATACATCCGGATAAATCTTGACAAAACATCTTCCATTAACACGGATTTCATCCTTTTAGCCAAAATTTTAGCATGCAGCAACTCGTGATGATGGATGCTATCCATTATCATCTGACAAGCATCATGAACGTTGAAGAAAAACCTGCGCATATTGCTGCCGGTTGTTATAATCTTTCCATCCGATTCCAGCATAGATTTCCAAATCGGGAATACAGACCCAGTAGACCATGCAATATTTCCGAACCGCAGGCAAAAAAAACGGGTGTCCGATTTATCATTTAAGAGCAAAAACAATTTTTCCATGACAGATTTAGAAGTGCCATAGAAACTTTTGCAGGGAGGTGCTGCTTTGTCCGTGGAAATACCAATAACCAGCTGAACACCTTTATCCATTGCCACCCGGGCTATGTTTTGAGAGCCTCTGATATTAACATCCACACATTCATTGGGAAACATCTCGCCAAGTTCAACATACTTGGTTCCTGCTGCGTGAACAATAATCTCAGGTTTATATAAGGCAATAGCATCTCTAACTGAATCTATGCTGGTAATATCCATCGGGTGAACTTCACAACCAGTGAGTAATCGCGCCTGATTTCCCCAATAGTTGTTTCTTCCGCCGAGAATAACATTATAATACTCTTTTAATTTCACTGCCAGATTCCTGCCAAGAAAACCGGTTCCACCGGTTATAAAAATAGTTTTCATATAAATATATTTTATTTAGAAAAATTAAATCATCCTGCCAGATGCATCCACCTGTATCTCCATCTGAAGAGGGAAATTGGCAGTTGCCTCCAGGCGGTGCGACCAGGTATAAATCCTGATTGACTCTTTCCAGTCTTTGTACATCGAATCAAGACACTCTATCGGATTATGAGGAATTTTATACGCGGCCCCCTCAAAAATCACTTCCTGCAATGGCTCCTTTAATCCATTAAGGAAAGTAAATCCATTGTGAAAAAAAATGTCGTCACTATACGCATCATACAACCACACATCAATAAATGGAAATGTGTACTTATAGTTATCAATGGGCTGACCATCCCTGAGCCATAATTTATAATATGGAATTCCTGTCCTTTCTTCGATAAGCCCTTCAAATTCCAACCGGGGAACTGAGCTAAGCGTTTCCAAAAACTGGTCTAACCGGCTATTCTCGATGCCGATGTCTATATCATCATCCCAGGGAATTATTCCACCATGCCTGATATACCCCAGCAGGCTTCCTCCGTGCAGAATCAAATCAATATTATTCTTCTTAGCTGCTGCACTCGTTAATTTTAACAATACTCTTACCAACTCCAGGTTATCCGGGTCCCACCTGTTGAAATTCAATATGGTAGTTCTTAACATTTCATCTCTTTCTGCTAAAGCAGTGGGCGTTAACTTAAACCAGGAGGTTGCACAGAATAGTGCGGAAAGTATTTTTTCTTTCGGAATTTCAGCGGGATTGGCTGGTATTTCTTCCGGTATTTTTGAAATTTTCAGTAATTTGTCTGCACCCGGCTTACTAATAAAATAGAAGCTCCCTCCCCAATATAATTCCATAAGAATGGTAGTCCCCAAATAACCATATTCCCTTACCTCATAGGGGGCGGGAGGATTGGCATTATCTGTTTTTTCAAATGGAAAAAAAATGTCCCAGCCATCCGGCAATTTCCCAATGAAGGATGCCATCTCTGTCAATGGTGCTACTATCTGGCCTTTATCCTCAACGATAAGGCAATATTCATACGGGCTGCCCAGGAATGCCTTCCATACTTCCCGATGATTAAAAAACAGATCAATACGCTCCTTTGATAACTCAATACAATGTTGTTGTTTTAGCAGAGGAAGATCAACTGATATACCAGGATCATGCCCGTCAATCGCTTTAAAGGGGACAATCTCTATATCGTTATTGTTAATATCCTGTTTGTTTTTAAGAATGGTATCAACGGGTGATAAACCATATTGGCCTCCTTTATTAAAGGCAATCAGGTAAATTTTCATACGAAATCTTTTAATTATGTATAGCGTTGACTTAATAAGATCACTCCTGTAATTTCTAATACCGGGAAGGTACTTGCCGGGGGAAGAGGGTACAAACGTATTGGTAAATGGCGCCGTGTACAATACACGGCGCCGGGAACAAAATTGATATTGTAATAAGTTTATTCGGCTTTTAATGTTTTGATAGGATCGGACATGGCGGCCTTAATAGCCTGAAAGCTGGCAGTAATCAGAGCCAGGCCAAGCACCATTGTACCAGTGCCTACGAATATCCACCAGTGAATCTTTGTCCGGTATTGGTAATCTTCCAGCCACCTGTACATTACAAACCAGGCAACGGGGAAGGCGATGATACAGGAAAATGCCACCAGTTGTACGAAGTCTTTCACAAGCAGTCCTACCAGGCCGGAGGTAGTAGCTCCAAGCACTTTACGGATACTTAATTCTTTGGTTCTCCGTTCTGCAGTATATGCCACGAGACCAAATAACCCGAGGCAGGAGATTAAAATAGCCAGTATAGCGAATATCCCCGCCAGTTTACCAATGAGGGTTTCCGTTTTAAAAAGCAGATCAAACTGGTCGTCAATAAATTTATATTCAAAAGGATAGCCTGGATTATTATTCAGTACCACTTCTTCAATTTTTGACAATGCCCGGTTAAGGCTCACATTCTGCGCAATGCGAATCGTGATGATATGGGTAGATTGCGGGTTACAGAACAGGATAAGCGGTTGACCGGATTCATACATATTATTGTAGAGGAAGTCTTTCACCACGCCTACTATTTCGTAACGTTTATCATCAGCATCACTGATAAAATTGCCCACTTTTCCATTTTCACCCATTTCTTTCGCCATGCTTTCATTGATGATTACATTGCTGCTGTCGACATTGGCATCCGAAGCAAAGTCCCTTCCGCTGCTTAGTTTCATGTGCATGGTAGACAGGTACTCCGGGCTTACTGATTCCTGCGTGATAAGGATTTCTTTCTGGGGATCTTTACCCTGCCAGGCGAAACCGCCGGAGTTGGTACTCAGGTACAGCACATTATTGAGGCTCAGTGCTGCATTTTCAACCATCCCGGTTTCCTTCAATTTATCTTTTACTGTAGTGAAATGATCTTTTAGCTGTCCTTTGAGATTAAGATAGATCAGGTTATCTTTCTTATATCCCAGTTCCCTTTGCTTTACGTGACGTATCTGCTGATAAATGATCAACGTACTGATGATAAGTACGATGGATGTGGTGAATTGAGCAATAACCAGTCCTTTGCGTACAAAGATAGCTGCACTGCCATCTTTTACCCTGGTCCCTTTCAACACCGATATCGGGTTAAAGCCAGATAAATAGAATGCGGGATAACTGCCTGCTACCAGGCCGGTGACCAGTGCTATAGACAACAACCAGACGAGATGCAATGGTTTAAAAAGGCTGACGGCCAGTTTTTTCCCGACCAGGCCATTGAACAGGGGAATTGTCAGGTAAATCAACAATGTAGCCAGTAGTACAGCAATAAAGGACATCAGTAATGAATCGTATAAAAACTGCACGATCAAACTACCTTTAGTGGCGCCCAGGGCTTTCCGGACACCAATTTCCCGGGCCCGTCTTTCAGAACGCGCAGTGGCCAGGTTCATGAAGTTGATACAGGCAATGATCAGCACTACCCATGCAATAAGGGAAAACAGCCTTACATAGGCGATGCGTCCACCATCCTGCTGACCATTGGTGAACTTATTATGCAGGTTCCAGTCGTTCATCGAAAACAGGAAACAAACTGTTTCGCTTCCTGTTTTTTTAGTAGCGATAAAATTGTGCAGTTTATTATTAACCGTAGCCACATCAACAGAAGGCTCCAGTTCTACCAGTGTTTGGATAGAATTATTGCCCCAGTTCCGCAACCAGGCATTTTTGGATTCAAATAATTTATACGGGGCCAGCCATTTGAACTGGTAGGTAGCGTTTTCCGGCAGATCTTCATATACCCCGGTTACCTTAAAATTTTGTTCATTATTGACCTTCAATATATTGCCCAACGCATGTCCGGGCGGGAAAATTTTCTCTGCTGCTGTTCTGCTGAGCACCACGGCATTTACTTCAGAAAAAGCGTCCGCAGCATTACCTTCTATGAACTTCAGTCCCAGCATACCAAACACCGTGGAATCGGCATATTTGCCCTGCATATATATGTTCTTCTCACCATAACTAAACAGCATATCCGTATTCCAGCTGAAACGGGAAGTATGTTTAATACCAGGTACTTCTTCCTGTATGGCTTTCGCAAGTGAACTCGGCGTATTGTCGAAGGTATGTACCTCCCCGTCATAGGTTTGGTTTTCCATTACCTCATACAGATTATTCCGCTTCTCAAAAATATGATTGAATGTCAGTTCATCTTCTATCCATAAAAATATCAGTGAAGCGCAGGCAATACCGATGGCCAGTCCGGCTATATTGAGAAAACTAAAAGTCTTGTTATTCCAGAAATTCCTGAGGGCTATTTTGAAGTAATTCTTGAACATATATGGATGTTTGTGGGCTCCGCCAAGCCGGCCAAAAATTATACCATTAATTATTAATATTTAATATAATTACATTCTGTCTATATCTGGTAAGAATTTCAGCTTTTTTTACCTATCCGGCCACGTCCGTTATGTACCGCGCCATCCGGGTAAAGTGTCCGGTTTTGATACACCAGATGTACGGTTTTGATACACAGGCGGATCAGATGGTTGATGCCGGGCTAACATGCAGTACATTCTGACTAAGGTCATTCACCCTTAAAAAAGACAGCTTACCGATATCCATTTTGTAGATGGCGTCACAATAAGCATAGTAGTGATCATCATGCGTAATGGCAATAACGGTGAATCCTTCTGCTCTCAGGAACGGCAGTATTTCCAGGTAAAACTTCCGGCGGAAATAAGGGTCCTGATCTGCCGCAAACTCATCCAGTACAAGTATCGGTTTTTTCTCCAGCATAGCACAGATTAAAGCCAGTCTTTTCCGCTGCCCGGTAGAGAGGTCAATGGTAGTAAAGCCATTTTCCAGTATAGACACTTTATCTTCCAGTTCAAAAAGTTCCAGGTACTGCTTTGCTTTCTGCTGATCCATGTTCTCCCTGCCATAACATTCATCGAACAGGTGAAAATCGCTGAATACCGGGGCAAACAATGAGCGATAAACGTACGACTGTGTACTTTCCACCTTTTCATCATTTAAGTACATATCTCCCTCATGGAACGGGAACAAACCTATCAGTAGATTAATGAAAGTAGTTTTTCCACTACCGTTACCGCCAAAAATGAAAATCACATCTCCTTTCTTCAGTTCAAAATTAAGCGGGCCAACACTAAAGGAGTTTTCGCTTTCTGTTGTTTCATATTTATAGTAAAGATGCCTGGCAGATAATTCCCGGAAATCTGCACTGCCCGTTATTTCCACGTCTTCCATATGACCTGCCAGCAAATCCTCCTTCAGCATGGAAAGTCTTTTCAGTGACGTTCTCGCCTGGGAAAGGCCAGGGATCAGCAACACAATTGTTTCAATAGGGCCAAAAACATACAATACCAGGAAAATAAAATTTACCAGCACCTTCTTTTCAATCGACAATGCTGTTCCCAGGAACAACAGGATGCTGCCAATAAAAACATAAAACGCCATCTGCCCGATCACGCGGTTATTCAAATGGGATACCAGCGCTTTCTGGTTAAGCGATACGGCGGCATCTATTGAATGAATGATCCGCTTGTCGCTGATATCCGCCCCTTTTTTCCGGTCTATTACAATTTCCTTAAATCCTGCCAGTATCTCTCCCAGGTATTTGATAAACCTTTCATCATGTACCATTGCCTTATTAAACAAGGCATGCCGTTTTTTCTCACTATAAGTATATAAAAAAACGGTAAAAAGAAGTAGCCCGATCATAGCCAGCAACAATCTCCAGGAGAGGAAGCTCATATACACAAAACAGATCACCACAATGATCGTATTGGTAACGATGTCCACCACATTGATAGACGCCTGTACGATGTTCGTGGAATCCCGGGTCATAGCGGTGTATACGCGCTCTTTATTTTTCATCATAGAAGGATAAGGCGACCTGAGAACCATTTGCAGGATATCCATCCTTACTTTCCGCAGGATCTTCTGTGTAAAGCCGATAATATTATAGGCAACGATCCATCTTGTTATAAAAAATACCAGCAGGGATACCGAGAAATAACCAATGTAGGTATATGTTTCCACTGGTTTCTCCGAAATAAAGCTATTGATAATATTATTAATCAGATAAACAATACCCATATTGCCGGCCGCTGTTACTATACTCAGCAGAATATAGAGTATATATTTGCGGAAATTATCCTTAATGATGTTCATAATCTGGTATTGATAAATTTTACAAATAATAAAAGTCCTTAATTTTTCCAGCTATCCTAGCGGCGTTCTTATGAATGAAAAAGTGATCTCCTTCCCATATCTCACTGTTAAAGCTGGACAGGGTGAAATTCTTCCAGTTATTAATCTGCGTCACGTGTTCTTCATCATTACCCATGATGGCATGGATAGGCGTTTTCACCGGGGAAAAGGCACTGAGACTGCCGGTTTCCGCCAATTCAAAATCGGCCCTCAGTATGGGTTCATAAAAATCGAACAACTCCATATTAGTATATAGCTCCGCTGGCATACCTCCGAGTTTGTCCAGTTCCGCCATAAACTCTTCTTTTCCCATGAGGTATCTCCTTTTTGTGATTCCCGTTCCTGGTCCGGGACAACCGGTTACGATGAGGCATTCCGGAAACAGAGAGATTTGTTCCAGCATGGCAACCACCTTTAATCCTATCAGCGTTCCCATACTATGTCCATAGATGAAAAATTTTTCCGCAGACAGTTGCTTAATGATCTGTTGGCAGATATCAAGAGTGGCTTCATTAAAATTATTCAACAGTGGTTCCCTGATCCTTTTTCCCCGGCCTGGCAGTTCCAGCGGGATATAGGATACATTCTTCAGAAAAGGTTCCATAAACCTGAAAGAGTAAATATTACCTCCGGCGTAATGCAATAAAAATACCTGGCGTCTTTCCATAGTCATATTCGTTATTCGGCGTTCGTGGGGGAATCTATTAATGGTTCCGGCATGATTATTCCGTTATGCGTATGAGTATATAACAAATCCAGCAGTCTGTTCATTTTTCTTATTGATTCCAGCCTGCTGTTATCTTCGCGGCTGCCGGCATCATAGCATTTCCAGTACCATTTAAGTACGATACTATTATGGTACTCTTCACATAAACACCATAGATCTGTATCAATGCCCTCGTTTCCAGCAGGCATTTCTATCGCCAGCTCTTCAAAATCCTTCGTGTAGGTTTCCTTTGTTCTGTCGATATAGCTCAGGTAGCCATCCAACAGTAGCTCACTGCCACATCTTTCCCTGAAGTCCTCTTCTATGAGCCGGAAGGGTACCTGCTGATTCAGGCGGCCTTCCAGGTATCGTTCCTGTACAAGAAAAGGAAGTGAGGGATCGTGCTCATTTTCCAGTGCAACCTGCAGGGGCAGCATATTCATAAACTGCCCGATCGCATTTGACATCTCAAATCCTGGCATGTACAGGTCTGCCCCGTTAACCACTACACCAATTGTATAACGGTTCTTCTCTTCATTGCTTTGCCGGAGGAACCGGTAAAGTGCGCTTAGCACCAGGGCAGAAGGCAGCAGATGGTGTTGCCTGCAGAATGCCTGCATCGTTGTGAACCTGTTTCCGTGGATCCATTGCGTATGATGTATCAGTTGCAGCGGAAGATCATTTCTTTTTTCAGTGGTTGGTTCCAGCCGTTGCTGCCAGTACTCCCGTTGTGCTTTTCCTGCTGCAGACTCCAGGTATTGCTGCTGGATGCCAATAAAGTTAAAGTAATGCGCCGCCTTAACGGGAGCTGCAGTACCCCCTTTATACATTTCCATGAAAGCTTCTATCAGCCTGGTGTTGGAAGCATTATCCGTTACAATATGGTGAATAGCTACATTTACCCAGGCCCCTCCTTCCCCTCCGTGTACAACCCGCCATCTCATGATTTCCCCTGTTTCCAGGTGAAAGGGAGGCTGATCAGGATGTACTGGTTTTACATCCGCCCTTTGTACACCGGCTGCTATAAACGTGAGGGTATTTTTCGTTTCTTCCAACGGCAATACTTCTTGTAAGAAAGTGTTGTCATTGAAAATAAACCTCAGCCGCAGTATGTCGTAAGCAGCTGTTAACTGGTGATATGCGCGCAGGAACCGGTCCTTATCAAAATCCGGCAGATACACATTCAATTCCGCATGTGCGTTGGTGTATCCGCTGCCATGGCAATAAAACCGCTGGTTAGGTGATAATGAAATGATAGCAGGTGCCTCATATTCCGGAAGCAGGTTTGTTTTTACTACATGTGGCATTTCACCTGTAATATTTATCCGGGCAGCTACATCTTCCAATACCGGGAACTTCAATACATCGGATACTTTCAGGTCATATTGCTGCTGATGCAGATAGTTGATCAGTGTAATCACTTTGATAGAATCCCCGCCTGCGTCAAAGAAATGTTCTTTTACAGAAACCGTGGTTTTATTCAGTACATAGGCGTAGGCTGCAGCGAGACAAGCTTCTACCTCATTACGGGGGGCTACATAAGGCACTTTCTCTGTTATTGCGCCGTCCGGTGCAGGCAAGGCTTTACGGTCTACTTTGCCACTGGATGTTAATGGAAAATATTCCAGCCGGATAAAATAAGCCGGCACCATGTACTCCGGCAATTTCAACAACAGTTGTTGCCGTATCTGCGACACCTGCAGCGGGTTTTCACTGGTAAAATAAGCGGCTAATGTCCGTTGTCCGCCGGCTTGTTTGGGGGCAGTTACCACTGCGGCGCCAATACCCGGTAAGTGACTGATGGCATGTTCCACTTCTCCCAACTCTATACGGTAACCACGGATCTT